>CALOES010000030.1:0-145763 GCA_942492405.1 uncultured Planctomycetaceae bacterium
CGAGATCATTCTTGCTTGGGATGAACTTGCACTATCGCCCAATCGTTGGAAGGCAGCACTCTCGCAGTGGAGAGGAGTATACTTCATCTTTGACTCATCGGATGGAAAGGGATATGTAGGATCGGCCTACGGCGAGGACAACTTATTTGGCAGATGGATGAACTACGCGTCAAAAGGCGATGGAGGGAATCGCCTCCTGCGGCAGCGCAATCCTCACCACTTTCAGTTTTCGATACTCCAACGTGTTTCACCAGACATGGAAGCAAAGGACGTCATTCAACTGGAATGCTCGTGGAAGGAACGTCTGCATACCCGCAATCCTGATGGGCTCAATGCAAACTAATGCGTACTACATGCAGAAGCTATTAGTCCACTCGCGGGCTTTACGCTGACTGCATCATGTGGTGGCAGTGTGATTGTAGTCGACAAGTGGGAGCCTACAGCCGAGCGGAGGTTCGGCGTGGATCGCGAATGTTGGATAGGGCTCGACTGCTGAAAGTGATGCGTGAATCGCGAAAAAGGGCAGGCAGGACAGAGCGTTTTGAGACGACAAGTGGCGTGGCGGGGAGAAACAAGCCCACGCCTGAGTCGACGAGCGAAAGGCGACGATGCGCGACCGCGACGGTGGGGGTAGATCGTCTGAGTAGTCGAGTGAAGGCCGACCGTTGAGTTCAAGTGGACTCGGATGTCGGCGTGATGATGGCCCGCTGCCGGCGGATGGGGCGGCAGATTGTCCCACCGCTGACAATGTGTGCGCACACGAAATGGCCCCCATCATCACGAGCAATCGTGCCCCTCCTGCACCCCACGACTCACCCAAGTTCAGGGCCGGCCGGCCCGTTTTCTTGATCGTTCAGCAATGAGCAAGGAACGGAAAGTACATGTAGCCAATCTCATCTGCAAAACATCGCTCAACAGCAAATCATCGCCAGAGCCGAGCCGGGCAGACCATCGTTCTTGATGAGTCCGCGGCAAACTCGAGACTCGTCATCGCGTGGCTGCGGCGTCTTTGGGAATGCACCGCGATCAGTTACATCACCGAGAAGTAATTCTCGACGGCAAAGTCCATGGCTTCGGGAGTCATGCGTTTGGGCGTCTTGCGGTAGACACAATAGTTGCGGATCTGCAGCAGCAGGTCGCGGGGCTGGCAGTTGCGGAAGGGGCGATTCACGGCCTTGTAGTGTTTGTCGACCAGATATTGCACCGAGGCGGCGTCGTACACCACACCGGTCTTGGGTGCCATGATCTCAAAGAGCTTTTTGAAGTGCTCTTCACACGGATCGACGACTTCGATCTTGTACGGAATTCTCCGGAGGAACGCCCCGTCGACCAGATCGCGTGGTTCGAGGTTCGTGGAAAAGATGATGAGCTGGTCGAATGGAACCTGAATCTTCTTGCCGCTGGGGAGATTCAGAAAGTCGTACCGCTTTTCGAGCGGGACGATCCAGCGGTTGAGGAGCATGTCGACAGGCATCGTCTGTCGTCCAAAGTCGTCAATCACAAGTGTGCCGCCGTTGCTCTTGAGTTGTAGCGGAGCCTCACAAATCTTCGTTTGCAGGTTCTGCGCAACTTCCAGTTCCGACATCGTGAGTTCACCACCGGCGATGACTGTGGGACGCACGACTTGCACCCAGCGCTGGTCGACGCCGGAGAGATCGAACAGTCCGTCGCCAGTGCTGACGGGAACTTCTTCGTGCACACCAGGATCGAACAGCCGGATGATGTCGCCGTCGATGCCCAGTGTGCGTGGAATCCAGATGGTACTGCCGAAGCACGATGTGATGCGCTCCGCGATGCTCGTCTTGCCGTTTCCGGGTGGGCCGAACAAGAAGAGTCCGCGGCCGGAATTGACCGCGGGGCCGAGCTTCTCGAGCATGCTGGTATCGATCAACAAGTCTCGAAAGGCGCGTTTGAGATCGTCCTCGGTGGCTTCCTGTCCGGCGATCGTCTGGGCCGACATGGCGCGCAGATACTCACGCAAGGGGACCGGAGCCGATCCAAAGTAGGTGCATTCCTCGTTATAGCGGCGAGCGCGTTCGCGGCCCGCGTCGGTAATCGTAAAGAGATAGTCCCCCATCTCCGCGGTACCCTTGAAGGCCACCAACTGGCGCTGCTTCCAGTCGCGAAACAGTGGGTCGAGCAGTGCGAAGGGGAGTTTGATTTGTGTGCAGACATCGCGTCCCGAAGCGACACCCTTCTGGAGCAGATACTTGAGTGCGATCCGTTCGACGTCTTCGGAGTTCAGCCCGGCTTCGTCCAGGCTGTTGGGACAACTTGGGAAGAACGACTCCGACTTGGTCTTGGAGGTGTCTCCCAACAGCGAGTTCACTCTTTGAAAAAGCACCGACAGTCGGTTGTCGATCGATTTCACATCCGACATCTCAATCAACTGGGTGTCGCTCGGTCCGCGGCGTGCGCTACCGCCAGCTGCAGTCTCTCCCGGGCGGTCAGCGGCCTGTTTGCCAGGAATGGCACCCTTGAGCAAATCGGAAGACGTTGGTTGCTGACGTTGGCTCATAGCTATGCCGTTAAATTGACGCGCCTTTCGTCGTCGCGACGGGCGACGCACGCGAACTAAGTGAGAACCGCCGAGTCGGAACCGACTTTCGAGGACGAAGGACGGTCCTTCCGATCTCTTTTGGGCATGATGGGAGCAGCCGCGGGACGGCCGAAGTAGTAACCTTGTCCATAGGCCATGCCCAGATCCTTGCAGATTTCGGCTTCTTCCGGAGTCTCGATTCCTTCGCCGAGCGACAACGTATTGAAATCGCGGGCGATATCGGTGAGCGTCTTGATGAGTCGTTGCTGGTGGACGGGAGCTTCATGCAGATCCTGAATCAGGCAGCGGTCGAACTTGAGGTAGGTAGGAGGAGCCTTCACCAGTTCCAGCAGTCGTGACTGGCCGGCCCCGAAGTCGTCGTAGGCGACATCGACGTCAATCTCCTTGAGTTCGGCGATGATACGCAGCATTGTGCGGGGATCCTGAATAGCTCCTTCATGCACCTCAACGACAAGGTTGACATCGGGCATATGCTCTCGGAGGATCGCCAGCGACGGAATGACCTCTTCGTGGAGATTCTCGGCGGGATGCGTATTCAGGAACACGCGATGCGGCCGGGGCATGCGCGGAATGTGTTCGACGGCGCGTTGGCGACAGACTCGCGAAAGATCGGCCTCCATCTCCATCTGTTCCGCCGCGTCGAACATCGCCTTCGGGCTTTCGAGTCCGGCAACCAGGCTGCGTGCCAGCGCTTCGTATCCAATGACGATCTCGGAATCTTCGAGAAGCACGATCGGTTGAAAGTGTGGGACGATTGCGCGGTCGGTCATCAACTCGCGAAACTTGCTGTGGATCCAGGCCGACTCGATGGCGTCGATCGCCGCCGCGGTCTTCTTGAGGATCGGATCGACCGTGGGTCTTGCAAGTGGCACGGCACGGTATTCGACGCAGAATTCCAAATCGGCAATCTCGAGCAAGTCTCCATCGGTCAGCGGCGTGACGGAGTGAATCCGCTTACCGTTGACGAATGTGCCGTTGGTGCTCTTCAAATCACGGACAAACAGCGATCCACCGATAACGGAAAGTTCCGCGTGCACGCCGGAGACTCGCATCGAATGCAGGATGAGTTGCGATTCGGGCCGACGTCCCACGATGAACGTGTGGCTGTTGATCGGGTTTCTGCAAATCGTGGAACCGTGCTCCACCGAACCCGTAAGATACCACCCTGTGGTGGAATCGCGGTCGCTGGAGCGTTGCGCCAAGGTTCTGATGGGATTTCGCATGTGCGGTTGGGGACGGGATCGAATCAGTGGTTGGGGAATCCTCTCATTCGCACCCGTGGCCCACTGTCGGCTCTCCGAAGTGTTGGCGAGCCTTTTCACCCGCGCGGCGAGGAAACCCCTCGACGTCGACGGACGAGTGCAACTTCACCCTAGGTCGGCCCGATCGTCCAGGCGGTCTCGGCAGAGGCGGTTCCCACGATCCGAGTACGAGCATCACCAAATGTTGCGAGAAAGCCGATTGACTCGATCGCGCGGGATCTCCCGGTTAGTCAGGTTCCGCTGGGACCGCCGGGCACTTTCCATACCGGCGACTCGCCAGCATCGACACTTGCGGCGATCAGTTCGTGCGGAGCAAACCGTGACTTGTAACTCATGGACGGGCAGCGCTCGATCCAATAGCCGAGATAGAGATAGGGAATCTCGAGTTTACGTGCCCAATCGATCTCGCGCAGAACGGAATAACTTCCCGGTCCAAGCGGACGCCACGCGGGGTCGTGGTAGAAGTAGACACTCGACATGGCGTTCGGCAACACATCGACGAGGCCGACTCCCAGCAGACGATCTTCCTGGAAGTAGAGAGTCTCCCAAGCGAACGAGACTTTCGAGTCGGCGAACTCGGCGTGGTATTCAGCGGGAGTAATCTCGTGAACGGGCCAGTTCCGTCGTTGGTGCATGTCGCGGTGGTAGGCGTTGAACAGCTCGATATGCGCTGGAGTGACTGTCGCGGGTTGCGTGCGCAGTTCAATCTTGGAGTTTCGCGCCAGGCACCGGCGTTGACTCTTCGTCGGTGTGAATTGATTGACGTCGATCCTGAGACTGCGACATCCGCGGCACGTCGGGCATTGCGGACGGAAGACGACTCGGCCGAACCGCCGCCATCCTCGCTCGAGATACTTGAGGTACGTTGCCTCGTCGAGATTGTTGAGGTATCGGTATTCGAGTGACGCCGTTTCGTCAGGGAGATAGCTGCAAGTACGCGGTGTCTCTCGATACGCCATCAGAGGCAATTCGAGCGACGGATCGCTCGAGTTGCGTTGCGAATCTTGAGGTGTCACGGCATTCGCTTCAGGCCAGTCCCGTCAATGGACCGGTGCTGTCGCCCAGGCGTTCGCAGGAGACGTCCATCCAATCGAGCATCGTCAGATACAAGTTGGTGAGAGGCGTCTGGTCCGGAAACACGATGTGCCTGCCGGTACGGATCTGGCCACCCGCGCGGCCGGCCATCACGATCGGCAGGTTGTCGTGGTTGTGCGCGTTTCCGTCGCCGATGCCGCTGCCGTAGATGATCATCGATTGATCGAGCAGCGTCCCTTCTCCTTCCTGAACCGACTTCATGCGATCGAGCAGGTAGGCGAACTGCCGCACATGGAACTCGTTGATCTGCTGAATCTTCGCCAGCTTCTCGGCCTGATTCTCGTGATGGCTCAAATCATGGTGTCCCTCGGGGACATCGATGAAGTTGTAGCTCTTGTTACTTCCTTCATTCGCCAAGACCAGCGTCGAGATGCGTGTCGAGTCGGTTTGAAACGCCAGCACCATCAGGTCGGCGAGCAATCGTAGATGCTCTTCGTAGTTGTCGGGAATGCCTTCTGGTGCAGTCGCGTCAATTTCCGGAGCTTGGGACGACCGTTGCAGCCGTCGTTCCAACTCCCGGACTGCCGTCAGGTATTCGTCCAGCTTACGGCGGTCGGTCGTTCCCAATTGCTGATTCAACTGACGCACGTCTTCCTGAACGAAGTCGAGTAGACTTTGCTCAGCACGTTCACGCCGCAGACGGGCAACTTCGGTTTCTCCCGGCCGTCCATTGCTGAACAGCCGGTCGAAGATCATTCGCGGATTGTTTTCCTTCGGAAGTGGTTGAGTCGCGCTCTTCCAAGCGATGTTGGAGGAGTAGGCACAACTGTATCCGGAGTCACAACCTCCCGATTGCGCCCCTTGCTCGGCCCCCATCTCCAGTGATGGAAACCGGGTACGGATCCCGATCTCCTGAGCGGCGACTTGATCAACCGAAACACCGGCGCGAATGTCGGCTCCGTCGGTCTTGCGGGCCTGCATGCCTGTGAGGAACGTCGTCAACGCCCTCGCGTGGTCGCCGCCACCATCGCCGTTGGCAAAGGCGCGGCGGTGCGTCAAACCCGACAGGATAGCGATCTCATTACGATGGTCGGCCAGCGGAGTCAGCGTCTGCGGCAGTTCGTAGCTGGTTCCCTCATCCTGCGGAGTCCATTGCTGCATGTTCATCCCGTTGGGGACATACAGAAACGCCATTCGCAAGGGAGAGCCGCTCGCGGAAGCTAATTCGGCAGCCGACTCTGCGGCGAATGCGTGTCGAGGCAACATGGCTTCCAGGGCCGGCAACGCCATCGCCGTTCCCAAACCTCGGAGCACCGTTCGTCGACTGATCCTACTACCACGCATGAAGTACCTCATCATGAGTTGATTTGCCGGTTGAGGAACGCTCCCCGACCTCTCATAATCATATCCTTTGATTCGTGTCTTGGCGAGACCCGACTTGTGTCCAATCGCCTGTGCCGGCGAACTCGCCGCAATTTCCTAATCCATTGATCGGATTCTAGTTACAGCCCCTGGAAAGGACCGGCCCTTGTGAGCGGCAATCCTGAGCGGACTTCTTTTCGTTTCAACAAACCCCGCTTTGATCGGATCGTTCCGTGGGGAATGGTGCTTTTGGTTGGTCTGGCGGCAGCGGCGGATGACCGTTACCCGATGGAACTCGTCGAGTTTTCACCCGCAGCTGACGGCCCCGTCTTCACCGGCAGGGAGGGGGCGTGGGACTCTGCCATCCGCGAGCGGGGCTGGATCGAACACGACGAGTCAGGCTGGCACCTCTGGTACACCGGTTACGATGGAACTCGTGAAGGAATCCGTCGGCTGGGATACGCGACTTCCGACGATGGGATCCATTGGGAACGGGCGCAAGACGGCCCGTTGATCGAGAATCTGTGGGTTGAGGACATGACCGTCGTCCATCATGGGGCGGCTTGGTACATGTTCGCTGAGGGGTGGGAAGACCAGGCTCAATTGCTCATTTCTGTCGATCGCATCCATTGGCAACGAATCGGCCCGCTCGACATTCGCATGGTCGATGGGACGCCGATTTCACCCGGCCCCTTCGGCACTCCCACGGTCTGGGTCGAGGAGGGCATCTGGTATCTGTTCTACGAACGGCGCGATCAAGGAGTCTGGCTCGCAACGTCGGAAGACCTGCAAACCTGGACGAACATCCAAGACGAACCCGTCCTCTCGCTCGGACCTGGCGACAACGATCGCGTGATGATCGCCATGAATCAGATCGTCAAAGTGAATGGCAACTATTACGCCTACTACCATGGCAGCGGTTCGCCCGAGTCTCCACGTTTGTGGTGCCCCTCGGTGGCGGTGTCGGATGACCTCATCCACTGGACAAAGTATGGCGGACACCCGTTGAGACCGGCGGCAGAGAACAAGTCAAGCTGCCTGCTGATTCAGGACGGCAACCGCTGGCTGCTGTATACGATGCACGGCGAAGTCGTGGTGCATGAGGCCGTCGAGTAAACGGCACCCGTCCTGTTCACTCGTGCCGCATGGAGCATGAACCGCGAAGCTGCGACGATTGCAGGAAACTGCCGGTGATGTAACCGACTTCGGAGTAGGGAAGTTGCACTTGAATACGGCAGGTGTCTTTGGGCAATGCGAAAGCGAGGCTGTCGTTGGGATCCGGGTTCCCCGGATAGGGCTCGACTTCGATGGTGACGGTGATGTCTGCCGCGTCGACCCCCACCGACTCTTGGAGGAACTGCTGAATCTCGTACTCGACGTCGGAATTGGTGGAGCCGTCAAGAACCGCGACACGCGTACCGTGACGGGCAGCGTTCGTCACGAGCTGCCCGACCATCATCGCCCGGCCGAACTCGATGATCCCGACCACAACCAGCAGGAACAACGGCAGAATCAATGCCATCTCGACGAGCGCAGCACCGCTTCGTTGTCGCTGTTTGTTCGGGCGAGTTGTTTCGACAGGGGTCATCGAGAATCAGTCATCTAGCGAATGGGATGCCGAGGGAAGCATAGTTCGCCATCCCGACTCAAATGCAGGTTGGGCAACCGGAAGTCCGTTCGTGCTCACGGAGTATGACGATTGAATGCATTGCGCAGGCTGAATCGATGCTTATAAAGCCGTGCTGCGCGGAAAAGTCATCCTGGACTCTCCAGGGTGCCTGTTCGGAGAACTTCCAGTGACCGATGCTGCAGATCGCGATGCCCGGAGAACTGTCGCCAACTTCGCCGTCGAGGGAGTTTTGAGAGCATAAACGCCGATGTGATAGAAGGGCTGAAGACAGCGCCACGGCGGACGCATTGCGCGACCGATCGAGAATTGCTGTCTGTCGTCATGCGATAAGTCCGCGTGAATCCCGGCCAAGGATGGACTTCAGGGAGCAGCAAATGGTGAAACGATTGTTCGATCGGCGTGATCGTTGGGGCAACTCCCCATCGGTGTGGATCGTAGCGGCCATCATCTTCGCCCTCCCACTTGTGGGGTCCTTCCTGCTGAAGGTCCGGATGGACAACAACCTCGACCGGTGGTTGGCTACCGGCGATCCCGACGCGCGGACGTACAGTTGGTATCAGGAGATGTTTCCGCAGTGCGACCGGGTGATTGTCACCTGGGAGGGGAGCACGCTCGAAGATCCGCGCACGGCGATGCTGGTGGAACGTCTCAACGGGCATGTCGATGCCGACGGCGTTCGACGCGGTCAGTCGCCTTACGTCGCGGGTGTGATGACCGCCGGCGATGCACTGCAGCGACTTGTTGGTTACGACGTTGCCGTTGAAGACGCCGTTGAGCGGTTGGGAGGAACCTTGATCGGCCAAGGCTGGATCAAGGTCCGGCTGACCACCGCGGGCGAGGAACAGCGGGCCCGCGTCGAGCGCGCTCTTGAAAGACTGGGGGCTTCGCTGGGAGTGAATGTCGAGTTCCATCCAGCGATGCAGCCGGCGGTCTCCAGTGAACTGATCGCAGCTTGGAGCGAAGAAGAGGTCATTGAGAGTGAGCCATCGACGGCCCCGATCGAGACCGGGACACCAGCACTATCGCCGGGGTTGCTCTCGATTCCCGATCACGACCTGCAGATCAGCTGGGAAGGCTATTCATCCGATTCGGTGGCGGCACAAAGATTCGTCGCACATGCCGAGGAACTACTGGGACTGGCCACATCCGAGGAACCCGAAGGGCAGCGACTTGTCGACAAGTGCTTTCTGGCAACGGGATCGCCGCTGGCGATGATTGTCCGATTGTCGGATGCGGGCAGAGCCGACAAACACGCTTCGGTTGCGGCGATTCGCGAGGCGGCGGTTGCCGCCTCGATTCCAGAAGAGTCGCTGCATATGAGCGGCCAACCCGTTGTCGGCTCCGCGCTCGATACGGCCGTCGCGAAGTCGATGTGGAACCCCACCGTACCGGCGTGGGCCGTTCACCAGAAGTCGGCGATGGCCTTGTCGGGCATCGTTGGCATTGTATTGTCCTTTGTGTTCTTGCGCAGCATCCGACTGGGGTTGCTCGTCATCGGCGTCTCGTATCTGTCATCGTTGCTCTGCGTCGCGCTCTTGCCCGCGACCGGAACGACATTGAACATGGTTCTCATCGTCATGCCGACGCTGCTGATGACGCTGACGTTGTCGGGGGCGATTCACGTCGTTAACTATTGGAGACATGCGAATCAGGAGCATCCCGACCGCGCGGTTCAGTCCGCACTCGAGACGGCTTCACAGCCCTGTATCATGGCGGGGCTGACGACAGCGGTCGGGCTGCTGAGCCTGACCACCAGTGCATTGCTTCCGGTCCGCCAATTCGGGTTGTATTCAGCGATCGGATGCGTGATTTCGTTGGGCATCATCTTGCTGCTGCTCCCCGCCTTGCTCGAAATGCTTAAGTTGAAGGCGCGGCCGATTCGTGAACGTGAGGGGCGACTTTGGAGCACTACCGGAAACTGGATCTCAGGCCATCGACGAATCGTGTACGGTTTGAGTCTCGTGCTGTTCGTCGGCTGCATCTGCGGACTGTGTCACTTCCGCACCGAAACACGCGCGATTCGCTACTTCAGTCCCGAATCGAAAGTCGTGCAGGACTATAACTATCTGGAAGAGAACGTGACGGGTGTGACGCCGATCGACACCGTCATTCGCTTTTCACCCGAGGCTCAGCAAAGGCTGAGATTCCTGCAACGGATGGAGATTGTCCGCCAGGTGAGTGACCAGTTGAAGGCACATGCCGACATCTCGGGGACGACGTCGCTCGCGAACTTCCAGCCGGTTTCCGAAGCACCCGCGGCAACAGCGCAGCGACTGACATTGATCCGCTACAACCGAACGTCCAACGAAGTCGAACGACAGATCAAGGAACAACTCGCACAGGGTGCCGGTGAGTTTCTGGCACTTCCCTCCCAGGCGTATGACTTGCATGCCACGGGAGATAGCCTGCTCAGCGAACCAGGGGACGAGTTGTGGCGAATTGCCGCCCAGACGACTGTCCATTCGAGCGACCACGCCAGTGTGTTGACAGCCCAGATGGATGAACTTGTCAGGGCGGAAACCCGCTACTATCCAGGGGTTTCACATGTTGTTACTGGTGGTGTGCCGTTGTTTCTACGGACCCAGCAGGCCGTGCTGGAAAGCTTGATCGTCAGTTTTGCCGGTGCGTTCGTCATCATCGCGGGTATGATGATCTTCGTGCTGCGAGATGTGCGGTCGGGTTTGGTGAGCATGATCCCCAACCTCTTCCCGGTCGGAGTTGTCTTCGGAGCCATCGCCTGGTGCGGACTCCCCATCGATGTCGGCACGCTCGTCACTGCATCGGTTGCGCTGGGAATCGCCGTCGACGGCACACTCCACTTGATCACCTGGTTCCGCGATGCGCTGCGTCGTGGCGAAAGTCGCGAGCGAGCGGTCGTCGAGTCACTTAAGCATTGTGGTCCCGCGCTGTGTCAGACGACGGCTGTGGTCAGCCTCGGAATGCTCATGCTCTGGCCTGCGGAACTCCTGCTGATCAGTCGATTTGGCTGGATTATGAGTTCACTCGTCTTCCTGGCACTCGTGGGAGACATCGTCTTGCTTCCCGCGTTGCTGGCGGGAGTCCTGGGCGCGCTCATTGAGAACGTGGTTCAGCGCGACAAACTGCGTGCATCAAGAAACATCGACGTTCCCGATCTGACCGACTCCGCCCAGGAACTCGATGCGTTGACGCATGTGATCCCTGTCAGTTCGTCGACATCCTGCCCGGCACCGCACTTCATCACAACTCCCGATGGCGTTCATTCGGGGAGGCGAAACGGCACATCGGGCGGTATGATCGATGCGTGAAATCTCTCTACCTTGAATTCCGATCTCCGGATGTGAGTCCGCGCCAGAGTCAATGGCGTCGGGCGCGATGGCTTGTCTCCTGGTTGTTGCTCATCGCTACATCGGCGAATGCCCAACCGCCGGCGTTATCGACGCCAACCGACTACCGCGATCGCATAGCCTTCGACACGGGCGTTTCGTTGGACCGCGAACTCGCGTCGCTGACTCAGTTGCGAAGCGCCGCGCGCTGGTCTGAAGCTGCTGACCTGTTGCGGGAGTTGATCGACGCCAACGCTGGGGCTGTCATCGAGGCCGAGCCGCATCGCTTTCTCGGTATCAGAGCGTGGTGTCACAGTGAACTCGCCAGTTGGCCGGACGCGGGGCGAGCGGCCTATCGGCGCCTGGTCGATCCCGTCGCTCAGCCGCGATTTCAGGACGCCCTCGCGAGGCGCGATGTCGAAGCGATGCGTGATGTTGTCGATAACTTCTTCGGATCATCTTTGCATGACGATGCTCTTTGGCAACTGGCACATTGGGCTTGGGAGGACGGGCAACTGGATGCAGCGGAAGGCTATTGGAGGCAGATGCTCCCCAGGGAGTTCATCGCCTCCGAGGCTCAGCCTGATCTGCGGCTCGCCATCCACACCGACAGCGACTACGCGCCGGAACACGTCATGGCACGCATGGCAATGTGTCGGTTGTTTTCACGGGTAACTGACGACGCGCGACGTTCTGTCGACTCCTTCGAGTCACTGTTTCCTGCCGCAACGGGGGAATTGGCGGGAGCCAAGGGGCTGTACGCCGACATCTTGTATCAAGTGCTGGAGGATGTCGAACAATGGGATCGTCGCGTTAGCCCAAATGGTGCATCAATCGACGGACGGGAACACCAGCCCTTTCAGGTACTTGGTCTCGCGTGGTCTCGCGGCAGGATCGTCGGTGACTCCCATCGGTTACAGCAGACATCGCTCGAAAGCCATCGGATGGAGTCGATTCCGGCTTCCGTCATTGTCCGCGGAGAGGCATTGATACTGATCGAACCCGATCACGTTCAAGTGCTGAACACAAAGAGTGGTGAATCGTATTGGCTCTCGAGTGTTCCAGACGACGAGGGAGTGATTCATGTCAGCCGTGGCACTGGAGAGTCGCGGCGACCGATCCTGGCAGGCGTGGGGGTCCCTCAGGTCTCTGGGATCGTCGATCACGGAAATGCATTTGCCACCCTAGGATGGCCGATCCTGGTTGAGGCCGAATCAGAACTGCGGGTTCTCAACTCGCAAGTCGCGGCATTCGACATCGCTGAAGGGGAAGGCCTGACCAACTGGATTGCCGACGATCACGAGGTCTTGCCCGAGAACTGGCGATTCACCGGCAGACCTGCGGCCGCGGCAAATCAAATCGTCATTCCCACCACAACTCGGTCGGGCCCGATCGCCCTGGGCCTGTCATCTTTGGACCAAGTCAGCGGTGAGTTGAACTGGCATCGCGAAATCTGCGGCGTCATTGATACCCGCTCGTTGCGGACCCATCGCTTCGGTCAGTATCTCACTGGCATCGCGAATGGTCACATCATCTGGAACACCGCGGCCGCAAGCGTGTTGAGAATCGATGCAACCAATGGCGACATCGCGTGGGCCGTCACCTATCCAAGCGATTCATTTTCTGGAGAACGGCTTTCACGGAGGAGCGACGCCTCCAAGATCAGCGAGCCGGTCGTTGCAGACGGAGTTGTCTACGCCGTCGGTGTCGCAGGACGGCGTGTGCTGGCGATCGATGAAGTACACGGCGTCGTACGCTGGACGACGACATTCCCATCGGATGTGCGACATATCTTGGGAGAACACAACGGCGTGATGGTCGTGGCGGGAGATCTGCTATGGGGGCTCGACACCGCCACCGGCGAAGTCGTCTGGAAGTGCGGCTTCGAAAGCCCAGAAGGGGCTGGCGTGGGAAAGGGACTCGTCGCGGGGGGGGCGGCCTGGTGGACCACACGAGATGCCCTGTTCGCCACCGACATCATGAGCGGGAACCTGATTACTCGCGTCGGAATCCTCGAGGCGTGGGACATCACCGGCGGCGATCTGTATCTGGCCGAGGATCATCTATTGATCCTCAGCCCAGACCGTCTTTCGGC
Source organism: uncultured Planctomycetaceae bacterium (assembly GCA_942492405.1). GTDB lineage: Bacteria > Planctomycetota > Planctomycetia > Planctomycetales > Planctomycetaceae > JANNSB01. Next base: position 13,250 of record CALOES010000030.1, read on the forward strand.
TCTCGCTATTCAGTCGTCGCCATGAGTACCAATCACGGTAGTTGAGGTGACGCCACGAGCGCACCTCCGTTTCTTCGAATGTAATCTCGCCAGTTGTTAACGCTGGCCGCAAGTTGACCCGGCTGCAACATCGGGTGGTAGTTTTGCGAAATCCCGGTAAACCCCTTCACGTACTTGAACGCCAAGATTCGCACTGCTGCATTCGGGTGCAGTAACCATTCGACAAGTCGTTGCGAGACATCTGGACGCATGGCGTCTGCACGGTCGTAGCCCCAGAGCAGTTCCACAAGTACGTCGACGTCTTCGGTTTCGCGAGTGTTACGCAGCAATTCTGAACGCAACAGGTCGCCGTTCTCGGAATCTTGAGGCAGCCACAGCGAGAGTTCATCCGCTGCCGCCAGAATCGAACCCTCCTTGCCCGATTCCATCGCCCGAGCCAACTGGGGATAGTCGCCGATCAACCCCAGCGTCCGTACTGCTAACTCGGCGAATCGGGGATCATCATTTCGCATAATGGTCGGAACGGTCGATTCAACCGGCTGGTCAACCAGGAACATCTCTTCATAGCGTCGCGCCGTCTGCCGCGCAGCTCCCGTTCGGACTCCCATCGCCGCGTACCATGCCGGTCGAGACTGCAGCACCGTCGGAACCAGTTCACCAGTTGATGAGTTCCAGGTGAGTTCGCCATTGACCTCCGGAGACACGTCGACCGTGATCCCCGATGCAGCCGTCACTCGGCAGCTTCCTTGCGGCATGAACATCGTCAACACCACTTGCGGTGATAGAATCTGGTTTTCCTCAAGTCCTGTGGGCGGAAGACGATCGACCTGCATGCCGAGAATCGAGTCGGACATCAATTCGAATTGCATCAATTGATCCGCGACGACGATTCCAAAGTCCGTCTTGGCAGCGTCCGGCATCCCCGTGTGACGAACGACGATGGCACCCCGCTCGAAATCAAAGCCAAAGCTACCGACGGCGCTGGGGCCGAGAGAAAGCAAACGTGTGCCGCCGACCAGTTCGATGCGACACGTCGCGCCCGCAACCAGCAACTCCGCCTCGAACGGTTCGGGGCACGCGATCGATTGTCCATTGCGGATTTCAGAATTGCGAGGCAATACAAACCACCCCATCGGCTCGGTCATCTCATGTAAAAGCACATCTTCGTGACTCGTGTAGAGGAATTGGATCGGCGAGCCTGGTGAGGCTAGTAGAGGGTCATCAGCGGTCGGTGCCACAACTGCCGGTGTGTTGCCGTCGCTCGGCGTGGGTAGCGCGGCTTCGGGCGTTGTGTTCAATGGGGCTTCTGGAACGACTGCCACCGCCGTGGCATCAGCGGGATCCATGGCTTCTCCCTCAGTCAGGTCAACCGGCGGAGGAGGATTGATCGCGTCTTCTGGGAGTGGCGCGGTGGGACTGACGCTGGTCACCGTGTTCTCCGTAGCTTCACCTGCCGAATCGACACCGGCATTGAGGCCCGCCTCGATTTCTTGATCGTCCTGTCCTGGAACGCTGGCAACCGGATCATTATCGACGGGGATCGAGGCGTCGCTATTGTCGCCGTCGCCATTGATTGCGAGTGCGGAATCATCGACATCATCGGGGCCACCGAACGAAAGCAGTCCATGATCGCTGATGACGAGTCCGACCCAGGCACCAAAGACAATCAGCAACGCGGCGACCACCCACAATGTCCCCTTGGATTTTGGACGGACCAGTTCCGCGGGGAGCGTGGACGGTTGCGACCGCAATGACGACGATTCGATCTTGCTGGCAGTTGCGTGACCATTTCCAGAGACAGAAGCGGCCTGTTCGCTGGGCATGGCCGCCCCCAGGGCGTACATCCGTTCTCGTGTTGTCCTGGGAATCTCGACCGGCTCGCCCAAAACGAGAGTCAGTATCTTGTGGCAGGCCGCGACCTCGGCCAGATGAACATCGGAGTTAAGGCATATCCGCTCGATGTCCTCAACGTCGGCGCCGACAAGCGTGTTGTCGAGATACTCGCCGACGAGATTGGGATTCGGTTTTGATCCCGGTCCCGAAACGTCGGGAGTCGCGATCCGGCGGCGTTTGAGCACGTCTCGAATCCGTTCGACCAGCGACGAAGCGACGTGACTCTCGCCCAGTTTGACGCCGATTTCGCGAGCGGAATTCGGTTCCAGAACGTCGTCCAGATAGGCCAGCAGTGTTCTTAGCGTGAGTTTCATGTCGGTTCTCCACCAGCAGTTAAGATCGCCACACCTCATGATGGCGCGCGTTCGCGTCGAAGTGGGCGTCAACCTATTAGTGGGGTCACGACGTGACTTTCCGTACAACGAATCCGAAAATCCAAGCGGATTCCAGCGGTTCGGAACGACTCAGGCGGCCGCCCGGTACGCGGGCATTTCGAACAGGTGCGGCCCGACACGACCTGCCGAGGTACCATCCCACTCGTGGGCATGAACGCATTCAAGAATCGCGTCGGCCACTTCGAGCGCGGCCTGGGCTTCGACACCGGAGACCAGCGGCCGTGTGCGATCGCGCACGCAATCGACAAAGTGATCGAGTTCGTCGGTCAATTGATCGCGTGCGTCCGCCGACTGCTCGTTGACTTCAAAGAACCGTGTGAACACTTCGGACTTCAGTGCCGCAATGTCGGCTGAAGGTGCCTGCGCCAGTTCAAACGGAAGCGATCCCTCCAGCAACTCCGTCGATGGATGAATCCGTGTGACCTTGCGTGAAGCCAGATCGGTCTGACACCAACCCGATTCAGACCAGGTTTGCAACGTGCGCGTCGTCTGCGGCGAGACGCGATTCGCGACGAGATCGGCAATGCATCCATTCCGGAACGCCAGACGCGCTTGTACGGCGTCCTCTCGCCCTCCGACAAGTGACACTCCGAAAGCCTCAATGCGATCGACGGGAGACCTGGTCAACGCCAACACCAGATCGATGTCATGAATCATCAAGTCGTGTACCGCACCGATGTCCATCGAACGAAACGCATAAGGACTGAGTCGCTCGGCGCGAATGTATTTTGGCGAACGACATTCCTTCTGCAATTCCACGAATGCAGGATTGAATCGCTCGATGTGACCCACCTGTAGGACAGCTCCCCTTTGATGAGCCGCGTTGACAATCGTCTGGCCGTCGGCGACTGTCGATGCCAATGGCTTTTCGATCAGCACATCGACTCCCTGAGCCAGGCAGGTCAACGCCACGTCTCGATGGCCGCCGGTAGGAACCACGATCGACGCCGCGTCGATTTCCGATAGGCACTCGCGGTAATCAGAGACCCACCGCGACTGACATGCCTGGGCGACTGATTCACCGATGTCCTGGCGCGGATCGGCAACGGCGACAAGCTCTACTTCGGACATAGCCGCCAGGATACGGGCATGATGCCGGCCGAGCGCGCCGACTCCGACAACCATCATTTTCACTGGATCGCGAGACACGCGTGTACCTTTGCTTCTGAGTCAGAACGACCAGCCGGCCCGTGAAGCACGGACCGGCTGTCTCAAACTGCAGCCCCATCGACTAGCGACGGGGAGACACGGCTGATGGAGCCAACTCAGCCGATGGAATCGGTGAGGGAGGCAACTCCAAAGCCGAAGGAGACTGTGGCACTCGTGCTGGAAACGGTTGCGGCAGCAGTGGCACCACATGGAGCTGTACCGAATGAGGCGTGCAAACATTGGGCAATACATCACCGGGGCGATGCATTTCCGCCGATGCTGGATGTACGTTTTGAGACGAAATCGTGGGAGGCACGGCCGCCGTCGGCTGTCGCGATTGAATCGCGTTCCAGGTGACAAATGCCAGCAACGAACCGTCAGCCGCAACTTCAGTCACGATGCCTTGCGAAGGATCGAGATCGACGGTGAGTCGCGAAGACTGCAGTTGAATTCCCATTGGTGAGGCCGTTCGCAATTGCGGATTCAATTCCAACCGGCAACAACCGTCATGCAATTCGGGTCGAATCACCAAAGAGCAACTCGAATCGCACTGACCATCGCGAAAGCGCTCGCAGGGTACCTGACACTGAATCGTTGCTTGGCTGCCACAGAGGGCCATGACCTGGGGACGTGAGATCATTTCGACCAGGCCCGCCCGATGCAGTCTTTCGATCAACTGCTGGAACTCCGCCCGATCGACCGGCACCGAACCAGCACTGCGACAGTGCTCGCGAATGACCGCCAGGGCTTCGGGATGTGCTCGGAAGATCATCGCTGGAATGGCGACCGACGCTTGCGATTCATCGTTGTGAATCACGCCGCGTAGGGCTTCGATTTCCTGCTGCAACTGTCGAAGTTGTGCTTCCTTCTCTTCCAGCAGCCGACGCGCCTGATTTTCCATCTCTTCCGCCCTATGACGCAGCTCGTGAGCTTCGCCGTGCATTCCGGCGGCGTCGAGGTGCCGGGCCGCTTCGTGCATATGATCAATTCGGCCTCGCACGTCGCCCGGCCCTTCATTCGGACCTTCGCCGGGATGATGAATCCACTGAGGATGCCGAGGAGCCGGAGAAGCTACGTAGATCTGGGAGGCGGGAGTCGGTACCGGCGAAACAAAACTGCGAAACACTCGCCCGCCAATTTCAGGTTGCGGCAACGCCCACGACTGGGAAACTGAATGGTATGGAATGATCTGCTCGATCGGTTGTGCGAACACGTTTTGCATCGGTCGATGACGTAACTGCACGACTCCTAGATCGCGCACGTGGCAGGCTCCTTCGTCGGCTTGCGCAGCATTCTCACGGCATACTGCTGTGACGGAACCACAAACCTCGCAAGTATGACAAGTGCATGATCCATTCTCGCAACAACAGGAATTGCTCCCTTGCGAACCCAGCGCGACGGGACAAACCCATGTCTCGCATGCGCTCCCTGCTCGATCGACAGTCCCCGATTGAAGAAGTCCAAAGGCAATTTCACCGTACGAACCCGTCACGCACGGTGAGCACACGGAACTCGAAATACCTCCGGCCTGGCACGTGGGAGAAATGGCCAGCCCGGTGCCTGATTCTGCACCAATTGCGGCGATGATTGATCGTCCGAGCGAACCCAGCCCCTCACAAACCTCCAACTCAATTTCGATTGATGCTCCAGAGGAGTTCATCTGATGTGGCGAACTGGGGCGAGCTTGAGCCGGCACCGACGATGCCGCCGGCACAGTCGTATCAGCGGCGGCGAGGCCCATCCAGCAGAATACGGCCAACGTCGTAGTTAGCATTTGGGATTCCTTTCCAGGTGGATAACGGTCCCTCATCCATAGGGACGGTGATCGGCAAAAGTGGCCGATTTTCGCGGCGGTCTGGTAACACAGTTGGGACGCGGCGGTCAAGACGATTTGCGATGTGGCGTTCTCGCATCATGCCGAGAGCAGAAGACATCATTCGCATCCTATTGAGCGGACTGCAGTTACAAGATTGTCGAGACCGTTCGCCCTGGTCGTGTCGAGAAACGGCATCATCGCTCGGTGTGTGGCGCTAAGAAGTGTTGACGCCGCCGCAAAGATTCAAGTCACGCTGTAAATGCATTGAATACCACGACTTACACAGGACTTGATTGCAGATTGGCATGTTGTGAACGGCACTGTATGACCCGATTGGCATTCAGAATGCGAAACACATTTTCCAACACGACAACATACCTCAACACATTTCGGAGCCTTCCATGAGCCACGTTTTCGCCCAACTGCACAACGATGAAGCTGGCTTTATCGTTTCCGCCGAACTGGTCCTTATCGCGACCATCGCCGTTCTGTCGATGATCGTGGGACTGAGCGAATTGGCCCTCAACATCAACAACGAACTCGAAGATGTCGGGTCGGCCTTCCAGTCGATTCAGCAGTCGTACCACGCCGACGGCACCAGCGGACACAAGGGATGCACGATCGGTAGCTCGTTCCAAGACTGTCCCGATTACTGTGCCGAGCAGGACAACATCTGGTAAGTCAACCACCTTTGTAGAGTCCTCAATCACGACCCCACAAGACGAGGCGGCTCGATTCCCGCCCCCTCAACAGTTGCTTGATCCGATGCGGGCAGGCATCACGTGGGGTTGACGCTTGCCCGAAATGACCTTTAACAGCTTTGTCTGTTGAAGGTCGTTTTGTTGCGCGCCATCGCTATTTCGCGATTCCCAGCCGTCAAAGCACCTCAGGACGACTTCTTGAAAACTGGTGGGAGCTTCCTCAGAATCGAAGCGGCCTCGGGATCGGTCGGAATCTGATCAAGCAGCTTCTCGACGATGGAATCGGCGGTGACACCGTCGGCCTCGGCGGCAAAATTCGTGATGATGCGATGCCGCAACACACTGGGGGCCATCGCCTGCACATCGTCGAAGTTGGCGCACAGTCGGCCCTGCAGAGCCGCTCGGGCGCGCGCACTCACGACCATCGCCTGACTGGCCCTCGGTCCCGCACCCCACTCAACGTACTTGTCGACGAAGTCAGGTACGTTACCGCTCCCTTGTCGCGTCGCACGCGCCAATGATGTTGCGTACTGCATGACATGGTCAGCCATTGGCAGATGGGCAGCGACCCGTTGCATCGTCGAGAGTTCCTCCGCGCTCACGACGCGCGAGGTCTGCATACCCTGCCGATTGGCGATCCCTTTGACGATGGCAACCTCTTCGTCTTCACCCGGATACGCGATGTGGACTTCCAGCATAAAGCGGTCCCGCTGCGCTTCGGGGAGCGGATAGGTTCCTTCCTGCTCGATCGGATTTTGTGTCGCGAGCACGAAGAAGGGCTCGGGGAGCTGATGCCTCACGCCGCCGACAGTCACCTGATGTTCCTGCATCGCCTCGAGCAATGCGGCCTGCGTCTTGGGGGGAGTGCGATTGATCTCATCGGCCAGCACGATGTGAGCAAAGACCGGCCCTTTGAGAAACCGCAGTTCCCGCGCGCCACTGTGGCGGTCTTCTTGAATGACCTCGGTCCCGATGATGTCGGCCGGCATCAGATCAGGCGTGAATTGAATGCGATTGAAACTCAGCCCCAACGCCTCGGCTAGCGACCGGACCATAAGCGTTTTCGCCAGACCGGGGACTCCGACCAGCAAACTGTGGCCACCGGCAATGAGGGCAATGCACAGATGCTCGATCACCTGTTGTTGCCCGACAATCACGCGCCCCAGCTCGGTGCGCAGTCGTTGCCAGACTTCTCCAACGAGTTCGAAGTCGGCTTCGGTGATGTTGCCGGTCGGGGGAGTGACGGACACGGGTGAGGCTTCAGGCTCTGGGTGTTAGGGTCGGGAAGATGGGATATTAGCCTACCTGCAACGTGATGCTGTGGAAAGCAGGCTCGCGCCGGACAACAATTGCGTGGTTTACTTCTCTGGCCATTCGCCATGATCGAAAGGCCATCAGCCACACTGTCACCCCGTGCGACGTGCGGGCTGAACGTCGTCCTCGGGAGGTTCTTCGAGTTCCTGCATCAACAGGCGAATGTCGTTGACGTACTCACTCGCCATGTGGCTGCGAATCAGTTCCCGCTGAAACTCCGCTGCCCCCCGTGGATCGAGATCAGCTTGTTCGGCTGTTTCGAATCGATCCGCCGGATCGGGAGAGATCAATCGGCTTAGCAAATGCAGAAGGGTCGAGTTGGCGGCGACATCTTGGGGAAGAAGTTGATCAAGCCGCTTATGCAATTCGCGCTTGGCGATCTTCAGCTGGTTCGCATTTTTCGCATGCTGAAAGGGATGCTCGCCAATCAGCATTTCGTACAGGGTGTAACCCAGACTGGCGAGATCGGACCGCGGTGACGGCTCGGCCCCTTTCAACACCTCAACCGCCGCATAGCGTGGCGTCCATGTGGAGCGATAGGGCCGTTCGGCCAATTCAAAGGCTGAGCCAAAGTCGATGATTTTGCAGTTGCCGGTCCGCTTGATCATCAGGTTGCCGGGCTTGATGTCGGAATGCACAATCCCCTGGCGATGCAGCGCGGCCAGTCCCGCAAGGCACTCGCGCAGAATGGCAATCGCGATGCCGGGCTTGAGTCGCAAACGGCTTTCGCTTTGTGTGACGATCACATCGTTCACGTATTCCCAACGATGACGGTCGACAGCATCCTTCACGCGTTGAAGTGTGACGGGCGAGAGGAGTTGACCCAGGTCGTAGCCATCGACCCATTCGGTGGCAAGCACCAGAATGCCATCGAGGTCGATCGCGTTATAGACATCGAGCAGGTGATCCTGTTGCAGGCGGGCCATCTCCATCGATGTCCGTGCCAGCCGGCCCATCTCCTGCTGGTACAAACTCGTGCTCGGATATCCATCGGGACGAAAGAATTTCAATGCCAATCGAAATGTCGAGCCATAGGCACCGATTCGGTCGGCCAGAAACACATCACCTTGGCCACCCTGACCCAACTTGCTAAGCAGACGGTAGTCGATCGTCCAGGAGACGTTATCACCCGAGGTGAGCTGCGCGTATTGCTTGGCCAGTTCCAACGGGGGATCCCCCTTGAACATGTCGAGCGTCGGCGTGATTGCAATCCGCGTCGGTGTCAAATCAGATTCGCCGGACATTGAGATTCATCCTTGAGCGCGGGCAGGCGTCGGTTGGCAGCATCCATGCCAACCGCGAGGCGGGGGTATTGTAGGAGGGAGGAAGAGGTGCGTGGGGTCTTAAGCCAGCAATTCTTCCAAAGGTTGGGCTTCGGGGTCGGCGATACGGATCGGTCGTCCAACATTCGACATGTTTTGCCGCATCGGATCGATCCCCACCGCCTGAGCAATGGTAGCAATCAGGTCGGGGACTTTGACAGGACGATCTTCGACCGCCATTCCGCTCTCGCTCGTTTGGCCGATGACTTGGCCACCTCGCACTCCACCGCCGCAAACCACTGTGGACCAAGCGTTTGGGAAGTGGTCCCGGCCACTCGACCCATTGATCTGCGGCGTCCGCCCAAATTCACCCATCCAGACGACGGTCGTGGATTCGAGCAATCCGCGATCGTGAAGGTCCGCCATCAATGTTCCCCACCCTGGATCGAGAACGCTGCACAATGTCTTGACTGCATTGAAGTTATCATTGTGAGTGTCCCAGCCAAAAACCCCAGTTCCGTCGACTGAATTCAGCGACACCTCAACAAATGGGACACCTCGCTCAACCAGTCGACGAGCAAGCAAGCAACCTTGGCCGAATTGATTGCGACCGTACCGTTCGCGTAGCTCGACTGGTTCCTCCTCGAGATTGAAGGCACCACCCGCTTGGCTGCGCATCATTCGCACGGCGGCATCGTAGGCGTCCCGATGACTGTCAGAAGCTCCTCCCGGTCGAGATTCGCGGAATTCCGAATCAAATCCAGTCAACATTTCGAGTCGCGAACGCGACTGGTCGTCGACGACATTGTCTGGGAGATCGAGGTTTCGCACTTCCAAAGGCGCGCCAAAACCCTCGGTATCCTGTGCTACCGATGCCCCGTAGGCATTGCTGCCGCCAACGACCAAAGGTGCGTATTTCGGACCCAGATATCCCGGTCCATAGGCGGCCGGGCTGAAGCCGCGCATGGGCAGAACGCTCACGAAATTCGGGATTTCCGTCGATTCTTCACCCAATTGATGGCTGAACAGCGAGCCGAGTGTCGGATACTGCACCGATCCCATCGGACGGTAGCCAGTCCGCAAGTGATACGTCGCCCGTGCATGGTCCCCCTCGGCGGTTTCCATCGATCGCACAATCGCGATGTGCTCCATCTGCTGAGCCAACGTCGGCAAGTGCTCACTGATTTGAATGCCGGGTACCGTCGTATCGATCGGCTTGAACTCGCCGCCGTTGGCGTGTTCGGGCTTCATATCGAATGTGTCGGTCTGCGTCGGCCCCCCCGACATCCATAACAGGATGCAGGACCGCTTTCGGGCGGGGTCTGAAGCAGCTTCTTGTGCGAACGCGGGGAACCAGTTCGAAAGCGAATATCCCGCAACCCCCAGTGCCGACAGTCTCAGCATTTCCCGGCGAGACAGTTGCTCGAAGTTTCGGCGTTGCATGAGGTTCCTCGATTTTCTCGACAGAGAAGCGGCATCGACTGAGACAATCACACCAGTATCTACGCCCGCCACCCTCGCGGCATTGGTCTATTCTGCCAACCAATAGAAAATTTCGCCAGTTGGTGGTGAATCGCGCGGCCGGCAACAGAACCTACATGAGCGAAGCTAACGGCTCTCTCTTCACCCCCTCCACACCGGGTCGTGGGGGCTGTCGCCGGTGGGGTGGGGCCAGCGGGTGAGGGTGACCTTTTGCCGCGTGTAGAACTGAATCCCCTCCGTCCCCTGAACGTGCAGGTCGCCGAAGAAGGAATGGTTCCAACCCGTGAACGGAAACCACGCCATCGGGGCCGGAACGCCGACGTTGATGCCGATCATGCCGGCATTGAAATGTTCCTTGAATTTCCGCGCGGCATAGCCGTCTCGGGTAAAGATTGAAGCACCGTTGCCGAACTCACAACTCTGCCCCAAATGCAGGGCTTCTTCCAACGAACCGGCACGCATGACCGACAACAACGGACCAAAGATCTCTGCCCGCGCAAGCGTCGCGTCGCTTCGCACACGATCGACAACGCACGGTCCGAGAAAGAAGCCGGATTCGTTATCGCTGCGTCGACCGTCGAGCACGACCGTCGAGCCTTCGTTCTGTGCGATGTCGAGAAACGACGCGACCCGATCGACATGCTGGCGGCGGATGAGCGGTCCCAGGTCGACATCATCACCCGAGTCTGTGGGACCAACGCGAAAAGCGCCGGCGTGAACGGCCAGTCGATCGACCAGATCATCGGCTGCGTCTCCGACAGGAACAGCGATACTTGTCGCCATGCAACGTTGTCCGCCGCAACCGAACGAAGCGGCCGCCAGAGCCTGCACTGCGAAGTCTCGATCAGCATCGGGCATGATGATGCAGAAGTTCTTCGCCCCTCCCGCCGCCTGGACACGCTTGCCGGTCGCCGTCCCGCGAGTGTGAATCGACCGCGCCACGGGTGTCGAACCGACGAACGAAATCGCTGCGACGACGGGATCATCAAGCAGTGCATCAACGCAATCGCGACCGCCATTAAGGATATTAAACACGCCGGCCGGGCAACCGGCTTCATGCAACAACTGTCCCAGGCGAAGAGCCGTCAGCGGTACTTTCTCAGAAGGCTTAAGCACGAATGTGTTGCCGCAGATGAGTGCGATCGGAAACATCCACATCGGCACCATCGCCGGAAAGTTGTACGGCGTGATGCCGACGCAGACTCCGACGGGGTGTCGCATCACTTCGGCGTCGACATCGGTGGCGATGTTCGCCAACGACTGACCCATGAACAGGCTCGGAATTCCGCAAGCGAATTCGACGACCTCAATCCCACGTCGTAATTCAGCCCGCGATTCGGAGAGCGTCTTGCCATGTTCACGCGTGATGGAACGCGACAGTTCGTCGAAATGCGTTTCGAGCAGTTCGCGATAGCGGAACATCACGCGGGCGCGCTCGACGATCGGCGTGCGGCTCCATAGTGGGAGTGCGGCGTTCGCAGCCGCCACGGCGCTGCGGGCATCGTCACGACTGCTCAAGAAGACGTGGGCGATGACCTGGCCAGTCGAAGGGTTGAAGACATCTTCAAACTGATCGGTCTGAGCCGGTCGCAGCTCGCCATGAATCAGATTAGGAACGACGATCTCGATGGTTGGCATGACATCTCACCAGATCCGCAATGATTGCTGAAACAACGACGTGAGAGCCGACTCATCAGCAGGCCGCGGGGACAACTTCGTCACCCGATGTTGAGGCAGCGTACCCGTCACGAGAGCGGGGATGTCGGCCTCCGTGTAGCCTACGGCCGCGAGTCCGTTCGGCATGTCGAGCAATTTCATGAAGTGGATCACGCGCTCGGCAAGTATCTCGCCGGCATCGTCCGTGGTGGCACCAGTCACATCGGCTCCGAGTGCTGCAGCGGCTCGCAAATGTCGCTCGGGACACGCTGGAGCGGTGAAGCGAACGACCGCCGGTGTGTTGAGAATGACCGACATGCCATGCGGCACGAGTGGATGATCGACTGCATACCCCGGCGGACGATACGACTTCACCATGCCCGCAACGGGATACGACATGCCGTGTGGGAGATGGACTCCTGCGTTTCCGAAACCGACACCAGCGATGGCAGCGGCCATCAGCATCATCTCGCGGGCCTCATCATCTGTCGTATCAGCATAGGCTCGCGGCAAAAACGCAGCCATCAACTCCAAGGCGTGAAGCGACCAGAGGTCACTGATGGGATTCGACCCCTGATACGCCGGTCGATACAACGGCCCCTTGCGGTTTCGGTCGCTGGTTGAAGGGGAGAGCCGTGTACGATTCCAACGCATGGCTCAACACATCGAGTCCACTCGCGGCTGCGACGGCGGCAGGCAGAGTGCGCGTGTTGTCGGCGTCGATAATGCCGAGTGTCGGCTTGAGATACCGATGAGCGATGCCGGTCTTTGCCTTCTGCTGCAAGTAGTCGAAGATCGCAACGCCGGTGGTCTCGCTACCCGTGCCGGCCGTCGTCGGTATCGCGATCAACGGCCTCAGCGGCCCTGGCACCGGTTGGCCTTCACCGATCGGTGCGTTCACGTAGTGCAGAAATTCGGCGGGCCAGGTGGCATACAGGTTGGCGGCCTTCGCCGTGTCGATCGTGCTGCCGCCACCGACGGCGACAAAGGCGTCGAAACGACCATCGACCGCCACGGCGGTGGCGTGCTGAAAGCTGGCATTGGTCGGCTCGATCGAAATCTCGTCGAAGACGGCGAAGTCGATCTGCTGCTGCTTGAGTGAATCGATCACCACACCGAATGTCGAGAGCGACCGCAGGTTGGGATCAATCAGCACCATCACTCGTTTGGCCGACATGTCGCGCAAGTCCATGCCGATCTCGGCCGTGCATCCCGCACCAAACCGGATGTTCGACGCCGCCATTTGAAACACGTTGTCATTCGGCATGCTGTGTTGCTGGTTAGACTTTGGACGGTTTCGCGGCGGGTTGGTCCTCATCCATTTTGCCAAGATCCAGATTGAAAGTCTCGGCGGCCAGCAGGACGGCTATCAGTGTCAACACGGCTGTCGCGACAAGATAAGTCGCGATCGGCCACGATTCATTACCTGACCAGTACAAGAGTGCCGTCGCGATGAGCGGCGCGAGTCCGCCGGCGAACGGAGAAGCCAGTTGATAGCCGATCGATGCGCCACTGTAGCGCACGTTCGTGCCGAACAACTCCGAGAAGAACGCCGCTTGTGGTCCATACATCGCGGCGTGTCCCACCATGCCGATCACAATGGCCAGCCAGACGAGAGAGACAATCTTCGTGTCGATCAGCCAGAAGAAGGGAAACGCAAACAGAGCGATGAATAACGCTCCACCCAGGTAAACGGGTCGGCGTCCGATGCGGTCTGACAAGATGCCGAAGGCGGGTATCGCCACAATCTGTACGGCCGCGGCAATCCAGATGCCGACCAATACATCTGACTGCTCTAGTTGTAGCTGCTCCTTGGAATACGAAATCACAAAGACGCTGAAGATGTAAAAGCACGCGTTCTCGGCAAACCGGGCACCCATCGCCAGCACCACGTTCTTCGGATAGCGGCGAAGCACATCGAGGATCGGCAAGCGACTGACGGTCTTCCGCTGCTGTGCCTGAGTGAACAACGGACTCTCCATCACCTTCAGGCGAATGAACATCCCGACACCCAGCAACACGATGCTTAAGAGAAACGGTACGCGCCAACCCCAGGAAAGGAATGCGGCTTCGTTCAACTGAGAGAAGGCCGCAAACACGCCTGCCGCCAGCAGCAGTCCAGCGGGAACTCCAATCTGCACACAACTTCCCAAGAGGCCTCGCCGTCCCCCGTGGCCATGCTCGACTGCCATCAGGACGGCACCGCCCCATTCGCCGCCGACACCGAAGCCCTGGACAAGTCGGAGGAAAATCAATGCGATCGGGGCCGCGATGCCGACCGACTCATAAGTCGGCAAGAGTCCAATCAGGCACGTCGCTACCCCCATCATCATCAGTGTCGTCACCAGCATCGTCTTGCGGCCTAAGCGGTCTCCGAAGTGACCGAATACCACGCCGCCGATCGGTCGTGCAAAGAATCCAATCGCGAACGAGCCGTAGCTGGCCATGCGGGCGAGAAACTCGTCTCCGACCGGAAAGAAGAGTTTGTCGAAGACAAGTGCTGCTGCGGTGCCGTAAATGAAGAAGTCGTACCACTCGATCATGGTGCCGACAAAGCTGGCGAGCACGACGCGTCGTACGTCTTTGGGGCTTACGGTGGTCACAGCATCTACATCCGGCATCGCATCAATTCTGCGTCAATTGGCACGTCAACCCAATCCAAGAATTGACGCAGCTTAGTGAACCCGGCACAGAGATTCCCACCGGGACACCACAACGACCGAAATGGTTACGTGTCCACTGATGCTGGTGACAGGAGAGGGAAGGCCATCATTCAGCGTCTTCGCCCTCCGTACCGTGTGTGCGAGCTGCCGCATACGGCTCTTCCGAAGAGAGTTTCACTGCGTGAACCTCACTGCGGTTGAATCGGGACCACTTTGGACGTTAACACTCATTATGCGATGAAACTCACTGGGAAAGGGGTGTAACATGTTTCCAGGGGCCATACAGGCTTCATCCGGACGAATTCAAGAGGCTGCCGAGGAAGTTCAATTTGTCTGGATCAACGTCCGTGAACACTGGCAGGACGACAATGCCACGCGATTCGAGGAACAGCATTTGCGAAAGCTGTTCAGTGAGATTCAAGCGTCGATTCCGGCGATCACTCAGATGAGTCAGGTACTGGGGCAAGCGATGCGCGAATGTAACGAACCTGAATCGGCAGACCGTGGATAATCGAAACCCCGACAGACAACTCATCATTGCGAGAAATCGGATTCAAACGTGAATGCTTCCAGTTCGGAAATCGCGATCGCTCTCAGGCAGTTCGAGACCGCCGTTGCGCGTCGCCGTGCCCGCGAGCAAGAATTCCGAGAGACCTTCGAATCGATAATCGACTCTGAAGAAGTCTCGTTGGAACAGCAGTTGCAACAAGTCGTGGAGCAACGCGACCAGACCCTCGCGGCACACTCGTCGGAATTCGAGTTGGTGTCACAAGAGTTGGAAGCCTACTTCACTCAGCAGATAAACGAGGTTCAACAGGAGCACGATTACCGCGTTCGTGAGGCCGAACAGTTGGCAAACCGCGAGTTGCAGCAGATCGACGATCGCCATCGCGACAGCGAATGGGTGGTCTCATCGGTGATGGATGACACGGCCGAGGATTCACCTCGCCGACAGTTCGAGCGGTTCAAGCAAGTCTTGCTCCGTGCGCGCGAAGAGCAGTCGGCCGAATGGACTTCGCTGGACGAATCGTTCCGAGAACTGGTTGAACGCCGTCGATGGAGAGACCGCCCTCCCGTCGAGCCTGCCGATCCTCCCAAGAATCGCGAGACCGCTCAAAAGCGATTTCAGCAAACCGTCGAAGACGCGCGCAACCAGCAGTCGTTTGTGGAGTCGCTCAAGATCCCGAAGCTGTTTCTGGGATTCCGTCCCGTCTATCTGGGATTGGTGCTGACCGCCGCCGCTTTCGTTCCCGTCTGGATGTTTGTCGATCCCAAGGCGATTGGACTCAACATGACCGCCGATTCCAGCGAATGGATCGGCGTGGTCGCTGGCACGGCGGTTGGCTTCGCGGTGTTGTTGCTGGCACTGGTCTATTCGCTGGGAGCTTTTCAGTTCGCCGACGGCATGCGACGGCTGCAGCAGTTGGTGGCCGAGGCGGGCTGGGTCAACAAAATCTGGCTCGGCTTCGCCAAGGATGAACTCCAGAAACAGCAGGAACAGTTCGAAGCAAGGCAGGTTGTGATTGATCGCCAGCGAGAGCAGACGCTGGAGCGATACAACAAGGCTCGCGACGAACGGCAGAAAAGAATTGAGGTTGATCGCGCCCAGACGATTCGCGAAGCCCGTCAGGAACTGAATGAACGCCTGGGCGTCCTCAATCAAGATCGAAACGAGCAGTTGCAAGCCATTCAATCGGAGTTTGAGCGGCGCATGAAGGAAGCGCAGTCTCACTTCGCGGAACTGCTAAGGCAGGCAGAGAACGCTCTCGAAGATTACCGCAATGATCGTGACTCACGCAAAAGCGATCTGTGGGAAAGTATCAAATCAGATTGGCAACGCGCGCAGGACGAATTCAATCGCGCACTCGTCGGCGCACGGCAAACGGCAGAAGAGTCCTTCTTCCCTTGGCAACAGATTGACTCGCCGGATTGGCAGCCCAACGCTCGCATCCCCTGGGGGATACCTTTCGGGGAATGGCAATTCGATCTAAGCCAGTTGGAAGGGGCCGTCCCCGAGGACTGTCGGTTGTCACTTTCAGAGGCATCATACGCGGCCCCGGCGATTGCGCCGTTCCCCGAGAGCCCTTCACTGTTGATAAAAACAGATTCGCCGCAGTCGCGCGAGTTGGCAGCGCAAATGATGCAGGGCGTCATCTTGCGCTGGCTCACTGCACTCCCTGCTGGAAAACTGCGATTGACGATTCTCGACCCTGTCGGGCTGGGAGAGGCGTTTTCGGGATTCATGCACCTCGCGGACCATGATGAATTGCTGATCAATAGCCGCATCTGGACCGAGTCAGGCCATATCGAAACACGTCTCGCGGATCTGACGCAACACATGGAGAACGTGCTGCAGACGTATCTACGGAACGAGTTCCCGACGATCGAAGCCTACAATGAATTCGCAGGCGAAGTGGCCGAGCCGTACCACCTGCTCGTCGTTGCCGGCTTTCCACATAAGTTCACCGAGACGAGTGCGAAACGATTGGCCAGCGTGATGCAAAGCGGACCCAAGTGCGGTGTCTACACGCTGATCCAATGGGATCGCACTCAACCGCTGCCACACACGCTAAAGGCCGACGATATCGAGCAAAACTCATTGATCCTGGAATGGAAAAAGTCGGCCTTTCACCTGCTTGGGGACACCCATCTATCGAAATGGCCAGCATTTCCCGAACCAACACCAGCGCCCGATGCTTTCACACGCATCGTCCGCAATGTTGGCGAGCAGGCGAAACTGGCTCGCCGCGTCGAAGTCTCGTTTGGTCGCATCGCACCCAGCGAAGACAAGTACTGGACTCTCGACTCTCGCCGAGGCATCGACATTCCCTTGGGACGCGCTGGGGCAACGAAGCTGCAACACTTAAGACTCGGCCGCGGCACCAGTCAGCACATGCTCATCGCCGGCAAGACAGGATCGGGCAAGTCGACTTTTCTGCATACGCTGATCACGAATCTGTCTCTCTATTACAGCCCCAACGAAATCAACTTCTTTCTGATCGACTTCAAGAAGGGGGTCGAATTCAAGGGCTACGCCGCGTTCGAACTTCCGCATGCGCGAGTGATCGCGATTGAGAGTGATCGCGAGTTCGGCGTCAGCGCTCTGCAACGGCTAGACGAAGTGCTGCAGGAACGCGGCGAACTCTTTCGCCGGGAGAGCGTGCAGGATATCGGGGCCTACCGCGACAAGAATCCCGAGGCGGTGCTGCCGCGGATCATGCTCGTCATTGACGAGTTTCAGGAGTTCTTCGTCGAGGACGACCGTGTGTCGCAAACGGCGGCGCTCCTGCTCGACCGACTGATCCGCCAAGGCCGAGCGTTCGGCGTTCATGTCGTACTGGGATCGCAGACGCTCGCGGGAGCATACACGCTTGCGAGAAGCACGCTCGGACAGGTCGCTGTGCGTGTGGCGTTGCAATGCAGCGAAGCCGACGCCCATTTGATCCTCAGCGAGGAGAATACGGCGGCTCGCCTGCTCACGCGTCCTGGCGAGGCGATCTACAACGACGCCAACGGACTTGTGGAAGGGAATCATCCGTTCCAGGTCGCCTGGCTGCCGGACGAAGAACGAGATCAGTATCTGACAAGTTTGCAAGACTTGTTGAAGTCGCGCCAATTGCAATCAGAGCCCCCCATCGTGTTCGAAGGGAATGTCGCGTCCGATCCGGAACGCAATTCGAGGCTCGGCAAACTCATCGCTTCCGAGGAGATTCAAGACGTGCAAGAACCGACGATCTGGCTCGGCGAGGCCGTCGAAATCCGTCCGCCGACCTCAGTTCGATTTGGGCGGCATTCGGGAGCCAATCTGCTGATGGTGGGTGCCAACGGCGACGAGGCACTCGGAGTGATGTCCACTTCGATCGTCAGCCTGGTTGCACAACTGAGACGTGATTCCGCTCCGTCCGGCAGCGATACGAACAACGAAAATGTTCCCGATCGTCCTGTTCCCGCGTGCATCCTTCTTGACGGCAGTCTGGCGGGCTCTTGGGAAGCAGAACACTGGACAGAAATCCTGGAACACCTGGGTTCGAGTGCCGAGCGATTTCGCCCCGGCAAGGAAGCCGATCCCATCGCGCGGCTTGTCGACGAGTGCAATCGACGGGACATAATTCGCGAGATCCCTCATCCCGATGTTTATTTATTCGTCTTCAATCTCAGCCGGTTTCGTGAACTTCGCAAGGCTGAAGACGATTATGGCCTGGGTTCCTTTGGCGGGGGTGACGATATCGTGAGTGCCTCACCGGGGAAACAGTTCTCGGAGATTCTCTCGAAAGGGCCGGAGTTGGGGATACACATCATCTGCTGGTGTGACAGCGGTGCCAACGTCGAACGCTGGTTCTCCCGCCAGTCGATGAAAGAGTTCGAGTTGCGAATCTGTTTCCAAATGAACGCGTCAGACTCCAGTAACTTGATCGACAGCCCTGCTGCCGCGAAACTGGGGACGCACCGGGCCATTCTGTATCGCGAGGCGGACGGTACTATCGAGAAGTTCCGCCCCTACCGGCCGCCATCGTTGACGTGGCTCAAGAAGCTCGAGTCAGACCGCGCGAACCAGTCCATCGAAGAAGCGACCGATCTCGATAGCTTCGCGTTGCTCTAAAAACGCTATCGGCATCACGTGTTGGCTGTTGTCGTTGCCGTCGGCAGTCCGACATTCCTATTGCCGTCTGGCCCCATCTCGATCATGTGGGCCTCTCGGCGGGCCATGCGAATGAACGCAACGCTGAAGCCTGAAAGCAGCAAGACAGGCATCGAGATCATGAAGAGGATCGAATACATGTAGGCCCGCGGCTTCGCATTGGGATCGATCGTCTGACCGTTGGCTCCCACAACCGGGGCGTCTTCGTTGGCGACCTTACACATCGGACACGCCTCGGTGGCGGATGGCACACACGAAAAGGCGAACAGCGCGAGCAGAATTGCAATCGTAAAGCGACGCATCGTTATCCCTCGAAGGTTCGGAGAATCGTCCTGAGTGACGTGTACATCATATCGGCGTGAAGTGCAAACGCCGATGGGAGAATGACAGTTTCCTGCACTCAGGAACCTGCTTCGACCGCGTCAACGCCTGAAAGAACCCCGATATAAGGGAGATGACGAAATCGATCGTCATAATCGAGTCCGTAGCCCACCACGAAGGCGTCGGGAATCTCGAACCCGACGTAATCCGGCTTCAGATCGACAACGGTGCGATCTTTCTTCCAAAGCAAGACCGCGGAGCGAATGCTGCTGGGCTGGAGTTCCCGCAACCTGTCGATGATCGCGGTTAGCGTCTTTCCTGTGTCGAGGATGTCGTCGATCAGCAGGACGTCACGATTCCGAATATCAGGCAACAATGCGAGGTCGACGTTGAGTGCTCCCGACGTGAAAGTCGCACCACGATAGCTCGAAGCCTGCAGCAGCCCCAATCGGTGTGGGATCGGAATCGCCCGCATCAAATCGGCGACGAAGACAATACTGCCGGTCAGCACTCCGAGGATCGTAAGATCTTTGTCGGCATAGTCTTCGCTGATTCGCCGCCCCAAATTGGCAACCATCTCTCCGATCGCGGCTTCGGAGAGGAGGGGGTCAATCCGCATGCGTTCCGTCCCTTACAGACGCTCGCGATCAGTCATCGACTGCGAATCAATAACGAAACTGGGATTCACGGCGTTCTTCGCATCCCACGCAATTGCGGGCGTAGGGGATTTCTTTCAATCGTGCCTTGGGAATCCCCGCCTTGGTGTTGCTCTTCCCGTCTTCGAGGCAGCCTTCACACAGTCCGAAAGTACCCGATTCCAGCTTCTTGAGTGCGTCGCGAATCTGTTCAAGAACCTCTTGGTCTCCTTCCATCACTCGGAGCGAAAAGTCCTGCTCGAACGTCGTCGTCCCCAATTCCGCCATGTGAGTTGGGCTGCGTGAATCTCCGTTGCCATCGAGGGCTTCGCTCGAGAGATGCTGCACATCGCCGCGAATTCGAGCCTGGAGTTGCAGGAGCACGTCCCGGTAACGATCGATGTCTTTCTGATTCATGTATGCGGCCGAATGGCTTCGTGATGCGGATTCCAAGTAGAGATCTATGATTATTCCCCAAGAGTGGACGGAATTCAAGGACATGCCGTGAACACGCAGACTTCCGGGCCTGGTGCCGCAACACGCGATCCAAGAATAACTTACAGCGACTCCTCAGCCTACTCCGTTACCCGGATCACTCGCCCGTCGGCGAAATGGCGACCGAACATGTCGGTCGTTTCGATCTCAATCCGGTAGGTGCCCGGCGGGAGTCCTTCGGGAAGTCCCAGCTTCCAAAGATGCGTTGTGGCATGGGGTTCCGGCAATCCCCGCCATGCTTCGGGGGCGTCCATTACGGCATTCTCTGCCTCACGGACGGCCACGAATTGCGGGTCGGCTTCGACCGCGTGAGTCATGTCGACCCAATCGGTTTCGCCAACCCGCATGCGAACGGTTGACCGGTCTGAGCCGTTAAAAACGTTCACGTAGACCATCGTCGTTGATAGTTCCGATTGAGCAACGACTTCCGGCGCATGAATCTGCATCTGATAGTCGTCCGAACGCCCTGCCGCTCGATACTCCATGGCATATTCATGTCCGTCGAAGCTGATGATCGAGTAGCCGTTGGGAGCGCCATCGCTCATCATCGCGTGCGGGATTCCCCGTTCGTCGGGGAAGCCGGCCCACCAACTACCACACACGGTGACGTTGATGACATGATGGTGCGGCTGCGGCCCTTCCCAGCCGTCCTCCCGTGTGATCCAGACGTGCTCGTGATAGTGCTGGTGCGCCGAAATCGACATCGAAAATGGGCGTTGCTCGATGAGCCGATACAACTCCCGTCGATCCTCGACCTTGGTCAGGGGGATGTGCATCATCAGTACGACGAGTTGGTCATCGGGGATGAGCGCCAGGTCATTGCGAATGAAAT
This sequence comes from uncultured Planctomycetaceae bacterium, assembly GCA_942492405.1. Taxonomy (GTDB): domain Bacteria; phylum Planctomycetota; class Planctomycetia; order Planctomycetales; family Planctomycetaceae; genus JANNSB01. The sequence continues at coordinate 34,503 of CALOES010000030.1, forward strand.
CGAGCTGTTCAGGACCAAACCCGCCACGGTAGCCGCCGCGTCCGGTGCCATCGTCGATATACCACAAAATGTCGTCGAGGACGAGAAAATGGACGGCACCGTAGTCGAAGGAGTAGTAACTCGGCCCGTAAACACGTTCGAAGGTTTCGTTGGCGTGTTCGCGAACGATTGCGTCGTAGTTGATGTCGTGATTTCCCATGACGTTGTACCACGGAATTCCGATCAGCGCGATCGTCTTGTTCAGCGAATCGAACGTCGTCAGATCATCGAAAGCGATATCCCCCAGGGTGACTCCGAACGAGGCATCGGTGCCGATCAGTTCTTCGACGACATCGTGAGCGATGTAATCCACTTCCTGCTGATTGCGGGGCTGCGGGTCGCCAAACAGAATGGCCTGGAATTGCTCAGGCTCGTCCTGCGGATAGAGCGGGAAGTCGACCGATTCCGGCAACGGTCCTGTCGGGGCCACGCCTCCATACCGCACTTGCGGCGAACCAGCCGGTTTGTGGATGTAATAGAACCTCGGCAGCATCTCGTCGGAGAGAGGCGTCCGCCAGCCGCTCGGCTTGATGACGAAGGTGATGGAGTCGTTGGAAATCGGAAGGGCGTAGCGACCCTCTGCATCCGTTTCCACGATCTCCCGGCCATTGGAAACACGAATTCCCGACAATACCGGCTCTTCGGCATCGCGTAGTTCGTTGCCATTCAGATCGTGATAGACGACACCCCGAATCGTCTCCTGGTCGGCATTACCGGCTGGCTGTGACTGGACCGAACGGAGTCCCCAACCCATCAGGGCCAGCATCGCGAGTGTGACAATCAGAATGACGTGGCGTTGCATGTTGAATCTCTCTGGCTGAATTACGCGACAATACGACGCGCGAACTGGCGAGCTGCTGGAAACCGTGAGAGCGAACTTTGTCTAGGGGGCACCTGGCAGCAATGCTCGAATCTCAGATTCAAGTTGCTCCAGGCCTCGATTGACGTCGATCTCATAGTGGCCGGCTGAGTAATGGACCACATCTCCATCAGGAGAAATCACGATCCACAGTGGAAGTTCGGCGTCGACCGATCGAGGATCACCGAATGCCGCCAGCGTTTCGCCGGCATCCAGTCCGATCGGATAGCCGAGGTTCATGAACTGCTTCAGTGCACGGACCGATCGCAATACGGCGGGACGGGTATCAGCATCACTCAGCCCACGATGGACCGCAACGCCGAGAAACGTTACGGGTTCGTCCTTCAAGCGATTTGCAAGAAAGTCGACGTACCCGACTTGACCGTAAGGCTCTTCGAGTTGCTCGTTCTGATAGTCCCAGAAATGCAAGACGATGACCCTGTTCGAGCGATCGTCGATTGTCGATGTTCCACCTCCCAGGAGTTCCAGTGTAAACTCGGGCGCGGGCTGACCGACAACGGTCTCGGCGAGTTCTGAAACCCCTGCCGCGAGACGACTCGCCTGCTGGTATTCGCGGGACATTCCGGCGATCAAGTTGGCATAATCGGACTCCAACGAGAGTTCCTGCAGTTCGCTGATGACGGCTTCCCATTCGACAACGTCGTCGATTTGAGGAAAGGAAGACTCAGAATCGCCTACCGCCGACTGCAGCGCGAGGAGTCTCTCAGTGAGCGCCGCATTTCGTTCAAACACTTCCGAATCGGTGTCCTGTTCTGCGGTCAATCGAATTTCGAGTGCGAACTCATCTCCTTGACCGAAGAAGACTCGCTCGTGGGCTGTGACAAGCGCTCCCGATACCTTGTCGATCTGCAGAGTGCGGAAATAGCCGATGCGATTGTTGGCCTCGATCACCCAGCATTCGTGTCCATTCAAGGTGGACGAGCCTGTCACCGTGTAGACAGCAGAACCGTCGGTCCATTCGAATCCTTCTGCCAAGTCGCTGCGCCGCAAGATGAACGGCACCAAGTCACGCACGATTTCGCGATTCTCGTACGAGACCTGTATCTCAACGGCTCTTCCCGCGATCTCTCCCGAGGCCGCGTGAGACTGACGCCCGAAACGGCCATGCCAGGGGAGGGCAATCGCCGGCTCCTGCACAACGACGAAGTCGAGTTGCGTTCCGTTGTCATCCATCGTCGAGAAACTGATGACGTTGAAGTCCATCACCGGGGTCTCGTTCTCGCCGTCGACGTCATACAATACGCCGGAGTAATTGCGTGTGACGGCGGCGGGATCCGAATACATCAGGGACAGGCAACAGACCCACGGAAGTAGCGACATCGTCAGCCTTTCAAAGCCACGAGAAAGAGAGAACCCGAGCACCAGAGCGTTTGCGCGGGCTAGTGGTAGTCACCTGGATTTCCGAACAACCCACCCTTGGATCCTTCGCTGATGCCACCTTTCAAGTCGCCCTTGAACTGCCGCACGTAGCCAGATTTGGACTCTTCTTGCGTTTCAGACTTCTCCGGCTCGGGTTTAGCGATCAACGACTTGATCGACAAGCTGATGCGCTTCCGTTTGGGATCGACTTCCAGGACTTGTGCTTCAACGTGATCTCCCACTTTCACGACGTCGGTGACCCTGCCAACTCGCTTATGATCGAGTTCGCTGATATGCACCAACCCTTCGACGCCGGGGGCGACTTCGACAAACGCGCCGAATGCTTCGGTGCGCGTGACCTTACCAGTCAAGGTCTTCCCCTTGGCAAACTCCGCTTCGGCATCCTTCCAGGGGTTCTTCTGCAATTGCCGCATGCCGAGGCCGATCTTCTTCTTCTCGACATCGACCGAAAGAATCTGAACTTCAACCTCCTGGCCGTCCTTTAGCACTTCTGAGGGATGCTGCACACGCTGCCAACTGATCTGGGCGACATGCAGCAGCCCGTCGACGCCGCCGATGTCGACGAATGCGCCATAGTCTTTGATCGTTTTGACGCGCCCCGTAACTGTTTGTCCCGGTGCGATTGTGGCATAGACGTCCTTTTCGTTCAGTTCGCGTTCTTCCGCGAGTATCTGACGCCGACTGACGACAAGGCGACGACGATTCGGATTCACCTCGGTAATGCGTACGCGCAGCTTTTGGCCGACGAATGTTTCGAGATCCGCAACGAACCCAAGATCGACTTGTCCGGCAGGGAGAAAGCCTCTTAGTGTGCCGATGTTGACGTCGAGACCTCCCTTGTTCGTCTTGACGACCATGCAGTCGACGACCTGCCCCTTGGTAATCGCCTTCCAGTCTCCAGAGACCTTGGCGAGTCCGCGTGGCAATGAGACCAATATCAGTCGGTTCTCTTCGTCAACCTTGATGACGCGCGTCTGGATCCACTGTCCCACCGCAGGGGGGCGATCCCCGAACTGACGGAGCGACAAGAGTCCATTGCGCTGAAAGCCCTGAAACACCAGAAAGACATCGTCGCCATGGATCGACAATACTTGCCCGGTGAGCGAATCACCCTCGGCCAAATTCTCTTCGGTGACCGGTTCGCTAGGTTCCTGTTCGGACTCGGCGGCGACAGTGGCGGGTGGCGGAGCTGCAGCGGCACCCGACATCGCGGCCGCCAGTTGCGATTCGAGATCCGATTCCAGGTCTTCCTGGCCGGGAATTGTGACGGGTTGCGCGGGTGGAGGTGGTGCCTGAGACTGCGCCTCATTGGCTTGCTCGGCCTCTTGTTCGACCGTCTCTTCGGCCGCATCTGCTGGTATCGGCGATGCTGCATCCACTGTGGCGGAGGGAGTGCTTGTGCCTCCCACCGATGGGATCGCTCTCACCTGTTCCGGGCTGAACGTCGGCTTCAGTTGAAGCTTCCGCTTCGGCTGAGCCTCACTCGCGTCATGTTCACTGGGCTCACTTCCTGAGCTCGAGGCGGCGGCGGCACTCGCCTGTGTCGCGGCATCGGGAGCCTCTGCCGGCGAATCGGGTGATGGACCTACTGAACCGCCAGCCTCGGCCGGCGCTTCCGTGTGGGTTGCGGAGCCAGCCTCATCGCTTTCATCAGTCACAGGCACCGCTGCGTCTTGTGCAGGCTGATCGATCGGAGTTGGAGTGGCCTCGGAATCAGGAACTTGTGCAGGTTCCGCATCCTGAGTGACAGAGTCGGGGTTGTCTCGAACAGGATCCGTAACCATCAATTCACATCCCAAATTCGAACTCGAAACGTACTTGTTGAGCGTCGAGTCCGCGGCCAAAACACCGAGGGGCATCTCATTGACGCATCCCCCTCGCGTTCAGGGAACCCTGCTGTCTGAAGGGCCTCGCCCTGAACGGATTCAACTGGTGTGTAAGATGATAAGGGATTCCTCGAAAATCAATCTCGAATGAGAATTGTCGCCCCACGTTCGACAATCGCTGGATGCAGCCGGGCTGCGTTGATAGCCTACCCCGCCAGGAAGAACTCAATCGTTACGCCTTAGAGAGCAATACCAATGGCGACTGTAGCTGTGTCACCCATCGCCGGAGTGACCCCCAATCGCGAGACGATGATCGAGGAGACTTGGCCGTCGATAGGCAAAACCGGCATCGGCCGGTGGATCGGGCAGGTGTGCAACTGTATCCCCCTCAAGATCAACGGAGTCCGACTCTCGCAGTTGCTGTTTGCACTACCGTTGGGAGGGCTCGGAGCGCTGATTTATCTGGGGATGAAGGTTGTCGATCAGAAATTCACATTGACGAATCGATCGGTCCAGATCCGTGCCGCGATTGGCGATCGTCTCTATCAGAAGGTCAATCTCACCGACGTGGCAGACATCGCCGTCGTCGAACGACCTGGGCAGGAGTTTCACAACAGCGCCGACCTCGAACTGTTAAATGATCGCGGCGACGCCATCCTGACACTGCAGGGGGTCGTTCGGCCTCAGCGTTTCCGCCAGATCATTCTCGATGCCCGCGAAGCCCGCGTCCGCAATGACGCCTCGCTGGCAGTGATTGACGCCCGTCATGCGTGAATAGAGGTCCGGTGTCGATCGAGCTTCGCAATCCGCATAGTGTGCTGGCCGCGCTCAAACAACGTCCGCAGTCGCTGCTCAGTCTTCAAATCTCGCGAGCAAAGTTGGAGCCGGCATGGCGGGACGTGATCGCACTTGCCGACTCTCTGGGGATCCGTGCCACCTCGCCAACGGTCGATGAACGACCTGCGGCTGGTCGCAAGCACGATGCACGAGACTCGCGGTCGGTAGCCGTCATTAAGGAGAAGCCCCTCACTCCCATCGACGAAGCGTGGACACTTCTGGGCGACCAACAGTCCTCGCTCTGCCTCGCGCTCGATCAGATTCAAGACCCGCAGAATCTCGGAGCTATCCTGCGATCGGCGTCGTTCTTCGGAGTGACAGCCGTCTTCCTCACCAGGGATCGTTCCTCGCCATTGTCGGCCACCGTCTACGATGTCTCCGCAGGAGGTGTGGAGTACTTGCCGATCGTCGAGGTTCCGAACCTGTCGCGACTATTGGAGCAAGCCAAGCAGCGCGGGCTATGGATCCTGGGAACTTCGGAGCACGCCAAGGACGCGCTCACTTCGGTCAGCCGTGACCGCAACTGGCTGCTCGTCGTCGGCAACGAGCAACATGGGCTGCGCCGCCTGACGCTCGACGTCTGCGACGTGGTCGTTGGCATCCCCTCTCTGGGAGGAGTGACTTCGCTGAATGCCTCCGCCGCAACCGCCGCACTCTCGCACTCTCGCAGCTCTCGCAGCTCTCGCAACCTGCTCCGTCGCGGAACTCGTGAGAGTCCCGATTTGAGCGACGTTCGGAAGTCGTGAGACTTCCGCTACGGGCTATTGATTAACGCACCACAGAAAAGCTCGTCTGGCGCGTCTGAATCACCGCTGCGGACGGAATCATCGAAGTCGTTGCATCAGTGGGAGCGGTGGCATGCCGGGGTTCGACCGCCTGCCAATCACTGTGCAGGCTGGTCTCCGGGGGATTTGGGACCAACTGCTGCTGTGCCGGAGTAGACTGAATCGTTGACGTGCCGGGTGCCGGTGTGACCGTTTGCGGAATCACTGCCCCACTGTAACCGTAGCTGGGGAGCATGGCCTGCTGATAGACGCCCGTCTGGGGACAGCAAGTGCCGGCGACCCGGGCCTGAGGTACATACTGCACCGTCTGTTGCGGAATCATACGAGTTTCGACTTGGGCCACGCGCTGCATCGCCTGGTAAGGGACGGTGCGATAACCGATTTGCGTTTGATATGTCGTCTGAGGAACTTGTACCGTCTCCATTCTCGGTACCCACACCATCTGATACGAACCAGCATCACGAGTCACCTGCTGCATCGTCGTCACTGGCACCTGGGTCGTGAACTGTTCCTGTCGATATTGCGTTACCGCCACATCTCGGTAGGTCACCATCTGTTGTGGCTGAAGGTGTGTCTGAACCACCGGCTGGAGTTGAGTCTGGCACGGCTGGGCCTGAACGATCGGCTGCTGCACCGCACAGGGACACGGGGCTCCGGGATGGGCGAAGGGACGGCGTCCGAATTGCGCCTCGGCACTGGAGGTGATCGCCAACATTGCCCCACAGCACATCCAACCGACTATTAGACTTCGCATGGTTCCCTCCTGGACGTGATGAGCCGCACCGAACAACACATCATTCGGCATGTCGGCTATCGTCCATCCGATCTGCAACTGTGACGGGTGAACGTCACGACCGGCAGATTTCGCAGCGAGATGATACAATCGAATCGTTTCGGGGAACTCTAGCGTCTCCGCGAGCATTAGTCTTCGACCTATTCACTGAATCACCGGCACCGCGATGTCTCACCAGCAAGCTACCGTCGTCAACGTCTTGTGCGAGGATGGACCGGTGATCGCGGTTAACAAACCTCCTGGTTTGATCGCCCAGGGAGCACCCTACGGAGTCGAATCGCTTGTCGATCAAGTGAAGGAATACCTCAAGGTCAAGTACGAGAAGCCAGGTGCCGTCTACTTGGGAATTCCCCATCGTATCGATCGACCGACCAGCGGCGTCGTGATTTTCTCGCGTAACTCCAAGTGTGCCGCTCGTCTTTCGGAACAGTTTCAGAAGCGACAGGTTCAGAAGACCTATCTGGCAGTGCTCGAACGCCCTCCCGCTAAGGACGAGGCGACGCTCGAAGACTGGATCTACCGCGTGCCGGATCACTCATTCGTCGAAATCTGTGAAGAATCGCGCGATGGCGCGAAGCACGCCCGCCTCAGCTACCGTGTGCTCGCCAGAAAACACGGGCGGGCGCTGGTGGAAGTCGACCTGCAGACGGGGCGAATGCATCAGATTCGCATTCAATTCGCGAGTCGAGGCTGCCCGATCGTCGGCGACACACAATACGGCTCAACAACATGCTTTCGCAGCTTCACCGACGCCGACCCTCGAACGCGCCCCATCGCCCTGCATGCCCAGCGACTGACGCTCAAACATCCCATTCGCTACGACGAACTGCAGATCACGGCACCCGTACCTGGGCTCTGGGACGAGTTTGAGTTCCAGCTGTGATTTCGATCGGAATCGGAACCGTGCGATGCGTTTCCCACGGAGTGCCGGCAATTGAGCGTGATATCTGACCGTTGGGTCACGCCTTGTTCCCGAGTTCGCGGCATTACTGCCAAGCAGGGCTCCCTCGTAAAGCACTCCATGACCTCGCAAACAAATCACGACACTCCTCTCCCTGGAGCAAGTCTCTTGGTGTCGATCGTCACGCCAGTGCTTGCCATGCTGGCTCCGGCACTGTTTCCAGTATTAGGGAACGCGGGAACCTTCATCGGCCTCGTAGCGGCGTCGGCCGGCGCTGTGACCGCAATTGTCTTGGGCATCCTGGCTTTGTCAGCAACACGCGGAGGGACGATGGGACTTCGCGTGGCAGCCGTCATCGGGATGCTTCTCGGAGCGATTCAGTTACTCGTGTACGCCTTCATCCTGTTCGTGATGATGACGCCGAACGCTCCGTTCTAATCGCATTCACTCATTCACGGACGGCGGCTAATTGATTGAGCCAGTAGCGAACTCGATCTCTCGCGTGACTTGGTCGCATCGCCCACGCATCCGAATGATTACGAAAGCTTGTCGTCTCGAACGTCCAGTTCCCCTCGACTCCCGAGGCTAGCAGGTAATCCTGGACGGCTACCAGATCGGCTCCGGCCACCGACGAAGTTTCCGCAAGGATATACTGCGGCCGGCCATTCAGTCGTCTCAGTCTCGCGATTGCCTCATCGCGATCTCGCTCGGGATAGGGCCAGTTCTCCAGCACGCCATCGTAGTGGCTGAAGCAGACGAACCCGCTCCAGAGTGGGGCGATCGAGTCGTCATTCAGACCGAGGTAATTGCAGGCGATCGCTCCGCGAGAGAATCCCGCCAATACGATGCAGTCGCGGTCGCCTCCGTGGTTGTCGCACACGTCATCGACGGCACGCTTCCAGTATTCGAGCGTGGCTTCCACTTCATAATTCGGAGCATCTCCCCACCATTGTGTGACGGTCTGGTCGCCTGCTTCGTTCAGATAGGGCAGACTGACGACGATCCAGCCGTCGCCGCCAGTCAGGCCGAAGCCAAGTTGCGAATCTTCAACGCGTCCCGAGCAGGTGTCTCCCAGTGCATTCTGATAAGGGCCGTTCCCCGCCAGATCGACGATGACTGGATAACGTCGATCCTCCCGCCAGTCGGTCGGCAGGTAGACGGTGTGATAGACCTGCTCCGAGGCTTCATCCGGAATTCGATGCACCACCCGCCGTCCCGTGGTCGGCGGACCATCGAACAATGGTGGAATGACCAGGTCGGGAACCACCGTTGAGACATCGCGATCGGCGGTTTGAGTCGCTTCCGTTGGCACGAGCCGAATCTGACGCACATCCATCACCGCATTGCGGGCCAGCATCTCCGGCCGCAACGTCAGTTGGTGCCGCTGAGCTGTATCAAACGAAACTTGACCGAGAGTTCGCCAACGGAAGTTCTGAAAATGACCTGTTTCCTCGACCTGGAAATTAAACTTCAGGTCATCAATCGCGACATCGACGAAACTTCCCCCCTGCCCTTCGCCGCAACCCTGCAACACAAGCAGATCGTACGCCGCTGCGTCTGCTTCAAAACTCCACTCGGCCCAGTCTTCAGGATTGACCCAGTAGCCAACGGTGTTCTTGTGCGGCAGCGGCTCGTACTGCAGTTTCTCGCCCTGCACTTCGGCGTGGTGTGCCTGCAGTACGATCACTCCGTCTTCTCCAGCTGTCGCGCAGAACGGCTCGGTCGTAAAGAGAGGTTCTTCGACCAGATCCAGCGCGATGACCAGCGGGAATGTCGCGTTGTCGGGAAGCGCGAGCGTCCAATCGGTCGGAGTCTGTGTGAGAGCCGCGACTTGCGAACGTCGATAGAACTCAGGGCGCACCTGTAGCTCGATGGGAGAAGCTTGATTAGCGTCCATCACAAACGCCGTGCGGACTTGATTGTTCAATCGCGGAAAGTGGATTTTGCCATCCGCAGGGGCTTCTGACACGACGAAATAGACAGACTGTGAGCCTCGAAACGGGATGGCTCCCTGCACCGGAAATTCAGTCCAGGGCTCCACGACTTCCGCTGGTCGCTGTTCCAGCAGAGTTTGAGCCGCCAGTTCCATGACCGCATCGTCCGCATCGACGGCGGCATTCGCACTCAATGCGATCGACATCGTAAGAATGGCGAGGAGGTTCCGATGGCCGCAGATCATTATGGAGATCCCTTTCAATGGTTAGTCAACTATCACGGTTGTAATTGCAACTCGACGATCCTCACTGCCCCCGCAGGGATTACACATTCGAGCGTCGCCCCGTCCGGTGTGAACGTCTCCTCAGGCGACAATCGATCGTGAGCCGCGATAATGGGCGCGAACGCCGTGATCGTCACATCGCGATTCTTCCGATAGTCGGTCGGCGTGATTCCCTGTTGTGGTTTGTCCTGACCGGCGGGGTTGAGGAGCGTTACCAGCCAGCCGTCATCAGTCTGGTTGACGAACCATTCGACGTCACCATTCACTTCGATCGGCATCTGTCCGCGCGTGAGGTGCAGCATCAGATGAGCCACCACGGGCGATGCCTGCCGTGAGATCGTCAGACCGTGTGGCACCGACAGGTAGACGAGCCGGCCTTCGCCACGATCGAAAGCAGCACAAAAGCAATCTCCGTTGTCAGTCGTGGCCAAGGAGCGTCCCTGCGTGGCATCGATCGGCTGATAGACAAATCGCGGCGACTGCTGAAACGTCGCATCATCGAGCCAGTGGTAACCATCGGCCTCTTGTTCGGGGGCAACAGCGGGCAGGTTGAGATGCGTTATGCCCGGTCCGGTCAAATGACTGCCGGCCACCATTAATGTACCCCCACGATTGACGTAGTCGGCCAGGCGCAGTCCCTCGGCGTCTGTCAGTTCAATCTCTCCCGCGACGATCACCACCGGGTAACTGTCGATCGTTCGCCATTTGGAAACGTCGGGATAGGCGAAGACGACATCGAACATGTCGCCAAACACACCCGGAACATTGACCTCATTGAGTGCCGTGATGGGTCTTTGACTCTCGACGCCGATCGGGTGATAGGCCAGCCAGAAGTACTCTTCGAGCATCCGTTCGTGCACGCCAAACCGAAACTGCGATTCGTTCTGATGCCAGTTCTTGAAGGCGTTCGGCCAGTAAGGACTCGGCTCCCAACCATGTGCGTAATCGAGCAGGAATGCCACGGGAGTGAAGGGATTACCCCGATCGGGTTCCGCAGCCGTGAGCCGCAAGAAACGATCGACCAGTTTCCCCTTGGGTGACAACTGCACGGGATGAATGCCTGCGGCGGATGTCCCACCCGGACGCCAATACTCATCGAACCCCTGTTCGTGATAGAACATCGAAGAACCGGATTGATATTGATGCCAGATGTCGAACTTGTACCACGTCATTCCGGCTCCGCTGTAGACGGAGTAGTAGTTGTCGTAGATGGCCTGCGGTGTGTGATAGCTGCCAATGTTGCTGAAGATCGTCGACGAATCGCCAAAGTTGCAACTGCGGTACGTGGCCGTTAGCCGATCCCACTGGCGTGCCGCTCCGCGCATAAAGGCCCAACGCATGCCGAGTATGCTTGACGTCGCAACATGTGATTCGTAACCCGCGATTCGCGCTCCCCAATCGAAACAGATGGGTGTCCAACAGATGTTTCCCACCGACAAACAGGGGATGACGTCGCTGTACGCATTCGCATCGAGATCGCGTCCGTAGATTGCTTGATATTTCGCGGCGTTCTCGGCCAGCGACACCTGTGACATCGCTTCGACGAGTTCACGACGGGTCGTGCAGCCTGCGGTCGCGGCCTGCATCGTTTCGGCTGTGGGATAGAAGTAACCCAAGCTCTCACCAGAGATCGAACCGATGAAGCGATCTCGATACTGCTGAAAAGCCGCGACACCCTGGTCGCCGACCGGGCGTCCCGAGTGGTAGTTCATCATCATCGCCCAGGGCCGATCGGGATGGGCATCGAGCCAATTGGCGAATCTCTGACCGGATGGGAGCATCTCACCAGTTGCGGGATCGGTCGCAAAGATGCCCGCGCCGACTCCGTGAAATGTCGGGACGATGCGAGGGTCGGAGAAGATCGGCACATCGTCGCGACCGGCATACATGGTTTCGAACTCAGTCAGAGTTTCTTCATCTCGAATCTGATAAGGAACACGAACGGTCGCGGGGTCGTCACTCATCCAGGTCGTCATCCCTTGTTCGGCATCGACGTTCCACAAGTAGCGAAAGCCTTCATCGCGAAATGTCTGCAACTGCCACACGTCGGGCAATGTCGTCATGCCGGTACGGCGTGCCAGCGGTTCCAGGTCCGCTGGAATCCCTTCTCGATACTGCTCGAGCAACTCCCACGCGGCATGTGTTGGTCGTTCCTTCATCAACGGCTGATAGTCGGCGGCATCGGTGATGACAACGACATCGACCCGTCGTGCCACTGTTGATGCTGTCGTCGATGCCAATGTGATCTCACAGTCACCAGCCGCGAGTTCAACCGACACACCATCCCAGGCAAAGGCCCAGTCGAAATAGAGTTTGATCTCGTTGTCTTCCTCGACCCGGGGACTCATGCCGAACTCGAACGTTTGCGGCTCACGCTCCGATTGTGAGACACGAACTTCGAACCGCTCGTTCGCCTCGCGGTAATCGGCATAGCGGACCCACAGGGAGTAGGCTCCCTCGACGGGCACGGTGACCGTCTTGCTGACCACGGCATTCGCATCCTCGGCCGAAGTCGCAATCGAGAGGAATCCACTTTCACCCCCCTGATTCCAGGTAGCGGCCCAGCCCGGTCCCGAGAGCCCCCAATTCCCGTTGGTGACCCGCATCTCGGGTCGTCCCATGGGCCAGCAGTAACTTCTGATGCCATCAAAATGTTCGGCCTCCAGCCACAACGTCTCGGCAGCGCGTACGCCGTTGAAGCAGGTGGACATGCAAAGCACGGTCAACAATGCTGGCATGAGGATTCGAGCGTCGCGGTGAGAATTCACTGAACATCCTCGCTGTTGAGGGTCGTCCCATTTGATGTGCGGTAGCCGTCCTTGGCCTTACGGCTCACTTGTGAAAGCTTGCCTCAAGCCCTGAGCCAGCCAGTCGACGACCTGTCGAGCCTGATCGAATAGATCGACCCGTCGAACAAAACCGTGGATCATGCCGGGGCATTGCATCTCCTCCACCGCAACGCCAGCGTCCCGCAGTCGCTGGGCATAGGCGATGCCTTCATCGCGGAGCGGATCGAACTCAGCCGTCATCACCCATGCAGGCGCGACACTGGAGTAGTCGTTTGCAAGCAGAGGCGAGGCTCGCCACTCCTGGCCGGACTGCTCGTCAGGTAAATAGTGATTCCAGAACCACTCCATCGTCGCCCGGGAGAGGTAGTATCCGTCGCCGCACTGCTCGTACGACGTGGTTTCATAGGAATGATTCGTAATCGGATAGAGCAGCACCTGTGCGGCGAGTGGTAGGCTTTCGTTCTTAAGTGCCAAGGCGACGACGGCAGCCAAGTTCCCTCCGGCACTGTCGCCACAGACCGCGAAACGCGCCGGGTCGAGACGCAATTCGCCGGCAGCCGCCTGCAGCTCGCGAACCGCGCCGATGCTGTCGTCGACGGCAGCAGGGTACTTGTGTTCCGGAGCCAGTCGGTACTCGACCGAGGCCACGGCACATCTCGCGGCATTCGCGATTCGACGACAGAGTGCTTCGTGACTGCCGATGGAACCGACAACCCAGCCCCCGCCATGATAGAAGACCATACAGGGCAACCGCTCGTCAGAACCTGGATCTGTGTCGATGGGACGAATCAGCCTGATCCCGATACGACCAGCATTTCCAGGGACCGTGAAATCCCGAATCTCTCCCACCGGTTCTGACACACCGGGAATCACCTGCACCAACTCCCTGGCTCCCTCGGGAGGCAATTCATGCAGCGAGGGAATAAGAGACTTTTCCCATTTTCTAAGAAACTCGGCCGCTTGTGGATCGAGTCGGGCGTATTTGGCTTCATCTTGCATTCTGCGATGATACAGAACTCACAGCGCAAAAAAACAACGCCCCGGTATCGGCCGTGGCGTTGCATTCAACATCGTAATTCCGTCAGTTTCAGGCGTTTCCGTCCTGGCTGACGATCAAATCGGCGAATCGCACCTGGCTGTCATCAGTGGCGGTGGTGATCCGGTCGAACAACTCCCGGACAATACCCTGAAAGTGATCTTTGCGAACCGAATAGAAGTTGTGTTTACCATCGCGACGGCAATTCAGCAGTTCTGCGACACGCAGCAAGGCCAGGTGATGGCTGACTGCGGGCTGGCTCTGGTCGAGCCGGTCGCAGAGGGCCGACACATGCAGCTCGCCCTCCTTCATCAAGTACAGCAAGATTCGCAGACGCGTTTCATCCGCCAGGAGCTTGAAGACCTGAATCAGTTCCTGCTCCAGCTTCTGGGAGATGTCCGGAAATCCACCGGCAACGTCGGTTTGGGGGTGATCGACCACGTCAGAAATCATTCTTTCGTCCTGTGTTATGGAACATCCCTCATGCGCGAAATCCCTGCGCCAGGGGAGTGCTCCCGTAAGTTCGGGCCGCGTAATGCGGCTTGGATATGCTTGGAATTCAACGAAACAAGTTGCCGATCTAACTGCCCGCGTCGGCCTCTTGTGGGTGAGATTGTCCTTGTTCCCTGTTCAAGACCTCAGACCATCCCTGTCACATCTCTTGGAAATGGGTTGTGAAACGACAACTTGATGGCATGCGCACATCAAACTGTGTGGATGCCATTATGGGAGGGGCGATCCGGGGCGTCAATCACCTACTCGATAAAGAATGGAAGAACAGATGTCCTCTCGCTGATGAGAAACTGGACTCGGTATTTCTCTCGCGGATGAAACTCAACAGGTGTGCGCATGTTCCGAGGATTTCGCAGCCTTGAAGTTTGACCAGCGGAACGTTAGCGTTCCTGCCTCGAAACCGTCTCGCGCGGAGATGATCGCGGTGCGTCGACCCCATGAGGTGGCACGACTCGCTTCCACAGGCATAAACCTTTACCACGCTTGCACTTTCAAGGTGGAGACTCTCAATGACGAAGTACGTTTACACTTTCGGTGCCGGCAAGGCAGATGGCTCGACCAAGATGCGGAACGAGCTCGGCGGCAAGGGAGCCAACCTGGCCGAAATGAACCTTATCGGCCTCCCTGTCCCAGCAGGCTTTACGATTTCGACAGAGGTCTGCACCTATTACTACGATCACGGCCGCAACTATCCGGATGAACTCAAGTCGCAACTGGAAGAGGGCCTCCGCCAAGTCGAGGAGACGATGGGGGCCAAGTTCGGCGACCTAGAAAACCCTCTGCTCGTTTCCTGCCGAAGTGGCTCGCGCGAATCGATGCCCGGTATGATGGATACGGTCCTCAACATCGGTCTTTCGGAGCCGGTGGTCGAGTCGCTGGCAGTAAAGTCGGGTAATCCCCACTTTGCTTGGGACAGCTATCGCCGCCTGATCCAGATGTATGGCGACGTTGTGCTCGGCCTGAAGCCGCAAAAGAAGACCGATCCCGATTTCTTTGAGGACATCCTCGAAAAGGAACTGCACACCGCCAAGGTCGAACATGAGAAAGACCTGCCTGTCGAGCGAGTCAAGGAGATTGTCAAGCAGTTCAAGGCCGTCATCAAGAAAGAAGCCAAAGTCGAGTTCCCCACCGACCCGATGGAGCAGCTTTGGGGCTGTATCGGTGCCGTGTTCGGAAGCTGGATGAACGACCGCGCCGTTGTCTACCGCCGCCAGTACGGCATCCCGCACAATTGGGGGACAGCCGTTAATGTGCAGGCGATGGTCTTCGGTAACCTCGGAGACGACTGTGCCACCGGCGTGGGGCTCACCCGCAACTGTTCGGTCGGAACGCCGGGCTTCTGTGGGGACTATCTCATCAACGCACAAGGAGAAGACGTCGTTGCTGGTACCCGGACGCCGGAGCGAATCGAAGAGACGCTCGGCAAGAAGATGCCCGAGTCGTTCAAGGAACTGACCGAGATCGGTAAGAAGCTCGAACAGCACTACAAAGAGGTGCAGGACATCGAGTTCACTGTGCAAAAGGGCAAGGTCTGGATGCTCCAGACCCGTAACGCCAAGCGAACCGGTTTTGCTGCTGTCCGCATCGCCGTCGACCTGGTGAACGAAGGATTGATCGACGAGAAGACCGCTCTCGCCAAGAAGCGAATTCCGGCGGACGATCTTAATCAACTGCTTCAGCCAATCTTCGATCCTGCCGCCAAGGACGCAGCCCAGAAAGAGCATCGTCTACTGGCCAAGGGGATCAACGCCGGTCCCGGTGCCGCAACGGGCAAGATCGTGTTCCACGCCTCCGATGCCGAAGAGCAGTGGAACGCGGACAACGACCTGCAACTTATCCTGGTTCGTAAGGAGACCAGCCCCGAAGACCTGCGTGGTATGAAGGTTGCCAAGGGTATTCTCACAGCATTCGGCGGTGCTTCATCGCACGCTGCTCTCGTGAGCCGACAGATGGGAAAGACCTGCGTCTGCGGTTGCTCGTCCCTCAATATCGATTATGAGGCTGGCACCGTGACTGTAGGTAGCACGGTCCTGAAGGAAGGGGACTGGATCTCCGTCGACGGCTTCACAGGAGAAGTCTTCAACGGCAAAATCGAGACCAAGGCTTCCGAAGTCATGCAGGTTCTCACTGGCGAAAAGAAGCCCGAAGAGGCCGAAACGTTTGCTCGTTACGCCCAACTGATGACGTGGGCCGACAAGTATCGCCGCCTGAAGGTCCGAGCCAACACCGAAGCACACGACGCAGAGACCTCTGTTGGTTTGGGAGCAGAAGGGGTCGGCCTCTGCCGAACCGAGCATATGTTCTTCGATCACCTCGACGAGATTCGCGAGATGATCTTCGCCACCAAACCCGAAGACCGGGCGGCGGCACTCAAGAAGTTGCTCCCCTTCCAAAGGGACGACTTCACGCACTTGCTGCGAACGATGGGCGATCGGCCCGTCACGATTCGCCTGCTCGATCCGCCTCTGCATGAGTTCCTTTCGGAACATCACATGCACGAAGACCCGACATTGGGTCCGAAACTCGCCAAGGCGTTCGGCGTCACTGAGGAACAGGTTCGTCGCCGGGTCGAGGAACTTAAGGAATCGAACCCCATGCTCGGCCATCGCGGTTGCCGACTGGGAATCGTCTATCCCGAAATCACGGCGATGCAGGCCCGGGCCATCTTCGAGGCGGCATGTGCCTTGAAGAAGGAGGGACTCAATCCTCATCCGGAGGTAATGATCCCACTTGCCGGCTTCAAATCGGAATACGAGAATCAGGCCAAGATCGTGCGGGACACTGCGGCCGAGGTCTTCAAGGAGCAGGGAGTGACCGTCGACCACATGGTTGGCACGATGATCGAAGTTCCCCGTGCCGCGTTGACGGCGGACGAGATTGCCCAGTCGGCCGAGTTCTTCAGTTTCGGCACCAACGATCTCACGCAGACGGCGCTCGGCATCAGCCGGGACGACTACAAGGGCTTCATCGGCTATTACATGGAGCACGACATTGTCCCCGCCGATCCCTTCCAGACGATCGACCAGAACGGTGTCGGCAAGCTGATGAAGCAGGGTGTCGATGGGGGCCGTTCCTCCCGCAGCGATCTTAAGATCGGTATCTGCGGCGAGCATGGCGGAGACCCCAAATCGGTCTTCTTCTGCCACGAAATCGGGTTGGATTACGTCAGTTGCAGCCCGCGCCGGATTCCGATCGCACGACTGGCCGCTGCTCAGGCCGCGCTCGATTCTTAGTCCAACATGCGAAGAATCACTATCGCCCATTGAGAGACTGAGGCAACTTGCCTCAGCCTCTCAACCGGGGAGATTTCTGTGATGATAAGTCGCAGTCTTGGTTCAATCCCTTCACTGCCGTTCGTGATCGAGTAGAATCGAGACGTCTCCTTTGGAACTCGTGGTTTACATATCGATGTCATCAGGGTGAACTATGCGACCTGCCTTCAAGTCTCTCGCGCTGATCCTCGTAGCAGTTTTTGCGACCTCTTCAATCTCAGCCGACGATCTCGGTCCCGATCTTGATGCCTACCAGCGGTCGATTGATCGTGCAGTGAACTTTCTGAGAACGACCCAATCCGATGATGGAAGTTGGACGGCCGCGACGCAGCCGGGGATTACGGCCCTGGTCACAACGTCGTTGCTTGAAAGCGGGCTGACGGTCGATGACCCAACCATCACCCGGGCCATGCAGCACCTGGAGGGCTACATTCAAGACGATGGCGGAATCTACCATCCGGAGTCGAAGCACAAGAACTACGAGACCGCCATCACGGTCATGGCATTCGAGGCCGCTAACGAGGACGGCCGGTACAACGCGACCCTCGAGCGGGCGGTCTTGTTTCTCAAGGGCCTACAGTGGGACGAGAACGAGGGGATCGTTCCGTCTGACACCTTCTACGGTGGAGCCGGTTACGGCTCACACGAGCGTCCCGACTTGTCGAACACTCAGTTTTTTATCGACGCCCTGATCGCCTCCGGCGTGCCGCAGGATGATCCTGCAATTCAGGAAGCTCTCACATTCGTGTCTCGCTGCCAGAATCTTGAGTCCGAGCATAACACCACGCCGTTCGCGACCCTGGTCGACGATGGGGGGTTCTATTACACGCCAGCAGCCGGTGGCACGTCTCAAGCCGGCACGAATCCCGATGGGGGGCTCAGGTCTTACGCCAGCATGACCTATGCTGGGCTGAAGAGCATGATCTACGCGGGTCTCTCGCCCGATGATCCGCGCGTGGCCGCAGCCACCGAATGGGCTCGACAGCACTACACGCTTGAAGAGAACCCCGGTCTCGACCAGCAGGGACTCTTCTACTATTTCCACACGTTCGCGAAGTCGCTTTCAGTGGCCGGTTTCGACACGTTCGCCGATTCCGACGGAGTCGAGCACGACTGGCGTCAGGAATTGGCCGACAGACTCTTTGTGTTGCAGCAGGAAGACGGCAGTTGGTTGAACCCCACCGACCGCTGGTACGAAGGGGATCCCAACCTCGTGACGGCCTACGCGCTCCTGGCGTTGTCGTATTGCACCCCGCCTGAGCCCGCTGCGGACTACTAGCGAGTCGATGGAGTGCTGGCATCTACCGAAGTGGCAGCAGTTGCCCCCAATATCCAGTGCGGGGCCTCAACTGGTGTAACCAGCGGTGAAGACGACCGGCAACACTACTCGGACCAATTGATGACAAGAGTCACGGCGGTGCAACAACGTCAAGCGACTTAAGGAGGCTGATCACTTCTTGCGGCGAAGACGAAACCAACTTCGGCATCACATTCGGTCAGAATCCTGCCGTGGTATTCCGGTCATGGTTTCGCCGTAATTCTGCGACGTTTCGAAAAATGGGGTGTTCCATGTCGTCGGGTTTACGGGTGCTTATCACGATCAGTTCGCTTCCGCTGATCGGATTCGCGGTCTTCGGTTTCTTGGCGTCGTTTGAGCCAGGAAACACTATCTATTGGAGAATCGGCTACGCTCTATTATTCTGCGTCGTATCCGCAGTCGCTGCATCGGCTTGGTTGATGAAGTGTTCATGAAACGTCAGCCGAGTCGGAAGTGGTTGTGTTGCGTACTCGGGGGGGCGTAGGAATCTGAAGTTGGTCGGCCACTCTGTTTTCTGGCCGATTCTCATCGAAATCTCATGTTTCACGCTTACGATCACGGTTGGATGCCCAATCCCCGAGGGAGGAGGCAGTTTGAATTGACGAATCTTTAATCGATTGGATTCGTTGTTTCTTCACCAGGAGGGTGAGGCGTGATGCATGATGCAGATTCGTCGGTTGGCAATCGTGCCGTCCCAGCTCCTCCATGGCAATTGAGCCTTGTGATTCCCGCGTGGAACGAAGAGGCGGTGATTGCTCAGGCCATCGAAGAGGCGGTGACCGCGCTTGCGAAGGTATCGCAAACTTTCGAAGTGATCGTCGTCGATGACGGCAGCACCGATCGGACGGCAGCCATCATCGAGTCGCTGGCCGAGAAACATCAGACCGTCCGGCTGGTTCGGCTTCCAGAAAATCAAGGCTATGGTGCCGCTCTGCGGGCCGGATTTGAGTCGAGCCGGTACGACCTCGTCGCCTTCACGGATGCCGACTGTCAATTCGAGTTGGCGAACCTCGAATATATGCTGCCTCTGTCCCTGCAGCACGACATGGTCTCCGGTTATCGGATCGACCGCCAGGATCCCGCGATCAGGCGATTCTACTCCTGGTCGTACAACACCATGGTGAAAGTGCTGTTTCAAAGTCCGCTGCGCGATGTGGATTGCGCGCTCAAGGTCTTTCGTCGGGAGGCACTACAGGAAATACTGCCGGATTCGCGAACGTATTTCGCCAATACGGAAATGATCACGGAAGCGCGATTGCGGCACTTCGCGATCATCGAGGTCGGCGTTAAGCATCGGCCCCGAGCGGCCGGAAAGAGCAAGGTCTCGATCCGCGAGGTCCCCAAAACCCTTGCGGCCTTGCTTCCCTATTGGTGGAGTCGAGCTCAATTCCCAGGGAAGTCGGCGACACTGCTGCAGAATCAACGTCCATCGCTGTTGGCGTGCCTAATGCTGATGCTGCTGTCGGGATTTCTGCTCTTCCAGGGGCTTGGTCACCCATTGATCGAGCCCGATGAAGGCCGATATGGCGAGATAGCGCGCGAAATGTGGGCTACCGGTGATTGGGTTGTGCCTCGGCTGAATGGCGTGCCCTACCTCGATAAGCCTCCGCTGTTCTATTGGATGTGTGCCGGTAGCTACTCGTTGTTCGGAGTCGACGATTCGGTCGCGCGACTGGTCCCCGCGATCGCGGCGTGGCTGACAATCATTGCGACCTACCTCTTCGGGTGCCGCCTGGTTGGGAGCTCGGCCTCGTTTTTTGGTTCTCTGGCCCTAACGTTGTCGTTCGGATTCATGTGTTGTGGCCGCTTCCTGATTCTTGACAGCGTGCTGGCTCTATTCGTCACAACAAGCCTGTTCGCGGCACACGAAGCAATTCGGCATCGGAATCTGCAATGGGGTTGGTGGCTCGCGTCGGCGGTGTTGTGCGGCTTGGGTGTTATGACCAAGGGGCCGGTGGCGCTCATTCTGCTGGGACCGCCCGTCGTTGCGCACTTGTGGCTGAATCGCCATCAGCAGATTCGTCCCGTCGTCGCGTGGGGGGCCTATGTCGGAGTTGTTGCCGCAATCGCCACGCCGTGGTATGTGGCCGTCAGTTTTGCCGTGCCGGAATTCGTGAGGTACTTCTTCTGGGAACACAACGTCAATCGATTCTTGACGGGATCAAATCACCCGGCACCGATGTGGTATTACATTCCGGTACTCTTGCTGGGCTGCATGCCTTGGGGACTCTTGCTGTTTCCGCTGACAAAGTATCTGATGGACACGCGCGAGAGTATCCGCCGCATGCGGACGGTCGAGGTGGGATTCCTTGTCTTATGGGCCGGTTGGTGCCTGGCATTTTTCAGCGTTGCCAGTTCAAAACTGCCGACCTACATTCTCCCCTGCATTCCCGCAGTGATGTTGCTGTTGGGACATTTCGTTCAAGTGAATTGCTCGCCACTCGCGAGAGACGCCTGTCAACGCGTCAAGGCGCATGCCGTCTTTCTGCAAGGCGTCGCGCTGCTGTCTCTGGCCGGCATCGTGCTTGCCGTGGTACTGATGATACTCGGCCTGGAACGGCGGTACGCAACCGCAGGGCATCTGGCAGTCTGGATCACGCTGCTGTTAATCGCGGCTGCCTCGCGAAAGCGGGTCGCGCCGGCCATGATTTGCGGCGTCTTCTGTTGTGGCGCGTTGTTCGCCACCACGAAAATGGCGCATGATGTCTTCCCGAGTTGGGCCAGACAGCACGCGGTCTTAAGCGACTCGGAGAACCTCGTGGACTCGCTGCGGGACAGCAGCAGCGAACTACCCGTCGCCTGCATCGCCGGGAACTGGGGATCCGTCGCGTTCTATCTCGAACGCGAAGATGTGACATTCATCGACGACAGCGATCTGGAAGATGTCACAGAGTTTGTCGACGATCAACGCTCCTCTCTCCTCGTGGTCAAAAGTGACGTCAATGATGCGACGCTGCAGTCGCTCCTCCCGCCACAGGCCGAGATTCATCGAATCTCATCGAATGACACGGCGACCGTGATTGCCGTACGAGTCCCCAGTCCGTTGCTGTTCGACGTCCGTGCTGTTTCGGCTGAGTCCGACATCAGCCCTGTCGATGTAACCGTCCGATAAACGGTCGTTCCAGATTCACCGCAGCGAGATCGGTGATCACGGAATCGTGCCGATCTGATCTGGTTCATGAGAGGTTCTCATCGTATTCTCATCTTGATTCGTGATGATTAGCGTTTGGCGGGAAGAGGCCGTTCAAACGTTTTTCCTGGAGATGACAATGAAAGCAGTATTCCATCGCAATGTGTGGCTGGGCTTGGGGGCCGTGCTATTGCTGACAGGTCTGGCGGTCGGAGTTCCACTTGTTGCGGACGACGACGACAATGACGACGGACAGGAAGTGGCAGTGGCCGTCAACGACTTGCCTGAAGCGATTCAGCGCGCGCTCCAGGGGATCGAGATCGAGGAAGCCGAGGCCGTTACCAACGGTGATCGCGTCATCTACGAAGTTGCGATTGAAGTCGATGATGATGTGGAGATCGAATTGCAGCTGACGGCGAACGCCCGTCTCGTCGGCGTGGAGATCGAGAAAGGTGAAGGCGATGACAACGATGATGAGAGTGACGATGATGACGATGAACGAGACGACAATTGAGTGTTCGGGAGAGAATTGAGTGGCGCCTGATCCGGGGTTGATTTTGATCCCCATGATCGGCCGCTCCCGTCAACGACATCGTTCGAAGCCGTCATGCGTGTGCTGATCATCGAGGACTACGCACCCGTCCGAAATGCAATTGCCAAGGGGCTGAAGGAGGCATCCTTCTCCGTCGACGCGACCGACAACGGACGGGAAGGACTGTGGTACGCACGGGGCAATGACTACGACGTGATGGTCGTCGACCTCATGTTGCCCGAGGTTGACGGCCTTTCGGTTGTCCGTTCCGTCCGCAAGTCGGGTTGCGATGCTGGCATTTTAATCCTCACGGCGAAGGATGCCGTCAGCGATCGCGTTGAAGGTTTGAATGCCGGTGCTGATGATTATCTCATTAAGCCATTCGCGTTCGAGGAACTGCTGGCAAGAGTGCAAGTGCTGGTCCGCCGACGTTACGAACGCCCGAACCCGCGCATCGAAATCGGAAACCTGGCCATCAACACCTCGACGCGCGGCGTGACTCGCGGGGGCGAAACCGTTGAGTTGACTCGACGTGAGTACTCGTTACTGCTGTTCCTTGCCATGCGGGCGGGCGAAGTCGTCACGCGTACCGAGATTTGGGAAAACGTCTACGAGTTTGACTCCGATGCAACGAGCAATGTCGTTGACGTTTACATCCGCTACTTGAGAAACAAACTCGAACGACCCGAATGGCCGAAGCTGCTGCACACACGCCGCGGGTTCGGTTACGTGCTGGTGGAAACTAGAGATGCAGACGGAGTCGAGAGATGAGAGATGAGAGATTGATCGAACGAACACGAACTCAAGATGGACTTCAGATGGACCGTCACCCTTGACTCTGCGCGGAGGGGCTGGGGAGCCCTTCATCCATACAATGGCCCTCGCCATTAGAAGATCAATGTCACGATAACCAGGGTCATTCACTCTTGCACGCCTCTCGACTCTCGATGCATTCCATCCGCAATCGGTTGCTGTTCGGCATCATGGCGACGACTTTCGTCGTGATGCTCGTGGCGACGGCCTCGGTCTATGGAATCGTGCAACGACGCATGCATGACGCTTTCAATTCGTCGTTGGCGTCCAAGCTGCAGTCGTTGGCATCGCTCGTCGAACAGGATGGCGAACTGATCGATATTGAGTTTCATAAACATCCCCCGCAGGAATTCGGGCGCCAGGAGCGACCCGAGTACTATCAGGTCTGGCATGCCGACGGGACGGTGCTTGCGAGGTCGCGACATCTCGAAACTCTCGATCTCCCCCAGGTTGACGGAGCTTTGTTATCGCCGGTGTTTCAGACCTTGACGTTACCAGATGGACGCGCGGGCCGCGTTGCCGGAGCAACGTTTCTCCCGATCGTCGAAGAAGACTTCCCATTGCCGTCGTCCGTCACGATTCGCCCCGATGACCACGACGACGATCACGACGTTGATCTGCTGAATTCTTTTGGTCGCGACACCGTCACATTGGTCATCGCCCGCGATACGGCCGATCTCGACCTCATGCTGACTCAGCTCGGCTGGTTGCTCGGCGGAGGTTGTGTCGCCGCCCAAGTTCTCTCGCTGCTGGTATTGACCTTGATCGTGAGGAGAGAGTTTCGTCCCCTCGATCGGCTGGCGCAGGAGATTAAACGCATTGATGCCGAGACCCTTGCGATTCAGATTCCAGAGGTCGACCTTCGGGAGGAGCTCCTCCCCGTCGTCGCTCAGCTCAATGAGTTGATGCAACGTCTGCGGGCGGCCTTCCTGCGGGAGCGGACATTGACAGCCGACGTCGCTCACGAGTTGCGTACGCCGCTGGCGGGACTGCGTTCCATCATGGATGTCACCTTGCGCCATCCGCGCGACTTTCGGCAGTATCGGCAGGCGATTGCGGAGTGTCTGGACATCTGCCAAGGGACGCAGCGAATCACCGAAACACTGCTTTCGCTGGCACGTGCTGATTCGGGTCAAGTCGAATACGAACGTCGTGTCATTAATCTCGAACTCTTTCTCTCGCGGACTTGGGAACAGTACCGCGCATCCGCCGACGCCATAGGGGTGGATGTTGCCTTCAGTTGTGACGGAGACCTCTACCTCAATACCGATCCCGATCAATTGCGATTGGTGATTGGAAACCTGTTCGACAATGCCGTTTCGTATGTCGACGAAAAAGGCCGCATTGCGATCAACGCTGCTGCGTTGAACGACACTACGCTCTGTCTGCTGATTTCGAATTCGGGTTGCACTCTCTCGCCGTCAGACGCATCGCGTACCTTTGATCGCTTCTGGCGTGCGGACTCGGCACGTACGGCCCATGGTTCTCATGTGGGATTGGGTTTGGCGCTGTGCCAGCGTATCGTCGCCGCCTTGCACGGCACGATCTCTGTCTCTGTCGAAGGGGGGCGGTTCGTCGTGAAACTCGTCCTCCCCAGGGAATGCGTCGAAGAACCTTACGAGTCGGACGAACCGCAACGGCCCAACACGGCATCGATTTCAAATTCGCCTGGCAGGGTTCCTGGCTCATTGTGAGAATTCGATGAGTTTTTGGAATGTCGTCTGGCCACCGACAGTTGCGCCGGTAAACTCTCTAATCATACTCTTCAGGGATGGAGACTCACGGTGCGAAAAAGCGGTTCAGGGACTCGAAAGGGATTCACCATCATCGAGTTAATGGTGGTTCTCGGCGTGATCGGCATTCTGATGTCGCTGTTGTTGCCAGCCGTTCAACACGCTCGAGAGGCGGCGCGACGTACTGCATGCCGCAGCCATCTCAAACAGTTGGCGTTGGCCCTCCACGGCTACGAGGGAGTCCATAACGTCTTTCCCCCCGGCGAGATTGGGGCCTTCGGTTGGAATAGTCCCTGTGGCGATCCCGAGGAGGTCGAAGTCGAAGATAATCCCGGGCAATGCACCGAGTATTCCTCATGGGGGATCGTGACGCTCCCATTCATGGAGCAGTCGGCTCTTCACGCTCAGTTTGATTCCAATCGGCCCTGGAGCGATCTGGTCAATCGACCTGTCGTGTCGACTCCGCTCGATCTGCATGTTTGCCCGACGTCGGTTGGCGATCGCGTCGATCACCACTTCGTGAGAGGTGCGGCCGTGACCGATTACGGAGCCATTTATCTCGTCATGCCGAATGTCTTCACGGATGTCTTTGGATTACCAGATCCGGGCCTGCGTTCGCGGCTGGGAATGCTGACGGAACACGAAGCGACCGGGCATCAGGCCGTCACCGATGGATTGTCGCAAACGATTCTACTGACAGAGTCCGCTGGACGTCCGACCCCGTACGTCCTGGGGCATCCGATGACGGCTGACGAGTTCCAGGCTTACAGCGACGAAGAAGAACAAGTGGTGCTCGTCGACGGCGAACTCGTCATGGAAGACGGCATCGGCTGGGCTGACCCCGACTCAGGTTTCGAAGTTCGCGGGGTACACGCCAATGGTGTCGACCCTTATGGCCCCTACTTCATCAATGCCAGCAACACCGGCGAGGTCTTCAGCTTTCATCACGGGGGAACCCACGTCGCATTGGGAGACGGTTCGGTGCGATTTCTCTCCGAGTCACTCGATGGCCAGTTGTTTATCTCCCTCTGCACACGCAGCGGCAACGAAGTCTTGGGCGAGTTTTGAACAGAGTGCCGCGGAAACACGGCTAATCTCAGCCGTGTATGTTCAGAATGCGGGCAGACGCCGCGGCGACACGCTTTCGTCGCTCCATGGGTTGGGGGTACAGTTTCTCGGCCGGTTGGGTCGACGGACTCCGCCACGCACCTCTCGATCAGGTTCTCCGACTACAATTGGAAGGACGCTCAATGCAGCACTTCACATCTCGACGGATACGCGTTTCGCTCTCTTTGCTCAGTTTTCAACTCGCAGCAATGGCGTCGCTGCATGCCGATGAAGTCTCGATCGTTGCATCGAGTCCTCTCGCAGTTGTCTCGCAGGAGTTTGGACTCTGCGACGGACCTGCCTGGGATGGGCGCGGCGGGCTTTATGTTCCCGATGTGCGTGAGGGGCGACTTATGCTCTTCCGACCGCAAAGCGATCAATGGACCACTCTCGTCGAAGGGACGCAGTTCAGTGCCTCATTCTTCAATCATGGTCGTCTCTTCTTGTGCGACAACCCGGGTTGCCGCATCGTGCGACTCGAGGAACGGCAACTGGACACGCTGGATCAGCAGCCGACGGATGCCACGCCTGCGTGCCGACCCAACGATCTGGTCGTCGACCATTACGGTGGCATCTATTACACACTGACGGCAACCAATCAAGTGATTTATGTCTCACCGGAGAATGAATCGAGTGTTGCCATCGAACAGATCGCCGCGCCGAACGGGCTGATCTTGAGTCCTGATGAGTCCACGCTCTACGTGTCCGCCTATCGGGACAAACAGATATGGGCCTACGACGTCGGAGTCGATGGCATGATCTCGAATGCCCGATTGTTTACCGTGATGGACGATGGCGATGAACCTGGGGCCGACGGAATGACGGTGGACCGCGCCGGCAACGTGTACTGCACCGGGGCACACGATATCTGGATCTGGAGTCCTTCGGGGGTATTTCTCGATAAGATCACTCCGCCGACACGACCCATCAATTGTGCATTTGGCGACGCCGACATGCGGACGCTGTACATCACGTGCATGGACGGTCTCTATCGTCAACGCATGAACATCTCGGGGCGTGCGCCTCATCCCTCCCGTTTGGCCGAACATCAACTCTCGTCAACCACGGTGCCGCCGACCACGCTTCCTGATGGGATCGATGCAACACTCGACGTCGTCTACGCGGAGTATGGCGACCGCCGGATGCTGGCCGACATCTTTCGTCCCAGCGACGACAACGTGCATCCCGGCATCATACTCGTTCACGGTGGTGGCTGGTTGAACGGCGACAAGACCAAGTTTCGCGCACTGGCGATTGAACTGGCTCGACGCGGATACGCGGTGATGGCGATCGAATACCGATTGGCCGGCGAGGCGCATTTTCCGGCCGCCATTCACGATTGCAATGCTTCGATCCGCTATCTGAGATCCCATGCCGAGACCTGGCGTGTTGATGCCGATCGTATCGCCGCCGTCGGCGGGTCGGCAGGGGGACACCTCGTCGCCCTGATGGCCACCGGCAGCGACAACCCGGATCTGCAGGGAGAGGGAGGCAATCCCGGCGTCTCCACGCGACTGCAGGCCGCCGTCATCATGGCAGGCCCCTTGGAAATGACCACAGGCTCGGTGGCCGAGCGGTCACGCACTCAGGGAGATCGCAGCAACTCGAACCAATGGATGGGAGCGACCATCGACGAAGCCTTCGAGATGTATGCATTGGCCGACGCACACCTGCAGATCACATCCGACGACCCGCCGATGCTGTTTCAGCGCGGCGATCAGGATCAACCGCATGTCAATGATCCCTCGATCGAGAAACTCCAGTCGCTGGGCATCACGGCGGAACTCATCATCTATCCCGATGCCCAACACGGTTGCTGGAATCAGCTCCCGTGGCTGCACGATTTCAGCGAAGACATCGATCGATTCTTGCTGCAACAACTTCAGTGATGGTGCAACGCCGTCTGCAGTTTGTGAATCTGTAGGAAGGAAACAACACAATGAGAACAAGCCGTTTGTTGCTGGTCGCCACTTTGGTTTGGACATTTCCGCGGTTCGCCTCCGCCGAGGAGCGTCCGCCCAATATCGTCTACATCATGTCGGACGAGTTGGCCTATTTCGAACTCGCGCACATGGGGAATGATCGGATCGAGACGCCCCGCATCGACCGCATGGCCGAGGAGGGGATTCGCTTTACGCAAGCTCTTGCAGGCTCGCCGGTGTGTGCGCCGCTGCGATGTACATTGATGACGGGCAAACATGCCGGGCATGCCTCCGTCAGAGCAAACGACGGAGGAACTCCCCTGCGGGCCGACGAACCGACGATCGCCTCGATACTCCACGACATCGGCTACGCCACGGGAGGCTTCGGCAAGTGGGGCTGCGGCGGCCGCGACTCGACCGGAGTACCGGAGAACCATGGATTCGATGTCTTCTTCGGTTATTACGATCAAGTGCATGCGCACTCGTTCTATCCGCCGTATCTGGTTCGTAACAGCGACGAAGTGCCGCTTGACGGCAATGAAGGGGGAAGGTCCGGGGAGACCTATTCGCACTACGAGATCATGGATGAGGCCCTGCAGTTCATTCGCGACAACCAGAATCAGCCCTTTTTCTGCTATCTGCCGATCACACCGCCCCACGGCATGTACGACATTCCCGCCGAAGATGCCGCCTGGGAACACTATCGCGATGCCGAATGGGTGAACGATTCCAGCGTTCCTCAGGATGTCAAGAACTACGCCGCGATGGTGACGATGGTTGACCGCAATGTCGGAGAAATACTCGACTTGCTCACCGAGTTAGGGTTGGAAGAGAACACGATCGTCTTCTTCACCGGCGACAACGGCGGACAGGACCGCTTTGCCAACGAACAGCATCCGCGGGGATACTTCGGACCAAATGTGAACCCTCAAACCGGGGTCGAATTCCGCGGCGGCAAGGGGAACCTCTATGAAGGGGGACTACGGATTCCCTTCATCGTTCGCTGGCCCGGTCGAATTGAAGCTGGGCGTGTGAGCGACCTGGTGTTCTATCAGCCCGACGTTCTCCCCACATTGGCCGAATTGACTTCTGCAACTCCGCCGACTGAAATCGACGGCCTCTCCATCTTGCCGGAGTTGCTGGGTACGGCCGCCACGGGGCGCGAACAAGAACTGCACGAGTTTCTATACTGGGAGTTTGGACCGCAGACGGCGGTTCGCATGGGCGACTGGAAGGCGATTCAGCCGCGACAGAATGCTCCGTGGGAACTGTACGACCTGAGCAACGACATCAGCGAGACGACCAGTGTCGCCGATCAGTATCACGACATCTTGTCGCAGATGATGTCGTTCGCCGAGGCGTCTCACGAACCGGTCCGTCCTGGGGAGTATCTTGATCCCGAACGAACACGACACGAGCGGGACCGCTGGGCCAAATGGGGGGACACTCAATCGACTGCCGACATTTTACCCCGTGAAATCAATCGAATCGAAGCAGAGAATCTTATTCCCGCCGACGAGATGTCGCTCGTACGCTTCAGCAGCGAGAATTCCGCCAACGACCGCAATGCTGTCTTTGCCATCGACGGCGATTCCCGCACGGTCTGGCATTCGCGGTTCAGTGGAGAACTTGCCGAACATCCCCACGAGCTGGTGATCGACCTTGGCGCGGACTACGAAGTGACTGGCTTCCGCTATCTCGCTCGGCAAGACAATAGCTGGAACGGCTCATTTGCCGAGACCGAGTTTTCTATCAGCGATTCACCCGACGTGTTTGGCGAGTCCGTCGTAACGGCGACTTTCACGAAGGTCCGCATGGTGCAGTCCGCCGACTGTCCCGAACCGGTTGCCGGACGATATGCGCGCATTCGCATCTTGTCAGAGGTCAACGGCAACCCTTGGGCTTCAGCAGCGGAAATCGGAGTCATTGCGACACAGAACGAACAGTGACGCGGAACGGATTCTCAGCGGACCATTACTCTCCCGCACGCGCCATCTCGCTGGCCCGCCA
Organism: uncultured Planctomycetaceae bacterium; assembly: GCA_942492405.1. GTDB lineage: Bacteria > Planctomycetota > Planctomycetia > Planctomycetales > Planctomycetaceae > JANNSB01. The sequence goes on from CALOES010000030.1 coordinate 64,337, forward strand.
GGCGTGAAAATAACTCTGAAACCCTGATTGCACGCTTGCTGGCCCGGCAGTCATCGCGGCGCGAAATTCATCAGAGGTGAGACTGCCGCCCGCGGCATGATAGAGGGCGGCGGCCTGAGCCGCTGTCGCGGCGTCGTGCTCGCTCAACAGGTTCAGCAACACGTCAAAGTCACCTTGCGACGCTGCCAAGGCGCGCTCGGCATAGTCATGAGCTGAGGAGAATCCAGCCTCCCCGTCGGCATCGAGCCAGACCGCGCCGCTGCAGCCGATGGTGTTTGCTTCCCAATCGATGGATGTCGGCTGGTATGCCTTGGCGGTCGGCCAGTAGAGTCCTTCGATGCCCGGCCCGATGGCAATCGCCGTCAGATGTTGATCGTGGTGAGGCGTGGGAAGAATGAACTCTCCCTGCCACAACACGCCCTCCTCAACTTCGTTGTCAGGATGATCATCAATCGAACGTTCTTCGATCAGTTCTCCGTTCGCGTACAACTGCACGGTTTCGGCACGAGTCCAGTGAGGCCCCAACACGCGCACGCGAACCTGGAATTCGTCAGCCGTGAGCGAGACGATGTCACCAGATGTGTATTGATCGTCGACCGTCAACTCTGCCAGCAATCCATACGACACCATCACTCGTCCGTGCAGCAGGCTGTCGACAGCGGTGGCGACATCGATCTGGCTCGGGTCACGATCGTCACAGCGGATGTAGGTGCGAGCCTGTCCGACGAAATGACGAGCCACATCGTGAGAGTCGCTGGCTCCGATCGGCGTCACCCTGTAACCCGCATTCAGCAGCGTCATCCAATCGCGAAACAATTGCAGTGCATCGGTCTGCGTCGCACCCGAGTTGACGACTTCCATGGCGTGCATGCGGTATGGCCAGCCGTCGAGGCTTCGACCAACCGCATCGTTAAAGTGGTCGGGGCCGAATGGTCGCACGCCGCTGTGAACATCGCGCGCATGGTTCAGCACAACCACTTCGACGCCGGGCGTCGTGAAGATCTCGTCAAAGGCCGTTTCCCAAGAAGCGTGGTTGTGATCGGGAATACGACTCCCGTCGATGATGGGAAAGATATTGAAGTGTCCCACCGACGTCGTGAACTCGTTTCCGATGACGGGAGTGAAGTGTTGCCGCACGCCCACTTCCGCCGCATACGACTCGTAGTTGATATGGACGTTGTGATCAGTGGCGATCGGCAATTCGATCCCTTCGCCGGCGAGTGTGACCATCCGTTCGGCGATGGAGGCGTCTCCGTGACCTGAAAATGTCAGCGTATGGACATGCGTGTCACAGGCGACGTAGCCCTCTGTCGGGACTTCGCGACGAATGCGGAGCGTGTGCTCGATAGAATCCCCGGTGCTTAGTTCGATCTCGACCTGTGCCAGGGAGTATTCGAAGCCTCGTCCCACGTAGATCGTGTAGTGGCCGAAGGGCAGACCGAATTGAGTATCGCCTGTCGCGGTATAGACGACGCCCGATCGCACGGCGAGTTGATCGCTCGGCAGGCCCGCCACAGGATGCAGCGCTCCGTCCTCATTGACGATCGTAATACGCGCAGGGACAGATTCGTTGCTGGCCTCATCAATGACATGGATCGTGACTCGCGTCTGGTCCAGCGCAGCCTCCAACGGTAGCCGGATCAGGCCGACGTCGCCCACGCGAATGTCGTCGGAAGTCTGAGACTTCGATTCGATTCGCAGCACATTCGTGCCGTCAACCAGCAGGCCGGCCGGCACGGCAAGAGAGTTGACCTGATCATTTTCGTCGCGTATCAGTTCCCCGACGACTGAATCATTGATGGTGACCTGCCAGACCTGTTTCACATCCTGTTGCCTCAGCCGCAGCGTGCATTCGTCCGCGTTGAGGACAGAGTCGAACTCGACCTCGATTTCTCGCGATTGCGGTTCGGCAGGGAACGACGACCATTCCTGGGTGTCGCCTGATCTGAGATGGACAAGGTCGGGAACGATCCACTCGGTTCGATCGTCAGCCATTGCCGCATGCTGCACGGCAAACAAATGCAGGGCGACCAAGCTCACAAGCAGTCCGCGAAAGCGATTGAAGTGTTCGATCATTTCGCACTTATGCCAGGATCTCGTTGATGATTCTCCCCGGCTGCCCATCCAGCAGCGTGGCATCCCCGGTGGGTCGGCGGAACGAGAGTAGCTCGGGGTCGAGGCCGAAGAGGTGCAGCAGCGTCGCGTGGTAGTCGAAGTGGTTCACGACATCGGTCACTGCTTTGTGTCCGAATTCATCAGTCTCGCCGTGGACATGTCCGGCCTTGATGCCGCCGCCGGCCAGCCACATGCTGAAGCCGTAGGTGTTGTGGTCTCTGCCAATGTTGTCTTCGTTCTGAATGACGGGGAGTCTTCCCATCTCACCTCCCCAGTGGACGAGCGTCGTATCGAGCAGGCCGCGCTGTTTGAGATCGCGAACGAGCGCCGCCCCCGGACGATCGGTCTTCAGACAAGCAGCAGGGAGTGAGTTGTTGATGTTTCCGTGATGGTCCCATTGCTGCGTTTGTGTGAAGACCTGCACGAATCGCACGCCACGTTCGATCAGTCGGCGGGCAATCAAACATCGCGTGCCGTACTCGCGAGAGGCATCGACATTCAGTCCATACATATCATGTGTCTCGGCAGTCTCTTGCGAAAAGTCGAGAGCCTCGGCAGCCGCCGACTGCATACGAGCGGCGAGCTCGTAACTGGCGATGCGGGCTTCGAGATCGCTTTCACCAGGAAGGCCGACGAGATGCCTGCGGTTAAGGCCATCGAGATACCGCAGCAGTTCTTCCTGCGGCGCGCCTGCGAGCAAGGCAGGAGGATCGAGGTTCTGAATGCGTGGTTCCTGCGGACGGACGACTGTTCCCTGATAGATCGACGGGAGCCAGCCGTTCGACCAGTTGTCACTCCCCAGCACCGGCTGACCACCCGGATCGGTCAGCGCGACGAAAGCGGGGAGACTTTGTGATTCGCTGCCGAGTCCGTAAGTCATCCACGAACCCAACGTTGGTCGGCCATCAACGACTCGGCCCGTGTTGAGAGCGTTGATCGACTGACCATGATTGTTGACGCCGGTATGCATCGAGCGGATGAGAGTGATGTCATCGACGACTTCGGTGAGGCCGGGAAGGAGTTCGCTCAGCTCGATGCCGCACTCGCCGCGAGGTTCGAACTTCCACGGGGAACCGAAGATCTTCGCGCTCGACTGGGCAGCGTTGTCGTACTTAATGTCCCCTTCGAAGTTCGTCATATGCAGCTCGTTGAGGAGCGGCTTCGGATCGAACAGATCGATATGGCTCGGCCCACCCTGCATGAACAGTGAGATCATCGCCGTCGCCTTTGGCGGATGATGGGGTGCCTTGGGCCGCACATCGTAGACAGGAGTCTCCAGCAACGGCTGTCGAGGCTCTGCATAGGCCCGGTCGTTCTGCATGAGATACGCCAGTGCGGCTCCGCCGATACCGAAACTTCCTTGCGCGAGAAAGTGCCGGCGGGAACTACAGGCGGTGGATGATGGATGTTGCATGAATGTGGTTAATGGATTCGACGCTGGTTCCGCTTACTTCGTGCGAGGCTCGGTTAGAGAAAGTCCACTCACTCCACATACAGAAATCGATTCGAGGCCAGCAATGCCTGGCAGAAACTGGCCAATGCGAGTTGCGAGGCGTCGGGAGCCGACTCTCCCTCGGCGGCTTCGGGAAGTTGTGTACTGAGGTGGTGCTGTTGTGCCACCAGAAACGAGAGGGCGGCGATGACTTCCTGATCGCTCGGCGACTGGCAATAGGCCAACTGCCAGGCGTGTCGCACTTGATCTTCTGCCGATGTACCCACCTCCTGGATGACTCGTTCGGCGAAGCGCTCGGCCAATTCATTAACGAATGGTCCATTGAGCATCATCAGCGACTGCGTGGCACCTGTGGATGACTCACGGATCGGGCAGTTGGGCAACATCTCAGGGAGATCGAACGGCTCGAGAGCGCTCACCGGCATCGTACGGCGCACTTGGATGTAGATGCTGCGTCGAAAGCGTTGTTCGCCCAGGGCCGATTCATCACCGATCAGGATACCGTTGCCATCGCGTTCGCCGTTGCCAAGGACGAACAGGCCGACATCGTTCTTGGTGACTTCCAGCGGTGGACCGTACATCGTGGAATTCAAGCTGCCGGCAACGAACAGAATGCTATCGCGAATGGCTTCGGTTTCGAGACGCCTGACCGACATGCGCCCCACGAGGACGTTGTCGGGATCGATTTCATTGAGTTGCTGCGTCCTCGTTGACGACTGCCGATAGGCATTCGACAACAAAATGATGCGATGGAGATGTTTGAGACTCCAGCCGTGCGTAACGAACTCATCCGCCAGCCAGTCGAGCAACTCGGGATGAGACGGAAGTTCTCCCAGCGCGCCGAATTCACCCGGCGTGGCGACGATGCCGCGTCCGAAATGATGCATCCAGAAACGATTCACAAGAACGCGGGCCACCAATGGATGCCGTCCACTGGTGAGATGCCTGGCCCACTCCAGTCGACGGCCCGTGGTCGGCAACTCTTCAACATCGCCGGGTATCGTTGCCTCCAGTGATGCCAGCACACTCAATTCTGCGGGTGTTACTTCTTCGCGGGGTTCGTTGATATCGCCGCGATAAAAAACATGTGTGACCGGGATCTGCCCTGGCACTTCGGCAGTGCAGGAGATGAACCGGGCCGCGGGGCGTTCGGCTTCCGCGGTCTTTCTCGCTTCCTGGAAGCGATCGTTGATCTCGTTGATCTTCTGCGGCTCGTACAGGTACGCGCTGCCGCGATCGACGTTGAGTGACGGGTGATCCTTAAGAACCTGAATCTGCTCCGGCGTTCGCTCGGCTTCCGCGGTGTCGCGGGCGGTGCGGGCCAGCTCCTGGAGTTCTTCGGGGAGCTTCGCCACTTCACTATCGAAGATCGACTGCACGGCGGCGTCGAACTCGGCGTTCCTCTCCCCTTCGATCTCCGCCAATCGGTTGTCGACATCGGCAGACTGCTGATGCTCTTCCGCACTCCAGAGATTGACCAGCCGTTGATTGGGTGTCCGCCAATTCTGCGTGTCGAAGGCAGGCTCGAAGATGGCCCGCATGCGATAGTAGTCCGCTTGCGAGATCGGATCGTAACGGTGGTTGTGACACTGAGCGCAACCAACAGTCATCCCCAGTAGGTTGGTAGAGACCGCCTTGATCGTCTCGGCAATCACATCGTTCCGAGCAAGTTGCGGATCATCGGGGCCGGCTCCAGTTCCATCGGGGGCCATTCGCAGGAAGCCAGTGGCCGTCAGGAGTTCGACTTCAGCTTCCGTCAGATCTTCATACGGAGGCTCGACGAGTTCATCTCCGGCAATCTGCTCGACGAGGAATTGATCGAACGGTTTGTCGGCATTGAACGACCGAATCACGTAATCGCGATAGGCAAATGCCCAAGGTCGCACTTGATCCTTAGCAACGTACCCATCGCTGTCAGCATACCCGACCGCATCGAGCCAATGTCGGCCCCAGCGCTCTCCGTATGCGGGAAAGGCCAGCAGTTCATCAACCATGTGCTCGTAGGCATCGGGGCGATCGTCTGATAGAAACCGACCCAGTTGTTCTTGAGTGGGAGGAAGTCCCGTCAGATCGAGTGACAGACGACGCAGCAAGATTTCTTGAGGAGCGGCGGGAGAGAAAGACAGGCCTTGCTCCTCCAACCTTGCCAACAGAAACGCATCGATCGGCGTTGCAACGAGATCGGAGTGTTGCACCGCCGGGACTTCCGGACGGACCACCGGCTGGAATGCCCAATAGCTCAGTTCTTCTTCCGTCCAGGGACCAATCTGCGACGGGTCGGCGGGTTCTTCACGCAAGGTTCGAGCGCCTTGCGCAATCCAGGACGTGATGATGTGCAGTTCGTTCTCGGAGAGTCCGCTTCCGGTGGGAGGCATTTCGCCGTCGACGATCCGCTGAACAATCATGCTGACTTCAGGCTCACCCGCGACGATCGCTGGACCGGAATCTCCACCGGCGAACATCAATCGGCTCAGCCGCATGTCGAGATTCCCCTGAAGCTCCGGCTCGTCGCCGTGGCAATGGAAGCAATGCGTCTTGAGAATTGGGCGAACGTCGCGTTCGAAGTAGACATCAGGGATGTCGTGCGCCCACGTCAATTCTGCGGAGTGGGAGCAGAGACCAATGACCAGCAGCCGAAGGAGTGAACAGCTTCGCATCAGCACGTTAGAAAATGGAGGGCAAATGGGGCGGGATGATTCGTGTTCAATTCGCCACGAGTTATGCCAGCCGACGATCTGCACACGAAGGATCAGTATACGTTGATTTGACGTGCAGTCTCAAGAAGCCTTCATCCCCCGAACTCATTTGTCCGCAAAAACTCACGTTTCGCCTGGAATTCTCGCCGGTACATTGAAACGAGACTGCTCCGGGTTGCGTAGACTCTGTTGTGATAAGGATGTCGAGTCGAACGCAGGGACGACGAGCTTCTGGACTCACTGGAGTAGAAACTCGACGCCGACGAGGGTTTGGCGGCCAGTCTTGCCATCAACACTCGGGAGAATGCGCGAATCACCTTTGATCACCTGCGGAACGCACACCGACCACGAAGACGGTCAAGCCAAGTCGTGAGACATGCGGGATAGTTGACCGGCAATCCAGCTTGTTCATCGCGAACACTCACGTGAGCGACTTTAGTCTTTCGACGCAGCCTTCGTTTTCTTGGAGGGCTTGTCGTCAGATGCGGGAGCGAATCCGCGCCGCATGGTGTTTTCTGACACGCTCACCGGAATCAAGAACTGGAGCAGGTAATCGGGGCCGCCTGCCTTGGTGCCGATGCCGGACATGCGATACCCGCCAAACGGGTGACGGTGGACGAGCGCGCCTGTGATCGATCGATTCAAGTACAGATTGCCAACGGCGAACTCCTGCCGCGCCCGGTCGAGGTTTTTCGGACTGCGGCTGTACATGCCCCCCGTCAACGCGTAATCGGTGTTGTTGGCGATTGTGAGTGCATCGGCCAGATTGTCGACCTGCATGATCGCCAGTACCGGTCCGAAGACTTCGTGTTGAGCCAGTCGCGACTCCGGATCAACATTGGCGAAGATGTGGGGACCGACGAAGAAGCCCTTCTCGGACAACTTGCCGACATCTCGCGCCAGAATCGTTTCGCATTCATCGCTGCCGATGGCGATGTAACTTTGAATCCGGTCGAACGCTTCCTGGTCGATCACCGGTCCCATGAAACTGCCCGGTGCATCGGCCGGCCCGATCTCGATACTCTCCGCCGCCTGAGTCAATCGATTGACGAACGCGTCGTAGACCGACTTGAGCACGATCACTCGTGAGCAGGCAGAACACTTCTGTCCTGAATACCCGAACGCCGATTCGATCACTCCCTGCACAGCTTCGTCGAGGTCGGCGTCTTCGTCGATGATAATGGCGTTCTTGCCACCCATCTCGGCGATCACGCGTTTGACCGACAACTGACTTGGTGCTGTGTCTGCCGCCTGCTGATTAATCGCCAGCCCGACCGTTCTCGACCCGGTGAAGGCAACCAGATCGACTTCGGGGCTGCCGACGAGTGCCGGTCCGATATCTTCGCCGACTCCGGGCAAGTAGTTGACGACGCCGTCGGGAACACCAGCGGTCTGCAGGACTTCCATGAACTTGGCGGCCACGACCGACGACTGCTCCGCCGGTTTCATGATCACGGTGTTACCCGTAACGATGGCGGCGGCCGTCATCCCGCACAGGATCGCCAGGGGGAAGTTCCAGGGGGCGATCACGACAGCCACTCCGCGCGGCCGGTAGAAGTAGCTGTTTTCCTCACCCGGAACGTCGACCGACTGAGGATCGCTCAGCCGCCGCATCTCCTGGGCGTAGTACATGCAGAAGTCAATCGCCTCGGCGACGTCGGCATCAGCCTCGGCCCAGGGCTTGCCGCATTCGAAGACCTCCCAGGCCGCGAGTTCAAGTCGCCGGCCTCGCAGTTCGGTGGCGACGGTTTCAATGAACTGAATGCGCTCGGCGGGGTCGGTTCGTGACCAGTCGTTCGCGGCGCGGCGCGCGACCTCGATGGCTTGCGCCGCCTGCTCAACCCGCGCCGAAGCTACGCGTCCGATAAGTTGTTTTTTGTTCGATGGATTGATCGATCCGATCGTAGCGCGCGTATCGTAGGCCTTGCCGCCGATCACCAGTGAATACTCCTGGCCGAGCTGGCTTTGGACCTCTTCGATCGCCGCCTGCATTTTCTCTCGAACGTCACTCTTCGAGAAGTCGGAAAGGGGCTCGTTAATGAATCCAACCCATTCCTCTTCGGACGCTGGATCGAGTTGTTCAACGGCTTCTGAAGGGGGCATGAAGAGATCCTCAATACGAACGCTACGGTCGTAACTGTGTCTGAGAAAGGAATCGTTCGACGTATTCTCGAGCAGCCGACGGACGAGATATGCCATGCCGGGGATCACTTCGCCGAACGGCGAGTAGATCCGCACTCGGTGGCCGCGCTCGGTCAACAAGTGGGCCTGGTTGTCGGCCATGCCGTACAACATTTGAATCTCCCACGCCGACGGCGGGAGATTGAGCCTTTCGGCCCAGGCGATGCTATGTGCGAGGCTGCGCATGTTGTGGCTGGCGATGGCGGGGCGCAGCCATTGATGGTTCTCCATCAGGAAGCGGGTCTGCTTCTCGAAGTTTTCGTCGGACAGGCACTTGTGCTGATAGACCGGCACCGGCCAGCCGTGCGATTTCGCCGAGACCGTCTCGTAGTCCCAATAGGCTCCCTTGACGAGCCTGACCCAGATCGGCGTTCCGCGTTTCTTGGTCCACTTCAATAAGTCTTCGAGGTCACGGCTCGCCTCAGGCAGATAGGCCTGAATCACGATGCCGCAATCGGGATAGTCGCGAAACTCATCCTCCATGAAGACCTGTTTGAAGATGTCGAGCGTCAGGTCTTTATAGGCGTAGTGCTCCATGTCGATATGCACGTACGCATCGTTTTCGCGCGCGGCACGCAGGATGGGCCTCAATCGCGCTTTGACTCCCTCGGCCGTACCCTTGGGGTCGATAGGCCTGAACCGGCTGAACAGAGCCGACAGCTTGAGCGAAACGTTGACTCGCGGAATCCAACCTTCGTTGTCGCGGTCAAGGTGGGCGTCCTCGTGCCAGGAATTGACAACGGGGGCCAGTCCCTCGATGAGATTGAGGTACTGTTGCTGATAATGCTCGGCCTCGGGTTCGCTGATGACGGCTTCACCGAGCAGGTCGAGCGTGAAGGCGAAGCCCTGGCGACGCAGCTTCGTGACGCTCTTAAGCACCTCGTCGACTTTTTCGCCGGCGATAAAACGCTCTCCCATCTTGCGGGCATTGGCCCGCGCCGTGATTGCGAGTGCCTTGCCGAGAAGAGTGTTCGGCTGCGACACACTGAGTCCGAGCCTGACCGCCCACGGAAGATGCGAACGGACTTCGTCGAAGTACTCTTCCAGATGCCGCGTCACCTGATCGTGCGTCTTCAGCATCGGGAGGACATCGACAAAGCGGAACATCTGCACCTTGACCGATTCGTCCTCCATGGCCCATTCGAGGACGTGGTCAAGCCACCAGCGAGTATTGAAGATGTTCGGCTGTCGGTGCTGCAGGCGATTCCAGAGCTCGCGCCCGATTTGTTGTGTGGCTGCCTCGATTTCGCGATCGAGAGCGACAGGTTCCGCCATGAGTTATGCGCCGATCGGCGTCGAGCTTGCAGTGTTCGATCCGTCAAACATCCCGCGGGCTTTGGCATTCGCCGGGATCGTTACGAAAGCCCATCCACGAATCCAAAACAGTTTACTCTTCCGATTCTTCCTCGGACTCCGCGGCTTCGGCTCCTCCGGAGAGGGTCGAGAGAAGCTCCTTGACCGGTTGCAAGTAGTAGTTCTTGCGGCCCTTGGCCTTCATCTCTTCGAGTTTCGCGTCGGCCTCTGCCCTCTGATCGTAGGGGAAGCGAGCGAACTCTTTCTGCGTGCCGCTGTAGATGACCCAGCTCAACCGTTTTCGTTCGGGGGCTTTGGCCTTCTTGCGGGTCGTCCTCGGGCGAGCGGCGGCCTTCTTGCGGGCCTTTGGCTTGTTGAGGCCGCGGGCTTCCGCCGCCTCGGCTTCCTGTCGCTTATCCTTGATGCTGGTCGTCCTGCGAGCCATTGGGGCGTTCCTGTTTTTGATACTTACTACTCAGCAACCGCAAGTGACGGATCGTAACGGACGATCCGCCCGGACTCCACTCTGTTGAGTTGAATGACAACGGATGCGAGTCGAACTACCTTGAAATGTTCTGAATTCAATGAATGTTGTTCACAATGATGGACTTCCGCCGATGGGTCGGCCCCCTGGAGTTTCGGGAAAACCACGTCGGCAAACCGTTGACAATGACACGTCGACAGTGCAGGATAAAGCCTAGGGCAACACTCACCGATCTCCCTATCCTCGATTCACACCGATTGATTCCGGTCTCCGCGCCGCGCACAGAGGATCGGATTCTCTGTCTCTCCTCTCCAAATAACGGATTACACGTCTCAGTTTTTCTGTTTTTCCAGCGTTTACTTCCGTCGCAATCCCAATTTTCGCCCACATCAGGCGTAATGAGTAGCGGCGGTCGTTGTCGGCATCGGAGTCCTCCGTAGCCCCCTTTCACTCGCAATCCCGCAATCTCGACAAACCGAATTGCCTTCGCGAGCCAGTCATGGTTGTCAAACCAACATATTCCGAATCGATTCCGCCCCTCCGGGCACCTGCGGCACCCGTGATCGGGTTTGTCGGAGGAGTCGGGTCGGGTAAGTCGACACTGGCGCGCTGGGTGGCCTCGCAACTGGACGCAGGCTTGATCGATGCCGACGCGGTCGGACATCAGGTCTTGCAGAATGAACAAGTGCGTGATCGGATTCGCGAGGAATTCGGCGATTCCGTATTCGACAATACAGGCCACATCGATCGCTCGGCGCTTTCGCTGCTGGTGTTTGGCGATGCCGAGCCGCATTCGGACGCCCGGCGGAGGCTCGAAATGATCGTGCATCCGGAGATTCACCGAACGATCGAGACTCAAATCTCAACATTGAGGTCGAACTCGAACGGTCCCTGCATCCTTCTGGACGCCGCCGTACTATTTGAAGCTGGATGGCAAGACCGCTGCGACTTTGTGATTTTCGTCGACACACCGGTATCGGTGCGGCAACAGAGGGCGGCCACTCGCGGTTGGAGCGCGGAAACGCATCGCAAACGCGAGGCCAGCCAGTTGCCGCTCGAACAGAAGCGAAAGATGGCAGACTTTTCGGTCTCCAACGTCGACGACATTACGGCAGCTGGTAATGCGGTGATTGATACGCTCGTAACGAACGGACTCATCAAGGCGCGTTGCGAATCGGCATGAACCCGACATCTCGTTCCACAGGTATTCACAGAACTTTGCAGTCCCCTCTCTCCGACACGTCACACATCCTGCCCAAGTTTCTCCCTCTCTCCGTCTGAAGTCTATCATGGCCAAATCAACACGCCTCTCCTCCGGTCGCACTCCACAAGTCGGCGAATCCCGAGAAAGTGCGGCTCCTGTCGCCGGTTCCATTGTCGGCAATCGCGTCGATGATCTGGATCAATCGAATGGTGACGATGAGTTCTTTGCGGCTGCCGACGCTCGATATGAAGAAGCCAAGCGCAGCGACATCCACATTGCCGGTCTGCAGCGGATGACGATGAAGGAACTCCTCGACTTCGCTCGCGACGAGGGGATCAGCGAATACACCGGACTGAAGAAGCAAGACCTCATCTTCCGCATCCTGAAAGAGCGGACCAAGATGAACGGTCTGATGTTCGGCGAAGGGACTCTCGAGATTCTTCCCGACGGGTTCGGCTTTCTACGCAGCCCCGACTACCACTACCTGCCGTGCCCTGACGATATCTATGTGTCGCCGAGTCAGATCCGCCGGTTCGGACTTCGCAAAGGTGCCACCGTGGCGGGACAGATTCGGCCTCCGAAAGAGAGCGAACGCTATTTCGCGTTGCTGAAGGTCGAAGCCATCAACGGTGAAGATCCCAACATCCTCACCGAAAAGGTGCCGTTCGACGATCTGACGCCGTACCACCCGAAGGATCGCATTCACCTGTCGACCGATCCTGGCGAACTCAGTACCCGCGTGGTCGACATCGTCGCCCCGATCGGTTTCGGCCAACGTGGCTTGATTGTCTCCCCGCCGCGTGCCGGCAAGACCGTTCTCTTGCAGAAGATGGCCAAGGCGGTGCTGCAGAATTATCCTCAGGCGTATGTGATCGTACTGTTGATCGACGAACGCCCCGAAGAAGTGACCGACATGGAGCGCCAGGTGAAGGGCGTGAACTGCGAAGTCATTTCCAGTACGTTCGACGAGCCGCCCAGCCGACACATTCAAGTGGCCGAGATGGTGATCGAGAAGGCCCGACGGATGGTCGAGTTCGGCCATCACGTCGTCATTTTTCTCGATTCCATAACGCGCTTGGCGAGAGCCTTCAATACCGAGTGTCCCAACTCGGGCAAGATCTTGACGGGCGGTCTCGATGCGAACGCGCTGCAGCATCCGAAGCGGTTCTTCGGCGCGGCCCGGGCTGTCGAGGAAGGGGGAAGCCTCACCATTCTTGCCACGGCACTCGTCGACACGGGCTCCAAGATGGATGATGTGATCTTCGAAGAGTTCAAGGGAACCGGAAACACCGAACTGCATCTCGAACGCAGGATGGTCGAAAAGCGCGTCTGGCCCGCGATTGACGTCAACAAATCTGGGACGCGCCGCGAGGAATTACTGATGTCGGAGGACGAACTCCAACGCATCTGGTTACTCCGCCGAGTGATGGCCGACATGAATCCTGTCGAGGCCATGGAACTGCTCGTCAACCGCATGCGGCGCACAAAGACGAACGGAGAGTTTCTGATGACGATGAATCTGAGTTAGTGCATCCAGCAGTTTCTTCTCGTTTTTCGTCCAACTGCAATCATTGAAGAGCTAGAGACAATGGCGACCGCTTCCTACAAGATCATTCCTGATGGCGACGAACTGACTCAGATTGAACGCGACCTGCGTTTCTATCCGGCCGATACGACTCAGCCGAAGGCACTGACTTTAGAGCAAGTCGATGCCTATCAATCGAGATGGATTTGTCGGTCCGATTCAGATCTTCGATGAGCAAGAAATCGCGGGAATTCGCAGCTACTTCGATGATCTGCTGGCGAAAGTCGTCGCTGCCGGTGGGGATAGTTATTCAATTAGTTCCGCCCATTTGAAATACGGCAAAGTCTACGATCTGTTGACCCATCCCAAGATCGTGGCCTACGTGCAGGACATTCTCGGAAGCAACGTTGTCGGCTGGGGATCGCACTTCTTCTGCAAGATGCCGCACGATGGCAAGCAAGTCGCCTGGCATCAAGATGCGAGCTATTGGCCACTCACTCCCACCAAGGCCGTCACGGTCTGGCTGGCGATTGATGACGCCGACGTCGAAAACGCCTGCATGCGGTTCATCAAAGGCTCGCAGCATTTTGGACATCTGACGTATCGGCCGAGCGATTCCACCGAACACAACGTGCTCAATCAGACGATCGAGAATCCCGAGCAGTTCGGCGACCCTGTCGACGATATCCTCAAGGCAGGTGAAGCGTCGCTGCACAACGATCTATTGTTGCACGGTTCAGAAGCCAATGAGTCCGACCGCAGACGCTGCGGGCTGACGCTGCGATACTGTGCGACCGAAGTCCGAGCTCATCTCGGCTGGAACGGCAAGGGGGTGATCGTCAGCGGCAACGATCCCGACGGCCACTGGGCAAATCCCGCCCGCCCGGAGGACGACTGAACCAGCGTGTGAAAACGCCGCGTCAAAGTTCACGAACGAGTCCGCGAACGACCTCTTCGGGAGTCACGATTCGCACTCTCTCCAGACTGACTGGCAACGTCGTCGGACCGTCGCGCACGACGACGACCTTCAGCAGACAGCCTGCTTCGAGTACCCGTTGACAAAACTCCTCGCGCACCGCGTCCCAGTCGAGAAAGACACACACCGCCGTTGAGATCTGTTCGAGTTCGTCGGCCATCCGTGGAGCGATTTCTCCAAACGGATTGACACGGCTGACGTCGACGGCCGCGAGAATGTCGAGCACCGCGTCGAGCCGATTGCTTCCCCCGACCGTGCGAAAGACATGGAATTCCGGTCCGGCAGCGAACAGGTCGATCAGGTATTCATCGAGATCGAGGGCATCCGAGATGGCGGCCATCAGACTCACTGCAGCTTCGAAGTGAGGATGCGCCTTTCCAATTGCGAGCTTGTAGGGCACATACGTGTCAAGCACGAGCGCAATGCGGCAGTAGTATTCCTCCTGATACTCGCGGACCACCGGCTTTCCCGTTCGGGCCCAAGCTTTGAAGTCCAGACGGCGCACGGGTTCGCCGGAAGTGTACTCGCGATTTCCGACATACTCTGGAGAGTGTCCCAGACCGGACGACATCATCACTCCGCCCGGCTGATAGCGCGCGCTGAAGGGCAGTTCGAAATGGTCAATGCGGTGAAACGCAGGGACCACGGTGACCGTCGTCGCAGGCAGGGTAGCGCCTCGATAGCGCATCAGGTTGAGAGGAAACGTCGTATGCAGATTGACGTCGCGTAGATGATGCACGCCGCGACGCACGGCACGGAAAGTCATCGGCATTTCGGCGGATTCTCCCCGACCGATACGCGGGATGTACGCCGAACTGTTAACGTGCTTGAGCGCAGGATGAGCCGGGACGACTCCCGCCATGATGTCGAACGCAGGCTTCCAACTGATGTTTCTCACATCGACCTGAACCGTAAACTCGTCTCCCGCGGCAACGCGATTGGGAATACGGCCCTGCGTCTCCAGCTTCGGCTTCCAGATCCAACCGACGATCTCCGCCAAACCGAATATGGCGATCAACAGGCAGAAGATGCGGTAAATCGGGATTTCGAGCGAGACCGAACCAACGGCCGAAAGCAGAATCCCCAGAACGAATCCTCGTCCCGCCGGTGTGAGCTTGAAAACCCACAAGGAGTGATACATTCGCAGGAACAACCGCTCTCTTGGCATCGGTTTCTGTCCATGTGGTGCGCCATTCAGGAATTCAAGGGAGCTCTCGCCAAACCTGAACGGGAACACTCGTGAAAATCAAGCCCCAGAGCTCGTAGTCACTCTAGTTTCCTGCGAAGCATCGATATACTCCGCCAACCTGTTCCGCCTCTTGAGGCGGCGTCGCGGTCTTTGAGGACATCATGCTCGTTTGGAGGATCATTCTTTCGTTAGTGCTCAGTTCGGTATTGGCCGGGCTGTTCTGGTTTGACCATCATTGCGGAGCGTCGGCCCCTGTGCTGCTCGTGTTTACGCTGCTGCTTGCCGCACGGGCGAACTGGGAACTGGTGGAATTGCTCAAGACGCGGAATGCTCGGCTGTCGTACGGACTGACGCTGACGGGAACTTCGCTCATCATCGCCGCGAGTTGGCGACCCGCGTTCGTCGATTGGCGAGGAGGAGAGAACGCCGCTGAATCGACGCTGGCTTCGCTGGGTTTCATCAGCATCGCCTTGACGGCAGTGGTGCTGCTGATGTTCGTCGCGGGTGCCATTCGCTACCGCCGTCCAGGCAACAACATGGAAACTCTCGCCGCCGAACTGACATCGGTCTGTTATGTCGGCCTGCTGCTGGCAATGACGGCTCAACTCCGTTGGGTCGCGGGCGCACCATTGGGTTACTATGCATTGGCTTCGGTGATTGTCGCCGCCAAGTCGGGAGACATTGGTGCCTATGTCTTCGGTAAGAACCTGGGGGGGCCGAAAATGGCTCCGCTGCTAAGTCCTGCCAAGACCTGGGCGGGAGCCATCGGGGCCATCGTCGGGAGCATCGTCGGCGGGTCGATCTGGTTGATCTATGCATTGCCCGGCTTCGACAAGAGCGCACGACTTGGTGATTGGTGGTGCATCGTGACTTACACAGCCATCATCGGCCTGACAGGCATGGTGGGAGACGTCTGCGAGTCGCTCATCAAACGCGATGTCGAACGCAAGGACTCCGCGCCGTTGATGCCCGGTTTCGGCGGCATCCTCGACCTGCTCGACAGCGTCCTCTTTGCCGGCCCCGTCGCTGTGGTGATGTGGATCACGCTGCCTCTCGTGCTTCGGACATGATCGAAGCGTTACAAGCGGAATACACATGGGTGACCAGTCGTGGCCGGGTCACCCGCGGTTGATGCTCACTGCGATACCGTAGCACGGCCTTCCCAGGCCGTGGGAAGGAAAGTGAGACGTGCGCACGTCCAATCGCGAATCGTACGGCCTGGGAAGGCCGTGCTACGGAACGAGTGCCAACTCCTCCGAGAGAATCAGGTTTGTTCGGCGGCGCGGGCGAGGTTGAGTTCGAGCAACTTCGCCAGCAGGTCGTCGTCGCTGATGTTCGTATCCCAGCCGTAGGCAGCGAAGATGGCGGCGTCGAGACGGTGGTGAGCGAGATCGAGCCAGGTGGGGCGTTCGTTGTAGAGATTGGTCAGCGTCCGCTTCTTCAGCAGCTTCTCGCACTCGGCATCCTTCGCCACGACTCTCGGGTATCTCACCGTGCCAATCTCAACTCCGGTCCCCTCTCCCCCGCAATGACGCTTGGTTGCGAACGACGCACATGGCGGGGGAGAAGATCGCTCTGCTTGAATCGCCATTCCGTTCGCAGAGTTCAAACTTCTTAGCCTCCTGTCAATGACCGGGGGAATCGACGCCGGGTGCCCGGGTTGAACTGATGTGTGTGCCACGGCCGTGTCGGCCGTGAGCGCGGCGGGTGGCACAGTGGCGTTGATTCTCACAAACTTGGAATTGCACTCTTCTCAGAGTTCTTTTCTCGCGATGAATTGAACGACAGACGCCATGCCGGTATGTCCTTCCCCCTCGCGCACCTCGCGCTCGACCTCTCGAAGCAACAGCGGTTGGAGATTGGGAAACTCACTCTGGAGTTTTGGGAGGGACATGAGCATGTCGATGTCTTTTGGCCCACCGGTTTCTTTCGTCAACTGATCCTCGGAATAAGCCTCCAATAACAGAATGCCCCCAAGCTGAAGGGCTCGTTCCAGTAGCGGATACAATCTGTTGCGAATGGAACTGGGGAGGTGCGCGGAAATCGAAACCACGGCACCATAATGATGTTCGATCGGTTCGAACTCCGCGAGGTCGGCGACTTCCGTCTGAATGACAACGCCGCGAGACATCGCGAGTGCTTGAGCCTTTTCGAGCGCGACTTCGGAGCAATCCACTCCGAGGACGCTCAATCCCCGAGACGCCAGAAACACGGCATTGCGCCCTTCACCCTCGGAAATCGACAGCACTGGTCCGCGAAGCAAACCGACGTTTTCGATCAGAAAGGAATTGGCTTCTGTTCCGTAAAGAAACTCCTGCGCTGCGTATCGCTCATTCCAGAATTCACGTTCGTACATCAAATCGTCCCTCGGCAAACTGGTTAGAGTCAGATTGCCGTCGGGAATCTTCGGTGTCAAGAATGGCGCCGATCGGCCACCTCCGGTCATTGACCGGAGGCTAAAGGGCCATGCATGCGCAACCGCGCACCTTTGGGTAGCGGAACGTGAACACGGACGAACCTTCGTCCGCGCGGGCCGGCGACCGGAATTCAAGAGTATGGATGGGATGGTCAAGAGTATCGCAAGCGTATCACGAGGTGTGTGTCTACTCGTACTCTTATACTCTTGGACTCATCCCCCCAAACGACGGGTGATATGGGTGACACTCTTTGAACGTCGGTGTCACCGCGGCGTTCGTGCCGATTGGAAGGCGCAACCAACCTTCATATAATCACGGTTTTTTCACGCCTTGCGCCACCGCACATCTATTATGGCCGACGAAATCGCGAGGACTGCTGCGACGATCTCGGCGATTCGTCGAAGACTGACAAACTGGTCTCGCAAGAATGTGCGAGACTTGCCGTGGCGGGCCGAACCCGATCCCTACAGGGTCTGGGTGAGCGAGATCATGCTGCAGCAGACGACGGTGGTCGCCGTCATCCCGTACTTCGAACGATTTCTTAAGTCATTTCCCACCGTCAGTCATTTGGCGCAGGCCGATGAACAAGACGTCCTCAAGGCATGGGAAGGATTGGGATACTACAGCCGTGCGCGAAACATCCACCGCGCGGCCAGGAAGATCGTCGATGAACATGGTGGATCATTTCCAAGTAACATCGACAAACTCATCAATCTGCCCGGCATCGGCAGATACACGGCAGGTGCCATCGCGTCGTTTGCACACGGCGTTGCGGCTCCCATTCTGGAGGCGAATACTCTTCGCCTGTACTCTCGGCTGCTGGGCTTTGACGGCGACCCGTATTCGTCGCAGGGGCAGCGACTGTTATGGGAATTTGCGGAACAGATCGTTCCCTCCAAGAAGCCGGGCGAATTCAATCAGGCACTGATGGATCTGGGCGCGACCGTCTGCCGACCCGTGGCCCCAGTCTGTATGACATGCCCATTGCGAGACTGTTGTCAGGCGTGGTTGACTGGCAAGGTCGATGAAATCCCCAAACCCAAGCCACGGCCCGCGATCACAAATCTCATTGATGTCTGCATCGCTGCTCGACGGGCGCGGCCGTGCGACTCCCTGCTGCTCCGCCGCTACTCAAGCCAGGAACGCTGGGCCGGGCTCTGGGACTTTCCTCGCCTCACTCTTCTGGAAGGAGGGGCTGCCGATTCGACGGGTCAAGTCGAACCACGTCAGATCATCGAAGCCTTTCAACACGAGTTGGGAATCGAGATCAAGTGCCCGCGACTGTTTCACGAATTGAAACACACGGTGACGCGCTATCGCATCCGACTGCTGTGCTACGACGCAACTGTCGCGGCCTCCGACATACGACGACTTCCGGGTGAATGGCAGCAGTTCGCTCTTGATAAACTTGAAGACCTTCCCTTAACCGCCACGGCAAGACGCATCGCGCGCGTGCTGCAAGTAAAGGGACTCAAGAGTTGAGGAAACCATCTTCGGTCCAGCCACGCCCCAGGTTGTACTCGCGAATCAGTTGTTGCATGCGTTCGCGACTGAGGACAGCACCGGCGCTGGCTCCCTCGGGGAGCGGCAACGAGAAGAATCGATCGGGGAGCGTGTCCTCATCAGGCGTCCAGCCTTGGCTGATGTTGAATCGCTTCTTGGCATCGACGATGCGATTGGCCGTCGACCAGAGTTCGCCAGATGTCACGTCCCAGCCCGTGACAAGATGCAACATCTCCGACATGGCGGCCAATCGGTCATCAAAGACCCCCCGCAGAAACTTACACAGAATCAGTGAGTCCATCAACACTGCCTGATTCTCGGTCTCGATCGCCAGCCGTGCGGTGCCGGGAGCCATCTCCATCCGGTCGACTTGATCCGAGAAATCGACTTCGTACGCGCTGGATCGATTGTGATCGGCTCCTCTCGTTCCGACAGCGAAACCCAACGCCATGGTCTGCAGCGCACGCGGGTCGTAGCCTGGAATCTCAAGACCCTTCACATGCGGCGCGAATTCTTCCGATCCCTGACCAATCTCCTCGGCGGCGGCTCTCGTTCCCAGTGAAAGTGTTTCGCCCAACCCTCGTCGTTCGCCGATCTCTCGAAGTAGGTGCAACATTCCTGCGCCGTTGCCGAATTCAAGGTTTCCGGTATCAATCAGTCCGCGTTCGGCGCATTCCATCGCGAACGCGATCGAGGCACCTGCGCTGATCGTGTCGATCCCGAGATCGTCACACATTCGAGCGCCTTCAAGGACGGTGCCGGGATCGTCGATTCCGCACAGAGACCCCAATGCGAAGAGACTTTCGTATTCGATGCGGACTGCATCGCCGTTCGATTGCGTGAATATATGCTCACAGCCGATCGTGCATGCCGCGCAGCTTGCTCGGGTGCGAGGATGGCCAGCCGCGATGGCATCGGGGGCCAGGCGATCGCCACCATCGAACGTCGCCTGCTGAAAGTTGCGTGTCGGCAACGACCCCAGACGATTGAACGTCTGCATGTTGCTGATCGTCCCAAGCTCGCGATACTTCGCCGTCGCCGGGCCGAACGACTTGCGCGACAGATCACGAGCGAATGCTGTCAACTCCCGAGGATGGGCAAACTCGACAGTCGCATCCCCTCGGACGGCCACCGCCTTGAGTTGCTTCGAGCCCATCACCGCTCCGAGTCCACCGCGACCGGCGTGTCGCCCATCATTTGATATCG
This sequence comes from uncultured Planctomycetaceae bacterium, assembly GCA_942492405.1. Taxonomy (GTDB): domain Bacteria; phylum Planctomycetota; class Planctomycetia; order Planctomycetales; family Planctomycetaceae; genus JANNSB01. The sequence continues at coordinate 84,579 of CALOES010000030.1, forward strand.
TGGCGAACTTCACGCCCCGTTCACCGGCCGGGCCGATCGACGCGACTCGAAACCCCGCGCCCATCTGTTCTGCCAACGCCTCTTCGGTTTCGCGGCTGGTACATCCAATCAAATGAGCAGCGTCTTCAAATCGAACGCTGTCAGGCTCAACTACGAGACACGTCCAGCGTTTCGACTTGCCGGTGACGGCCAATGCATCGCAACCCGTCTTCTTGCCGGCGATCGCAAAGTGCGACGACGACAACGAATCATTGATGCGATGCGTCAACGGCGACTTCGCAACCACTGCAAACTTTGCCGACGTCGTCAATGGACTCCCGACTAAGGGGCTAAACACGAACAGCAGCGGCGCATCGGGAGCCAGTGCATCGTACGGGCTGGCTTTCGCTCCTAAATGGTCGGTCCCCGTCAACGACAGCAGCAGTCGAGTCCCCAATCCCGTCCCGCCGACGCACTCGCGCAGCATCGACTCTTTAATGGGAATCCGTTCGATGGATTCATTCGTCAGGTTGATATGCAGCAGACAACCGTGGTAGCCGTACATTGCAGACACGGCTACACCAACACTTCATGTACGACTCGAGCCTCTTCGACGCCCGTCAGCTTCAGGTCGAGTCCCTGAAACTTGTGCGTGAAGCGTGCGTGATTGATTCCCAACTGATGCAGAATCGTCGCATGCAGATCGCGCACATGAACTGGGTTCTCAACAGCAGCGTAACCCAATTCGTCTGTGGCTCCGTACGAGACGCCCCCCTTCACACCGCCGCCGGCGAGGAACATTGAGAAGCCGCGAATGTGATGATCTCTGCCAGCCTCAACTCCTTTCCCTTGGAACATGGGCGTTCTGCCGAACTCTCCACCCCAGATGATGAGCGTATCCTCGAGCATGCCGCGTTGTTTCAGATCGCGGATGAGCGCCGCCGTCGGACGATCACAGAGCCCGCAGCAGGTATTCATGTACCGCACCAGATCACCGTGATGATCCCAGCCACGATGATAGAGCTGTATGAACCTCACCCCGCGTTCGGCCATTCGCCGCGCCAGTAGGCAGTTGGCCGCGAAAGTGCCGTCCATGCGGTCGGCTCCATATTGTTCGAAGACATGGGCCGACTCATCGGAGAAGTCGATCAGATCGGGAATGCTGGCCTGCATTCGAAACGCCAGTTCGTACTGGCTGATCCGCGTCGCCAGTTCGGGATCGTCGACAGCCGCATGTCGATGAGCATCAAGCGAAGTGATGGCGTCTATCAATTCCTGTTGCGCTTCGCGTCCCACTCCGGGAGGATCACCGAGATAATGCACCGGGTCACCGGTCGAATAGAACTGCACTCCCTGGTATCGACCCGGCAGAAAGGCCGAAGCCCATTGCCGCGATGCGATCGGTTGTGGGTTGCGTCCGCCCTGGCTGGTGAGCACCACGAATCCCGGCAAGTCGCGCGACTCGCTGCCGAGCCCATACGTAACCCAACTTCCCATGCTGGGGCGTCCGGAGATCGACGTGCCGGTGTTCATCACCGTGTGAGCCGGATCGTGATTGATCTGATCCGTATGCATCGACTTGATGATCGCGATGTCGTCCGCAACTCCCGCGATATGGGGCAGGATGTCGGCGATTTCCTGACCCGACTCGCCGTGACGATGGAAATCAAACAACGGTCCCTGGCACTTGAGTTCTTGCCCCTGCAACTGCGCAATCGGCTGGCCCGATGTGAATGATTCGGGCATCGGCTGACCGTTCATCTCGGCCAGCATCGGCTTGTAGTCAAACGTCTCCAGGTGTGACGGACCTCCCGACATGTACAGGAAGATAACGCGTTTGGCCCGCGGCAAGTGATGCGGAAATCCTTCGAGTCCACCAATCGATGTGACGGAATCGGACGCGCCTCCTGTGGGACGGTCATCCGCCATTAAGCTCGACAGCGCGCCATGCCCCCGAGTCCCAGTGACGCTCCAGAGAGAAACGATCTTCTCAACAGTCGATGTTGCATGTCGATGTCCCGCCTCCTCAATCGTCGATGGCCGCGTCATTCAACATAACGGCGGCAATGGCCCTGCATCAATACCTTGGGGACAAATGCTCCGACGAACCGTGCCCAACTTCACACATTCAACGGCTTGCCACCGACGCTCAAAATCGTGAAGTCGCGGGCCGGATGCCGCGAAACGTAGTCCTGCACGACATCGACCGTAATCCCTTCGATCTCGTGATGAATCTCATCCAACGTCTGAATGCGTCCCAGATGAAACCAGTCGCGAGCGATTGAATTCGCACGCGACATCGTCGATTCCTGCTGCATCACCAATGAACTCTTGGCTCGGGCCTTGCAACGGCTGAGTTCGGCGTGATCGATCCCGTCTCCGATTCTCCGCATCTCCGCCAGACAGCAATCGAGAGTTTCCTGAGCGCGCTCATTCGTTGTGCCCGCGTAGGCGAGCACGCTGCCATGTTCCTTCAAGCTGTTGAGAGTCGCGTAGACCGAATAACACAGCCCACGCTTTTCGCGGACTTCGGTGAACAGTCGCGAACTGCTCCCCCCGCTGAGGACATTGACGGCCGCCCAAGCGGGGTAATAGTCGGGATGCCCGTAGGGAACGGCGTTGTAGGCGATGCCAATGTGCGTTTGCGTCGAATCGGCGGGAAGATGAAACGTACCCGTTCTCGGTTGCACGGGTGCGACATCGTGCCCGGTTCCCGTGGGCATATCGCCGAACAAGTCCTCAATCTGCCTAATGACCGCCTCCGGATCAAGATTGCCGGCGATGCCGATGATGGAATCGTTCGCTCGCGCGCCCTGTTGATAGAGATTGCAAATCGCATCGAGCGTGACATTCGGAAGTTCCGCCAGATCGCCATCCGAGGGACGCCCCCAGGGGTCGGGATAGCAGGCCTTTCGCAACTCGATGATCACGCGCCGCTGCGGTTCATCTTCGATCGCGCGCAAACTGTGTTCGACGCCCATCAGTACGGCGGGCAGTTCGCTCTCGGGCAGAAGCGGGCGACGAATGATGTCGGCATACAGCGGCAGCACTTCGCCGAGATTATCCGCGAGCATGGCGGCTTGCAGGGAGATGAAATTCCAGCCGACATTTTCCGATCGCTGTACGCCGAGCATGTCGAACGCCATCGACAACGCTCGGCTGTCGCGTTCACCAGCTCCGCGTGTGATGAGGTCGCACAACGCCGCCGAAGTGCCGTTGGCACCGGAAGGTTCATGAATCACCCCCATCGGCACCAGAATCGCCAAAGCAGCCGACTTCACATCGGGCATTCGCTCGATGACGATCGTCAATCCGTTCGGCAATTGATGATGTTTAATCGTTTGATGCATGTGTTGTTTGTATGGGCATCGCGGGCCGAATCAGCGATCACAGGCCGCGCAAATGTGTTTGGATTCGTGGTTGGCTTCGAGCGTTATCGTCACGAGTCCGGCAGTGGGAGTCCAGCCACCGCATCTTGAGGCCGGAATCCGTTTCAATTCATGGTAACCCGACGCGTCAGCGAAGGGATCATGTAGAACGACGGCCATCCTAGGAGAACGTGCTCCGTTAAGCGTTGATACCAGCTCCGTGCTCGCCGGTGAGCTGGTAGGCGGCATCGTACTCGGTATGTACTTTAGTGTCCTGGTTTTGAGGCTCGGAATGGGTGGAATAATTGACAGCGATGCGTTGGCGTGGTGTCCTGCGCGTACCGGGACCGCGACCGGAGCGAGGTCGTGGGAGCAATGGGGACATTATGCACGGCGCGGGATTGCTCCGTTTCGGGTGACTACTTCGATTCCTGCTTTGCATCTCCCCGGGCGAAGATGCTGGCGACGTATTGCAGGACGTCGGTGGCCGACTCTTCGTTGTAGCCGAAATTGCGGATCAGTCGGCTCTTGACCACGTCGATCTTTTCCTGCGTGTCCTTGTCGACGACATTCGAGATCAGGCTGGTGAGCTTGATCGTATCCTTCTGGTCCTCGAACAGTTTCATTTCGAGTGCCTTGTGGAGCCGTTCGTTCGTCTTGTAGTCGAACTTCTTCCCATCGAGCGAAAGGGCTCCGATGTAGTTCATGATCTCGCGGCGGAAGTCGTCCTTGCGCGAATCGGGGATGTCGATCTTCTCTTCGATCGAGCGCATCAGCCGTTCATCCGGCTCTTCGTCCTGGCCGGTGAAGCGGTTCTTGACCTTTTCCTTCTGCGTGTAGGCCTTCACGCTGTCGATGTAGTTCCCGCACAATCGAGTGAGGGCATCTTCGTCGGCCGCGATGGCCCGCTGGACTTCGTTTTTGACGATGTCGGTGTACTCGTCCTTGACGACCGAGACGAGCTGCCGATAGTGATCGCGAGTCTCTTCTGAGGGAATCAGCGAGTGATGCTTCAGTCCGCTTTCGAGCTCGTTGAGCACCATAAAGGGATTGAGACTCGTGGCATCCGCATTCACGACCAGCGCGTTCGAGATTTTGTCCTGTACATATCTGGGCGAAATGCCTTCCAGTCCTTCGTGCTTCACCTCGCGGCGCAACTGCTTGACGTTCTCGGCCGTGAATCCCGGCAGGCTCTTGCCGTTGTAGAGTTTGAGCTTCTGCATCAGCGTTAGACCGTGATGCTTGGGCTGCTCCAGTCGGGTGAGAATGGCCCACATGGCAGCCACCTCCAGCGTGTGCGGCGCAATGTGCTTGCCTCGGACGCGCTGCTGGTTGTAGTCCTTCTGGTAGATCTTGATCTCTTCGTTCAGGACCGTCACATAGGGAACGTCGATCTTGATCGTGCGGTCCCGCAGGGCTTCCATGAACTCATTCGATTGGAGCTTTTTATACTCCGGCTCGTTCGTATGGCCGACGATCACCGTGTCGATGTCGGTCTGCGGGAACTTCTTCGGCTTGATCTTGTGCTCCTGAGAGGCACCCAGCAGGTCGTACAGGAAGGCTACATCAAGTTTGAGGACTTCGATGAATTCGATCAGACCGCGATTCGAGACGTTGAACTCGCCATCGAAGTTAAACGCTCTGGGGTCCGACTCGGTGCCGAACTCGGCGATTTTGCGATAGTTGATGTCGCCGGTGAGTTCGGTCGAGTCCTGATTTTTTTCGTCCTTGGGCTGGAACGTCCCAATTCCGATGCGGTCCTGTTCGGAGAGGAAGATGCGTTTGACGACGACGTCTTCCAATATGCGCGCCCAGTCTCCATCAACATGCTGCATGCGGTCGCGAAAGTACCATCGCGACAGCGGACAGACATCGCCCGTGATTTCGACCTGGTAATCGTCCTCGCCACGACCTTCGTTGAGAAAACGGCACACCTCGACCCGGTTCTTCTCCGGGATCAGCTGCAACGGCTCGCTGTTCATCGGATCCCAGGTGATCGAGCCGTCTTCTTCCTTCCAACCGAACGTGTAATGGGCACCGGCCTCGCTACGGCTGTAGCGTTCCAAACCCTGCTTGAGGAGTCGGGCGATTGTCGATTTCGAGCTTCCGACGGGACCATGCAATAACAGCACGCGGCGTTCGGTGCCATACTTGAGTGAAGCCGACCGAAAGACGTTGACCAGTTCCATTAACGGTCTGGTCAAGCCGAAGATGGCGTCCTGCCCGCCCTCGTGGGGATCGTCGAAGAACTTGTAGCGAATGAGATCGCGCGAGCCTTCGACGGGGTACGTACCGTCATCCATGATCATGTCGTACAGCCTTTGGTAGGCGGTGCGCGTGACCTTGGGATTCTGACGCACAATGTCGAGATATTCCGCGAAGCTCCCTTGCCAGTTTTCCTGGCGGAACTGTTGCGCGTCCTGTCGAGCGGAAATGCCTTGCAGCAGTTCGTGTCCGTTATTCATGACGATTCTCCCTGTGAGTCGAGTTCCGCGTGGTGAGGCTGCGGGAACTCCATGACATTGTACGGGCGCTTATGGTTCAACGGCTCAAAAAGAACGAACTCTCCGCGCAGCATGAAACGCTGTGGTGTTCAGCGACAGCCGACAAGAGAGCCAAAGAACGAGTGGCAGACGACCATCCATGGCCGAAGGTGGGTTGTGAAAATTCCTGATCGCTGGAAGTGGAATCCCCCAGCGCGGGATGGAACCCCATCCCTCCGAAGAGAATCAAGGCCCCCCGACCTTGTATGCGGGGAGCACGATTCTTTCGTGAAGAATCAAGGCATCTCCCTTCACTGCCTATTATCCCCAACTTTTTGATTCGGGCAAGAGCAGATGGGAGGAGTCGGGCAACTCTGTGTTACGGGACCGAACGGTCCGTGGGAGTAAGACGTCATCTTGCAGGGCGTGTTCGCGGAGGGCTGCCGTGTTATTGAGAAGCTCGAGGGAATATCGCAGGATGACTGTCGTGTATTCAAAAAGTTGCGCCGACATTGAACACGACTTGTGATGCATCGAGCACGAACTCATGCATCGCTATAATCAAGACGCCTTTCGGATAGGTTCCCCTCGCCACGGCCGCGATCGTGTACGAGGAAGCCGCAGCGTTGTTTCCGTCCTTCAAGTTGTGATGACGAACATGAGCATTCCGACGCGTATATGCCTTTTCAGTCTGCTGCTGATCAATATCACTGTGAGCAACCTGCGGGCGCAGGAGAGCCGTCAGGAAAATGTCGGCTATTGGGGAAATTGGGCGCTGCAAATGCCAGAAGGCGCGGCGGGATGGCTGACGTTGTCTGTCGTCGACGGAGAGCTGCACGGCGAACTCTGGACAGTGGGCGCGGGGAAAGAACTCTCGGACATAGAGATTCTGGACGAGCAACTCGTGTTTCTGCGAAATGTGCGCATTGGCGAATCGGAGTTCGACGGAGGACCGCCCACCGGAGAATCGGTGGCGTGTCGTCATCGCCTTACCATCAATGGTGACGCTGCCCTGATTGTGATGGAGCAACCGCAAGCTGCTGGCGAAGTTGTGGAAGTCGTCATCACCGGCCGACGGCTGCCACCGCTTCCGCCGCCGCCCGATCTCAGCAAAGTCCAACTCGGCGAACCGATTGAGTTGTTCAACGGCCGCAATTTGGAGGGCTGGAGACTCACCAATCCGAGGCAGATCAACGGCTGGGAAGTTATCGACGGTATCCTGGTGAATACGACACCCAAGCTCGACTTCGCACCCTATTCGCGATACGGCAACCTACGGACCGAGCAAGAGTTTACGGACTTCAATCTCCAGATCGACTTCCGAGTACCTGCAGACGGAAACAGCGGTATCTATTTGCGTGGAATGTATGAAGCGCAAGTCGTCGACCGCGACAGCCGGATGCAGGGCATTCAGGGAGTCGGTGCGATCTTCGGGCGGATTGAACCCACCGAGAATGCGGGCAAGACGGGCGACGAATGGCAGCACTACGACATCACGCTCGTTGATCGCCACGCGACAGTGATCCTCAACGGCGTGAAGGTGATCGACAACCAGCCGATCGCCGGCTGCACGAACGGCGCGCTGCATGCCGATGAAACGCTACCGGGTCCGATCTATCTGCAGGGGGATCACACAGCAGTCAGTTACCGCAACATCGTGTTGCGGCCGGTGATCAAAGATGATCAGCAGCGAGACGCAGAAGTCATTGCGATTTTCAACGGCAACGACCTGACCGGCTGGCATGCCGATGTCCCCGAAGCAGATGAGAACCCGGAGATCGAACCGAGCTTTGTCGTGCGGGATGGGCTGCTCGTCAGTCAAGGCACGCCGCGGGGACACCTGATTACCGATGCGGAGTTTGCCAACTACCGTCTTGTTGTCGAGTACCGCTTCCCTGGCGAGCCGGGCAACTGCGGGATACTCGTCCACAGTTCGACACCCCGCGTCCTCTACGAGATGTTTCCCGCGTCGATCGAGGTGCAGATGAATTCGGGTCACGCGGGGGATTTCTGGTGCATCGGTGAGAATATTGAAGTCCCCGATATGGAGGCCCGCCGTCCCCGTAACGAGGGACAACGATGGGGTGGTCAGCAGGGAGACGCGCGACGCATCTTCAACCTGACCGATGACTCCGAGAACCCCGTGGGTGAATGGAACACCATGGTGATTGAGTGCGTCGAAAACGAGGTACACGTCCACGTCAACGGCGACCTCGTCAATTACGGATTCAACTGCAGCGTGGCAGAAGGCCAGATCGCAATCCAAGCGGAAGAGGCAGAGGTCGAGTTCCGCAAGCTGGAACTGACTCGGCTGCAATGATTCCTCGATCTCGAATCCGCGGCAGACGACGAGACCCGTCGGCCGATCAGCGACAACATCTTACGGCAAGCTCACAGCTTGAAGGGAAATGCCCGCGACATCGGGCTGCGCGAGCTGCAGGTCGCCGCCCAGTCGCTCGAAGATGTCCTCGACGAGTTGCGAAATGATCCCAGCAAGGTCGACAGAGCGTCGATCGACAATGGATTACAGCATCTCGACCGCGTGCGAGAACAGTACAAGGCATCGCAAGATGCGGCCGACATCGAGCGTTCGATCGAGTCGTCGGACGCCGTCCTGCTCAGGCGCAGCACGCACACACTATAGAACTCAGCCAACTACTTCGGCGCGGAAAAGGTGATGCGCACCGTCATCGAGTTGGAATTGATGGCCCGTAACGAGGATCTTCAGCAGTCCCCGCCCCTCGCCGCGACCCTCAAGTAAGACTTGCAAGACTTGATCCTGGCCGTCAAGAATGGACCGGAGCACAGTCTGTGACCGCCCGTGTGATCAAAGAACTCAGCCGACCCCGAAGTCAACAATGGCCGGTCCTATTGACTCCAATGCATCGAAGGATAAGAACGTCCCCCTTCCATTCTTCGACGCCGACGCTCTCCCCTGGGTTGCCGTCAGCGTGTTGCTCTTCATCCTTGCCTGCGCGGTTCCCGCGCTTGAGTTCGTCAATAAACATGGGGAGCACATCGTCCGAAGCGGGTTTAGCGTTCTGTTGATTGGGTGGACGGGATTCTTTCAACGGCAAGTGGCCTGGTTCGCCAATCTCCCGTTGATTGCCGGTTGGCTGTCTCTTACATGGTGGCGGCCTCGAAAGGCGCTGGTTTGTGGCCTGATCGCCCTGGCTCTCTCGCTCGGAACGCATATGCCCTTCAGTATCCCTGGTATCGGTGACGAACTCGTCTACCAACGCCCGCTGATCGGCTACTTCTTTTGGACCGGCTCCATCTTGCTTCTGATCGTCGGCGGCATCGTTGGCGTCGTGACTCATCACCGAAGACCGACGATGTCGCAGTGCCGCGTAGATCCCGAGTTCTCAGTGGACTGACAGGGCAGTGCGCTTCCGCGCAAACGCATTCGGGACGGACGATGGTCGTCCGCCCCGCGGCGTTCTCGATGGAAGAGTCGGATTACGGACGACGCTGTTGCACGTCTCCCCGCATTTCGATTCTCGACTCCTGACGGCTGCGGACGCGGGTCAGCACGCCGGTCTGGGCCAGTTCGACGGAATGAGCCTGGGCCGCCTGTTGCGTGTCGAACGTCGCGACCCTTTCCCAATCAGGTTGAGGCGTGAACTCGACGATACGCGCCTCGGCCACCAAGTGCAGCAAGACCCATTGCACGCCCTGTTGGGCACCCGCCTGAGTGTACGACACCGAGTAGGTATGCCAACTCGTATCGGAGCCGTCGAGATAACGGTACTCGACGCGGTAAGCGACATCGGGGACCGGCTGAGCCGTCTCGACATCGTACACGGTGCGGAACAGGCTGGTTGACTCCGGCTGCGCCTGAATGGCGGGATTCGGATCCCGGTATCGCTGCCGACGATTGGGGCCTTCGGCAAAACTCGTTGAAGCCGCACACAACAGGGCGGCCGTGATGATCCAGTGTGAGTAACTTCGCATGATTCGTCTCCTCGTGGCTGAAAACAGAGTGTGATTGGTGCCAATACTCTGTTGAGCGCATTTCAGAGCCGAATGTTACTTTTCAGGTAACGCACAACGCCTGCAGTAGAGCTTTCACTTCTTCGGCAATGTTTTGACGAATGCGATCGCCAGTTCCGTCCAGCGTGTGAGGTCGTCGGATTCGCTGAGGCCCTCGGGTTCGACCATTACCCAGCCTTTCATGCTCTTGCCGGTGATGTCGAACTCGCGAACGAATGGTTCCCTCAAGGCAGCGCGGTAGGCATCGATGCCGACGCGGACAATGAGGAACTTCTTCCAGACGCCGATACATATGTTGCCATGCAGCAGGAAGCAGACACCTCCGAACATCTTCTTCTCGACAAAGCCTCGTCGACGCTTGAGAGCGTCGCGAACACGATCGGCAAGAGAGGCGTCGAAGGGCATTGTTTGATGGTTGTTAAAGCCTTCGCCATCTCGACGTCCCAGGTCGAGTTGAGACTCATTCGTCGTGTTTTACCGTGGTCAACATCGGGATCAGAGCATGCAACCGTGCAGACAGTGTGTGAATTGACTCGGCCATTTGCACCTGGCCAGCCAGATGCGACGGAATGCCAGAGAAACCGTGACGAATCCCAGCCAACGAGCCAACGATCGCGCCGACAGTGTCAACGTCGCCTCCAAGTCGAATTGCTCTCGTTACCGCAGATTCCCAGCAACTCGGTTCGCTGATCATGCAGAACAGGGCAGCCAATACCGTCGGAATGACATAGGGAGTAATGATCGGTCGATCGAATTCCGCGACTTCCTGGCCGGACCAGGCAATGAAATCCAAGACCTTGTCAGAACGACATCGTGTGGGGAGTTCACTGATGTATTCCGCGAACTGCGAATGAAACGGCTCGGTTGCCACCGCAACGGCCGAACAAAGACTCAATGCAGCTACATCGTGATCCACCGCGATACATCTTGCTGCTTCTGCGATTGCCACTCCACCTGCAACGCTGCGTGGATCCGTGTGTGTCAGTCGCGAAATAGCCGCTACTTCTCTTGGCAACCGCTCTGGCTGATCGCAATAGAGGAGCCCAAGAACTGCCGTTCTCATTGCGGTTCCGTTACCGGCCTGGCCAACTGGCGCTCCCATCGACTGCCAGTCTCCAGTTGCGAGAAAGAACTCTGCCGCGTGTGAACAGGCACCGCCTGGGCCGATGATTGTGTAGTGACGCCACAGTTCTGAAATCCGCGTCGCGATATCCTGATAGTTGATGTCGCCTGTTTCTACGATCGACTCGATCGTAGCGAGCGTAAGCTGCGTGTCGTCGGTGAATTGACCAGGAGGATAGCCGTGATACTCATGATACCCGGCTACCAACTCTTCCTCAGTTGGAATCGACGTGTGCCAAAGCCCCTCAAATGGCGCGCCCATGGCGTCGCCGACGGCACAGCCGAATAACGCACCAGAGACAGTGTCTCGTTTAAGTTCCATTTAATGAAGAATGTCAGGCGTCAATAGTGGGACGCAAGTCTGCCCATTCCAGAAGTCCCGGTGCATGATATACGCGAAACGCCGCAAACTTTGAGCCGTATGAGCGTTCTGATTTTGTGGTGATGCGTTCAAGAATATCCTTCAGGCGTGGCATCTCTGGCAAGTCGAGCCAATCACCGCCCCGATCCATTCCGGTCAAGAAGCAGAAGAGGCTCCAACCATAGGTGTCGCCAAGAAACACGCCCGGGCGTTGAGCAATTCGCAACCAGAACAGGTCGGCGATCTGCTCTACCGTTCCAGCCCCTGCTTCCCACGCGAGTATTTGCCGCTGATGATTCACGCCCTTATCGAGGTGCCACGAGATCGCATCGTCACGAAGTTTTTCAAATCCTTCGGCCAGCGAGAAGTGTGTCATCGCCAGCGCCGTCGCCCATTTGATTGTCAATGTCGGGTTTCCTGTCGCGGCGACCAACGGTTCGTAGAACTCGGGTTCATCGAGAACGCCGTAGATTCGCCAGTACGGTAGATCGGGTTGAACGATCGCTGCACGCATCTCAGCGCCAATTAACAGTGGCAGAAGATGCGTTGTTGACGGAGTCCCCATCCAACCGTCCGGGTCACGAAGGACTGTGTATGCCAAACAACTGTCGATTTCAGCTTGTGTATTCGTTTCCATTTCAATACCGACTCCATTGCTCGGTGATGATGTCATTTTCTCCTGGTCTCAATTGCACCAACTAAAGCCCTCGCCACGTCGATCCCCGTCGCGCGTTGGAAACCTTGCCAGCCGGGGACGGCGTTGACTTCGATCACGTAGGTGTGGCCTTGATCATCGGTGAGGAGATCGATGCCGGCGAAGCGGCAGCCGGTGGCGTCGATGGCGGCAGCGGCGAGTTGAAGTTCGAGTTCCGTCGCTTCATGCGGCACTCCGCGTGCCTGGCGGGAGATGTTGGTACGAAAGTCTTCGGAGTGTCTGCGGATCGCACCCAACGGCCGGCCATCGAGCCACAACACCCGTGTGTCGTAGCCGGGATGATGGATGAACTCCTGCAAATAAATCACGGCGTCGATGCGTTCGAGCGTGCGAAAGACCCGCGTCGCCATCTCCTCACACTCGACGCGCATAATGCCTCGCCCCTCGGCACCGAACACGGGTTTCACGACAACATCGCCGCCGAGATCATTGAAGGCCTGCATGGCGGAATCGAAATCCTGGCAGACCATCGTGCGCGGCGTTGGGATGCCCGATCTTGCCAGACGCGCGGAGGTAAGAAACTTATCGACCGCGCATTCAATTGCCTTGGGAGGGTTGATGACCTGCACTCCCTGCGCTTCGAGCATCAGCAGCGCATCCATGCGAAACACAACCTGCTCCAGCGAGCCAGGCGGCATCGTGCGGATGATGACGGCGTCGAAGTCCGTCATTGCGGGAGAGAGTTGAGGCCCCTCACCCCGGCCCTCTCCCCCACGGTCAACTCCGCCGCCGCGATCGTGAGTCGACTGTGGGGGAGAGGGGGAGGTTACGGCATCGGCCGGACTCTCGCGCAGCGCGATCTGATTGTCGGCAATCGTCGAGTAGAGTCTGCGATATTCAATGCGGACCGCACGATGCCCACGCGCCGTCGCCGCCCGTGTAATGTCGGCGACGTACCAGCTCCCCTCGTTACCGAGAATGGCGATGTGCATGGAGAGCGACGAGGTGAACGGAGTAAAGAAGTTTAACGGCGAGCCGCAGGCGCAGCGAAACACCATTCCTGCTCGCGGCTGATCACACGATGCAACAATCCACCACTCGAGTCGTTGTCCGGATCGAGCATTTCGACGATGACAATTTCGGCTCCGCCTGCGGCTCGCCGTTAAACAACTCGATCTGGCTCTTCCCTATTCCCCAATGCAATACACAAACCGGTTCGATCGCAAATACATCAGATTTCCTTCCACGACGGGGGAGGCGTTGAAGTCGGTTTCGTCGCCAGCGATGGTGTTGTGGGCCAGCACTACCATTTCGGGGGTTGGTGAAAGGACGTAAGTGCCGTTGAGCCTCGACACGAGGTACAGCTTGTCTCCGGCGGCAAGGAGTGAGGCATAGACTCCTCCTGAGCCTTCGATGCGAACTTCCGACAGCACTTCACCCGTTTGTCGATTCACGCAGGCTCCGCGACCTTGCTGACTCACCCACATCAGATAATCGCCGACGATGACAGGCGAGGGAACGTTCGTTCGCGCATCAGCCTCCCAGAGCTTGTGCGTTTCCGTCACATCACCGCGTCCACCGGCTCGAACGGCATAGCAAACGCCGCGACGCCCGCCGACGGCATAGATCACATCGCCATCGACGACGACCGTGGGGCAGACGTAATCCTCGACCCCCGAGAAAGTCCAGAGCTCTTCCCCCGTGGTGGGATTAAAGCCCTTCAGAAAGTCTTCGTAGTAGAGAACCAGTTCGGAGGAACCATCTGCTGCCTGCACGACGACAGGTGTGCCCCAACTGCGCTTCACCCCTTCCACTTTCCAGACTTCCTCACCGGTTTCAGCGTTGAGAGCCCGGAGCGTTTCGCTTTCGATGCTGGCATTCACGATGACCAGGTTTTCATAGACGATCGGGGAGCCACCACTTCCGAAGCCATGCGTTTCGGTGCCGAGGTTGACGTGCCACACCTGTTCGCCGGCCAACGTGTAGGCCACGATGCCAGATGCTCCGAAGAACGAATAGACACGATTGCCATCGCTGACGGGCGTGGCCGACGCGAAACCATGTTCCTGAATGAATCCCTCAAACTCGCGCTCTTCCATCACCGCGGGAATCGACATCTCCCAGATCGTTTCACCCGTCTCGCGATTGATACAGAGCGTATTGCAGGTAAGGTTCTCGCGCCCCCCATCCTGGTTGCCCTGCCCGTAATTGCGATAACAGGTGACGAAGAGTTTGTCGCCGACGATGATGGGGCTGGAGGATCCGTAGCCGACCTCGTGCTGCCAGCGGATGTGACTCGCTTCACTCCATTCGGTGGGGGGATTCACGCCGTCAACGCGCCCGCCTTGAGGCCCGCGAAATTGCAGCCAGTCAGCCGAGAGATCGTTCTGGACGAATAACAGGAAGCAGGAAGTAACGCAGACTGCTGTGTATCGAGGCATGGCAGGGGTGGGTTGTTGGAGTCAGGAGTCAGAGGTCGGAAGTCAGAAGCGGGGACATATTTCGTTGTGAATGTCCCATCACTTACTCATTCCCCACCAATACAAAAACATCGTCACCCCGCACTTCGACTTCGAACGTGCGAACTGCTTGGGTGGCGGGCATGCATCGGGGGGCACCGGTGGCGAGGTCGAATCTTGCGCCGTGACGAGAGCAGGTGATCTCGCCGTTGGCCACGGGGCCGTCGGTCAACGGTTGACCATCGTGCGTGCAGACATCTTCGATGCAGTAGATTTTTCCGGCTGCGTGAATCAGCAATGCGGGTAGCTCGTCGACCTCAACCGACAGCCTCCCCCCATCGGGAATGTCTGCGAGACTGGCGACGCGTTCGTGTTTGGTCATCGTGTTGGATGTTGATTCGATTTTGGGTCTTGCAACGCCTGCATTAGCCCCCGACGATTCGCCGGGGGTTGACGGTGTTCGATACACCATGCGTTCGATTTGAAAACCATCGGTCCATTCGCAAGCACAATACGGACGCGAGCGTCCAAGACTGACAGTGATGAACGCCCTTTCCGCCAGTCATTGACCAGCGGCAAAGCGACAGATTGAGTGATCGCGAGATATCACAGGATCCCCGACACATGCGACAGGGTCAAGTCCGGCGGTCAGAACTCTCACGGGTTCCGGAACCAACCGCTTCACCCGGGACGTGTTTCGGCAAGGCACTCGGTGTCGACGGCATCACCGGCGGCGGCGAGGTTCTCGCGAATGCGTTCGCAAGTTCGCTTGAATTGCTTTAGCTCGGTCGAACTGAGTCCCGCAGTCATCTGATCCCGCATGACGTTGCATTCCTGCACCGCGCGATTCCAGACGGCGTCGGCCTGTTCGGTGGCGAACAGGCGGTTTTTGCGGCGGTCGTTACTGCAGGCCTTGCGTTCGAGCCAGCCGTCGCGTTCCATGCGGGTGACGATACCGGCGAGCGTGGGGGCTTCGATTCCCAGTCCCTCGGCAATTTCGGCCTGGGACGATGCTCCTCGCGACGAGAGCCAGGCGAGCACCTCCCATTGACGGAGAGTGATCCCCACCTGAGCGAGTCGAGTAGAAAATGCCCGGCGCAGCGCCTGTGAAGTCAAACAGACCCACGCGCCAACACTGCTATCCCAATCGTACTCCAGCACGTTTTTTCCCCCGCAATCCCATCCCTTTTATTCGCTCATCAACTAGCATCTTACGTGACGGCGCAACTCCCAATCAAGGGGCTGCTCCGGCCACCGAGGATGTTTGTCACTCTTTGATCTTTTTTCACCGAAACCGCCATGCGAATTCTCAATCACCGATTGAAGTACATCGTTGCACTCGGGGCATGCTCACTTGTCGCACTATCGGCGCAAGGAGACGACGTGCAAGTGATGAGTTTCAACATTCGTTACGGCACCGCCAACGACGGCGACAATCATTGGGATCAGCGTAAGGAGTTCGTGGTTGAGACAATCCGCACACTTGATCCCGACCTGTTTGGCACGCAGGAAACCTTGGGCTTTCAGAAGGAGTACATCGCCGAACACCTTCCTGAGTTCGAGTCGTTCGGCGTCGGCCGCGATCGTGGCGACGACCAGGGAGAAATGACCGCCATCTTTTTTCGCCGCGACCGCTTTGAGCAGATCGAAGGAGGGCATTTCTGGTTGAGCGAGACACCCGATGTGCCGGGAAGCATCAGTTGGGACTCGTCTCTCACACGCATGGTAAGTTGGCTGAAGCTGCGCGATCTGGAGACGGACGGGGAGCCTGAACTGTTCTTCTTCAACACGCATTTCGATCATCGCGGAGCCGAGGCACGGCGGCAGTCGGCCATTCTGTTGCGACTGAAGATTGATGAAATCGCCGGGGAAACGCCCGTGATCGTCACAGGCGACTTCAATTCCGCCGAAGAGAGCCGGCCCTACATATTGATGTTCGTCGACGAAACGCATCGTATCTCATTGCGAGATACCTATCGCCAAATGCATCCCGAGCCGGAACCAGAAGAAGGAACTTCCAGCGGATTCTCAGCCGACAACCGAGATGGCGCGCGTATCGATTGGATCGGCTGCAGTCGGCACTGGGAGATCAAAGCGGCCGAAATCGATCGCACATCACGCGATGGCCGCACGCCGTCGGATCACTGGCCAGTGGAAGCCGTGCTGGAGTTGGAGTGATCGACTATGGACCGGCCCAAATGATCTCGATGTGGTCGCGTCACGCTGAAGACGTTCCACTCACTCCAGAGTCTCATCTGCAGTCGCAACTTCCTGTGTGTAGAGCGTTGTCGGGATCAGAATCTTCTCGGGAACTTCATCACCACGACTGTAAGCGACGAGTTGCTCGACAATCTTGATGCCCATCCGGTCTGGATACTGAATCGGGTCGGCGTAGATGCGGCCGTCGCGGATGGCCAGCTTGGCTTCGAGTTGGCCGTCGAAACCGATCACGACAATGTCTTCACGACCGGCGGCTTCGAGTGCAGTCACTGCTCCCAATGCCGACGGATCGTTGATGCAGAAGATGCCCCTCAATTCCGGCTGGCTCTGCAGGAGATCCTGCGTTGCATTCGTGCTGATGGGTCGATCGCCGCCTCCTTCGAGTGTCGCAACGATCTCGATGTCGCCGCTTGATGAGGCATTGTGATCGTTGATGACGTCGGTAAAGCCCTTCACGCGCAGTCGGCACGACTCGGCCTGTGAGAAGTGCAGGATCGCGACTTGCCCTCCTACCGGGCCGAGTGCCTCGATCATCGCCTCGGCCGCCTGACGCCCGCCCGGTTCGTTGTCAGTCGAGACTTGGCAAACAAACTCGGCTCCCTCTTCATCGCAAGGGATATCGACGGTGAAGACAGGAATGCCCGCCGCGTTTGCCTCCTGCACAACGGGCACGATGGCCTTCGTCTCGCAAGGACTGATGACGATCGCGGCCACGCCATTGGCGATGAAGTCTCGCACCTGATTGGCCTGCGTGGTGGGATCTTTCTCTGCATACAAGACCGTCGTGCTGTAACCGTGCTTCTCTCCCTCTTCGGTGATGTGGTCTCCAATTGTGACAAAGAATGGGTTCTCGCCTGTCAGCAGCGAGCAGCCGATCACGCCACGTGAAGCAGGTGTAACTGCACCCGTTCCCGCGCCATCAGCATCATTGGCTGCGTCTCCGCCTCCACAGCCAACGAATGCGAACAGGATCCAGGTGAGTGAAAGCATGAGGAATGGCGAGCGATGGTTCATGTTCGTTGATCGAGGTTTGGAGACGTGGGATTGTGAGGGGTTGTCATTGGTCATTTGGTTTTCAAATCTGAACCCAATGACTAATGAAAAGTGACGTTCCTACTCACCGCGTAAACGCTTTCTCAGCTTGGCAATCATGTTGCCGCACTCCTTGCGGGCGGAATCGAGTCCGGCGGGTGTGATGTCTTTCCCGCTGCGGACATAGTCGAGTACGACCTGCTCGGCCACCATCAATTCCTTGCAGGCATCGGGAACTTCGCTGGCGATTTCGTTGGGGATGGTCGTCACTCCGTTGCGGTCGCCGTGGAGCAGCATGCCCGGCTCGATGCAGATGCCGCCGACCGTCACGGGTACGTTCATGTGCAAGAAGTGACAAAATCCATGGGCGCAGATCGTGCCATTGGTGAAGGCGGGAAAGCCGATCGCCTCCACTTGATCGAGATCGCGTCCCGCACCCGATGTGATGAGGCCCTTCGCGCCGAACGCCTTGTAGACCGAACACATGACTTCGCCGAACGTCGCGGAGGCCGTCGGCTCATCGAGATCCTGAAAGACGACGACCGGTGGGCCGGGGAGCTCGGCGAAGAGTTCGGCCTGCTGGCTCATCCCGCCATACGAATCCCCTGTTCGCGGCGGGGCGTAGCTGCGGAATGTGGTCGTCATGGCGTAGCCAACCATGGGAGGCATCTCGGGGAAGCAGGCCTGGATCGACCCATTCATGTAGCCCGTGCTACGGGGACGGAAGTCCCAGAGTTCGACCACATTGCAGACGGTGGGGGTGTCGTACTTCGTGAGATCAGCCAGCCAGTCAGGGCCGTTGGTTGCGGTAGACATGAGTCTTGGCCTCGGAGATGCTGAAGGAGTGAGTGGATCAACCCGCAGGCTATCGCCGAGCTTGCATGGCTGACAACTGAATCGACCAGTAGGAAGTGAGAGATTGCCGTCGGTCATCCTGCCCAATTGACCTATTCCCAAGGCCAAGGCCACTCGAGCATCGACCCGACCTTGATTTTTGACCCCGCATGGTCAATTCTGAGCGTGTCCTTATGTCACTTTTCATGCCTTGAGTGTCTGGTTTTGAAGGCATTGCGCTATCCGGAGTGATTCGATGTCGATCCGTTTCGAGTGTCCTGAGTGCCAGTCCGTGCTGAAGATCAAGGATGCGCTGGCCGGCACCGATGGGAAATGCCCGAAGTGCAAGACCCCGTTTGTCGTTCCCGCAGCAAGCGCAGCCTCGGGATCCGGTACCGCTGGTGACGATACTTCTCCCGGGTCGGTTGAATCGGCGACGACCACCAAGCCCGCCAAGTCGAAAGAGCGACCTGAAGTCAAATCCCCACCCAGTGCGGATGAGGATTTCGATCCGGTGGCGTTTCTCATGGATGGGGGCGGGCCTCCGAAGAAGACGGCGAAGCCCTCTGCGTCGCCGAGTCGCGGTGCGCCAGCCGATCCGGGCGGCGGGTTGTCTCTCGACGATTCCGAACCGTCACCCGCGCCGCGGTCTCGACCCAAGTCGTCCGAATCAGCACCTGCTGCATCGGCAGCGGCGTCGGCCAATTCGATGCTCTCAGCCTCGTCGAATGCGAAGGACTTACTGACGCGTACCGTCGAAGAGAGCCGAGCGCGAGCGGCCGAGATGCCCGAAGAGTCCGCGAAGGTTCCGTTTTTCGACTCTGCCGAATTGCGGATGCTGCTGTTCACAAAGATTCTCCCATATGGCGGTGGAACGATCGTGATTTGCGCCTTGCTGTTCTGGATCATGGGGGGGACGAGCAACAATCTCGAACTGCCGGAAGAACTGATTCGCGCCGAAGGGGTTGTGTTGATCAATGGCGAACCGACGGCGGATGTCATGGTCTCCATGCGTCCCGCCGCGGACGAGAGCGGCAAGCGCTGGCGTGCCTCGATCGCCGTTACCAACGAAGATGGCGAATTCGAGATGATGTTTCTCGAAGGCTATCCCGGCATCGTTCCCGGAAGGCAGAACGTTTCGCTGTCGTACATCGTGAATGGGCTCGAGACAATCAATACCGAGTTTCATGATCCCGGCACCGTCATGACGTTCGACGAAGCGAATTACGACATCAAACTCGAAAGCGCAGCCCTCGTCCGCGAGCCGCAGCCGGCTCCTGCGGCCGAGTAAGAGCGATTCAACAACGGCATCCCCGATGGCAAAGCACCATTCTTCACGGTTTCTCGAACTAGTTCAGCAGTCGCGCGCCCGCGTGCGCGAATGCACGGTACAGGACGTGCAGGCACGTCTGGCTGCGAATGAGGCCTTGAATCTGATCGACGTTCGTGAGGAAAGCGAGTTCGCCAAGGGGCATGTGCCGGGTGCCAGGCATCTCGGAAAAGGCGTGATCGAACGCGACATCGAGCAAGTGTTCCCCAATGCCGATGTCGAACTGATTCTCTACTGTGGCGGCGGATACCGCTCGGCGCTCGCCGCAGACGCACTGCAGCAGATGGGCTACACAAATGTCATTTCGATGGACGGCGGTTGGCGCGGATGGAACGAAGCCGGCCTGCCCACGGAAGGTTGACCGATGTCTCACTTGAGTCGCTCCATTCTTCAGCGTCTGCAGACTAATCTCACACGCCGGCGGTTTCTCACCGAATGCAATGTCGGTCTGGGAACGATCGCCCTAGCGGGACTTCTGGGGCAGACGAATACCGCATCCGCCGACAGCAGGATCCTCGCGCCGCGCACGCCGCATCGCATGCCGCGAGCGAAGAACGTGATTCATCTCTTCATGGGAGGCGCGCCCAGCCAACTGGAAATGTTCGACAACAAGCCGCTGTTGGCGGAACTCGAAGGGAAGCCGTTGCCCGATTCGGTCATCGGAGACCAGCGGTATGCGTTCATTCGTCCTGATGCCGGCGTGTTGGGGCCGAGATTCAGCTTCAATCAATTCGGCGAGTCGGGGGCGGAGCTTTCGGAGGCGTTGCCGCACCTCGCAAAGATTGTGGACGAAGTCTGCATCATCAAGTCGATGCATACCGATCAGTTTAATCATGCCCCGGCGCAGATTCTTCTCAACACCGGCTTCGCGCAACCAGGACGCCCCTCACTTGGCTCGTGGGTGTTGTATGGGCTAGGATCAGAAACGGAGAACCTGCCCGCATTCGTCGTGCTGGTGACGGGCAATGGTCTGAGCGGTGGGTCGGCACTCTGGTCAAGCGGCTTCTTGCCAACGCTGTATACAGGAACTCGCTTTCGCAACGAAGGAGATCCCATTCTCAATGTCGCATCACCCGAAGGGATCGACGATGCAGCTCAAGCGGCGACATACGGCCTGATCAACGATCTCAATCTCAGGCAGTTCGAGCTGAACGGCGATCCTGAAATCGCGACGCGGATTGCCTCTTTCGAAATGGCGGCACGGCTGCAGGCGTCGGCTCCCGAACTGATGGACTTCAGTGATGAGACGCAAAACACGTTCGACCTGTACGGCTGCGATCCGGAGACGCCTTCCTTCGCACGGAGTTGTCTGCTGGCCCGCCGATTGATTGAACGCGGCGTGAGATTCGTCAATCTGTTCCATGAAGCGTGGGACGCGCATAGCGATGTGCAGGGGAACGTGACCAACAATTGTCGGAACACCGACCAGGCGTCAGCCGCCTTGGTCCGCGACCTCAAGCAGCGAGGGCTGCTGGACGATACGCTCGTGATCTGGGGAGGAGAATTCGGCCGCACGCCGATGGTCGAATCGAACCCCGCGTTAGGCCGCAGTTTGGGGAGAGACCACCATCCGCAGGCATTTTCGATGTGGATGGCCGGCGGTGGCATCAAACCGGGGATGACGATCGGGGCCACCGACGAGTTTGGTTTTCACGTGGTCGAAGACCCGATTCATATTTACGATTTGCAGGCGACAATCCTCGAACGGCTGGGTTTTGACCATGAGCGATTGACATTCCATCACGCCGGCAGGGATTTCCGGTTGACCGACGTGCATGGCCGCGTGGTACAAGAGATTCTCGCATAGCCGTGGTGGCAAACCGCCGCCGATGTCGTATTTGAGAGGCCATGCGGGCTGAATGCCACGATGATGTTTCGACTGGCACCCGCCGCGACCACGATCGACAACCACGAGAGGACCGTTTATTGGATTCCCATCCCTGGAGGCTGATGCGAAGTTACGGCCGTGGGCTCAAGATCCTGGTGGTCCTGGCTAACTACGGCTTCGGGGACATTCTCGAACGGATGGGGCTGCTGCGCTACATGCGCTGGCGTCGCAGGTTCGTACTCCGCAAAGAACCGCTTCAGGGACTGACCACGTCGCAGCGAATTCGCATGGCTCTCGAGGAGTTGGGGCCGACGTTCATCAAGTTCGGCCAAGTGATCAGCACGAGGCCCGACCTGGTACCGGCGCAGACAGTCGAAGAACTCTCCAAGCTGCAGGAGAACGTCCCTGCATTCCCGAGTTCGGAGGCGATCGCGGTCATCGAGTCTGAATTTGGGCAGAAGATCGGTGAGATCTTTTCCGAATTCGATGAAACCCCCGTGGCTGCGGCGTCGCTGGCTCAGGTGCATCGCGCCGTTCTCAAGGATGGGCGAGAAGTGGCGATCAAAGTGCGGCGTCCCCATGCCGTGCGCGATGTCGAACGCGATCTTGCTCTGATGGCCGAGATGTCGATCCTGTTCGATCGCCATATCCCCGAAGCGCAGGTCTTCGACCCGATCGGACTGTACCAGCATTTTGCCCGCACGATTCGCCGAGAAATGGACTTTCGCCGGGAGGCCCGCACGATTGGAGAATTTCATCGGATGTTTCGCTCCGATCCGGGGATCAAGATTCCCGACGTCGTCGACGAGCTTACGACCGATGGCGTGCTGACGATGGAATTCATTCGTGGCATCCGGCCCGATGACACCGACGCACTCGATCAGTGTCGATTGCCGCGAAGAGAACTGGCCGAACGCGGAGCCTTGAATTTCATGCGGCAGGCCTTCGAATTTGGGGTCTTTCACGGGGATCCCCATCCGGGCAATCTGCGAATCCTCCAGGATGGCCGGCTGGCGATGCTCGATTTCGGCATGGTGGGCCGTCTCGATGAGGAGAAACGCGATGAACTCATCGATCTGTTCTTAGCTGTCGTGAAGCAAGATGTCGGCGCCACGGTGACTCTGCTGCAGGAGATCGGCCATCCGCGCGAGGCGGTCGACGTCCCCCTGTTGAGATCCGATGTGCGTGACTTTATCGACTCGCATTACGGGTTGCCGCTGGAGCAGATGAAGATGGGCCGCATGCTGACTGACTTCACCACACTGCTTTCGAGCCACGGACTCCGGTGTCCCGCCGACCTGATGCTGCAAATTCGCGCTCTCGTAACTCTGGAAGGGGTTGGAAGAGCACTCGACCCCAGCTTCAATCTGGCAACGGTGTTCGCGCCGTTCATTCAGAAGCTTGTTCGCCGCCGCTACGACCCACGGGAACTCGCGAAACGGGCCGCCGACGATCTGATGCTCCTCATGCGCACCGCGCACGACTTGCCACTCAACCTCAATCAATCTCTGGCCAAGCTCAAGGATGACAAACTACAGGTGAATTTGGAGCACGGCGGGCTGGGCAATTTCATTACCGACTTCGACCGTTCGAGCAACCGCATCGTCGTGGCGATGATCGTCTCGTCGCTGATCGTCGCCTCGGCTCTCGTTATTCGCGGAGGCGCGACGTCGGCCTGGATTACCGTTCCCATCTTTCTGCTCTCAGGGTTTCTGGGAATCTGGCTCGTCTACGGCATCCTTCGCAGCGGACGGCTCTAAAGCGTGAGTGCCCATCATTCGGAGGGGAATATGCAGCGGAATCGAGCGAGGGGCGGCCACTTCGTGCGTGTCGCTGGTCTGTTGATTGGCTCGTTGATCCTCGAACCCCATGGATTCGGAGGTGATCAGACCGATCGAGATCTGTTGATTCAGAACGTGCTCAATGCCACGACCGGCGAGGAGATGTCGCATGCATACCGCGTTCTATTCGTCGAGTGCGATGACCTAGCCATCGAGGAGCTCACGTTCCACGACGACGATGGTCTGGCATTGGTGGCGCATTGGGAGCAGGTGACACGCACACTCGACTATGTCGATTGGCCCGATGTGAATGACCCGGTGGACGGTCTCATGCTGCGGTATAACCGTGGCAAACTGCAAAGGCTGCTGGGCACGATGGAGGGCAGACTGCGTTGCCCGGTGCCTGCTTGGTGGGAAACAGCGTTTCTATCGATCCGAACCACCTTTGGTCCTCGCTCCCTGGCATTGAGGAATCCTAGATCCGATCCAAGCTACGACTTTGACGAAGGATTCCGGCTCTGGATCAATCGGAACTATACCATCGTGCTGATCGATGAGACGGCCTCGATCGTTCTCAACGACGAAACCTTCGCCATTCCACAAGCTCTGGCTCAAGTCCGTTCGGACGAAAGGCAGGCACTCACGGTCGCAGTCATTGGCAGCTCGCAAGAGGAGCGCGTCGGCGAACAGCGTGGACTGATTTTGCTTCGCCACTCACCACGTCCATTTGATTACGATGGCGCCGCGCTTTATCGAATCTCACCTCAAGGCGAAATCGTGTGGCAGCAACCGATACGCTGCCAATCGGGATTCGCCGCGGGCAGTGGCCCGGCCTGGTGTGCCCAAAGATTCGAAATCGTCATTGACGAGCGGCACGATCGAGTGCATCTCTTTGGCATCGATATTTCGAGTTTGCAGCTCCATAGTTTTGCCGTGAGCAACGGAATGCCGGTGCTGTCATTCAATACGCAGTGGGGCCGAAATTAACCTCGTGCGAAATCGATGACATGATCTCGCGACTGCGCGACCATGTCATTTCTTGTCGGAGATCGGCCGCGATGTTTCCGCGTTCGCCGCGAATCGCATCGCGATGGGCGTGTCGATAAAGAGCTGCGAGGCATGAAACATCAGCATCGGAAAGAGGGCCAAGGGCATGCCGACTTCATTGGAGAGCAGGATGCCGATCGGCAGTGTCTTCTGGCTTCCCGCGAATGCGACGGCAATCATGTCGCGCCGGGAAAAGCCCGCCCCGCGGCAGCCCATAATCGCGATCCCCATTCCCGCCAGATGCAGCGCGATGCAGCACAGGCCCACGACGGCAAAGCCCGTGAGTCCCGCGCGCTGGCCTTGCGCGAAATCGGGACCGCCCTGAAAGGCCGCCCAAGCCACCAAAGTCAGTATGCAGCACTGGGCGACAATGCCGAACTGAAACTTACGTGCATCGACCCAGCGACCGACGACTTTCAATTGTCTGAGAGACTGGCCGAGGAGTATGGGGATGAGCGCCGAGATGATCAGGCTCATAACGAGCCGCTCCACATCCAGTTCCACGATGCTCCCTCCCAAGGTGCGAAGCCAGAAAGGAGAGACAAGGAAACAGAGACTGTTGGTCGTGGCGGTCACCAGCAACGAGACGGCGTCGTTGCCGCCGGCGTTTCGCGTCCAGACCGAGGCGGCGGCCATTGTGGTTGGGACGCTGGCGGCGATCAGCAGGCCCAGTCGAAAATCGTCGGTCGTCTGCAACAGCGACAACGGCCAGGCCAGCAAGGGAATGATCAGCAGATTCACCAGGCAGGCCCAAACCGACGGCCCCGGAGAAGCCAGCGCCTTCTTCAAATCGTCGGTCGGCAACGTGATCGACATCAGCATCAGGACGACGGCCACCATCACTTTGGGAACGCCCCCCCCAACCGCTGACTGAATTCTCCGATGCCAACCCGAGTCCATGCCGCCGCCGAGCGACAACCCGGCGACAATGCACAACGTCAGACAGATGAGAAACCAGTTTCGTAACCAGAAACGTCTCAGCGGTGACTGGGCTCTGGCTGCGGGAACGCTCATCATCCGCCTTGATTCATTGTGTGGTAACGGCTTCGACAGCAGCGTTGCCGATCTCGCCGATCAGGGGATTGACGGTTCCCTCTCCATCGGGATGAAGTCGGCTGCTGAGGAAGATCACCGCGAGATCGAGGCCGGGGTCGATCCAGATCGCCGTGCCTGTAAAGCCCCCGTGACCGATCGCGGCGTCGGTCATCCCCTCGCCACGGTTCCTCGAATACCCGGTCTGCTTGTCCCAGCCCAGTCCGCGAATTCCGCTGGAGACGGTGTACGGGGACGACATGGTGGCGATGGCTTCGGGTGAAAGGATGCGAGTTCCATCGAGTTCGCCTCCTCCCAGAATCATGCGGGCATAACGTGCGAGATCGTCAGCTGTGGAAAAAAGACCGGCATGCCCTGCAACGCCGTCGAGGGCAAACGCGCGCGGGTCGTGGACTTCGCCCCGCATCCATTCGCCATTACGACGTTCGGTGGGAATGCAACGCTGTAGTCGCTCCTCTTCCCTCAGCACATCGGCGATGCGAAAGGCCGTGTCGTGCATCGCCAGTGGAGTGAAGATACTCTCGGCCGAGAACTCGTCGAGGGGCCTGCCGCCCACGCGTTCGACCAACTTTCCCAGTACGATGAAGCTGACATCGGAATAGATGAAACGTTCTCCGGGGACCGCCGTGAGTTCCATGTCGCAGATTCTCTCCCAGGCCGTCTCCGGCCCGTCGCCGTAATCGCGGAGGTGATTGTCGGGAATCAACCCTCCCTGGTGTGTGAGCAACTGCGTGACAGTGATGGCATCTTTCCCATGAGACGTGAACTCGGTGAGATAGCGAGAGACCGGAGCATCGAGATCGATCAGGCCGTCGTCAACAAGAATCATGACGCTCGTCGCCGTCGCAATCGGCTTAGTCAATGACGCCAGATCGAAAATCGCATCGAGGGGCATCTCACGCCGCGTCGGCTCGATTTGTGCATCGCCATAGGCTGCGCGATGAATGAACTCTCCATGATGCAGCACCAGCACGACCGCACCGGGCGTTTCTGCGTCAGCGATTCCCCGTGCGACGATTTCGTCGATCGCGGGAATCGTTGGATCATCCACCGCCAATGCCGACTGGCAGATGAGGGTGACCCAAGCAATAACCAGTCCCGTCTTGTTTGCACTCATGGCCGGATCCCGTCGTGAGGCTCTCAACGCCGTAAACTGACTGTATCCGCTTGGGCCGTCATTCCGTCTGGAGCGACCGCAATGCACGCAGTCTCGCAGACTCCACTTGAACAAGCGATTCTGCCAATCGGGCGGCTGCCAAGTCGTCCGCAACAGCATCCGCGACACGGTGGCATTTGTCGACGATCTTCTGCTGGCTGGCGATGATACGGCTCGACAAGTATTTGAGCGACACAAAATGCAGGCTCGTAAACACCAACGGATACGTGCCCCAGGCAATCGTATGATCGTGCTTGTCGAGAAAGGCCGAGATCTCACGCACCGATTCGTGTTGTTTGCGAGCGGTCTCGATGATCTCGTCCCGGGAACTCGCGGCGAGCCCACTAGTCCGCGGCCAAGCCTCGGCCACATACTGCAGCAGCCCGCGATGGATCGAGACCAGCAGGTCATTCAGAAGGATCAAAGTTTCCGGCGTCGGCATTCATCACCCGTGTGAGATTCGTTGCAAGAACCGGAGTCAGGGATTGATCAGACGATCGGCGACAAACCGCGCCGTCGAACACAAATGGTCCTGCAGCGGCGTCATTCCCAGCACCAGGATCGGCAATGTCACCAGCAGAACATATGAACTTAACGCGAAGGGGATCCGCATCTTGCGTGTCACTTCGGTCGGAGCATCAATACACGTCGCCTTGATCACTCGCAAGTAGTAGAACAGGCTGATAACCGTGTTAATGCCCGCAAACACCAGCACGACCCACATGCTCCAATGGACTTCGGTCGCCTTCACGACCGCGGCGAAGACCATCATCTTGGCGAAGAATCCACCGAAGGGAGGAATGCCGATCAGGCTGAAGAGCGCGATCGCCAGACAGACGCAAAGCACCTTTGTCGTGCTGCTGCCATGAATGATCCCACGGCAGTCGTCGATCTCCTCGCTGAGGGTCTCGTTGCGAATCATCGCCACGACGGCGAAGGCCGCGAGATTCATAAACAAATAGACCACGAGATAATAAGTAATGCCTTCCACACTGCGGATCGCGGCACTCTCGGCCTCGTAGGCCGACCACTTCTCGGGAGTGGGGCCGTTCAAGAGTACCAGCAACGCCGACACTGCCATCAGCATGAAGCCGGCATGGGCAATCGTCGAATAAGCCAGCAATCGCTTGAGGTTGGTCTGCGTGTAAGCGGCAAGATTGCCGAAGGTCGTGGTGACAATTGCGACCACCCCCAATCCGATGCCGATCGTCAGGCCGAGATCCTTAAGAGTTTGAGCGTCGCCGCCGAAAGCGAGCACAAACCGCAGCAGCAGCGCGAACGCGGCCGCCTTGGAAGCGACCGAGAGATAACCCGCCACTTCGGCCGACGCCCCTTCAAACGCGTCGGGACACCAGAAATGGAACGGCACCAGCGACAGTTTGAACGCCAGTCCCGCCAGCACCATGATGATGCCCAGCATCAAAGTGACGATGTTGGGATCGGACACGGTGAATCCGTCGGCTCCGCAGAGAAGGACCACGCGCGAAGCCATTGTCGAAAGGTCAGCCGTCCCCAGCAGTCCGGCGATCAGGCTGGCTCCGTAGAGCATCACGCCGGCGGCACCGGCTCCGTAAACGACGTACTTGAGAGCGGCTTCGCTGCTCTTGCGGCGTCCCTTGAGGAAGCCAACCATCGCATAGCTGGGGACGCTCATCATTTCGACGCCCATAAAGAGCATCAGCAGATGGTTCGCACTGGCGGCCACCATCATGCCGATGGTTGAGCCGATGAGCAGCGTGTAGAAGTCGGGGCCATCGTCGTTGTCGGGGATACCAGTGAGGATCGTGAGCGATATCGTCAGCACCAGGAAAAACGCCAGTCCCAACCGGAACAGCAATGTGAACTGGTCGTGCATCAACAGGCCGGTGAAATAAGCTCCGTCCTTCCCCACGCCCAGTTCGGTGATGTGAAAGAGGGAATTCAAAAGCTCGACCGAACCGGCGTCGGCACTCCCCTTGCTGGCGAGGAACATGAACTGTCCGAACACGGCCAGAAACGCCACGACGGAGCCGACAAGCGCCACCCAGCAGGTACCCAGTCGCCGGTCTTGCCCGATGACGCGTAACAACAGCATCGCGACGATTACCACGCTCAGCAGGACTTCTGGAAGGAACACTTCCAGCGACCTGGGCATGTCGCCTTCGATCAGACTTTTGAGGATTTCCGAGGGTGTCATATCAGGCAGTGGAAGACTTCAATTGCACATCACACAAGACATGGGGTCGTTACGGGTTGATGATCTGGGAAACCTGCTCGGCCCCCGTCTGCATGACTTCGTATCCGTTCTGCAACGATTCGGTTAACGTCACCGTCGAGTTCTCCATCAATCCCAACATCGCATAGGGATAGACTCCGAGTACAAAGGCGAACACACAGAGGATGATGGCGACAAGCGATTCGCGGCCGGTCATCGGAACGAGTGCCTCGGGATGCGGGCCTTTGTACTCCGGTCCAAACAGCACCCGCTGAATCGTCCAGAGGATGTATCCGGCCGTCAGCACGACGCCCGCCGCCGAAATGATCGCCATCACGGGGCTGAAGCTCCATGCGCTGAGGACCGTCCCCACTTCGCCGATGAATCCACACAGTCCGGGAAGCCCCAGACCGGCGAAGAAGATGATGGCTGCCAGTCCGCTGTAGAAGGGCATGATCTTCGTCAGCCCGCCGAACTTGTTGAGATCACGATGATGCACGCGGTCGTACAGCACCCCCACCATAAAGAACATGCCGGCCGACGAAATGCCGTGGGCGATCATCTGGAACATAGCCGCGCTCATCCCCATCCGCCAGAAACTCGCATTCTCAGCGAGCCCAGAATGCTCATTGACCTTCCAGATGCCGATTCCGAGCAGCACGTAACCCATGTGACTGACCGAACTGTAGGCGACCAGTCGCTTGAAGTCGGTCTGCGCCATGGCGGCAAACGCGCCGTAGATAATGCTGAAGACGCCGATCGCCACCAGGGCCCAGGCGGCGAACTGTGCCCCATAAGGACAGAGTGGCATGGCGATTCGCAGGATGCCGTAACCGCCCATTTTAAGCAGCACGCCCGCCAGGATCATCGAGATTGGCGTGGGTGCTTCGACGTGTGCGTCGGGCAACCACGTATGGAACGGGAACGCGGGAAGTTTGATCGCGAACCCGATGAACAGCAGGATGAAGGCACTGATCTGCAGTTCGCGACTGAAGCCTCCCGCCTCGGCGATCTTTGCCAACTCCACCAGGCTGAACTCGCCGCCGCTGTTGAAGTAGAACATCAACATCGCGATCAGCATCAACACCGAGCCGACCAGCGTATACAGGAAGAACTTGATCGCCGCGTATTCCTTGCGAGGGCCGCCCCAGACGCCGATCAAGAAGTACATCGGCAGCAGCATCACTTCCCAGAAGACGTAGAACAGGAAGAAGTCGAGGGAGATGAAGACACCCAGCATGCCTGTTTCGAGCAGCAGGAACAGCATCAAGAAGCCGCGGACATTCTCCTTGATGCTCCACGAGGCCATCATCGACAGCATACTGATCAATCCGGTCAGCAAGACGAGCGGCATGCTGATGCCGTCGACTCCGAGGCGATAGACGATGTTCCAGTTGGGAATCCAAGGCAAAGCGACTTCCATCTGCATCGCGGTCGCTTCCGCACTGAAGTTCTGCAGAATGCCCAGCGTGCAGGCGAATGTGGCAATGGTGAAGCCGAGCGCAGTCATCCGCATCGCTTCGTGCGCCTTCTTGTCGAGGAACAACAGGGCAAACGCACCGAGGGTCGGCAAGAAGATGGTTGTCGAGAGCAAGGCTGCATGCTCGTTCATATCAAACTCAATACCTGAAAACTGCTATTGGGGAATCAATGCCAGGAACAGGCCGAAGAGGCCCACCAGACCGATGGCGATAAACATGACGTATTGTCTGAGATTGCCGGTCTGCACATGCCTCAAAACGCTGCCTGTGCCGTAAGTGACTTTGGCGAGCCAGTTGACGAGACCGTCGACGAATGTTTCATCAAACTGCCGGTCCCAGCCCGCGATCTTGATCGACACGGTGGCCAGTCCATTGGCGATGCAATCAAGGACATGCTTGTCGAACCACTGACACCAGCTGGCCACGATATGCGTGGGGCGAACCCATAGCACGTCGTACAGCCGATCGAACTGCCACTTCTCGACCAGGAAGCCGTACAACCCGGGCACCTGCTCGCGAATGGCATTGGGATCGACCGTCTGTCGGCCGTAGAAGAAGTACGAAATCACCACGCCAGTCGCGGCCGCTAGCAAGGCCAGCATGCCTGCCGTGGCGTGGTAGGCATGGATCGTTGCGTGTCCGGGATGGTTCAAGTTCATCACGGCCGTAGAAGCGGTCCCGTTCGCGACGTGCGCCGGCTCACTGGTGAACATCAAACTCGCCAGAATGCCGTCTTCACCACCCAACGCGACGAACATCGCGGGAACCGACAGGATGAGGAGCGGTGCCACCATCACCCACGGCGACTCGTGTGCATGGTCAAACACATGCTGATCGCGAGGCTTGCCGGCAAACGTCATGAACCACAAGCGGAACATGTAAAACGCCGTGAGTCCCGCCGTGATCAGCGGCACCACAAACAGCAGCATATGGCCGGTGTTGGTCGACACGAACGCCAGCGACGTGGCGAGGATGGCGTCCTTCGAGTGATAACCGGAGAACGCTATGATTCCGGGAATCGCCAGGCCAGAGATCGCGATACAGCCGATGAGCATCGCAGCGGCCGTGTAGGGGAGCTTCGTTCGCAAGCCCCCCATCTTCGTCATCTCCTGCTCGTGATGGCAGCCGTGAATCACGCTCCCCGAACAAAGGAAGAGCAGTGACTTGAAGAAGGCATGCGTAATCAGATGGAACAGACCGGCGATCCAGCCACCGACTCCCAGGGCCAGCATCATGTAGCCCAACTGACTGATCGTCGAATACGCCAGCACTCGTTTGATATCAGTCGCCACCAGCGCGATCGTCGCTCCGATAAAGAGCGTGATGCAGCCGACATAGGCGATCGTCAGCAGCACTTCGGGGACAAACATCGGGTAGAAGCGTCCCGCGAGATAAACACCGGCCGCCACCATCGTCGCCGAGTGAACGAGTGCCGAGACCGGAGTGGGGCCCTCCATCGCGTCCGGCAGCCAGGTCTGCAAAGGGAATTGGGCACTCTTGCCGACGCAACCGGCAAAGATGCCAATGCCCGCCACGATCAGCAGCATGTAGGGGATCGTGCGAGAATCGTCGCCGCGAGTCAAAGACGTTCCCTCGCGGTTGAGTAGCGTCACTTCGCTCGGATCAGCAGGATCGTCGTAGGCGATAGAGCCGTCGGGAGCACGCAACATCTGAAACAGTCCAGGCTCCCCACCTGTCGGTGACGGATTGGCAAACTGGAACGTGCCGAAGTAGGTCCAGAGCACCATCAGGCCGATCAGGAACCCGAAGTCCCCGACGCGGTTCATGATGAAGGCTTTGTTCGCGGCGTTGCTGGCCGATTTGCGTTCTGTGTAGAACCCGATCAGCAGGTAACTGCAGATACCGACCAGTTCCCAGAAGACGAACACCATGAAGATGTTCCCCGCGATCACCAGGCCCAGCATCGAAAACGAAAACAGGCTGAAGAAGGCAAAGAACTTGTAGAACCGACCGGGACGATGGAAATGCCGGCCACCCGACAGGTGGACCTGATGGTCTTCGTAATCCTCGGTCAGTTCCTCGGCCATGTACCCCAGCGCGAAGACGTGAATGCAGGTGGCGATGAACGTCACCATCACGAACATCACCAGCGTCAAGCCGTCGATGTAATAATCGATGTCGATGACGAGCGGGCCGAACGTCATCAATCGATAGAACGACCCATAGAACGCACTGGCGTAGGGGTCGTTGGCATGATGCTCGTGTTCATCGCCGTGATCGGACGGGGCGGCAGCGATTTCCGGCTCACCTTCGGCCTCGCGAGCGTGACCTGTCGCGTCGGCGTGATCGTGTCCATGGTCGGCTGCAGCGTCTGCATGCCCCGCGTCGTCGGCATGGTCATGTCCTGCCGCCACTTCGCCGTGATGGTCTCCCTCGGGATGACCCCAATGGGTCGCATTCCCCCAAGTGAACAGGGCAATGGTGCTCAGCACGAAGCCGGTGCCGATGCAGCCGACGGCAATAAAGCCGGCGGCGCGGGTCTTGCGTCCGTTCGATTCGGGATCGACGCGCTTGCCCCAGTAGCCGCCGAGGATTTCGATCATGAAACCCACCAACGGCAACAGCCACGCGGCTCCGAGGAGCCACTTCAGCGTTTCGCCAGTCGAGATGTATTGCTCGGGAGTCAAGGGATCAAGGTTTGGGGATGTGGGATGATGGACGAAGTCGGTGGGTGGATGTCATTGGTCACTAGTCATTTGGGATTTCGTTCTACGTCCAATTCGTTTCCAAATGACTAATGACAAGTGACTAACGACTAACCTTTCAGTTCATCGCCGCGATCGACGTCGATCGTGAGATGGTTGTTGTAAAAGTTGAGTGCAATGGCGAGCGCAACGGCCGCCTCGGCTGCCGCGAGTACGATCACGAACAACGCGGCTACCTGCCCGTCGATTCCCAAGCTGCCGTACCTGGAGAAGGCGACGAAGTTCAGGTTGGCCCCGTTCAGAACAAGTTCCACGCCCATCAACACGCCGATGGCATTCCTCTTCGTGGCCATGCAGACGATGCCGCATGTGAAGAGGAAGGCCGCGACCCCCAGATAGGCTGTTAGATTGACGTCCACTCTCAAGTCCTCCGCATCTCTCGCGTTTATTCGACGGGGTTCTGCCTCACGCGCCGCTTGGCCCGCGCGAGATAGGCTGCCCCCACCAACACCACCAGTAGATGCACCGACACAATTTCGAACGGCAGCAGATATCCAGTACTGCCCGTCACCCTTTGAGTATTCAGGTCGCGATCAAAACGCGTGCCGAGCAACGCCGTCCCGACGCTCTGGGCTGTCGCCCCTTCTTCGACGGAGCGATAGGTGCCGTCGACTCCATGCTCTCCCGCCGTGGTTGTATGGCCGGCGATGGTTTCGTTGTTGACGTGCCAGTCGACGCGCATCACGCCATACGCCAGCGAGCCGAGGAGCACGACCCCCACTGTGGCGGCCATCAGGTAATCGCCCGGGCTCGACTTGATCGTCAGATAAGGACCGCTCGCCGTGAGCATCACGCCGAAGATGAGCAGCACCACCGTGCCGCCCACATAGATCAAGAGTTGAGCGGCACCGAGGAACTCGGCCCCCAGCAGGAAGAACATTCCCGCCAGCGATCCCAGCGAGATCACGAGCCAGAACGCCATCCTGACGACGTTTTGACTCAGCACGACCGCCAGCGCGCCACCGCACGCTGCCAGGGCATAGATCAGAAACAGGACAGGTTCCATGATGTAAATCGCCGGGACAAACTCGCTACGAAATGATCATTCGCCCTTGCCTTAGGGCACCGCTGAAACGCTGGGAGACTCAATAACCGTTTGAGGCACCCGCTCTGCCGCCGACTCGCCAAAGACCGTTGTCTTGCCCGTGGCCTGCAGCATCATTAACGGCCACAACACCGCCCCCAGGAACAACGCACAACTGATCGGCACCAGATACTTCAAACAGGTCGTCATCACCTGGTCGATCCTCAACCGAGGCAACGACCAGCGAATCCAGATTTGCACAAACACCAGAAAGCCCGATTTGGCTGCCAGTACTCCAAAGCCCAGCACGCGCCCGCCGAATCCCCAGACGTTTTCGGTGATCCAGGCATCGAGGCCGCCGAGTCCCGTCCACCAGCCGCCGAGGAACAGAATCGCCCCCAACGCACTGACGAAATACATGCTGGCGTATTCGGCCAGGAAGAAGAACGACCACCGCATGCCGCTGTATTCGGTGTGAAAGCCGGCGACCAGTTCGCTCTCGGCTTCCGCCAGATCGAACGGAGCCCGCTTGTTGCTCGCCAGCGTTACCGTGAAGAACACAAAGAACGCCAGAAACGTGAACGGATCTCGCAGCACGAACCAGTTCCAGAATCCTCCCGACTGCATCGCGACAATTTCGCCGAGATTCATCGTTCCCGCAGCCACCACCGGAATGACAGCCGTGATCCCCAGCGGCACTTCGTAACTCACCATCTGAGCCGCTTCTCGCATGCCGCCGAACAAGGCCCATTTTGAGCCGCTCGAATAGCCGGCAAGAATGATCCCCAGCACTTCGAGGGACAGTACGGCCAGTGCGATGAACAGACCCACGCTCAAGCTGACGGCTACCCAACCTTCACTGAAGGGAAGGAAGATAAACGCCGCAAACGAAGCCACGACGACAATATAGGGAGCGAGCCGAAACATCATCACGTCGGCCGCCTGCGGAGCGAGGTCTTCCTTCTGGATCAGTTTCACTCCGTCGGCCAATGATTGCAGCCAGCCGAACCGACCACCGACACGTGTCGGGCCAAGGCGGTCTTGAATACGCCCGGAAACCTTACGTTCGGCCCAGATGAAGACGAATGCGGGAAGGCCAAAGAAGATGCCCACCAGCACGACATGCAACACTGGCCACCAGAAGGCCTGCGTGTCGGCGAACCAATTGCCAACCCTCGACATCCACCCGTCTGATTGGGCCATCAGCGTCATGCGTGATGTGAAGTCCAGCGTCATGTTGATCAGAGGAAGTTGGCAGGGTCATCGACAGCAACCACCAGAGAGAACAGGAGATGAGAAAGGGGGGACAACCCCCCGTCTTCCCTCGCCCCACTGATGCGCAGCCACCCACGACCCACGACAGGATGCGAGCCGAACTATGGCAGATGCCTTGCCCCCTTTCAAGCAAGCGGAATCAGCAGTTAGAACGTTCCCAGTGCCGGGAAGGTGAGTGATTTGACCGCGACGGATGCCGGCATCGCCCCGTTGAGTTGGCCCTCATCGAGGTGCTACTGGCGGCAAGTGGAATGTCAAAGGCACACGGGTCTCCGGGCTGTATACCCTCATCTCTCACGTCTCATCCTTCATTCCCAGCACGCGGTAGCGGCCGTCGTCGGTACGCAGGGCTTGGCCGACGGTGACGAGGGTTTCGAGTAGTTCCTCGATCGATCCCTTCTTAGCGCGGGTGATGAGGGCCGCGACATCCTATTCCTGCGCTACTTTCGCGGAGCGAAAGGCGACGAGGCGCAACCGCGACGGTTAGGGTAGAAATGTGAGTTCGTCCGGTGACGATCCTTGGGGCAATGTGCCGTGAGGCGTAGTCGGTCGGTGGTAGCCGGCGGGAGGGAGGTGTATTGCCCTGCCCGTCGTCCAATGTGTGCGCACACGAAACCAGTTCCACTGCCCGGCGCGTGTCATCAGCCACTGCGTCACCCTTGCCACGAACTCCCCCGGAGGGTCGATCGGCCCAGGCGGTGCCTTTTTGCGCTCTGATGGCTGTTGGTCTATGGCCAATGGCCGGAAGGCAAGTGGAAAGGTCTGCTGGAAAAGGAAATGAGCGGCGGGTTTTAACTCTCGCCGCTCGTTTCTCCGGTTCCAGCACACGAAAGCGCAACTTTGACGGGGCCGCTGCTTTGACTCGCCCACGCTAGGGAACTGATTCAATCCCCTATACAAATCTGAAGTTTTCGCGACGAGTGGAGCAGATGCCCTGCGTCGCAGAAGCCCTCGTATCGAATGCCATGCACCCCCGCTCCTATCCGCGAAGCGAAAGGCGACTATCGCCACGCCTCCGCTGCCGGCAGCGGTGTCCGGTCGTTGTCGAACAGGCCCCAGTGCTCTTCGATGGCGAGGCCCGAGGCGTCGCGCTTCCAGGTGAGGTCGAAGGCTTCGAATCCGACTTGAAAGCTGACCAGGATCGAATCCGCACCCACCAACTCGACCCGCTGAACCAATTCGTCATCGATGTAACTGCTCCAGAAGTCGCGTTGGGTCTCGAGCGTGTAGCGATCGTCGCCTCCGTGAGGGAAGCCAGTCTCCTTCACGACGACCGGCTTGCCGGAGGCCGTCGCCAACTCGATCGCACGCTCGCGAACCCAGTCGGCGGCGGCATCGGCCGTGAAGTCGGGCCGGTCGAACACCGGATGAATGTTTGGGCACAAAAAGTCGCCGAACGACAGGAGCGCCGGCCCCCACTCGGCATGATCGTAGGCCGCTTGCGGCTCCGATGTCGTGAGGGGCACATCAGCCGGCAAAGAGCGTCGCAGGCGGTCGGCCGCGAGATGCAGGTCGTCCAACTGATAGCGTCCAAACGTCAGTCCCTCGTTGCCGACGATGATGGCGCAAGCGATTTCGTTGCCATAGAGTTCGGCCAGCCTCGTGACGCCGTCGAGTTCATCAGCCGACTTCGGATTCCACACGGCCAGCATCACGGCTTCGTACTCCAACTCGACAGCCAGCGCCACGATCCGCGGAGTGCAGGCTTCGTGATAGCCGTACAGCACCAACCCGTCGAAATAAGGGCGAATCGTTTCGAGATCGGCCCTGATCGACGCCGTCGCCAGACGCTCGTTGTTGGCCGAGTCTCGCGGATCAAGCTCCGACGGCGTGTAGCCGACGAGGGCGACGTTAGGGGAAGTCGGCAGCAGCCACAGGAAGGGAAAGCCTTCCGTCGTCGATTGGGAATAAGCAGTGGGCAGCAGGCAGTCTAATGGACGATCAGTCTCAATCGCGTGTTGCGCGCGACCTTCCGTGGCATACAGGAATGAGATCGCCAGCAGAGTTGCCATCAAGTTCAGTCGTTGCATCGAGTCCTCGATCTGATGAATCCACCACACCAGCCCGCGGCGCCAGCAAGGGAGGCGTGAAATTTGGCAGGCATAAAGTATACGCCTTGCTTGCGGGAATGCGACAGGCGCGAAAACCTCTTTCGGGATGTCGTTCTCCGCAAGCCGAGCTTGTTCTCGTTCGATCGCTGTGCCTCACGTCTCCCTTGCTGGCGCTGCGGGCTAATGTCATCCCATCCAATCCAGCACAACTTTGCCGCATTCTCCACCGAGCATCACATCAAAGCCCTTCTGGAACTCATCTACCGGAAAGCGGTGCGTGATGACGGGCGAGATATCGAGGCCCCCTTGCAGCATCACGGTCATCTTGTACCACGTTTCGTACATCTCGCGACCATAGATCCCCTTGATCGTGAGCATGTTGAAGATGACGGTGTTCCAGTCGATCGCCATTTCTTCCGACGGGATGCCGAGCATGGCGATCTTGCCGCCGTGACACATGCTCGCCAACATTTCGCGAAAGGCGGAGGGGTTGCCCGACATTTCGAGTCCGACATCGAAGCCTTCCTTCATGTCGAACTCCTTTTGAACATCGGCCAGATTCTCGGTGCGGACATCGACGACACGCGTCGCGCCGAGTTTCTTCGCCAGTTCAAGCCGCCAGGGATTCACATCGGTCACGACGACATATCTCGCCCCGGCATACTTCGCGACCGCCGCCGCCATGCAGCCGATCGGTCCCGCGCCGGTGATGAGCACGTCCTCGCCCAGCAGATCGAACGACAATGCCGTATGGACCGCGTTGCCGAAGGGATCGAAGATCGAAGCGACATCGAGGTCGATGCCGGGGGCATGATGCCAGACATTCGTCATCGGCACCGAAATGTACTCCGCAAACGCTCCGGGACGATTGACGCCGATCCCCTGCGTGCTGGCACACAGATGCCGACGACCCGCGAAGCAGTTGCGACAATGGCCGCAGACGACGTGTCCTTCTCCGCTGACGATCTCTCCCGGAGAGAAGTCGTGAACATTCGCCCCGACCTCGACGATCTCACCCACGAACTCGTGTCCAACCACCATCGGAACCGGGATCGTCTTCTTCGCCCAGGCATCCCATTTATAGATGTGCAGATCGGTGCCGCAGATGCCCGTCTTTTGCACCTTGATGAGGACATCGTTAATCCCGACCGTCGGCATGGGGACATCGTCCATCCAGATCCCGACTTCGGAATGCTTCTTAACCAGCGCTTTCATGCCACACCTTCAGAGTCACACGGCCTTGCAAGGGGAGCATCCTATAGTCGCCTTTCGCTCCGCGAAAGAGCGTGAACCAGCAAGTTCGACATGCTGCTTCTAAGTGGCCGATCGATCACCGAACGCTCATGCGAGTGACTTTCAATTGCGTGACTGACGGCTACGAACGCGACGGATGATGCCCTTCGACCCCCATGCGAATGCGGTAAAGCCCCCCTCCGGCGGTGACGAACAACGTCTTCGCTTCATCTCCAACGCCGAAGCAGCAATTCGTCGGCAGGTCGGGAGTGGGGATGAAGGCCAGTTCTTCCCCCGCATCCGAAAAGACGGCAATGCCAAACCGCGACTGCGACCGAACGGCTGCATAAATGTGCCCTTCGACGTCCATCGTCATGCCGTCGATGCCGGTTTCCTCTCCGAAGTCGACCAGCATTCGCTGTCCCGACAGGGTGCCGTCTTCAGCCACGTCAAAGGCATGCAGACGCATCACCACTCCTTCAGCAAGTGCATTCGGGTCGTTGGGATTGGCGACGCCGTTATTCGTCTCGGCGACGTAGAGCGTGTGGCCATCGGGTGAGAAGATGAGGCCGTTGGGCTTGCTGATCGTGGTCGTTGCCCGTGTCACTTCGCCTGATTCCAGATCGACGCGGTAGACACTCATATGATCGAGTTCCCGCTGCTCGGAGCCGACGTAAAACGGATCGCTGAAGTAGACGGCACCATCGGGATGAATCACCAGATCGTTGGGAGCGTTGAAGCGATGGCCCTCAAAGTCGGTCACCAGTTCGACAACCTCGCCATCGGGCTTGATCTCGCAGAGTGCCCGCAAACCGTCATTCGCGCCGCAACAGGCAATCAATCGTCCGTCGCGGGTGTACATCAGCCCGTTGCTCTTGCCACTATCATGAGACAGCACGTCGACCGTCCCGGCTGTCGGATCAAATCGATAGACCTTGCCGGGTGTCGTTCCCGGAATGTCGCTGAAGACGATCGTGCCATCGGGTGCAACCGCGACGCCCTCGGTAAACTCGCCGGCGTTCCAGAGCATTTCCAATCTGCTGTCGGAGGGGAGAATGCTGGGATCGCCACTCAACGAGTGTTGCTCGGAGATTTCTCGCAATAGTTCGATCAACGTGTTCCGCACGATCGGTTCCGCCTCGGCGTCGAGGTAACTCGATCGGGCGCGCCACGTTTCGTAGCCCCCCCATTGATGATGCTCCGGCGTCGGCAGATAGCCGTTGTAGCCGTTGGCGAGTTCAATACAGAACGTTGTATCGAGCGGGCTAGCCTCTTTAATGGCCAGTCCCGTCTCGACGAATGTTTCACACGGGCTGCTGACGATCCCAAGATCGCCGATGCGAAATGCCTGTAGCAACGCCTTCACTTTGGGCGGATAGTGAGCGAGGAGGACCGTCTCGCGAGCGTAGATGCCGAAGCGATCGGAGTACGGTCCCGGGCCGAGTCGTTCAATCACTTCGTTGGCGTAATCGAGATCCGCTTCCGTCGGCAAACGGACGACCAACTCGACTTCCCGCTGGGATGTCGCCAGTGTCAGCGACGTGTGGTACTCGATCTCGTTGTAGGCGCGATACGCCGCGTCGGCGACGCTCGCGGCCACGACCTGAATCTGCTCAAACGGCTCGCGGGCCGGGTAACCTTCGCTTCCGTAGTTAATGTTGTTGATGTTGCCGCTGGTGCCGTTCGACATGATTCCCACGAAAGGCGGGCTGACGTTCTCGGCGTCGATGCGGTGCATGATCCGCGTGGCAAACTCGCCAAAATAGTCGGCTGACAATGCCGGGACGCCACCCACGTAATGCAGCGAGTAGTTGGCGAGAAGAGCAATCGGACGACCGTCAATCGCCTGCACCGACAGCAGGCACACCTCGGGATCGACAGGGCCTGAGGGTTCGCGATTGACGTCACCGCTAAAACCGGGATTCATCCGCACCACGTCGGACGAGTTGCCGAACGGATCTTCATTCAATACTCCCTGCTGCGTGAACCAGCGACGGTTGAACACCTGTGTCGGGTCGCTCCCCACTCCCCAACCGACCTGTGCAGGTTCAAGCTGAGCGTGAGCCTGGATGATCGCCTCGGCAATTCGCGTGGAGAGGTACTGCCGATAGGGTTCGTCAGGATCGCTTTGAAAGACGCCTGTCGCCGTGGGGGCGGTGTGCGTGTGCGTGGCCGACGTCAACATGTTTTGAGTCGGGATGCCGGTCGCTTCTGAGGCACGGGCCTTGGCGATGTCGAAGACGTCACGCGGAATCATGCAACTGTCGCAGACGACGATAGCGAGTGACGTCGAGCCATCATCGAGAACGATGCAACGGGCATGCAGCGGGTCGTGGGCCTCGGTCGCCAGCCGATCCGACATGCCGCCGTTCACCGAAATCGGATAATGCTCCGGCAGCGGCGTAATGTCCATCGCCA
Organism: uncultured Planctomycetaceae bacterium; assembly: GCA_942492405.1. Taxonomy (GTDB): domain Bacteria; phylum Planctomycetota; class Planctomycetia; order Planctomycetales; family Planctomycetaceae; genus JANNSB01. The sequence goes on from CALOES010000030.1 coordinate 125,682, forward strand.
CTGCCCCGGCTTGCAACGAGCCGTCGTCGGCACGACAGGTGTGCGAAGATGCTGCCAAGCCGATCGCGGCCAGCGAAAATGAGACGAGAATCGGCAGTGAGGACTGTTTCATCGGAGTTCCTTGAATCGGGTTCCGGTTGCACATTATCTGAGTGGCAATTGTGACAGTGCGAAGTCAATTGAGCCACTGTGGAGGCATTGAAACTGAGTGGCACAGGGAAGAAACAGTGCCTGAAGGTATCGATTGTCCGCAATATTGCCGCTGAACAAAGGCTTCGAATCGTGTACGATGTTGCGATGGCCTCCCGGCAATGCCGGTTGGGCTTCTCAAATCTCAACCCAGCAAGGCCGACATGGAACGCAAGGCACCGATTGATTTAAAGGAGTATGAGTGGAAGACGGTTGTACGTCCCCTCACGATGGATGATTTCGACGCACTGGTGGCGATGCAGTTACGATGTTTTCCGGGGATGAAGCCCTGGACGCGGGAACATATCGAGAGCCAGCTCAAGGTCTTTCCCGAGGGACAGCTCTGTGTCGAGATAGATGGCAAGCTGGCCGCATCCAGTTGCGCGCTGATACTCCGCTACGACCCTCACCTCACGTGGCACGACTGGAAGAAGATTGCCGACGGAGGCTACATCCGCAATCACGATCCTCGCGGCGATACGCTTTACGGCATCGAGATCATGGTCGATCCCGAGTTTCGTGGGATGAAGCTCTCCCGCCGACTCTACGATGCCCGCAAGGAACTCTGTCGCAATCGCAATCTGGCTCGCATCATCATCGGCGGCCGCATTCCCGGTTATGGCAAACATGCCGACACAATAAAAGCCCGCGAATACATCGAACGTGTCGTTGATCGATCGCTGTTCGATCCCGTGCTGACCGCGCAATTGGCGAACGGCTTCGCATTGCAAGGACTTATTCCCAACTACTTTCCCACCGACGAAGCCAGCCGTGGCTTCGCCACGTTTTTGGAATGGCGGAACCTCGACTATCGCTCAGGGGCCAAACGCAAGTATGGCCACGTGGTCGAGCCGATTCGGCTGGCTGTCGTGCAGTACCAGATGCGGACGATTAAGGGCTTTGACGAGTTCGCCCAGCAGTGTGAGTTCTTCATCGACACGGCCAGTGAATACAAGTCGGACTTCGTCCTCTTTCCCGAACTCTTCACGACGCAGCTTCTCTCATGCGTTCCCAGCGACCGACCCGGCCTGGCCGCGCGGAAGTTGTCGGAGTTCACTCCGCAGTATCTCGACCTGTTCACTGAACTGGCCGTCAAGTACGACATTAACGTCATCGGCGGATCGCAGTTCGTGATCGAGGGACAGCAGCTTTACAACGTCTCCTACCTGTTTCGCCGGGACGGCACGCTGGGCAAGCAGGAAAAGATTCACGTCACTCCCAGCGAACGCAAATGGTGGGGAGTCACGCCGGGTCGAAAAGTCGAAGTCTTCGACACTGATTGCGGCATGATCTCGATTCTCATCTGCTACGACATCGAGTTTCCCGAACTCGTACGAGTGGCCGCGCAGAAAGGGGCAGAGATCATCTTTGTTCCTTTCAACACCGATACGCGACAGGGCTATCTGCGAGTGCGCAACTGCGCGATGGCCCGCTGCGTCGAGAATCATGTGTACGTCGCTGTCGCGGGCTGTACGGGCAACCTGCCGTTTGTGGAGAACTCCGACATTCACTACGCGCAATCGGCGATCTTCACGCCCGCCGACGCCGAATTCGCGCGCGATGCCGTTGCTGCCGAGTGCAATGCCAACATCGAGACCATGATCATTCACGACGTCGACCTTGAACAATTGCGACGCCACAAGGAAGCCGGCAGCGTGCAGAACTGGAACGATCGTCGCAAGGATCTCTACCGCGTCGTGTACGAGGAAGACGGGCAGACCTACGAAATCTAAGGCCGTTCCTCGTCCGTGAGTTCTGAATGCCGATACAGGTGGAAGAAACTTCGAGTACTGGAAAGCGACGTTCGATCTCGTTCATCATTCCTGCCCGGGACGAAGAGCTGTTGCTGGCGCGGACGCTCGAGCAATTGTCCGACACCGGAAGGAGTGTCGGCAAATCGTTCGATGTGATCGTCGTCGACGATGGTTCGACCGATCGCACGGCTGAAGTGGCCGTGTCGCATGGCGCACGGCTGGTCTCCGTCGAACTGCACAACATTGCCGCGGTGCGGAATGCGGGTGCCGCGGTGGCGACGGGAGATCTCTTCATCTTTCTGGATGCCGACACGTTGCTGCCCGAAGCGACGCTGCGTGCCATTCTGCTGGCGGTCGAGCGGGGAGCCGTGGGAGGTGGCGCGTCGGTTCGCTTTGACGGACGGCTCAATTGGCTGCAGCGTTACCTGGCCATTGTCTTCGGCATCCTGTGGCAACGCGTTGGAGGTTGGGCGGCGGGGTGCTGTGTGTATGCCCGTCGCGAGGCGTTTCAGCAAGTAGGAGGCTTCAATCCCCGCTTCTTCGCTGCGGAGGAACGCGAAATCTCACGGGCCCTCCAGAAACTGGGCAGGTTTGTCATCGTCTGGGAACCAGTGCTGACATCGTCCCGCAAGATCAGGCTCTTCTCGTTCTGGTCGATTCTGAAACTCGGGTTGGATGCCCTCCTCCTGCGGCCCAATCTTCTCAAGCAACGCGAGGGTCTCGAATACCTCTACGACGCCCCGAGGGAGACGTGATCGTCAGACTCTCAGGTCACAGTTGATCGCCCCCGTCTACCGCAAACCTTCGTTGAGGGGTTGCAGATCGTCTGGCACGAATCTGCCGTCTTTGCGGATGAGTTCACCGTCGAAGTACATCTCGCCGCCGCCGTATTCAGGACGTTGAATCAATACGAGATCCCAATGGACGCCGCTGCGGTTGCCGTTGTCGGCGGTTTCGTAGGCGTTGCCCGGCGTGAGGTGGAACGAGCCGCCGATCTTTTCGTCGAAGAGGGTGTCGAGCATCGGTTCCATAATCTGGTTGTTGCAGCCGACGGCCCATTCGCCGACGTAGCGGGCACCTTCATCCGAGTCGAGCAGTTGGTTGAGTTTCTCCGTCTCCCCTTTACATTCGGCCTCAACGATCTTGCCCTCTTTGAACGTGAAGCGAATGCCTTCGAAGATCGTCCCCTGATAAAGCGACGGCGTGTTGTACGCAATCGTCCCATTGATGCTGTTCTTCACCGGAGCCGTGAAGACTTCGCCGTCGGGGATGTTGCGTGCTCCGTTGCACGGGATCACCGGGATGTCCTTGATGCTGAACGTGAGGTCGGTGCCCGGGGCGGTGATCTTCACCTGGTCGCAAGCCAACATGCGTTTCGCTAGCGGCTGCTGGTTCCTGGCCATCTTCGCATAGTCGGTTGTGCAGACGTTGAAGTAGAAGTCTTCGAAGGCTTCGGTGCTCATCTTCGCGGACTGAGCCATCGAAGCGTTTGGATAGCGCAACACGACCCAGCGCGTTTTGGGAACGCGCACTTCGAGGTGGACCGACTTCCAGACATGGCGTTGAAAGCGGTCCATCTGCGCGCCGCCGACATCGCTGAACTGGCTGAGGTTCTCGGCCCCTCGGATGCCGATGTAGCAGTCCATCTGCTCCATGCAGTGGCGTTCCATCTGGCCCATCAGAGTCAACGACTCTTCGGTGCCTGACTGATAGATGGAGCGCAGAATGCGATTGCTCTTCCACGAGACGAGAGGGAGCCCACCGCGCGCGGTGATGAGTTCCACCAGTCGGCAGACGAGTTCTTCATCGGGAAGGTCGAAGCCTTCGATGAGGACTTTTTCCCCGCCTTTGAGTTTGAGACTGTGATCGACCAGCGTTTCGGCCAGAGTTTGAATTCGAGGATCGCGCATGGGGTTTGTCGAAAATAATGAGGATGCGAAGCGCCCCCATTCTGAGTGACCCTCGAGCGATCGGCAACAGAGTTCGCCGAGGACGGCAACCCAGCCCCAATTCGCAGTGGTTTCGGTGCCGCGAGCAGAAATCTCAAGAATCCTGCGCACAATTTGCCGCGTGGCGACTCTGTAGGGTTGAAGAAGGTGAATCACGCACGCTGGGCGGGCATCAGGGTACGCCGAAACGCGTGAACAGAGCAATCCGCAACTGGGGAGGGGAAAATGGGCCAGGCCAGTGACACACGTCCACGTCGAGCATATATTTGGCGTAATCAGCGGGGGGGCCAGATGGGATTTGAAGAACGAGTTGCTGAAAAGCGCGTCCAACTCATCGGACACATCGTAGATACGCTCCATGTCTCCAGTTCGGTGGCCGAGGACATCGTCCACGAAGCGATCGCGACGGCCATCTCCAAACAGTCGCAGTTCAAGGGAGGCAACAACGAGGGCCAACTCGTCAGTTGGCTGCGAATCATTGCTTACCGCATCGGCCTGAAAGCCATCGACCCGCTCGGTCAGGCGGGCAGTCAGGGCTTCAGCAATATGGGGGACTCGGCGGCCACTCCCTCGAAGATCTTGCGAGACGACGATTCGCGCAAGCGGATTCGCGAGGCGATCGCCGAGCTGCCGGACCGGCAGCGTGAAGTCATCACCTGGCATTTCTTTCTCAACTGGTCGATCAAGGAAGTTGCCGATCATCTCGAAGTCAACGAAGGAGTCGTCTACGGCCTGAAGGCGCGGGCACTGAAGCGCCTTTCGGAATTGCTTCCACCCGATCAGTTCCATTCCTTCCTGGGGTAGACAAGTGGCTGACATCGCCCAATCCGAATCGAACGACGAGTTGCCCGACGATGTCGTCGAGGCGTACGTCTTCTACAGCACGATGGTGGATAAAGGGATCGATCAGTCGACCGCGCGGAGGATCACATGCAATCGGTTCCCGCGCTGCGAGGAGGGGCTGCGGCCCATGTGGAACATGGATGACCAGTTGCGGCGCGACGTCACAACGCCCAGCCCCGAAGAGAGCGAGCGACCAGAAGAAGGCAAACCTGCTTCGACCATTCCCGTGGCCACAGGCTTCGCTCCCATTTGCAAGATCGGCGAGGGGGGACAGGCTGAGGTCTGGCTGGCGCGCGACATCAAACTCGACCGGTTCGTGGCCATTAAGGTCATCAAGGGGACGCTGCGGGAATCTCAGCGCACTCAACAGCGATTTCGACGCGAAGTCGAAATCACCGGCAAGCTGGAGCATCCCAGCATTGTGCCGGTGTATGAGACCGGGAGTGATACTCATCAGGCAGGAGAACAGCCGTACTACGTGATGCGATTGTTTATCAACCGGCATCTCCTGCGCGCGATTGTCGCGTTGCACGATCGGCCGGAAAGCGATGCCAACAAGCGGCTGCTCAACGCGTTGTTTGCATTTCACGGGAACAGATCCGATGAGCGACGGCAGACATTGGTCGATGAATTGAACTCGTTTGATTTCGACAACTCCCAGTCGGGCGACATCGACCTGCGATCCTCAATCGACAAGTTTCTGGCCGACGTGCGCTCGGGGAGCGGAGGAAACTTGCATGAGGCGATTGAGGCCCACTTCGCGATCGGCCGGCCGGCCTTGGGCTTTCGGGATCTCCTGGGACGATTTGTCGACGTGTGTCACGCGATGGCCTACGCGCACAGTCGGGGCGTCATTCATCGCGATCTGAAGCCGCGAAACGTGATGCTCGGGGAGTTCGGCGAAACTTTGGTCGTCGACTGGGGGCTCGCCAAGATCGTCGGGCGTGAGGCCGAACGGCGGGAAGTCGACTCCACGGGGACGGTCATTCTCAGCCCGGATGATTCCGAAGGTGATTCCGAAACACGCGTGGGAACCGTCACGGGGACGTTGCAATACATGTCGCCCGAGCAAGCCTGGGGACGCGTCGGCGAATTGCGGCCTGCCTCTGACATCTACAGCCTGGGGGCCATCTTGTTCACGATCCTGACGGGGAAACCTCCGCGACAGGAGTTTACCCTGGATGCGGCTCGTGAAGGAAAGATCGACTCTCCGTCGGACGTGCAGACACACGTTCCCCGAGCGCTCGAAAAGGTCTGCTTGAAGGCCCTGTCGAAAGATCCCGCGAATCGTTACGCCACTGTCGAGGAACTGGCGAACGACGTTCGCAACTGGCTTGCGGACGAACCGGTGACGGCATGGAAAGAGCCGGTCTTTCGACGCGTTCGCCGCTGGGTCATCAGGCATCGCGTCCTCGTCGGCTCGCTGGCGGCAGCAATGTTGATGGCGGCTGTCACGCTGCTCATCACCGTGCCGAAACTTTTGGCGACGGCATTCGAGAACGAGCAGCTCAAGGGCCAGAATTCCGCGATGGACAGCGAGATCGCCAATGGAATTCGCGAGAATCGGCGCGCGGCACTATTCGTCAAGATTCACAGTGCGGTGACCGAGGGCCTGCAGAGTCTGGAGGACAAGGAGTATCTCGATGCGATTGACCATTTCGAGCCTGGCATCCTCGACGCATATTCGGAATGGCGCGCGAATCCCGACAATCCGGAGATCGCCAACGTACTGATGCAATTGCTCTGGTACCATGCCCAGACCTGCGAGATGGTGGGGCAGCATCAGGAGGCCATCCGCTCGTACCGTCGGGGAATCGAAGTCTGTACCGTGGAACTGGGTGCGTTGCCTCATACCCCCCTCGACCGGGATAAGACGTCCCCGACAACGAGTCCGCAGGGAGTCGAATGGTTTTACGCAAGCTATCAGGTTCTGCAGCGAACACAGTTCGCGGCCCCCAACCCTGCGGATGGCGTCGACACGATGGATGCCGCCCTTTATACACTTGCCGTCGGCACATTCTTGATGGGGCACATCGAACCGACATTGCTGGTCTGGGAAGCCGACACCAAGGCCGAAGTCAACGACATCAGGCGCCTGGCCGACCTTTATTATCGTCTCGGTCGTCTGGAACTGGCGCATGACAAGGGTGACGTTGCCCAGGAGACATTATCTCGACACATGGCCCTCACGACGATGCTGCTCGCCGTTGATTTGAGTCCGACCGCCGACATTTCAGTGATTCCGCTGAAAGACGACGCAGTCGTCGATATCGACGCCCCGACAACTCCGTAGAATCAGCGTCCCAGGCGGTGCGGGTTTCGCGGGCGCGTGTGAAAGTCGAAACCGTTCCCAGAGTCGTCGTGTCATCATTGCCGAGAGCCTCCATGCCCAACACGGTCGAGATCCACTACTGCACACAATGCCGCTGGCTGTTGCGGGCGGCATGGATGGCCCAGGAATTATTGACGACGTTCGATCAGGAACTGACCGCGTTGACGCTTCGTCCGGGTACGGGAGGCGTGTTCGAAATCACCGCCAACGGCCAGCGCGTCTGGTCCCGCAAGGATGCCGGCCGGTTTCCCGAGATTACCGAACTCAAGCAACTCGTCCGTGATCAGATCGCCCCCGAGAAAGACCTGGGACACGCCGATCGCAAGGGAACGACATCCGCTTGACTCCCGCACAGACTGATTTCTCCGTCCACGAACAGTCAGTTTCCACCAGGACCGACCACAAGACGATCGCCGAATCCCATGTCTGAAATCGTCCCGGTCGATTCTTTGCACACCTTGACCCTCTTTCAGCCTTGCCCTACGCTCCGAACCATACGGAGTTGACCGATCGCTTTTCCCCTATTAGTCGAGTGAGAGTCTATGTCTGCGCTGCTCCCCCCTCATGGAGGTTTGTCGGAACCTGTTTGTTGCACCGTCTCCAAGGACGAAATTGCTTCGTTCACAGCGGCTGCGGCCGACCTGCCCAAGGTTCCCGTTTCGGCTGCCGACCTTTCGAGCGTTTACCGCTTTGCCGACGGCACCCTCAGCCCCCTCACCGGCCCGATGGGCAAAGCCGCCTACGACCAGGTGCTCCAAGACAAGACGATCACCCACAACGGCAAGAAATATGCCTGGACGATCCCGATTTCGTTCCCGGTGACCTCGGCCCTCGCCAAGACCCTGGCGGCCGGCCAGACCGTGGCCCTCACCAACCCCGCCGAAGAAGTCGTCGCCACGCTCGAAATCAGCGATGTCTTTCCGTGGGATAAGTGCGGCTATTTGAAGTCGGTCTACGGCACCGGCCGCGTCGACCACCCGGGAGCCGACATGGTCCTCAAGGGGGACGAAGGGAAGACCCACCTCGTCGGCGGCACGATTCGCGCTCTGCCGCAGCCCAAGAATCCGCAGTTCGGCCAGTACGTGCTGACGCCGCGCGAAGTTCGAAAGCTCATCGCCGAGACCGGTTGGGAGGCCGTTGTGGCCTTCCAGACCCGAAACCCGCTCCATCGGGCACACGAATATGCCCTGGTATACGGACTCGAAGTTCTGCTGAAGGAAGGGAAGAACGCCGGCGCGGTGCTCAATCCCCTCATCGGCGAAACCAAGGGGGATGACGTCAACGCCGCCATTCGCATGCAGACTTACGAGAAGCTGATCACCGAACGCCAGATGGGTGACGGCGACAGCGATGTCGAACTGTGGAAGAAACTCGGCCAGACGGTTCCCGATCGCGTCAAGCTGCTCGGCCTCGACATTAAAATGTTCTACGGAGGCCCCAGCGAAGCGATTATGCACGGCATCTATCGCCAGAACATGGGCTATTCGCACATCATCATCGGCCGCAAACATGCCGACGCTCCCTATGCCGACGGCTCGGCCATCTGGGGCGATTTCGACGCTCAGGAGATCTTCGGCAAACTGAATGGCGACCTGCAGATCCAGCCCATCAAGGTGGGCTTCGCGGCCTACTACGACTCGATGGGCCGTGTCGACCTGATGGAACGCCATGCCGACGAGAAGCCTGTCTTCATCTCCGGCAAGGACGTGCGGAACACGCTCCTCAAGGGAGAACTGGTCGACCCCCGCATCATGCGAGAAAGCACTTCGCGGATTCTCGCGGATGCGATGAAGCAGTAGTGGACCGCATCAGTGCTCAGGCACCCAGATGCGCGGGGCGTCGAGTTCCGCGCGGGTCTCGACACGTCGCGCCTTCAGCCTGACGTACGGGGCGACGTACATCCCCCGATGTCGAAAGTGTCCCGGCTTGGCCTTGGGATCCCCCCGTCGCGGCTCGACAAGGTCTTCGATCACGAACCCCGCCTTGCAGAGTTCGCCGACCAGGGTCTGCCACGGATGGAGGTACTCGACCGTGCCGTTCTCGCGATAGCTGCGATCGGAAACCTCAGGCAACGGATCGCGGTGATAGTAGCTGATCCCCAGTACGTAGCGGTCCTGGGAATCGCGCTCGACAACCTGCAGACTCGCCGGCTGCTTGTGTTGCGAGATGTAAAGTCCACCGGGTTTGGTGACGCGGGCCACTTCGCGGTAGACCGGTTCCAGCCGGTCGACGTAACACGAACTCACCGGCTGATGCACGATGTCGAAGCTCGCTGCCGGCAGCATCGACAGGTCATCCATGCTGGCCTGAATCGTCTGCACCGCGACGCGGCGTCGCTCGGCTTCGTGGCGATCGCGGGAGAGCATCGACTCCGACAGATCGACGACGGTCACCTCCGCGCCGGCGACTGCATAGAGAATCGATTGCCAGCCTCCGCCGGCCGCGAGACACAAGACCTTGAGTCCCTTCACCGATCCGGGCAACCAGCCGCGCGTGTCGAGCGTCAGCAACGGATGCTTGCACTCTTCATCGGTGGCCACGTTGGCGAACTGGCTATTTGACTCAGCCAACGCATCCCACGCTCGCTGATTCTGCAGAAACTTAGACATACTTGGCGGCGTGTGGATTTGTTGGCTGGAACGAGGATGGAGTCACTTGAACATTGGGTTGGAGATGATAAAGCACTGATATGGAAACTGGCACCACGATTACGCCTCCTCGACGTTGACAGGCGGACCGCCCCCTCCCATTCTGCCGGGACGGAAGAACCGACTGGCATTCTCCCTCCCGCGAAGAACGATGAGTGCAGGCTGCCAGTTTCGTGAGTCGAAACGCCCCTCCACACTTAACTCAATCACCCATCCATGATCGCTGTTGAAATTCTCTCCCGTTGGATTCACATCTTTGCCGCGATTGCCCTCATGGGCGGGGCGATCTTCGCCGTGCTGGCCGTCATTCCGACGCTGGCGGGCGTCGACGAAGAGACTCGCAAGCAAATCAAGACCGGCATTCGCTCGCGATGGGCGAAGGTCATCCACATCGGCATCGCTCTGCTGCTCGCGTCGGGCTTCTACAACTATCTGGCCGTCGGCAGCCCCGCTCATCAGGGGGAGGATAAGAAGTACTATCACATGCTGATGGGAACCAAGATTCTCATCGCCCTGGTGGTCTTCTTCCTGGCATCAGTCCTCGCCGGCAAGTCGGCCAAGTTCAACGCGATGCGGCAGCAGGACCGCAAATGGCTGACGATCATCATCGCGCTCGCCGGCGTTGTCGTCGCCATCGCCGGATATCTGAAAGTCGCGAACCCCGGCGGTTGATCGCGAAGTCGCGATTCACCAGAGTCGTTTCCGATTAAGTGATGGGCTTAATGCCCGATCCCTTCCGCCATCTCGCCGGCGTGATAGCTCGATCGAACAAAAGGACCGCTGGCAACCAGCGAGAAGCCCATCGACCGACAGAGGTCACCGATCTCGTCGAACTCTTCCGGAGGAACGTAACGTTCGACCGGCAGTTGTGCCGGGCCAGGCTGCAGGTATTGACCGATCGTCAGGATGTCGACGCCGACACTGCGCAGGTCAGCCGCCAGATCGAGGATTTCATCCCGCGTTTCACCCAGGCCCAGCATCAGCCCGCTCTTGGTCGGCATGTCGGGGGCTTCGTCCTTCACTTGCTTCAACAGATCGAGCGAGCGGCGATATTCGGCGTTTCTGCGGACTCGGTCGTACAAACGAGGGACCGTTTCGACGTTGTGATTGAACACATCAGGTCGAGCTTCAATCACTCGGCTGATCGATGACCGCTTCCCCATAAAGTCGGACGTCAGCACTTCGACGTCGGCTCCGGTTCGATTGCGAACTGCGAGCACGCACTGATGGAAATGGTCGGCTCCGCCATCAGGCAGGTCATCCCGTGTGACGCACGTAATGACAACATACTTCAGCCCCAATCGAGCGGCGGCTTCAGCCACGCGTTCGGGCTCATCGTGCTCGACCGTTTCGGTCTTCCCCTTGGGGACGGAGCAGAAGCCGCACGGGCGAGTGCAGACGTTGCCGAGAATCATGAACGTGGCAGTCCGCTGCGACCAGCATTCGGTGCGGTTGGGGCACTTGGCGCTTTCGCAGACCGTTTCGAGATTCAGGTCGGCAATCACCTGACTTGTAAAGCCCATTTCGGTCGAGGGCAATGGCCGCTTGAGCCACGACGGCAGCCGCCTGCGAAGCTTGGCGGGCTCCGCGGTGGTGGTTCCTGCTGAGGACGTCGAGCAGGAAGATTCAGAAACGATCGGCAATTCAAACATGCTGGCAAACGAGTCGGCGGGTGCGCTTCAGCAGAGGGTGCCCTGTGTAAATGTGTCGGCGATTGTAGCCGAACCGGGCACAGATGTAGCGGATCAGCGCCTCGCGAACCAGTGCATCGCCCACCCGCCTGGCCAGCGTCCCTTCGAGCGAAGTGGTGCGAATCCCGAGACCGTTGGCGTCGGCCAGTCTCAAAAAGCTGCTGTCGGGGCGCACATTGAGATGAATGCCTCCTGTCGTCACCCAACTTCTCACACCCGCACCGAAATGAGCCAGTTGTCCCGCCCGACCCCAGACGCCGGGAGATTCGGGGCGTCGCTTCGACGCCACATGCAGTTCACGGCAGGTATCGACGACCGCCGATTCGAGCTTCTCGCGATAATCGGGGAGACTGAATTCAAGACGATCAAGCGGCAGAATGGGATAGATGGAAAGCTGTCCCGGAGCGTGGACGATGCAGCCGCCGCCACGGGCGATCCATTTCACATCGATTTCGCAGTTGGCGAGCGTTGATTCATCCGCCCGCACATCGAGTGCGTGTCCTTCGCGTCCAATGGTGATGACCGGCGGATGCTCGCACAGCAGCAAAGCCCCCTGCGAGTCATGCCGACCGCTGATGTCGAACGCCATTCGTTCCTGCAACTCCAGGCACGAGGCATGGTCGACCAGACCCAGCAGATGCACTTCCAGCGAACCTTGCGCGGCAAGGGAATCGCGTCGGCGATGTGGAAGTGTCGAACTCATGTTTTGTGTTTTGACAGGTAGACGCAGACATGTCACCGGCTATTGTAGGCACCTCCCAATGCCCTTGTCGCATGCCGAAATACGAACTTGCCGGCAATTCGTCGAGCCCAACAAAACCCTGTCTCTGGGAGTTGACAGTGGGGGATTCGTGGGGTTAGGAGAGCGGCAGTGGAGATTTGGTGTTGGGTGATCAATCTCGCATATTCACATGCGTGCAACGGGCGTTCTCGGATCGCCAACCGTCCATCTCTCTGGTAGAATCATCAATCTCGAAACGGGAATTCTACGATGAGTCAGACACCAATCAGATTGCTGAATGAAGCTCTCGAATTGCCGCCCGCGGAACGAGGTCGCATCGCCGCAGAATTGATCGACAGTCTCGATGCGGAAACGGAAGATGCTGCCGTCCGAGAGGCATGGTCCTCCGAGCTAGAACGCCGGTTGCAGGATATCGAATCGGGACGAGTGACAATGACCCCCTGGTCTGAGGCTCGACAACGGATTTGAAGTAATGGTCCCGCAACCGATTGAGTTTCATCCGGCTGCAGTCGACGAAGCCGAGGCGGCGAGAATCTGGTACTCCGAGATCAACGTATCGCTCGGCGACGCCTTCGTGAATCAACTCGATAAGTCGCATGAACGCGTCGCGTTCTCTTGCAATGTGAAACGATGCACTCAAGCTTAAGAATTGCAATCAGCATATTCTACGGTTTGCTGGCAACCGCTTGCTCGCATGAGTGCCAACTGCATGCAGGCGTCCAAATCGTTATTGGCAGGCCGTTGCGGTTCCTCGATCTTGGAGAAGTGCTTTACGCTTCCGATCTCATCGCCACTGTGATCGAATCCATCGTGCCCATTCATCTAGCTGTGTTCGCATATGTGAGCCTGGACTCGGAGAATGAGTCAACGGCGAGTTCTCACAAACGGGTTCTGATCGCAGTCGTTATGTCTTGTGCGGCGTACGTATCCGCGATCTTCCTTTTCCAGAACAGCGCTTTCACCTGGTCGGTCGCTACCGCGCTGTACTTGACGATCAGTGCTTCAATCTCAACGTATCTTTCCTTCGCCATGAGAGCCAATCGAGTCAGAGGAAGCGTTCCAGTGACCTCGGTTGAGGCAACTACGTTTCCCGTAGAACAGCCCAATAAACGACCACGACCATAGAATCTCCTATACCGCCGATCTGCGGACTGATGAATCCCTCTGGACACTCACCCCACACTCCCACCACAATCCCGCTTCTTTGAATCGATCGAGCTCTTGGACGGGCGAATTTGGGCATGGATGCTTTTGTCATTGAGGGTGGGAAACCTCTCCGTGGAGCCGTGACCATCGGCGGCGCGAAGAATGCCGCTTTGCCCATTCTGGCCGCCACGCTCGCGACCGACGCCGACATCACGCTCGAAAACATTCCCGATCTGGCCGATGTCGCCACGATGCGCAAGCTCCTCACGTCGCTGGGGAGCAGTATTGAGCAGACGGGCGATGTCGTTCACGTCACACCTCCCGCCGACCCATCGCTGGTGACGGCTCATTACGATCTCGTAAGGCGCATGCGGGCCGGCATCTGTGTCCTGGGTCCGCTCTTGGCGAGGCGCGGGGCGGCTTGTGTTTCGCTTCCAGGTGGCTGCAACATCGGTCATCGTCCGATCGACCTCCATCTTCGCGGACTCGAAGCACTCGGAGCCGACATTCAAGTGGTGCAGGGTTATGTCGTCGCCCGAGCTTCGCGGCTTCGCGGGGCGCGGATCGATTTGAATGGACCCAACGGCCCCACCGTCACCGGCACCTGCAACATCATGAGTGCCGCCGTCCTCGCGAAGGGGACGACCATCATCGAACACGCGGCTCTCGAACCCGAGGTTGTCGACCTGGCCGACTTCCTCAACACGATCGGAGCCAGGATCCACGGTCAAGGAACTTCGACGATCGTGATCGATGGTGTCGAATCCCTCTACGGTGGCTACTACCGCATCATCCCCGACCGCATCGAAGCCGGCACCTGGCTGATGGCCGGAGCACTCTGCGGATCGCGGATTGAGTTGATGGGACTGGGGAGTGAGGAGGTACGAGTCGTCTCTCCCTCTCCCCCACAGAGAACTTCCGCAATGCAGGAACAGGTGACAAGTGGGGGAGAGGGCCGGGGTGAGGGGCCGCAGTGTTCGCCCCCTTCTCAAACCCTCTCCGCTGTCATCGACTGGCTGCGTGCCATCGGCGTCACGATTGAACATGCGGGCGATTCGCTGATCGTATCGCGTTGCGACCGATCGCGTTGCGACCGATTGCGTTCGATCAACTTCGAAGCGACTCCCTATCCGGGCCTGCCGACCGACTTGCAGGCACAGGCGATGACGCTCCTCTGTCTGGCAGAAGGGACAGCCGACGTGGTCGATCACGTCTTCCCCGAGCGATTCATACATGCCTCGGAACTCTGTCGCATGGGAGCCGACATCACGAGGCACCACGGCGGAGCCAGCATTCGCGGCGTCGACAGATTGCACGGCACGAATGTGATGGCCAGCGATCTGCGCGCGAGTGCCGCCCTGGTACTGGCAGGCCTCGCCGCCGAGGGAACGACGATCATCCGCCGCATCTACCATCTCGATCGCGGCTACGCCGACCTGCACGGCAAGCTGGTGGCGCTGGGTGCGCAGGTGTCGCGAATCAGCGAGTCGCCGGAGATCGACGCCCAACCGCCAGTGCCGGTGACGCCCGATCCGCTGCGCGGTCTCCGCGCCTCGGCGTAGCGTTGTCAAATACCACGCAGGGGCGCGGGCCGGTCGTCTGTTTGGTGCTGGAGGAACGCAGGGCGGGGCAAGTGCGGGTCAACTGGTCCGGATCGGGTGCAGCAAAGGAGAATTCCTGATGCGGCGATGGCTCGTTGCAGGATCTTCACAGTGAAGCGGATCTACTTCGTCGTGCCCCGAGTCTGGGACAGAATCGGCTACTCGGGTGGACGCGCGAACGCCGATGCGGGCATTGGGCGGGGGGTGGCGACTCGGGGTGTGAAATCCATTTGGGCGAGAATGTCGCGTTCGAGGTCGACGCCAGGGGCGACTTCGATCAATTCCAGGCCGTCAGGCGTCAACTGAAACACCGCGCGTTCCGTCACGTAAAGCACCTGCTGCGACTTGTCGTGACCACGGCGGGCTGCGAACGAGAGTTGTTCGACTTGCTGGATGAACTTGCGAATTTTGCCCTCACTCTTGATCCGCAATTGACCGTCAGCAATCTCGATGTGGAGACCGACCGATGTGAAAGTGCTGCAGAAGACAAGTCGCCGGGCGTTCTGCGAGATGTTGACGAAGCCTCCCACGCCCGCGAGTCGGCTGCCGAATCGCGAGACGTTGACGTTTCCCTCGGCATCAATCTGGGCCGCACCAAGGGCCGCGAAGTCGAGTCCGCCTCCATCGTAGAAGTCGAACTGAGACGGCTGATCGATAATCGCATGCGGATGGACAGATGCCCCAAACGACAAGCCTCCGGCAGGCATCCCGCCGATCGGGCCGCTTTCCACGGTGAGGGTAAAGGTGTCGAGCAGTCGGCGTTCAGCCGCGATGGCGGCGATCCCTTCGGGCATCCCGATTCCCAGGTTGCAGATGGCTCCCTCCGGAATCTCCAGCAGCGCTCGGGCGGCGATGATCCGTCGTGCATCCATGGGAAGCGCCTCTGGCAACGCCTGCGAGTCGAACGCTTTTCCAGAGGGTGTGCAGAACGCGGGGTTGAACGCGATCCCAAACGTCTGCGGATGCTGCCCGGCATCAGCGACAATGACGCGATCCACAAGGACTCCCGGAACGCGCACACGATGGGGATGAGCCAGTTGGTCAAGCAATTGCCGCACTTGGGCAATCACAACGCCGCCGCAATTGTGTACCGCTTGAGCGATCGGCAGAGCTTCACCCACAATGGCTTCGTCTTCGAAAACGAGATTGCCAAGCGGATCGGCAGCGGCGGCGCGAATCAGGCCGACGTTGATGGGGAACGCCTTGTACCAAAGCCAGGTCTTGCCGGCGAGTTCGATACGTTCGACGAGAGTATCGTGGCTGCGCTTGTTGAGGCGTCCACCGTCGTGAATGGGATCGATAAACGTCTCGAGGCCGACATGCGTAATGCAGCCGGGGCGGCCGGCGGCGATATCGCGATAGAGTTGGCACACCACGCCTTGAGGCAGCACGTAACCTTCGATCTTATCGGAAAGGGCCAATTCACCGATGCGGGGGACCAGACCCCAGTGTCCGCCAATCACGCGCTTGATCAATCCGACGTGCGCGAGGTGATTGATCCCGCGCGCTACGCCATCACCCTGACCTGCGGCGTAGACGACCGTCAGATCTCGCGGCTGACCACCCGTCAGAAACCGTCGTTCGAGGGCGGCCAGTAACGCTTCGGGAACAGCGGCACCGACGAATCCGCTGCTCGCCACGGTCTGACCGTCGCGGATCAACGCGACGGCGTCATCCACAGTACAAAGCTTTGCGTCAAGGTGTGTCGTCATGCGGCGGAATCGACCTGACTCGGATGCCGGGCGACCAGAGAGATCACACCGCCCAGGACTGGGACAACAAGCACGAACAGCAATATCGGATTGTATTTCGACGAAAGATGGGGGGCGGCAAAAATCGCCATGTGAACGGAGACGCCCATTACGAAGGTGAGCCAATAATCGCGAATTGACACCGAGGTGCCGGACAGTTGACGAACAAAACAGAGAGGCAGGGCGAAAAGCATCGTGCTGATAGACGCGATGACTGCAGCTATGCTGAAACTCAGCTTAAACACGGCCCAGTGCGTGGGAAATTTGGAGTCTGGGGGTGCCAGGTAATAGGCCCAGACGTACGAGAAGATCGCGCTGGCGAACATCGACTCGACGAAGAAGACCAAACAGACTCTCTGTCGCACAGAAGATGGTTGCATTTAATGCCTGTAATATCACCGAACCTCTCTTCTGCATCGTAAACAACGTTACGGCACAGCTGAAGGGATACCATTGCTCGTCGTTACCGTCGTCCATCACCTTCATTGAGTCATCATCAGTTCAAGTTCTTCGTCGCAACTCGCGAATGTGCTCGACCGTCGTGCCACAACAACTGCCGACGATTGTCGCTCCGGCGTCGATCCATTTTGCGGCACACTTGCCGTACTCGACCGGGTCCGCACCGAGTGAGGGCTCCCACGTGCCGTCGCTCTTCATCCAGCCGGAGTTCGCATAGGCGCCGATGGGCGTCCCGTCCGCCACCGCCGACAACTCTCCGAGACAGCCGGGCACGCGCTCCACGGGGAGGCAGTTGACGAGGAGGCCATTAATGCCCATCGGCAGTACAGCGCGGGCGGCATCCGTCAGCGACTCGCCGGAGTAAAGACGCCCGTCGGCATTGCACACGAAACTCACAAGTGTCGGCAGACCGGTCGCGATGGCGGCTCGCGCGGCGATGACGGCCTCGCGAATTGTAACCTGGGTCTCGACGAGAATGAGATCGACTCCCGCCTGACTCAGGTGTTCGGCCAGCGACTGATGGGCGTTAGCCAGCACGCCATCGTCGGGAGTCATGGCGGGAGAATAACAATCGGCCACAGGAGCGATCGAACCGGCCACCCAGGCGCGGCCCTGAGTCGCATCGCGGGCAATCTCGACCGCTCGGCAGGTCAGTTCGCAAGCTCGATTGCTCAATCCGCCGGCTTCGAGATTGATCGCATGCGTGCGAAACGTATTGGCCGTCACCACCTCGGCACCCGCATCAACATAATCTCGATGAATGGCAGCCAGCACTTCGGGTGCCTCCAGAAGCGCCGAGGCCGACCACAACGGTGATTGAAGAGCAAACCCGCGACGCTGCAACTCCGTCCCCGTCGGCCCATCGAGCAGGATGGGGCGCACATCAGTCAGACGAGTGAGAAAATCGGGCATGGCTCTATCGTAGCGGAACTCGTGAGAGTTCCGACGGTCATGGAGAAGACGCACTATTCACGCGGACAATTCGCCCTGATTGGAATTCTCACGACTTCCGATCCGAGCATGTTACGACGTTCAAGCGATTAGCGACCGCAACGTTCGCATGTTGACGGCATCCATCTCCTCGCCATCGCGTTTCTCTTTCTTCGTTTCCAGATACATCGGATGCGACTGAAAACGCGGATCGTTCAGCAGCCAGCGAAATGCGGTGAGGCCGATCTTCCCTTCGCCGATGTGGTCGTGCCGATCGACCCGGGTGCCGAGGTCTTTCTTGCTGTCGTTGAGATGAAACGCCCGCACCTTGTCGAGTCCGACGACTTCATCGAGCTTTGCGAATGTCTGCTCGCACTCTTCTTCGGTGTTGAGCGGATACCCGGCAGCAAAAATGTGACAGGTGTCGATGCAGACCCCCATCCGTTCGGGGCGATCCACGTTCTGCAGAATGTACGCCAGATGCTCGAACTTGCACCCCAGGCTCGAACCCTGGCCGGCGGTCGCTTCGAGCCAGACCTGCACACTTAACCCCTTCGTGCGTTTGAGGCACTCCTTTACGCCGCGAACGATCTGCTTCAGCCCGGCCAGTTCGGTGCCATCCATCGCCGCACCGGGATGCACGACCACACCATCCAATCCCAACGCCTCGGCTCGTTCGAGTTCAATGGTGTAAGCATCGACCGACTTCTGCCAGAGTTCATCGTTGGGGCTGCCGAGATTGATGAGGTAACTCGAATGCGAACACGGATGCTTCAGTCCGTGCTCCGCGATCGACTTGCGAAAGGCCGCGATATCCTCTTCCGAAATTTCCTTGGCCCGCCATTGATTGTTATTCTTGGTGAAGAGCTGCACCGTCTCCATACCAAACGAACCAGCAGCGTCGGCGGCCTTGTAGTAGCCGCCGGCAATCGACATGTGGGCACCCAATAATGGCATCTTAACTCTCTTGAATGTTGAACTTGCTCATTTGAACCGATTCGTTTCGGATCGCATTGCTGCGCAAAGAACGTTTCGGAGGTGACTCAATAAACGAGGATAGGTCCATTCATCACATCCCTCCTTGGGACAAGACCCATCCAATTCCCTGCATGACACTCCGCAACTCGCATCTTCACGTATTTCTCACCCACTTTCGAGATGCACACACCCGACTGCGGGGTGTACGAGCGGATTTCGGTACTCGTTCGCCCTCTACTCCCGATCGAAGATTGAAGAGAAACTGGACGACAGGCATCTGAATCGTGTGACCGCTCCCACGGCGGCCGTCGCCCCGATAGCACCGCAATCGGGGATATCCGAGAAATTTCCAATCGGACAGCCGACTGGGTTGCGCGTGTCCTTTGGCGTCGTCCTAGCCGTCGATATGTCCATCCCATCTCATTGTTCAACTCGTGCCGTTTTGGCGGACAAGAGTCCAAGAGTACAAGCGTAGAGACACGCACTTGGTGATACTCTTGCGATACTCTTGCTCGTACTCTTGAAATACTCTTGCTCTCCGGACACCGGCCCGCGCGGACGAGCATTCGTCCGTGTACACGGTCCGTCTACCCTAAGGTGCGCGGTTGCGCCCAGCGCAGTACCCAGCGGCGCAACAAATCTCCCCCCCCACTGAAAATCTTTGCAATACAATCGCCGCCGCACCGTGGGGGAGAGGGCCGGGGTGGCCGGGGTGAGGGGCATAGAACGCGGCGTCATCGCGCGCGGTCCCGAGGTCACCGTTGCAACGTCTGACGTTCGCTCCTCATCCACACCGTCGCTATCGGGAATGGCCTCAGTGCCATTCCGTCGGCGGGCTGACCAGTTCATCGCACGAGTCGCGTCGCCGTGAAGGACGACCAACACACATCCGTTTCGCGAAGCGTCACGAGAACGGATTTCGAAACGATCCCCCCCTCACTCCGCCCCGCGGAATGCCAGGGACGGCATTCCCTACAGCAGATCGTGCAACAGGATGACGATGCTCTCCGGTCGACAGCCATGCCAACTCCCCGCAACCTGACTCCAGACCCACGGCTGCCAGACCACA
>CALOES010000031.1:0-257101 GCA_942492405.1 uncultured Planctomycetaceae bacterium
TGTGCTTGCTGCAGAGGCCGTCTGGGCATCGCGTTCGGCCCGAATGGCCTGATTCTTGGTCTCGGTCGCCAGACGCTGGGCCTCCATCGCTGCTTCGTGGGCCATCTTGGCTTGCTCGGATTCCTGCGTGAGCCGTTCTGCCCGCTCGGGATTGCGGCGGTACGACACCTGAGCCTGAGCCGTCAGATAGACGGTATAAGTTCCGGGAGGGCTGTTGTCCCGCACGAACAAGCGATAGACACGGTCGGTTTCTTCACCAGGAATCGGCTGGTTCTGCAAATCAATGTTGGCTCCATTGGGAAGCCCTTGAAACTGCAGATTCACCGCGTCAGCGAACTCCTGGCGACGCGTGAGATGGATCGGCACGAGAATCTGCCGACCCTGGTTCGCCTCGAACTGATAGGCATCGGTTGTGACCTGGAAGAATGCCGTTTCGGGCAGCGTGGCCAGTGCGAAACCGTCGGTGAGCCGAGGCTGCGGCGGAAGCTGGTTCACCGGTCCCCATGCGAACGTGACCGCTCGCACCGGATGCGTGATCTGTTGCACAAGTTGCTGGGCTTCGTTCTTACGCTGCTGCCAGGCTTCCTTTAACTGCGCGAGTTGCTGCTCGGCCGTCTGCAGCGCGGCTGCGGCCTCATCGCGCTGCACGGTCGCCTGATCAAGTTGTTCTTGACGTTGTTCAAGTTGGCGTTTCAGTCCCTCGTCGTCGGGGTTGTCGTCGGAGCTGCTGTTTCGCTTCATCTCGTTGTTGCAACGCCTGCTGGTATTGCTGCTGCGCTGATCGTGTGTCTGACGCAGCGGGGGAATTGTTTTCTCGTGATCGTCGATTGCCTTCAAGGCGTCAGCGATTGCCCGTGTCGCCATCGTCGGTTCGATCTGCGCTTCGGCGGTCATCTGGACGAAATGGAGATTCGGTTCGACGTTGTCGGCAGCCGTGAAGGTCAACACGCCTGTATTTTGATTCGAGCCAATGACGGTACCGGGACACTGCACACCTTCCGGCAATCCTTCGACCTTGATCTCGATCGGACCAGTAAACCCATCGCGACGATAGGCGTAGACGTTAACGCCGATGTTGTCCCCACGACGAATGCGGTTTCCAGACCTGGTTGTTGCCGGGACTCTGCGGCACCGCCACAACGCGGAAGTCAGGCTGTTCAGGACGCACAATCAGCAGGTAACTCAACGAGGGATCGCAGCGAGTCGCTCCGTAATGATCGCGGACAGTAATGCGGTAGCGGCAGTCGGCATTCACCTGAAGCAGGAACTTCGGGTCGTCGGTGTTGGTATCGTAAATGTTCTGAGCGGCGGTGGTCGCGTCATCATCCTGACTGGTCACACGATTGACTTGTTCTTCGCCATTCTCGTTGACGGTGATCTGCTCAATCACAAAGTAACTGTCGACCGTGGTTCCCATGCGCTTGCGAGATGACTTCGACCCAGTGATACTCCCCGGCCTTGGCTGCAAACTCGTAGACGTCGACATCGCGACGCTGGGCGAACTGACCAACGATTTCAAACGGAGCCTGAAGTTGCTGCGGCGACTCGGCAGCGTTGTTCGGTTCCTGTTCCAGTGTGAGGGGCTGGCTCGATAAATAGATGCGAACAGGATTCGATTCCTTGATCGGTCGGCAACCGATAGGTGATGAAGTCTTCGCCAGCCTGAACAGACGTCACGCGAATCGTGGGATCGAAGGCAGCGGCTTCACTGGGAAGCGGGATGGAGACTTCGCGTCGCTCCAGCACGAAATCGTTCCAGACGAGATCGGTCCGTTCGCCGCCGATGTTGGCTCCGTAGAGAGTCACGTTGGCCGTTGTTCCGGCCTGCCCCACGGGGATAGGCGAACGCCACATAGGGACCGACATGGGTGGCGAGTCGATAGTGATAGTCCTGTCCGTTACGAAACGCGACATCGAACACACGCAGCTTGTACTCGCCATCGGCAGGAACGTCGAACACGAGGCGTCGGATCGAAGCCACTGACGTCAGTGGCCCGCGCTAATCGGCGGATCCGCGCGGTGTTGTAAACCTCGAGCGTGGCATCCATGATCGAATCGAGCCGTTCGGCGTAACAGTCAAAAACAATTCGCTGTCCGGCGGTCGCGGTGAAGGTGAACCAGTCGACGTCGTTCCCCTGGTCGAGACGCGAATTCACATCCTTCCCGATCTCCAGCGGAGTAGCCTGCGGAGGCAATTGATTCGGCTCGACTTCATCAGGCTGTTCTCGCCTGCTGACCATGAACCTGCGGCAGTTACTGGCACCCCAAAGCCCGATGGCTCGCATCTCGTAGACGCCGTCGGGAACATCGGGGGCACATGTGACGACAAAGGCATTCTCGACGACCCCGCTGCTGTCCCTCGACTTCTTCCATCTTCTTTTCAGCCGTGATGCCCGGATGGCTGAACCAGAGGCTGTCGATATCTTCGATGTCGTCCCCACGCAGCAAGCGAACGTCGACGGACGTTCCGGTCTGCATACCGGTCGGTTGAATCGTGTAGACCCGCGCTCTGCGGCAGTTGCCCAAGCGGACGATGCCGCCAGGGTGAAACTCAGCCCCAACAGTGCTGCCACGAATAAATGCGAGAACTCGATCCGTGAGGGTTTCAAACCAGTCATAGAGCGCTCCTGGCCTGGTTGGCAGGGATGAACAATCAATGAGGCGGGATTGACGGATGCCGGATGCGTCTGCAATACGATCGGCCCGCATACCGCTCGATGCGCGGCAGGCGGGCCGATGATCTTCGGCGTTCGTCAATGGTTAAACAGGAATTCCTTGGTATTGATGAGCGCCCAGAGTACATCTTCGTAGGCGATCTGGTAGTTATCCTGGTGGGCTTCGATGTGCGCCAAGGCGATGCACAATTCTTCTTCATCCGGCTCGCGGGCGAACGTCCACAAGTACATTTCGCGAATACGTTCGGTATGGTCGCGTTCCTGATCACGCGCTAGCGTTGCCGCCCGACCACTTCCGTTGGAGATCTTCCCCTGCACCTCGTTGCTGTTCAAGAGATGCAAACTCTGGGCGAGATTGGCTTCCATCGAACGCTCACATTCGCAGGCAGTGTCCCCCATCGGCTGGCCGAATACGGTCAGGAAGTAAGGCACGTTCGAGGTGTCGGGGAGCTCCAGTGCCCGCGTCCCTTCCGGCATGCCGTTGTAGTTCTGCGTGGTGTCGGTCACCTGGTGGAATCCATCGTAGAGCGCTTCGGCCGACAGCCGACGCGGGTAATACCGCGAGAAGTTCTGCTTATCGGAAACGTTGTACTCGTTCGGAATCGCACTCAGTTGATACGTCGACGAACGACAGATCGTGCGAATCAGTTCCTTCATGTCGTAGCCGCTATTAATGAAGTGCTGCGCCAGGGCGTCGAGCAACTCCGGATTCGTCGGCGGATTGGTTTCGCGCATGTCGTCTTCCGGTTCGACGATGCCACGTGAGAAGAAATGCTTCCAATAACGATTCACAAATGCCCGGGCAAAGAAGGGATTGCTGGAATCGGTGACCCAGTCGGCGAGATAAACTCGCGGGTCTTCTTCGGGAGCGATCTCGCAAGGTTCACTCCCCAGTCCCGCGGGGAGTAGCTGCTCGCTGCTGCGTGGGTTCTGTGCCTGGGCCAGACCTTCCTGATGGAAGATTCTGCGGTCGCGGCCTCGAGTTTCGCCCGCAGGCAGATTCTTCTGACCCACCCGGCTGAAGAACGCCGACAGTCCGTAGTAGTCGTCCTGGCTCCAGCGTTCAAATGGATGATGGTGACAACGGGCACATTGTATGCGCAAGCCCAAAAAGAGTTGAGCCACGTCTTCGACTTGCTCGTTGTTCTCGTTGACTTCGCGATACCAGACAACGGGAGGATTGAATGTCGAATCTCCCGTGGCCGTGAGGATCTCTCGCACGAACTGATCGTAGGGCTTGTTGGAAGCCATGCTCTGCCAGACCCACTCGTGGAAGTAATGGGTGCCGGTGACGTCTTCGTTCTGGCGACGGCGATTTCGAAGTACGAGGTTCCACTTGTTTGCGAACAGGTCGGCGTACTCCGGAGAGTCGAGCAGTTGATCGATCACACGGTCCCGCTTGTTGGGATCGGGATCGTTCAAGAACGCCTGGGCTTCTTCGGCGGTCGGCAGCGTTCCGGTGATATCCAGAAACACCCGACGCAGGAAGGTCGCATCATCGCAAATCTCAGACGGTGGGATGCCCAGTACTTCCAACTTGTTAAAGACCTGCTCATCAATGAAATTTCGCTCTGGAGGCAGTGATGCGATCGGCGCACCCAACGGAATCGTTGCCCGGAATGTCGACACTTGTCCTTGATAGCGAGCCATGATGGCGACTTCGCCAGACAGATCGGTCGTGCGCACGAGTCCCGAGACCTCGGACTCCGCAAGCTCTGGATCGTTCGGCTCATACAGAGCCATGCGCGTCACATCTTCGATCGTGCCGTCGCTGTAGGTCGCGTAGACGGCGACTTGTTGTTCCGCCCCACGTCCCATGATGCGAGTGGCCGGGACGCAATCGATCGACGCCACGACCGGATCGTCTTCGCTCCCATAGGGCATCCCTTGTTCGATCCAGCGGTAGAGGAGACGGTATTCGTCGCTGTCGGCTTCCATGCGAATGCCGCCGCCATGTGGCGATACGCCGGTTGGCTTCGTCAACAACAGGCTCTCAGAGGGAGCCGGTGGAAAGACTCGGCGACCGCGTCCTTCCAACACGAGGAACTCGTAGTCGTCTTCGGGATAGAAGCCCAGCAGCGACAGTCGAAATCCATTCTGCCCACTGGCCTTGCCATGGCAGCCGCCACTGTTGCAACTGAACTTCGTGAAGATCGGAACGACCTGATTCTGAAAGTTGATTTGCGGAGGCGATGCGTAGCCTTCCACCACAATGGGAGTCTGCGCCACTTGCCCACTGGCAAGGGTGGCCGTGATGGTGGTTGTCCCATCGGCCAATGGCTTGACCATGCCTTGGGCATCGATCTCGACAATGCCGACCGGTTCGGTCGTGAACTGCACCTGACGTGTGTAGTCGACCAACCGCGCCTCAGCATGTGCACCGGAGACCAGGAGTTGATGCCGGGCATCTGGCCCACGCATCACAAAGGTTGCCCCCGAGGGATTCCCTTCGAATTGCAGGGCAGAGATTGGTCCCAGGTCATCCGCCTGAGCCGCGCCGCAGGCGACGATCGAGAACGCGAACACGATCCCCAATGGAATCCGTCGGCAACACATCATGTCTCACCCTTTTTGGCAGGAGAGTTCGGTGGGCAGTTGGTGGGGAGAGCGGCCAGGAGGCCACTCTTTCATATTGGCAGGAAGTCGGGATCCGTCCCCGTTGATTCTGGCACCGCTTGCGGATTCACCAAACACGCTGAATCTGGTGGCCGAAAGTAGTAAAACCTCATCAAGAATCCACACTTCAACATATCAACGAACGGTTTTGTGTCAAGAATGGAAGGGCCATTCGGGGGTGTTGGAGCCTGAATCGTGAGGAACGGGCGGGACACGACAATTGAAGGTAACTCGATTTTCTGGGGACATGGGCATCGAAGTCCAAGTTTGGACCCGCCAATCGGCTGTTCCTCGAAGTGGCGTGGTTGGATTTCCCAACAAGATTCGCGATAACAGAACTTAGCGATTGGGGATCCGTCTAAATTTGTTCAGCACGTTTCTCATCACCTCAAAACCCGAATGGAAGATCCCAAATACCAGTCCGGCCCTCCCGCGACACCCGATCAGCAACCGACGGGCGTGATCATCAGCCCTGATACCCATCGATCAAAGCGTGTTCCACCGGGACAAGTGCGAACTCGCAAGTGGCCCGTCTTGCATTACAGCAGCGTGCCGCATGTGCCGCTCGATCGCTGGCAATTCTCGATCTTTGGTCTGGTTGAAACTCCACTCACGTTCAACTGGGAAGAGTTTCAGGCACTGCCGCGCGTGAAGGTGTTTGCCGACTTTCATTGCGTCACTCGTTGGAGTCGGTTGGGCAACATTTGGGAAGGAGTGAGTGTTCGCGAACTCTTGTCCCGTGCCGGAGTGAAGCCCGAAGCGAAGTATGTCTCGCCGATGGGATACGATCGCGGCTGGACGACGAATCTTCCGCTGACCGACTTCGATGTCGAAGATGCTCTGATCGCCGACTTACATGACGGCGAACCACTCGACGCCGACCACGGCGGACCGGCTCGATTAATCGTGCCTCGCCTCTATGCCTGGAAGAGTGCCAAGTGGCTGAAGAGTATCGAACTGCTGGCTGAAGACCGTCCCGGTTACTGGGAACAGTGTGGCTATCACAACCACGGCGATCCGTGGGTGCAGAACGAACAATGTCCGGACGGAGAACGTTTTAACTAACGCTCGACATCCTGCTCGAATTCGCCGGATCCGTCTGTCGAAGCGCCTGACGTGCGACCGCTATACGTGCGGGTTTAGTAGTCGTGCATCAATAATCTACCGAATCTGGGGTAGCGGTGAGAGGGGGGTTGTGTCATGGTTCGGGGATGCCGGAGGCGCAGGTTATTGAATGGATTCGTCAGAAGTATCACGCCATGCTTCCCGAACTCGATGAGCGGGGGCGCAGGCGTTGGGCCGCCGCCGAAGCGCGATCGTTGGGGTGGGGGGGCGTGACGGCCGTGGCGTTGGCGACCGGGATGTCCGATCGCACGATCCGCAACGGCCTTCAGGAACTGGAGTCTCCCGAAACATTGCCGGCGGGTCGGCAACGCCGGGAAGGGGGCGGCCGCAAGTCGCGGGAGGTCGAGTCTCCGGGTTTGGTCGAGGCCTTGGAGCGATTGGTCGAGCCGGGCGTGCGGGGGGATCCGATGTCTCCTTTGCGGTGGACGTGCAAGAGCGTGCGACCGCTGGCGCAGGCGTTGCGACGGCAGGGATTCGTCATCAGTCCCAGCAAGGTGGGCCAGATGTTGAAGACTCAGGGGTACAGTCTGCAAGCCAATCGCAAGACCCGCGAAGGCTCTCAGCATCCGGACCGCAATGCCCAGTTCGAGCACATCGCCCGGCGGGTGAAGGCCCGGCAACGTCGTGGAGAACCGGCCCTGTCGGTCGACACCAAGAAGAAAGAAGTCCTGGGAAACCTGAAGAATCCGGGCCGCACGTATCGTCGCCGGGGCCAGCCGGTCGAGGTGAACGTGCATGACTTCCCCGACCCTCACAAGGGCAGGGCCATTCCTTACGGAGTGTACGACCTCGGCCACAACGAGGCCGGGGTTTCGGTGGGAATCACGCATGACACGGCCGAGTTCGCGGTGGCCGCCATCCGTCGCTGGTGGCAGCGCCTGGGGAAACGCCGCTATGGTGCGCCGCGCCGCGTGCTGATCACCGCCGACAGCGGCGGCAGCAACAGTTCCCGGAATCGGCTGTGGAAACTCGAACTTCAGAAGTTCGCTGACGCGACCGGCATGATCGTGGAAGTCTGTCACTTTCCACCGGGCACGAGCAAATGGAACAAGATCGAGCATCGGCTCTTCTGTCACATCACCCGCAACTGGCAGGCCGTCCCGCTGGAGACCCTGGAAGTGGTCGTCCAACTGATCGGCACCACGCGGACCCGCGAGGGACTCGAAGTTCATGCGTGGCTGGATCAGAAGCATTACCCCAAGGGCCGCAAAGTCACGGACGCCGAAATCGACGACCTCTACATCGTTCCCCACAAGTTCCACGGCGAATGGAACTATGAAATCCATCCCAGATCGAAGCACTAATTCGATACCTCTAATTCGGTACCTTAAAGTCACGCTGTTCCTTAGCCTTCTGCAACCGTGCGGAAATGGATCAAGTTCCTCATAAATGCGAGACGCTGCTGAACCAGTTCGATCGCATCGGGCATGTCTGATACTCGTTAGCAGATAATTAGCGTGTATTCATCGGACATTCACGTCGCCAGTGGTTGAATTTTCAGTCCACGTGGCTAAGCTGCAAAAACGAGGGTGTAAGAACGTTCGTTCTCCATCAATCCTCTCATTTTCTCCGGCTCGCCCTTCGGCAAGTTCGCGGACACGTTACTTGATGCAAGCTGAACTGGTTGTGGGCCTCAACACAACAGCCGGGCCTGGAAACTCCTTTTCCTCAATCGATTTCTTCTCTCAACCCAGGGGGTACGTATGCGCAGATGTCATGTTGTGAAATCTCTCGTGTTGTGTTTGGTATTGGGAACCGTTGTTTCCACGGTTCGCGGTGACGATGATGCTGCGAATCAGATTCGCGGCGTGTTGCGCGACTACGTTGAGGCCTTCAACCAGCACGATGCCGCCGCCGTCGCGGCCTATTGGTCGGAAAACGCCGTCTACGTCGATCGCGAAACCGGAGATCGTCTCGAAGGTCGCGAAGCACTTCAAGCCGACTTTGCCGGCCTGTTCGAAGCGAACGCAGACGCTCGGCTGGTCGGCGAAATGGGCGACATCAGTTTCGTGACCGACGATGTCGCGATCGCGAACGGAACCGCCACGGTCTATGCGCCTGACGGCAGCGTTTCGCTGACGGATTTCTCCGCGACGTTTGTCAGAGCGGAGGGAACGTGGCTCATTCACACCGTGCATGAATCAGACGTCGCAATCCCGCCAACCGCCTACGATGCATTGCAGCCGCTGGCTTGGATGGTTGGAACATGGATTGACGAGTCGGACGATGTGAGCGTCGAAACCAATGTGCGCTGGGCACCGGGAGGAAACTTCCTGCTGCGGTCATTCCTGGTCTCGACCAGCGATGGTCCGGTGAAAGAAGGGACGCAAGTGATTGGCTGGGATCCGCGCAGCTTGGAGATCCGTTCGTGGTCGTTCGACTCCGACGGTTCATTCGGAGACGGGGTCTGGTCGTTGAGTGGCGACCGCTGGCTTGTGCGGTCGACCCAAACTCTCACAGATGGAGCAGCGGCGTCGGGAACCTACGTGATCACTCCCGTGGATGAAAACTCAATGACTGTCCAACTCATCGGACACGAGGTGGAAGGTGAACCGCGACCCACTCAGGCAGCAGTGACCATCGTGCGAGTTGCTTCTGAGCAGGCGGCCGCAGACGCCGAAGGAAACAACGGAGGTAACGAATGAAGACCAGATCACTCACAATTGTTGCAGCAGTGTTGATACTCCTTGCCGGCACGAATGACGCCGGCGCCATCGGGCGCGGCGGCGGCGGTGGTGGCCGCAGCTTCGGCGGAGGAGGGGGCGGCAGTCGCAGCTTCGGAGGCGGGGGCGGGGGTGGAATCTCGCGACCCAGCGCGCCCAGTCTCGGCGGCGGCGGTGGTTCGAGGCCAAGTTTGCCGAGCGGTGGTGGCGGCGCGCGTCCAAGTTTGCCGGGGCTGGGTGGTGGAGGCGGTTCGCCTTCCATCAGCCGACCTAGTGTCAGTCCGCCGCCGTCGATCGGTAATCGGCCGGGTGGTGGCGGTGGCGCACCTTCCCTTCCTTCGATCGGAGGCTCGAGGCCCAGTACATTGCCCGGCGGGATCGGCAATAGCCGACCGAGCCTGCCCGGTGGTGGAGATGGAATCGGCGGCGGAAACCGTCCCAGCGTTCCCGATCTGGGCGGCAATCGTCCGAGTACACTTCCCGGCGGCATCGGCCAAGGAGGGAACCGACCCAACCTCCCCGGTGGTGGAAGTGGCATCGGCAACAATCGACCGAATGTTCCTGGCATCGGCGATGGAGGCCCATCCGCTGGTGACCTCAGCAACTTTCTCGGGATGAGCCGACCTTCAACGCTACCGGGAGGAGTTGGTAGCCAACCCGGTATCGGCAATGTTCCCGGCATCGGAAACCGACCTGGTGTTGACAATCAACCAAGTATCGGCAATCGACCCGGCATTGGCAACAACACGGGAATCGCCAATCGTCCGAACTTTGGTGACCTCAACACGAACATCAATAACCGTCCGAGTTGGGTCAACATCAACAACAACCAGATCAACAACATCCACACCAACTGGGGCAACGCCTTTGGTCGACCCGGCGTCGGAACTCTCCCCGCCAATCGCGCGGCCTATTGGAACGGGCGAGGCGCACCGATCCGCAACAATTGGTGGAACGGATACCGCGCCGCAGGGTGGTTTGGAGCGGGTTGGTGGGCTGGACATAATCACGCCTGGTGCGGATGGCATTACCACTACGGACTCGGTCGCTACCCGTACAACTACTGGTGGACCGTCCCTGTGTGGGGCGCGGTCAATCGATGGTGGGCGTGGGGAACGTATCCGCAGGACAACTGGTCTCAGCCGGTCTACTATGACTACAGCGACGGTGGAAACGTGACTTACGAGAACAACAACGTCTACATCGGCGGTGAGCAGATCGCCTCGGCGGACGAATACGCCCAAAGCGCCGCCGCTCTCGCAACCGTGGCGCCGCCGACAGATGAGGCCACCGCGGAAGCCGCCGAGTGGATGCCGCTCGGCACATTCGCGGTCATCGGCAACGAGCAGGAGACCGATCCTTCGCGGATCATCCAGCTGGCCGTCAACAAAGAGGGCGTGATCAGTGGGACGCTGTATAACAAGCAGACCGACGAGGCTCAGGGAGTACAGGGTCAAGTCGACAAGGAGACGCAGCGCGCCGCCTTCCGCCTGGCCAACAGCGACACCATCGTCATCGAGACAGGCATCTACAACTTGACTCAGGAAGAGGCTTCGGTCCTTGTTCACTTCGGTACCGATCGGACCGAGAACTGGCTGTTGGTGAGGCTGGAGAACCCGGAAGGAGAAGACGATTCGGCCACGCCGGCGACTCCAGCCACTCCGGCTCAGTAGTCGTTTTCTGTCCTTTGTCTTTTTGAGGGAGAGTTGTCGTGAACAGAATGCGGTGTTTGAGCGTACTGGCGACATGGATTGTTGCCTCACAGTGTGTTTACGGAGATGACGCTCAACCACTCGCATCCTGGAACGACACCGGACCGCGGCAGGCGATCGTCGACTTTGTCGATCGCGTCACCACGGTCGGGAGCCCGGACTTTGTTCCACCGGAAGAGCGTGTCGCCGTCTTCGACAACGACGGCACGCTCTGGTGCGAGCAGCCGATGTACGTGCAGGGGTTCTTCGCGTTTGATCGCGTCAAAGCGTTGGCAGACGACCATCCGGAGTGGAAGGACCAACAACCATTCGCGGCGATCATCGCGAACGATCACGAAGAGATGTCCAAGTTCACCGAGCATGACCTCGCCGCGATCATCGCGGCGACTCATGCCGGAATGACGACCGTCGAGTTTGCCGAAATCGTCGAGGAGTGGGTCCACACGGCTCGGCATCCCGTCTATGACCGCCCGTATACCGAGCTGGCGTACGTGCCGATGCTCGAACTGCTCGAGTATCTGCGAGCGCATGAATTCAAGACCTTCATCGTTTCCGGAGGAGGGGTTGAATTCATGAGGGTGTTTACAGAGGAAATGTACGGCATCCCGCCGGAACAGGTGATCGGCAGCAGTGGTCAGGTTCAGCTCGAGATGCGAAATGGTGTTCCCGTCCTCGTCAAACTGCCAGAGATCGGCAGCATCGATGACAAAGAAGGGAAGCCGATCAACATCAACCTGCACATTGGTCGTGTTCCATTGATGGCGTTCGGCAACTCCGACGGCGACCAGGCAATGCTGCAATGGACGACCGCAGGTGATGGACCCAGATTCGGTTTGCTCGTGCATCACACCGACGCTGTGCGCGAGTACGCCTACGATCGCGAGTCCCACATCGGCAAACTCGACACTGCACTCGACATGGCGATGACACAAGGCTGGACGGTCGTCGATATGGCCGACGATTGGCGAACGGTCTTCGCCGAGGACTTCGAGTAGCCATTAGCGCGATGCGTTGGCGATTGATAGTTGGACTTTGATTTTAGTCTCACTGACGAAAGTGAACAGAAATGACGATTTTACGTACTGGCTCTTTGATGGTTTGTCTGTTATCTGTCGTGGCTTCAACCGCGATTGCCCAGGAGCCGAACCGTTCGAGCCTGCCTGTTCCGCAGCCGGCGTTTCATGGAGAAATCGGCCTGCGTCCGTCGGAATCCATCAAGGACTTCCCGGCGGAAATCCAGGCTCCAGATGGCGCACCCAATGTGCTCATCATCTTGACCGACGACGTGGGCTATGGAGCCAGCAGCACGTTTGGCGGGCCGATCCCGACACCGACGTTCGATCGACTCGCTGCCAGCGGGCTCAGATACAACCAGTTCCATACGACGGCACTTTGCTCGCCGACGAGAGCGGCACTCATTACGGGTCGCAATCATCACAGTGTGGCGACAGGGGGCATCATGGAGATCGGTGTCGGCTTCCCGGGCTACAACACGCTCGTGCCAAAAACCTGCGGCACAATCGGACAGATTCTCAAATATAACGGCTACAACACATCGTGGTTCGGCAAGAACCATAACGTCCCCGATTGGCACACGAGCCAGGCCGGCCCGTTCGATTTGTGGCCGGTGGGACTCGGGTTCGAATACTTTTACGGCTTCGTCGGTGGCGACACGAGCCAATGGTCTCCGGCGATCGTGGAGAACACGCGTCCGGTTGAGCCTCCACTCGACGATCCCGACTACAATTTCGACGAGGACCTGGCCGATCGAGCGATCGGCTGGTTGCGAATGCAGAACGCCGTCGCCCCCGACAAACCCTTCTTGTGTTACTACGCCACAGGCACCGCACATGCGCCGCATCACGCGCCGCGGGACTGGATTGAGCGATTCGAAGGCGAATTCGACCAAGGCTGGGACGTTGTCCGCGAAGAGACGCTCGCCCGACAGATCGAACTGGGTGTCGTTCCTCCTGGAACTCAACTCACCGAACGTCCGGATGAACTCGCCGCTTGGGACTCGTTGAATGCTGACGAACAGCGCGTCTTTTCGCACATGATGTCTGTATACGCAGCCGCTTTGTCGCACTGCGACCATGAGATCGGCCGCATCATCGATTCCATCGACGAGATGGGCGAACTCGACAACACATTGGTGATTTACATCCAGGGAGATAACGGAGCGAGCGCCGAAGGGACTCCACAAGGCCTGCTCAACGAAATGACGTTCTTCAATAACATTCCCGAAGATTTCGACACTGTGATGGCACGCATGGACGAACTCGGCGGACCGATGACGTTCAACCACTATCCCGCAGGCTGGGCACATGCGATGGACACGCCGTTCCAGTGGACCAAGCAGATTGCCTCGCACTTTGGTGGCACGCGCAACGGCATGGTGATCTCGTGGCCCGCCCGCATTCAGGATGCAGGGGGTGTTCGATCACAGTTCCATCACGTGATCGACATCATGCCGACGGTTCTTGAAGCGGTGGGATTGCCGCAGCCTCAGTCGATTGACGGCGTCACACAGAGGCCGATCGAAGGAGTGAGCATGGCCTACACCTGGGACGATTCCGAAGCCGAGTCGACACGCAAGACTCAGTACTTCGAAATGCTCGGTAACCGCGCGATCTATCATGATGGCTGGGTGGCGGCCACTTCGCCGACTGCCGCGCCATGGGTGAGCGTTGTCGAGGCGGTCGACGTGATCGACGGCTACGAGTGGGAACTCTATCACGTCGCCGAAGACTACTCGGAGTCAGTGAATCTGGCAGACTCGAACCCCGACAAACTGCTCGAACTGCAACGTCTGTTCTACATGGAAGCGATCGTGCATCAGGTGCTGCCGCTCGACAATTCGAAAGTCGAACGACTCGACGTTTCGAATCGTCCCAGCCTGACCGAGGGTCGCGACTCCTTCACATACCACGAGGGAATGATTCGCATTCCCGAAGGAGCCGCCCCCAACGTGAAGAACAGAAGTTGGGGCGTCACTGCCGAGATCGTCGTTCCTGAAGATGGAGCCGAGGGGCTGATCATTACGCAAGGGGGTCGCTTCGCCGGCTGGGGGATGTATCTCGACGAAGGTGTGCCGGTCTTTCACTACAACCTGGCGGGTGTCGAGCGCTACGAGGTGCGCGGTGAGGAGGCGCTGGAGCCGGGAGAACATACGCTCGAATTCGATTTCGTCTACGACGGCGAAGGACCGGGGAACGGCGGTGACGCGACGCTCACCATCGACGGCGAAGAGGCGATCGAGACGCACTTTGACCGCACGCTCGGCTACCGAATGTCACTCGACGAAACCCTCGACATCGGCGAAGACACCGGCACGCCAGTCAGCGAAGACTATGCCGTGCCGTTCCACTTCACGGGCGAGATTGAACAGGTGATGATTGAGTTGAAGTAGGACCAGGTTGATACGGCCACTCGGCGGAGCCTGTCCTCTCTGCGGGATGGTCTGACCTTCATAACAGGGCAAGGTAAACAGGAGAGACACCATGAGATCAATGAGAAGAAGTTGGCTCGCTGCATTGGCAGTGGCCATTTTGACGACACTGTCGGCGTCCCGGGCAGAGGCCCAGGAGCAGCCGAACATCCTCATTATCATGGGGGATGACATCGGGCTGACGAACATCAGCGCCTATTCAATGGGGCTGATGGGCTACCAGACACCCAACATCGATCGCATTGCTCGTGAGGGAATGATCTTCACCGACTACTATGCCGAGCAGAGCTGCACGGCGGGTCGATCGTCACTCATTACCGGGCAATGCACATTTCGCACCGGATTGAGCAAAGTCGGCATGCCAGGATCCCCAATCGGGCTGCAGGCACAAAACGTGACAATGGCTCAAGTACTGCAGTCGATGGGGTATTCCACCGGGCAGTTTGGAAAAAACCATCTCGGCGACCGCAACGAGTTCCTGCCGACAGTGCACGGTTTTGATGAGTTCTTCGGAAACCTGTATCACCTGAATGCCGAGGAAGAGCCGGAGCAGTTCAATTACCCACAGGATCCCATGTTCCTGGAGCAATTCGGGCCGCGTGGTGTCATGCGTTGTTTTGCGACCGACGTCGACGACCCGACCGAGCATCCTCGCTGGGGCCGCGTCGGCAGGCAAACCATTGAGGACACCGGTCCACTCACTCGACTGCGCATGGAGACAATCGATGACGAAACGTCGGCCGCCGCGATTGACTTCATTCAGCGCCAGGTCGCCGACGAGAAGCCGTTCTTCTGCTGGTTCAATTCGACACGCATGCATGCGCGAACACACGTTCGTGAAGAGCATCGCGACGAGCCGGGGCTCACCGCGCGGACAGAATATGCCGACGGCATGATCGAGCACGATAACCACGTTGGCTCCGTTCTGGCTGCGGTTGATGACCTGGGGATTACCGAGAACACGATCGTGATCTACACGACCGACAACGGCCCGCACATGAACACGTGGCCCGACGGGGCAATGACGCCGTTCCGCAATGAGAAGAACTCGAACTGGGAAGGTGCGTTTCGCGTCCCCTGCATGATCCGCTGGCCGGGGCACATCGAAGCCGGATCGATCGCCAACGACATCGTCAGCGGCCTCGACTGGTTTCCGACTCTGCTGGCGGCCGTTGGTGATCCCGACATCGCCGACAAACTCGTTGAGGGCCTCGAGATTGAAGGCACGACGTTCAGGGTTCACCTCGACGGCTACAATCAGTTGCCCTATCTCACCGGAGAGCAGGACGAGGGCGCCCGCAATGAGTTCTTCTACTTCAGCGACGACGGCGATCTGTTCTGCCTGCGATACGAAAACTGGAAAGTCGTTTTTATGGAGCAACGAGCACGCGGAACACTGGAAGTCTGGGCCGAACCCTTCACTGCGCTGCGAGTTCCAAAGATGTTCGACCTCCGTGCCGATCCGTTTGAACGTGCCGACATCACTTCAAACACCTATTGGGACTGGTTATTCGATCACGCTTATATCATGTACGGAGCTCAGGCCGTCACCGCGCGGTTCCTGCAGTCGTTTGAGGATTTTCCTCCCAGTCAACGCGCTGCTTCATTCACAGTTGATCAGGCGATGGAGAAGCTAGAGCAGGGGCTGGGGGGGCGGTAGGTTCTGCTCGATGAGTTGTCGACTCTTTGAATCGTCGACGACGGATTCCATTCCAAGGCACCTGGCATTTCGCCAGGTGCCGCTCCTTTCACCCGCAGACACTCAGAACGTGAGTTGAGAAATGAACAACTCCAGGATTCCCAGTGGCAACCGCTTTTTGTTAATGGGTCTTGTCCTCTCGGTCTTGGGGGTCGTTTCGATCGCGTCCCCCGCTGTCGCGGGGACAGCGGTCGTGTACGTGATTGGCGGAATGCTGCTCCTCGCGGGCGTGTTTCAAGTCTTCGCGGCGTGGCGCTCGGAAGGATGGTCCGACAAGATCGTCCCATCGATTATCGGTGTCCTTACGATTCTCGCCGGGTCGAGTGTGCTGGCCCATCCGCTCCTCGGAATGGCCACCTTGGCTCTGATGTTGTCGGTCGTCTTTATTGTCGAAGGCGTCTGGAAGATCGTTGCCTCGTTCTCGTACCGACCCGCGCCGGGTTGGCTGGCGATTCTGGCGAGCGGCGCGATTGCGCTCGTACTCGGTGTCATGATCTGGCGACAATGGCCCCTCTCCGGCCTCTGGGCCGTCGGCATCCTCGTCGGCGTCGACCTCCTCTCGACCGGTATCTCGTTCATCGTCCTGGCGATGACAATTCGCAAACTGAAAGAAACGGCGACTGAGGCGACGTGAGTTGTCGGCGAAGCCGCGATGAATCAGTTCCATGTCCTTCAAACGATCGGATCGAATGATGAAATCTCTGCTTGTGATGTGTTCGGTGCTTGCGGTGTTTGCACCGGCCGCTCTGTTTGCTCAGGCATCGACGTTGAATCGATCGGTCCGTATTGTCGACAACATGGAACCCGCCATTCCGCACCCGGAACAACAGGAAACCGTCGCAGAAAGATTGACCAGGTTCGAACAGGCATCGGGACAGAAACCCAATATCGTCTGGCTCATCATCGACGACATGGGATACGGAGATCCCGGGTGCTACGGCGGCGGCGTCGCCGTTGGATCGGCCACGCCGAACATCGACCGGCTGGCTCGAGAAGGACTGAGGCTCACGTCGTGTTATTCACAACACACCTGCACGCCAACCCGCTCGGCGATACTGACGGGGCGCCTGCCAGTGCGGACAGGTCTCACGCGGCCGATTCTCGCCGGCGACACCCTGACAATGAATCCTTGGGAAGGCGAAACCTCGCTGGCAACAATTCTCAGCAATGCAGGCTACTACACACTTCTGACAGGCAAGTGGCACATCGGAGAAGCCGAGGGCATGCGACCGCACGATGTCGGCTTCGACGAGTTCTATGGTTACTACCCGGCGCAGAAAGAGATCTCGCAGTCAGTCGATCCGCGGAGGTATCCCGATCTCGTACTCGACCCCGAGCGAAGTTCAGCGTACGAGGAAATGGGAATGGGCCACAGTCTCATTCACGGCTTTAAGGGTGGAGAGACGGAAGAAGTCTCTTCGGTGGAGAGCATCGAGGACATGGCTCGTGCCGACCGCGCGCTTGCAGACTTCACGATCGAGCAAATTGCGACCTTGAGCGAGAGAGATAATCCATTCTTCATCGAGCACTGTTTCATGAAGGTGCATTGCGACAACTTCGTGAATCCGGACTACGAGGGAATCAGTGCGAGCAACTATCCATATCGCGACTCGGTCTGCGAAGTCGACCTGCTGATCGGCGAGATTGTGCAGACGCTCGACGACGCGGGTGAACTCGACAACACGTTCATCTTCGTCACTTCCGACAACGGTCCGCAGATGGATGCCTGGCCCGATGCGGGTTATACGCCCTTCCGAGGCGCCAAGGGGACTACCTGGGAAGGGGGCGTGCGGGTTCCCGGCATCGCTTACTGGCGCGGCATGATCGCTCCCGGCCGCGAAAGCGACGATGTCTTCGATCTGATGGATCTGTTCAACACCTGCGTCAACCTGGCTGGCGCGAACGACGCCATTCCAACCGATGTCTATATCGATGGAATCGATCAGACATCATTTCTGCTGCATGACGACGGAGAATCGAATCGCGAGTGCGTTTATTTCTGGTGGAAAACCGACCTGATGGCGTTACGGATGCGGGAATACAAATGGCATCAGCATGTCATCCTGCCTCAGTCGACTTTCATGCATATTGATATGGCGATCGTTCACGATGTTGGCACCGCCCCGTGGATGTTTAACTTGTACATCGATCCGAAGGAGGAGCTTCCCGTCGGCCATCGCATGAATGCCTGGCTGGCATCTCTCGGTGCCGAGGCTGCCGCTCACATGCGGACGTTTCAAACGTACCCGCCGAAGAACGTCGGACTGTGACACTTTCGCGTTTTTCATTAACTCTGACTTCAAGGAGACCACTCATGATCGAAGAACTCCAGTCCCCCAACGCTCACACCCTCGGCTTCAAGCTTTCGGGCAAACTGCATGACGAGGATTACAAGACGTTCGTGCCACGTGTCGACCAGGCGATTGCCGACGATGGCAAGGTGCGGCTGCTGGCATGGTTTCATGACTTTCATGGATGGGATGCCCACGCTCTGTGGGACGACATCAAGTTCTCGACCACTCACTGCACGAAGATCGAACGCATCGCCCTCGTGGGTGAGAAGAGTTGGGAGAAGTCGATGGCGACCGTCTGCAAACCCTTCACGATGGCCAAGGTCAAGTACTTCGACGCCGGCGAAATCGACGCCGCCTGGAAGTGGCTCGACGAGACGGCGTGATCCCCACATTGAACAACTTCTTCACGATGCGGACCTCGAACGGATACCAATGATGCGACATTCTCGATTCTTTCTCCCACGTTGTTGATCGGCATGTGCGCCTCACGTCGACGGCGTTCTCGCAAGGACGATGGCTCGGTCCTTCCGTTTCCTCCGGTCCCAACCGCCAGTATCGCGGGGCCGACGTTGGAAGAGTCGGAACATCATCGACGCGCGCAGCCCCATCATCTGCGCGAGGGCGCTCCCAATGTGCTGATCGTCCTCATCGACGATGCCGGCTTTGGACTCCCCGATACGTTTGGCGGCGAGGTCCATACACCCAGTCCTCACTCGACCGGACAGCGACATCACCGCCGCCTTCCACACGACGGCGATCTGCTCACCGACACGGGCGTCACTTTGACAGGACCATCATCATCGCGTCGGCAATGGCACCATTGCCGAACCGCGCTCTTGACTGGGATGGATATGTCGGCGTACTTCCTCCGCGACAGCGGCGACGAGGTTCTCGGCCCTACGGTTACAAGACGTCGGCTTTCGCGCTGGCACAACACTCCGGCGACCGAGACAACGGCGATGGGGCCATTCGACCGTTGGCCGACGGGGCACGGATTCGATTACTTTTACGGATTCCTCGCGGGGGAAACGTCACAATGGGAGCCGAGACTCTACGAGAATCTCAACCCAATCGAGCCGCCACAGGACGAAAGTTACCACCTCACCGAAGACATGGCGGAGAAGGCAATTGCCTGGCTGCATCAGCATCAGGCATACGCGCCGGATCAGCCGTTCTTCATGTACTGGGCTCCCGGAGCGACTCATGGGCCGCATCACATCTTTCCCGAATGGGCCGATCGCTATCAGGACAAGTTTGATGATGGCTGGGACGCCTACCGCGAGCGGGTCTTCGCCCGTCAGTTGAGTTGGGTTGGATCCTGACGGAACAGAACTCAGGCACTGCCCACATGGCTCGACGAGACGACATTCCGACTCACAGCGACTTCCAGAGTCGATTGATGGAAGTCTACGCCGGTTCGCCGAACACACCGATGCCCAGGTCGGCAAATTACTCGATGCGATGGATGACCTGGGTGTGAGCGACAACACGATCGTCATTTACATCTGGGGTGATAACCGGAGTGCCGAAGGTCCAGGAACGGCGTCTCAGCGAACTGCTGGCCCAGAATAATCTCCCTTCGACTGTCGAGGAACAGATCAACGTGCTTAAGGGGCTAGGTGGTCTCGATGCACTCGGCGGCCCCCACCGACAACATGTACCATGCCGGCTGGGCCTGGGCCGGAAGCACGCCGTTTCATCACACGAAACTGGTGGCTTCGCATTTCGGAGGGACGCGCAATCCGATGGTCGTCTCCTGGCCGGCCAGGATTGAACACGATGGAACGCCGCGATCGCAGTTTCATCATGTGAACGATATTGCCCCGACGCTCTACGAGGTCATCGGCGTCACACCACCGCAAGTGGTCGAAGGTTCGAACAGATGCCGATCGACGGCGTGAGCATGGTCTATTCGTTCGCGGATGCCGATGCACCGACAGCCAGGAAGTCGACCCAGTACTTCGAAAATATGCCAGTCGGGGATCTACACGA
Source organism: uncultured Planctomycetaceae bacterium (assembly GCA_942492405.1). Taxonomy (GTDB): domain Bacteria; phylum Planctomycetota; class Planctomycetia; order Planctomycetales; family Planctomycetaceae; genus JANNSB01. The sequence continues at coordinate 20,225 of CALOES010000031.1, forward strand.
GGGCTGGTATGCTGTGCATTCGGTCCGTTGATCCCTGGAACGCAGCCGGTGCTATCGACCAACTCACGGGCTGGCACTCTGCGGACGATGTCTGGGAACTCTACGACGTGACGACCGATTTCTCTCAGGCTCACGATCTGGCCGCCGAGAACCCCGAGAAACTGGCGGAGTTGCAGGCACTCTTCCTCTCTGTAGCAGAAGAGAACAAAGTCTTCCCGGTCGGCGGAGGCGTCTGGACGCGTCTGCACCCAGAAGACCGAATCGCCAGCCCCTATTCGAGTTGGAGATTCTATGCGAGCACCCGACGGATGCCGGAATTCACCGCGCCGGGTCTCGGCAGGCAAAGCAATCACGTCGAGATCGAACTCAACGTGAACGATAACTCGTCAGGCGTGCTGTACGCCCTCGGCGGCGGATCGGGAGGGGTGACGCTTTACATGGACGAAGGTCATCTCGTCTACGATTACAACATGCTCCTCATCGAGCACACAATCGCGACGTCCGAGGCAGCGCTCTCCGCCGGCGAGCATACGATCGTGGTCGACACAACGATTGCGCGCCCGGGAGCACCGGCTCAAGTCGTGGTGAGCGTCGATGGCGAGGAAGTCATCAACACCACTGTCGAGAGAACCGTGCCGGCAGCCTTCACCGCCAGCGAAACCTTCGATGTCGGCATCGATCTCGGCTCGCCCGTCTCGCTCGACTACTACGACCGCCGACCATTTCGGTTTGATGGAGAGATCGAGGAAGTGCGAGTCGAGTTGAAATGACCTTCGACTGGCGAGTATTGCTTTAGAGCGCCGCACGTTTACGGCTTCGATTCGTCCACGTCCATGTCGAGTTGTCGCATCTTGCGGTAGAGGTTCGAGCGATGCAGGCCGAGGGAGCGGGCGGCTTCGCTCATGTTGCCGCGAGCGCGTTCGATCGCCCGGCGGATATGTTCCTGTTGAAAGCGGTTCGTCGCCTCGGTGAGTCCCAGCGTCGGGTCGATGCTGCCGAAGGGATCGCGATCGGGATTCAGAATGAAGGCCAGTTCCTCGATCGGGATGATGTCCTTCACGCACAGGAACGCGACCCGCTCCATCAGATTTCGCAGTTCGCGAATGTTGCCCGGCCAGTTGTGCGATCGCAGAGCCTGTTGCGCTTCGCCGCTCAAGGTCATGGTCGGCCGACCGGCCTGTTTGCAGAACTGCGCGAGGAAGTGCCGTGCCAACGGCAAGATGTCCTCGGGGCGCTCGCGAAGCGGAGGAAGTTCGATCGTGACGACGCTCAACCGGAAAAACAGATCCTGACGGAAGCGACGCTGCGAAACGGCCTCCATCAGGTTGGTATTCGTGGCCGCGATGACTCGCACATTCACGGGAATGTCCTGGCTGCCGCCGACGCGCGTGATTATCTTCTGTTCCAACACTCGCAGCAGCTTCGCCTGTCCCGCCAGCGACATGTCGCCAATCTCATCGAGAAACAAAGTCCCTCCCTGGGCCATCTCGAACTTGCCTTCGTGCGTAGCATGGGCATCGGTGAAGGCCCCTTTCTCGTGCCCAAAGAGTTCGCTCTCCAACAGCGTTTCGGTGAGTGCCGCGCAGTTGACGGCCACAAACGGATTGTCTGCCCTCGGGCCTCGAAAATGGAGAGCTTGCGACACCACTTCCTTTCCCGTACCGCTCTCGCCCAGTAGCAGAATGGGCAGGTCGGTCGGAGCCAGTCGACCGATCGTTCCGCGCAGGGCCTCGATCGCGGTGCTCTCACCGATCAGGTCAACCTTATCGGCCATCTGAGCGCGAAGCTGTTGATGGCTGCGAATCAGATGAGTGCGCTCCTGAGCGTTCTCGATTGCCACACTCACGACCACGCCGAGATCGTTTAAGGCCGCGGCATCGCCCGACGTGAACTTCCCACTCTGTTTGTTGATCAGTTCAAATGCACCGATGCATTGTCCATCGGAATCGACGAGTGGTACGCACAAAAGATTGCGGGTGCGGTAGCCGCTCTGCTTGTCGACCGATCGGTCGAACCGCGGATCGTCGTAGGCGTCCTCCACGACGACCGGCTTGCCGGAGTGAACCACTTCGCCGACGATTCCTTTGTTGTCGGGAAGCCAAAGTCGGCCCCCTTCAATTCCCAGCGCCGGACAGGCGACTAATTGACGCTCGGCACGGTCCCAGAGAAAGATGCTCGCGCGGTCGCACTGCATCAGTTCCGCGGCCTGGATGGCGCTCTGTTCGAGCAATGGAAAGACTTCTCGTTCACGCGAGAATGTGCGCGCGAGTTCGAGCGTGCGTCGAAGGCGAGAAACTTGATTCTCGTATTGCAGATTCCGCTTCCATTGTGCGGCGCACCGGTCGAAGACTCTTCCGACGACGAGAAACTCACGCAGGCGGGCGTCATCGACACGTGAACCACAAGCAAACAAAATCGCCGGTCCCAGGGAAGGACAAGGGACGGCGAGCAACTTTCCGAAAGTCCCTGCTTCCGCGAGTGCCGACTCTTGATCGAGTGCCTCTTCGATGGCGGTACGATCGAAGTCCTGGGGAAGCCGGCCGCGCTCGGCAACGATGTTCCATTGATTCGCCAACTCCATCACGCCAGTCGACTGGGCGGAAAACTCGATTCCCACCTGCTCCAACGCAGCAGAGTAGAAACCCTCCAAGTGGTCGGCGGATTGCGAAACAGTGAGCAGCCGCTCGCAGAAATCGACCAGCTCCCGCCAATGGGGAGCCTGAACGATGGAGGACCATTGCTGAAGCGGGATCGAGTTGGACATATTCATGCGTCGTCAGACAGACATCACCAAGTGTTCGCATAGTCTCGCCAGCAAGGCGGGATGCTGTCAAACCGAACACACCCAGGCGATGGAGACGAGTCGATTGGATGTCTGGGGCCAGAAACTTACGGCTTTTCCTCGGCCCCACACGCGCAGACCATTTGGCCGCAGCCAGGACAACCTTCCCCGTACTTGTCGCGGACCGCCTGTTCCAGGTCGATGTGAGCCACATTGGCAATCGTGGCCAGCCAGGCGAGCACGTCGGCGAACTCGGCAGCAAGTTCTTCCTTTGTCCCTTCTCGGAGGGCGGTCGCAAGTTCGCCGACTTCTTCCATCAACCACATGAACGTCCCCTCGACTCCGCGCGCTTCGTCCTTGCGGGAGTACATCGTTTCGATCAGGGATTGAAGTTCGCGTAGCGTCATGGGCTAATCAAGTGACTTCAGAATTGCGTTGATGAATTCTTCTATTCCAGCTTCCCCTGATATCCACCCTCCGGCGCTTCGCCACCGAGTTCCTGGGTGATGCGCGTGGCGTTGAAATCGATCATGCCGATGAAAGTGCCTTCGTATGTGCCGGAGGCTCCCATCGAATCAGAATACAACGCGATATCCGCCGAAACTTCCCAGCCCTGGGCGCGGGCACCGTCTCGGACGGCGTTGAGTCCACGATCACTGACGCTTGTTTCGACAAATACCGAGGGCACCCTGTTGTCCACAAGAAACTGCACGAGTTCGTTGATGTCGGCAGTGGCCGGCTCGCTTGTGGTCGTGATCCCCTGCACCGAGCGCACGGGGATTTCATAGGCTCGTTCAAAGTAAGAAAAGGCGTCGTGCGCGGTGACCAGAAATCGCTGTTCCTCGGGAATCGTATCAATCACCTGTTTGACATACACATCAAGCTGATTGAGTTCGGTAATGTACAATTCGGCACGCTGCTGATATGCAGTCGCATGGTCGGGGTCGATCTCCCCCAGTTTTCCTGCCGTGAATCGCGTGCATGCGATCCAGGTCTGAAGGTCGTTCCAGACGTGCGGATCGGGATGGTTGCCGGCCCCTTCGGGAAAAATCAGTTGATCCTCTGTGAGTTCGTCAGTCACGGCGAAAACGGGTTTGTTGAAGCTCATCGCTTCAAAAGTGTTTTCGAACTTTCCTTCCAGATAGAGGCCGGAATAGACAATAACCTCGGCCTCATCCAGCTTACGGGAATCGCCCGTCGTCGGCTGATGGGAGTGCGGATCGGTGCCAACTTCGAGCAATCGCCGGACGTCGGCGTCTTCCCCGACAATGTGTTGCACCATGTCGGTCACCATGCCGGTGGTGGCGAGAATCTGCAACCTGCCATCCGCGCCAGCGACGGAATTGCTACCCGAGGGTGCAGGTTCTCCACCACCGCATCCGTGCAGGCCCAGCAACAGAATGACGCCGAACACGAAGCGATCCATCGATACAACTCGGGCGCGAATTGTGGTGGACATGGCGTTTCTCCTGAGTGGCGGTTCCACGGCAACGGGACTCTATTCGATCGCAATCAACTCTACGATAAAATGAAGAGTGGCATTGGGTGGAATCGCCCCCGGCATTCCTCGTTGACCATAGCCAAGGTCAGACGGGACTTCGAGCTCGATCATCCCTCCTTCGCCAATCAGTTGTAGTCCTTCCGTCCAGCCGCCGACGACTTCATTCAGCGCGAACGAAGTCGGCGTGCCGCGCTTGTAGGACGAGTCGAACTCCATGCCATCGTTGAGCCAGCCTCGATAATGGCAGGTGACAGTTTCGTAACTCCGCGGTCGACGTCCGCTCGACTGGCGAAGAATGCGGTACTTCAACCCGCTGGCGGTTGTCGTGAACTCTTCCGGCGCGTCGGGATCTCGTGGGCCTGGCTCCAACGCACGCCTCTCGGTGATGCCCGGTGCCGTCGGTATCGGAGATTCCGAGTCCGTCTGAGGACCGTTGCAACTCGAAGACGCGATCAACAGCAGCAGAATGCAGATTCCGCGCAGACAACGTGTAGGCATGACTTGCGTTCCAGGGGGTGAATGCTTTGATCCGCCGTCAACAAATATCTCAGACGGACGATCACTCAATTTCGATCAGTTCAACCAGGAAATGCAGCGTCGCGTTCGGAGGGATGACTCCTCCGGCTCCGCGAGCGCCATAGCCGAGGTTCGAGGGAATCTCGAGTTCGATCATGCCGCCCTCGTTCACGAGTTGCAGCCCTTCGGTCCAACCAGCGATGACGCCGTTCAACGGGAACGAAATCGACTCACCGCGATCATACGACGAGTCGAAGACGGTGCCGTCATCGAGCCAGCCCTTGTAATGCACGGTCACTGTATCCGTCGCGGCAGGACTCGCGCCCTCGGCGGCTCTGCGAACGCGATACTTAAGTCCACTGTCGGTCGTTGTGAATTCTTCAGGGGCGTTTTCGTCCACGGGTCCGGGCTCCAGGGGTTTTTGGATTGCGATCAGTTCAACAAGAAAATGCAGTGTGGCTCCGCCGGGGATGTCGGGCGGGGCGCCGCGCTCGCCGTAACCAAGGTTCGAAGGGATTTCGAGCTCAATCATTCCCCCTTCGCCGACAAGTTGGACACCTTCGGTCCAGCCGTCGATGACGCCGCCAAGAGGAAACGAAATCGGCTCGCCCCGCTCATATGAGGAATCGAATACGGTCTCGTTATCGAGCCAGCCACGGTAGTGGACAGTGACGGTATCTTCGGCAGTGGGATGATCCCCTTCCGAAGCCCGGCGGATGCGATACTTGAGGCCACTGTCGGTCGTGGTGAATTCCTCGGGTGCATCAGCATCGACAGGACCGGGCTCGAGCGGTTTCTGTATCTCGACCAGCTCAACCAGGAAATGCAACGTGGCTCCGCCGGGAATGCGCGGGGGACGTCCGCGGTCGCCATATCCGAGATCGGAGGGGACTTCCAATTCGATCATCCCCCCTTCACCGATGAGTTGCATCCCTTCGGTCCAGCCGGGGATGACGCCATTCAGCGGAAACGTCGCGGTCTCGCCCCGCTGATACGACGAGTCAAAGACGTTGCCATTGTCGAGCCAGCCCCGGTAATGGACGGTGACGGTATCTTCGGCCGCGGGTTGGTCACCTTCCGAGGCCCGGCGGATGCGATATCGGAGTCCGCTCGAGGTTTCGCTGAACTCTTCGGGCGCGTTCTCATCAACTGGACCGGGATCGACGAGATCGGAGGTCGCGGCTGCGTCATCCGCGGATGCCGTGTTGGAGGCGTCTCCCGAGGTGCAACCCGAGACCGATAAGGCGAAGAGCGTTGCGCAGACGCACGTTGAGACGAGTTGTTTGAGTTTGAATGACATTAGTTCTCCAGGGGCATCGCCAAAGGCAAAGCGGCGGCCAATGGGGCCACTTCGCCATTATTCTGGTGCTCGCAGTCGCACGCATCACCGCACAGCGTAGCGGATTTCAGCGAAATTACGAAATCCAGCACCAAAACCGAGAAGACCGTGGCTCGGCCCTGTGGATCCGTACTTTACGCCAGAATGTCGTGAACGACGTTGCCGTGGACGTCGGTCAGGCGGAAGTCGCGGCCCTGGAAACGGAACGTCAGACGTTCGTGATCGATGCCCAACTGGTGCAGGAGCGTCGCATTCAGGTCATGAATGTGGACCGGGTTTTCGGTGATGTTGTAACTGAATTCATCAGTCGCCCCGTACGTCATGCCGGGCTTGATGCCTCCACCGGCCATCCAAATGGTAAAGCACCGGGGATGGTGATCTCGGCCATAGTTGTCGCGAGTCAGCCCTCCCTGACAGTAGATCGTTCGGCCAAACTCGCCACCCCAGACAACGAGCGTATCTTCCAACATGCCACGCTGCTTGAGGTCGGTGACTAGAGCCGCCATTCCCTGGTCGACATCGCGACATTGATTGGTGATATCGCCGGGCAGGTTGCCATGCTGATCCCAACCGCGAATGAAGATCTGCACGAACCGCACGTCCCGTTCGACGAGCCTGCGGGCCAAGAGGCAGTTGGCGGAGAAGGTACCGGGTGTCGACACTTCTGGACCGTACATGTCGAGCGTGGCTTGCGTCTCGTCGCTGAAATTCATCAGTTCCGGCACGGAAGTCTGCATGCGATACGCCATCTCGTATTGCGAGATTCGGGCGTTGATCTCGGGATCGCCGATTTCTTCATACTGATGCTGATTGAGTTGGCTCAAGGCGTCGAGCATGTCGCGACGCGTACCGCCGCTCACCCCTGGAGGGTCCGACAGGAAGAGGACGGGATCACCCTGCGAACGGAGCGAGATCCCTGCATATTCCGATGGCAGAAAGCCGGTTCCCCACAGACGTTCGTACAATGCCTGCGCGCTCTTGCGACCCGTCCACGAAGAGTGCAGCACGACGAACGACGGCAGGTCGGCGTTCATCGAGCCGAGCCCGTATGACAGCCAAGCCCCAAGACTCGGCCGGCCTGGACGCTGCGAACCTGTCTGTATGTATGTGATCGCCGGATCGTGGTTGATCGCCTCGGTCCACATCGACTTGATGAAGCACAAGTCGTCGGTGATCCCCGCGGTGTGGGGAAGCAATTCACTCACCCAGGCCCCGGATTCGCCATGCTGCGCGAACTGAAATTTCGAGGGAGCGATCGGGAAGCGTGCCTGTCCGCTGGTCATGGTTGTCAGGCGTTGCCCCATCCGTATCGAGTCGGGCAAGTCTTTGTCGAACCACTCGTCCATCGTCGGTTTGTAGTCGAACATGTCGATCTGCGACGGCGCGCCCGACATGAACAGGTAGATGATCCGCTTCGCCTTGGGAGCGTGATGCGGCTCATCGAGAATACCACCTTCGAGCGATGGCGCATCCGGCGTGTTGCCAAATGCCATGTCCGGACCGAGCAGCGACCCCAAGGCGGCTACGCCAATCCCGGAGGAGGCTCGGCTGAAAAGGTGTCGCCGCGTGACCAGCAAATCGTATTCGCGTCTTGGATCCACGTTCCTGCTCCCATAGAGATCAATGCCTGTGGATAGGATACCACATCGCGACGGGTTGCAAGAGCCGCGCACGTGAGTAAGCGGAAATCGTGTGCCACGGATTACTTACGCTCGGTTCATATTCAGCAGATGTTGATTTCCGTGCAGGAAATCGTCCTTCCAGTGATAACTCTCCAGAAGACCCTCGGTTGGCCGTCCCAATTCGTGCAACGCGGCATAGATGGCCTCGATCGTCGCCAGGCCGGCAGTTGGATCGTCAAAAAGCTTCGAGGTGCGGGGATAGGCCGTCACCCAGGGGCCGATACTCCTCACCGGAAGGTGGGCGAAGTCGGGTTCCATACGGCTGGCGAGTTTCCAGGTTCCGTCAAGCACCAGAATTCCGCGATCGGCATCGTCATCGGAAAGTGGTTGGCCGCCAATCCCCAGTCGAACGTAATCCTGAAGGGACTCCTTTCCAACTTGTGGATATCGCCAGAAGACGAAGTCGGGGTTCTGGCGCAACGACTCGACACTGCATTTCGAACGCCGCTCCTTGGGATGGACCACGATGATCGTGGGGGGGGGATGTGATTGAGTCTCAGACATGGATGCGATCTATGTTGAATGAGCCAACGATTGAGCGTTTTCTAAGGAGAAGTGCAGTTTGCAGGAAGGACCACGAGTTGATAACCTCAATCATTGCAGGAATTTCGTTCGACCTCTCGAAACGGGTCGAACCAAACACAGAAGAGGTAGGCCGATGAAGCCGCAAGTTGCTCGCACTCGCCCCGAACTCCGCGCGGGATTTACCCTTGTCGAACTACTCGTGGTGATCGCCATCATCGGCGTGCTGGTGGCGATGCTGATGCCCGCCGTGCAACGCGCCCGCGAATCGGCCCGTCGAACTCAGTGCTTGAATAACCTGCATCAGTTGGCGGTCGCCAGCCATATTTACGTCGACAATCATCGTGTGTTTCCTTCTGGTTGGGTTCAAGGGCCTCAACTGTGTGATCTCGGGCTCGACTGGACGACGCAACCCGTCGTTGTACAGCAGCCGGGTACCCAGCCGCCGGTCACGTTGCAAAACTATTTGTTGTCTCCCTATTGGGATTGGCACGCCTTTCTTCTACCGCAAATGGGACAACAGATTGTCGGAGTCGATTTCACGCAGCCTAAGAATGCCTCGACGGGCAACGCCTTCCAGCCCGGCAACTGGGAGTACATTCAAACCGAGATCGTCCCTTACGTCTGTCCCAGCGCTCCCTTGCCTTCCAACCGACCGAGCAATCTGGGTTATACGAATTACAAGGGGGTCCGTGGTTATTGGGACGACCCCAATGTCCCGGTCGACAACGGCATGTTTTTTCGCAACAGCGAATTGGAATTTCGCGATGTCACCGACGGCGAAACTTATACCCTCTTGTTTGGCGAGTCGGTGTATGGATTCTGGGGAGACCGCTATTCGTGCTGCGTCGCTGGGCGTGCGACGTTTGAGAACTTCGATACCTATTGGCCCGGTCAGCCCGATCCCTGTGGGCAAGCGGCCGGTACATCGTTCTTCTTCGATTTCGGATCGTTTCACGACGGCGGAGTCTGTTTCACGTTGGTGGACGGCTCTTCCCGCCTGATTTCGAAGTCGATCGACACCCAAATCTTTCGCGCTCTGTGTACACGGTACGGTAGAGAGCCAATTCCGGATCAGTTTTAGTCGTCGACCCTGCTGATGCGACTCTCCACTCCGCATCTGTTGTTGATGGATGCGGGAAACACGCGCCTGAAATGGGCCGTCGTGCCTCACGCCGATTCGGGTCAACCCCCTCCGATTCCCGTTGAATTCGGAGCTATGCGCTGCGGAGAACCGCTCGAACTTGAGGCCTGGTGCGCGGGATATCATGTTGTATCAGCGGAACTGGCAGGCTCGAACACAATCGAGCGATTGCGGATCGAGCAGCAGTGGCCGACAGGCGCTCCTCCGTTGACCACTTGGAGCGACCGCAGCCGATTCCCGGTTCAACTTGACGTCGATTCGCCGGAACGTGTCGGCACAGACAGGCTACTGAACGCCGTCGCGGCCAATCGATTGCGTCGTCCGCACCAGGGAGCCATCGTCGTCGATAGCGGCACCGCGACCACAATCGACTTAATCTCAAGCAATGGTGTCTTCTGCGGCGGAGCTATTCTGCCGGGGCTGTTGTTGTCGGCCCGGGCATTGCATGAGTACACCTCGGTGCTGCCGTTCGTGCCGCCGCCACTGTCGGGGGATCCGGTACCCGACTATGTCGGTCGGAATACCGAAACAGCCATCACCAGCGGAGTCTGCTGGGGACATGTCGGGGCCGTCAATGGATTGATCGCAGCATATTCTCGCGATTCACGACTGGGAGGCGTCGCCCCGCTCGTCTTGCTCACCGGTGGAGCCGGGCCATGGCTGGTGGACTGGATCGAACCTCCCGCCCAACTTTCACCCCATCTGGCTTTCCAGGGGTTCTACGAGTTGGTGGTCGGTCAGTAGGTGCTGGCCGATCGAAAGGGATGCGAGACGGAGTTGAACTACGGCGTGGCGTCACTGGCGCGGTCGGGGAGCAGTGCAGCCTCTTGAGGACTGATGAGTTGGTCGGCGTCGAGATCGAGCGAGCGAAACTGATCGGGCGTCCCCAGAAACTCTCGTCGCGAAACATCGCCGTCATCATTGCGATCCATTCGCTGAAACCAGATCGGGCCATCGGTCATCATGGGCGCAGGCGAACCGGGAGAAGGCATCACCGCGACCACGCCCTGCGGCATGACTCCCGGAAAATCGGGTTGGCCGCGATCGAACGTCAACTGATAGAGCTGCGGCACCTCGCTTCGTGAAATGGCGTCGTCGTCGTTTTCATCCCAGATGCCGATACGGGCAACAATCGCATCGAGTTCACGAGGACTGATGCGGCGATCCCGGTTCTCGTCCAGGATTTCGAAGAAGTCTCGCCCGCGATTGCTGGGAACCAGTCGCGTGCGGCTGAAGGCCGAGGTCGATTCGGCTTCGACGACCGCGAGCATTTCCTCTTCGTACAACATGCCATCGTGATTGATGTCGAACTTCTCGAAGACCCCGGCGAGTTGTCCCCCTTCGACTTCGCTCCGCTCCAAGTACGCGTTGGCGTCGCGATCGTAGGCGTTGAAGAGCGACTTGAAGAACTCGACGAACTGAGACGGGGTCGACTGTCCCGCGTGAATCTCAATCTGAAATCGGTCGACCATCAGACTCGCGATTCCCGCGGGGCTGGTGCGCACCGTTGCATCACTCCATTCGGCGGAAGAATGAACCTCGACCATCGGAACACCTTCGTCCCTGCGGCCGATGCGGACCGTCAAAGCAATGGCCGCCGGTGGGTTTTCGAGCAGAGCGCGAACTTCGCGCCGATCAAGCGTTCCGTTGCCGTCGCGGTCGTGCCGCTCGAAGACGTGACCTGGCAATCCCAATGATCCCGCGGAGATCGTGCGATCACCGCGCGCCACACGAGGTTCATCTCCGTAACTGCGCAGGAATTGATCGATCAACGACGACAGCCCCTGGGTGCGATCGATGACTTGAACAGGCACTCCTTCGGAAGTGGCACCGAACTGTGTTTGTCCCTGAAACGGATTTCGCGTGTACTCCATTTCACTCAGACTGGCGTTGCCGTCGACGTCAAAGTCGAGGCGACGCAATGATTGACGTCCTACTTCGACTTCATCCGACGTCAATCGGCCATTTTCATCGGAGTCGAGTGTTTCGAACAGAACCTCGCCGGGAGTTCTGCCCGAATTCCCCATCACTGCAAAGGAAACGTCCATCGGTGCATTGGTCGTGGTCGACGCCGGCTCTTGAAACGGCCCCCCCAGCCTCGACTCGATCGCCAGAGCCATCTCTTCCGCAGAGAGTTGCCGGTCGACTGGCAACAGGTCGAAATTCCAGAGCGTTGCATCCTGCAGAATGCGTCGAACTTCGACAGACACGCCATCGGAAGCGAGTCCCGCCGCGATTTCATCGGGTGCCAGCATGCCGTCGGCGTTGAGATCAATGGCTGCATGCAGCGATGCGATGTGCTCGCGCCGGTGCCGTCGGAAGGGAATTCCGTCAACCTCGACCTGCATACGCACAAAGACGGGGGGATTCAGCATCAAGACAAGATCTTGCGTCGCGTCGGGATCGACAGCGATTTCGCCCACCAGCGGTGGCGGAGGCGGGACAGCGTCGTCCGCAGAGGCGAATGCCAGCTCCCACATGCCGAAAACGGCGAATACGAGGCACTTCGTCGAACTCGGGAGGACTCGACTCATGGTGTAACTGGGAAGTGTGGTGGAAGCTGATCTGCAACACCTACGAACCATCGTACCGGGACGTTGGAAAAATGTCGCTCAATCGTTCACGATCGACGAAGTTCACCCTATCGACGCTCAATTCCGGGCGTGCGTTGGGGCAAATCATCCCTCAATCTCGTGATTCTCTACCCGGAGCCACCATGTTCTGCAGACTCGTCCTCTCCTGGCGGCGTGGCTTCGAGTCGGTTTTGACGCTGTCATTCGCGGCAGCGATCGTTTTCTTGTCACAATTCGGCACCTGTATGCAAACGTGCCAGGCACAAGGTGCGGAGACTCCCGGATGGCTGCAGCAGGCCCAAGCTGAGCTGATCGATGTGATCGCTCGGGCCGAACAGTCGGTCGTCAGCGTCGCCCTCATTCGTGACACGACGACGGCTAGGCCTTTAATCGACCCGTTCCACATCGTCGCAGGCGACACGCCGGAGGTACCGGCGTTCATCCCGTTTGAGTTCGGATCGGGAGTCATCATCGGTCGAGGGGAGTTTCCCGAAGAACGATTCGTGCTGACGAACTACCACGTCGTTCACGGCAGTCGACAGCCAAGCGCTCCTGTGGTTCCCGCCCGATTGATGGTCCGTTTGCCGTCGCGACATGTCGTGTGGGCGAATGAACTGGCAGGTGATCCGCGCAGCGACTTGTCGATCTTGTCTCTCGATCTGGCCGCTGCCGGACTGACTGCCGACGATGTGGTGCCATTCGAATTCCGCGAAGCCTCGCCCCCCCAGAAAGGCCAGTTCGTGATCGCGCTCGGCAACCCCTACGCGATCGCGCGCGACGGGTCGGCGAGCGCCAGCGTGGGCATCATCAGCAACATCGCTCGCCGATCATCTCCATCAGCCCGCGTGGCGCAGGGACGACGGGAAGACATCATCCACGAATACGGCACGTTGTTGACGATCGATACCCGATTGCAATTCGGAGGAAGCGGCGGCGCGCTGGTCGATCTCAACGGACGACTGATAGGGCTCACCACGGCAATCGCCGCCCTCGAAGGCTACGAATCGTCGGCCGGCTACGCGATTCCGCTTGACGATGGATTTCGCAGGATCGTCGAGTCGCTCTTGGCCGGGCACGAAGTCGAGTACGGTTTTTTGGGCGTGGCGATGAGAGACGTGTTGCAGGATGAAACCATTCAATGGGAACAGGTCCGACAACCCTCGGCCGCGTGCGCCGACCATGTCGCCATCGACTCTCCCGCTCATCGCGGCGGCTTGCGGCCGGGTGACATCATCCTCGCGGTGAACGACGACACGGTCTACGGAGTCGACGAGTTGACGCAGGCCATCGGACTGCTTGGGCCCGAATCGACAGCATCGCTGTCTGTCTACCGTCCATCCAGTTCACAAGAATTAACGGTTGATGTGCGTCTGGGAAAATCGCCCGTCCAGGACGATTCAGGCATTGTCACCACAGAGCGTCGATGGCCGCTCTGGCGAGGACTCGGCGTCGACTACTCGACGGCCCGCAGGCAATTCATGCCCTTTGATGTATTGCTGACCTATCGCAAAGCGGTGCTGATCAACGAAGTGATTCCCGGCTCGCCCGCCGATCAAGCCGGCCTGAAAGTCGGAGACATGATTGCCGCAGTCGCGAATACTCCCGTTGAAACGCCGGACGAGTTTCAACGAGCAGTTGAAGAAGCGAGCGATACGGTACAGATCGAGTTGCTCGACGGCCGACGCATTGATCTCGCCCCACCGACGGGAACCGATTGATTTACCGGCCGAAGAACCTGGTGCAATATAGAATGTACATGGCCGATCCAGTCTCACAAACGATGCACACGCCACTCATCGAACGCGCCTTGCGAATGGCTGCGGACGCTCATCGTTCGCAGTTTCGCAAAGGGACCGACATCCCTTATCTCACGCATCCGTGCGCGGTCGCAATGATTCTCCTTCAGGCTGGATTTACAGACGATGTACTGTTGTCCGCCGCCCTGCTGCACGATGTCGTGGAAGACACCGACGTGACGATGGATGAATTGAAAGCTCGTTTTCCAGTTCGAGTCTGCCATCTGGTCGCCGACCTCAGTGAGACGAAGTTCGACTCAGCCGGCCAACCCAGACCCTGGCGCATTCGCAAGGAGGAACATCTCGAACATCTGCGTCATGCATCTCCCGACGCTCTCGCATTGGCTCTGGCCGACAAGCTGCACAACTTGTCGACGATGCTCCTCGACCTGGAAGCCGATCCCGACATCTGGAGCCGGTTCAACTCCTCGCCGAAAGAACTGCTCTGGTACTACCGTGCGGCCGCCGATCTTGCGAGTTCCAACGGCATCGATGAAGAACGTATTCAGCGGTTGGCGAACGAAGTAGAGCGGCTGATTGATGCCATTCAGGAACGCTTGGAATGATGCAACCGCTCCTTCACCTCTTCCCACGGACGACCCGCACCGGGATCGGCATCAGCCGCCGCGAGCCGGCGGTCCAATTCCTCTCGATGATGTTCGGCGATCGAAGTGTTTTCCATCGAGAGCATCTCCCCGACTTCATCGTTCAGATGTGCACGTCGTTCCAAGCTTGATTGGTCGTAACTCATATCTCACCTCACGGTCGCCACGGCATCGGTCCATCGGGCAACGGCTCCAGGAACCTCGCGTCCACGGTTGAATACCAATCATGCAGGCGTGATCGCATCATGTTCACGCGATCGGGCATGTCGGCAGCCAGGTCGTGTTGTTCGCCGATGTCGTCGGCCAGGTTGTAGAGATGCACGCGGCCATCTTCGTAGCGTTCGACGAGTTTGAAGTCCCCCATCCGCACCGCGCCGCCGGGAAAGCCTCCCTGGTTGGCGTAGTGTGGGTAATGCCAGAAGAGAGCGTCGCGGTCGAGTGATCCTTCTTGAGTGAGCAACGGCACCAGACTCACTCCATCGAGATGCTGCTCCGGTCGCAGCGGCGCGCCGGCAATCTCCAGCAGTGTCGGGTAGAAATCGGTCGAGATCACCGGTTCGTCGCAAACGCTGCCGGGTTCTGTGTGTTCCGGCCAGCGAATGAGGAATGGCTCGCGTATGCCCCCTTCATAGACCCACCCCTTCCCCCCACGCAGCGGCAGGTTCGAAGTCGGGGAACCTTCAGAGGTCGACAGGCCTCCGTTGTCGCTGGTGAAACAAATCACCGTGTTGTCGGCAATGCCGAGTTCGTCGAGATGGGTCAGCACTCGACCGATGGCGGCATCCATCGCTTCCACCATCGCGGCATAGACGGCGTGCTTCTGCAAGATGCGGACGCGCCTCGGATCATCGACCGGCCAGGCTTGTTCTTCCTCCGCGAATTGTTCTCCCATGATCTCGGCAGCCCGTGCTTCATACTTGGCCACGAGATCCTCGCGTCCCTGCAACGGCGTGTGGACAGAGTAGAACGCCAGATAGACAAAGAACGGCGAGTCCTGAGCGTCGTCGATCACCTGAATCGCTTCACTCGCCAGACGGTCGGGCAAGTGTTCTCCGTCCGGCCCATTCGAGAGTCGGGGATTGTTATACGGAGAGAAGTAACCGCCCGGTGGAGAGCCGCGATCGTGGCCGCCGATGTTGATGTCGAACCCCTGATGTTCCGGCCAAAACTCTTCGGTCTCACCCAGATGCCATTTGCCGAGGAAGGCAGTGTGATAGCCCGCTTCGTACAGCGCCTCGGCAACAGTCACTTCCTCCAGAGGCATGAAGCTGTTGAACTCGGCTCCGCGATATCGAGCTTCGCGCCTCCCAGAAAACCAGTTGGTACACGCCGCCCGCGTGGGGTATCTGCCTGTCATGATGCTGAACCGCGTCGGGCTGCAGACCGGGTTCGCAGCGTATCCATTGGTGAACCGCATCCCTCCCTCGGCAATCGAGTCGATGAAGGGTGTCTCGTAAAACGTCTCGGGATTGTTGCAGCCGATATCCATATAGCCCATGTCGTCGATCAGGAAGAAGACGATATTGGGAGGCGCGTCTTCCGAGCGAGCAGAGCCTGTTACGAACGCCTGCGAAATGATAACAATCAACAACAAAGCGAGTCGCGGGATGACCGAAGTTGTGCGAACAGGTGCTTGATACGGCATGAGGTAGTGCTTTCGATGGGAATCAGTGTGCTGATGATGTTGCCAGATCCGTCGCAACGGCTGAGGGCTTCTTCCATCTCCATACCGCGACGAGTCCATCAGCCGCGTAGACCAGCGTGGGAGCCAGGATCGGCAACACAAAACGCTCGCCGGCCGCGATGGGAACATACCATGCGAAGATCAGCCATTGAAGCGCCGTCCAGATGATGAACCACGTCACATGAGCGCGCGGGGCGCGCAACAGTCCAACCATCGCCAGGCAGACGAGGGGAATCCCGAAGAGGATACGGGCATCGTCCAGAGGAGCGGACCCCAACATGCGGACGATGATGTAGCCTTCCCAGGCCAGCCCCGATGCCTCGCGCCGAACGAGATCACTCAACGTATGGCTGGCAACATACTCGCGCGCCACAACGTTCACCGGCTCACCACGTTCTTGCAGCACCTCGAATTCTTCGTACTTGTCGGCAAACAGCAGGTAGCTGTTGATGTTGTAGAACGGCTGGCCGAACCGCCGTAGATTGCGAACAAGCAGCGGACTCGCCACCAGGATGAACGCCATGGCGAATAGCAAGATCTTCGGTATCGTTTGTCGGCTCGCAGTCTTGAAATTCGACTGATGCAGCTTCAAGGCACCTTCCACGAACACCCAGACGACCACGCACCCCAACAGGACAACGCCCGTTCCTTTGGTGAGAAAACTCAAGCCAAGGAGTGCTCCGCTAAGAAGCGGTGGTCCGCAATTCTTGAGCGTCGTCTTGGACTCTGAGTCTTTGGTTTCGACAGCAGACATGTCAAACCACCGCAGACACTGCCACCAGACGAGTACCGAAAGTCCCATCAACAGGCTTTCGCAGACGATCAGGCTGCCGAATCGGCCCCAAGCGGAATTGACGGACAACAACACCGCGACAATGCCGGATTGCAATGGCCCAAACAGTCGCCAAGCCAGTCCGACCACGGTGCCGAACGTGATGATCGCAAACGCGGCTGACAGGAAGCGGCCGAACGATTCGACAGGCCGCAGCGACAGCAGACCGAGATAGAGCGGATGCCGATTCGCTTCTTCAAACTCGCCGCCAAAAAGTTGCACGAACAGATCGCCAGGTCCGCCGTGGTCGGCGATCTCGCGCGCCACGCTGAGGTAAGCGCCTTGATCGTCACCGTCCCAAGGGTCATCGGGTTGTCTCAGTCGCCAACCGAGATTCGCGGCGGCGGCGAGTAGTGCGACGATGATCAGTCCGCGTCCCCAAGCGTGCTCACATGGAGAATCACTCCTGGTGGAAACGTGCCGCAGTTCGTTCGCCGATACGGCCATCGTGAACCACCAGCGGTCGCGCCCGAATGCCAGTGCCGTCAGCCCCAGCGTAAGTAGGATGGCCAGCAACGCTGCGAATACCTTGAGAGGCGTCCAGTCTCCGATGCTGCCGATCACCGCGGGGGCGCATCCGCATCCGAGGGCCGCCAGTAGTGCAATCGTTCTCGCGATGCGGCGGTGAGACAGGAACATGGCTACTCGTCGGCAACTCGGCGCACTTGGGTCGGCGCGATCACTTCGATCTGCGGCATACCTTCGTACAGGCTGACCGTCCCTTCCACCAGCAGTTCGGCTCCGCCGTAGAGGGCGGCGATCCCGGCGGCGTCACTTCCCCAATGATCGTGGTTCCGGCGGTAAATCACCACTTTGAAGCAGTTGCGATAGTCGTCGCCGAAATTGAGGATGACGGGGCTGCCTCCTTGCGGGACGTACGTCGACATCGCCGTGCCATGCACGCGCACCGTCTCTCCCTCGATCGCAATTATTTGAGCGATTTCAGTCGACGGAGTGACCTCGAGTTCTTCAAGCTCCGCGCGCGGGATGGAACCCAGCAGTTCGCTCGCGGCCCCGGCGACCGGCTCACGTACCGAAGTCGCGGTATTCTCGGAGTCGAACTCCGGGAGATCGTCGGCCCCAACGCCTTCGACTCCATGAGTGAGTAACACGACCAGACAAGTGGCAATTCGTATAAACATTCGGGAGTTGTCAAAAAGGAACAGGGCGAGCGACGGGGCATTTTCACCCATCGCTCGCCCTGTCGCAATCTACTGGGCAGGCCGAATCAATTCATCACTCGGAATCCGCCTTCAATCCAAATCCGACGAACAGGGCACCGTTGTCGTCCGGAACGGCATAAGAAGCACTGGGAGTGAAGTAGTGAGACAGTTCTTCAAACTCCGGCAGCAGGCCGAAATCGACGGCCCCCTCGGTGGCGGCGTCGAGATCCCCATTCCGGGCCATTTCGTAGAGCGCGGCAATCTGCGATTCGCTCTCGGCGTAGCCGAACATGGAGACTTCAGCCGGGAGGTGTTCACGGACCAACGCAAAGCTCTTCGACTGAGACAACGGCGATTCCGATCCGGAGGCGCGAATAATCCCTTCGACGGCTTCGGGGCTGGAACCGATCACGAGCAAACCATTGAGAATCGCGAATGCGGGCCGCTCAAAGGGGCCATTGCCGCCGGAGGCCCGTCCTTCATAGATCGTTTCTCCCTGGAAATCCCGTTCTTCGATGTTCCCGTTCGATTCTTCAATCAAGGTTTCGATAAGATCGCGCGCGTCGTCTGCATCTTCGACTGCCAGTGCAAACAACATCTGCTGGCTCGTCACATCATTGGGATCGGCCATGCTGCTGGTGATGTGCACTTGGCCGCTGAAGAGGTCGATTACGTCGTCCTTAATGTGTAATCGTCCGGGTGCCTGTAGCGCCAAGCCGTCAATTAACGAGGAGAAGGCTCCCGGCTGACGATTAAATGTGTCGTACATCGACTCGACGGCCGAATATGCCGACTGAATATCCCAATTGATGCACTGATACTGCTGAACATCGGCCGAGACCCAATCTGGCGGAGTCAAGTCGGCGACGGGACAACTAAAGACCTGCATCACTCCCTTGGCGGGTTGATCGACGTAGATAAACGAATGGCTCTCGCTGTCGAACTGCTCGGTGGCCATGTGCATTGTGCCGCCAAATCCGTGCAGTGTGTTGAGTCCGAGATTTGTCAATTGTCCTTGCACCATGAATCCGACCATCGCGAAGTCCGGGCTCAGGCCGAAGACCGAGTTCATTAAACCGATGGGATCGATGAAGTACTGCAGATCACCCGGTCGTCCATCGACGGCGCACTTCTCCATGATGTAGCCGTAGATGTCCGAGTCGGCGAGCGTGCTGGAATGCGACCCATCCCAGCGGACGAGGATCGACTCGACAGCCGCGGGACTCGATGCGATGCACAGTTGCCCATCATTTCTGAAGTAGCACAGTGTGTTGAAAGGGTTGTCCCGTTCGGTTTCGAATTCGTACATCGTGACTTCGACACCTTCGATGGTGTCGACCGTCATCTCGGCGCTGGGCTCCGACCGCTTGATGCCGTCCTGCATGTGACCGATCAGTTCGTCCATCAGCGATTCGTTGTCGACGCCGTACTCGAGCATCATCACCATGCCCATGGTTTCGCCTCGTGGGGCCACGACGGCAAAGGCGACTTCCCCTTCGATCAGTCCGACAAGGTCGGCGAAGTTGAGTCCCGATTCCTCCTCGGCATCCGCCAGCAATCGGGAAAGCCCCTCTTCGATCTCGGCGCGGAAATCAGCCAGCGCTGGATCGTTGATCATCTGTCCAAAGTTGGTCTCCGCGAATCGCTCGGCGAGTTGCGCTCCGTTGGGGCAGGACGCGTAGACGACGACCTCTTCGGGTAATCGCTGATCGATCGGCACTTCGGCTGCCGGCAGCATCCAACACACGCCAAACACGGAGAACAACCCCGTAAACACTCCTCGACAAGTCAGTTTCATATGAGATTCCTGAATCAAAATTGGTTCCAGTCGCTGCGCACGACCTCTGCGAAAGTCGCCTCTCGGCTTCTCTCAAGTTATACTTGGAGAACTCGCTCCAGGTTTCAACAAACTCGGAAGGCACTTCGAGTTGCAAAGTATAGCGGAAGTCGAGTCGGGCTGTAGGCTGCCGACTTCGTCGATTTGCCGAGGATTGGAGTTCCCTCGCCATTCGAGATAGACTCCCCCTTTCAACGGCCCATGCCCCCGCATTCCTCTTCTGACATTCGCTCAATTTCGTGAGTGACCCACCTTCAGTTTCGGTCGATTCTGCATTCCAGATCGTCGTGTTGTCCGGCCCCAGCGGCGTCGGCAAGACAACGATCGTGCATCGCCTGCTGGCGGGATCCCCTGTGCCGTTACGACTCTCGGTGTCTGCCACGACGCGTCCTCCCCGCCCGAATGAGATCGACGGCAGGGACTATCATTTCCTGTCGTTGGAGGAGTTTCGACGGCGGCTCGATGCCGGCGAATTCCTGGAATGGGCTGAGGTTCACAAAAGCGGTCACTTTTACGGCACTTTGTGGTCGGAACTCCAGCGGGCGCAAGAGTCTGGGGCTTGGGCTCTGTTGGAAATCGACGTTGAGGGGGCTCGCAATGTGATGGCTCGCTATCCCGAGGCAATTACAGTCTTCCTCAGAACGCCGTCCGTTGATGAGTACGAACGCCGACTGCGGGCTCGGGGAACCGAATCGGAAGACGTCATCGCGCGTCGGTTGAAGACGGCCCAAGAAGAACTAGAATTCATCCACCTCTACCGCCATCAAGTCGTCAACGATGATCTGGAACAAGCTGTGTCCAGAATTCTTGACATTCTCGCCCAATACCAGGCTGGTCCGCATGCTGGATGAACTGAAGGAAGAACACATCGTCAACAAGGTCGGCGGGCGATTCAAGCTCTCGACGTTGATTCAAAAGCGACTGGTCGCGCTGCAGCGCGGCTCACCCGCTCTGGTCGACTGCATCGGCAAGCCCTCGATGGACACCGTCATCCAGGAGATCCTGCAAGACAAGATCTTCCTCGACGCTTCCGAAAACGTGATCATGGCAGTCGACGACCGCCCCGACATCGACGACGGCCCCTCGTTCGCCGACGTTTAGTTTGGCGGTTGGCTAATCGCTGATGGCTGATGGCTAGGCGGCGAATGAACGTGACAAGCGCTCGGCGCGAAAGGTACGCGCTCAAACGGGCAATTCTGTTCCGGTCATGCTTGACTCCAATACATCGCATGTCTATGCTTATGCAAAGATGTTCGATGCATAGGAGTTCCGCATGGATACCAAACTGCTCAATGGCACCATCGAGGTGATGATGCTCGAAGTGATTTCGAACGGCCCCACCTATGGCTACGAGATCACGCAAACCGTGCTCGATCGCTCGAGCGGCCAATTCGCTTTGAAGGAGGGGAGCCTTTATCCCGCCCTCCATCGGCTGGAGCGAGACAAGATGCTCGAGGCCTATTGGAGCGAACACGAAGGGCGTCGCCGCAAGTACTACAAGCTGACCGCCGTCGGCCGCAAAGCCCTCCAGTCACGCAAACAGGAATGGCAATCGTTCGCCAACGCGGTGAACAGCGTGCTCGGAATGCAGATGGACGCCGTGTGACCCGAAAGCATCCGGGAAGCTGGCGCTGTCTGACTCCTGACTCCTGACTCCTGACTCCTGACTCCCTGCTCCCATGAACCTCGCTGCCGACTTGCCTGCTCCGCGTGATGATGAACCTGCCGATCTTCGGCGGGACATCCTCGATGAGCTGAGCGACCATCTGCAGTGTGCCGTCGACCGCGAACGACAGCGGGCGGCACTTGAAGGGGAAGATGTTGCTTCACTTCCAGAATCGAATCTCTGGCAACGTGCCGTCACTCGTTTCGGCGAGCCTGCAAAAATCGTCCGCCAACTCTGGTGGGACGCCATGAAGGAGAGAATCATGTCGCAGCGCACCCAGACCGCTTCGCTCGTCATCATGGCTCTGCTCTGCTTAGGAATGTTCATCCTGACATGGGTCAGTCTGGCAGACGCCCGCAAACTCAATCACGACGTCCTCGCTCAACTGCAGGATCTCGCCAATCGCCCCGCTCCGCAGCCCGTGGTCGCTCCAATCGACTCACGTCCGAGCGAATGGAATCAGCTTATCATCCAATGTCGCTGGAACCGCGAAGACGGTCTGCCGGCTGAGGGCGTCCAAGTCCAACTGGAGGGCGTTTCGGAGAACACGGCCGGAATTCCATCGGGTACGGAGGTAAGCGACGCCGGCGGCATCGTCGACCTCGGGCAAGTACTGTATGGAACCTACCGCATCTACGTTACGACGCCGAACCATTTTAGCTGGTATCAGGAAGTCGCCGTGCGCCCCGGCCAGGACAGGACCATCACCCTTGTTTGCCCGAAGGCAGACGGATTGGGGACGGTTTGGCTCACGCCGCGGTTTGACTGGGATTCAGTTCCCGAACCGCTCCGGGGGCGCGTGTGGATACACTGTGCCATCCAACAATCAGGAGGCCACCAGAGCGAGTGGAGCGTCGACTCTCGAAACTATGAATGGCCGCCCCATCTCCAGAGCTATGGCGAGAAGTACGCCTCGGAATCAGGATTCGATCCAACAATCGTCAGCTTCCTGTTCAACGAATCAGGCCAGATGATTCCGGCAGATGGGCTCGAAGCCGATGGTCGTGCCTCGACGGTCTCAAGTGAGGAGTCTCAACTCCTCCGAGTCACATGGAATTGGTACCAACTCCCTGAGAATCCAGAACCTGTGGAATCGATGGAGCTTCCCACCGGGCGGTATGCTATCGGATCCTCCGTCTTGATCGCCGACCCGGCCGATGCATCGGGACGACGTCTGCTGAAAATGACCCTTCATCTGGAGGACGAGCACAGCGGCGTTGATGCAAGCTTGATCCGTTCAGCGATTGAAAACATGTCGCCAGTACCGGTGCGGATGCAGCTCGGTAATGTGCCGCTGTCCTATCTGGCGCCAGCGATGCCATGGGCTACGGAGCTTCGTCGTGATCCTACGCAGGGGAGGACAGATCCACCACACCTCGTCCACTGGGACACCCCCGCCGCCTGGGAGTTTCCGGTCGCGTCCGAACCCCAATTCTTCCTCGCCGAACTCGCGCTGCGAGTGCCGTTGGGCATGGAGATCGCGCCGGTGACGATTTACACCCACATGGACGATCCCCGGGAGCCGTTGCCGACGTCGTCGGTCGACGTGGTCTGGAAAGGTCTCGTCGTTGACGAAGCCGGCAATGTGACGGCCGAGGAACACGTCCTGCTGACCGGCCTCGATTTGATCGCCAGCGGTACCACGGACCTCCAAGACGGAGCCTATTGCGAACCGCATTACATGCCGCTCACAGACGACGAGGCGATTGCTTTATCCGATGATGCAATTGCGATCGGCCTCATACTGCAGCCATCCGCCGAGCCTGTTCGCTTATCAACCGAGCAAACACTCAATGCCGAACTTCTCGCTCGGCTCAAGAGCGAGGCAGTTCAGTTAGGCGCGTTCTGGGCCTATCCGAACGAGTTTCCGAGCAACATGAAGGCAGTCTGGATGGAAGCACCCAAGCAAGGCAATGGAGTCGATCTCTCTGAGATAATGGACAATGGCTCGATTTGCGACGTCTATCTGGACAACGCGGCTAGGCCACCTGAAGGCGAAGGGATTGGACTGGTCGATAAGCTACTGCTCTCAAATCGCGTTGTGTTTCAAGCGGTCGATCCAAATGGCGAACGTTCGCCCAGCTATACAGTGCGGGTGATTGTTACTGCCGAAGAGGCCGAACTCCTTTCGCTGGCCAATAGTGTCGGCAAATTGATTGCATTGCCTTTTGATGTGAATGGAGGAAGCGACATCCATCCGCTTAAATCGAATCCTCATCTTAACGATCTCCTCGACGAACTCGAATCTCTCGAAACTCGATCCACAGACCCCTGATGCACGACCTCGCAGCCGACTTGCCTGCTCCGCGTGATGATGAACCTGCCGATCTTCGGCGGGACATCCTCGATGAGCTGAGCGACCATCTGCAGTGTGCCGTCGATCGCGAACGTCAGCGGGCGGCACTTGAAGGGGAAGATGTTGCTTCACTTCCAGAATCGAATCTTTGGCAACGTGCCGTCACTCGTTTCGGCGAGCCTGCAAAAATCGTCCGCCAACTCTGGTGGGACGCCATGAAGGAGAGAATCATGTCGCAGCGCACTCAGACCGCTTCGCTCGTCATCATGACCGTGCTCGTGTTGGGGATGTTCGTCCTCACCTGGATGAGCCTGGCCGACAGCCGCCGACTGGCACAGGACAATCAGCAACTCAATCGTGACCTGCTGGCTCAGATGCAACTGCTGGCCGACCGACCGCAGCCGGCGCCAGTCGTGCAGCCGACTGCGATCGAATCACCCGCCGAGTGGAACGAACTCCAGTTTCGATGTGTCTGGGGAGATGAAACCGGCGAACCTGTCGAGGGAGTTCGCATCTATCTCGAAAGCGATTCCGACAACACGTCGGGCATCCCACCGGGTGAAGAAACGAGCGGAGCCGACGGCATCGTTGATTTCGGCAAGGTGCTCTATGGGACGTACACGTTCACGGTGCGCACTCCGAACCGTCTGATCTATCGGCGGCAGGTCGCCATTCGCCCTGGTCAAGACAAGTCAGTGACGGTCGTCTGCCCCGATGGAGATGGGACACAGACGGTCACACTCGAACCGGGGTTCGACTGGAACGTGATTCCCGAATCATTCCGCGAGCAGACGTGGCTCTACTACGTCGTTTCTGGCGATGGGATGGCATTGGGCCAGGGAAGTGGGCTATGGGATACCGACTACGAATACGAATGGCCCGAATCGTCGCTCGATGGGTCCGCAATCGGAGAATCTTTTGGCTACAGCCCCGGGATCGAGTTGTATCTCATCAATTCGTCAGGACAGATTCTGCCGGCCGGCGAACTGCTCGTGGAGGAATCGCAGGTCGATGCCGATTGGGTGGCGGGTTCGCATCTGGCACGTGTGGCATCACAGTTGATCGAACTTCCCGAGCAACCAACGTATGTGGATTCCATCCAACTGCCGGTTGGAGGCTACAACGTATATGCCCGCATGGCTGTAGTTGATCCCGATGATCCGACGGGACGGCGCGTGCTGTTGATTCAGGATTTGCCGCTCGGTGGCGGAGGAGGATTCGGCGGCGATCCCTATGGATCTGCGATGGGTGGACCCTATGGAGAAGAAGCCATGGCGAGCATGATGGGTGGCGGTGGCCGACGTGGGCGCGGACAGCAGCAGGGGCGCGCCGGTGATCGCGAGTTTTCAGTTCCACTGGGACGACTGCCGTTGTCTTACCTGATCAGCAACTACGGAAACGATGCTGTCGCGATGATGTCCGCTGGAGCAGGTGATTACGGAGCGGGTGGCTACGGTGGACCGATGGGAAGCTCATCGAACATGTATACGGTCGATTGGGATAAGCCAGCCACATGGGAGGTCATTGTCCCGGAAACCGGCAGTATGGCGCTGGCGGAATTGGCTCTGCGGGTGCCGGTGGGGATGAATGTTGCTCCTGTCAATGCACGCTTCATCCTGGGCGCAGACGACGCGCCGCAGGCAGGCAGCGCAGTCGACCTCGTCTGGAAGGGACTGCTCGTCGACGACGAAGGTAACGTCCATCTGGAAGAGCACGTCCTGCTGACGGGCGTCGATTTGATGGCTTTCAGCGGTCCATCCGGTGAAGTCGGTGAAGAGATGTACCAGGAGTTCTATGTGCCGATCACTGCGGAAGAAGCCGCCGTGTTCTTGGACGAGTCGATCGCTCTCGGGCTATGGGTGAGGGCATCGACAGAGCAAGTTCGCGATACGGCCACCACGATGATGGATGCAGAATTGATCGAACGCCTCAAATCTACTTCAGTTCTTTATCCTGTCAGTAATCAAAATGAACTGCCTATGGGGATGCAAATCATAACCATCGACGCGCGCGGTTCGCTGACAGGAAGTTCGGGACCCGACTTCCTGGAACGCGGATCGCTTTGTCATGTTTCGCTTCGTAGACCGACCGAAACAGAAACCACCCATACTCTGCTGAGATTGCTTGATAACAGACTCGTACATGGAGTTCATCGAGTTTCAGATAATCTAGCAGAATACCAAGTCGATATCCTCGTAACGGCTGACGAATCATCTTTGATCACTGATGCTCAACGTATCGATGAAGTGACTGCTGGCTATATCTACGAACCAACCAGTATTAACCCACTACGTGAGACCCCAAACTTGGAGGAAGTGCGGCGCGAATTGAGCAACATCGAAAGGCGCACGATGTTACCGCCGGGTACGGGGATTTCGATCGTCGGAGCCAACATTTCCGCAGAAGACGTGGACAGTCTCCAATTGGACGATGTCGTCGATCTCGTCTGGTCGGGATTACTGATGAATGCAGACGGACACGTCATCTCCGAGGAACACATTCTCATTGCCGGTCTCAATTTGGTAGAGATTCGTGAACCAATAGACCAGGGTCAATTCAGCTTTGTACGACTCGGCATGCCCGTCACTGCCGATGAAGTTGCAGCACTGGATTCGCTGCGAAACCGCGACTTGTTCGTCAGGCCGTCGACACTTCTGGCACGCACATCGGCTGACGAATCCATTGACGGAGCGTTGCTGGAGCGACTACAGCAAGATACCGCAAAGTACGTTTCGCGAAGATTCATGGAAAATGATTACGAAATGCAGAGATTCGTAGCTGAATCTAAACCAGTAACAGTCGCCGCTCCCGCGTCAGCATTCGATGGCAGTGCCATTGATGAACTTAGCGTGGGCATGTTGTGCAACCTCTATCTTCAGATACCGCAGGGCCCGGAATCGACGAATGTTTCGTCTGATCGCCAGCACCGACTATTACTCTCGAACCGAATGGTCGTGAAGAACGTCGAAACCAATGCCAATGGCTTGCGCGAGTCAGTGGTTTTTATCCACGACATCGAGGTTGAACTCTTTGAACTGGCGCAGCGAGTCGGCGAAGTAGTCGCATTGCCGGCCTATGTTGCTAGCGAGATTGATCCAGATATGCCGAATCCTGGTTTGGAGGAAGCGGTCACGACACTCAAAGTACTGTTGCCCGAAGATGACGATCCAGAGGCCGACGCTTTACCCGTCGAGTGATCGCGTCCCACATTAGACCGTAGCGCCAGCAAGGGGGGCGTGAGGCAAGGCGTTCGTAAAATTGAACCCTGGCTTGTGGAGATGGATAGGGAATGATGTGCCTTGCGCAGGGCCTTCTTCCGCAAGCAGAGTCGTTACTCACTCAAACTCTGGTCTTCACGTTTCCCTTGGTTGCGCGGCGGGCTCATTTTTACTTCGACCGCGCCCAAGACTGCGTACACGCCACCGCACGTTTCCAGCCGGCATGAAGCGTCGACCGTTCTTCCCCTTCCATTCGCGGCGTGAACTCCCGATCAAGATGCCACGCGTTGCGGACGTCGTCGGGGCTGCTGAAGACGCCGAGAGCCAGTCCGGCGAGGCACGCTGCTCCCCAGGCAGTCGTTTCGGTGACTTGCGGCCGTTTGACGTGGCAGTTGAGCACATCCGACTGGAATTGCATCAGGAAATCGTTGGCCGATGCTCCTCCGTCGACCTTCAAGACTTTGAGTGGTGTCCCGGCATCCTCCTCCATCGCTTTCACAACATCCAATGTCTGCCAGGCGATCGATTCGAGGGCGGCTCGCGTCAAGTGTTCGCGAGTCGTGCCGCGCGTGATGCCGACGATGGTCCCTCGGGCGTCGGCTTCCCAGTAGGGAGCTCCCAGACCTGTGAAGGCGGGCACGAGATAGACGCCTCCGGTGTCGGGCACACCCATCGCCATCCGTTCGGACTCGGCTGACCCTTCGATGAGGTGCAAGCTGTCGCGCAGCCATTGAATCGCCGCCCCGCCGATAAAAATCGCACCCTCCATGCAGTAGGTCGCCACCTTGCCGATCTTCCACGCGACGGTCGTCAACAGCCCATGCTGAGAGAGAACCGGTTTGGAACCGGTATTCATCAGCAGGAAGCAGCCGGTGCCGTAGGTGTTCTTCGATTCGCCAGGCGTGAAGCATGCATGCCCGAACGATGCGGCCTGCTGGTCTCCCGCGCAGCCTGCGATAGGAAGGCGATAACCCAACACCACAGGGTCGGTCTCACCCATGATCTCGCTGGAGGACTTCACCTCCGGCAACATCGCTCGCGGGACGCCAAAGATACGCAGCAGTTCCTCATCCCAGTCGAGCGTCTGCAAGTTGAAGAGCATCGTCCGCGAGGCATTACTCGGATCGGTCGCATGCACTTTGCCACCGGTCAGTCGCCAAATAAAAAACGTGTCGACGGTGCCGAACAAGACCTCGCCCCGTTCCGCGCGTTCCCGCAGACCATCGATGTTGTCGAGCAGATACTTGAGCTTGGAACTGGAGAAGTAGGGATCGATCACCAGTCCCGTCCGTTCGCGGATCGTCGGTTCGAGACCTTCGTCCTTCATCTGTTGGCAGATCGACGACGTGATCCGGCTCTGCCACACAATGGCGTTCGCCACGGGCTTGCCAGTGGCTTTCTCCCAGACGATCGTCGTCTCCCGTTGATTGGTGATGCCGATCCCCGCGATGGACGAGGCGCCCCCCGGAGCCTGTTCGATCGCGGTCTTGGCAGTGAGCCGTTGTGACTCCCAGAGTTCTTCGGGGTTGTGCTCGACATGTCCTGGCTGCGGATAGATCTGCGTGAACTCCTTCTGGGCCAGCGATCGCACCTTTCCCGAGGTGTCAAAACAAACAGCCCGACTGGAAGTGGTTCCCTGGTCGATGGCGAGCAGGAGTTCTTTCATGATGAGTTCCTCTTTCAGTCGTCGAAGAAACGCGGTGACTGCCTTGAATCGGGTCGCACTGTCGCGGGAGTGGGACGACTCAACGAATCACCGCTACGTGTCAGCATACGCCTGCGCCAGCACTTCCATCGGATGCAGCACGGGGATGCGATGCCCGGCTTCACGCAGTTTGGATTGAATCTGCAACGTGCAACCCGCATTGCCGCACAGCACCGCCTCGGCTCCCGACTCGACAATGTGATTCAGCTTGCGCTGCCCGAGTCGATCGGCCATCTCCGGTTCGGTGAGGTTGTAGCTGCCGGCCGCACCGCAACAGATGTCTGATTCCGCGAGAGGCAGAAGCGTTAGCTCGGGGACGAGGCTTAACAGATTTCGCGGCTGCTCACGGATTCGCTGGGCATGCACCAGATGGCAGGCATCGTGGTAGGCGGCCTTCATCGGCACCGCGTGCTTCGGAGCAATGGGACCGAGTGATGCCAGAAACTCGTGAATGTCCTTTACCTTGTGTGCGAAGCGACCCAACTCATCAGCGTAGGGAGCGGCAGACGGAATCTCTTCGGCGATGTGTCCGTAGTCCTTGAGCATCGATCCGCAGCCGGCGACATTAATGATGACGGCATCGACATCATCCGGAAACGCGGCGGCGTTGTCACGCGCCAGTTGTAAGGCCGGCTCACCCGCTCCGCTGTGGTAGTGGATCGCGCCGCAGCAGGCTTGAGTCCGCGGAATGACGACCTCACAGCCATTCGCCTGCAGCACTTTCGCGGTCGCCCAGTGAACGCGGCGAAACATCGCATCGGCCACACAACCGGTGAAGAGAGCCACCTTGGCTCGCTTGGTACCGATGGCGGGGAGCGACTCCGGCAGACGCGGTGCATCCTGAATCGGACTGGGCAGCAGGGCGTGCATCCGCCGCAGCCTGCGGGGCATTAGCTTCATCAGACCAATCGCCTCGAAGAAACGGTCGAGCCGAGTCCACTGCATCAGCTTGACCGGCAAGAGCGAGAGTCGGAGTCGATTGGGATAGGGAAACAGTCCATACAGAATCCAGCGCTGGAACCAATCCTTCTTGATCGGTTTGCCATTCGCATCCTGCTGCATGGCGACCCGGAAGGGTTCAATCAGCCGGCCGTACTGCACTCCTGAAGGACACGCGGTTTCGCAACTGCGGCAGTCGAGACACAACTCGAGATGCCGGATGGTGGTCGGTCCGAGTTCAATGCGTCCGTCGGTAACGGCCCGCATCAAGTAAATTCGACCTCGCGGGCTGTCGTTCTCGTCTCCCGTTTCGAGGTAGGTGGGGCAGGCGGAGGTACAGAGGCCGCAATGGACGCAGTCCAGAAATCGATCGTAAGGGATCGAAGTCTCCAGGGAAGGGGTTGTCCCCTGGGATTCGCTGGCTGGAGCCGGTTGAGTCGTTTGAGGCATGACGGGGTTGAGATGTGCTGGATTCCGCAGCAGATTCGACATTCTGCGGGGTATGGAGCGGCAGCGTCAACGCACGCAGGGAGAATTCCTTTTGACAGAAGTCCGGGACCGGGATATGGTTCGCCTCCCACCCAAGATCCCTCGGTCGGCTACCTGGAACGCGCCGCTTCTGCTTGCCGCCGAGCTTGCCTCACTTACCAACCCCAGAATTCCGCTCATGATACGTTCGACGCCCTCCGCCCCCCTGGTCCTGGTGGACTGCCGACCCGAAACCGAAGAAGTCCTCAAAGCGGTCTTCGAGCCACGCGGAGTGATCGTGGGCCGACTGCTCCATGGTCGCCGTTATTCCGATGCCCCCTGGCTGGTCATTCGCGGCAAAGACCATCGATACCCTGCCTGGATTGGACAGTACTGCGAGGGGCCCGAGTTGCCCGTCAACGAAAGCCGCGTTGACGCCGGCTGCCACGAGATGAGGTTGCCACCTCTGTTCCATTACGGCGACTTGATTCGTTCGGTCGAACGTCTGCTGGACGACCGCCAGGTGGCGTAAAGGCGAAGTGAGAGCACAGGGGAGCGAGCGCCGCGTCCCCCTGCTAGAATCAGCCTTCATTCGCGGACGAAGTGCTGATCCGCCTGAACGATTCCCATTGCTGACGGCGCAGAGCGCATGGCTTCCGACTTCCAGACCATCATTATCGGTGCCGGCATGTCGGGCTTGGCTGCCGGCATTCGGCTGGCCTACTACGACCATTCGGTCTGCATCCTCGAACGTCACACCACGATCGGCGGGCTGAACTCGTTCTACCGGCTACGTGGTCGCAATTACGATGTCGGCCTGCATGCGGTGACGAACTACGCTCCGCCGGGAACAAGAATCGGTCCTCTCGCGAAACTGCTGAAGCAACTCCGGCTGCGCTGGGACGACTTCGATCTGTCGCCGCAGAACGGGTCGTCGGTTGTGTTCCCCGGCCATCGACTCGGTTTCGCCAACGACATTGAAGGACTGCGCAACGATGTCCACGTCGAGTTCCCCCATCAGGCCGCGAACTTCGACAGACTCCTGACGCATATCGACAGCTTCGACGAACTCGACCTGTCTCAGCAGCCAGTGTCGGCCCGCAAAGTCGTCGGCGAATTCATCAACGACGAGGTGCTCGTCGATATGCTCTTCTGCCCGCTGATGTTCTATGGATCGGCCGTCCCCGACGACATGGACTTCAATCAGTTCTGCATCATGTTCAAGAGCATCTATGAGCAGGGCTTCGCGCGGCCCTTCAAGGGAGTCCGGCAGATCTTGAAGACGCTCACACGGCACTTCAAGTCGCTGGGAGGCGAACTGAAGCTCAACCACGGCGTCGACCACATCGTGTGTGAACAGGGCAAAGCCATCGGCGTCGTGCTGAACGATGGTCGCGAAATCACGGCAGACAATGTGCTTTCATCCGTCGGATTGGCGGAGACGTACGACCTGTGTGGGGCCGCTCTTCGGCGAGAGACGGTGGCGTCGGGCGAGATCTCGTTCAATGAAGCGATCTTCGTGCTCGACTGCCAGCCGAGCGATTTGGGTCATCACGAAACGATCGTCTTCTACAACAACACCGATCGCTTTACGTATGCCCCTCCAAAGGAGCCGCTCGATCTCGACAGCGGCATCATCTGTTCGCCGAATAACTTTCGTTATGGTGATGATGAGCAGCTTGATGAAGGCTACATTCGCATCACGGCTCTGGCGAATCCCGCGTACTGGATATCGCTGCCGGATGAGGAGTACTACCCGGCCAAGGAAGCATGGTGCCAGCGCATGGCCGATGCTGCCGTCGCGCATATCCCCGACTTCCGCGAGCACATTGTTGAGACCGACGTCTTTACGCCGCGCACGATTAAGAAGTTCACCGGCCATCATCTCGGTGCTGTCTACGGCTCACCGACGAAAGTGCTCTCCGGCACGACGCCGATTGAAGGGCTCTACCTCTGCGGCACCGACCAGGGCTTCCTCGGCATCATCGGTTCGATGCTCAGCGGCATCACGATGGCCAATAACCACCTGCTGCGCGACGCGTGAGAGCAAAATGGTGGCACAGACATTCCCGTCTGTGCACTTCCCGCCTCGGATCGTGGCATCGGCATTCCGGCGAGCGCCAATTCAAGAGACGTACTGCCCGTGGTTACAGGCGCAATACCGACGCTCCTTTTGCGAGGTCGAAACACGCGATTAGCGTGTCCCCTTCAAGTGTGTACGTGTTTGATGTCAGTTCGAGGCGGTGATCGACGTGGATCAGTCGCGTTTGTTGATCGCCTCGAACAATGAGCGGGGCAGGCAAGCGATTGAGGCCGGCGGCCGATGTCGACAGTGTATAGTCGGGCGAGGCGAAGGGGGCTTGCAGCTCGACGACGCCTCCATCCCGGCGGATGGATGTCAGTTCCTTGGCCGTCCAGTAGCGGGCGATTTCACTGTTCTTCATCCAGAACAAGTGGTCGTAGTGCATGTTCAGCCGTGCCACGACATCCTTGAAGATGTTGAACCCGATCTCCTCGCCATTGAAGTAGATCCCCGGCCAGTGGCAGACCAGAATCGCCGGTTCTTCACGGGCGATCACTTCCGGTAAGCGGCCGCCGGTGCCATCTGCGGTGATGAACTGATCGACATGCCCGGGCTCCAATCCATCCCAGCCTCCGAACCAGTCGCCGGTGCAGCCAATAATCGACACCACGCACTGCGGATCGTCGGTATCGAGACCCGACACATTCTCGATGCGCGGGGCGACGCTCTGGTCGTCGGTGAACAGGTGCCGGAAGTAGTGCGGAATCTCGGCTCCATACACATCCCGCACGGCCTGCAGTGTTCCGAGTGAAAGGGCCTCGCGCGAGCGATTGCCGAAGCCGCCCGGAGTCGTCAGCCCTTCACAGGGGAGTCCAACATTGTGCAGCAGACGCAGGGCATAGGCCATGTAGTCGGCCAACTCGTCGGCGCTCTTGCCGACACTGAAGCCCGTGTTTTCCAGATAGGCTTCTGTCCTGTCGGGGTACGGACGACCTGTC
This sequence comes from uncultured Planctomycetaceae bacterium, assembly GCA_942492405.1. GTDB lineage: Bacteria > Planctomycetota > Planctomycetia > Planctomycetales > Planctomycetaceae > JANNSB01. The sequence continues at coordinate 53,514 of CALOES010000031.1, forward strand.
TTGGTGTCGATGGCGAACGTGTGCGAGATCATTTCCGGATGAATGTCCCAGTCAACCGTCATGAAGTCCCGCACGAGATCGAGACTGTCGTTGAGCTGTTGCCGTGTCCAGCCGGGCATATCGCGATCAATCCAGCCGACGCAGGCAGGGTAGGGGACGATGCTGTATTTCCCTTTCACTCCCTGCTCGCGGCACCACTCGCCGAATGTGCGGACAAAGGTATCGGGAATCTCTCTCGGCAGACTTCGCCAGTCCTGGAGGTAGCGATCGGGGTAGACCTCGGCGAAGTGAGGGATGCCGAAGTGAGCCAGGTTCACCAGACAGGTGCTGTCATCGATGATGAAACTGAGGGGCACCCGGCACCGCGGGTTGAGAACGGTGACATCAGCCGACTGCTCGGGCCGTTCCCCCGACGGCTGAGCAGACAGCAACATGGAGTCGAACAATCCCGCTCCTCCGACAAGTCCTCCCGCCCCATAGGCCATTTGCTTGAGGAACCGTCGACGCGATGAGAGGTTGAAGGGGAGTGGCATTGGAGTCACGGGTCTAGGGACGAGGGTCGAGAGATAAGGGACGAGAGTTGAGGGCTGATTGCTGATCACAGACCTCCGACTCCTGACCCCTTTTTCCTGCGGTGCCCAGTTTACCAAGCTCTGTGGTCAGAACCGATGCAACCGCGCATTTTTCCCCAACCGTTACAGGCTGAACAACCGATATGAGAGATACCGTCGGTATCGCCTGAGGCCGGGGGAGGTTGCCATTCGTCTCGCAGGATGGCCCTCACCACAATCAGGAACGCCGGTGGAGCGGACACTCCTCGGCAAATTGGCCGAGGCCGATGTCTCCACGGACACGTGGGAAGGAGTACCATGTCTGGTCGACTGACAATCAGTCTGATAGCGGTCATTGCCGCAATAGGGGCAGGGCAGGCCCGCGCGCAGGGTCCGATGTCTGGAAACGTCGTGAACTACGGCTATCAACCGTACGGTCCCGCTTCAGGCTATTCCCCTTATGGCACGCCGAGCCCCGTCTACGACGAACTCGTTCCTGGAAACTCGCAGAACGATTACTACGGCGACCCCATGCTCGACTTGACGATTCTCGACATCGTCGAGGATGTCTGGTGCCAAGTCGACTACTTGAACTACAACATCAAACGGCCGGGTGACACGTTGCTCGGAGCGCCGCTGGCGAATGTCCCGAATCCACGCGATCCGTTTTTCGTCACACTACCCAACAACTTTGTCGGCACGGCGCGCGTGTCGGACGTCAGCTCGGTGCGATTCGACAATCTCAACGGCCTTCGGGCGCGCATCGGCGTTCCCTTCCGGTACTTCTCGATCGAGGCCGCTGCCTGGGGACTTGAGGAGAACTCGAACTACAACGAAGCCACCGACATCCCTCGTACCGCGCCTCAGAACTTTCAAAGCGATCTCGACTTTGTCGGCACCAGCCTGCTGACCGATGGCAGCATCGGCGGACGCGTCATTCTCTACGATGCGGCTTTCAACTACACGTACCACACTTCGATGTGGGCGGCCGAGTCGAACCTCTACTGGAATCTGAGAAACCCTCGAGAAGGACTGCGCATTCAGCCGCTGCTGGGAGCGCGTTTCGAGCACTATGAAGAACAGTTGCGGCAGAGCGGCACGCTCGACAACAGTTCGGGCGCATTCGGCCTCGACATTCTGGGTAACCCGATCATCATCGATCCGGTCACCAACGAGATTCGCTCGGACGCCGCGAACAATCGCTATCTGGTTCAGACCGGCTTCCGCACCGAGTGGGCAGATCCGTATTTCACCGTGGGTTTCGAACCCAAGATCGGCATCGGTGGCAACCGCATTGAAAACCGTGTCGGAACAAGCAACTTGCGCGACACTCCGACCGATCCCGACATTCCTCCGGTGCTGCCCGCGGTCGACGACGGCGTCACGCAAAACAGCATCCAGTACGATCGCTTCGCCGCCACGGTCGATGTCGGCGTCTATGCGAAGTGGCATGTCAACACGTGGCTCGATTTGAATGTCGGCTACAACTTCATGTGGATGGCGAACATCAGCCGGGCCGACCGCAGCATCGACTACAACGACCTGGGAATCTTGAACCCGCCCGCCATCGCCCCGAAGCCCGATACAACCGACATCTGGGTACAGGGAATCTCGGTGGGGGGCACGATCACGTTGCCGTGATCGAGGTTGGTGGAACGAAGCGACTCACAATAGCCCGCTGCGCGAGCAAGGGGACGCACGGGTTTGGACGCACATTGTCATTCGCGGGCGTCGGCACGCTACTGACTTCGCTTCGCGCGTGTTAGGCTGTCACGATCGCCGTGCTGCTGCTGTTGTCTCCGTTCAGCCGTCGCTTCGACGGTGTGGCCTCTCGGCTGTCGGTTCGCCTTTGCAGTTCGTCGTGCCGTGCAATCGACAGATTCTCGAAGAGTTGGCCACAGCCGTGTCGATCGACACGGCGGGTGTGTCGAACTTGGCAGCGAGGGCGAGCAGAACTTTGTGGAGTAAGTCGCCATCAGGCAGCAGCAGGACTCTAAACAACAGGTGCGAACCGTTGCCACTGTCGGCGACGATTGGTTGTGGCCAACGCTGCTCTTTGCAGAGCCACAACGCGACAGCCTTCATCGTCTTGAAAGCTTCCGCCTTTTCGTCATCGCTGGAAGCGTCTTTCTTGTGGCCCTGTGCTCGCAAGGGGTCACAGTCGATGAGGAACCATTGTCGGAACTGCCAGTCATCGCAACATTCCAGGAACTGGCGTTCCTGCACCGACGAGAGCAACACGATGGGTCGTACGGCCTCATTGGTGGAGCGATCCAGTCGCAGTGCCGAGAACGGGTTCTCGGCGTAAGGGGGCAGGTGCCGGCATTTGAGGGCATATCCGAACAGCGACCGGCAACACTCCAGGATGTACTGCACCCCCTTGTCCAGCAGTAGACGCTTCTTCGAATGGGGATGCCCGTTGGGCGAGACCCGAATCGACCGCAGAGACTTTGCGAACTGTTCGGCATGCTCAATGCTGAACCGGCCTGTCGACAGCGGAACCCGATGCGTGTTGAGGAAACGGACGAAGTGTTCCGTCGCCGCGCGATAGCGGCGGATCGTCTGCACGGAGGAACGCGCGACATGTTCATGATACTCCAGCCAGCGCTCCCGCAGATCGGTGATGGCGATTGATTGGAAGCTGGAGGCGACTGGCACGTGCGTGGTGAGTTGGGCGTTGATCTGCGCAGCGTGCTGTTGCGCCTCCTCGCGATCAGCACCGATCCGCGGTCGATACCGGCGTCCGTCTTCGAAGTACGTCAGATACCAGACGTTGCCGCGTTGATCGCCGTGGACTTTACCCACGCGAAAGGAAGTCTTGCGACCTCGTCGGGGTTGGGGCTTGCGGCGCGCAGCGAAATACCTTGGGAAGTTGTCATCCGGCCACCCTGTGTCAGAGAACATTTGTGCTACAAAACGCCACAAATGGGCGTTCCCTGACCAGGACAGAAAGCATAAAGACCTGCAGGACAACACGTTGCGTCACGCAGGCCACTCAAGAAGCGGAGAGGGGGGGATTCGAACCCCCGGTACCTTTTGGGTACACAGCATTTCCAGTGCTGCACAATCGGCCACTCTGCCACCTCTCCGTGGCGCTGGTTTTAGGCATTCCGCGACTGCGGGTCAAATGGAAGTCGACTTATGGTCGACTGCGGTTGCGTGTCTCACAGAGAACGGAGTCGGTTCGCCCGTCGCTGGTTCGCGTTGAATTGCTGTTGGCAACCCGTTGTCCGTGCCGACGAATGTGAAAATCGACACCCGTCATAAGTCACCCACCCGCGATCGAGCCGATGATGAGAAAGGGTTCGGCCCCCGTGATGATCGCCTCGGGCAGGGGGGCATCAGGGGAATCGTGAGAGGCATCCTGCGAGCAGACGAAGAACCTCAGCAATGGCCGGCGCTTGTGGGTGACGCGATCGCGGATGGTTCCTTTCAGCATCGGATACTGGCTCTCCAGCGCATCGAGGATCGTCCGTTGCGTCACCGGCCCGTCGATGTCGAGCGTGACCTCGGCATCGACCTGAGCCAGAGTCCTCAAGTGATGGGGCAAAATCACGCGAATCATGGGAGTGTCTGCACCTCGACCGAGTAGACGGCAGGCAGGTGCTCGGCGATCGCGGTCCAGTGGTCGCCACCGTCGGGCGAACAGAAGACCTGCCCACCGGTAGTGCCGAAGTAGATGCCGCCGTCATCGAGTTTGTCGGTCGCCATCGCATCGCGGAGGATGTTCACGTAGCAATCCGACTGCGGCAGGCCGTTGGTGAGGGCTTCCCAGTCATTACCACCGGTTTTGCTGCGATAGACACGGAGTTTGCCTTCTGGCGGATAGTGTTCCGAGTCGCTCTTGATCGGCACCACGTACACCGTGTCGGGTTCATGAGGATGGACTTCGATTGGGAAGCCGAAGTCGGTGGGGAGGTTGCCACTCACTTCGTACCAGTTCTCGCCGGCGTCGTCAGTCCGCATCACATCCCAGTGAAGCTGCATGTAGACAGTGCTGGGTTTCGCGGGATGCATCGCCAGCCGGTGGACACAGAAACCGACCTCCACCGTCGGATCCGGCATGTAGTTCGACTTGAGTCCTTTGTTGATCACCTTCCACGTCTTGCCGCCATCGTCGGTGCGGAATGCGCCTGCAGCCGAAATCGCAATATACATGCGGTCGGGATTGGTCTCGTCGATCAAGATCGTGTGCAGTCCCATGCCCCCCGCGCCGGGCGACCACTGCTTGCCGGTGCCGTGGCCGCGCATGCCAGACAGTTCGTGCCACGACTTGCCGCCATCGGTGGATCGAAACATGGCGGCGTCTTCCACACCCGCGTAAACCGTATCGGGATCGGTGAGCGAGGGCTCCAGATGCCAGACCCGTTTGAACTCCCACGGGTGCTGCGTGCCGTCGTACCACTGATGCGTCGTCAGCGGCGCGCCAGTATCGGGAGACGTGTCATACTGAAAGTTGTTGCTCTGGCCAGTCGGCGGACCAGGTTCGGGTATCTTCTCGCCGCCGGGCGTGTGCCACGTCTTGCCGCCATCATCAGAGCGTTGAATGATCTGCCCGAACCATTCACTGGTCTGCGAGGCGTAGATGCGATTGGGGTCAGCGGACGAACCTTTGAGATGGTACATCTCCCAGCCTCCGAAGTGCGGGCCGTCCACTTCCCATTTCTGCCGTTTGCCATCGGAGGTGATGATGAAGGCCCCTTTCTTGGTGCCGACAAGGACGCGCACGCTGCTCATGGGTGACTCCGATGAAGTGGGTTGACTGGTCGCAAGATCGTGACGGGATCGGTTGAAATCTGGTTCTCAAGGTGTCGATTCGCAGTTAATTGCAGTTTGAAATCAGCCTCGATGGATGGCAAGTGATCACGGACGAACGACGACACCCGATCGAACGCGTCTGAAAATAGTCGAGCACGAAGAGTCACCTTCGACACAAAAATGGTAGAAACCTGAAATTACTCTCCAGCGCGACCCTCTGGCCCCCGACGACGTCTGTTTGCCTCTGGTTGACGCATGCTATACTTTTGATCGATCCGCGAGTGAAGCTGGGAGAAAACGAATGTCACGCCGTCTTGATCGTCGCCAAGTCCTGAAGCACACTGCCGCCCTCGGAAGCGTGGCCGCCGCGCAACCGTTGCTGTCGCAAAGGGCGGCTTGGGCAGACGATGCGGTAGTCAGCGAGGCTCATCCCGCGAATGAATCACCGCTCGGCAATGCCGAGCATTGCGTGATGATCTGGCTCGGCGGCGGGGCGTCTCAGACAGATACGTGGGATCCGAAAGTCGTCACTCCGGACTTTAAGGAAGCGGGGAGCGCGTATCCTTCCATCCCCACGGCAATCGAAGGGGTCGAAGTTTGCGAGCACCTTTCGCTCACCGCTCCTTTGATGGACCGTTGCGTACCCGTCCGCACCGTGCATCACGACGTCATCGATGAGCATGCGGCGGCTACGTATCGCATGCACACCGGCCGGCCGACCAGCGGCACCATCGTCTACCCCTCGCTGGGGTCGGGGGTGAGCTATATGAAGCCCCGGCTCAACGAGTTGATGCCGAGCTATGTGGTAATGGGTTATCCCAGTCCCGCCCGTGGCCCAGGGTTTCTGGGTGCGGAGCACGGCTATCTCTACCTCACCGAAACCACGACCGGTCCGAAAGGGTTGGTGCGTCCGCCGCGCGTGAGCGAAGAACGCCATTCGCGTCGCATGGCACTGCTCGAAGAGATGCGGCAGCGTTTCGCCGCGGAAGCTCAAGACTCGCAGATTGAGGAATACATCGCCGCCGCCGACCAGGGCTTTCGACTCGCGGGGCCGGAGTTCATGGAGGTCTTCAATCTCGATGCGGAACCTGCCGACCTGCGCAATCAGTATGGCGACGAGTTCGGTCAGCGTTGCTTGTTGACCCGCAGGCTCATCGAACGCGGCACGCGATTCGTCGAAGTGTCATTCAATCTGAATTTCGTTAATGGCACTGGCTGGGACACGCACAACGAAGGACAGCAAAGACAGCACCTGTTGATTCAGAGCCTCGACCGGGCGCTGGCGGCATTCATCCTTGATCTCGAACGTTGCGGCCTACTCGACAAGACGCTGATCTGCGTATCGACCGAGTTCGGTCGACCCGCGCAGTTTGATGCCCGTGGAGGGCGCGGCCATCACGCGAAGTCGTTCAGCACTCTGCTGGCAGGAGGTGGTCTACGGACGGGCCAGGCAATCGGCGTGACGGACGACCTCGCGATGAACGTCGTCGAGCGACCTGTTTCAGTTCCCGACCTGTTCGCGACGATCTACGCCACGCTGGGAATAGACCCACACTACGAACTCTACGCCGGCGAACGCCCCGTGCCGATCACGGACAACGGCGTAGCAATCGCGGAGTTGTTGACATAAGCCAGATTCTCTGAGGGGATTTTTACCCCGCGATCAGCCATGTGTACATGAAGTAGCTCGCTACGCCGCCACCAATGGCTCCCAGGATAACGAGTATGCCGTCGCGGGTGGTGATCGCCACCGCCAAGAGCAGGATGACAGCCGACGGTGGCGCGACTCCCATCGGAATGAACGCGAGCGGGAACATCGTGACGGCCAGCCCAATGCAGACCACGGCGATTATCACTTTCGCAGGTCCGCGCGTCAGGATTTCGAGCCGTGGGTGGATCAGGATCTCGATGCGTTTGACCCAGGGCATTGCCCGCTTGATTCCCCGTTCAAGTTTGTCTTGTTTCAGCGAGAACTGCTTCAGCCTCTTCGGTAGCCACAGCGAGCTCCGCATCAGCACGATTTGCCCCGCGACGAGGACGATCCATGTCGCGGTGAAGATCGACATTCCCGGGATCGCACCGAGCGGTGGCACCACGGCCAGAAACGCCGGAATTACCAGCATCGGCCCGAATGTCCGGCTGCCGAAGGCTGTCATCGCGTCGCCGAGAGTGAGGCTGTCCCCATCCGTATTCCGCGCCTCATCGCGCAGTTTCTCCAGGATATCGGAAATGAAGAGTGTTTCGTTATCCCCGCTGGGTAAATCGCCCTTGTCGCTGCCGTTGGACGAGTCGGATTGCATGTCGCCCCCGGTCAATGAATGCATCACGCTTTGTAAGACTGAAATCAAGGCCGCCGGGTGAGGGATGGCGGCTCTCATGACAAAGTCCGAGTGTATCGGATCCAACGGCATGTCGATTCCTGCAAGGTTGCTTGAATTGGGTTGGAGAATGGCAATCGTCCTCGATGCCAAGCCGAGCGGATTCCGATTCACCGGCGTTTGAGGAACCCCACCTGGAAGGGATCATGCGTCAGCGCTCGATGATGCCACCGGTAGGAGTCCGGCGGCATTCACAAATCTCGGACCAATTTGCGAGAGCGTGAGCACATCCGCAAGTTGTTTATTTACAATCAGTTACATCGCATCAATAGCGAGAACTCACTGCAAACATCGGCATGCGGGGCAGCACGACCGCTGATGCAGGCAATTTGAAGCATCCGGGCCGACTGTATGAACCATCCCCAAACCCGTATTGGCCCCTTAGAAACAGGCTGATAGACTTCGCCCCGTTTTCAAATTCTCACAGAGCCAGGGATGGCAATGAGGGTGTCCGACCAGTTTGGCCAATGGGCCATTTATGGGCTGCTGCTTGTCGCCATGACGGGTTGCACCAGCCGTCGGCTCACGATCCGTTCCAATCCCCCCGGTGCCCTGGTTGAAGTTGATGGCCGTCGCTACGGCCTGACTCCCGTCTCGATGGACTTTATCCATCACGGCACACGCGAGATCACGATCTCGGCTTCCGGCTATGAAACGCTAACGGTTCAGCAGCCAACGCCGGCACCTTGGTATCAGAAGTTTCCCGCTGACTTCGTTTCGGAACATTTCCTCCCGGTCCAGGCAACCAACAGATACGACTTTACGTATCAGTTGACGCCACTAGCGGGGGATGCCGAAGACCCCAACCGGCTCCGTGGTCGGGCTAACGACTTTCGTTCGCAGTCACTCTCGGGTGGCTAAGAGTTGATCGATGTAGCGGCATGACCAGACTCCTTCAACGTACGATGATGTCAAAGAACCAACCCGCAGGTGGCAAGTCTCAAACCGTTTCGGGAAGTTGGCACCGAATCGGCGTGGGTTTGTTGGCGGCGATTCCCTTCTGCGTCGCCTGTCTGGCGAGTGGATCTCCAGATGAACCGCGCTCCATGTCGGATGTTCGCGAGTTCGCTCCGCTGGCGTTCGCTCAATATGCAATCGACTTCGGCGAAGTGCCGTCGATGCCGGTGGTCCACGCGCACTTCGACTTCATCAACCGCTCGGACGTCCCCGTGGAGATCCTGGGACTCAAGCCGAGCTGCAATTGCCTGAACCCCACGTTGATGGGGGGCCGCACGACTTACGCGCCTGGCGAAGCGGGTCGCTTTCACATTCAAGTCAGAACGGCCAACGAGCCTGCCGGCAAGCAGGACTATGTGGTGGAACTCGACTACAAGGACACGCTCGATCACGTTCATACCGAGGCCCTGATTTTTCGAGTCACACTTCCCGTCTTGAAGGTCACGGTCGAACCTTCCGAAGTACTGTTCTATCAGCTCAGCGGAGAGGCTGGTTCGCAAACGATCCATGTGACGGACTTCCGCGACCGTCCACTCGAAGTCTCCGAGGTTGTGTGCGATTCTCCGCATGCCTCGTTTGAAGTGGGGGAAACGATTGTTGATGAAGAAGGTCGCTCGACGATACCGATCACGATCAACATCCCCGAGGGGATCCCGCCGATGCGGGAGATTACGTTCATCAACATTCACACGACGGATGAAGAATTCTCGAATTTGCAGGTACCGATCCTGATCCACGGTCCGCTACAGTCCCAGGAGATACTTCCGGCGTCTTCGGCAGTCCCCGCGCCGCTGCCTGCGGAATCGAACAGCGCACCTGCCGATGATGATGGAGAACTCCAACCCTGATATCCCTCGATATCTGCCGGAGATCCCGTTTCCCGCTTACACCTACGTGCCCAGTCGCGCGCCGCATCCGGCCTCCAGCGACGGCCATCTGCAGGGACGAACGGAACCGTCGGGGGAAGTGATCGCGGACGCCGGTCCTTCGCACGATCTCGCCTGGCTGCGGGGGATCGACTTGTTCAACCATGGCTACTACTGGGAAGCTCACGAAGTGTGGGAAGGCGCGTGGAAAGCCAACGGCAAACGCGGATTGATCGCTGACTTTCTGAAGGCCCTCATCAAACTGGCCGCCTGCGGCGTGAAGGTGCGCGAAGGCCGTCCCAACGGCGTTGTGAGGCATGCCGCCGCCGCCCGCGAATTGCTGGAGTCGATTGCAGCGCAATGTGAGTCGGATCAAGTCTTGGGACTGTTACTAAACGAATTGATCGCCGACTGTTCAATCGCCGCCACGACTGACGTCGATGCGAACGACGACGATGCGCTGCCGCGCCGGGTGTTTTCGTTTGTGTTGCGGCCAACTCGTGCGAAATGAGCCGCGCAGTAAGCGGGCGGGCGTTCCGCTTACTACGTGCGTGCGCGGCTCATTTTCGTCAAAACGTTGTCAGACTGGACATCGAACTCGAAACTCCACACTCTAATGGGAGACGTCGAAGCGACGTTCTTTTGACATTCCACTCAATCGCTCAAACTGCATTCCTCATCATGACACCGCTCGAATCGCTCATTGCCTGCGGCACGAAACTCTGGCTCGACAGTATCGATCCCGATCTGGTTCGCGAGAACCGTCAACTGGGGGCGACGGGAGCCACTTCGAATCCCATTATCGTCTCCGGATTGATCGAAACGGGCCGCTTCGACGACGAGATTGCCGGCCTCATCAAGGAAGGTCTCGACGACTCCGCCGTTGCCTGGGAGATGACCGACCGCCTTGTCCGCCGAGCTCAAGAAGTCTTTCTGCCAGTCTATCAGGAGACGCAAGGGAACGATGGTTATGTGAGCTTTGAACTCGACCCACTCCTCGAAGACACCGCTTGCACGCTGAGCGTCGCTGAGAAACGCGACCGCTACATCGAACTCGGCCTGAAGTGGGCCAACGGGCATCAGAACCGCATGATCAAGGTCCCCGGCACCGATGGGGGACTCGCCGCCCTCGAAGAACTGTCGGCAGCAGGGGTCACACTCAATGTGACGCTGCTCTTCTCGATGCGGCAGTATCACATCGCCCGCGACGCCATTTGGAAGGGAGCCCAACGTCGGAAGGATAAGCAGACACTCAAGAGCGTCTACAGTATCTTCGTCAGCCGCATCGATCCGTATACCGAGAAGCACGTTCCCGATCTTTCACCGAAGGCGCAGGGACTGGTGGGGATCGTCAACGCCAAGCGCATCTGGCAGGACAATCAACAGTTCTGGTCCGACAAAGGATTCTCGAAGCAGCAAGAGATGATCTTCGCGAGCACGGGCGTCAAGAAGCCCGAAGATCCCGCGGATAAGTATGTCGAAGCTCTGGCGGGTTCCGACATTCAAACGAATCCGCCGGCGACGAACGCCGCGGTGCAGAAGTTGCAGGGCAAGACTTACAACCGGATGGTCGACATCTTGCCTGCCAACGACATTCTGGCCGAGATCGACACGAAGGTCGACATGGCGCACCTGGAGTCGACGTTGATGGAAGAGGGGCTCAAGAAGTTTGCCGACCCACAGAAGGGCCTCATCGCCCTGATCGGAGAGAAGCGATCGCAACTGAAGTAGCCGACTCGAAACGACGTCGACTCGTGGCGGTTGCAGACCATTCCCGCGGTGATGCAGACTGAGTCGCATGATCCGAGTTCTGTGCATCACTTCCGGCAAGCATCACCCCGCCAGCCGGTTTCGTTTTACTCAATGGGAAGCGCACGCCCGCGCCCGTGGTGTGCAACTCGTGTTTGCTTACGCGCGGCCACACTTGTATCAGTCCTACCGCATGATCGGGTGGCGGTTGAGTGACTGGCTGCGCCGAACGAAACGTCGACTCGATGTCTTGCGCACACGCTTCGGCCACTTCGACGTGGTGATGATCGAACGGCAGGTTCAGGGAGATGCCGACGCGCGGTTCGAGCAACTCTTTCGCGACGTCGCCCCGCGACTGGTGCTCGATATCGATGATGCCGTTCACGAGACGTATCCCGAGAAGTTTCGGACGACCGTTCCGTTGATGGATCAGCTCGTCTGCGGAAACGAGGTGCTGGCCGACGCGATGACACCGTTCCATCCGCGACAGACGGTGGTGATTCCCACGTGCATCGACACGCAGCGGTTCGTGCCGTCGACGACGCGGCAATCAGGTGGCGTCTGCAAGTACGGCTGGATCGCGACGTCTTCCAATTTTCCGTTTCTATTGGAACTCAAAGCAGCCTTCATCGAGGCGGCAGCCCAGTGCCAGTTCGAACTGCATGTGATGACCGATCCTTCACCGCAATGGGAAGAATTGAAGAATTGGCCGATCAAGGTCGAATGTCATGCATGGTCGCCGGCTCGGGAGATTGAGTTCGTGCAGAAATGCGACATCGGCCTGATGCCTTTACCCGACACGTCGTGGACTCGACAGAAATGCGGGTGCAAGCTGTTGTTGTCGATGGCGTGCAGCCGACCGGTGATCGCATCCCCCGTTGGGACTAATCGGCAGATCGCGCGCGACGGCATCGACGGCCTCTGGGCCACGTCGCCAGATGAGTGGGCGGCGGCCATCATTCGACTGGCATCGGATCCTGAACTGCGGACAACAATGGGGATGGCCGGCCGGCAGCGGGCGGTCGAAAGTTATTCACTCGATGCCTGGGCCGATCGCTGGATCGAGGCCGTCGTTGGGACGTCATCCCCCGTGGGCTCAAAGCCCGCATCGAGCGAGAACACGCCGGTTTCCCGCTGAATCCGCCATTTCTTGATGATTGCCCAGCTCAAATGGGAGGGCATCACACGGCGCGAACGCTTCTACCTCTCACGGCGGTTCGTTAACGTATGGTGCGCCGCCGATTTGCTCGAATTACTTAACGCCCAGCGTGGGATGCTCATGCCAGAGACTTTGACGATTACTGACAACCGCACCGGAAAGTCCTACGAGATTCCGGTGACCGACGACACCATCTCCGCGATGGCCCTGCGGCAAATCAAGGTGAACCCAGGCGATTTCGGCCTGATGTCGTACGACCCGGGCTATCTGAACACCGCCTCCTGCAAGAGCCGCATCACCTATATCGACGGCGACAAGGGCATTCTCGAGTACGCCGGTTACCCGATTGAGCAACTGGCCGAGCAGAGCACATTTATCGAGGTCGCTTATCTGCTGTTGCATGGGGAACTGCCGACCGCACCGCAACTCGAGAAGTGGGAAAACTCTGTCCGGCATCACACGGTGGTGCACGAGAACATCAAGCGGCAAATGGAATCGTTTCGCTACGACGCCCATCCGATGGGAATGCTCATCAGCACAGTGGCGGCTCTTTCGACCTTCTATCCCTTGGCCAAAAAGGTCCACGATCGCGACAATCGCTGGCTGCAGATGACGCGTCTCATCGCCAAGATCCCCACGATCGCGGCTTTCAGCTATCGCCACTCGCAGGGTCACCCGTACTGCTATCCGAACAACGAGCTCAGCTATACCGAGAACTTCTTGACGATGATGTTCAAGATGAGCACGAACTTCTACCAGGCCGACCCGGTGCTGGCTCGGGCGCTCGATGTGTTGTTCATCCTGCATGCCGACCACGAACAAAACTGCTCGACGAGTGTGATGCGGGCGATCGGCTCTGCCGACGCCGACCCATATTCGGCCCTCGCGGGAGCCGCTGCCGCCCTCTACGGTCCGCTGCATGGCGGCGCGAATGAGGCTGTCCTGCGGATGCTCAGCGAGATTGGCGATGTGAAGAACGTTCCGAGTTACATCGCCCGCTGCAAGAGCGGCGACCTGAGACTGATGGGCTTCGGCCATCGCGTCTACAAGAACTACGATCCCCGGGCGCGGATCATCAAACAGACGGCTGACGAAGTCTTCGGTGTGACGAAACCCGATCCATTGCTCGACATCGCGCTCGAACTCGAACGCATCGCTCTCGAGGATGAGTATTTCGTCAAACGCAAGCTCTATCCCAACGTCGACTTCTATTCGGGATTGATCTATCGGGCCATGGGACTGCCGGTGAGCACGTTCCCCGTGCTGTTCGCCATCCCGCGTGCCGTCGGCTGGTTGGCACAATGGAACGAGATGATGGAAGACGAGGACCAGCGGATTCAGCGGCCCCGGCAGATCTTCCTGGGGCCGCGCGAGAGAGATTTCGTCCCGATGTCGGATCGAGGTTAAGCCGCCAGATTCTTCGCGCGTGCCGGGGCCCACATCCTCCAGTAAGTTCGTGACGGGGCCGATCAAGTGACGATTCGCGTTCCTTGCCCGCATTGCGGAAAAACGATTCGTGCCCCGGAAGGATCTGCGGGACGCGATGCACGCTGCCCCGCCTGCGCCGGCGTTTTCTCGATTCCCGCCACCGCTCTCACGAGCGATTCTGCATCCGCGGTCGACTTTGAAATTCCCGAAGAGTTCTCCGCGCCGGTCAAACCGCCTGCCCCCGAAGAACGCATTCGCATCAGTTGTGGCAGTTGCGGCAAGACACTGGCCGCACCCGCGAAACTGCTCGGCAAGTCCGTCAAATGCCCGAACTGCCAGAATCCGATCAGAGTCGAGCGTCGTTCAAAGGATGGTCCCTCGTTTGGCGGCGGGGCGACGACCGCATCTAGTGCGGATGATCAGTTCAACATCTTCGACGAGCCGTTGCAGCATGACAGCGAATCGACGTTGGATGCCGATCCGAACGATCCGTTTTCGTACCTCGATCAGATCCCGATGGATGGCCTCGGTGCGGGATTGCCGGCCGCGATGCCTCCGGTCGTGCAGGGAGTTAAACGCAAGAAGCGTCGCAAGGTTGTGGAAGAAGAATCCGACGTGGCTCCCGACGACTTGATCGGCGACTGGACGCGAATCTTTCTCTATGCCTACATGGGCATGGCGATGATTCCGCTGTCGGTCACACTTTTCCTTCCCGACAACGCACTCGGTGGCGCGCACTTGCCCGAAGACTCGGCGTTCCATTGGGTCTACGCGGCCACCAGCGCGGTCGGGTTTCTCACGTTGCTGCTCGTCTCGATTCGCAGCCCCGACGCCGGGCCGGTCATGCTCGTCCTTGTGGGCATCTTTACAGGCACGGTGGGCATTGTTCTGCTATTGGTGTTGCAGGCGATGGCCCTCTTTGCATCAGGGATCGTGATTCGCGGGCGCGGCATCGTCGCTCTCTTCATGCTGCTCGTTCAACTCGTTGGACTGATGTACTACTACGCTCTGAGTCCCGACAGCAGTTTCTGGGCGAGTGCATACGGCTTTACGCTCGGTGTCGGCCTCTGCGAGGAACTCTGCAAGCTGATACCCGTCATCTGGTATCTGCAGAATAATCGCGGAGCCACTTGGAAAGGGGCCTGCCTCGTCGGCCTGGCCAGCGGTATCGGGTTCGGCGTCTCCGAGGGAATCATGTATTCGCATTCGTTCTACAATGGTGATGCGAGCTGGGAGATCTACGTCGTGCGGTTCGTTTCGTGCGTCGCCCTGCATGCTGCCTGGACAGCCACGATCGCCTGCACGATGTATCGCCGTTCCGACCTGGGAGGGGGCGAACTCATGGACATCTTCATCGCCATTGCTATCTGGATCGGTGCTCCGGTCGTGCTGCACGGCTTGTACGACACCTTCCTCAAGCACCAATATCACGGTGGAGCGCTGTTGACAGCACTTGCCACGATTGGCTGGATGGCGTGGTCGGTCGAACAGTCCGCACGCGCCGCTCGCTTGGCCGGCAGCAACGAGTGATCGCAATTCCGACGCCGAACGACTGAGGGATTCCGCCGGTCGGCTGCATCGGTCCGTTAGGGCGTGTTACCAAGTGGCTGCGGCGTTCGTTACGATCTCTCCACATCTCAATTCACATCTCGAGGAGATCTCATGCCCCGCTCATGCTGGCTTGTTGTGTTGATCGTGTGTGCTCCATTCATTGCCGCCAGTGAGGGGCAGGCGGACGACGGTCCGCCGAATGTGCTGTTTATCGCAGTTGATGATCTCAACGACTGGATCGGATGTCTGGGAGGCAACTCGCAGTCGGTGACGCCGAACATCGATCGGCTGGCGGCGATGGGGACATTGTTCACGCATTCGTACTGTGCGGCACCGGCGTGCAATCCGTCGCGGGCTTCATTGATGACGGGAATTCGTCCCTGGACGAGTGGCGTCTATCACAACAATCAGCCCTGGCGGCCCGCCATGCCCGATGCCGTCACGCTGCCTCAACACTTCATGGCGGCTGGTTATCACGCGATCGGTTCGGGAAAGATCTACCACGGCGGGTTCGACGACGATGCCAGTTGGGACGCGTATCAACGCAAGGTCGGCGACCCGCGACCGTCGGATGATGTGCTGAATGACCCACACAGCCGAGCAGGAGGAATCGTGTGGGGCGTGCTCGATGTCGAAGATGCCGAGATGGGCGACTATACGTCCGCCAATCATGCAATCGAGTACCTGTCGCAGCCTCACGACCGTCCGTTCTTTCTCGCGTGCGGACTCTATCGGCCTCACATGCCGTGGCAGGTGCCTCGCGAGTATTACGAAATGTTTCCCGTCGACAGCATTGTCTTGCCAGAAGTTCCCAGCGACGACCTCGACGACATCCCCATGGCGGGACGACGCATGGCTCGCCCTGAAGGAGATCATGCCAACGTTACAGGCAGTGACAACTGGCCCTATGCGGTGCAAGCCTATCTCGCGAGCATTGCATTTGCCGATGGGCAGATCGGTCGCGTTCTCGATGCCTTGGAGGCCAGCGAATACGCCGATAATACGATTATCGTTTTTTGGGGAGACCATGGCTGGCATCTCGGCGAGAAAGAACACTGGCGCAAGTTCGCCCTGTGGGAGGAGGCGACTCGCACGCCGCTGATCATCGTGGCTCCCGGCGTCACTCAGCCCGGGTCGCGTTGCGAGCGGACGGTCGATTTCATGAACATCTATCCCACGCTATGCGAGCTGTGCGACTTGGAGATCACCGATCAACTTGAGGGTGTCAGCATGCACTCGCTGCTGGTTGATCCGGCAACTGCGTGGGATCGACCGGCGGTGACGACGCATGGACGTGGGAACCATGCGGTGCGTTCCGAGCGGTTTCGACTCATTCACTATGCCAATGGGAGCGAAGAACTCTACGACCACGAGGCCGACCCGATGGAGTGGACCAACCTTGCGACGGATCCCGAGTATGCCGACGTGGTCGCCGACCTCAGTGAGTGGCTCCCCGAAATCGAGGCGGAAGACGCGGCGACGCAACAGGAGTTGCGCCAGCAGTAGCCGCGTCTGTCCCGCGGGTCGTCGCTACTAGTCGATGATCTTCGTGATTGGAAACTCGACGATTCCCGTTGCTCCGGCCTCTTTGAGTTTGGGGATGATGGCCCGCACGATCGATTCGTCGAGAATCGTATTGAGGGCCACCCAGTCGGGGTCCGAGAGCGACGACACGGTCGGCTTCTGTAATGCGGGAAGTTGGCCGAGCACTGTTTCCAGATCTTGACGGTGAACGTTCATCATCAGTCCGACCTTCCCTTCCGCCGCCAGACACGACTGCAGCATGAGGGCGATGTTGTCGAGCTTCTGCTGTTTCCAGCTGTCTTCGTAAGCCTTGCGATTCGCGATGAGCCGTGTCGTACTCTGGATGACTTCGGCGACAATCCGCAGGTTGTTCGCTCGCAGTGAGGAACCGGTCTCGGTCACTTCGACAATCGCGTCGGCCAGTCGTGGCGGCTTGACTTCGGTGGCTCCCCACGAGAACTCGACGTCGGCCGTCACGCCATGATCGGCCAGAAACGATTTCGTCAGTCCGACCGCTTCGGTGGCGATGCGCTTCCTGCAAGTCCTTTACCGACTTGATGGGAGAATCTTCCGGCACGCACAGCACCCACCGCACAGGACGCCGACTGACTTTCGAGAAGACCAGCTCGCACACTTCATGCACATCGGCATTGGTCTCCTTGATCCAGTCGTGCCCGGTGATGCCGGCATCGAGGATTCCCTGCTCGACATAGCGAGCCATTTCCTGGGCACGGATCAAGAGGCACTCGATCTCATCATCGTCGATCGATGGGTAATACGACCGCGAGGAAAAGGTGATCTTGTACCCCGCCTTACGAAAGAGTTCGGCGGTGGCTTCCTGCAAGCTGCCTGCGGGGATGCCGAGTTTGAGAATAGACATGATGGAACAGGGGTCAGGAGTCGGGGGTCAGGATTCAGGGGGCATGGTAGCGGAATTCGTGAGAATTCCGACCGAAGCGATGCAATTCTATCTCCGTTCAGTCTTAGCTAATCTCATGTCGCGATCGATCCACGACGAGGACGCCATGCCGAGCTACCTTCCGACCGAGTGCCCCGACTGTGACGGTGAACTCCGCGAAGTGACTGTCATTGCCGATGCCCCCAGGAGCGGCTACGCGGTCGGCGAAGCCATCGTCGACCGCTATGCACCTGCCGATGCCAAACGCAGCTTCTGGACGGGAAAGTTTCCCACGGAAGGCACGGTTCGTTCGCTGATGTGTCAAACCTGCGGCCGTCTCTTTCAGTACTGCGTCTCTCACGTCGGGGTCGAAGCCGAAACTCTCGAGATTCCAGAAGCTGTCGAAATCCTCAATTGCCTGGAGTGCGGCACTCGCATGGAGCCGACTCAACAGGAATGCCCCCGCTGCGGCTGGAACTACTCGAATGAGACGTGACGGCTGCCTGATCAAGTGACTACTCTGCTCGGTCCTAGCAAGTTCGCACTCCCTCCATTCTTTTTGGGTATCACAGTGTTCTGGTCGTTCGTTTTTTACAGCAGTCTGCATCTCATCGAACTGTCGTTCATCGCGCGGGCGATTTTGCGGCCGCATCGCGAGCCGGCATCGCGGATTGCGTGGGTCGTCGTGATCGCGGTCGTGCCCGTCTTGGGAGTCGTCGTTTACATCCTGTTCGGTGAGACCAATATCGGCAAACGGCGTTCGACGCGCGCCCGTGAAGTTCTGGAGAAATTGCCGCGTGTCGCGGGGACGACTCAAGCCGACGGCGAACCGATCGCCGCCGCCATCCCCGAGACCTACGAGCATCTCTTTCGGACGGTTCACTCAATCAGCGGTTTCCCGACCGTCGGGGGCAACACGGCGAAACTGTTTTCGGTCTCGGATGAAACGATCGCAGCGATCGTCAACGACATCGACAACGCGAAAGAACATGTCCATCTCCTGTTCTACATCTGGCTCACCGACAACAACGGATGCAGGGTGGTCGAGGCTCTGAAACGCGCGGCGGCTCGCGGAGTCACCTGTCGAGCCATGGCCGACAACCTCGGTTCGCGAGTGATGATCGATTCTCCGCACTGGTCCGATATGAAAGCGGCCGGCGTGCGTCTGGGGGTCGCCCTTCCGATCGGGAACCTGATCCGTCGTATGCTGCGAGGACGAATCGATCTGCGCAATCACCGCAAGATCGTGGTCATCGATGATGACATCACGTATTGCGGCAGTCAGAACTGTGCCGACGCCGAGTTTCGCGTGAAGCCCAAGTACGCCCCGTGGGTCGATACGGTGATGCGTTTCGAGGGACCGATCGCGCGGCAGAATCAGCATCTGTTCGTCAGCGACTGGATGACATACGTCGACGAGGATCTCACCGCGACACTTACCGCGCCCCTGCCTGCGCCGACGGCAGGCTTCGTTGCACAGGCCTTCGGCACTGGGCCGACTGTCAGAAACTCGGCCATGCCCGAGATGTTCGAATCGATGATGTATACGGCTCGGCGTGAGATCGTCATCACCACGCCGTATTATGTTCCTGATGAGTCGATGCAGAACGCGCTCTGTGCCGCCGCCCGGCGCGGCGTCGACACGACAGTTGTGATGCCCGCCAGGAATGACTCGTTCATCGTGGGAGCGGCCAGCCACAGCTACTACGCCGACCTGCTGGAGGCCGGTGTGAAGATTCACGAATATGTCGGCGGCCTGCTGCATGCGAAGACGTTTACGATCGACGGCACCGTCACGCTGATCGGCTCGGCCAATATGGACCGCCGCAGCTTCGACCTCAATTACGAGAACAACATCCTGTTGTTCGACGCGAAGATGACGGGCGAGCTGCGCACACTGCAACAGCAGTACATTGCGAAATCGAATACAGTGACCTCCGAGATGGTGGCCGCGTGGCCGTTGCGGCGACGCCTGCTGAACAACTGCATCGCCATGCTGGGTCCGCTGCTGTAAACACGTTCGCCCGCAACCTGTTGAGCGGCGAATGCGTTCCGTTTGCCGATCGGGACGTCATTTGCGATCCACTGTCGATTCCAGGTCCCGTCCGGCAGACGGGACCTACTTCTCATCACAGCCGGCCGAGGAGCTCTTCCATCCACAGCAGGGCACCGTCTCCGGCTTCGCTGCGCGGGCGGCGCTGCAGTCCGAGCCAGTCGGAACTCGTTTCGATCTCGATGCGGGCGAAGGGAGTCGTGCCAGTGTTGAGCAATGACTGCATCCGCTTCACCAGTTGATGCGCCATGTCGACGAACTCGTGATCGTCCACATGCTGCAGATGCTTCTCAATCTGCATCAGCACCGGGAAGTGAGGCTCCCACAACAAGTTCTCACCCGTCGGCACATGCTGATACTGCAGGAACGGCGTGCGGTTGTGCTGCGACCGAATGAAAATGTCGAGCGCCGGATGCAGCAGATAGACCGGCGAATCGGGCAGTTCCGCTGCCCTTCGCGACAAAGGATCGTGCGGCCTGCGAAATCGCTGCAGCGTGATTCCCTGTTCGGGATCGTACTCGATCACCCCCAGCATGCCCGCGATGTACAGGTCGCGAAACGGGTGATAGATGTCACTCGACTCCTCGCCGAAGTGTTCCAGTGAGCCGGGCTCGAGTCCGTTGAAGACCTCGCAGACGCGTACGGCGTCCGACTTCTCGAGAATGTTGCACGGAATGTCCGATAGAAAACGAAAGCGGGCATCGGGATCGTCGAGACAGTTCAGAAACACACGCACTTCATCGAAGATGTTCGACACGAGTGCCGTCGAACTCGTCTGCAATACGATCTCTCGCAGACGTTTTTCGTTGAGCGATGCCCGACGCGACGAAATGGCCGATGCCATCGCCACCAGATCCCTGGGGCGTCCGCAGGTATGTCGGCGGACGTAGTGAAAGCTGTCTTCCGGTGCCGGCCGACGACCATGCCGCACGACGTTGATGCCCAGAAAGTCGGCGAACGTGCGGCACCCTTCATAACACCGTGCGAGCTGATCCATCAGGGCCTGCAGTTCATCCTCGGAGTAATCGAGGTTGGTCGTGGCCGCGAACAGATTCGACTTGATGTCGGACTGATAGTTGGAGAAGGCCTCCTGCCGAATCGAGGCGTAGACCTTAACGTGACTGTTGGCGTTCATCATTTCCCAGGCCGCTTCGATCAATCCGGCCTGTATCGCGATCCACGCCTCACGCGAGAGATGCCGAATCGCCTGATCGACCTTGTCGACGAAGAAACACAACCCGCCATGAATCTGCCGCAGCTTCTGGTCGAGGAAGTTCTCGGTCTCGTCGATCAATCGATTGAGTTCGCTCACGCGCAGCGATGTGAGTTCCTTAAACACCACCGTCGGCTGGATGCGCGCCCCCTGCAGCCAGCGCTGTATACGTTCGGGAAACTCTTCCAGCTCCGAGGCTTCGCGCTCTTCGATGACTGAGGGATGATGCGAGATCGCCGAGATGCGCAATGCCGCGCTCCACAGTCGCTTGGTGTTCGACAGATTCGATAACGGCTGCTCGAACTTCGACGAGAGAGATCGCATCTCGCTCATGAAGTCGAGAAACGGCCGACCTTCGGGGATCATCGTCAGCGACTGCTGGTTTGATCGGCTGGCCTCGGTCAGGAGTTGCCGCTTGCAGGTGAGGAGCAGCGTTTTTCCAAAGCCCTTCGTCGCCGAGATGAAGTGCCGATGCTTGCGGTTCAGAAAGTCATCAATCGTTCCGTTGCGAAACAGCACGCGATCGAGGTCGACAATGTCGATCTGATTGGCGTCGGTCGCCCAAATCTGACCCGAGCAAGATGGCATCGATGGCCCCGCAGGCGCGCGAAGTGTTTCATCAACTCGAACTTCCAATGCCTCGGCTGCGGCAACGATGCGATCGAAGAACTCGCGCGGTGGGCCTGTACGGCGAGACTCCATGAAGGGAGACGCACCCAGCATGCGACACCACGCGGGGTGAAGCTTCTCGAACTCTTCGCGCGACATGTCGATCAACAACGGCAACACCGGGCAGCCGATGTGATGCGCATGCTGCATCTCGCGTTCAAAGTCGGGCGAGCGAATGGCCGTTCGTGATAAGAGCAGAATCATCGCCTGCGACTGCTCGATCGCTTCACGCGACTGGCCTCCGAACGGGACGCCGGGAATCGCGTTCCGGCCGTAATACCAGCAGCGGTAGTGGTGACGTTCGAGTTCTTCACTCAGTTGTCGAGCGAACAGCGATTCCTCGGCGGCATGCGCGATGTAGAACCCGATGCGATGTTCCTCCGGAGTCTGCACAACATGCTTGCGCGAGGCTGCGGTGATGCCACCACCGAGCTCGCGGGCGAACTCCTGGCACGTGGCGAAGCGGTCGTCAGGGTCTTTTCGTATGGCCCGCAACAACGCCCGCTCCGCCTGTTCGGGAAGATCGGGAAGGAACTCTCGAGGTCGCGGCGGAGCCTCCTCCACCTGACGCTTCAACAGGCTGTGAGGGTCGTTGTCGAGAAACGCCATCCGCCCCGTGAGCATTTCAAACGCGATCAGTCCGAGTGAATACTGATCGGATCGACCATCAGTAGGACGGCACTGCGCCTGCTCAGGAGACGAATAGGCCGGCGTTCCGGAATAGGTGCCCTGTTCGACCTCACGGCGGATGTCGCGGGCGATGCCCAGGTCGAGAATCTTGAAGTCGCCCCCCTTGGTGTAGCAGATGTTCTCGGGCTTCAAATCGCGATGCACGACGCCGTGCGCATGGGCGAAGTCGAGGGCGATGCTCAGGTCGCGCACGATCTGCAATGTCTCGACGAGCGGAATGCGAACACGCTTTCGCAACAGTGCGCGGAGTGTCTCGCCCGCGATGAACTCGAACACTGTGTAGGTCGAGTTCTCGTGAAAGCCGAAGTCGTAGACCGCTGCGATCCCTTTGTGATTGAGGTTGGCGCCGAGCTTCGCTTCGCGTTCAAAGATGGCGTCGAACTCGGCCGTCCGCAGATGACGATGCGACACCACTTTGATGGCGACCGGGCGATCGAGCCTCAGATCGCGGGCAAGAAAGACCCGACCCATTGAGCCGTTACCGAGCACGCTTTGCAGCACATAGCGGTCGGCGACCGTCAATCCGACCTCGAAGCAGCCGCGGAGAATCTCCTCGCGCGTGTCGTCCCAATGGGGCGTCACCGTGCCATCGTCGGTCGACTGGCAGTAAAGCTGTGTCGGAGAGTGCTGGTCGTCGCTGGTCGTCATTCCCCGAAATGATACCGACGATGCGTTCACGGCGAAAAGGAAGGTGGCTGCAGCGGACGATTTGGAGCCAACAACTCCATCGCGATTTGATTGTGGGAAATCGATGCCATTTGATTCAATGGTAATGTGGAGCGTTTCGATGAGCACGAACCATCGGCCTCGTTCCAGTTGCGCGAACAGTGCTGAGAGTCGAGAAATGAGAGACGAGGTTGTGACTCCTCGCCCCCCAATTCTCTTCTCAGAAGACCGTTCCGGTAGTTCATACGCTTGCTACCGGAGATCGTCGCTCTGACCAGAATCATCCCGAATGGGGTGAGCATCCGGGCTGATGCCTGAATCGGAGTCAACAACCAGAGACGGGCGCAGAGCGCCCGCCTGGATCGATCGACCCTACGGGGGAGCTCGTGTTGAGTGACGCAGCGGCTTATTCACGCGCCGGGTCCGTGGAAACTTCTGTCGTGTGCGCACACATTGGACGACGAGCAGGGAATAGGCCTCCCTCCCGCCGGCTGCCACGGCCCGACTACGCCTTGAAGACACGTTGTCCTCCAGGACCGTCACCGGACGAACTCACATTTCTACCCCTACCGTCGCGGTTGCGCGTCTCACGCGAACGCACCCCTCTGTAGGGAATGCCGTCCCTGGCATTCCCTACAGACAGCTTCCAACAAGATATGCTTCAGCATTTCGAGTGCTGCTACTCAGCCCGAAGTTGTTCCATGCTGTCGAGGTAGCGGGGCAATCCCGTGAGCAGGACGTAACTCAGGATCGTTCCGAGCGGGAAGACGAAGAAGTAGAGAGTGGCCATTACCTTTACCAGCGATGCCCACCGTCGGTTGCCGCCGCAGGGCCGCCATGCCGCCGATTGCGCCGGCCAGGCCCACGAGCACGATACCAACGGCAAACGCGGGGTGAATCTTTTCCTGCGAGTTCTCATTCTCCAAGAGCGGGGCCAGCACTCCACCCATGACCAGGATACTTCCTAGAAACACAAACAACCTCGATACCGCGCGAATGTTGCGGTAGTTCGAGTAGTCTGAGGGTTCGAGAAGATCCTTGGGTTTCGTTGTCATTGACTCATCGGGTTGCGGTTCACGGCGACGAGTGGTCGTGTCCGTGGGGATCATTCGGCAGGTGCAATTGGTCGCGGTGGAAGTGGAGTGTCGGCAGGGCCTCGATCAGTTCGTAGATCGCTGCGTCGTCGATGTCGCTGCCGTCGAGATAGAACGACTGCAGTTCGCTCATGCCGTGCAGATGGGCGAGGCCATCGGCCGTGATGGGGCATGCGATGAGGTGCAGATAGCGCAGCGACGGCAGGCCGGCGATGGACTGCATGCCGGCGTCGGTGACGTTTGGACTGTGAAACCGCAACTGCTTCAGTCGCGGCAACTGACTCAGCAGGGCGAGCGACTCGTCGTGAAAGCGTCCCTCCGGAAGATTGAGGAATTCGAGTGATTGGGCGCCGGCGATGTGCGTCATCCCGACGTCACCGACTTCGCATCCAAGTTTGAGCTGGCTGAGCTGTGGGAACCCACTCAGCAGTTCGAGGTCGGCATCGGTGATGTCGGCGTCGTCGATCTCCAGTCGCTCCAGCGATTCGCAACCTTCAGCAATCTGCTGCCATTGCTCGCGGGAGATGGTCTGTTGTGCGATGGCGATGCGAGTTGTCACGCCATCACGAATGGCCGCGAGCTGGTCGTCCCACGTCGACTCGATCGGCGGCGCGGCGGCAGTGGTGGATGAGGCATCGACGTCCGCCTGTTCGGCGGGATCGCCGCAGCCGCTCGTCAGCAGGGTCAGCGCGAGAATGATGGCATGAGGGGTTCGCATGCTGTCACATTCGACGATCGGCGCCGTTTCGGCAAGTGACTTTCATCGCGACACCTGTGTTCGTTGCGATGGAGTGCCAGCAGCGGAGCGAGAGTGATTATGATCCCTGGTATGACCACTCCTCCACCAACACCTCACGCTGGCGTCGATCGCCCCGAAACCTTGCGCATCGGCGGCATCGTCTTGTGCGGCGGGCAAAGCACGCGCATGGGGCGGCCGAAACTGTCGCTCCCGTTTGACGGCGAATTGATGCTCCCCCGCATCGTGCGGATTCTGTCGGAAGTCGTGCAGCCGATCGTCGTGGTGGCGGCTCCCGATCAGGAGTTGCCGACGCTGCCGGAGGGCGTGTTGATTACACGTGACGATCGACCTCAAGAGGGACCATTGCGAGGCATCGCCTGCGGGCTCGCATGTCTGGAGGGGATCGTCGACGCGGCGTATGTCTCGTCGTGCGACGTGCCGTTGCTCAAGCCGGAGTTTGTGCGTGCACTGGTCGATCGGCTTTCTGATCACGAGATTGCCGTGGCGCAAGAAGAGGGGTTCGTCCATCCTCTGGCCGGCGTCTACCGCACGCAACTGGCCGCGCAGGCACGCGCACTACTCGATGCCGGCACCCGACGCCCTCTGTCGCTCATCGATCAGTCCCTCACGCGGCGCGTCGATGTGAACGAACTGCGAACGATCGATCCGGAGCTCGATTCGTTGCGGAATCTGAATACGATGGAAGAGTACGAAGCGGCGAAGACGTCAGCACAAATAAGAAACGATTGAATGCTGGGTGAATGACTGGCCCAGCATGCTCACAAACTGCCTCATCGCGTCTCTTCATCTTCCCCATCCAGATTCGGTTCCGGCAGTGGGTCGAGGCCGACAGCCTGTTCGACTTGTTCGGCGGCGTAGGCCAGGCGGGCGAAGAGGCGGACTTGCAGGCCCGCGAGCCGTTCGAAGAGTTCGCCCGCGACAAACGTCAAATGGCCGGGAGCGTGTTTGTCGGGAAGATGGGGCAGTGCGTACTGTTCGAGTGTCAGGTCGGCCTGATGATGGTCGAGCGGATAATATTTGCCGTGGAGTCGACTCTGCACCGACTGCAGACGGTCGTGTAGACGCTCCATCTGCTTGATGGCCGTCTCGATGAAGGCGTGGTTGTTTTGTTGCCCCTTGCTATGGATGAGCAACACCATAATGCGGCGATACATGATGAACATCGTCGGCATCTCGGGCATGAGATCGCTGATGAACCTGAGGTCGGGCACGACTTGTCGCGTTTCGAAACACAACCCGTCGCCGTTTTCGATCCGCTGTTGAATCTGAGGCAGATGGAGCAGTTGCAACGCGGCCGTCAGTCGATCGGAGGCGGCCGACTCGAACGTCATCATGCTCGTCGCCAGATTCTGCATGGCGGGACGACCCCGTTTAAATTTCTCCTTCGCCTCTTTCTGTGTCCCGAGTCGCAGTCCAAACGTGCCACGCTTGACACGAATCCCCACGTCCATCAGCGCGAGGGCTTCGTTCGTCTGCACGATTGTCTGTTCGGCCCTCAGAAAGCGCTTTGCGAGCACCTTGTAGCTTTCGACATGCTTCAACATTTCCTCGCGGCAATCACGCACTCGCTG
Source organism: uncultured Planctomycetaceae bacterium (assembly GCA_942492405.1). GTDB lineage: Bacteria > Planctomycetota > Planctomycetia > Planctomycetales > Planctomycetaceae > JANNSB01. Next base: position 80,049 of record CALOES010000031.1, read on the forward strand.
CAGGCACTCTTTGGGATTCGCTGGAGCCTCGTCGGCGTCTTCAGGCACCTGCAACGGCTGCATGATCGGCACACGCGTCTGAAAGTAGCGATCGAGCGCCTTCTGAGCGAGATCCTCTTTCTCCCGGCGTTCAAGCAGGTCGCCGATTGGATGAATCTCCGACTTCTTGAATCGCTCTCCGAGCGCTTCCTGGAAGTACTCGACCGAAGACTCTCGGCAGAGCTTGTCGAAATCGTCGAACAGCACGCGCGCGGGATAGTCGCTGCGCGGGCCAGGAATCTGCATTGCCCCCTTACGGTCAAGTTCCCAGACGTTGGCCACGCGGTCGCGGTCGGACGGATGCGTGTCGAACATTCCTGTTTCGTGTTCGCGAATCCTCTTGCGAACCTCCTCCACGATCTTTGGCGGCACACGCTTAACGTTCGACAGAATGAGGGCGGGGAAGTTGTCGGCCAGTCGCCCTTCGTCGTAGAACTGGCCCAGGTCGGAATGCGCCATCGACGTGGCCAGTCCCAGAAGGGGCAGTTGACGCGTGTTCTTGACGAACGTCTCCACGCCCACCAGCCGAGCTTCGTACTGGTCGGCGTCGTATTCCATTTCCCGCGTGAGGTAGCAACTAATGGCGTGCGCGAAGAACAGAATCTCCAGCAGCAGAAACTTCGCCAGCCAAATGTTGGCGCGAACAATGCGAAACAGGATGGCCGACAAGTCCCAACCATCACATCGGTCGTCGAGCCAATCGTCCAGCCGGCCGCGCCCAAGGATGACGCGTTCCAGCCACATGTTCGAGACGCGCACAAAGTAGTTCAGCCGCATCCCCGTACTCTGCGTGAAGTGGCCGAACTCGTGAGCCAGAATGCCCGAGACTTGTCGCACGCTCATGCCGGCGACGAGCGGCAGGCCGATGACCAGCACGAGATTGCCCGTGAGCACGCTGAAAATCCCACCGCGAAAGCCGGCGGACGCGTTGGCGTTCAGATCGACGCGAATCGACTTCGGCCGACGGGCCTGGACCGCTTCGCAGATCGCATCGACATAGGCATAGAGAAATGGTTCGTCCTCGCGACTAAGTTGCTGCGGCTTCGACCGGCGTTGTAGGCCGCCGAAGATGGGTTTGATCAGAAAGATCAGCACCATGCCGCCGACGATCAGCGGAAGCACATAGAGCGGCGCGGCCAGAAACGGAGATATCGTTACAAACAACCGCTGGTTGTAGATCGCGTGCCAGTAGAGAGCATGACCGATGACCGCGATCACGCCGACATAGAGCAGCGGCACGAGAAGCATGGCCAGAGCGACGAGCATCAATCCGAACGTGTACGTACCCGGCACCTGGATCGGTTCAACCTCGCAGTCGACGGCCTTGAGAATGCGCTGCTGGACTTTGTTGGGCAATTGCCCTGCCGGAGTCCAGGGGAGACGGGGGAGCTTGGGCATCAGATCCGCCCCTCCGCCTGCAAGTTGATCGGACGCAACTCTCCCAGCGGGAACGAGACCCGTGCCGGCGGCTCGATGAAGAACAGCGATGTCAGCCAGCCCATCACGGCCACAATCAGGATGCCGCGAATGATGCGCCGCGTGAGGACGAGCGGATCACTCTCCCACCATTCGCTCCACGACACCTTCGGCACATCGTCTTCATCGACGAAGTTGTGTGGGGCGACCTCGAACTGGCACTGACACATCTTGCAAGGGAGCCAATCTCCCATGCGTTCGGGGAGGACGTTGTAATCCTGGCCGCAGATGTCGCAGGCGACTTTGTGCATGGTGTCTGGCCTCGCCAAGTTGCGACGACTCTTTCATCCGCCGACGCTGGCCATGCTGGGCAGCCGGCAGGAACGGTGAGTGACCGAGGAATCGCCCGAATCAGACGCGAGTCGATGGATTCGGCATAGCATCGCCCATCGCTGCACGAAGTTCAATCTTTCCACCGCAGTGGTGGTCTCGTGCGCGTCGAGAACTGGAAGTTCACGGCGTCAAAAGTGCAGGCTGGGTTGCCGGATACGCACCACGCTGAACCGTGGAGTCAGGGCGTAGCGGCTCGACGGCTCTGCCGACACGCTCCCCCGTCTCACGCGATCCAACAGAACTTCGACGCTTACACCGACACCGGTTGCATCCGCGGTTCGGCACGCAGCGCCGGGAACTTCGACTCGGCCAGGGCCAACGCTCCGAAGAGGATCGTGCAGTAGACGGCGTCTCCTGCGAGTGTGTTGCCGAAGAAGGGGATCGCCATCACGAAACAGTTCACAAGTCCCGCGAAGTCGCGCGTGTATGTGTTGTACGGGGCCTGCGAGTACATCATCCAGTTGGCGAAGTTTGTCACAACAAAGAAGACAACGGCACCAAACAGCGCGGTCCCCGCAATGTTGAGGGCGGTCTTCCGCGATCGCAGCCAGAAGCCCAGTACGACGTAGAAGGCGAAGCAGGCATAGACGACGGGCATCGCCGGATGGAAACCGATTGCCAGGTCGCTCAAGACCATCGCCGCGAAGGGAACAGCAAAGGCCGAGAAACGCGACATGATCGCCGCTCCTCCAAAGAGGGCCATCGCTCCGATCGGGGCGAAGTTCGGCGGATGAGGCAGCAGCCTCGATGCGTCGGCCATCAACACCAGCAATGCCAGAAACTCGATGCGGAGTCTGGGGTTGGGATGAGTGGAGGATGGCTTGGGTGTGTCGTCCATTGTCATTGCCGATGCTGAGAGGATTATGTCTCCTCGATCATCAGCGCGAGCAGGGCCGACGGCTGCGGGTGCCGTCTCCCCATCGTCGCCTGGAACCGAGGCCTTGTGGGTCGTGTCGACAGGCAGGTCTTCTGGCTGACGGCTGACAAGAAGCAGTTTCAAAACGACCGTAGCACGAGCTTCCTAGCCCGTACGGCCTGGGAAGGCCGTGCTACAAAGTTCTGCAACTCCTACTGCGAGTCCCCGCCAACCTTCCCGCGAGACATTTCTCGCAGTGGTCGATGGGAGGGAACTCTCGCCGATCACAGCAGCGGCCCTGCGCCGGAATCCCACCGGCTTCCCTTTTCACCCGGACCCCAAAAGAATCCGAGAACCTGTCACTCCCGGAATGATAGCACGCCGTCATGCGGAGTGAAACGTCGCCGACAAGCAGTCCAAGCAATGGTTTGTCCGCTCAATGGCGGTGTTTAGAAAATGGATAGTCACTTTGATCCCTTACTCTCCCGCGACCGACTCCGTTTCCGGACGCAGCGTCGTGGCGGGGAAAAAGGTGGGAAAGAGGGAAGCACGCTTCGACGATTCCTTGAACTGGCAGCACCACGTCCGTCAAACTGTCCACTCACTAATCCGACAACGTCGACGGCCTCTTTGCCAATGAAGTTTCTTCACACAGCCGACTGTCATCTCGACAGCCCTTTACGGGGCTTGGAGCAGTATGAAGGCTGCCCGGCGGAACGCATTCGGCAATCGACCCGCGACGCGTTCGAGAACATCGTGTCGCTGGCGATCGACGAGGCCGTCGATTTTGTGATCATTGCCGGCGACCTGTTCGACGGTCAGTGGACCAATCAACAGACGGCGCTCTGGGCGGCAAAGCAGTTTCGTCATCTGCAGAAGTCAGGAATCGAAGTTTTCCTGATTCGCGGCAACCACGATGCGATGTCCGAGAGTCGGCAGACCATCACCTGGCCCGACAATGTTCACGAGTTTCCGGTTGAGGCCGCCGGCACGCGGCAACTCGACAAGCTCGGCGTCGCCCTTCACGGTCGTGGCTTCGCCGAGCGCGAGATCAATGTCGATCTCGCGATCGACTATCCGCAAGCGATCCCCGGACTCTTCAACATCGGCATCCTGCATACGAGTCTCGGCGGCGACCCTCGACACGATGCGTATGCTCCGACGAGTGAGAAAGTGCTCGCGGACAAAGGATACGACTACTGGGCTCTGGGGCACATTCACACGTATCGGCAAGTACGCCAGCAGCCACGCATCGTCTATTGTGGTTGCCCTCAAGGCCGGCACATCAACGAGACCGGTGCCAAGGGGTGCGTCGTCTGCACCGTCGATGAACGCGGCAACATCACCGAGCAGTTTCACGAAACCGACGTCCTGCGCTGGGCCGCGATTGAGGTCGACCTCGAGGGTACGACCGACACGTTCGACATCTCCACGAGTGTTCAACGGCAACTCAATCAACTCGTCGAACGGCATGCCCCTCGCCTCGTCGCCGTGCGTGTGACGTTAATGGGATCGACGCCGCTGCACGGCAAACTCGCTTCGCCGGCAGGATATGCCGAGGCGGTGCATCTCATCCGCATGGCGGCCAACAATCTCGATGATCTGTGGATCGAGCATGTCGAAGTCGCCACGCTCCCGCCACTCGATCTCGAACGATTGCACGCAGAACACAGCTTGCTTTCGGAATTGTTGAATGATGTGACTGAGTGGCGCGAGAAGCCGGATGCCGACGTCGTGGCGCTGGCCGACCACCTTCAGCCGTTGGCCGCCAGGGCCGGAGTAGCCTTGACCGAGGGAGGCATTGACCTCGATGACGCCGAGAACCTGCGGAAATGGCTGCAACAGGCCGAGTCGCTGCTGCTGGCGGGATTAACGGAAGAACTTCAGCAGGCGAGTCCGTAGCTAGGGAAGTCTCTAGAAGCAGTTTCAAAACCGGCAAGAGCGTCGCCCTGCCAAACCGGTTTTGCAACCACTTCTAAGAAATCGGCCGGCGATTCGTCATCCTGTTGGCTTTGAAACTCCGCATCAAAAATGAGGGATCACATGACACGTTCCCGTTCGGCGACAGCTTTTGGATTCTGCGGCGGTCTGCTCGCATTTCTCCTCACTCAACAGGCGTTTGCATTGATTACAGGTGGCGCGGGAAATGTCCCCCTCGACGATCCCGGCTGGTTCAAGGGAGCGGCCGCCGTATTCAACGATCGCACACGCATTGCCTACTGGGAAGGCCCACCGTTTGGCGGCGGCGAATGGCATGGCGAATACAAAGGTGACGCCGACGACTTGCAGCGAATGATCGATGCTTTCGCACAAATCGAGGCTCCCGGGCGTCGCCTCGTCGTTCATGACGGCACCGCCGAAAGCTTCTGGCTGTCGATCGGGGATGACACCAATGAGCATCCGATGGACTGGACCTTCACCGTCTGGACACCTGAACGATTTGAAATTCAACGCGGGTGGTCGGTCGGAGAGAACGCCGAAGTCCCTCCGCCTCAAATCGATGTCTACACCGGACGCGGTCTCGACTGGTCAGCCATCGTCGTGCCCGAAGGAATAGAAGTCGTCGATCAGACGCTCGCCGGTCATGGATTCACCACAGCCGACGGCGTCGTACTTGAAGGGACCATTCTCGAAGTCGGTACCAATGCCGGGCTGCCGGAGGCCACTGTCACATTGGAACTCATCGAGCCGCAAGAGGCAGGGGGCTACGTCTACACCGCCGCCGCAAACGTCGAGACCGACGCCGATGGGCATTGGGTGCTGACATCGACCCCCGCAGGGTGGTATCAGATCGTCGTCAGCAAGGCAGGCTTTGTCTCGCGAACCATCGGTTACGGTCAGTTCGACGACGAGCCGGGTTGGCATCCGTACTCTGGAAAACTGGCACCGGCGGTCGAGATCAAAGGCGTGGTCGTCAATTCGGAAGGTGAACCTTTGGCGGGGGCCAGAGTTCGATTGGGAGACATGACCGACTCGGCTGGCGAGCCGTATGGCGGTCAGGGACTCGACAACCTGATGACCGACGACCAAGGGCGATTCTCGGCCATCGTTGCCGAGGGAGGGACGTTCAATCCCTGGGCCTATCTCGATGGATACGTCCATGTCGGACTTCCCGATCCATTTGAAGTCGGCACGGGCGAGGTGCGCATCACACTTCATCAATCCGGAAGCCTGCAGGTCGTCGTCGACTTTTCCGATCGCACCAGCACGGGCGACTACCTGGTGGAGATCGAGCCGGAAGGGGGGAGCGTCGTGGGATCATGGGGCGGGTCGGCCACCGTCGACGCCGACGGCTCCTACTTCTTCGACAATGTCCCTCCGGGTCGCTACACGCTGAAGGGCCGACCGAATCCCGGTTCGACGGACGAAGAAACCGCGCCCAAGACGATCGACGTCGTTGCCGGCGAGACAACCGACGTGGTGTTGATCGCACGGCCATAGCCGCCTTTCGCTCCGCGAAAGTGCGTTGGCTGGTGGAATTCGTGTGCCATGCAATTCATGCATGGCCAACAGGGAGGCATTCGATTGCGCCTTCGCCCTTTCGCGGAGCGAAAGGCGAATTACTCCGGACAAAGCAGACTGACCATGTCCTTCACGCCGAGCGTTGTGGCGGGAATCAGCACTTCGCCGGCGGTGAAGCCGGCCTGCATTCCCCACACCTTGGCGGTGCTTTCGACCAGATGAAAGACGCGCTCTTTGTGCGGAGGAAACTGCGTCTTGTAGCAACGAATCGCCGTAAGCTTCGCATCCAGTGCGTTGGAAATGTCCTGCACGAAATAGTTTCCGGCATGACGCAGAACTTCTCCCTGATTGAACCCCAGTGGATACCAGAGTTGTTTCTTTACGGTATGCACCGGCAGATTCTCGAACTCGTCATCCCACTTCGTCAGCCGGGAGTAAAAGACACCCGCATCGGTGATCTGCATCGCCTGCCAATGGTCAGGAGACGCCGTAGGCGTGCGCCCCGCAATGCCCATCACGATCGAAGGACGATATTTTCGGATGACTTTCGCCAACGCCACGCGGGCCTCGAATGAGTCAAACAGTCTGCGGTTCGGCAGGTCGAGTATCTCTCGGACGGCGACGCCCAAAACCTGAGCAGCGGCGACCGCTTCCTGGAGACGAACTTCCGGCCCCGGGCTTTCAGGAGTCGGTTCGCCATCCGTCAGATCGACGATCCCGCAGCGATAGCCGAGCTTCGAGAGGGTCGCCAGAGTGCCTCCGACGGCGATTTCGACATCATCAGGATGAGCACCGACCGCGAGCACATGCAGCGGTGGTGGGAGTTCAATTGTGGTCATTGGTTTTGCAGTTGGCACATCGGTTCATGTTGGCGGGCAACAAACTGGGCAGTCCGACCAGGCTTGAAGGTGACCGGGCGAGACGCCGCTTCGCGGCAATCCCCCTTGCATTTCACGCATTGTGTCGCGAGAATTCAGTTAGAATTCCTCGCTTCGGCTTTAATGTCGCGGGCGTATCCGCCATGGGACGCACCCCATTCTGGCAGTCGGCTGAGGATAGAAGTTTTTCATTGGCTCCGCGATCGAATGCTCGCTCGCAGGTGTGCCGGTTATCAAACCTTGAGGGGAGATTACACTTTATGGCCAAAGAAGAGGCCATTCCCATGGAAGGGACGGTTGTGGAAGCGCTCGCGAACACTCAGTTTCGCGTCGAGTTGGACAACGGCCACATCGTGATGGCCCATGTCGCGGGGAAAATGCGTAAGAATTTCATCCGTATCGTGCCGGGTGACAAAGTCAAAGTCGAGATCTCACCCTACGATCTGACACGCGGTCGTATCATCTTCCGTGCGCGGTAGATGCTGGCGCGGGAGTGGCAAATATCAAGTGACAAGTGCCAAACAAGGATCAGGTAACAAGGATCATATGAGCGGCTGGGTGATTCGCCGCCGGCTTCCACGACGTTGGTACTTGCTCCTTTTCACCTGTTTGATACTTGCGACTTGGATACTGATACTTCCCTCCAGTGTCCGGTGCGACGAATACCGCGTCGGTCCTGACCGCCCGCTTGCCACTCCCAACGAAGTCCCCTGGGATCGCCTGCTGCCTGGCGACGTTGTGCTGATTGACTGGCGAGACGAACCCTATCGCAGCAAGTGGGTTCTCTGCTGCCAGGGGACCGAAGACGAGCCGATCGTCATTCGCGGCGTCCCGAACGCCGAGGGTATTCTCCCCGTGATCGACGGCGATAATGCCGTCACTCCTCGGCAACTCAATTTCTGGAGCGAGTCTCGGGGCGTCATCAAGATCGGGGGAGCCAATGTTCCCGAAGACCGCGAGCCGGCCCACATCGTCATCGAGAATCTCGACATCCGGGGAGCGCGACCGGGGCGATTCTTCATCGGACGGGATGGCCTGACGGAGTACGAGGAGGCGGCCTCTGCCATCTTCGTCGAGAAGGGTGAGCACATCACCATCCGCAACTGCATGATGCACGACTGCGGCAACGGGTTCTTCTCCGCCGCCGACAGCCGGGAACTGCTGATCGAGTCTTGCGTCCTCTGGGACAACGGTATCGAAGGGAGCTACTACGAGCACAATGCCTATACAGCTGCGGCAGGCATCACGTATCAGTTCAACAGCTTCGGCCCCCTTCGCGCCGGTTGCGGGGGGAACAATCTGAAGGATCGCTCCGCAGGGACCGTCATCCGTTACAACTGGATCGCAGGGGGCAATCGCCAACTCGACCTGGTCGACGGCGAAGATAGTGCATCACTTCGAGCCGATCCGCGCTACGCAATCACGTACGTCTATGGAAATGTCTTCGTCGAATACGATGGCAACGACAACAATCAAATCGTGCATTACGGCGGCGACAGCGGCAACGAAGAGTCGTATCGTTCTGGAGCATTGCGGTTCTATCAGAACACAGTGGTCTCGTATCGAGAGGGAACGACAACGCTCCTCAGGTTGTCGACCGATTCGCAGTCTGCCGATGTCCGGGGAAACATCTTGTATGTGACCGCGCCGGGCGATCACTTCGCCATCCTGGATGAATCAGGAACGGCGCGGCTGACCGGGAATTGGATCAAGGAGGATTGGCGCGACAGTCACGACGCCGAGAATGGCCGGGTGATTTCGATAGACGATCAATGGACGGGAGAGTCTCCGGGATTCGTCGATCCCGACAGGGGAGACTTTTCGCTCACTCCTGACAGCCCCTGCCGCGACCGAGACGTGGAACTCGACGTTCTCGACGAGTTCTTGCCGACGTTCGAGTTCGCTGCTCCTCGCGGCTGGCAGGAGCGTGCGGAGAACAGTCCCCGAGACCTTGGTGCGTTCGAAGCCGAGTAGGCAACGATTCCAGGAATTCAATCGGTCGCATTTTCATCGCGCTGACCAGCTGTCCGTCGAAACTCCTCGGCGGGAGGGTCTGTCGGGAACCCGCCTGATTCGAGATGGTAGAAGACACGCTTGGCTTCGACGTCAATCGCCCAGAACTCCATGCGCCGATCGTCTCGTGCGATTTCCCAGGAAAAGCCTTCGACGTCTACCGAGATCTCCCACAAGGGGGTCTGCATTTCGGGCGAATAGAAAGCCGGTCCGTGAGTATTGACCGCGTAGTCTGATCGAATCGAGGGAGTGAACTCATTGCGATTCGGGCCGCCGAGAGCTGCGACTGCCTTCCAGCAATCATCGACGGTGGCGCACGTGAACGCGAAATACTTGATTGAACCGTTGAAAGTTCCGCCGTCAAACAAATAGAAGTCGGTTGACGATTCCGGCAGGGTTTCGCCGATGCGGTCGCGAGCTTCGGTTCCGGTGAACGCAGAGTCGTTCGGATCGTACTCGACAAATTCGCCGCGGCAACCGGCGAATGCCCAGACGATCAATAGCACGCACGATCGTTTCAGGAGTCTGTCCATCCCTTAGTCCAGATGGCAATTCCGCTGACTCTAATTGCGATGACCCTGCTATCGCCATCCTAGCTCATCGATTCGGGCGCCGTCTCGGAATCCAACAGCATCGTCATTTCCTTGATCCCTTTCTCGCCGGCAACCTTGAACTCGATTTCGACCGGCGCGACTTTGACGGTGATCGAGATGAGTTCGATGCCGTTGGGGAAGAAGAGCCTTGCCGCGGGATCGCGATCGGTTGATGCCAGTTTCGCATCATCGGCTAATGCCGACTCCTTGAGATCCTTGAGAGCGGCTGTGAGGAGTTCCTTCGCCGCGCTGCTTGCGGAAGCGATTCCGGGTTCGGACTTCTTGCTGGTGGACATGGTGCGTGCCCTTTCTGAGGAGGCGTTTGGACAATTGAACCCAAACGGATTCGATCGGCGAACCGCATTCAATGGCGGGATCACAACCGCTTGAATGAGGCCACGATGCCGCTTGGCCCTTCAGATGTCAAACCGGGACGAACAGAAGCGACTCCAAGTATAATCTGCCACGATGGCAGACCTTCGCAAGGGTTGCCAACTGCGTGTGACTCTAATTGCTGTATTTGCAGGGTGTTGCGAGGAACGCTCTGTCGGTGGCACGGCTATTGCAATTGTTCAAGGGCGTCGTGGCTCTCTGCCGAACCGGCGGAGGCTCTACACGGCTGCAGGTAATCGGGCCTGGTGCCCGCTGACATCAACGAGTGTGTCCCACTCCCATTTGCAGGCAGAGGAACAATCGTGGCGAAATTGCTGAGTTTTGACGAAGACGCGCGTAAACAACTGCTCGAAGGTGTTTCGAAACTGTCCCGAGCGGTCTCAAGTACCCTGGGGCCACGTGGCAGAAATGCCGTCCTCGACAAGGGCTGGGGGTCTCCCAAGATCACCAAGGACGGTGTGACCGTCGCCCAGGACATCGAACTTGAGGACAAGTACCAGAACTGCGGTGTGCAACTGGTGAAGGAAGCTGCTTCCAAGACGGGTGACGTTGCCGGCGACGGCACGACCACCGCGACCGTGCTTGCGGAGGCTCTTTATCGCCATGGTCTCAAGTTCATCGCCGCTGGAGCGGCCCCGATTTCGCTCGGGCGCGGTGTGCAGAAAGCTGTCGACAATGTTGTCGAGGCTCTCAGGAAGCTGTCGAAGCCGGTTCAGGCCAACGACCGCAAGGCCATCGAGATGGTCGCCTGTATCGCCGGCAACAACGACAAGGAGATCGGCAAGACTCTGGCCGACGCCTTGATGAAGGTCGGCAAGGATGGCGTGATCACCGTCGAAGAAGGTCGACAAATGCAGACCGAGGTTGAACTGGTCGAAGGGATGCAGTTCGAGCGCGGCTATCTGTCGCCTCACTTCGTTACCAACGAAGACAATCAGACGGTTGAACTGGACAACTGTCGGATCCTGATTCACGAAGAAAAGATTTCAAGCGCTCGCACCCTGGTTCCCCTTCTTGAGCAAGTGTCAAAGAACAGTGTGCCATTGCTCATCATTGCCGAAGACATTGAGGGAGAGGCCTTGGCAACGCTGGTTGTCAACAAGCTGCGGGGGATCGTTCAGGTGTGTGCCGTCAAGGCGCCCGGCTATGGCGATCGCCGCAAGGCGATGCTGCAGGATCTTGCCATTGTCACCGGAGGCAAGGCACTGTTTAAGGATCTGGGTGAGAAGGTCGAGAATATCACGCTGGCGGAACTCGGTACCGCGAAGAAGATTCGCATCTCGGCCGACAATACGACCGTCGTTCAAGGGGGCGGAACGAAGGCGGCCATCGAGGGTCGGGCGGCTCAAATTCGTCAAGAGATCGAAAAGACCGACAGCGAGTACGATCGCGAGAAGCTGCAGGAGCGGCTGGCGAAGCTCGCCGGCGGCGTGGCGCAGATCAGCGTCGGGGCGGCGACCGAGACGGAAATGAAGGAGCGCAAGGATCTGATGGAAGACGCCTTGGCGGCCACGCGTGCGGCCATCGAAGAAGGCATCGTCCCTGGCGGGGGCGTCGCCCTGCTGCGTTGCGGCAAGGGTCTCGACAAGCTGAAGCTCGAGGGGGACGAGGCTCACGGCGTTCATCTCGTCAAGCAAGTGCTGGAGATGCCCCTCCGCATGATCGCCTCGAACGCCGGCCAGGATGGTTCCGTCGTGGCCAACAATGTTCGCAAGTCGAACGATGCCAACTACGGGTACGATGCCCTCAACGACGAGTATGGCGACATGTTCGAGGCCGGCGTTGTCGATCCTGCCAAGGTCGTGCGCTGTGCTCTGCAGAATGCTGCCAGTGTTGCCTCGCTGTTGATGACGACCGACGCCATCGTCGTTGAAGAGCCCAAGGACGAATCCGACGACCATCATGACGACCACCATCACGATATGGGCATGGGTGGCATGGGTGGCATGGGTGGCATGGGTGGCATGGGTGGCATGGGTGGCATGGGTGGCATGGGTGGCATGGACTTCTAGATCACTCCGCTATCGCAGCGAACGTTGACACATTGAATCACATTCTCATTTGAAACAGTCCTGAGGAGATAACGCGAATGACCATCAAGCCGTTGGATGACCGTGTTGTTGTCGAACTTGTCGAAGCCGAAGAGACCACTGCCGGGGGCATCGTCCTGCCTGACTCGGCCAAGGAAAAGCCCCAGCGCGGTCGCGTCGTCGCGGTCGGCCCAGGCAAGCTGCTCGAAAGCGGTGAGCGTTGTGCCGTCTCCGTGGGAGTGGGCGACGAAGTCCTGTTCGGCAAGTACGGTGGCACCGAGATCGAAGTCGATGGCGACGAAGTGAAGATCCTCCGCGAGAGCGACATTCTGGCGAAGATTGTCAGCTAGTTTCCGAGATCATTTCGCTCCCGGGGTGAGTCGCGCCGGGAGCAAATCCGAAATTCACTCTACCTAAAAGAACGACGAGACATGGCGAAACAACTTCTCTTCGACGATCCCGCCCGGCTCAAGCTGCAACAAGGGGTGCGGACGTTGGCCAAGGCGGTCGCGACCACGATGGGCCCCACCGGGCGAAACGTGATCATCAACAAGAGCTTCGGCAATCCCGTCGTCACCAAGGACGGCGTGACTGTGAGTAAGGAGGTCGAACTCGAAGACCCCTATGAGCACATGGGTGCCAAGCTCGTCAACGAGGTCGCAACGAAAACCAGCGACATCGCCGGCGACGGAACCACCACCGCCACCGTGCTGGCTCGCGCCATTTACGAAGAGGGACTGCGAGGCATCTCGCTGGGTGCCAACCCCGCGATTGTCCGCCGGGGAATCGAAAAGGCGGCCGATGCCGCGATCGAGTATCTCGAGAGCATCGCTCGCGAAGTCTCCGACAAGAAAGAGATCGAACATGTCGGGGCGATCTCGGCCAACAACGATAAGTCGATCGGTGAACTGATTGCCGACGCAATGGAGAAGGTCGGGCGCGATGGCGTCATCACCGTGGAAGAAGGCAAGTCGAACGCCACCACGCTCGAGCTGACCGAAGGGATGCAATTCGACAAAGGCTACATTTCCCCCTACTTCGTGAATGAGCCGGGCGAGATGAAGTGCGTCCTCGAAGACTGCTACATCCTGCTGTTTGAAAAGAAGGTTTCCAACCTGCGGGATTTCATTCCGCTGTTGGAACGCGTTGCTCAGTCGGGCAAGCCGCTGCTGGTGGTCGCGGAAGATGTCGACAGCGAAGCCTTGACAGCTCTCGTGGTCAACAGACTTCGCGGCACGCTGCAGGTGTGTGCCGTCAAGGCTCCTGGTTTCGGTGATCGCCGCAAGGCGATGCTGCAGGACATGGCGGTTCTCACCGGCGGCTCCTGCATCAGCGAAGACCTCGGGATCAAGCTGGAGAGTGTCGAATTGTCGATGCTCGGCCGCTGCAAGCGAGTCGAGGTCGCCAAGGACGCCTGTACCATTATCGATGGTGCCGGTAAGACCGAGGACATTCAGAAGCGCGTCGCTCAGATTCGCCGCCACATCGAAGAGACCGACAGCGAATACGATCGCGAGAAGTTTCAGGAGCGTCTGGCGAAAATCACCGGCGGCGTTGCAATCATCTCCGTGGGTGCGGCGACCGAGGCTGAAATGAAGCAGACCAAGGCCCGGATGGAAGACGCCCTGCATGCGACGCGTGCTGCCGTCGAAGAAGGCATCCTGCCTGGCGGCGGCGTCGCGCTGCTGCGATGCATTCCGGTGGTCCGAGGAGTGAAGGCCAAGGGAGACGAAAAGATCGGCATCGAAATCGTCGCTCGTGCTCTCGAAGCCCCGATCCGTCAGATCGCCTCGAACTGTGGCACCGACGGGGCCGTTGTGGCCGACGAGGTCAAGCAGAAGGGCGACAACATCGGATACAACGCCAACACGGGCGAGTATGTCGACATGTACAAAGCGGGGATTATCGATCCCGCGAAAGTGGTGAAGACCGCCCTCCGCAATGCCGCCTCCATTGCGGGGCTGATGTTGACCACACAAGTGCTTGTCACACGAACCGACGACCTTTCGGGAGGCAGTAAGCCCTCCGTCGAAGGGGCCGTGCGATAAATTCGCCGGTCGAGTGGTTGATTGACAGCATGATCGTCTTCCCGAGCCACCGGCCACACCCGGTGGCTCGCCCTTTGTTCGAGCATCCCCGGTTCATCCGTCATTGAGCCACGAACAAACGCAGAATCGCCTCCCCTTAGCACAGCGCCCTGCCTAACATGCCCACGATGGCCGACAAGCGCGACTACTACCAGGTTCTCGGAGTGGAGAAGCAAGCCACGCTGGAGGACATCAAGAAGGCTTATAAGAAGCTGGCGATCAAGTACCATCCCGATCGCAACACCGGTGATTCCGAAGCGGTTGAGAGTTTCAAGGAGGCAGCCGAGGCGTACGCCGTCTTGAGCGACTCCGACAAACGTGCCCGCTACGATCGTTTCGGTCATGCCGGAGTCACGGGTGCCGCCGGACGTGGTGCGGGAGCAGGCTTCTCGGATCTCGGCGACATCTTCGATGCGTTTGGCGACATCTTCGAAGGCTTCGGCCTGTTCGGAGGGGAGGGAGGCGTCGTAGCGGCCCCGGTGGGGGACCGGCCCGTGGCTCGCATCTGCAGACACGTCTGGTTGTCGATCTTGTCGAAGTCGCCACCGACTCGGTGAAGGAAGTCCGTATCGAGCGTTCCAAGTCCTGCGCGCGTTGTGCGGGGAGCGGTTGTGAACCGGGTTCCAAGGCCGAAGGTTGCGACTACTGTGGTGGACATGGCCAGGTCGTGCAGGCACAGGGCTTCTTCCGCGTGCAGACGACGTGCCCCGCATGCAAAGGAGCAGGGCAGGTCATTCGCGAGCGCTGCACGACGTGCCGCGGCTCCGGACAGGAATCCGAAGAAGTCGTCTTGGAAGTGCGAGTCCCTGCCGGTGTCGATACCGGAATGCAACTCGTCTTGCGTGGCGAAGGGGGAGCCGGCTCGAACGGCGGCCCGCGCGGCGACCTGTACGTCGAAATCCACGTCCGCGAACACAGACTATTCCGCAGAGATGGCAAGGATCTCTGGTGCGAAGTGCCGATCAGTTACACCCAGGCGGTGCTGGGAACGTCGGTAGAAATCCCGTTGATCAACGGCAAGAACACGCTCGAAGTTCCTCCCGGCACACAGCCCGGCGAGGTCATTCGACTGCGTGCCAAGGGAATGCCCGACCCGCGCGGAGGCCGGCATGGCGACCTGCATGTCGAGATGAAGGTGATGGTTCCCAAGAAACTCTCGCCCGAACACGAAACGCTTCTGCGGCAACTCGCGGAGCGGGAACAAAGCGAAGTCCATCCTCATCAGAAATCCTGGTTCGATCGAGTCAGGAAGTTCTTCACGGGAGAGACCGAAGAGTAGCGCGCGATGTCCAAGAATCCCAATCCTATTGATCCTCAGCCGACTGACGAGTTTGATTCCTCACAGGGCACCGAGAGTCCGCCCAACGACGAAGGAGGCCAGATGTCTGACGCCGGCGAGCCGACGATCGAAGAACAACTGCAGTCCGCTTTGAACGAGTCAGCGGCAAACCACGACCGGTTCCTGCGCACCCAGGCGGAACTGGAGAACTACCGTCGGCGAGTTCAGAAAGAGCGTGAGGAAGATCGCAAGTTCGCGCCGCTTCCCATCGTCCGCGAACTGCTCCCCGTGCTCGACAACCTGCAGCGGGCAATCGATGCCGCCGACAAGTCCGACTCGGTGGTTGACCTCAAAGCAGGCGTGGAGATGGTTTTGCAGCAGTCGATTGGTATCCTCAAGAAGTTGCAGGTCGCGCCGATCGCCGCGGTCGGCGAGCCGTTCGACCCGAATGTTCACGAGGCGATATCGCAAATGCCTTCAGCAGACCATCCCCCGATGAGTGTGATTGTTGAAGTCGAGCGGGGGTATACACTGCACGATCGCGTCATCCGCCCCAGTAAGGTCATTGTCTCCACCGGCCCACCTCCAGCCAACAACTGAACATCCCTCCCTTCACGTCTCGGGAATCCATCATGCCCACCTACGACTACCGTTGTGCCAAGTGCGAACACGAATGGGAGCTGTTCCAGTCGATCAAGGCGAGCCCGATCAAGAAGTGTCCCTCGTGTGGCAAGCTGTCCGCCAAACGAGTGATCGGGCCGGGTGCCGCGATCGTCTTTCGAGGCTCGGGGTTCTATCAGACCGACTACCGCAGTGACGCCTACAAGAAGGCGGCCGCCGCCGATTCGAAGTCTTCCGAGGGAAGCAGCGCTTCGAAGGAAGCGTCGAAGTCGACGGAATCCTCCTCCGGCACGAAGGAGAGCAAGACGCCGAAGTCCGACTCCTGAGCCCCACGTCTGATCGTCGTGGTGCCGTCCCCGATCGATCGCCTTCCACGGGAGAAACATGTCGACCAGCGCCCGACTGTCGATTGAGCATCTCGTCAAAGAGTACCCGACGGCCGGCGGGACGCTGCGTGTACTTGACGGCGTCTCACTGTCGGCCGCTCCCGGCGATGCAATCGTCGTCACGGGACCGTCAGGCTCCGGCAAGAGCACGCTGCTCTACATTGTCGGCTTGCTCGAACCACCGACGTCGGGTTCGGTCGTGCTTGACGGCCAGCAGCCGTGGATGCTCGATCCCGTCGACCAGGCCCGGTTTCGCAATCAGCAGGTCGGGTTCGTCTTTCAGGACCATCACCTTCTCCCGCAGTGCACCGTGCTGGAGAATGTGCTGATCCCGACCATCGCAGCGGGCGGCAAGTCTTCTTCGGCAGTCACCTCCGAAAGTCGAGCATCGGAACTCCTGGAACGCGTCGGACTGAAGGATCGCACGCATCATCGCCCGGCTCAGTTGTCGGGAGGCGAACGCCAGCGCGTCGCCGTCTGCAGGGCATTGATGAACAAACCGCAACTGCTGCTGGCCGATGAACCGACGGGCAACCTCGATCGCAAGACCGCCGACGTTATCGGCTCTCTGCTGCTCGAAGTCGCCCGCGAGGCGGAGACGATTCTCATCTGCGTCACCCACAGCACTGAACTCGCCGATCGCTTTGCTCGGCAGTTCGAGTTACTGGATGGCAAGTTGCAAGAAGTGACGAACCCCTAAGACCATGTGTCGCAGCGAACTCGCCATCATCGTCATCATGCGGTTCATGGGAGTCTCCGCATTGCTGGCGATCTTTGCGGTCTTCTTTCCCTACTCGTGGATGAACGCCTGCCACGAATACATGGGTCTCGGCACACTGCCAAACGAACCGATCGTCAGCTATCTCGCCCGCTCGCTGTCGAGTTTCTACGCGGTGCATGGAATCATCACGCTCTACGTTTCGTTCGACATTCGGCGATATCGTGGTTACATCGCTCTGTGGGGAATGCTCTTGGCTTCGATGGGCGTGCTGCTCCTTGGAATCGATCTGTCCAGTGGCATGCCACCGAGTTGGACGTACAGCGAAGGCCCACCGACCATCGCGATCGGATTGACCGTGCTCTGGCTGCAGCGCAAGATCAAACGTTCCGACGAAATCGAAATGAGTCGAGTCTCGTCCCCTTGAGGACTCCATTGCCACCTGTTTCGAGGTGATCCGTGATGTGCAAACAAGCTTTGATCCTGCTGCTCGGCATCCTGACCGCCAACTTTCCGAGTCAATGTGCAGCCAGTGATCCCATCGAATCGGCGATCGGCGTCACACGCAATGGAACCGCCATCGCCTGTGAGGTCGACCCGGCGGATCTCGATCTCACTGACGGCAAGACGCGTGTTCTGCTCATTGCTGGTGCCGATGGATCTCAGGCTTCGGTCGATGCCGCTCGCAACATTGCCATATGGTTTCGCAACAGCGACGAAGCGGCCGAGTTCCGAGAGCGATTCTCCCTCACCGTTGTTCCTTGTCTCAATCCCGATGGGCTGGCCGATGATGTTGGTCCGCTCAACCGCAGGGGTGGAGACGTGACGCACGGGTATCCGCCGACAGGCGCTGCCTATCACGACGAAACGAATCCAGAAGCCGTCTACGCCTGGCGCGGGATCGGCATGCATGCCCCCGATCTCGTGATCGAACTTCGTGCTGGCAGCGAGAACGGCTGGGAGATCGTCGATGACGCCTCTGACCAGCTTGGGCTACTGGCAGATCGGCTCGCCGATGTCACCCGGATTCCGCGTGATGATACATTGATCGCCCAGTTGCCCAACGTGGCCGCGTGCGATGTCGGATTGATTCCGGCCGTCCGCTGGCGCGGAATCAGCGATGACGCGCTCAGCGCGTTTCAGAAACTACTGATCGAAATCAATGAACTCGACTGGCAACCCTCAGCCGCTCATCTGGAACTCCAGCGGAGGCTGAACCGTCAACCGCGAGAGATCGTGGCAGAACTGCTCGATCATTACGGCAGGGAGTTGAATGCCGTCGTCTACATCGAAGCACTCGCTGTCATCGGCAGGCAACGTGACCTTGCTTCGACGCATGGCAGCGAAGACAACTGGCTCGATCCCGTGGAAGAAATCGTCGCTCCCTACTACAGCGGTGATCGCACACCGAAGCTTGAGAACGGCAGCGATGTCTCTGGTCATCTGGTCTTTGTGGAACTGGCCCGTGCCACGACGGGTGATCGCCAGGCGCGGTATATCGAACTGGCTCGGGCGGCAGCCGACCTCGCGTTCGATGCCGATGGCAACATTCACTCCGTCATGCCGTTTCACAACGAGATGAGTGATGCTCTCTTCATGGGTGGACCGATTCTCTCCGGTGTCGGCGCATTGACGGGCGAAGCCCGCTATTACGATGCGTGCCTGACGCATCTCGCGTTCATGCGTGAACTCGACTTGCGTGAAGACGGCCTCTATCGACACTCGCCGCTCGATGAGTCGGCCTGGGGACGTGGCAACGGCTTTCCCGCCATCGGAGTCGCCATGTGTTTGAGCGACTTGCCCGAAGACCATCCCGGTCGAGACGAATTGCTTGCATCGTTTCGCGAGCACATGACGGCACTCGCGGCCCATCAGGATTACACGGGCTGCTGGCATCAGGTGATCGATCACCCCGAGAGCTATCGCGAGTTCACAGCCACCTGCATGATCACGTTTGCGATGCTCCGCGGCGTTCGAGAAGGCTGGCTCGATACGGTGACCTTCGACCCGGTCATTCAGCGTGCGTGGAACGCCATCAAGACCCGCATCGGTCCCGATGGCCATCTGGTCGATGTCTGTGCCGGCACCGGAAAGCAGACATCGCTCCGCGCCTACTACGACCGCCCCGCCCTCCTCGGCCAAGACCCACGCGGCGGCGCGATGGCTCTGCTCGTGTGCAACGAGATGGCAGAGTACGTCGATTCGCAGTAGTAGATCCCGCCGGTCAGCACTTCAGAAACGAAGGCGCGGAAACGTCGTGAGTGATTCCGGTGAGGCGTGTTTCCGCAGGTGGCCTTGCCGACAGATGCTACAGGGACAGTTTGCCCCTATCATGCGCTATCGCTTGGAACAAGGACCACCGTATGCCCGCATTGATTCGTTTCGTTCTGTTGTTTGTATTGAGCGTCTCTCCGTTTGCGATGATGCCAGTTGCGGCCGACGATGTCGCCGACGGTTTGCGAATGGTTTACCAATGTAATGCCCGCGATACATTCAACTTTGCTCCCGAACACGGCGCGGCCGACTGGACTGATGCCGAGCAATGCGTGAGCCAGTTCGTTTGGGAGCCTGCCGAATTTGAAGTCACCTGGCAGGCAACGCCTGATCGTGACTACGACCGGCTGGTGCGGTTCCCCTCTCCCATTCCCTCGGGTGATGCCGTGAACGACCTTGTCTCGATGGAATGGTACTTGCCGCATGAAGGGGTCGAGCCGACGGCTTCGATCCTTGTCATTCATGAATCGGGTTCGGGTATGACGGTCGGACACGTGATCGCTGACGGGTTGCGAGTTCGCGGGTTTCATGTCTTCATGATTCATCTGCCGTACTACGGCGAGCGGCGTGCGGGTGGACGCCGACCTGATGAGGCACAGCTACTTCAAACTATGCGGCAGGGGATCGCGGATGTGCGTCGTGCCCGCGATGCGATCGCGGCGATTCCCGACTTGCCGGCACACATCGCGATTCAGGGAACGAGCCTCGGCGGCTTCGTCACGACGACCGCCGCGAGCTTGGACACCTGCTTCGACAGCGTCTTCATTTTTCTGGCCGGCGCCGACCTGTACTCGATGTTGCAGTCGGGACAGCAGGATACGGCCAAGCTTCGCGAGCGTCTGGCTGAGGCAGGCTTTACCGATGATCGCCTGCGGGAACTGTTATGGCACTCGGAGCCATCACGTACAGCGGGACGTCTCGACCCGGCGCGAACGTGGCAGTATACGGCCGCCTACGACGATGTCGTGCCACTGGCGAATGCGCTACGACTGTGTGAAGCCGCGAACTTGCCTGCCGATCATCACTTTCAGTTCCCCGGTGGTCACTACACGAGCATCATCTACTTGCCCGCGGTCTTGGATCATATCGAACAGCAGATCGAAGGGCTGGTCGAGAGTGAATGAGTCGAATGCACGAGGCGTCGAGAGCGAGCAATGAAACAAAAAACTGCACCAGCCAGGCCCGAGGCTGATGCAGTTGTTCGTGAGTTCGTCCGGAACGTTGCCGCGAGTCACGCAAACTCGGGCTGGCGCTGTCGGAGTTGTTCTTTCAGCCTGGTGACGATGCTGCTGTGCATCTGGCTGACTCGCGATTCCGAGAGACCGAGCGTGGTGCCGATCTCCTTCATCGTGAGTTCCTCGTAGTAGTACAGGATGATGATGAGCCGCTCGTTGCGATTGAGGCCCTTGGTGACGAGCTTCATCAGGTCGAGCTTCTGGATCCCGTTGGTGGGATCCTCACCCTTCGAGTCCTCGACGATGTCAACTTCCCGGACATCTTTGTAGCTGTCGGTCTCGTACCATTTCTTGTTGAGGCTAACGAGATTGACTGTATTGGCCTCGCTCTTCATCCGGTCGAATTCTTCAAGCGAGAGCTGCAACCGGGCTGCGAGTTCGGCATCTTCTGGAGGCCGCCCATGTTCGGCTTCGAGTTCACGACGCGCGGCTTCGAGCTTGCTGGCCTTGCTCCGAACGAGACGCGGCACCCAGTCCATCGTGCGCAACTCGTCGAGCATGGCTCCGCGGATACGCGGCACGCAGTAGGTCTCGAATTTGACGCCGCGTTCCATGTCGAACGCTTCGATGGCGTCCATCAGTCCGAACACGCCGGCGGAGATGAGGTCGTTCAAGTCGACGCCATCCGGGAGCTTGGCCCAGACGCGTTCGGCGTTGAATCGAACCAGTGGGAAATAGAATTCAATCAGTCGATTGCGAAGATTCTGGTCCGTCTGATCGGCCTGAAAGGCTTCCCAGTAAGGGAGAATCTCGGGAGCAATCTTGGGCTGCACTTGTTCTTCCATGAACGAATACCTCTAGCTGGTGTGCCGACGTGTCGGCGTTGCGATGGTGTCTCTCGGGTTGACGATCAGCACTTGTTATGGCGTTAGTGATGAACGGCCCACGGAACGCAGGGACACAATTCTGAATACGAGCGCAGCACAAAGGGCCCTCGAAAATGGGATATCTGTTTCATCGGCTTTTCGGACGGATGGGGATGAATCGAATTGGGAAACTTAAACTTGGAAACTTGATCGAAAGAACAGAAAGACTCTCAAGTCGGGGATCCTTCTGCCGCTGGGCTGGTGAAACTACTACACGACTCCGCCAACCGCTCATCGCGGAGGAGTTCGCAGGCAAGACGTTTAGGATTCAGGAGTTCAATATCATCCGGCACTCCCTGGCCGGTTGTGAGATAGCTGACAGGGCAGGCGAGACGCCTCGATGCGGAATAGACCGCCCCGGGTCCGGGAGCTTCATCCAGCTTGGTCAACAATAATGCGGTTGGCCCGAGGGGCCGGAAGTGGTCGGCGAGGTCGGACAAGGTGCGCGGACTGGTTGTCAGGCTGAACACAAGATGGATCTCGTCGATGGGACCACCACGCAGCAGCGTCCGCAATTCGTTGAGTCTGGGTTCGTCTTTTGGCGACCTTCCCGCTGTATCGATCAGGATCAGTTCGCGGTCGCTCAATCGAGCCATCGCGGCCTGGAGTTCGTCGGCGTTGCCGGCAACTTCCAACGGGAGTCCCAGCGCGTCGGAATACGTTCGCAACTGATCGACCGCGGCACTGCGGAACGTGTCGGTCGTGATCATTCCGGTGCGGACCCCTTCCTTGAGATGGAAGTTCGACGCCAGCTTCGCAATGGTGGTCGTCTTCCCCACGCCCGTCGGTCCCACCAATGCCGCGACACGCGGCACTCCTTTCCGGCATCGAATGGGGCCGTAACTCGTCATCGATGATTGAATCGCTTCTCGGATGTTGGTTCGCGCCACGTTTCCGACAACAGCAGGGCCTCGATCCGGAGATTGAGACATAATGAGGTCTCTGGCGTCGGAGTGTTCGACACCGGAATCGAGCAGATCGGCAAAGGTCTGGAAGAGTTCGGCCGGAACGGCGTCGGAATCATGTGTCGACGCCGTCGCCAGTTGAGAGATCATGCGTTCGAGCCGCGCGATCCGCTGTCGTCCTCGCTGCGAGTCCTCCATCTCGCGAGGATGATCTGTGTCGAAGGGGGCGGCCTCGCTTTCTTCGCCGAAGAGTTCGAGCCCAGGAGGCATCTCGCTGACGGCCTCAACTTCGACGAGCGTGTGACGTTTCCAGGGCCAGCGACCGACTTTGCGTCGCTGGGTTCGCAGGATGATGGCGTCGACGCCGAGTGCTTCGCGCACCAGTGCGAACGCCTCGTGAGTCGATGCGGCGCGGAAGACTTGGATCCTATTCATGGGCCGCCTCCATCGTCGCGCCGACCGGATGTGACAAGTCGGACGACTCTGCCGGAAGGTGCAACCCGATTGTGCCAGTCACAACGAGCTTTGTATCTCGCGTCACTTCCTCTCGACTGAGAACGTTGACTGCCGGGAACCATTGGGCCATGAGGCGACTCAAAGCCGCTCGTATCGGCGCGGACGTCATGAGGACCACGGCATTCGATGCTCCGGATGAGTGTCCGAACTGACGGTGACACTCGGAGTGCAACTGCGTCATTTCCGCCGGCTGCAGTCGCAGTTCCCCTTCGATGGGATCAAGACTGTCGAGCAAAACGCCTTCGCAGTTGGGACCAAGCACGAAGGCCCGAAGTTCAAACTGAGAGTTTCGGAATCGCTTGCAAATGCTGCGAGCCAATGCCCGTCGGCCCGACTCGATCTGACGGCTGAGTGATGTGCCAGGAGGCGTGAACGACAGCGATTCGAGGACCGACTGCAGATCGCGAATCGGAACCTGTTCGCTCAGCAAACCTCGCAACACTTGATGCAACCTGGGCACGGAGACAATTCCAGGGATCGTCTCCTCAACCAGCTTTCGATTGACATCACGGCATTGGTCGAGCAGTCCGTAAAGCTGTCCCCGTGTGAGCAGTTCCGCGGCGTGGTGGCGTATGACGTCGTGAAGATGCTCGGCGATGACTTGCTGCGGATTCAAGACACGCAGCCCCGCACGGCGCGCTTCATCAATCTTTGACGGATCAATCCATTTCGCCGCAAGTCCGGTCGTGGGATGTCGAGTGTCGATGCCGTCGAGCGTTCGCTCGGCAGTCCCTTCGTCGAATGCCATGACGGCATCGTGATACGCCGTGCCTTGTGCCACGGGAATGTCACGCAGTCGGATTCGGTACTCTCTCGGGTCGAGCTCCACCGCGTCACGCACGAGGATCTTGGGGACGACGAATCCCAACTCGTCGAGGACTGTTTGACGCAACTTGGAGATCTCTTCCATCAGCCGGCCGCCGCGAGAAACGTCGACAAGCCTCAAGAGTCCGACTCCGAGTTCGAGCGTCAACATTTCGACGTCTGGCACCGCGAAAGCTGTTGATGTCACGGCTGGCGCTGTTTCGCCGCCCCTCGATGGATGATTCGCGGTGGAGATTGGTCCCACGATCTTCTTCGCCGGATCGTTCGACACTGAACTCGACGCAGGCACGCGGTTGCCGATATCCCAGCCGAGCCACAGGCAGCCACCGCCGAGCAACAGCAACGGCACCATGGGCAGCCCTGTTGTCGACAACAGGATCAGCAAGCAACCCGTTAACAACAAGGGCATGCGCTGACTGGTCACTTGCTCGACCATTTCCGTGGAAAGGTCGCTCGCCGAGGACTTTCTGGTGACGATCAAGCCGGCCGCGATGGAGATGAGCAGCGCGGGGAGTTGTGAGGCGAGGCCGTCACCGATGGTCAGTCGAGAATAGACGTCGGCCGCTTCACGCAGTGTCATTCCGTATTGCATCAGTCCGATCGACAGCCCGCCGACGAGGTTGACGCCGGTGATGATCAAGCCGGCCGTGGCATCTCCGCGAACGAATTTGCTGGCACCATCCATTGAGCCATGGAAGTCGGCTTCCTCGTCCAGTCTCTGGCGGCGCAGGTCGGCCTCTTCTGGAGAGATGCGTCCGGAGTTAACGTCCGAGTCGATGACCGCTTGCTTGCCTGGGAGGCTGTCGAGCATGAACCGGGCGGAGACTTCGCTCACGCGCACGGCCCCTTGTGTGATCACCAGAAACTGCACGGCGACCAGGATCAGAAATAAGACCAGTCCCACCACCGGCGAACCGCCAGTCACGAAACTGCTGAAGGCCGCGACAACGCCGCCGGCAGCCGTTGCGCCTTCCTCGGCGGCCCGGCTCAGAATCAGTCGTGTGGTGGCGATGTTCAGCACCAGGCGGAAGAGCGTGGTTCCGAGGAGGAGCGTGGGAAACGCGCTGAACTCGAGCGGTTGTTTGACGTTGAGAGCCGTCAGCAAGATGACAACGGAGAGGGTGATGTTTACGGCCAGCAGCAGGTCGAGCACGAACGCGGGCAAGGGGGCGATCACCACCATCAGTGCCACAATCAGTGACACCGGGATGATGAGTCCCAGCCGTTCGTTACGCTGTTTTCGATGAATCGCAGACATGCTGTCGATGGGAATTGGACGCCGCGAGGGACGCTTCCGCAGTGAGGGGCGGGATTGATAGTTGAATTTTGCAACAAGTGTCTAGCGAAAGCAGGACGACCATCAGGCTGTAGTTGTTGACGCAATGTCTGTAGATTCATCACGTTATGTCGACTTGCTTGCGGCATTTCGCGAACACGGCGCCGCAGAAACTGCCGACGCTCGCGCTTGCACAGGTTGGACGGAACCGGCCACTTCGCATAATCTCACTTCAGCATTTTTTTCCGATCATTCCGACATCGATGTGCTGGCGTTTTTACCACAATGACAGAATCCCTCTTTTCCAACCTCCCCCAGGCGGAGGAGCCGTCTACCCCGCCGGGGCGTAAATGGTTGATCTATTCAGTACTTGCAGCAGCAGGCTTGCTGGCAATGATGGTCGTTCCCGTGTTGATTGGTCCCAGGACCGATTCCAGCGACAACGAGACCGAGGAAGTTGACGCTGAAGAAGTCGCCAAGCAGGAAGAGCGGCGACTGCTTGAGCAACTTGTCGAAAACTCGATTCAGCCGTCGCGACTCGGCTCCGAAGCCGACGAGTCGATGACGGCCCAGGAACTGAACCGCTGGTGGTTGGAATACGGTCCCGGATCCGGTGATGCCGCGACCGTTGGAGGAACCAACCTCAGCACCTTGCAGTCGCTATTGGGTGACGATGCCGCGAATCTCGCGATGGCCGAGACGTTTTCCCGCAAGGATGTCGCACATCTGGCGACAGCGCTGTCATTTCGCCTGGCGGGACTGACACTGACAACCGGCCTGAGCGGTGATCGCGAAAAAGTCACGCGCGCGTTCTATTTCATTGTGCGAAACATGCAAGTCGTTGCCGACGATGCATCACTTCCGGCGACGTTTCCGTATCAGGCGATGTTGTGGGGGCGGGGGAGAGGCGAAGACCGCGTCTGGGCCTTTGTCGAGTTGCTGCGACAAATACGCATCGATGGTTTCGTCATCGTCCCTGCGGACGACGAAATCAGTTACCCATTAGTGGGGGTTGCCATCGATGAAGGAGTTCTGTTGTTCGATCCGATCCTGGGACTTCCGATTCCGTCGCTGTCCGCGGAATCCGACGATGGCGCGCTTCCGATGATGGCAGCAACTTTCACCGAGGCCCTTGAAGACGACGCGGTTTTTCGTCAATTGGACGCAACCGATGCCCCTTATGCCTGGACCTCTGACGCGTTACGAAACGTCAAGCTGCTGGTGGTGGGTGCCGATCCGACATTCGCTCCTCGCATGGAGGCCTTGCAGCAGGTGCTGACCAGTCAGCCCAGTTTTGTCACGTTCGATGGCTGGAGTTCCAGTGAATCCAGGGATGATCCGCTGGAACAGCGGATCGAAGACGCCGCCGAACAACTCGACGGAGTGGAAACGAGTTTCGGCGTCTGGATCTACCCTCTCGTTCAGGCAGCCACGTATGACGCCAGCAACGGACTGGACGGAGAGACGCTTGCCGAAAGGTCATTCTGGTTGAAATCACCCACCGTGAGGACACGCCAACTCAATGAACAGACTCAAGAGGTCATCGAATCGCAAGTGACCGCCGCGCAAACATTGCAAGATGTCCGATCGATGCATATTCAGGCAGACTTTGATGACGCGATGCGTGGATACTTGCCGATGCGCAGTTCCTATCAGCAGAATCCCCGATCTGAAAACAGGCTGGCGGTCGATCTGGCAACATACTGGTCGGCAATCTGTCAATTTGAGTTGGGACGTCCCGACCTGTTGATCCCCGGTTTGGAGATCTATCTGCGCGGGACGCCTCATCCATCGGGCAATTTCACGGCATCGGCCGGGTATTGGCTGGCCGTCTCCGAGTGCATGAACGATCAAACGGAATCAGCCCTCGAAACATTGCAGTCACTTCCCAACGGCGCGTATCCGCCAGGCCTCGTTGAGTACCTCTCGCGGCGATGGTCGAAGATGTTGACGGAGAATCCCGCGGAAACAGACGCCGCAACATCAGATGCGGAGCCCGACGGCGGGGAACTGTCATCCTGAATCGAATCGAAATGGCAACGGACGGTCTCTCGGACACTCAAGATCAGGACGAGTCGGCGCAAAGTCAGTCTCGGCAAATCAGTCGGCAGCACCTCACGCCGCTGCGCGCCCCGGGGTACGAAATGCTGCGGTGTCTGGGCGAAGGCTCGTTCGGCACGGTCTGGCAGGCCCGCGCGGTGAATACGGGCAAGGTGGTCGCGGTGAAGTTCTACACCCGCCGCCGCGGAATGAACTGGTCGGTTCTCAGCCGCGAGGTCGAACGACTGGCCGCGCTCTACACCTCTCGCGACATCGTGGAACTTCTCGATGTCGGCTGGGAGGCCGACCCTCCCTATTTCGTGATGGAGTTTCTCGAACATGGTTCTCTGGCGGACCGATTGCGAGACGACGCCATTCCCGTCAGCGAAGCGGTCAGAATCACGGAGTCGATCCTCAGAGCCCTGGTACATGCACACGGACGAGGTATCCTCCATTGCGACCTCAAGCCGGGAAACGTGTTGCTCGATGCCAATGACAATGTCCGCATCAGCGACTTCGGCCAGTCCCGCATGACGAGCGATCAATCGCCGGCGCTCGGCACGTTGTTCTACATGGCGCCCGAGCAGGCAGCTCTCGATGCCACGCCCGATGTTCGCTGGGATGTCTACGCAGTGGGTGCCCTGCTCTATGAAATGATCACGGGGCAGCCGCCGCTCTATACTCCCGACAACGTCGAACGTATCAAGCAAGCGGAGTCCTTGAACGACCGCCTGAGCGTCTATCAGCAGATCATCAAGGACTCGGATCGGCCTGACGAGCATCATCGCTTTCCCGGTGTCGATCACCGACTCGTGGAACTTATCGACGATTGCCTCGAACGAGAGCCGAATCGTCGTACTCGCAACGTGCAGTTGGTATTGGAACAATTGCAACGTCGCGATCAGGCACGGCAACAACGTCCGCTCATCTTCCTCGGGTTTCTAGGGCCGCTGCTGCTTCTCATCTCCATGTTCTGGATCGTTCGGATCGTCGTGCCTCAGGCGATCGAGGCGGCGACCGACACGTTGGTCAGCCGATCGCTGGCGGGCGATGTCGTTTCGGCTCGCATTCTGGCGCGCAGTGTCGACCAGGAACTTCGCATCCGCGCGCTGGAATTGGAACGACTGGCGACCAGCCTGAGTGCCATCCAACCTGAAGCGACTTCGGTGCCGGAAGCCCTCGCGTCGATGCTCGAAACCTGGAAGACAGACTCCGATCAGTCACTGCCGGCGGAAGGACGCACGCTTGACGAAAGTCTCTTCCTGACCAACTCACTCGGCACCCAGATCTTTCGCGCGCCGGCCACCGATACCATCGGCGTCAACTTCGCCTGGCGGGATTACTTCCACAATCTCGGCAGGGAACTCAATCCCAACGACGATCTGTCCGAGATACAACCACGGCGTGTGTCGGGAGTCTCGATCCCCTTTCGCAGTCAGAACACCGGGCAATTCATGGTGGCGATCGCAGTCCCGGTGTGGAATGCGGCGCACACCGAAGTCGTCGGCGTTCTCGGGCGTACGCTGCATCTGGCCGACTTGCTCAATCAATGGGAAGTGCGGCACGAAGAACGGGCGCTGCGAATGTCGCACACGCGGTTTCTCGCGCTCGTCGACACCCGTGAGCAACGCGCGATGCTGCTCGACCATCCCTGGCTCACCGATCACCTCGTCGAACTGCACGATCATGAAGTCCGCGAGCAATTGCGGTTTGACGTGAAGGAGTCGGCCGATCTTGTCGCGCGCACACACGACGAGACCTATCAGGATCCGATGGGTCAACAAGATGCCGTGTACCAGGGAGACTGGCTGGCCGCATTCGCTCCTGTGGGCAAGACCGGCTGGGTCGCCGTCGTTCAGGAACGTCGCGATGTCGCCCTGCAACCGATCGATCGCATTCGCCAGGTCTTCGTGAATGCCGGGCTGATGTCGCTGGTCCTCATCGGAGCCATGTTCGCCGTCCTCTGGTACCTGATGCGCCGCGCGACGAACTAGAGCATGTCTCCGATTGATGTCCATTGACGCTGACGCTGGGCCGGGTATTCTCAATATGGATTGTTGAGAGATAAACAAGTTCTGCGGCAAAGGCAGTCATTCATTGGTAGACAACCCGTTCATCGAGATCGACGCTCCCCATCTCTGCGTGATGGAACATGAATCTGCTGAACTCTGTAACGATGGAATCTACGGCAAAGCACTGGCAGAATATCTTCAAACCAAACTCACCGCACAGGGCTACAATGTTCCTTCGGTCGTGTGCGAGGATTGGGGTTGGTACGTTCCTGCCGAGATTGATGGATTCCGGATGGCGATCTGCGTATACGGGTTCCCTCGGCAGAGCGACGAAACCGCGGCTGCTATTTACGCCAAACACGGCGGGCCACCGCAAGACGCATGCTCGGAACCGGCTGGTATTCCTTTGTCGCTCTGCGTGACCGTTGGGACTCAACCAAGTCGATACTGGGATTGGCGGCGATTTCGTCGTATTGATCGTTCAGGCGTCATTGCCAAACTCAATCAGGACTTGGTCTCCATTCTTGATTCAGACTCTGAGATCACGATCGTAAGATCCACTGACGAGTTTCCACTTGGATAATCAACCGTGAATGCCGCATGGCGATGCAATGCACCCGAGCCGCGAAGCCGGGCGTTTTCGAACGGACAGTCACTCGTCGCGGCCCGGTGATGCTGGACATTTTCTGGCAGAACGAGACCAATCGCTAACACGACGGTTGCCGCAATGAATGACAGCGAACATGAGCTTGCCGTCCGGCACCTGATACACACCACGATGAGTCGTGCTTGGAGCCACTCACAATATGCTGCTGTCGAGGGAGTGAGAGCATCCATTGACGCTCGCCGCCAAGAAAAACCCTAATGACAGGCTGGCACCATGTGTTATATCTCCAGAGAACCCAACGACTCTCCGCGTCATCGTACGAAGGATTCGCCATGAAGAAACTGGCCGCTGTGTTTGCCGCGATCGGCGTTATCACTTTGTGCTGCAGTGCCTATGCGCTCTACGACGTTTGTGATACCGGGATATGGCCCGACAGTTGGCCGGAGGAAATGGAGTCTTTGCGCGAACAATCCCGCACGCTGATCGGTCCGACGATTGAACAACGTCACTTCGCGATCCGCTTTCAGAACCGGGAAGAGTTCGAAGAGTCCTGGCCTCATATCTTGCAGGTGAAGAGCGAAGGAGCCCCCGTCTTCTTGATGCGTGGTGAGAACTTCTTTCTCGGTGACGACAACAAGGCCGGTGTCATCGTCCATTGTCCTCCCGAAGGACAACGAGAGAATCCCGCCACACCCGAAGCACCGATTCCTCACGCTGACAATCCAAGGGTGCGCTGGATGAATACGAACTACATCGAACTGGTTGTCGATGGAGACATTGTCGACTTGAACCGCATCCAATTGCCGGCCGACACTCCGATCTACGACGAACGGTTCGAGAACGGCGACAACGATTAGGGTGCGGAATGTCGCCAGACTTTGTGCCCTTGGTATCCGCCGCTCCGCCTTGCCGAGCGAGCCCTCGTTCCAGAGTGCCATCAGTCCTTTGGCATCAAGCGCAGACCGAGAAGTGTCACTCCAGGGTCAGGGCATCTCACGGCAGCAATGCCGGTTGGTGCGCGTGTAAGAACCAGCGCTCGATGATGACCTTGCGCGCGAACCATGGGCTGCCGATGAGGCGGCTGATGAGAGCCGTCTTCCAGCGCTCGGGAAACCACGACAGAACTCCGGCAGAGCGGGAGATGTGTTTCTTGCCGAATCGCTTTTCGATCTTCTGTTGATACGGCTTCAAACTTTCGACATCGTAGTGGCCCTTGGCGGCGAGAATCGTCTGTGCCGCCAGAATGCCCGACTCGACGGCCGGCCGGATCCCCTCGCCACTCTGCGGATACGACAGGCCAGCGGCATCGCCAATCAGCAGGAGGGCATCATCGATGATCTGCAGTCGACAGCCATCGTAGAGATAGTAGGCGTGTCCATGAAACTTCTGAGGCACCTCGGCCGTGAAGTCTCCTGCGCGCTGCAAGTGTTCGAGCAGACCCGGAAGTTGGGCCGACGTTTCTTTCGAGTCGATGCGGCCGAGTCCGATGTTGAGGTAGTCGCCTTTACGAACGCACCAGCCGTAGCCACCCAAGTCCTGGCAGAAGAACAACTGCGGCGCGAGACCGTCGGCCCCGACATGGTCCGCGAGTCCATCGATCGGGAACTCGGCTTCGACGGCCGTCACCAACGGAGGTTCGACCTTTGTGTTCTTTCGCAGGGTGCGAGCCACCGGACAAAAGTGTCCGCCGGCACCGACGAGCATGGGGGCGTTCAACTCGCCGTTAATCACCCAACCTGCCGAGATTCTCTCGATCGACTTGACTGCCTCACCCAACCGAAATCGCGCATCCGATTGCCTCAACAGATAGTCGTCAAACTCCCGTCTGCGGATTCCGTAGCTGATGGGATGATCGAATTCGACGGCAGCGCGTCGATGCCCGAGCAGACTCGTGCAGAATGTGGTGATGGGCTGCAACGTGCGGTTTTTCGAGTACTCCTCGACATCGAGTTGCAGCGAGGCGAGGACTTGTGGAGTGATCCAGCCCGCACAGATCTTGTCACGAGGGAACTCGGCCTTGTCGATGATGACGACATCGAGCCCCGCTCGCCTGAGGAGTTTGGCACAGGTGGATCCTCCCGGGCCGCCGCCGACGATCAATACATCACAAGAGTCCATTTGGACACCAGAAATCTTGCATCGGGATACTCGATCCTTTCATAATCTCTCGTATAATAACAGGCCACTTCGTCGCGTCGACACGCCCCATGTATTCTCAAGGGAGATTGTCACACCGATGTCCGAGCAACGCCCCGCCACAACGGTCAACGACACGATGGTGTTTTCGAGTGACACGGAGATCACTCGGGTGCGAAGTACGGAGGGCGATACACCGCTTAACAAAGGCGCGGCGGCCGCGCGGGAATCGGTCGACGAGTCGGCGCGACTCGAACCGCGCAATGCGAAGGGGCGTTCGTGGGCCATCGAGAGAGCGTTGCTCGCGCGGCTGCTGAAGCTGGTGGGCGGTCCCGCGATTCGCATGGTGCTCTGGGATGGCAGCGAGATTCGCGGCTGCGACCGCGACCATCTGCAGACCATGCGGATCGGCAACCGGCGTGCCTTGTGGAATCTTGTGCGAATTCCCGACTACTATCTGCTCGAAGGCTACATGCAGGGTGACATTGCGTTCGACGGTGACTTGATCGAGTTTATGCGGGAAGCCAACCGTTCGTACCGCACGCGCTGGACCGGCTCGAATGCTATCCGGCGTGCGTGGCAGGGGCGTTCGCTGGGACGAGCGAGACACAACATCTCGCATCATTATGATCTCGGCAACGACTTCTATCGGCTCTGGCTCGATGAGCAACTCGTCTACACCTGCGCCTACTTCGAGACCCCCGAGACATCTCTTGAAGCGGCTCAGGTGGCGAAGATGGATCACGTCTGTCGCAAGCTGCAGCTCAATCCCGGCGAGCGAGTGATCGAAGCCGGTTGCGGCTGGGGGGCTCTCGCCCTGCACATGGCTAAGCATTACGGAGTGAGTGTCCGCGCTTATAACGTCTCCCGGGAACAAGTTCGCTATGCCCGCGAACGCGCTCAGCAGGAAGGGCTGTCCGATCGAGTCGAAGTCATCGAGGACGACTGGCGAAACATCACCGGAACATGCGATGCCTTCGTATCGGTGGGCATGCTGGAACATGTCGGTCCCGAAAACTGCCGACAGTTGGGAGATGTGATTCATTCCGCATTGGAGCCGAACGGTCGCGGCCTGATCCACACGATCGGCATGAACTACAACCAGCGTTTCAATCGCTGGATCGAGGAACGCATTTTCCCCGGTGCGCAACCTCCGTCACTGCGGCAAATGCTGGAGGTGTTCGAGCCTCACGACTTCTCGGTATACGACGTCGAGAACCTGCGTCCGCATTACGCGTTGACGCTTAAGCATTGGCTGGCACGCTTCGAGGCGGCAGTGCCGACGATTCGCGAGATGTATGACGAGACATTCATCCGCATGTGGCGGATGTATCTGGCCGCGTCGGTAACAGCATTCGAGACAGGGGGGCTACAACTCTTCCAGGTGGTGATCCTGCCGGCATCACGCAGCGACGTACCCTGGACGCGATCCCATTTGTATCGTTCGACAACACCCGCGAACCGCTCGAAGCAGTGAGCGCTTCCGTTGTTTGACAATGCAATCGCGAGAGAAACTCAGGCGGCCTCGCTGTCGATGTCGGACACCTCGTCGTGTTCGTCATCATAGATCAGCGAGAAAATGCTGCCGGCGGCCTCTTCGAGATACCAGCGGATGTTCTCGCTATCAACCGACTGGATCAACTGATCGAGAGCTTCGACGACGCGATCGACTTCTTCGCTGGTGATTTCTTCGAACTCGTCATCCTGGGCCTCGTCCTCCAGTTCGGCGGAGAGGTCGGCTTCGTCGAATTCTTCGTTGATGAATGAGTCGTGAGGCATCGGCAGGCTTCCTTGCTCTGGGCCGGTGATGTCGAAACGAAAACGATGAGTCGCCCGTCGCGTGGTAACGCCCCACGCCGGTCGGACTATTTTTTCTTGGTCTTCCTGGTTGAAGACGCCGCCGAATTCTTTGCTTCCGCGGGAGCCTTCGCCTTGGACTTCTTTTTTTTGAAAATCTTGTCCCAACTCTCCGAGAACTTTTCGTTGGAACCCGTGTGGACTGTGTATCCCGTCATGACGCTGCTAAATCCCGTATGCTGAAAAGTGCTGTTTGTCCGCAAGCGATGCCGCCGTCATGTGCAAGTTACGCCCGTGGGGGAGCGAAACCTAACAACTCCCCGCAGGTGGTTCCAGTGCAGTTTTCCACTCCGCAATGGGCGAGGACGATCGCATCGAAGGTGGAGTATACACCGCGGTTGGCGTCGGCGGAATCTGCCGATCCAAATTGAGATCGCAGTGATGCCGGGAAATGCCTTGGATACGACCCCGCGAAAGCGTTGTGTACGTTCAATGCCCCTCGCGAGAATCACGAATCGCAGGGATGGCCGGTATAGACGAGTGAGTCGGGATGATCGGCCAGCCAGTGCCCCCAGGTTGTGGTCAAGTACGGCACATCCACCAGGGGCACGTCGGTCGCGTGATGGGAATACAGGGCGTTATCGACGACCAGCAGCATTCCGTTCTCCCAGCCGCCAACTCGTACATCGAGCGGTTCCGCATGATCGCCGGGTTCGACAAGGTGAGTCAGCACGCGCGTCGAATGTGTGAGATTGCAATGCGTGATGGAAACCGGCTCGTTCCCCAGGACGTCATTGACGACATGGACCGACAGATCATTCGGGTCGTCGACCTCGAACACTTCAAAAGCTTCGACAACGTAGGCCCGCGGCTCTCCATTCACTTCGACGCCGATGACCAGCGCATCGGGGGGAAGGCTCACCTGCTCGGGCAGGCACAGGCTGGGATGAACCACCCCTTGCACCTTAAGGCCCGCACGAGGACTCACATCAACAAACGGGCTGACATACGGAGAGGAATCGCCTGCTGGAATCGATGGGACATCCACCGGAGCTACGATCGTGGACGCGGCAGGCTCCAGAGATCGCAAACTCACTGCCATCCGAGACAGACTGGCCGAAATCCAGAACAGTCCGAGGATGTTAATACCCACGAGCAGGATACTTAGTATTGCCACTCCTTCTGGAATACTCGACTTTTCCGACATCGTGAAGTTTTCCTTTCCTCTCACCGAGCATTGATTCAATTTGTTTCGATGTGAGTCGACAGATTTTCCACAAGTGGCGATGTGGAGCCACACATCATCGCCACAGTGTCTCAAACTCACGCAGTGAGCACTGGCACAGGCCAATGCTTCTCCATTAGAAACGACAATTCATCCACCACGATCGAAGCAAGTCGCGAATGCGAGCGTGACCGTGTGAGACTTGAACAGCATGACAAGAAGGTGAAGGCTGTCGATTTGGAATACGATGCCGAATCGTCAGTTGGTTAAGTTCTTTGGTCAAGACGCCAATCG
Organism: uncultured Planctomycetaceae bacterium; assembly: GCA_942492405.1. GTDB lineage: Bacteria > Planctomycetota > Planctomycetia > Planctomycetales > Planctomycetaceae > JANNSB01. Next base: position 115,221 of record CALOES010000031.1, read on the forward strand.
AAAGTGGCGTCTTGTTTTCATCGGACTCACGCATCGAACACACGGGACGCCGGAAAGTTTCGCTCGAATCGAGGATTCTTAACCTTGTGGCGGCAACACATATGCGATGGGACCACCTTCATCGACACGCGTTTCAGGCCGTTGTCGCCACAGACGAATTCTTCCGCGTCATCAGCGAGACGCACACCAAGGTCAAAAAGCCCAAGGGGATCGTCACGAGTCCCGGCTGACTGAAGGGGACGTAACCCGCGTGGCCGGAGTAACCATAGACTTTCTGAATGGTGTCGGCGCTTAACAATATCCACGCCAGCGACGAAACCATCCCGACAGTGACGGCGGAAATAATCCCCTGTTTCGTCACACCCTTCCAGAAGAGCACCATCACCAATGACGGAAGGTTCGCCGAGGCGGCCACACTGAAGGCCCAACCGACGAGGTAGTTGACATTCATCCCCTGGAACAGAATCCCCAGGAGAATCGCCAGTCCTCCGACGGCGACCGAAGCGATCTTGGCGACCCGGACTTTCTCTCCGTCGGTCATCTCGACCTGAAACGCCGAGGAAATGACGTCGTGCGTTACGGCGCCGGCCGACGCGAGAATCAGGCCGCTCACGGTCCCGAGCACCGTGGTGAAGGCGATGGCCGAAATGACGGCGAACAGCCAGTTGGAATGGCTTTGTGCCAACAATGGGGCCGCCATGTTGCTGTCGGTCAAGTCGAGAGCACCGCTGGTCATCGCCCCCAGACCCATGTAGAGCGTGAGGATGTAAAAGAAGCCAATCGCTCCGATTCCCACGATCGTGCTTTTGCGGGCGGCGGCTTCGTCCTTCACTGTGTAGTAGCGAATGAGAATGTGCGGCAGCGACGCGGTTCCACAGAACAGCGCGAGCATCAGCGAAATGAAGTTGATGCGGTCGATCGCTCCGCCGCTTTGCAGGCCCGAGAAACTCGGATGTCGGCCGGGCCTCAAGATGTCGCTGCCGTCGACGATTGATTGAAAGTAGACCGTCGTCTTGCCGGCTTCTTCGTCGATCACTTGATTTGACCAGAGAACGACCTCGCTCCCTTCAAGCGTACGAAAGAATTCGACAGGCCCTTGCGACCCCGATTCAGCCTGCTCCTCGGGAAGCGACGCGAGCCAGCCGACATTATGCAGTTGCGTCTCGCCTTCTCCCGTCCCCAACGGTAAACCGTTGATGATCGTTTTGCCATCGCGCTCGGCCAACGTCTGTGCTTCGCTGAGTGTCGACTCGTCGTCGAATTTGAACGTGATTGTCTGACCCGACTCAGCATGCGTCGTGCGGAGGAAGCCCTCCCATTTGTCGCTCGACTCGATCGGCTGATACCCCGCCGCGGCGAGCGCCTCCTCGGGAGTTTGATCGTCTTCAACATGAATCGTGGTGAATTGATACCCGTCGGCACCGCCGTCCTGCACCTTGAAACCATCGTTCAAAATGAAGACTGTCAGCACCGCGCTGAACACCACCAGTAGCGATCCCTTGAGGAACTGCACCCACGTCGTCGAGACCATCCCCGCCGTGACGACGATGATGATCACGGTCGTTCCGACGAGCATGACCCCCGCCCAATGCGGCAATCCCAACAGCGGCCGGACCAGCGCGCCGGCTCCCACCATCTGTGGGATGAGATAAAACAAACTCACCGCGAGCGTGCTGATGCCCACCACCAGTTTGATTCCGCGTGATTGAAACCTTGCATCGAGCGCATCGGCGAAAGTGAACTTCCCCAAGCGTTTCATCGGCTCGGCGACCACGAACAGGGCGACAATCCAGCCTGCGAGGTAGCCGATGGAGTAGAGAAACCCGTCGTAGCCGTAGAAGGCGATCATTCCACAGATCCCGAGGAACGACGCAGCCGACAGATAGTCTCCGGCGAAGGCGATGCCGTTCACGAACCAGGGGATTTGGCCATGCGCGGCGAAGTAACCCGCGGATGACTTCGCCCGTTTCCCGAAATGGAAACTGATCCCCAGCGTCACGCCGACGAACAGCAGAAAGACCGCGATAGCGAGCGCGCTCGGCGTGTAAATCAATGCTTTGGCTCCTGGTGAGTGCCTGACTGCGAACGCTCGACGCCTGATTTTCGGCTGACCACTCCATAGATCACCGCCATTCCGAACGCCAGAAAGATCAGGGCGAAGCCGTAGATGATCGCGACATTAACGCCGGGAATCGGTGTCGCCTTCATCACATCAGGAGCGAAGGCATTGAGCAGCACGAATCCGCCATAGATGACGAGATAAATGCTGAACAGAATCAGTCCGATTCTGAGATGGGAGCCGGGCATGAGTTCGTGTTCTGGAATTGGCTGCGGAATGAAGAGCCGTCAGGGCCCCTCGACAGGAATGACGAGCCGGACATAGGTGATGGAATCGGCCTCAACCGGAGCGCCGTCGATCTGCATCGAGACCACATTCTGATCGATGCGGCCATACACAACGGCCCGGTTGAGATCGAGGAGCGGCGTCAGCTCGAGCGGCGCGAGAAATCGATTGTCGAGACCCGTGTGGTTCTTGCCGTCGGCCGCCTCGTGGAAACTGATCATTCGAAGGATCTCACCAATGTCGGCGTCGGAAGATGCGTCGTAACCAGTCAGTGTGAGACCGGCATTGGCGCGGTCGTTTGATTCATTGCGCCGCGCGACGGATCGCGTCAGGAAATACTTGATGACCGGATGAGGGAAGTTGGTGGTCGAAAACTCGACATCGGGAGGGATCGGCATGCCGTCGGTCGGATAATAGACCGTGTTGCGGTAGGCGACGAACCACTCCGTGATGGGTTCAGGAAGATGATGGGTGAATGTTCCAGAAAGCTGGCCGAGGCCGTCGTCTCGCAGCGACGAGTCGACAAGCTGCGGCGCGGTCAGCATCGCTTGTCCTTCAAGCACGCGACTGGCATTGGGCAATCGCGGGAATCCCGATAACCCCTGTGTTTGCCGATCGTACTCATACGACGGCTCTCCAAAACTGAGGCCCGCTTGCCGGAACATGCCGCGAAAGCCCGACTCCGGCAGGCCCGACCACGACAGCGACATGTCGCTGTCGCCGATCCAAGAAGCGTCGACCGATTCGCGAATATCCTGCCGCTGAGGCTGAGCACTGTAGAGTGCGAGCCAGTCGTGTACTCGGACGATGCCCGTGTCGCCGGCGACATCAATCAAGGTGACGCGGCGGGCTTCGTCTCCCGCGCTCGAATGCGAGCGTCCGTAAGCACTCGTGAAGACAATCCCGAATACCAACCAGACGGGCAATGTCATCCAGGTGAGATGGGGCCGCTGGAGAGTTCGGTGCACGATAAAATAGTCCAGCAGGCCGATGACAATCAGATAGACGACCAAGAACCCCAGAACGGTGAAATTCGTGATTGGGTCAACGCCTTTGTACTGGTCGATGGCCGTGGCCAGTTGCGTCTGCAGTTCCGAAACTGAAATTCCAATGGCGTTACTCGCCTCGGAATCCGACGATGACCGCAACAGGGAAAAGTCCCGCAGATCGACGAGGTTCAGCGCCATTTCGGTGGCGTGCTCCCATTCGACCACGACGGGATTATCGAGGTCGAATGCCGACGCGGTAACCGTGCCGAAACCGTAGGCCATGCGCACGATCAGCGGACCTTCCGATCCTTCGACCATTACCTGTCCTCCGTCGGCAGGCAGACTGGCTCCGACGATCCGTCCGAAAAAACTGATCCCTGAATTCGATGCAACCAACGACGTCAATGGTCCCAGTGACGTAATGACGTGCTGCCGTTCAACGGCGATCGGGATCCAATCCGCAAGTGGGCTCGATTGATAGGCTTCGAGCCGCGAACCGATCGACACCAGCAGTCGTCCTCCGCCTGCCACCCAGTCGCGCAAGGCATCGGACTGTGTCGGAGTCAATGAGTATTGGTCGCCAATCACGACAACGTCGAGCGACTGATACGCGTCGGCATTGTCGGGCAACAAGGAGATGTCACTCGAATGAACCGTCACCACCTCGCGCTGGAGCGTGCTCTCGGTCTCTTCGGCGGTCTCTTCCAACCAGGCGGGAACCTCCTGGAAGATCTCGGTTTGCCCGACGAGCAGCCACATCGAAGAAGCTGTCGTGAGTGGGCGGTTCGACTCGACGTCATCAGCGTGAACGGTATAGGTATCGAGAACGACGTCTCCGTCGAGGAGTTGCACCTGGATCGGCTGTTGGAGTCGGCCCATCCGAAACAGGCCCGACCAACTTCGGATTCCTGCTCCCAGTGAATCGTCGCCGACTGCTTCCGGACCGTCCAAGACCCGGCGAGTGGGATGCCCATCGGGATCGGTCACGATTACGACGACCCGAACATCGCTCCCTTCCGGCGAATGTGCAGCGACGCGAATGGGACTCCACTGTCCAAGCTGGTAGTAGCCGTCGAATCCGACGCTGACAGACTCGATCGTTGCAGTGTCACTGGAATCCGCAGCGCAGAGTTCCGGGGCGATCATGCAAAACGTGATTGCGGCCGCCCAGCGCAGCGCTCCCCATATCGGGAGGCGGAGAACAAAGGTGTGGCATCCCTGGGAATCTTTGTCCATGGGAACGGTCGGTGGATCACGATGTCGAACTGATGCACTGGCGATAAGACCTCGGATCAATCTTCTCGCAGTTCGACCGGCACATCAGGGTAGAGCACGAGTTCCTGGATCTCCGCTTCTGTCGGAGGTTCCAGAGGACGAATCACGCGGAATCCGACAAAGATCGCATCGGTGTGATACCACATGCTCTTGGGGAAATTCGGATCCTGAATCTTCCATACGGAATCGGATCCCAGTCGGGCCGCGCTGCGGCAGAACTCCGGTGGGTCCATCCACGAACCCCCGCGCACAATTCGCGGATGCTCATTCTCCGGAGGGATCGCCAACGGACTGAGCACAGGCTGTTCTCCACCCGCAAGCTGTCCGTAGAAGTCCTCGACGTAACGGTCGAGGCACCACTCAGAGACGTTGCCGTGCATATCGTACAGACCCCAAGGATTGGGTTCCTTCTGGCCGACTTCGGCATATCCACCGTCCGAGTTGTCTTCGAACCAGGCGTAGTCATCGATCATGGCCGGGTCATCGCCCCACGAGAAGGCTGTGGTCGTGCCGGCACGACACGCATATTCCCATTCGGCTTCGGTGGGAAGGCGATAGTAGGTTCCCGTCTTCTCGGTGAGCCACTCGCAATAGGTCTTGGCGGCCAGTTGAGTCATGCAGATGGCCGGATAATCGTCGTGCCCCATCCCGAAGTCCATCGGCTGATATTCGGGCGTCGGTCGTGTGACGGCGTCGGCGATCGCGTCGACTTCGGTCGGCACACGATTCATCACCTGCCTGCGGAGAACATCGAGGTTCTGCCGCCAGATGTCGTACTCGTCCCAAGTCACTTCGCAGCGCCCCATCCAGAACGGCTCGATCTGGACCTCTACCTGGGGGCCTTCGTCTTCGTAGCGGAGTTCCTCGGTCTCGGGACTTCCCAGCAGAAATTCGCCGCCGGGAATCGGCACCATGTCGAACGACACGTTCGTGTCGCGAATCTGTTGAGAATACGGCTTCATTTCGGCTTCGCTGGTTGCGAAACTGTCTGGGTCGCGCAGATAGGGATCATCCGGGTCCGGTTCGCCGGCCAATGCAGGGAGCGAACCGAGGGCCACCACCAGCGACAGGCATGATGCGCGGAACACAGAGACGAAGGTGTTGTGAAGGGCGGGCATGGGGAGTTGGTGAGTCAAGGTGAACAGTGCTGGCTCGCTTTCAGAGCGAATTGAGTCGGCCATGACAGTCAACACAATGAATGGAATGTTATTCTCGAAGACCGATCGGCTGGTGCTCTTGGTGGGAGGGATCGTTGGGTTGCTCTCGCATGCGCCCGCCTTTGCCGGAGAGGGGCAAGACGGACCACTGGAAAGGTTCTCCTTCGAGCAGCCTCTCATGGGGACCAATGTCTCCATTGCAGTATACGCCCCCGACGAAGCATCGGCAAACACGGCGGCGGATGCGGCTTTCGAGCGCATGGAATCGCTGGTGAATGTGTTGAGCGATTATGACTCCGAAAGTGAGGTTCGCCGACTCTGCGCAACCTCGGGGCCGGGGAATCCCGTGGCGGTCAGCGATGAGCTCTGGTTCGTCCTGGAGCGATCCGTCGAGGTCTCCAATCTCTCGGACGGAGCGTTCGACGTCACGATCGGCCCGTGCGTCGAATTGTGGAGAGATGCCCGCAGGCGGCATCGACTCCCCTTGCCCGAACAACTGGCGAGCGCCCGAGAATGCGTGGGCTGGGAACTGGTACGGATGGATGCCTGTCGGCAGACCGTCGAACTGCTGCAGTCCAACATGCGAATTGATCTCGGCGGCATCGCCAAAGGCTATATTGCCGACGAGGGGCTGGAAGTGCTACGTGAGCATGGATTCGACCATGCAATGATCGATGCCGGCGGCGACATCGTCTGCGGCATGGCCCCGCCGGGAACGCGGGGTTGGCGAATCGGAATTGCCCCGCTGAATGATCCCGAGGGGACTCCTTCGCGATTCTTGTTGCTCGAAGACGCAGCCGTCGCCACATCGGGCGATGCTTACCGCTACTTCGAGATCGACGGCGTGCGATATTCACACCTCATCGACCCGTCGACGTGCCTGGGAGTCACGACCTCCAGCAGCGTGACGGTCGTCGCCGAAGATGGGATCACTGCCGACGCGATGGCGTCCGCCATCAGCGTACTCGGCCCCGATCGCGGGCTGGAACTTGTCGCCGACTTGAATCGAGTCGAGGCCTACGTCGTGACAATCAACCGCTCCACCGATCAACCGATGGTCGTCGAAACACCCGGTTTCAGTGGCCTGGTGGAAGGCGCTCGTTGAGTGCAGAGATGCGGGTCCGCCACCCGTGGCGAAGGGCGTCCGGTCTCGTGGACCGATGATGCCAAGACGTATCGGTCGGGATGGCCTGAACTTTCATACACAAGAAGTCGCCAAAATCTTTCCCGATGGCAGATTGCGAAGGTTGACGCTTCTTAATCGGGCAAGTACCTTCACGAGATCCTAAGCATTTCTATCAAGTCGTTTTTCGGCATTCGCCGTTCTCAATTCCTTTCTTGGAGATAGTGTATGCGACAATTTGTTCCATCGTCGAACCGCCGTCAGAGGGGTTTCACCCTCATCGAGTTGCTGGTTGTGATCGCCATTATCGCGATCTTGATTGCTTTGCTGCTGCCCGCTGTGCAGCAGGCGCGTGAGGCGGCTCGCCGCACGCAGTGCCGCAATAACATGCACCAGTTGGGTCTGGCGCTGCACAACTACCTCGAAGTCCACAAGATGTTCACGCCGAACGGCATTGCCCGGCCGACCGAAGATGTCGGTGGGCGATACCTACAGGACTGGCTTTGCTGGAGCGGGCTGGCCATGCTGCTGCCTCAAGTCGATCAGGCACCAGTCTACAACCAGATCGATTTCGACTACCGCTGGGACAACAACAACGCCGGGACCGTGAATAACACGATGGCGCGAACGTACGTTCCCGCCTTCATTTGTCCGAGCGATTCGATCGTCAATTACACCGCGAACATGGGACCAACTTCTTACGGAATCTCAGCCGGGCCCGCCTCGGACTGGAGTATGAGGGGTCGACCGGTCGGCTTCGCCACGCTCCATCGTGGATCGACGGATGGCGACTTTATCGACGGGACGAGCAACACGATTGCCATGGCCGAAATGCGTTTGGGCAAGAATGCGGGCCAATGGGATCCGACACGAGTTCCCAGAGATCCTTCATACCGAGTCGTGACGGGAACCCGCCTGGAAAGGTCGGCCAACGCCGCCGGCCGCTGGTGGTCGAACACCCCGGCAAACATTACGCAGATCAACGCCTACTACAATAGCTGTCTGGCCATGTACGACTCCGGCACCGGCTGGAGTGGTGAGAGCGACGAACAAGGGCGATTTTGGGCTGCGGGCCGTGTCTATTGGGGGCCCTACATCACCACGTTTATCGGCCCGAACGCCGGTCCTTCGTGCGATGTCGACTCATCGACAACGAATATCGATCTCAAGGATCCCAGTAGCGCGCACGAAGGAGGCTGCTTCTGCCTGATGGCCGATGGTGCCGTCCGGTTCGTGAGCGAGAATATCGACCAGGCGACCTGGATTGGTCTGGGCTCCATGAACGGCGAAGAAGTCTTGGGAAATTGGTAGTCTCAGCACACTGCTGTGAACACCTTTCACCCACAGTCCAATTCGAGATTCAATAGGGGAATGTGTATGATGCTGCGATTAATGAGTCTGGTGGTCGTGCTCGGTTTGATTGTCGTCGGTGTGGGATGCTCTGGCGAAGGGGGCAGTGCCGGCGATGAGACCGATCCTTCCACGACGACCGATGTCGAAATGATGTCCGACGAAACCGGAGATGTCGGTGGAGGCGATGTCGAAGAGTAGATCGCCAACCGGCGTTCGAGTCTGAATGATTTTAAAGTGTCGTTCACCGGCCCCTGCCTTGGCAGGGGCCGGTCTCTTTGCTGCCATGACGTTTCGCCCCAGCGGCGCGCAATCAGCACTCAAGGCGATGATTCCCCCGAATCGAGTTGACCATCAGGCTCCCGTGCAAATCGGGGGCGGTCCTCGCCTCTCTCGCGGTCACATCGTGTTGACTTTCGCCGCTCTGGTCATCGTTCCCGCGCTCGTCGGGTTTCGTCTGGCCTCATCGCCTTCAACTCTTCCGGCCGACCGACTGCTCAGTGACAATGGCTGGGCAGACGAAACGCGCTGTGCCGAATGCCACGAGCAGGCACTCACTTTCTGGGACACCGGGCACGCGAACACACTGCGTCCCGCCGGTACCCCCACATCAATAGCGCTATTGAGTCTGTTGTCGCAACATCCCACTTCCACGCAGGAAGGAACCGAACTGATCATCGGCGACGAGCAGGTACTCGCGCTGAACACCGATGGAGGCTTTCAAAGCCGAACGAACCTCGACTGGTGCTTCGGCTCCGGCACGCATGCCTGCACCTGGGTCGCGAGACTCGACGACAGTTACGGTGCCACCGACCTGCTGGAATACCGCTGGACGTGGTACAGCCAGACCGAGGGCTTCGACGTCACACCCGGTCAGCCAATCGAACCGACGCCGGGCTACTTCGGGCGCATGGGGGTGCTGTTCGATCATCCCAAGGCCCGGCGTTGCTTTGGTTGCCACGCCAGCGTCGTTCCCGTCGACGATGGAGCAATTCAGGAGTTCGCCATTCATGCCGGCGTGACATGCCAGCGGTGCCATGGCCCGCGCGGCGAACATGTGACGTCCGAAGGGGAGATTCACGATCCCATCTGGAGTACCTTGACGCAACAGGAATCAGTCCAGCGCTGCGCCGAATGCCATCGCAGTCTGGAGGAGTTCGAGCCCACCGACATCGAGACAGGCAATCCCGACATCGTGCGATTTCAACCGGTCGGCCTGACGCAATCACTCTGCTTCCAGCAGTCGAATATGACGTGCACCACCTGCCACGATCCCCATCAGACACTTGCAGCGCAAGACTCGATGCGGATTTCACAATGCGTGCAATGCCATGATGGTGCCGAAACATCGCGGCCCCTGTGTGCTGCGGGACAAGTCGATCAGTGTGTCGACTGCCATATGCCGAAAGTTGCAATGGAGCGTCCGCTGCAGTTCACGGATCATTGGATTCGCGTCCCGGATGGTGAGCCGTCCCCATGATTCGTCGACTCATCGAGCCTCCGTATCAGGGGCTGCTCTGGCTCCTGTGCCTGATCGTGCTCCTGGGACTTCACCCGAACGACTGGGCAGATTCCGTCCGCGTTCTGCCGTCGCCGCAATCGGCACTGCTGGCACCCGATGCGACTTGGCATCCTCCCATCTCCCGCTGGATGGCTGCAAGCGACTTGGGAGAGTTGCCACTGGTGATCGTGGCCGGATTGCTCGCGGCGGTGATCACCTTCGTTTGCCAGCCGGCGCGGTTGCCGCTCGGACTCGAACGCATCGGCGCGGCCGTCGGGTTGAGCGTGGCGGTCCGATTAACGGATTTCGTCGCGGCACTCATCTTGTGCCTTTCGGCAATCGGCATTCGTATGAACAGCGCCGATCGTCGTCGAGTCGGCACCGCGTTGTTGTTCGCGAGTGCCATCCTGTCGTTGCTCGGCACATTGGAATTTGGACTGATCGTTGTCGTCGCCGGCGGTCTCTTGATGTCGATCGCTTTCAACAGCGCTGGCGAAAGGCCGTTATCACGCAACACGTCGACTTGGGCCGTCGTGCTTTTCGCGACAGCGATCATTGCCTGGTTGATTCTCGATTCAGGATTCCGCGATGCGGCACTGCGTCCCGCGAGTTGGTGCTGGCTGCAACCCCCAGTGGATCTTCTGCCTTCACTCTCGTCGAGCCTTTCCACGCTGCCGGGACTGGCTGCCATTGGCTTGATTTTCCCCTTCTGGTGCCTCGGCTGGCTGACACTGCTAAGAAATCGCGCGAGCGTATGGCTCATTATTCCCTGGCTGGGATGCGTTCTTCTCGCCGCGAATTGTCATCGCTATCTCTTTCTCGCCGGACTCGCGACCGCGGTGCCGCTTGTTCAATACCCGAACATGCAATTCACGCTCGGCCGCCCGAGAGTGATCATTTCACTCTTTCTGGCGGTAGCGGTCGTTTACGCAAGTCTTGTGACCGATTGGTCCGCGTTCGCCAGCGGATTAGCGTCACCGCAAGTGGTGCAGCCTGCGGAGTGGCGCATCCGAGGCCCCGTCGTCTTGTTGAATCTCGATCAGTCATTGGATTGGCGAGCGCGTGAGGGATCCGATCAATTACCGCTGCTGGTTGATGATCGCTGGGACGCTCTAGGCAATATCTACCCCGAGTTCGCGGCCCTTCGTCGCGACTTGCAGGAGGTACGTGACCATCCCTATCTGCGAGACGACGGCGAGTGGGGAGGATATCGCCCCTGGATGCAGGAGATCGCCCCGACGCTACTCGTGGTTGATTCTCACAGCGTGGTGGCAATTCGGGCGTTGACGCTCAGCCCCGACTGGCGGGTCATGGGCATCGATGGCGAGTTCACCATCTTCGGCCGTGCCGATGATCGCGGCAATTTCCCGCAAATGCAGCGTGCCCTCGACGGTTTGCTCAATCTCGAATGGCCGGCACGCCCCATCGCCGACTCGCTCGACAACACGATCGTCGCCGCCAACAACGCCGACGATCGGACGATTGCCGGCGTCCTCTGCGCGATGCGGTTTCCGTATGCGGGGCTACGGTTCTTGCAGGGCGATGTCAGTGATTCCGCGACGCGCGTGCGAACGTGGTGCTACCTCGAACTGGCACACCGCGTTGCGCAGCATAGCTCGACGCCGTCGCTGCTCGATCAGCATCGGGCGGTGATCCACGCGCGGCGCATGCTCGCCGAATCTCGGCTGGGAGCGGACGAACGAATTCGCATGACACGCAGTCTCGAATCGCTCGGCGTGTCGATCGATGGGACAGTCACGGAAGGAGACAACGTCGTGGAGATCGAGCAGCGATTGCGCAGCGCCCTGTTGCGAGGGGACACCTTCACCGCCCGTGAGATGCTCGGCGAAGTGGATCCCGCGCGGACGCCCTTTTATCGCGTGCTGATCGCGTCTCCCGAAACGCCTTTGCTCGAACTGGTCGCTGCCCTGCAGTCGGTCGTGGCCGGCATGGGGGACAATGTTCCCGCCGAACTCAAGAGCGAGGCCGAGTTCTATCTCGGCTGCGCGGCCCTGGAGTCGGGCGACACGCTGACGGCGCTCACAGCCTTCATCGAGAGCGAAGCCACCGCCCCCGATTCTCCCTACCGCGAAATCCGCGGCGTCTACCTGCGACAATTGACAAGGTGAAGGGCCTTCGGTCGATTGAACAGTTCCAATAGAAACCGTCAGTGGCTCGTGCGACGTCGGATCGAAGATGTCATCGCTCACAAGACCAACGACTCGACATCACAACGTCGTCGAACCCACGATCGGCCAGCTCAAGGAACGACTTCCATTACCAAGCCATGGACAAGCTCGCGATCCCGGTTTTGCAACCACTTCTAGTACGTCGGTCCTGCGTCGATGCGGACGATGTTGCCGCGGACGTTGCAGAAGATCGTGCGGTTCTCGGCTCCCAGGTTCGGGCCGGCGACTTCGAGTTCGACCTGACCCTGCTGCGTCTCGATCGACGACAAGAGCAAGGCTCGAAAATGATCGGGCGTCTGAACCGTCACGCCGTTCACCTTCGTGACGACGTCGCCGGCTCGCAGGCCGATCAGTTCCGCCGTGTTGCCGAATTCGACGAAGTCGACTCGCAGTCCGTTACCGAACAGCATCGTCCCTTCGAAACCGAGCTTGGCAACGCGAGGGACGAACGATTCCGTCCCGAAGATATCTTGTTCGCTGACGGCCGGGTCCACCGGGCTGGGAAGCGGAGTCGACGCGTACAACGGAGCCGACAGGCTGAGTGCGACGATCGCGGTCAAAATGGTGTGTTGAATCTTCATGACTCTCCCCCGAAAGCGGTTGTTTGTGTGGTGTCTCTGCCTTACAGAGCGGGAGGGAGGCCAAACTTGTGACGATCTTTTTCAAGAATCGGTACTTTTTGCCGAATTGACAGATTCGGATGGGCATCGCGTTCGCAAACGCGTCTTGCAACTCGCCCATGCCTTGGGACTTGCGGAGCACTATACTGGAGAAAACACCTGCGAAACGGACAACTTTGAGCGATCCCGACACCATCAATCTGGCCGACTGCGCGGCGCTGGCCAAGCGTCTGGAGGCCGAATTGCGCCGGCTGGAACCGATGGCGATCGAGGCCGGACTGCCGGGCCTGGAGGAACGCGACTGGCACGAACTCCTGGTGCGCAAGCTCCTCCCTCAACTGGCCGCCGACGCCTGGCTCGTCGTCGCTGTCGTCGGCGGCACCAACATCGGGAAAAGCATCGTCTTCAACCACATCGTCGGCGGGAAGATCAGCGCGACGAGTCCGCTGGCGTCGGGAACGAAGCATCCCGTCTGCGTCGTGCCGACTGGATTCGCCGCACGGGATTCGCTTCCGGAGATCTTCCCGGGCTTTGAACTCTCCGACTGGTCGAATGCGGATGAGCCCTTGCAGGACGCGGCCACTCATCAGCTCTACATTCGCGAAGTCGACCACACTCCCGAGAACCTGATGGTCCTCGACACGCCCGACATCGACAGCGATGCGCGGGTGAACTGGGACCGTGCCGATCACATCCGTCAGGCTGCCGACGTGTTGATCGCGGTCCTCACTCAGCAGAAGTACAACGATGCCGCGGTGAAGGAGTTCTTCCGCAAGGCCGCTCAAGAAGACAAGGTCGTGATCGTCGTCTTCAATCAAGTCCTGATGCCCGAAGACGAAGCCTACTGGCCACTCTGGTTGAAGACCTTTTGCGACGAGACCGGCATCGCGCCTCATCTGGTTTATGTCGCCCCCAACGATCGTCGCGCGGCCGATGGTTTGAAGCTGCCGTTCCACGAACGCGCGTGGCAGCCTGAAGGTGCCGATCAAAGCGCGGTACCATTGCATACGAATAACGTGCATCCCGACAATAAGCCGGGTGCGAATCTGCTGGAAGAGCTGTCGCGGCTGAAGTTCGGCGACATCAAACTGCAAACGCTCAAGGGGTCGCTGCGTCAGTTGCTCGATGCGCGGGTAGGCGTCCCTGGTTATCTGCGCGAGATCAGCGAGCGCAGTCGCGAGTTCACCAAGGCGGCCGAATTACTGGCGACACATCAACTGGCCGAGATCAATGACTGGCCGCCTGCCCCCAATGCGGTGATGGTGGCCGAGTTGCGGAAGTGGTGGGGGGAACAGCGAGAAGGCTGGTCCCGCTCGGTGCATGGTTTCTACAACAAGGTGGGCGCGGGCATCATGTGGCCGATCCGCTTCGCGAAACAGCAGATCGCCGGGCCGAGTGAATCGCCGTTTGAAGCCTATCGTGCGAGGGAGTGGTCGACGATTCTAATTGCCGTCGACCGCGTCTTCGAGAAACTCGAATTCCTCGCGGAACTGGGGAATCAGTTGCTCAAGCCTCGGCTGGCGGCCCTGCTATCGGGAGCCTCGCGGGAGAAACTGCTCGCAACGTTGCGAACCGAGCATCAGAAAGTCGACTTTGCCGCCGACCTCGGAGGCATGATCGAACGGGAGATGGCGAAGTTTCGCGACGAGAGCCCGCGGTACTACGAACTCTTCAAGCGCCTCGACGTTGTGGCCGCCGCCGTAAGGCCGGCAACGAGCGTGGTGTTGTTCATTACCGGCTTCGGTGCCGTCGCCCCGATGGCCGACACCGCTTTGCAGGGAGCGTTGCATGTCGCCGGCGATCTGACGGGTGGAACAATTGCGGCCGCCGTGGGCGATCAGGTGATCAGCGGCGGGGCGTCGTCGAGCATGGGTTATGTCGAAGCGAAGTTCCGCAAGCTGCACGCCGCCTTCACGGCCAATCGCGCGATCTGGTTCGCGGGACTCTTGAAGTCCGAACTGCTCGGCGAACTCCCCGAACAACTGCACGCAATGTCAACGATCCCCGAGTCCGACCGCTACCAGGCCGTGGCGGCGACGGTGCAGGAACTGCAAACGCATTTTCGCGGGTAGATGGTGACATCATGTCGAGCTGAGGGAGATTCACTTCGCAGCAGGAGAGGTCTTGGCGTAGAATGGCGGCATGACGATTTCGATGTCTCAAGTCGCGAAGCGCGCGGACGAGTTCTTTATGGGAACATCACCGATCCATCAGGCGATGCATCGTCTCACCAAGGTGTTGGGGGAAATGCAGATTCCGTTCGCGGTCGCAGGCGCGATGGCGGCGAATATCTACGGCCACCGTCGGACCACGGCGGACGTCGACATTTTGATCCGCAAGGAAGATCTGGAGCGGTTCAAGGCGAGTCATCTTGGCCTGGGGTGGGTCGACAAATTCGAGGGGTCGAAGAACTTTCGCGACGCGGTCTGCAACGTGAACATCGACGCGCTGATCGTCGGCCAGTTTCCGGGCGATGGCCTGCCGAAGCCCGTTGCCTTTCCCGCGCCGGAATCGGTGGTCCAACCTGGCGAGGATGGAATTCCCTACATCTCCCTCAAGACATTGCTGGAACTGAAGCTGGCCAGCGGAATGACGGCTCCGCATCGCATGCAGGACTTGGCCGACGTGATGCAGTTGATTCGCGCCAACAGTCTGCCGATCGAATATGCCAAGACACTCAACCCCTACGTCGCCGACAAGTTCGGCGAGATGTGGCAGGCGGCGCAGATTCGCGACGACTATTGATCACCAATCCCCTGAGTCGGAGCATGGAGTCGATCGTCAAACGCCATTGAACCGTTATTCCGTGACTTCTTCCTGCGACACCATCCGCAGGCCGCTGCGCTCATACCGCATGGCGCGGTGCTCGAGGAGCGAGATCTTGCCGTCGTGGTCGGCATCCCACTCGGCCAGATACTCTTCAGGGTTTCGTCCCAATTCGTCGGTGGTGAGAAACCCGTCGCCGTTTTCGTCGGAACGGGTAAACATCTCGGCGAAGAACGCATCGGGATCGGGATGGCCCGGAAGACTGCCCCGCCGAAGTTGAGCGGAGACAAGGCTCACATACTCTTCCTGTGACATGCGTCCGTCTTCATTCTGATCGATGCGAAGAAAGTACTCGACCACTCGTTCATCCAGCAGTTCGACAGCCGTGATGAAGCCATCGCCGTTGTCGTCTCCGCGCGTGAATTGCTGTTGTGCCGTTTCTCGTGCCTCATCGGCAGGCATGGGACGCGGGCCGGAGTACGTTTGTCCAAAGGCACGTTCCATGAAGTGCGACACTTCCCGCGACGAGAGCCGGCCGTCGCCCGTCAGGTCGGCTTCGTCGATGCTGATCGGCATTTCTTCGGACACTTCATCAGCCGTCACGTAACCGTCGCCATTCGCATCGATCAAGTTGAAGAAGCGGTCATTGATCGATAGCTCTTCGTTTTCGTCATCGGACGCAGATTCGCGTTCGGCTTGTGGCTCTTCGTCTTCGCCAGACCCTTCTTCGCGAGATTGATCGCCCTCTTCACGCGATTCACCGCGATCACGGGGTGCTTCTTCTTCACGCGACGTGTCCCCTTCGCCACGTTCGCGGTCAGGTCGATCACCTCGTGGGCCGATCACCGCGCGAAACTCGTCTGGCGAGAGTTTGCCGTCTTCATTCGTGTCGGCTTGTCTCATCATTTCGGCCCCACGTCCCTCTGGCATTTCTTCTGCGTTGATAAATCCATCGCCGTTCCGGTCGGCCCTGGCGAAGAGTGCTTCCGGATTGAAGCCCTCTCGGGGCGTGCCTCGTTCGCCTGTCTCCGGACGCTGGCGAAGCGAATAGGCACGCATTTCTTCGAGAGTAATCTTGCCGTCGCCATCGGTGTCGGCGTTCGCGAGGAAGCCCTCGGGGGCACGCTCAGGAACCTCGTCTGCGGTGAGGAATCCATCTCCATTGCGATCGGAGTTAGAGAACATGGCTTCAAGGGCCTGCTCCGGATTCATCGGTCGTTGGCCATCGGGTCGTGGCTCACCTTCCGGACGGGGCTCGCCTTCGGATCGCGGACCGCCATCTGGTCGCTGCTCGCGTTGGCGTCGCATGAAGCCGCGTAGTTCTTCGGAGGAGAGTTTTCCATCTTCGTTCGTGTCGGCGTCGCCCATGATGCGTCGCATTTGCTCGGGGAGTTCGTCTTCCGCGACGAACCCGTCAGCATCGATATCGAGGTTGCTGAAGAACTGTTCTGGATTGAATTGCCCGCGCCCTCCGGGAGGCATGGGTCGCTCGCCATCGGGACGGGTAGCATCTCCCTCGCGTGGTCTATCCCCTTCTTCGCGCGAACGATCTCCCTCGTCTTCACGGGGTCGGTCACCTTCGCTGGGTTGTTCACGGGACTGATCCCCTTCCATCGGCGGGCGGTCTCCTTCACGGGGCTGATCTCGTGACTGATCTCCGTCCATAGGCGGCCGGAACCCTTCGGGGCGTGGCCGGTCACCGCCCGGGAAGCCACCGCCGGGAGGGCGACCCCCTTCTGGGAAGCCCATCAGTTCGGCCATGTCGAGTTGACCATCGTCGTTGCGGTCGAGTTCGTCAAAGATCTCTCCGATGTTTTCGATCTCGCTCTGACTCAATCGACGGTCGTTGTTCTCATCGAGCCGTCGGAAGAACACCGGCCCTTGGAACCCACCACCACCGGGAGGTCGATCTCCACCTTGAGGCACGTCCCCTTCGCGGGGCCGGTCTCCTTCTCTGGGTGCATCCCCTTCGCGCGGTCTGTCACCTTCAGGTCGGTCGCCCTCACGCGGTCGATCTCCCTCGCGTGGCGCGTCTCCTTCGCGTGGCCTGTCTCCATCAGGACGTTCGCCTTCGCGTGGCGCGTCCCCTTCCTGCGGTGGATCCCCTTCGCCGCGGGGACGGTCGCCGCCGGGAGGATTGTCGCTCCGTTCCGCCATGATCTGTTGCTGACGACGAGCCAATTCGCCCAACTGCGCGATGTCGATCTCTTCGATGCCGAGGCGCTCGAAGAACGTGGCGAAGCGGGGGCGAATCCCTTCGGGAACCTCTTCGAGGGTCACCTTGCCGTCGCCATTGCCGGCTGCGTCGATCCTGGTCAGCATTTCGGGAGTGATCTGAATCCGCTGACCGTCAGTCGCTCCGCCGCGACCGGGGGCACCGCCGCCAGGCTGAGTGACGGGGCGTTCATCCTCCGTGAGTCCGGCGAGGAATTCTTCCTTCGTCAGTTCGCCATTCTCATCGGCATCGCCGCGACGCAGCAGTCGGGCGAAATAGCGGGTTTGTTCTTCGGTCACTTCGTCGGGGGTAATCGTGCCATCGCTGTTCGCATCAAGCTGGTTAAAAATGGCATCGGGTTGTACCGGGGCATCGTCGGCGTACAGGCCGCTCGCGAGGGCCGTCGAGGCCAAACAGGCCCACAAGTAGCGCTTCATGGGATTCCTCATTCAAAGAGCCGGGAGGGACGCAGTCGAACGCGGCGGTGCCCGAGCATCGCGGACAATCGCGTCGACGGCGGCTGCGACCGTATTCAGCCGTCTAAGGACTAAACCCCAGCGGGCGGAAGGCGTTTCGCTGGAAATCAGCATGATGACTCGTCTGCCGGGATGCAACACGGGATACTCCGGGAAGTCGTCAACTCGACCGTTTTCTCCCACTCAGCAAGTTCCTTTGCCGGAAACCCAGATCACCCTGCACTCAGCGCATGCAATCCCCCATGAATCCGGTCGAAATCATCGCCCGCAAGCGGGATGGGCACGCCCTGTCGGTGGGCGAAATCCATCACATGATTCGCGGATTCGCAGTCGGCGACGTTGCCGACGCCCAGATGTCGGCCCTGGCGATGGCCATTCTGCTGAACGGCATGAGTACCGAGGAGACGCTCGACCTGACTCAGGCGATGCTCCTTTCGGGACAGACACTCGAATGGCCCAACGACGGCATCCCTCGCGTCGACAAACATTCGACCGGCGGCATCGGGGACAAGATCAGTCTTATTCTCGCCCCGCTATTGGCCTGTTGCGATCTGCAAGTGCCGATGATCTCCGGACGCGGCCTCGGCCCCACGGGCGGAACGCTCGACAAGCTCGAATCGATCCCCGGATTTCGCACCGATCTCTCGTTGCACGAAACGCATGTCGTCGTGCGTAATGTCGGCTGCGTCATCACGGGGGCGAGTCCCGAGATCGCGCCGGCCGATCGCAAGCTGTATGCCCTGCGGGATGTGACGGGGACGGTGCCGTCGATACCGCTCATTACGGCCAGCATTATGAGCAAGAAACTCGCCGAGGGACTCGACTCGCTCGTCCTTGATGTGAAAGTCGGCAGCGGCGCCTTCATGAAGACTTTGAGCGATGCCCGCGCGCTGGCGAGATTGATGGTCGCAGTGGGTCACGGCATGGGTACGTCGACGACGGCCATCATCACGGATATGCAACAACCCTTGGGCCGCATGGTCGGCAATACGCTCGAAGTGGCCGAGACGATCGATGTGCTGCAAGGGGGAGGACCAAGTGATGTCGTCGAACTCACGCTCGCACTGGGGACGGAACTCTTGATGACGAGCGGCCGCGCGACAACCGTCGAGTCAGCCCGTCAACAACTTCAACGTCACTTGAACGACGGTTCGGCCTACGAACGCTTCGAGCGGACGATTTCCGCACAGGGAGGGAAACTGGCCAACCGCGTGCGCGCGGCAGATACCGTCGATTGGACAGCCGACCGCGACGGCGTGATCGAGTACGTCGATCTGGAGTCGCTCGGCTGGGCCGTAATCGAACTCGGCGGCGGCCGCAAACAAGCGGGGGATGCAGTCGATCACTCCGTGGGACTGGAGTGCCTGGTGCGAACCGGCGACCGCGTTGTTCGCGGGCAGCCATTGGTGCGAATTCATGCCAGGCCGGGTGAGTCATCACGCATCGACGCTCACCTGCGTCGCGCGGTTTCCATTCGTGAGGAGCCTCTGGAGTCGGGGCCGCTCATCATTGAACGAATCCAGTAGGTCCAGCCTGCCGGGCTGGACCTTGGACGGTGTGACCGCGTTCACTGCGCTTCAGGTCCCGTCCGGCAGACGGGACCTACAAGTCCGTTTGCTCGATCAGTTCCTCGATCGTTTCCAACGAAACAAGTTCTCCCGATCGGCAGCCGGGGCAGGTCTGCTGGGTGCGTTTCCAGCTTTCAGGTGTGGCGACGTTGGACTTCCAGAAGGGCCACGTCCGGCACTGGATCGGTCGCACGGGATAGATTTGGCACTTGCGGGTCGCTGGCTCAAGAAAGATGCAGTCGCCGTTGAGGTATTCGTTGAGCGACACCTTGCCGCGCTGCGGCCGCGAATAGAGCAGTCGAATCTCTCCGATGGGCTTGTCGAGATACTCGGCGATGGCTGCGATGTCGGCATCGGTCACCCAGACATACCCCGGCGACCCCGTGCAACAGTCGCCGCAGCCAGTGCAAGTGAACGGCAGACCGTCGGCGTACCAGGGAGCCGCGTCTTCGAGGGGGAGGGAATCGGTCATGATGCAACAGCGTTATACTCCGTTACGAAACACTTCCCTACAGTTCCACGATGCTTTGGCTGCGGGCGCTCTCGACGGCTGCCAGCGACACGCGAGTCGTACTTACCAGTGACTCCAATGCGATCGGCATCGGCGCGCCGGATTTGACGGCGTGCATGAAGTCAATGAGCTCCTGACGATGTCCCTTATCCTGCGAGAACGAACGTTTCTTCATCACGCGCCGCGTCCCCTGGTGGAGTTCCAGCGAGCGATAGTCATCCAACAATGCCGACTTGCCGCCGCCGAAGACTTCGAGGCGTTCTTTCGAGGTGTGCCTGGCTCCCGTGGTGATGTAGCTCAACTGGCAGACTGAGCCATTCGCATAGGCAACCGAGATCTGCATGTTGTCGGGATCGTCGCCGCCGAGCGAAGCGGCGAAGATGCGGACGGGCTGACTCTCGGTGAGGAACTGAAACACATCGATGAAGTGGCACGCCTCTCCAATGATGCGGCCCCCTTCTGAAGGATCTGCCAGCCAATGTCCCGTCGGTGCGGGGCCGGCGTTACAGCGATAGTGGATCGTCAACGGACCTGCATTCTCGAAGTGTGATTTGACCAGTCGCAACATCGGTGAGAAGCGACGATTGAAACCCACCAGCACGCGCGCGGGTCGTTGCACGAATGCGTCTTCGAGCGTCGCGAGTTGTTCATCGTTCACTGCCAACGGCTTTTCGACGAAGATGGCCTTGCCGGCCTCCAAAGCCTGCAGAACCTGATCCGCATGCCGTGAATGTCGGCTGCAGACGAAGACGGCTTGCGTGGCATCGTCTGTCAGGATGTCGTCCATCGAAGCCGCGCAGTAGTGGAACCCGAACTTCTCGGCAGCCGACCGCGCGGTGTGACCGGATGACGTCGTCACGCCGCGAAGGTCGCACGACTCGATGTCTTTGAGATGCCTGAGCAGCACGCCACGGGCGAAGTTGCCTGCCCCGATGAAGGAAACGCCGACGTTGCCGGCGACGGGTTGTGAGACATTGTCTGCATCACGAATGATGACGCGTTCCTGTGCTCCCTCTTCAATCGAGGTGGGAGCATTGGGATACTCGAGGATCACGCCGAGGAAGGGTTCGGAGCCTGTCAGGATGAATTCATACGCCTGCTCTGCACTCGTAATCGGGAACCGATGCGTCGTCAGTGCCTCGGGGCGAACCTTGCCGTCGGCCACGAGATCGAGAAACGCTTCGAGGTTCCGTTGCTGCGTCCAGCGCACATACCCCTCGGGATAGTCGTGTCCTTGCTCTTCGTAGGCAGGATCGTAACGTCCGGGTCCATACGACCTTGAAACAATGAAGGTGAGTTCCTTGTGGTAGTAATCGTTGCGCGGCAGGTCCATGCCGGTGACGCCGACCATGACCACCTTCGCCCGGTCGCGAGCCATGCGGGCAGCCACTTCGACTGGAGCGTTGCTCTTTGTGGCCGCTGTGATAAGGATGGCGTCGGCACCGCGTCCGCGAGTGAGTTCGAGAACGGCGTCTTCATCGGTAATGCTGTTCCCCTGAAACGCCGCGACCGCCCCATGCTGCACGGCCTGCTCGGTCCGAGTGAGAGAGGGATCCCAACCGATCACGCGACAACCGGCCGCCTGGAGCTGCATGACGGCCAGTTGGCCGACGAGTCCGAGGCCGATCACGACGACGGTTTCTCCGACGCGGACATCGGCGTTTCGAATGCCCTGCAGCGCAATCGCGCCGACGGTGGAGTAGGCGGCTTGTTCGAACGTCACTCCTGGCGGAATCTTTGAGGTGAGCAACCTCGGCACCGAGTTAACCTCGGCATGGCACGCGCTCCCCGCGCCGGCACAGGCGACAGAGTCTCCCACGCTCAGTTCGTGCACTTGATTGCCAACGGCCAGCACTTCTCCCGCCACGCTGTAACCCATCGGCACTTCGCGATCGAGTTGATCGCGCACGGCGTTGATCGTCGACCAGAAGCCTTCTCGCCGCAACTTGTCGAGCACGCGCTGTACCAGGTCTGGCCGTTCGCGAGCCATGCCGACCATGCTCTTCTGCGACAATTCGAGTGCCGCCTTCTCGGTCCCAGCCGAGATCAACGACACCTGACTGCGCACCAGCACCCCCGACGCCGACAAAGCCGGCATCGGCACATCCACAACCCGCACGCGCCCGGTCTTACGATGTTGGAGGACTTGTTTCATTGTAGGGGTCGTTGTCGCCAACTCTTTAGTGTTGAGCGCTGTTCTCGAGACTTTCGACGGCATGATCCGTCATCGACACGCCCTTCGCCACTGCCGATTTCGACTTGTGCGATCGAATGGCCTGCACCAGACGTGTTGCGTACTCCGTCAGCGAGAAATCGCGCACACGATGGGCCGCATTCGCCGACATCTTGGCTATCAGTTGGCGGTCGTCGGACAACTGTCGCAGGCTCTCCGCCAGTTGTTCGGGTTGATTGGGCTCGATGATGATGCCATCCACACCCGAGCGGATGATATCTGCCGCTCCGACGTGCGTGGTGGTGACGACGGGAACGCCGTTCGCCATCGCTTCAGGAACAACCAGCCCGAATGTGTCGCTGACGGAAGGGAGCACGAAGACATCGGCCCAGCGGTATTGTTGTTCCATTTCTGAGCGAGGAACGTGGCCCACGAGCTGCATCGACTCGCCGGCGATCGCCCGGCCATGCTCATTCAGGTCGAATCGGCCCACCGCCCGCACTTCGAAGCGTTCACGGCCAGCAAGCTGAATGGCCGTATGCAAGTCCCCAATACCTTTCCGTAACGACTCGTCACCCACGAACAGCACCCGTAAAGGGCCGCTGTGCGACTTGGGTGCCGGTGACGAAGTGGACGGCACTTTCAGTCCCAATGGAACGACGACGCACTTATTGCCCAGCCCCCAGGCGTCGTCGACCATATTGCGGACAAACGTCGAACCGCAAATGATGACATCCGCAAGTTGCGCTTCCTGATGTTGACGGTGCGTGTATTCGTCGACGTGAGCATCGTCCGCGGGAGCATCTCCCCAGCCGGGATACCGCACGCTTTGTTCGCGGACGAGTTCCATCTCCTGCCGTCTCGGTGCGGTCGCATGATCCAGAATGCAGGTGATGCCGCGAGACTTCGCGGCCTCGAAGACCTCCAGCGCTGCCGACGTGTAGCAGTAGACGGCTTCCGCGGATCCGAACCCGGCACGGCACACGTGTTGGCAAAATCGCCGACCGCCCCATGTCCAGACTGAGGTGAGGCGATTTCGACGTCGAGCGACTGCGGCCCGTGACTTGTACGACCAACCGAACAACGGAAATGACCGCACCTTGTCGTCGGGGAGTGAGTCGTTTGTTCGACCATTCCATCGCTTGATACCCGGGATCCGCACCGCTTTGCCGAGTCCACTGACAAGGCCAGTTCCCCAATTGCGGTGTGCGTACAGATCCGTATACAGCCGCTCCAACAGTCCTGTCTGCTGCAGGGCGACGGGGACGGCGTAGTGTCGGCGGGCGCCGATCTGGCAGACGATGGTTTGCGGGTACGGGAGTTCCATGGCGGAGGGAGGCTAACTGTCAGCTTCCCTAAGTGTGGAAATCCCCGAGTCGCCGGGCAACCGCCGAGTCACTCCCAACCGAAAGATTCGTCAATCCTTCACCCGGAGGGCAGGTCATGACGGCTGTTGACTGCTTCACTCGTCGTCAAAACACGGCAATTGATCGATGTTGTGCGTCGTAGTCAGGTCCCGTAGGCAACCCAGGTCCCGTCCGGCAGTCGGGACCTACTGCATCGTCGAATGGGCGGCGGGAAAGCCGGACCAGTCGAGATTCGACGGGGCGGCTGTTTGCAGTCTCTGATCCGGGGTGACGGCTCGAGCGAACGGCTGGGTGGATGCCGGCCGGGGCATCGAGTTTCCCTGCATGTTCGTCGAACCGTCACCGGCGGACAGAATCGAGTGACCGCCCGACGCCGGCCCATAGGGATGAGCGGTCACCACCGGTTCGGGGGCGTCGAGGCCCATGCCAAGACCGGGGTTACGCAAACCACGCGTCGTCGGAGCGAGAGGGGCAAGCCCATTCGGCTGATTCGTATTCGGCAACGACACGGCCTCGAGCGGAATGGCGACTTCCCTCTGACCGTCGAACTCGTCGGCGTCGGGACTTTGGCCGGCCACGAAGACGCGTTCGTTGCTGTCGTTGTTCGTCTGTGCCAACCCGGCGGCGTCATTGGCGTCGATCGCCGGACTCCCCGCCAGCACCCAGTCGAGCCATTGGGTTTCCACTTGTTGAATGCCTTCGTAGCCATAGTGATGGCGAAAGGCGGTCTCCCATCCCTGATCCAACGCGGTCTCAATGAATGACAGATAGATCGCCCGGCCCTGCTCTTCACCTTTGGACTGAACCAGGAACTCCGCGAGCGAATAGCCCTCGGCGTACAGCAACAGTGTCTGATGCATGTCTTCGGGATACTCCATCATGGCGAGGAGTTCGCGAAGGGGGATGCGCTGCGACGAGTTGACCACTTCGTTGAGCATCATCACCTGACGGCGGCGTTCGCATTCGGTTTCGACCAGCGTGGCGGCTCCTTCGTCGGCCCAGCGGGGGAGCGGGCAGCGGAAGTGGCACGCGAGAATCGTGTGAGTCACTTCATGTGGCAACACCGAATCGAGAATCCGTTCCATCGAGCCCTGAATGTTCATGTTCCAGCCGAAGACTTCGCCGTTCGAGAACTTGAAGTTGGTCGCACCACCGGCCCCCATGTTGCCGACTTGCACGCGAATCGGGCACTTGTTGCTCCAGTTGCCAGGGAGTGGTTCACCGAGCCAGAGGATGGCGAGTTCGTGGCGATAGTCTTCGGCCGCCTCGCCGATCTGCTGGGCCATCTCCTGCGTGGGAGCATATACGACAAAGTTGGCGGATTCGTGCGTCCCCTCGCCCCAGGAAAGCTCCGGGATCAACGCGAACGACAGGGCAGTGGCGACGAAAAGACTGCGACGCAGCAGGCGGGCATCCATGCTCGACCTCGACGGGGAATGTCGATGGACCAAAGGCACGATCCTTGTGCCGGGAAGTCCATCTGGCGAATTGTGGGGGGGAACCGAGACGACTGAGAAGGTGTGGAGGGTGTTGCCTGAGTGGGATGGGAATCCGTTTGATCTACAGACAACGGGGGTTGATCACTCCATCACTCAGTAATGCAACTCGAGGGCCAATTCCAGATTTCTTGTACGAAACAACCTTAGCCCAAGAGATAAGACATGGAATGGAAGCATGTTGCGACGATTCGAGAATTCCACGTCGCGGAAAACGACGCCAGCCACCGACAGGCCGATCTTGCCGAACGACGAGCCGATTCCTTGCACTTCTTACAAAGATTAGGACAGACGACGGACGGAAAGAATTCCCGCCGCTCTATCGTTCGGTATGATGCAGTCGTCGCCACGACCGTTGATTGCCAAACCCGTACTGCCTCGCTCCCATGCTTCACCTTGGCCGACCCCAACCGCTCAACCCATCGCGACTTTCGCGGCGTGGGTTGCTGCAGGCCGGTGCGCTCGGCGTGGCGGGGGTAACGCTCGCGGATCTCTTGAGAGTGCAGGCGGCTCAAGTCGATTCGGCTCCGCGCGCGAAGTCGATCATTCTGCTCTGGCTCTGGGGCGGGCCGAGCCATCTCGATACGTTCGATCTCAAGCCCAACGCACCGACCGAATACCGTGGACCCTACGCCCCCATCGCGACGAACGTCCCCGGCATCGACATCTGTGAACTGCTGCCGCGACTCGCACGTCGGGCTGATCGTTATTCCATTTTGCGTTCGCTCCATTGTGAAACGAACGATCATGGGTTGGCAGGGACCGTTGGACTGACCGGCGCGATCGACGGCGGTTTGAGTCTCGGCGGACAAACCTCGCCGGGACAACTCAGCCCCACCCATGGCTCGATCGTCTCGCGGCATCTGGGATTCAGTCCCGATCTGCCGAGATTCTGCACGATCGGTGAGCGACTGCAGCAAGGACACAAACCAATCGTCGGCGAGACGGCGGGCATCCTTGGCCCGATGCACGATCCGTTTCGATTGAACTACACCCCCTCGAATGGAGTCGAGTTGCCGAGCCTGACACTCTCCGACGGCATCAGTCCCAGTGGACTCGAATCGCGCTCGCGACTCTGGCAACAACTCGATCATGCCGTCGTCGAGCTTGATCGTACAGACACCATGTCGCGGATGGACGAGTTCTATCAACAGGCGTTCGCGCTGCTCACATCGCAGAAGTCGCGTGAAGTCTTCGATCTGGAGCGAGAAACAGAACAGGTGCGTCGCAACTACGGTCAATTCCGCTTCGGACAATGTTGCCTCATGGCGAGGAGGCTGGTCGAAGCGGGCGCGCGATTCGTGCAGGTCAATTGGAGCACGCACGTCGAGCCGGTCGAAGACACCGGCGACGGCGGCTGGGATATGCACGACCGTTACTTCCAGCAGTATCAGGATCGCCACGCCTGGATGCTCGATCAGGCAATGACGGCACTCCTTGACGACCTCGAATTGAGCGGACTGCTTGATGAAACAGTCGTCATTGCCCTCGGCGAGTTCGGACGCACGCCGCGCATCAACGCCAAATCAGGCCGAGACCACTGGAACGACTGTTACAGCGGCTTGATTGCCGGTGGAGGTCTGCGAACAGGACAAGTCGTTGGCTCCAGCGATCCTTTGGGTGAGTATCCCGTGCAAAGACCGATGACGCCTGCCGACCTGTTCGCCACGGCCCTCACCCAAGTCGGCATCGGCACGCCGGAACTGACCGAAATGAACCTGCTGCCGCGTGGCGAGTTCATCGAGGAACTGGCATAGTCCGGCTTCGGCAGTGGCCGCGTCTGCCACAGGCTCTGGGAACCTATTGTTCACCTGATCCGTTCGTAAAACTCTCCATCAAATGAGCATGTCATCACGTCGTCGCGACGGGGCGGCGTTCGCTCGTCGAGGAAGTACTCGGGCCTTGTTTCCGATTGATGAGCCACAGCAGCACGGGGCTGGCGATGTAGATCGAACTGTACGTTCCCACAAAGATGCCGACCATCAACGAGAACGCGAAGCCGTGAATGCCTTCACCTCCCCAGATGTAGAGAATGGCGACCACGATCAACGTGGTGAGGGCGGTGAGGATGGTTCGCGACAGCGTCTGGTTCAGGCTGTTGTCGATCATCTCCTGGGTCAGCTTCGGGTTGCGACCGCGGATTTCACGAATACGGTCGAATACGACGATCGTATCGTTCAGTGAGTAGCCGATGATTGTCAGCACGGCGGCCACGATCGGCAAGTTGATCTTGAAGTCGTCGAACAGCAGCAACCGCGAAAAGCTGTTGCCGCTGATAAGCGAGCACAGGGCCATCACCCCGAGCACGGCGAGTACGTCGTGCACCAGAGCCACCACGGCTGCGACACCGAACGTGTATCCCTGAAAGCGGAACCACAGGTATGCGATAATCGCGACAAGGCTGAAGAGGATCGCGAGGATTGCCGAGGTCATCACGTCCTGGGCGACAGCCGCCTTGAACTGCGTCGTCTCTTCGTAGATCGGATCCTTTTCGAGCTGCGCCTCAAGTCGGGCGAACATTTCGGCGGCATCATCGGCCGAGACGCCGGGAGCGAGCCGCACTTCGAATGCCGAATGCTCGGTCATTTCGGAATCGTCGGTGGCAACCACTTCGATGAGAGAGATCGGATCGGAATACTTCATCGCTCCGACAATCTCTGGGTCGGCCGCTTCCGAGAACTCGATGCTTCCGAGCGTTTCGACGACCGAGCCCTCCAGAGTCGTCACCGCCAGCGGTTGACTGACTGTGACCGATCGCTGATGCCCACCCGCAAATTCATCTTCGGTCGCTTCGTCGGGAATCGGCGTCAGATCCGAGGCGAACTCGAGATTCTGCCTCAACAACGGAGTCGACGACCCTTCGAAGGCATCGGTGATTTGCTGGCTCACATGTTCCAGGTCATCGTCGGTCGTGCGCAGGCGAAACAGCTTGTTTTCGTCGGTGACCAGTTCTTCGATTGTGTAAGAAACCTTGAACTGGTCGGCGACAGCTTTCTGAATGTCCTCGAACGGAGGGGCTTCGCCGTCGAAGCTGAAGATCACCGAGGTTCCACCGAGGAAGTCGATGTCGAAGTTCTCCTCGCCGCGGGCGAACATGCCTGCGATGCCCGCGCCGATCAGAATCAGCGAGGCGGCAACCGCCGGGACGGTGTGGGACAGGAAACGGAACTTAAAGACCGACTTCGGCCCTAGCATATTCAGCGACTTGATCCAGCGGTTGCGTTCGCAGATGTCGAAGATCATCCGGCCCACGAAGAGCGTGGTGAACATGCTCATCACGATGCCGACGAACAACGTCACGGCGAAGCCCTTCACCGCGTCGGTTCCGATCACATACAGCACGACGGCCGTAATCAGCGTGGTAATATTGGCGTCGATAATCGTCGAAAAGGCCTTGCCGAACCCGTTTTGGATCGACATGCGGATACTCGATCCCTTGGCCGATTCCTCACGGATGCGTTCGAAGATCAGCACGTTGGCGTCGACCGCCATGCCGATCGTCAGGACCAGTCCCGCCAGTCCAGGCAGCGTGAAAGTCGCGTCAATCAGGGCCATCACTCCCATGATGAGCAGCACGTTGAACGCCAGGCAGATGTTCGCCACCACTCCGGAGAAGAGGTAATACACGAGCATGAACACGAAGACTGCAACCGCCGACCAGAAGATCGCGGTAACGCCCTTTTCGCGAACGTCGGCACCCAGCATCGGGCTGATTTCGTACCGCTGAATCGGTTCCTGCACCAGCGGGATTTCCAAAGCCCCTGCGTTCAACACATCGACGAGTTCTCGCACTTCTTTCGGAGTGAACGAACCGTGAATGATGCCGCTGCCGCCTGAAATCGGCACATCGATCGCCGGCGCGGAATGCACCTCGCCGCTCAATACGACCGCCAGACTCGTCCGATGTCCGCTGGCCTCGCGAGGTTGATAGACAGACGTCATTTCATAGAACAGATCGGCTCCTTCGAAATTGAACTGGAAGCCGACCGCCGGAAGGCCATTGTCGTCCATCGATTCCGAAGCGCGGTTCAGCAACCGACCGGAGATCCGCCGACTCGGATCCTGCTCGACGACGACCAGGTAGTGGTTCCAGTCGGGTACGCCCCGATATTCGAAATCTTGTGACAGGGAGCCCGAGGGGGCACCGATTTCCTTGGGTTGTCCGTCCGCTTCGGCTCCCACCGGCAGCCATTGCGCGACAAGTCGACCTCCATCGCGAACGTCCTTCTGACCAGCGGCCGCCGCTTCCATGCCGAGCGTGCAGATGCGGTCGAAATCGACGCGGTTGGCAACCAGCGAGATTTCGAGGCTTCCCAGTTCGGTAATGCGATTAATGATCTGATCGACGTATTCTGGGTCATCCGTACCAGGAATGATCACTTCGACTCGATCGTCCCCGACCTGGCGGACGACGATCTCTTCGACGCCCGAGACATTCAACCGACGGCGAATCGCGCCGACCAACTGCGTCATCGCCTCTTGGCTGACAGTTCCCCCTTCCGCGACCTTCTCCTGACGAACCGCGGCTTCCATGTCGATCTGGAATACCATGTTCGTACCGCCATCGAGGTCGATCCCCATGCGGAAGCATTCGGAGAGGGGCTGTCCGTTGACGAGGGCGCTGATGAAGGGCGACACAGACAACGTCAACGCGAAGAGCGTGATCCCAATCTTGAGCGACATGTCCTTCACCTTCAGCAGCTTCGACAGCAAGTTGCCGAGCGCGAAAGGGAGGATCACCACGCACAGAAAGAGCCCCAGCAACAACCAGCCATTCGGGCCGGCAGGGGGGGCGGGCGGTGCCGCGCCTCCCGCAGTGGTGGTGACATCATCCGCCAACATTAACAACGACTGAGGGAAGCTCATTCCCGCCGACTCCTTCAACTCTCTTTGCTTGTCTCTTCCCCGGGCCGGGAGACAACCTCCCGAATGGCATCCAGGCGAATCTTAATTTTCGCGCTCGTATTGTCGTCCACACGAACCGTTACCGCGGACTTGTCTTCAGAGACCGATACCACGGTCCCGAAGATCCCGCCGATCGTGATGATCTGATCGTTCTTCTTCAATGTACTTAACAACTGTTCGCGGCGCTTCTTGTCCTTGCGATCCGGACCTCCCAGCATGGCGTTGACGACGAGAAAGATCAGCAGAACTGGGCCGAAATAAACAAGCAATGGCAGGATGCCACCGCCGCCATTGTTGGCAGCTCCGTTTCCCGCAGCGCCGTCGGCGACATCCTGAATGTCGTCAGCCAGCAAGTATCCGAATTGACGCCAATCCCACATTCCGAAATGCCTTGAACAGCGGATCTCTTGAACCTTGTCCCTCGGGCGGAAAGTCATCAAGGGAAAGCAACGACGACAGCTCGCCCGATCCCTCGCTGTTCCCTGGACTTGGCACCTGCCAGTCCTTCCTGCCTTTGAGGCTTTTGGTGGGAGTTCATCACCACCCGACTCCAGCCTCTCTGGGGAAGCGGGGTATCTTAGGGAGGCCCTCGCCAAGCAGCAAGGCGTTCCTGACGAAACGCTGCCCCACTCCCCAAGGCGATCGCTTGCCGTAAGTCCCTCATCAGCCGTTGGTAAAAGGCAAGGTTATGCAACGACAGCAGCATCGGCCCCAGCATCTCGTCCGCCATGAACAGATGTCTGATGTACGCCCGCGAGAACCCGCTGCAGGTCGGGCAATCGCACTCGGGATCGATCGGACCCTCGTCCAACTGATGGCGTTTGTTCCGCAGCCGAATCGCTCCCGCACTCGTAAATGCCTGTGCATTTCGGGCATTTCGCGTCGGCATCACGCAGTCGAAGAGGTCGATTCCGCGTAGGACGGATTCAATCAGATCGATGGGTGTGCCGACCCCCATCAGATAGCGGGGGCGGTCCTCCGGGAGCATCGGAGCCGTAAAATCGAGCGTCTGGTACATCGCTTCCGGCGATTCGCCGACGCTCAGGCCGCCGATGGCATAGCCGGGGAAGTCGAGCGGCAGCAGCCCCTGAGCCGACCGTTCGCGCATCCCTGGGTCGGTCCCCCCCTGCAGAATTCCGAACAGGGCCTGATCGCTACGGCTCTGGGCGTCGCGGCACAACGCCCCCCAGCGAGTGGTGCGATCGACCGCGACCTGCATCCGTTCGAGTTCGACATCATGCGGAGGGCATTCATCAAGACACATGATGCAGTCGGCCCCCAACTCCTCCTGAATCTCGATCGCCCGCTGGGGTGAGAGTGTGAGGATGTCGCCATCGATATGCGATTTGAAGACGACATGGTCATCGGTGAGCTTTCGCATCTCCGCCAGACTGAAGACCTGAAAGCCGCCGCTGTCGGTCAGGATCGGCCCATCCCAGTTCATGAACTGATGCAGTCCACCCAGCTCCGCAATCACCTTCGACCCCGGACGTAAGGCGAGGTGATACGTGTTCGCCAGAATCTTCTGGACGCCGACTTCACGAAGCTGCGCCGGCCAGACCCCCTTTACTGTTGCCTTGGTTCCCACAGGCATAAAGGCCGGCGTATCGACCACGCCATGCGGCGTCGTCCACTTCCCCAGCCGGGCCGGGGAACTCGCATCGCGTTGAATGAGTTCGTAACGAAACATGGCGGCAGGTTAACACCCGTCGCCACGTCTGTCCTCAGACGTTTGGTTGAGAGCCATCCGTGCACTCAGTTGACGCTCCTCGTGAGTGGGTTACGCTCAAGGAGTCACTTTCGAGGAGGCATCATGAAGTCAACTGATGGCGTCGATCAGACAACGCAAAAGGAAGCGGCCAAGCCGCCTCGAAGGCCATCCGCCTTATTCCTGATCGTGTTGAATGCGTTGCTGTTTGTTCTTTGGTGGGTGTCGTATGCCACGGATCTCATGCTGATGATGACGCCGGATGTTGTATTTGACTTTGTGGCCGGATCCGGAGTCTGGCAGTTCGTCTGGTTTCTTCTCAATCGTCGATACCGATTTCATCACCTCGTCCGCTCCTTGGGTTTCGTTGCGCCTGTGATCGGCTGGTTGGCTCTTGTTGCACTCTTGCACCTGATTCCACCTCCTCCGCCACCAGTGAACCAACAATTTCCCGCAGTGAGTGCTACAGGTGCCTATCAGGCCCGAGTAACCGCCGAAGAACGATTTTGGATCGTCGAGATTCAGAACTCTCACGGTGAGACGTTGTACAAGCAGCCGACCGATTTCGTATCCCACCTCAACGTCTATTGGATTTGGGACAATGACGATCGGCTGTGGCTCTACAACAGCGATGATGGGTGGGTTCACTATTGGCACGCCATTCCCGAGGGAGAATGGGAACATGTGATCTGGGATTCCAGCGACGTCGAGAAGCCAGACCCAACGGTCGACCCACCTAACGCCCTGTTTCCCGAGAGAATCAGGGAACTGCGAGAAGAGAACGCATCTCGCGAGGAAGCGTCAACTGCGTTTCATTCATCGAATGCCGGAATCCGCTCGCGGGTCGTACTTCCTACGGAGTTTCTTGTTGCTTGCGGAATCCGTTACGCTGGAAGCATCCTTCCGTTCTCGATCGTAACGCCAACATGTCGACGTTCCGTATATTCTCGTCCTGCTGCTTTGCGATGTTCGTTTCCATCGCTGCGGCGGGCAGTGCATCTGGCGCGGAAGGTGACGAACTCACGCTGGAAAGAATTCGTTATGAATCCGACCGTGGGCTGATCGAATTTGAAGGAGCCGTCCTGGTCGAATCACAGGATGGCGGGTTGCTGGTTGTCGATCGCTTCGGCCAACTCATGACGATTCCCGGTCCGAATGATGTCAGGCGAACGGCATTCAACGCCCCTTATCAGCCCGCCGACTCGGAGGAACTGGGCGAGTCGCTCAATTTGGCCGTCGACGAAGGGGGGACGATCGTCGTCACCGAGCACTATGTCCTCTGCACGACCGGCAGTCAGGAATTCGCCGAATGGGCGGGAGTGGTACTCGATCAGTTTCATCACGTTGCGCTCGAAACCTGGACCGACTTAGGATTGGAACCTCACGAGCCAACCGGTCCGTTGCCCATATTAATCCTTGCCAGCCGTGAGGAGTACGTCGATTTCGCGACCCGCGATGCGTCGGCGGCCGTCGCACAGACACGCGCCTACTACTCCATGCGCACCAATCGCATGGTGCTGCACGACCCGCTTTCGGAGACTGTTTCGCCCCAGGAAGAACTCGGTCCCCGCGACGTCGATCGACGGATGGCGGCATTACCCCATTCCATCGCGACGCTGTTGCACGAAGCCACGCATCAACTCGCCTACAACTGCGGGTTGCATCGCCGGTATGCCGACAATCCGATGTGGCTCACCGAGGGCTTGGCGATGTGCGTCGAGCCGAGCGACGTGTCGCGGTATTCGGTCGAGTTGCGACTCACCCGTCCCAACGCCGAACGGCTGGTCGACTTCAAAACATACGTCCGCCAGCGCCGACAGGATGGCACACTGGTCAACCTGCTCGGTTCGGAAGAGACGTTCCGCGACGCAAACACGCAGATCGACGCCTACTGCGAAAGCTGGGCCCTGAGTTGGTTTCTCTATCGCGAGCATCGCGACGAATACGTCGAGTATCTGCGAAACATCGGGCAGAAGCCGCTGTTGAACTGGGACGACCCCGCACAACGTCTCGCCGACTTCGAAGCCGTCTTCGGCGACGTCGCGGAACTCGAACGCGAGTTCCTGCGTTGGATGTCACGCAGATAAGTTGGTCCCGCTTGCCGAGCGGAACCTCAACCCACCTGGACCAACCGATTCGAGGTCCCTTCCGGCAGAAGGGACCTACTGGAGCAGCGTCTCGCAACCTCCTCTCAATGATTCACGCCTGACCACACGACAAGCCCCAATCATGCTCGATTCCCAATCTCTGAACGATATCCCCGCTCGTCTGCAGGAATGGCTGAAGGCCGTCATCACTGCCGGCGGGTCCGACCTGCATGTCGCCGCGGGGTCACCGCCGGTCCAGCGATTGCATGGTGATCTGATTCCCTTGTCGAACGAACCCCTGTCGACCGACGACACGTCAGAACTACTCAACGCATTGTGTTCGGAGGAACTGCTTGATCGGCTGCAGACGAAGAAGAATCTCGATCTCGCATTGCATGTCGAAATCGACGGATCGCCGCATCGCTTTCGCGGCAACATCTTCTTCGCCGACGGCAGCCTGGGAGGTTGCTTTCGCCATGTCCCCGGCAAGATTCCGTCGCTGGGCTGGGCCGGTTTTCCAGAACCACTGGCGAAGCGCATCACCTCGCTCCTCGATGGCCTCGTGATCGTCACGGGAGCGACCGGTTCCGGCAAGTCGACGACGCTCGCCATCATCGTGAACCTGATCAACCAGGCAGGCGGGCAGAGGATCATCACCATCGAGGAGCCGATCGAGTATCTCTATCCTCAGGCGAAGTGTTCGCTCGTCACACAGCGCGAAGTGGGCCGGGATGTTCATACCTTCGCCGATGGATTGAAGTACGGACTGCGACAAGATCCCGATGTCATTCTGGTGGGGGAGATTCGCGATCAGGAGACGGCCCAAATGGCGTTGAGCGCAGCCGAGACGGGTCACCTTGTCTTCGCCACACTGCACACACGCGATGCGAAGGGGGCGATCAGCCGCTATGCCGATCTGTTTCCACAGGACACGCAGCGCGACATTCGTTATCAGCTGGCCCTCAGCCTGCGCACGGTGCTGGCGCAACGGCTGTTGCCGAACATCGAAGTCGGCGGCAAGCGTCACCTCGCGTTGGAAGTCCTCTGGAACACCAACCCCATCGCCCACGCAATCCGCCAGGGCAAGCTCGAGTCGATCGATAACTACCTACTGACCGGCCGGGAAGAAGGAATGCTGAGCTTCGACGAATCAGTGCGCCAACTCCTGCGAGCCGACAAGATCACCCGGGCGGTGGCGGAGCAGAACGTAAGGGATGCGAGCGTGTTGGGAAGGTAATTGCCAGACGGCAGTCCCATTTTGACCCGACGCGTCACGAGTTGTGGACTTGATCCGCAAGCCAGTCGTCATTGATTCCGTTCTGGCACCTGCCTCGCTGGCGATCACCCAAAGACGATTGCAAGCGCAGACGACCAGAATCTGCTCTGGAATTCGGTCGCTGGCCGCTGCGATTCGGTCTCTTTCAAAAATCTTTCCAATCGAGTGTCAGAAACTCCCCCGCGCCCCCTGACTGTCTGGTGTGGGTTGGCCATATCGGTCAACCAGATCAAACCTGTTTCAAGGGAACGCAGAGTTCCAATCGAAAGGAAAAGTCATGAAACGCTTTATCAATGTGTTCTGTTCGGCCCTCTTCGTCGTGAGTCTTGTCAGTGCGTCTCGATCCGCCGAAGCGAATGGCTACGGCATCGTCGGGCCCAACTATGGTGGGTACAACACCGGCGACTACGGTTGCTACCGCCCGCCGGTGTATCAACCTCCGGTCTGTCAGCCTCCTGTGTATCAGTACCCTGTTTATCAGCCGGGTTGTTACCACAATAACAACCATTGGAACAGCGGTTACCAGCATGGGGGCTACCAGAGCGGTGGATACCAGCAGGGTGGACACCACAACGGTGGATACCAACAGGGTGGCTACCAGAGCGGCGGGTATCAGAATGGTGGATACCAACAAGGTGGACACCAGTCTGGTGGGTACGGCGGAAGTTCGAACAGCGGCAACTGGGGTGGGTATGGAGGTACGCCCCAGTAAGCTCCGGGACACTCGTTACTCCCTAAGCCCTTTAACCTGACCATCGAAACGATACAGCCCCGAGACCTTTTCTGGGGGCTGTATTTTTTTTCGCCGCCCGGCATCGGCGGCGATTTCGGCAACCGCCATTGATCAAGACGTCGGGCTCTACTCGAACAGCAACCAATAGATACCTAATGTTCCGATCAGCATCGAGAACAGGCAGAGGCCAACGGCCACGAAACGAATTGCCATCGGACTCTTCACGCCTGCCAGTGCAACGAGATGACGACCTGCTGCTTCCGACTCGAAGAACGGCGTCGGTAATCTCGCAAGTCCGAAGTTGAGAATGAGCCCGAAGACGCCGACGGGAATGGCACCACACGCGAAGATGGGACGCACTTCATCCCGAAACTGTCCGCGGCGGAAAAGATAAATCGCTGCAACGACCAGGAGAGACCCCAGAGCCGCGTAGAGTGAATTCCGTTTTGCAGCGTTCCAGGTAGCAGTTCCGTTCGAAGCCGGCCGCCCCAGAGCGCGATCGAGGCAGACCCGCGCATCACCCAGACAGTCTTCCATCGCGCGCAGCGTTCGGCCGCATACTCGGCGATTTCCCAGACAGACCGCCAGATCCGACGGCGTTATCAGCCTGGCAAGCCACGTTCCCAGGTTCACGAAGCCCGATAGAATCAAGCGATCGGTGGGACGGCCTGGAATTCTTCGCGGCTCATCCTTGGCCAGCAGCGTGTGATCAAACGACCGGCCGTTCAACGTGCCTGACAATTGCATCTGGACGCGACCAAAGTTCGGCCGTATCTCGCAACGATTCACACAAAGCCGGACATTTCCTTCGGCTCCGGTGATGTCGTTCGCACCACGCAAATGGTCTTCGATCCGCCGTTGAATAGAGTTCGACAAACCCAGCGGATCGGAAATCGACTCCGGGGCTTGGTATTCGACGGAGACGGTCAACATGCTCGACGTGTCTCCAAGACTGCACGGGCTGGTTCACTGACAGCATCTTACCTTAGCGGCAATTGCTGTACATCGTCCACGGTGGCGGGGCCGCGGTTGGCGACATGCACGAATCGCACCGAGAGCCCGACGTCTTCGTAGACCCAGAGTTCGGTAACGCGCCTGTTGCTCGCAATGCGGACGATGTTCGTCGGCGCGCCCCCGAGCGCCCGGCGGACATCTTCGCCAGACATCCCCGTTCGAACGATACCCGATTGGGCGGCTCGCTGGTTTTCATCGACGGGAAAGTTGGCGACCTCGGCCGCCAGCACCCATTGATCGTTCACAAAAACGTAGTCGTGTTCGCGCAGCCAGTCGGTGATCTCGTGATTGAGCTTTTCCTGTTCGTAGGCTTCGAGCATCAGTCGTGCGGCCTTACGTTCGTCGTCCAGAATCTCTTCGTAGTCGCCTGCGAGTTGCATCAGCCCGCGAACTCCGTCTCTTCGCAGCACCGGCTCGCGGGCCGCCAGCCAGTCGCGCCAGACCTGCTCGGCACGCGGTTCATCGCCACGCTCGGCAAACGTGTTCGACAACTCACCCGCCTCGACGCGCGACATGTGCGCGACTCGAGAATGCTCGTAGTCGAGGAACTTCAGTTCCCATTCATCCGCCAGTTCCGGGAACTCGGGAAGTTCGTCGCGAATCCGTCGGGCAACGCTGTCGCCATTGCTGCCATTCTCGCGAGACGATGCCAGAATGATGCGCTTCGTCAAATTCACGTAGAACGCTCGATGGCAGCGCCGACGAGTCGCCTCGTCGGCCTGATGGTAATAATCCAAAGGATTCGCCTCGTACGCCTCTATGACCGGGTCACGCAACGCGGCGTCGAGCTGGACATTCGCTCCGGGCAACAGACGCGTCACGTTTCCCAGCACGACGGCAAACGCCGGCTGAGGTTGACCTCTCGTTGCGTCAAAGTCGCGACGCAGCGATTCGTGAACATACTCCATCCGCAGCGTGTCGGAGAGCCCCATGTCGCTCACCTTCTCGGCGAGCGCGCGGAGTCCTTGGCCGTCGTCGATCTCGAGTTGCTGGTATTCAGTCATGATGCCATTGCGACTGAGAATGGCGGCCTCGGCGCTCAAATCATCGTCGTCGTAAAAGTCACCACGCGTGCGCGCCCAGTCGGCAAGTTCATACCACTCTTCCGCCACTCTGCCATCGATGCCTCCCCGCATGGCCCGCAGACGCTCCATGTCGGTCGGAAGCTCGATCAACCGCGTGACATCGAAGAACAAAGCGTTGCCGTCTCTGCCGAGCCTGCCGCGGACCTCGACCGTCAGCGAGTTTCCCACGGGGAGACGCACGCCGGGGGCGATGCGGAATTCCAGATCGCAACCGCGAAACCGCATCGAATTCTGGCCGATGACCGAGTAACGCCCTTCGATGTTGAATGAAGCTCCCACCAATCGAGGCCAGCGATCTTTTTCTGCGACGAAGTCCATGACCGAGGTCGCGTCATCCGCGTGAGCCTTGCCTGGCAACAGGCCCGATACGGAAACAATCAACAGACATCGCGCGGTGATCGTCTGCATGGAGAATCTCATTCTCGCACCTCATGGTTGAGGGCCAACTCATCAGCGGGAGGCTCGCTGGAGGGTTCCGGCGGCGGCTGAATGCCGATCGCCACCGCCTGCTCTGCCAACAATGCCTCCATGTCGGGGCGGGGATTCCACTCACTGAACTCAAAACCAACCCCTTCGTACGTTTCGATGTTGGCCCAGAGGAATGCCGTTGAGGGATCGAACATCACGATCCAATGACTGCGATCGTCGGCCAGCTTCATGCCGCTCAGTTGCGCGGCGACTACGACCGATCGCCCCGTGTCTTCCCAGGAGAGCTGGTCGAGTGCGACGATCTGGAGATCGATGTCGATATACCGACTATCGCGCCCGATCGTGATCGGGAAGGCGAACTCATACTCGAATTGAGGAAGCTTCGGTTCCGATGCCGCTTCGGCATCAGCCTCATCGCCTTCTCGCTTGATCGGCTCGCCGCGCCGCGCGGGCAACTCCATCACGAGCCAGCGACCGGCGTGATGTGAATTAAACGTCGCCTGCCAATCTGCGGGATTCCGCGATTCGTTGGCGTCGCTCTCTTCGAGGATGTCGAACAGCGAAGAACTCGCGAGATCGTTCATCGATCTAATCTCGCGATGGAATTGTCGATGCCGAAGCGCAACCATGTCGTTCCGACCCAGAATATCGAGACATTCGACCACTTCGTTGATGCGGCTGCGCGCCGTCGGCCAGTCCCGCTCATCGACAGCCTGATTGAATTGTTCGATCGACTGTGCCAGCCGGCGCTTGGCGTCTTCCAACCGCTGATTTCTGACCACGAAGAACACGGTGACCACGACGATGACCAGCATCGCAGCCGTAACCAGCCTGAGCGGCGTAATGAGCGGGCCTTGTGTCTTGACTCGCTTCGGACGAGTTGGCTTTGGTGCCGGAAGAGTTTGAGGCGGAGTCTTCGTTTTGGAATCCGCTCCCTGCGGGCTG
This sequence comes from uncultured Planctomycetaceae bacterium, assembly GCA_942492405.1. Classification (GTDB taxonomy): domain Bacteria; phylum Planctomycetota; class Planctomycetia; order Planctomycetales; family Planctomycetaceae; genus JANNSB01. The sequence goes on from CALOES010000031.1 coordinate 154,523, forward strand.
GACTTCTTCGTCGGTTTTGCAGCCGTCTTGCTGGTCTTGGCAGGAGGGGCTTCAACGACTTCGGCTTCTGGTTCGTCAAAGACGTTTTCGTCGTCGTACGCCTCTTCGCGCCACGCTTTGGTGGAACTCACCGGGGGAGTCTCGGACGAAGCGGGATAGACATCCTTCGGCAGGATAAAGAGGGAGTTTCCGCAAGCCTTGCAGATAATTCGCTGATGATGCTGCCGACGCAACCCGGTATGCCGCTGGCCGCACTCGCAGTCAATTTCAAAGGGCTGAGGAGCATCGGGAGCCCGCCCTTTGAGGAGACCAGTCGAACTGCCAAACCATTTTGCCATGAGTGGGTTGGGGAGAAATGATCGTGGGCGTCGTATCCCGATGGGGAATTGTACCCCATCGCCTTGCTGCTGTCGCGATGCCGTCGGCAAGAAAGCCCGCATTGTTCACGCGACCCCGAATCCTCAACCTCAATTGACACCTCAACTCGCATTCAATTAGTTTGATGTATAGTTGTAGCACTGGCGGAATCGAAATACGAATTGAGGCATTCGTCGCAATCTGTCATTGGTCACTTGTCGTGAGTGACAATCCTAATGACCAATGGCAAAGCACCAATGACTTTGGAATTACAATGTTAAACATCTTCGGACGATCGCAACCTTTGTGTGACCGCGTTTCGCGCCGCGCGTTTCTGCAGGTCGGCGGACTCGCCTTGGGAGGCATGTCACTCCCACAAATTTTGCGCGCGGAGCAGGCCAGCGGTTTCAATGGCGGCAACAAGGGGGTCATCATGATCTTCCTGCCTGGTGGACCCTCGCACCAGGATATGTGGGACATCAAGATGGATGCCCCCGCCGAGATTCGCGGCGAGTTCACACCGATTGCCACCAAGGTCCCCGGCGTCGAAATCTGCGAACTCTTCCCGCGCCTGGCATCGATCTCCGACAAGCTGGCTTTCATTCGTTCGATGGTCGGCGCGAATGGCAATCACTACGCCTTCCAGTGCCTCACGGGGCATCACTCCAACAATCAACCTCCCGGCGGCTGGCCCGCCATGGGTTCGGTGTTGTCGTCGGTGTATGGCTCGCGCGATCCCGCCGTCCCCGCGTATGTCGGCCTCTCACCGAAATGCGGTCACGTTCCCTGGGGTGACAATGGTCAACCAGGCTTCCTCGGCGTCGCCCACTCCCCCTTCACGCCGCATGGTGAAGGTCGCGAAGACATGACCTTGAACGGCATCACCGTCGATCGCCTTGATGATCGCCGCCGCGTGCTGGCCGCGTTCGACAACTTCCGTCGTGAGGCCGACCAGTCGGGAATGATGAGCGGACTCGATTCGTTCACCGATCAGGCATTCGGCATTCTCACATCGAGCAAACTGGCCGACGCCCTGAACATCGAAAACGAACCACAAGAAGTTCGCGATCGGTATGGCTATGGCGAGGACCGCCTGCAAAGTGACGGCAGCACGCGACTCCTGACGAACTTCCTCGTCGCACGCCGACTCATTGAAGCTGGCGCTCGCTGCGTCTCGCTGTCGTTCAGCCGTTGGGATTGGCACGGTGGCAACTTCACCAGGGCCAGGCAAGACTTCCCGATGCTTGATCAGGCGGTGTCGGCCCTCATCGAAGACCTCGATCATCGTGGCATGCTCGATGATGTCTCGGTTGTCGTGTGGGGCGAGTTTGGTCGCACGCCGAAGATCAACGGCAGCGCGGGCCGCGACCACTGGCCGCAAGTTTCGTGTGCCATGCTCGCCGGCGGTGGAATGCGCACCGGCAAGGTCATCGGATCCACCAACCGTTTGGGTGAACACGCCGTCGATCGACCCGTCCACTTCCAGGAAGTCTTCGCGACGCTCTACAAGTCGCTGGGCCTGGATGTGAATACCTTTACGCACCGCGACTTCCAAGGCCGCCCGCAATTCCTGATCGACGCGAGCACCTATCAGCCGATGCCGGAACTGGTGTAGTCCACTTCGCTGAACGGCAAGCCGCAAGCGACCGAGGATAAGGTTCGCGATCGACCTCGAGATGCAGTTCCCTTCTGCGCCCCTCCTTGACGCAGACGCCGCGGTTTGTGAGATTCCCAACAGACCCAGCGTGCCGTCTTTCGGAGACTGGTACCTTCTCACCATCGCGAGCCGACACTTTTTCGCAGGAGCATTCTCATGACCGACCCTCAATCCCAGCCCATCGACGAAAACAAGAATCCCGCGACTCCCACCGAGAGCGAACTCTCACGGCGGGTCTTCAACCGCTTGTCGATGGCGGCCTTCTCGGGTCTCGTCGCAGGCGCGGCCGTCGGTTGCGGCGGCGGTGAAGGTGAAGGCACCGGTGGCAGCGCGGGGACGGGCGGCGGCAGTGGTGCAGGCACCGGAACTGGCGGAGCTGCGACCACGGCCAGCACGACCACTACGGGCGGCGGCGAGCCGGTCGCGTTCAGTTGGGTGACCGCCGAGAAGCACGTCTGCCGCGGCCTGAATGCGTGCGAAGGAAAAGGGGGCAGAGACGTCGCCAATGCCTGCGCCGGTCAAGGAGCGTGTGCGACATTTCCTGAAATCACATGTGCCACTCAGAACGCCTGCAAAGGGCAAGGGGGATGCGGCGAACACCCGGGCGAAAACAGTTGCAAGACGGAAGGGGGATGCGGTGTCCCGCTCACTGGTGGCATGTGGGAATCGGCTCGCGAAAACTTCGAAGCCGCCATGGAAGCGGCCGGCAGAGAATTCGGCGAGGCTCCCGAGGCCATCTAATTCACGAGGCCGTCGATGCCGTTGCCCCGCTTGGGACACGCTCACTTGGGAATGGGGGTCGGGTTGCGCAGCGCGCACTACCCCCATATCCTCAAGGAGCAGCCCCACGTCGACTGGTTCGAGATCATCTCCGAGAACTACATCGACTCGCAGGGCCGACCGCGATACGTGCTCGATCAGATTGCCGAACGCTATCCGATCGTGATGCACGGCGTGTCGCTCTCCATCGGCAGCACCGATCCCCTCAACTTCGAATACTTAAGAAAGTTGAAGTCGCTGGCGAGTGCGACCGACGCTCATTGGGTGTCGGACCATCTCTGCTGGACCGGCGTCGCGGGTCGCAACTCTCACGACCTGCTGCCGGTGCCGTTGACGGAAGCAACGCTCAAGCACGTCGTCTCGCGCATCCGCATCGTGCAGGACATTCTCGAACGCCCTTTGGTGCTGGAGAACCCCAGCAGTTACGTCGAGTTCGTGGCGTCGACGATGCCCGAGTGGGAGTTCATCAGTCGCATGAGCGAAGAGGCCGACTGCGGCCTGCTGCTCGATGTCAACAACGTCTACGTGTCGAGCGTCAACCACGAGTTCGACCCGGTCGAGTACCTTAACGCCGTACCGGCCGATCGCGTCGTGCAGTTTCATCTCGCGGGCCACACGAACTGCGGCACGCACATCATCGACACGCACGATGATCATGTCGTCGATGAAGTGTGGAACCTCTATCGCCTGGCCCACGAACTGACCGGCGGCGTCTCGACGCTCCTCGAATGGGACGCCAAGATCCCCGCATTCCCCGTGGTGCATGCCGAAGTGCTGAAGGCGAAAGACGTGATCGCCGGACTCGATGTGAGCGACGAATCGGCAACCGATGAGGTCGATCACCTTGCCGATGGGGATCACCAGTCAGCGGCATCCACCGTCCTCCACCCCGCAGTTCGCGTGCTGGCGGAAGTGGAGTGAATGACACTCACCCGCAGTGCCAGCCGTCGCGCACGGGACATCGCAAGTGAGAAGCGTTTTGGTGATCCCCTCACCCCACCCTCTCCCCCACAATGCACCCGACTCCGCGTTCATCGGTTCTCAGTGGGGGAGAGAGAGAAACAGCCACCCTACTGCCGCCCTCCCCCCCCCGCGCCCCGAAAGGCGCGCGGGGAAAAGCACAAACAGGGGCCCCGACCGCCAGAGGACGCCGCGCCCCAGAGCGCGCACGAGGCAACCGGGGCGCCCGCCCCCCCGCGCGCACACGGGCGCCGCCGGCGGGAGGGGCCACCCACGAAGGGCGGCCGAACAACCCGAGCGCGGGGCGCGGCGCCGCAACGGGCGGCGGGGGGGGGCGGGAGCGGGAGCGGCGCGACCCCCACGCACGGGACCGAGCGACGCGGGGGGGAGCCCCCCGCGGGGACACGGCGCGGACCGGCCGGCCGCCGCGGGCGGAGGGAGGCTTTAGAGAAGAGGCTGACCGTTATTTTTCAGAAGGAGTTGTAAACCGTTGTAGCACGGCGGGTCGGGAGGCGTGCTACGGTCGTTTTGAAACTGGTTCTAGTGACCTCGTAAGAACTCCGACGGATTTGAGATTAACTGGAAGTATTGCGGAATTCGCAGGGTCAAGTGTGGCGCATCTTTCGCGGAGCGAAAGGCGACTTTGCGCAACCGCGCACCTTAGGGTAGACGGAACGTGTCGACGGACGAACCTTCGTCCGCGCGGGCCGGCAGCCGAAGGGCAAGAGTATTTCAAGGGTATCGGCAAGAGTCTCGCAAGAGTATCACGAGGTGTGTGTCTACTCGTACTCTTGTACTCTTGGTTCTTACCCACCCCAAACGCCACTCATCTCGTACGATCGTCAGTTGCGCATGCCGTCAATCACTTCAGACACGCACCAGCTTCGAGATCCGTCCTGTCGCGACCCATTCGGCGATAAAGATGTTGCCGTCGTTGTCGAAGCAGGCATCGTGGGGATGGACGAACTTGCCGGGCTGCCACTGCGATTCATCGTTGCGAATCGCGCCTCCCCCCTCACCCGTGATGCGGGCGACGTCATCTCCCAGGCGGGCGACGACCATGTTGTTGGCATCGAGCAACGTGACGCGGGCATGCAGTTCCGGCACGAGCAGCAGGTCGCCGTACGTGTCGCAGTTGGCGGGGAGTCCATAGCCCGACAACGTTTCGATGTACTCGCCGCCGACCGTCATGTACTGCAACTTATGATGGGCACGATCACAAATGACGACGCTCGGTTCACGTCCACTCCGCTGATCGAACCAGATGCCGTGCGGCGTTTCGAAGGTGCCTTCTCCGGCGCCCGGTCCGCCCCAATGGCCTTTCCAGTTGCCATCCTTGTCGTAGTGATGGACATAGAACGAGCCGTATCCGTCAGCCAGCAGGAAGTCTCCATCGGGGAGGAACGCAAAGTTCGTCGGCATGAAGCGATCGCGTCCCCAGACCTGCTCGGGTGCCGTATCTTCGCCGGGGGCATAAACGCCGGAGTCCATCGGAGCGAATTTCTGCCAGACGGTTTCGCCTTCGAGCGTGAGCTTGGCGAACGACTTCACCTGCTGATAAGCACAGACATACAGGAACTGCTCGCTCCCTTCCTGTCGCACTTCGATGCCGTGACCGCCTCCCTGGAACTGGCTGCCGAACGAACGCACATAGGCTCCATCGGGATCGAACACAAAGATCGAGGGATGGTCGGCCAACTCCCGCCGACCTTCGTGGATGACGTACAGAAATCCATCGCTATCGACCGCGACATTGTGCGTCGTCTGCCAGGAGAACTCATCCGGCAGTTGAGGAAAATTGTGCAGCACTTCGTACTGGTGTTCCCCTTCACCGATGATGAGTTGTTCGTTCGTCCGGCTGGCTGTTACGACCATCGGAGCCGCCACTGCCGCCACCGTCCCGGCTGCCGCGGTCTTGAGAAACTGACGACGAGATACGTTCGAGCGCGAGATCGACATGCGAAGGTCTCCAAGGGGTGATGTGCGGACAGGTTTGATCGTACCCGATCGGATGGCGGTTTCACTAGCGACCGAGGATCTGCTCGTCATTTGTCACTTGAAACTTCGCACTGACCGCCATCGCCGCCAGCAGAGCCAACGCCGGCAGCACCGGAGCCCGCATGCGGGCGTTGGTCCAATAGACAAGGTGCAGTGACATGAAAGAGACGATGAGGAGCAATGATGGCAACAACGCAAAGGCCCGTTTGCGGAATGTGGCACGGCAACCCGCGACGCACAGAATCCACCAGAGGACATAGAATGCGGCGACACCGATCCTCATCCATGAAGGCAATCGGAATGCGCCTTCTCCACGCGAGACGACACTCCAGAAGTCGACGATACGCAATCCGCAGGCTCGCACAAATCGTCCCGGGTTTTCGAGAATCGCGAGGATCGCCCGATCCCGCATGGCTCGATCGCGCTCCACTTCTCCTGTCAGGCCGCGTTCCGCAAGTGAACGATTCAGTTCCGAAACCCATCCATGTTGCCCTTTCCCGAAACTGCCGTCCCAGGTGGTGCCGAAGGGTTGATCGACAACTTCGCGATAGAAATCTTCGTTGTTACCGAGCAGCAGTGTGTAACCGCCATGCGTGGTGGTGATGACGGGCGATCCGAGAAAGACCTGATTTCTCAATCCCCAGGCGCAGACGGGAACTGCCATTCCCACAATGAACCACGTCAACGACGGGACTGGCAATCGCCGCTTCCACAGTCTGCAGCCAACGTATGTCGCGAACAGCAGGAATGCGCCAAACACGAGAAACGTGGGTCGGCAAAGAGCGCTGATTGCGACAACAACTCCCGTCGCAAATGCCCAACGCGAATCAAGCGTTAATGACGTCTGTGTGGTCAGAGACGGAGGATTCCCTGGAACGAATTCCACATGCGAAATCATCCACAGCAGCAGCGCACTCTCGAACGTGCAGAGCGACTCCGTCATCGCTTGGCCGGAGTACAAGACCAACAGGGGGTCGATCGCGATCAATGCGGCGGCGAGGGCGGACGCGGTTTCAGTCATCCCCAGTCGTCGGGCCGTCAGCCAGACGAGGACGATTGTTCCCGCTCCCGTAATCACGTTGATGATGGCGATCCATGCAAAGCTTGGCGGGCCGAACAGCGATAAGAGCCACGGATAGCCGGGCGGTCGATACGCCGTCGGCCGACCCTCGTAGCCAAACGTCCCGGTCTCCACCCATGAGTTCGCATAGGCAAGATAGGCATCGGTATCAGCCAGCAACTTGTCGGGCCAGAGAGCGATGACACCCATCCGTGCCGTGATGCCGATCACGACGATGGCCGCGATCATCCACGCGAAGCGTTTCGGCTGCGGAGTCGAGGCTGATGGGGAAGTGGTCATGTCGTGCCGTCGTCGGCTGCACGGATCTCGACCAGGGCGCCCGCGAAAACGGGACTTCCCCCATCATCGGAGATCATCCGATCGATGTCGAATTCGACCGTCACGACGTTGGTCTGCCGCAACGCATCGGTGACATCGCAGGCAACTCCCTGTGGATGCGGTATCAACTCCAACGAATCTGCGGCATCATTGATTCGCACCCCGACAACTACTGGATCCTTTACGAGAATGACGATCCAGACCCGCTCCCCCCCATCAAGCCCCGTGGGCCGTTGAAACCGCCTGCGGGCCACTAAGTCGCCTTTCGCTCCGCGAAAGAGCGCAGGCTCGCAAGTTGCACCATCGGCCACGCTCAACGTCTCTTCGATTGCTCGCCACGACGACGGAAGTTTGATGGACCGCCATTCACCCGCGCCCTCTCCGACCTGAAACTCCCAGGGGCCGGCGAGACGAATCGTGTGTAGCAGTCGTTGTGACATACGATCAGTTTGAAACTAGCCCGCAGCGCCAGCAAGGGAGGCATGAGGAACAGCGATCGAATGGGAACAGCCTCGGCATGTGGAAGTGGATGCACCGCGAAAAGCCTTCAGAGAACGCCCGGTTCCGCAAGCCGGGCGACTCGCTGAGGAATGCCGACTCTCTCGCCATCCTCAAGACGATGAAGGAAGCCGCCGTCAATCGTATGTTGAAACGTTGGTGTTGGAGGGGTGCATCCGGTGCGGCGGGCTAGTTTGCTTCTTGAAAATACTCCGCGTCTGGGTTACCGCCGCTGCGGAGGTAGGCCAGGAGGTCGAGGATTTCTTCCTGGGTGAGGGTGTCGACCAGGCTGGCAGGCATCATCGAGGTGTCGGAGATGCGGCTCTCCTCGACGTTGTTGCGATTGATGATCTCCTGGGCATCGGGGTCGAGCATGTTCGTCATCACCCGATACTCATCGTTGACGAGGTTGACGATTCTGCCTTCGACAATGCGGCCATCCTCCAGAGCGAAGATCGTCTTCAGGTATTGATCCGAGATGACCTTGTTCGGCTCGATAATTGACTCCAGCAGATTGCGGATATTGAACCTGCCCCCTGCTCCCGTAAGGTCAGGGCCGGTCGAACCCCCTTCGCCGCCGATGCGGTGGCACTTGAAGCAATTCGCGACCGCGAACATCCGGCGGCCCTGCTCGAAGTCGCGGCCATGCGTTTCGGCATTCGCCGTCGCGATCAATTCATCAACCGTCCAGCGCTGCACAAGCTCGCGCGGCTCCAGGCTGGCTGCCGGATCGATGGGAACGATCTCCCGGTTCAGCACGTCGGCCAATGCGGTCTTGTCTTCCTCCGACATCGTCTCCAGTACCGCATCGCGAATGTTGTTCACGAATCCCTGATACGAATGCCCGCCGCGATGGCCGGCGGCAACATGGAACCACTCAAAGAACCGACGACGCAAGTCGTTGTTCCAACCGGTGTCGAGATCCTTCAGACAGAGTACGTAGTGCAGTTGCTCCTCCTGAGTGACGGCTGCCTCCAGCAGATCGAGCGTGCGCTCCGCGGTGCCGGGGGCATCGAGATAGACGCACAACTTCACCAGTTCCATATTGAGTCGTTGGTTGGTCGCCGGGTAATGCGGACTGACGCGATCGACGACCGCTTGCCTCACTTCGCCCGAGCCTTCACCGAGCCGAATGAACGCCAGGCCGTATGCCCGTAACAGGTTGATGCGCTCGGAGTTGTTGAGAGATTCCCATTCCACGCGACTGAGGGCTTCCACCAACGGTTCGAGGTCGTCAGCCGATCCATGCCGTGCCAATGCGATGGCACCGTGAATGAGTGCCGTCGTGTCTACTTCCTCAAGTACCTGCTCGCGCCACAGTTCCACCGGTTGATGCTCGATCGCGATACGAGCCGCGAAACGAATGGCCCGGTCGTCACTCGACAAATAGGGCCATGCGATTTCGACGGCATTTGCCTCATTGCGACCATGCAATCGTTCGAGCATGTGCCGAGTTGCCCGGGCTGCGGAACCTGCATCGGGTCCATATTCAACCGGTTCCGTCGATTCGTCACCATGATACGTGATGCGATACAGTCCCGATTGCGTCCGACGACCGCCGATCGTCACGTAGAGGGCGCCATCACCGGGATGGACGATCAGATCGGTGACGGGGAAGGGCTGTGCATCAGCGAACTTATCCAGTGTTCCCGTATATGACGCTCCATCGGGAGTGAGATTCACCGTGTAGATGATGCCGTAACTCCAATCGCACAAGAACAACGCACGTTGATACTTCTCCGGGAAGGCCGCCCCCGTGCCAAACACAATCCCCGTGGGAGAGCCGGGGCCGATGTTGACGACCGAACCGAGACTGTCGGGATAGTCAGCCGGCCATTTGCCAGTCCCCGAACGCCAGCCGAACTCGCTGCCGGAAGTGACATGGTTCACTCGTGTCGGCCGATACCACGGAGTCCCGACATCCCACTCCATGTCGGCATCGTACGTAAAGAGTTCACCAGCCGGGTTGAAAGCAATGTCGTACTCGTTGCGGTAACCATTGCTGATGAGTTCGAAGGTCTCGCCATTGGGGTCGCATTGACAGATCCAGCCGCCGGGAGCCATGCGACCGACGGCATGTCCTCCAGCATCCCACATGCGCTCGAGCAAGATGTCTTCTTCCCACACGCGCGGGACGACCGACATCTCGGGTTCCGGCAGTTCGGTATGATTGCCGCCGCAGATGTAGAGCGAATTCCCATCGGGCGAGAGCACTACCGCATGCGGGCCGTGCTCGCTTGATCCTTCAAACTCTCGGAGTTGCTCCACTGAGTCAAACAGATCATCACCATCGGTGTCGCGGACGCGGTAGAGACCCGAGTGGTATGGCCCACCGCTGTTGACCACGACATACAAACTGTCGAAGGCATACAGCAGTCCCTGGGCGGCACCAATCTCGACTTCAATCAACTCGACCTGAATGCCATTGGCCGACTCTTCGCCCGCCAATGGCACCGTAATGCGATAAAGTTTGCCATACTGATCGGAGGTGATGAGCCGACCTTGGTTGTCGACGGTCAGGTTCACCCACGAGCCTTCCTGGTCGCTGGGAACCGAGTAGAGGAGTTCTGCCTGAAATCCCTCGGGTAAGTGAATGCGGTCGACGGGCGTGGCTCCGTCCTCGGCGAATGCCATTGAGGCAGGCAACATCATAATGGCCAGCAGGCCCAGGCAGATCAGCGTGGTGAGCGGCTTCATAAGGTGCAATTCGTTGTGATGATTGAGTACGAACCTGTAACGGGCCTCCAGAATAGATAAGCCCTTGCGGATGGGCAAACATCGCGAGGTCGAATCCCAAGACATGCGGCTTGACAAACGACTACAGTCGTGGTCAAATGATTGCACATGTAATCATAAGGGACCGTCATGCCGAAGTTGATTCAGATTTCCGAGGCCGAGTGGGAAGTCATGCAGGTCGCCTGGGATCGGGGCCAGATCACCGCCGCCGATGTGATCGAGACCCTCGGCGAACGCACGACCTGGAACCATCGCACGATTCGCACGCTGCTTAATCGGCTCATCAATAAAGGGGCCCTCGACTTCGAGGAAGATGGAAATCGTTATCTGTACCGGCCTGCCGTCACGAAGGCCGCGTGCGTTCGCGAGGAGAGCGACTCGTTTCTCAAACGAGTCTTCGGCGGCGACCCCGCATCGCTGCTGGTGCACTTCGCGAAGCGGAGCAAGTTGACGGAAGAAGAGATCGCCGAACTGCAACGCATTCTCGATGAGAAACGAAAAGGGGGTGCATAACCATGTTCGATCACGTCCTTTCGATTCTGATTCGCAATGCGATTGATGGGGTGGTACTCACCGCGCTCGTGTTGGTTGTGATGCTGCTCTTTCGCGAGAGAATCGCGGCCAAGTGGAGATTTATTCTGTTGGGGTTGGTCATCGTGCGACTGGCGATGCCGGTGCAGCCTCCGGGGTATTTCTGTTTGTCGACCTGGTCCGATGCGTTTCAGCCAAACGATGTAGCGGCACCAGTTGAACAAGAGGTTGTTGGAATCCCTGCACCGACGCCGACCGCACCGATTGAGAGATTGAGTCACGTCCCGCTTGACCTGCATCACCCAGCCAACGATGTCACCACTGGGAACGTTGGTGAGTTTCCAAGAGACGCCGCGCCGTCGGCAGTCACCGAGACTTCCACCGCAACAGCTTCAACTGAGTTGATCGAACAGTCACCTTCGGTCGATACGCCGGTCCTTCAATCGACGATTCCATTTCCGTGGACCGAGTGCATCCTGGCTCTGTGGTTGATGGGAGTGTTGATTCTTGCTATCCGCCGTGTCGTCACGGGGATTCGACTACGACAACTGCTCGCGCGGGCGGTCCCCTGCGACTCACGAGAACTGCGGGATGAGTTTGAAGTCTGCCATCGACTCTTGAAGCTGAACGACAATGTCGAGTTGTCGTTGTCGGACGATATTCCCGGGCCCTCGGTGACGGGTGTTGTTCAGCCGAGGGTGCTATGTCCAAGGCATGTCGCCGAGGCACTCTCAGCATCGGATCTCAGACTCCTGTTGATGCACGAACTGGTACATATCCAACGGTGGGACGTGCTGTGGAAAGAACTGGTGGATCTGGTCTGCATTGTGAATTGGTTTCATCCGGCTGCCTGGTGGATTAAGCGGCTCATGGAACAGGAACGCGAATTCGCCTGCGATGCACGAGTTCTCGAATTGTCGACCAATACTCAGCGCGAACAGTACGGTCGCATGGCCATTCGCCTGCTGGAACTGCAACAAGACCGCTCCCATTCGCTCGGCCTCGTTGCCTGGACGGGTACGAAACAACATCTCAAACGGAGAATCGAAATGATCGCTCGCTTCGAATCACCCCGCCGCTGGCAATCTTTCCTGGCTGTCATGCTGACCGCCGCGTTGGCGGCAATCGGACTCACGCGAGCGGCGGATGAACCGGTTGATTCCGCATCGTCGACCGACGTTCAGATTCCCGTTGCGAGCAACGACGATACGGCCTCGGTCGAAAACGCGGTGCCGGTCGCGGGCCGATGTGTTGATGATGAGGGTACCCCTCTGGCTGATGTCTCACTGCGACTGTTGCGAATTCAGTATTCCGACAACTCCGCCGAGGAGCTGGCGAATGTAATGAGCAACGATGATGGATCGTTTCGATTCCCGCAATTCGTTCCTTTCGATCACGACGCAGGAGCAACTGGTTACGATGTGGTGATCGCGCAGCTCGAGGGTCAGGCAACTGCTCAGAAATACCTCGATGCTCGGCGGGATGATGTGGCATCGTGGCAGCAACTGGAACTGGTATTGCAGGAACCCGCCTCGTTGAAGGGGCGTGTCGTCGATGATGCCGACCAGCCTGTTGCGGGTGCCGATGTCTACTTGCAGTCATGGCCTCGTGAACCGCTCCCCGGCTTGCTGCACTCTCGAACGAATGAAGACGGCGAATACGACATTGTCGATGCCACGCCTTGGGAGCCGACATCCGGACTCAACGAAGATGGAGAAACCGGTTGGGCGGTGAACCAATTCTTCTTCTATGTCTCGCATCCCGACTATGGAGTCCGGCGGGTCGTGGCAAACGCCAGACCTGGAGTGGTCGACATTGTCCTTGAACCCGCGTCGATCGTCGTCGGACAGGTGACATATGAAGATGGATCACCAGCGGCAGATGTCGAGGTCAATACACAGGGAACGAAACACGGCAACTGGAGCGAGGTCCTTACCGATGCCGAGGGACGTTACCGTCTCGTTCTGGCTGATGTGGACGACTACAACATCTGGGCCAATGCGGACGACTTGATCTGCGAAGCGATCGACTCGTTCGAAGTCGCCCCAGGCGAAAGTCGCGAAGCTCCGACACTAACTCTCGTGGAAGGAGCGTTCGTTACCGGTCATGTGCTCGATGCGGATACCGGCAAACCCTTGGACGTGTATCCCGAAAACACACGCGTCGCCAGCTACGGCCCCCATCGCCCACGCAGCGGGGCGGCATGCATCTCGGCTCCCGTCAACGAGGATGGCAGCTTCAGGCTGCGAGTGGCTCCGGGGGATGTTTATGTGTATCTAATGAATATCGAGGATCTAGAGTTTGTCGACCCGCGTGCAACCACGATTTCCGTTGGCGATGGAGAAGAAGTGGCCGTCACATTCCTCATTCGCGAGTACACGGATGGGGAGCCCGTTTCTGCGACGGATACTCCAGTCAGGCCAGAGTTGCCGCAAGCAGGCCGGGAAATGTTGCGCCAACGCGGTCTGTCTCGAGCCGAGCGCCCGGCCATTGCCGCCATCACCGAGCTCGGCGGCTGGGTGACGACCGAAATCATCGATGGAAATGAGTTTGTGGTCGAACTCAACATGGTCTATCACGAACCGGAAGACGGCGAGCGCCTGGACAATACTCAAGTGACCGATGAGGCTCTGTTTTACGCCTCGAAGTTCACCCACCTGCGGATGCTGGCACTCAAAGAAGGTCAGGCGAGCGACCAGGGTCTGGCCTACGTTGCTGGACTCGAAGAACTCGAAAAGATCTATATGTGGGATGCCTTCATGGTGACTGACGAAGGGGTCGCCCATCTCGCCGAACTGCCGAACCTGGAATACATCCATCTCAGCAAGAGCGCCGTCACGGATGAGTCGTTGAGACTGTTGAGTCAGATGTCGACACTCAAGGGAATCAGCATGCAGGAGAACGCCTTCACCGACCAGGGCCTGGAGTATCTATCGGAGATGACGCAGATCAAGACGCTCTGGATTGGTCTCGGCGAAACTCAGATCACCGATGAGGGCCTGTCGCAACTAGCCAACCTCGAGAACCTGGAAGAACTCGACCTGCAGAACACTCAAGTCACCGATGCCGGCTTGGAGCATCTCTATGGACTGAGCCATCTCAAGGAGATCCATCTCTCCGGCACCGAAGTGACCGATGCCGGCATCGCCGCGTTGAAGGCCGCGATACCGGAGATCGAAGCCAATCGCTGAACGGCATGGAAACGCACAACGATCCCGGATCGGGCCGTATCCGGGATCGTTGAGAAATCGCGATTCGGCACGCCGCTACTGTCCGGCCACCGGTTCCTGGCGTTCCTGTAGCGTCGTCATGTATTCGACGATGTCGACCAAGTCGCTCACACTCATCAGCTTCAGCAGGTCGGCGGGCATCAGCGAGACGTCGAGTTTGCGACGTTCCTCGATATCGTCGATTGCAATCGTCGTTGAGAGTCCCTTTTCGTTCTTGATCTCGATCGAATCAGCGGTTTCACTCATCAGCAGACCCGTAACGATGTCGCCGTCGACAGTTGCCACGGCCCACGTTTCAAAGTTGTGGCTGATGCCTGCCGAGGGGAACAGGACCGATTCGTACATCGCCTGCCGTGTGAGCTTGCGACCGATCTCCGACAAATCGGGACCGATGATCTGGCCGATGCCGTTCACTTGATGACACTTGAAGCAGGTGGCCGTCGAATGGAAGAGCAACCTGCCGTTAGCGACATCGCCGCGACGCTCGATCAGCTCCGCCACCGGCGGAACAGGCTCCATCGACTGCGATTCAGGGAGCGGGAAGATTTCGCCAGCCGGCCCCTTGATGTCCTGCCACTCGACCGAGTGCAACGTAGCGGCGAGGGCGTCTTTCAATGCCGCGTCGTACTCTTCACCTTGAGCAAGAGCCAGCAGGCCTTCTGCTCCTGGACGAGCAGACCCGAGCGCGCGAATCGCATTGCGCCGGTTGGAGACATCCTGAGATTCATCAGCCAGAATGCCTCGCAAGAGTTCGACGGTTCTGCCGTCTCCGGTGGTGGCAACGACTGTGAAGGTCTTCTCGACCATTTCGGGATCGTCACCAGCGAGAGCGGCCGCGATCATTTCTCGCTGACCTCGATCGAGCAGCACCCGCAGCGCATCGACACCGAGTTGGGACTCGGCCTGTTGTTGAGCGAGTTCCAATAGTTCGGGATAGCGGTCTTCCACCTGGAAACTGTTGACGAGGCTGACGAACTGCTGAGTGCCGCGGGAACTGTCGAGAACTATGCCGAGCGCCTCGGCCAATTCTGCATTTGAGGCGACGTTCACGCCTTGCAATCTTGCGAATGTCTCTCCCTTGATGAAGG
Source organism: uncultured Planctomycetaceae bacterium (assembly GCA_942492405.1). Classification (GTDB taxonomy): domain Bacteria; phylum Planctomycetota; class Planctomycetia; order Planctomycetales; family Planctomycetaceae; genus JANNSB01. The sequence goes on from CALOES010000031.1 coordinate 169,757, forward strand.
TTTTTCGACTCTCATCGCCCGGCAAGTCGGCAACCGCCAGCAGGCTTAATGCCTCACGCCGCCCATCGGACTGGGGCAGGAAATCAAAGGCACGTAAGTATCTCGCGAGCTCATCAGTCGGTGTTTGATCGCTCGCGATGATGGTTGCCAATAGACTCGGCGTGACCTCTGCACGCGAACGCCAGACGATGTCGCGAGCCGCCTTGTTGCTGAGCCAGCCATCTCCGACCGACTCGAGGTAAGTCGGCAGGTAGGCGTCCCAATGTCCATCGGCGGCAATACCAAGTGTTTCGAGATACCAGCGATCCTGGCCATCGTGATGTGTTGCCAACTGGGTCCAGACATGAACGCATTCGTTTTCGTCCAACAGTTCTCGCAAGTCTCGAATGAGAATCGCGACTTCACGATACACGGCAGGAGTTGCGCCAATGGCAGTGTTCGCACCACTGATATCGTCAAACTCAATCGCTCCCTCATGAATGAGCTGCCTCGCAAGGCGAATGGCCGTCACCCTGATGTCGGCGTTCTCGTCCTGCAGGCCATCGATCACTTCATCCAGCGTATCGGCATCCTCTTTCATCAGCTTGCCAAGCAACCACAAGGCACGAGCGCGGAATCGCGGGTCGTCGTCATTATGAAAGACATCTTCCAGCGCAGGAACGGCATCGGCTCCCATGTCGTACAGTGCATTCCACGCGAGATAGCGGGTCGACATGTTGGGTGACTTGAGGGCCTCGACAGCGCCTTCAGCCGTTGAGAGATCGAGTGCCGCGGCGACGTAGTGCGTCGTCTCATCAGAGCCGTCGGGCGTCACGCGGAAGAGTCGGCCATGTTCGACATCCTGCATGCGATGGCCTCCCACGCCGGGATCGTACCAGTCGGCAACGATCAATGATCCATCGGGAGCCACGCAGACATCGCTGGGTCGAAACCACTGGTTTTGGGCTCCGTTAAGGATGTTGACGATCTCAGCCGTGTAACCCGCGCCGGACACTTCGACCGGATAGGCCCGGCAGATGTTGGGGCCGGCGTCGGTGTGAATCACTTCCCCTTGAAAGACTTCGGGGAGTAGAGTTCCTTCGTAAACACAAATGCCCGTGGGTGAGCCTGCTCCTGTCTGCAAAAGGTTGGGAACGACACCCGGGTCGTTCAGATGCCAATGTCGCAGCGGGATGTCGTCACTCCAGCCCGTGCGAGGTTGATTCCACGAGGCACCCGTGAACTCATCCTTGTAGCCGAAGTTACCGAACTCCATCACATAGTTGATGCGCACGCCTCGGTTGCCGTCGTCGTCGTTATCGGACTGCCACATTGTGCCGAAGGAATCGACGGCCACTTCCCAGTTGTTGCGGAAGTTCCAGGCCAGCGTCTCGAACTCGCTGCCGTCCATGTTGCAGCGAAAGATCATGCCTTCCTGATAAGGCTGCCGGGAATCGTTTACGACATTGCCGGCACGATCGACGATGGGGTTGCCGTCCTTATCGCTGATGTGTCGTCCCGCGTTGCCGAAGTTGAAATAGAGTTTGCCATCAGGTCCGAACACGAACGCATGAATTCCGTGGTCGTGCTGCGTGCCATCGATGCCGGTGAAGAGAATCTCCTTGCGGTCGGCGTGCAGGTCGCCGTCGTCATCGATCAGGAAGAAGACCGAGTCGCCGCAGGAAATGATCGCCCTTGTCCCCGGCCCCTCGATCGTCGGCAGCACGCAGATGCCGTGAGCCGAATCGACATCGCGTCCCTGGTAGAAGACGGTCGACTTGTCGGCCACGCCGTCGTGGTCGGTATCTTCGAGAATGAGGATGCGATCTCCCTCGGTGCGTTCGGGATGATCGGAGTTCGCAAACCGTCGATAGTTGACGACTTCACACACCCAGACTCGCCCGAGATGATCGATGTCGATGTCGGTCGGGTTCATCATCATTGGTTCTGACGCGAAGAGCGTGGCATTGAGATCCGGATGGACTTCCAGTTGATCGACAGCTTCATCCGCGAGATGGCTGGCGGGTGCCTGATTCCCTCCGCTGGTGGCGGCTGCGAGCCAACGGCGTGAAGGGCGTTCGGTGAAGACATGGAATTGCACGCTCGTGCCATTCCCCTGACCGGTGCCTCCGTTGTCCAAACCGGCGCGGACCTGGAAGCTCGTGAAGTCGTGTCCCTCGGGAAGATCGAATTCGATGATCGAATTGGCGTGCGTGCCGATGCCGTACTCGATGCGCTCGCCATTGATCTGCATCGGCCGGCCCTCGCAATTCGCGTTAGCTCGCACTTGCCCCCATCCGGTCGAGGCGGCAGTCCACTCGAGTTCGGTCAGCTTCGTTTCTCCGTCAGCCGACACGAGTCGCGGTTCAGCCCAGTCGGCCCAGTCGCATGCGAATCCATTGCGCCCATCGGTCACGACCAGAAACAATTTTTCGGCCCCGGTGATGTCGACATTGACATCAATCGAGTGGCCAGGAGTTGAAGAGGTGACAACATCACTGCTGAAGATGGGACGTGCCGCACTTTCGTCATCGAGAGCGACCGGCACGGTGGCCGGTTGCTGCTGGATGGCTGCGTTTTCGGGCTTCGGTTCATCCTGATTGGATTCCAACTCTTCCTGAGTCGGCGTGTGAGTCGTCACGCCGTTCTCTGGCACATCGAGATGTGCTGCCCAGCAGATGGCGTTGAGAACGAGCTTGCGGAAGTTGTCGTCCTGCCAGTTGCGATGGAAGTGTCCACCGGTAAAACCAAAGCCACGTCCGGTGCCATCGGGGCGTTCGAAGGCCCACGCGACATGTTGAGGCTCCATCCTCTGCAATACCGCTTCGCGTACATGAGGATTGCCACTGTGGGGGCCATCATCGCGACTAAGTGTTTCACGTGGCGGCAGGTCGGTGAGAATCGGCGTCACGCCTTCCATGTCGGCGATGAAACGCATGTGGTAGTACCACTCATCGTTGATCTTGAACGGCTCGACGCCGTTGGTGATCGGATGCTCTGGCAACTCATCGAAATCGCCGTCCCAATGAGGATTGACCGACCAGTGAGGCTCGAAGTAGCCGCCGATCCACTTGAGGAAATGGAACCCGCTCTCCCCAGCCGGGACTTCGACGGCGTAGTGAATGCACACGAGTCCGACATGCTTGTTCTCGACATACCAGTCGAAGTCTGCCAATCGATCGTTGAGGTAGTGCCCTCCGCCTCCGTCGCAGTACGACACGACGCAGTCGGCGTTATCGAGTGCGGTCGGGTCACTGGGCCAGCCGTTCAAGTAGACGGCCGTCGTGACTGGCACCCCCTGTTCGCGGACGGCTTCATTCAAATGACTCGCCAGCAGGAGGCAGCCCGCGTTGTGTTCGTGCGAGAAGTATCCGTGGCTCGGTCGGCCCGCGATGAACACGACTTTCGCTCGCCCATCCTCGAATGGAAAGCGCTGCATGCGGATATTGCGGAACTCGATCTTCATCGGCGGCCCGGAATGCAACTGCAACGCGAGCAGGCCAGAGAGATCCAGACCCTCGGGGTGATCATCGGTGACTTGAACAGTCTGATGTCCGTTGATCGACAACGTGATCACATTGCCGCGAGCCGAGATCGTGTAGTCGTTCCAATCATCGATGTTCACATGGCTGAAGAGTTCGGCAGCGTCTTCGATCTGTTCAATCGCGCGTTCTCCGTTTTCATCGACTCGCACTTGTTGACCACGCGTGGCGAGCACGCCGCGCTGGGCTTCGTCGTATAGGCAGCCGACCCAGTTGCCGGCGCGGTCGATGTCGGCCTGATAACCGATCACATGACCATCGTCGCGCTGAACTCCACGAAACTGAATGCCGCTGTTGGCGGCATCGCTGCCGGAGATGCGAAACTGCAATCGCAGTTCAAAGTCATCCACCGGTCCCTGATCCCAAACCAGGAACGTGTTATGGCTGAGCTGATGGTCCTCGGTCGACTCGCCGACGATGGCACCGTCCTCGACTCTCCAGTAACTGGCATCATCCCCATGAGGCCGCCAGCCTTCGAGGGTCTGTCCGTCGAAGATCGGCTTGAAGCCCTCTTCATCGTTAGCGACCAGTGCCGCCGGGAGGGCCAGAATGGTGATGAGGAACGCAGTCCATAGGGATCGATCAGCGCGCGCTCGCATGCCTGTATTTCTCCACGATTTGATAGGTCGTAAGCATCAACAGCCGTCAGTGTGATGCAGGAGATGGGAGAGGGCAAGCGTTTGGGAATTCGCGCTCCTCCGCTCGCTGTTATCACAGTTACGGCAGGGTCTTCAGAATCGTCAGGCCATTGGCTATGCTTTTTTGAATCCATTTCCTGGCGGGAGCGACCCATGGAATTCAATGAACGCATTGCGGGCATGCGGGGGCAGTTGCTGGGGTTCGTGATCGAGCAACTGCGGGTCGAGCGGGCGACGGCCGAAGACATCGTGCATGATGCATTGGCTGTGTGCCTGGAGCGGGCCAGTCAGTTTGAGGGGGGCGAGTCGGATGCGATGCTCTATGGATGGCTCAAGACGACCGCCTTTCGAAGAGGCCTGCGGGTGATCGATCCCGCGAAAGAGTCGGCTCAGATGAGTTCGTTCGACGCCAGCGATTCGGGCGGCACCCCTTCCGAAGGCTTTCGCTTTCAAGATGCTCGCGAGCGCATTCACGCCGCCATTGCAGAACTTCCCGATCGGCAACGCGAAGTCATCACCTGGAAGTACTTCCAGAACCTGTCGACTCAACAGATCGCCGAAGGACTGGGAATCACCGAAAATGCCGTCGCCGGCCTCAAGGCCCGAGCGTTTTCCCATCTCTCGAAAGAACTGACGCCCGACGACTTTCAATCTTTCTTGTGTTGACTCACGCCCAATCGATGGTGGGCCGCGGTTGTCGTCAATTAACGAACCGATTCAATCCGGAATTCGTGCCGCCATCGGCATCCGGCGGCCGCTGCCGAAGGCTCGGGCTGATAGTTTGATACCGGGAGGCATTTGACGGCGCTTGAATTCGTTGCGGTCCACGCGCCGGGCGACCCAGCGGACGGTTTCTTCCGGGAACTTTTGTATCAGCTCCGCTACCGAGAGCTCCTGTTCGATGAGTCCCTCCAGAATGCCATCGAGAATAGGATAGGGCGGGAGCGTGTCCTGATCGAATTGATCCGGCGCAAGTTCCGCGCTGGGAGCCTTGTCGATGATTGAATTCGGAATGATCTCTCGCCCTTCGCGTACCTCATTGATGTAGCGGGAGACTCCGTAGACGTCTCGTTTGAGCAGGTCACACAACACCGCGAACCCACCGGCCATGTCGCCGTAAAGTGTGCAATAACCAACCGAGAGTTCGCTCTTGTTCCCCGTGGCCAGCGCGATCCAACCATGGCGGTTGCTGCGGACCATCACGATCGCCCCACGAATGCGGGCTTGCAGATTCTGGTCGGCCAGTCCAGCAGGTTGAGAACTCAAGTCGTCGGCGATTGTCGGTAACTTCTCATACGACTGGTGAACTTCATCAATCGGAATCATCTGCCAGTCGATGCCCAACGTCTCGGCAAGTCGGCGGGCATCGTCGATGCTGTGCTGACTGCTGTATCGGCTGGGCATCAACAGGGCATGCACGCGTTCAGGCGACACCGCCCGCGCGGCCAGGTACGCCGCCAGGGCGCTGTCGATTCCGCCCGAGAGACCTAGTACACAGTCGGTGAAGCCGCACTTCGCCATGTAGTCCTTGAGGCCGAGCACCAATGCATCGAGCAGCAGTGCCTCGCGCGATTCGGGAATAAAGCCGCACGAAGCCGGGAGGGCGTCCAGATCAATCGTGGTGAAGTCGGATTCGAATCCCGCCATGCGCAGGACGACTTCACCTTGAGCATTCAGCACGACACTGAAGCCGTCGAACACGAGGTCGTCGTTGCCGCCGACCTGATTCACAAACACCATCGGCAGCCCGTGCCTCCTGGAATGTTCACCCAGAATGTGAGGCCGGCGCGCGGGTTTGGCGGTCTCGAATGGGCTGGCGGAAAGATTGATGAGGACTTCCGCACCAGCCTGAGCCAACTCAGACACCGGGTCAATCACCGGAGTCGGCCAGTCGTGATAGGGCGTATCGGGCTGCCCCCACCAGGCGTCCTCGCAGATGTGGACGCCGAGTTGCCGACCGCGAAACTCGATCGGCTGCACTCTCTTCGCGGGGCGAAAGTAGCGCTGCTCATCGAACACATCGTAGTTGGGAAGCAGCGACTTTTCTCGCGTCGCAAGGATCTGTCCATCCTCCACAAGACTGACGGCATTCGCGATGCCACGACCCGTTTGACCCAGGCGCGATGGATGGCCGACGAGTACACCCAGCCCGCGAGGAATTCTGCTGGCGATCTCCTGGACAGCGGCATCGCATGCGGCGACGAACCCCGAACGGAGCAGCAGATCCTTGGGAGGGTAGCCGCAGACGATCATTTCCGAAGTGACGAGCAGTTCGGCTCCCTCGTCGGCAGCGCGTCTGGCGGCATCAACGACCAGTTGCGAGTTTCCGGGGATGTCCCCCACGGTCGGATTGCGTTGGGCCAAAGCGATTTTCATCGGATACCATTGAGTTCGACGACACGATCTGACTGTTTCACCATGATGCCAGCGGCCGCACAGATTGAACAACCGTCACAAATGGCGCGCGGGCAGATGACCTCAGGGCATCGTGGATGACGATTTCAGGCGCGAGCCGTCCCCGCGACCTAATGTTGCCATGAGGAAACAGTCCTCGCGCATTCGCTGGAGTTTCGTGATGAGTACCAAAAACGTTCGCCGTCGATTCTTTGTCGATCGCCTGATCCAGGGGCGAATCGTCGGCCGAATTGCCATGTACTGGGTACTGTATCACGTTGTGTTATGGCATTCACTGTTCGTGTTCCGCTACCTGCAGTACCGCGCGGGGACAATCAACGGAGAGCCCCCCCAGCCCTTCGGGGAACTCTATGGCCAGTTCGTGGCCGACTACTATCCGGTGGCATTGTTCGCGATCGTGACGCTGCCGATCTTTCTGTTTGATATCGTGCGTCTGACGCACCGCGTCGCGGGTCCGATCGTGCGCTTCAAGAACGTGATGCGATCACTTCTGGACGGCAAGAAAGTTCCCCCCGTCAAGCTCCGTACCGATGACCTGTTGCTGCCGTTTCAGGACACGTTCAACGAGTTTACCGCGGAATTCACACGTCTTCGTGAGGAACACGCCGAGATGATTGAGCCGACTTCCGACAAGCTCACCCCCGAGCAGGCAGAGCAGGTCGCTGATCTCATCCAGCCACAGCCTGAAGAAGTGGCAAGCGACAATCTGCAGTTTCAAAACTAAACCCGGTTTTCGAAGCGCAAAAACGTCGAAGCAATGACGCTGTATGTGTGCGGCAAGCATCCAGAGATCTTCGGGGAGATGATGCGTCTGGAGCCACTCGACCTATAGAGGCAAGGTGGAACAGCGACCCACCCACAAGATCGCACCGCTGGTTGGTTGTGCCTGCGGCAGCGGCGCAATGAACTTGAGGTGATGGTCGATGAAGATCGTGGTCGCGCACGTGGCGAAATAATGCACGAGGCGATTGCAGTGGGCCACGATGCTGCGGCAGATACCAGACGGTGCCGCGTTGATCGCCGCGGGCTTTACCCATGCGAAAGGAGGAGCCTCGCGGACGTCGCAAGGACTGGGCGCGGCGCGCAGACGTTGCAACGGTGACCTCGGGACCACGCGCGATGACGCCGCGTTCTATGCCCCTCACCCCGGCCCTCTCCCCCACAGTGCGGCGGCGATTGTGTTGCAAAGATTTTCAGTGGGGGAGAGGGGGAGAAGTTTTGTTGCGCCGCTGGGTACTGCAGCGGGCGCAACCGCGCACCTGAGGGTAGACGGACCGTGTACACGGACGAATGCTCGTCCGCGCGGGCCGGTGTCCGGAGAGCAAGAGTATTTCAAGAGTACGAGCGAGAGTATCGCAAGAGTATCATCAAGTGCGTGTCTCTACGCTTGTACTCTTGGACTCTTGACCGCCAAAACGACAGGAGTTGAACAATGAGATGGGATGGACATGTCGAGAGCCAGGACGACCCCAGCGGACACGCGCAACCCAGTCGGCTGTCCGATTGGAGATTTCGACCGGTTTCCTGGTTGTGGGAACCGCTGAATCCCAAACGCAAGGTCACGCAACCCGGTGCCCGAGTTGGAGGAATCTGTGCGTGCCGCGGCCGTGTCGGCACCGGGAAGGCACGACTACTTGCGGCGGAGCACCAGCACCACGTCTTCCGTGCGCGGGCCGATCTCGACCGGGATGTCGATCCGATAATGAAAGTCATGCACAGCGGCGACGGTCCATTCGGGAACACTCTTGATGAGCTTGTCGATCTGAGCCGCCGTGTACGTGCGATAGATCATCTCGTCCTCGATGCGAAACTGATTGGTCGGGGTATAGACGTCGAACGTCATTCCCAGCACTTCTCTGCGCTTCTTGAGGTCGATCTCCTTGGACCACATATAAGAGTTGACTTGCAAGTGTCCGCGACGAGCAGACCACGATTCGTCTTCCATGCGGGGACCACGTGTGGGGATCAGGTGCAAACCCAGCAGATACAGTCCTCTCGGAGCAATCGCGCCCGCCATGCACTCCAGGTGACGACGGGCATGGGCTTCTGTCGGCAAGTGACGCACGCTGTTGATCATGTTGAAGCCGGCATCGTAGGGCTTCGACACTTTGAAATTCGACATGTCGCCGACAGTCGCCGCCGGCCGCAAATCGTGCCGTTTGAAGCGGGCATTGCAATAATCAACAGCCTTTGGATTCAGGTCATTTCCTCCAACCGTGTACCCCGCCTGCGCCAGTTTGATGAGCAGACGCCCCGTCCCGCATGCCGGCTCGAAGACTCGCTTCACCTTGCGTTTCGAGTATGCCTTGAAGCATTCGAGCATGAAGTCGTACTCGGCTTTCCAGTCGGTGCCGAAGATGACGTCGTAGTACTTCGGATAGTCGTAGAGGTTGGCGTTGACCGTTTCGGGCATGATGGTTGGGCGTCCTGCTGTGGTGGTGAATTCGGTGCGGGCTCAACCCTGCTTGAGCGAGCCAGAGCCAGGCGGTATGGTAGGAACGGCGCTGCGTCGAGGCGACTGATGCGGCGCGGTATGTCGAACATCGAATTCACATGCCTTCAGGCGTCCATCTCCACTCAGGACGTTGCGAAATGGAAGACAGACTCTGGTACCTCAAGAAGTGCCCGCTCTTCGAGCAGCTCGATTCGAGAGATATCGCGGCGCTGGAGTCGGTCTCGATCCACAAGAAGCTTCCCAAGCGGACGTTGATCTACATGCCGGCAGACAGTGGTGAGTCGGTTTTTCTGCTGACTTCGGGACGCATCAAACTCTATCACATTACCGGAGACGGCAAGCACGCGGTTCTGGCTCTGCTGGAACCAGGAGAGATCTTTGGAGAGCTGTCGTTGCTGGACCATGGTCCGCGAGAAGAGTTTGCCGAAACCATGGAGGCATCGACACTCATCAGAATTCCCAAAGACGTGATGCAGCGACTTATGGAGGAAAACGCACGGCTGACAATGGGGATCACGCGTCTGATCGGGATGCGGCGTCAACGCATTGAACGCCGGCTCAAGTCGTTGTTGTTCACGTCGAATCGGGAGCGACTGACGGATCTGCTGGTGGATCTTGCGGACCAATACGGAGTGCGCGAGGCGGGTGGCGTGCGGATCGGGATCAAGTTGTCGCACCAGGATCTTGCCAGCATCATCGGCAGTACGCGGGAGACCGTCACCGTCGTTCTGGGCGAGATGCAGAAAGAGGGGGTCGTTCAGTTGCAGCGCCGAACGATCGTGATCAAGAACATTGAGCGGCTCAAGGATTCGTCCACCGGCCTTCCAATCGATAGAGAAGTTCTGCGACCCGTGGTTTCAGGAGGCCGCAGGTGAACCCAGGTTTGTTTCGAGTGGGATTGGGTCACGACACGCATCGACTGGAACCATGTCGGCCGCTCGTGTTGGGTGGTGTCGTCATTCCGCACGACCGGGGACCAGTAGCACACAGCGACGGCGACGTGGTGCTGCATGCCATCACCGATGCGCTGCTCGGCGCCGTCGGCTTGGGTGATATCGGTGAATGGTTTCCCGACAATGATCAGAAATGGCAGGGAGCCGATTCAAAGCAGTTCGTCGCGGCGGCCACCAAAGAAGTACGAAAGCGCGGCTGGCACATCACCAATGTCGATTGCACGATCTTTGCCCAGCAGCCGAAACTGTCGGCACATAAGCCATCGATTCGCGAGTCGCTGGCGAAAATATTGGACCTGCGGATCGATCTGGTGAACATCAAAGCCAAGACCGGCGAGCGTGTCGGCCCGATTGGACGTGAAGAAGCCATCTCGGCAGATGCCATTGTGTTGCTCGTGAGAGACGGCTGAATTCGCCGAACATTCTGTTGGAGACATTGTCTGTTCCATGGCCGATCGCTGACTGATGAGCACGCACTGGGAAGACGACACGTTCGACATCAATTCCTCGCGGGATTCCGCAGGGAACGCTGGCATGCGTCGTTGGTGGTGGCCGTTGCTCGGATTCACGGCATGGGGAGTGTTCGAGCTGACATCTGAACTGTGGGCATCAACGCTGATACTCTGCGGTCACTATGCCTGGGCACCATTTTCGAGCGGTTGCTGGCTCTGGTGGAACGACCCCTGGAGTCATCGCGGCCGCTGCTCACTGTTGGCCTACACCGGCCACGCTCTTGGACGGATGGTGCTGGCAGGCATTCTTATCGTGGTGTTCCTGTCGCCACTGGCGATACAGAATGTGGCCATCCAACACGCCGTCTTTGCCGCAATCCTGGTTTACGTCATTGGTCTGCTCATGATGGTGATCGTGATCTGGCTGGCTCTTTTCCTCGCGCGCATTCAAGGCGTGAAACTCTGGGTCAACACACAAGTACACCGCAGCCCGCGCGGCGAATGGCCTCCATCCCGAACCGGCATGGGGAACCGCATTCATCTGGGATTCTGGATCTCGTCGTGCCTGGGCGCTCCGGCGTTCGCTGCGGGAATCTTCATGCCGATGGTCGTGAATGTTCGCGATCCGGCGCGGCAGAACCTTGCGGCCGTTGCGGTGTTTCTGGGAAGCTTCATCTTTATCGGGGTCTTCTATTGCGTCTTCGCGCGACACGCAATCGCGCGTTATCCCGCCGAGTGTTGGCCCAACAATGAAGTTGCAAGAATGCCAGTGAGCGAATTTTCACAATGGGCGGAATGAATCAAGACATCGACATCAAAGCAAATCACAAACGACAGTAATGAACAAACAAGATTCTGAATCCTGGATGCTGGGGACATATCGCCTGTCGTCCCGACTGATCGTCGGCACGGGCAAGTACCAGACATTCGAACTGATGCAGCAATGCCTGGAGGCCAGCGAAACCGACGTCATTACCGTGGCTGTCCGCAGAGAACGTTTGATCGACTCCGAAGGTCGCAACATCCTCGATTACATCGACCTCGATCGATATACGATCCTGCCGAACACGGCGGGTTGCTTCTCGGCCGAGGATGCCATTCGCGTCGCCCGCCTGGGACGAGAAATCTTGAGCGGCCTCGACAACCCGGGAGCCGACTGGGTCAAGCTGGAAGTCCTCGGTGACAAGCGAACGCTTCTTCCCGACCCCGTGGCGACGCTGGAAGCCACGAAGTTGCTCGTGGCCGACGGCTTCAAGGTCTTGTGCTACACGAGTGACGACCCGATCTCCGCATTGCGCCTGAAGCAGGCCGGAGCGATGTCGGTGATGCCCGCAGGCAGCCCCATCGGCAGCGGGCAGGGCGTGCTCAATCCCAACAACATCCGTATATGCCTGGAGTACCTCAAGGAGAACGATCCCCACTACCCCGTAATCGTCGACGCCGGCGTCGGCACCGCGAGCGATGTTGCGATTGCGATGGAACTCGGATGCGACGCCGTGCTGCTCAATACGGGAATTGCGAGTGCCCGTGATGCCTTGAAGATGGCCCACGCCATGAAGCACGCTTGCCTTGCCGGTCGACAGGCCTTTGAGGCAGGTCGCATCCCGAAGCGTCTCTACGCAACAGCATCGAGTCCGGAGGAAGGCGTCGTGGGACGGTAGTGGCCCGTCTGATTCAGTGTCGGATCGAGAACCCGTCGAACTCTTCGGTCGTGGGAATCTCTTCCACGATCGTATCGACGATGTTTCCCGCGAAGGCGTCTTCGATCGCGGTATGCAGTTTCTTGAAGACGTTTTCGTCGGCATCGACGACCAGTTCGACGCTGCCATCTGCGAGGTTCTTGACGTACCCGACGACCGGCAATCCCCGGGCGAGCGTGGCGACGGTGTAACGAAAGCCGACTCCCTGCACGCGGCCGCGATAGTTTACACGTCGGCGGAAGTCTGCATCTGACATGACGCTCCCTCATTCACGAGACACAAGAGATTCGCTGGTTCAACCGTCGGCGTCAACTTCGGGACTTGTGAATTGCCGACGGCTCCAGCGTCCAGGTGTCGTTCAGAGCTTCCACCGGCTGGGGCCGACAGAGGGCAAATCCTTGCAGGTGAGTGAAGCCCAACTCGCGGCAGACACGAATTGATTCCTGGTCATCCAGCCCTTCCGCGACTGTGGCGATGCCGGCGTCCTGCGCCATGTTCACCAACGTCTGGAGCAAGACGATATGACTTCGCGTCGCCTGTCCGATGTCGGTGACGAGCGAGCGGTCAAACTTCAGGTAATCGGGTGGAACTTTGGCTAACTCAAGGAGTCGCGACTGCCCTGAACCGAAATCGTCGTAGGCCAGTTGCACACCAATGTCGGAAAGAGCGGCTCTCAACTCAATCATGGCCCGTGTATCGGGAACGGCCGACTCATGCAATTCCAGCACGATTCTTCGATGCTCCGCGAGTTCGCGAAGTTCGGCCAGTTCGTCAATCAGCTCCTGTCCCAACTGCTCCGCGGGATGCGTGTTGACAAACAGATCGATGCAGCATGGCGACTCCCGCAAAGCCTCCACGGCCTTCTTGCGACACAATCGGCTGACGCGCTCCTCCAAACCAAGGCGGGCGGCGGCCTGAAAGAGATTCTGAGGATCCTCGAATCCAGGAACGGTGCATCGCGCAAGCGCCTCGATCCCTGTCGGCTTGAGATTACGCGACGACACGATCGGCTGAAAGTGCATCGCAATTTGTTCGAGGTTCAGCAGTTGCCGAAAGCGCGAGATCAGCCAACTATCGGACAGCGAATGGTTGATGCTCGTATTCGCATGTGGCGACTTGTTTACGCACCCCAGGCGAAACTCATTGTCGGCAAATTGAATCAGATCTCCGTCGCCGATCGGAGTGGGTGCATGCACGCGAGAGCCATTGACGAACGTACCATTGGTGCTTCCATTGTCGCGCACAAAGACAGCGTCACCCGCAATCAGGATCTCCGCATGCCGTTTAGAAACATTGGGTGAAGGAAGAACACAATCGACATCGACTGCCCTGCCGATCATGAAGGGGCTGCGCGTGATACGTACCAGCGCCAGGCTGGAGTTGTCGTCAAGCGAACCCTCCAGATGCCAATGCAGCGAAGACGTGCACTCGTCTTCTGAGAGAACGTGTTCGTCGTGATGCATGTTGTCGGATTGCATGCCTGGCCCCTTCGTCCAAGGCGGACTCTCCGAAAGGGAATTCAGATCGGCGCGCCCAAGCGTTGAAACCTAGAACGCCAATGAGAGACGACTCGACAAATTGCCGCTGTTGCAGCGCAACAACATCAAGGAGAGCGGGGGATTGGTTGTCTGGTGGAGTCGCTCCAATTGGGCGGGACCGATCGATCCTGTCGATTGTGACGATCAGCAAGCCATGTCGACCGAGAACGAAGAAATGTCCCCAGGCAACGAGTCAAGTCGAGATGCCCGCGGCACTCGAATCTTGTGATGAATGGATTCACTCTTCAGCACGAATCGCGTGCAAACGATCGCGCATCGCGTTTGCTTGATCGGAGAGTTCCGCGAACAGATCGCGAGTTTCACCAGGGTCATCGGCCAAATTGAACAGCAGGCCTTCGGGGGCATTGCCAAGTTCGGTGTTTGTGCTGCGATTGACTCTCGCCCCACGGCTTGGCTCGATGTACTTCCAGTCACCTTGACGCAACGCAAGCGTGCCGGCCTGTTCGACCAACTCCTCACGCCCCACCGTCGCGTCGCCCAACAAGGCCGACAGTACATCGACACTGTCGGGAGCCCGTGACATGTCGGGCGACTGCCCCGTTAGTGTGGCGAGAGACGCCAACAGATCAATTTGACTGACGAGTGCCGCCGAAGTTCCCACGTCGACGCGACCCGGCCAGCGAATGATGAATGGCACGCGAGTCCCTCCTTCAAAACTGCTGTACTTACCGCCGCGAAAGGGGCCAGCGGGCCGGTGATCGCCATTCAGTTCGGCGGCTTCGTCCTGATAGCCATCATCGAGTACCGGTCCATTGTCGCTGGTGAAGATCACGAGAGTTTCCTCAGCCAGTTGCATGCGATCGAGGGCGTTCAGTACTTCACCGAGGCACCAATCCGCCTGAACAATCGCATCTCCGCGCGGCCCCAAGTCCGTCGTACCGACAAACCTGGGATGCGGCACGCGCGGGACGTGAGGATCGTGTAGAGCGAAGTAAAGAAAAAAGCGTTCGTCTTGATGTTCTTCGATGAAGGCAACCGCCTCCGCGGCGAAAACGTCCGCCATGTCTTCGTCAGTCCAGAGAGCCGATGTGCCGCCTGACATAAACCCGATACGCGAGATACCGTTGACGATACTGTTATCATGACCATGACTGGGATGCATCTTGAGCAGTTCGGGGTTCTCGGCCCCCGAGGGGACACCCGGAATCGGCTCGCCATAGCTGACAACAATCGGATCGGTCGGATCGAGACCGACGACGTGGTCACCGTCGATGTAGACACAAGGAACGCGATCACCGGTCGCCGCCATAATAAAGGATTCATCAAAGCCCACCGCCAGCGGTCCGGGGGCGATACTACCGTTCCAGTCGATCTCCCCCGCACCAAGTCCCAGATGCCATTTTCCGACGACACCTGTAGTGTAGCCTGCCTCACGCAGCATCGTGGCCAATGTCGTGCGGCCGGGTTCGATAATCATCGCGGCATCACCACGTAAGATTCCCGTGCCAGGTTGCCGCCAAGCGTACTCGCCGGTCAGCAACGAGTATCGCGACGGTGTGCAGGTTGCCGCCGGCGCGTGAGCATCGGTGAACCGCAACCCTTCGTCGGCCAGTCGATCGGCATGCGGGGTGGGAATAGACACGCTCCCATATGAACCGACATCTCCAAACCCGAGGTCGTCGGCATAGACGAGTACGATATTAGGCAGTTCGTCGGCTGCGACCGTCGTCAGGTGCCCAACGCCGAAAACCACAATGAGACACACGACTCGGAGAGCGTTTGGAAGGTATGACATGATGATTGACGCCGTGGATGCGTGGGGCAGCTTGCGTTTCGGATATTGTCTCCGTCGACTTCACACTTTCTGCACTTCCGCCAGGGCCATCTCTTTCGTGTCGTAGTGAGGCCAGAGTTTGGTGAGGCTCATGTTCGCCAGCACTTCGAGCATTTGCGGCATCGCATTGCAGAAACAGGCCTTACCGCCGCGCATCTTGATTTCCCGCAGCATCGATACCAACGCGCCGATGAACTCGGAGCCGAAGTAATCCATCTGATGCAGATCGACGATCAGGTGCTTGTGATCGGGGCGACTCAGAAATGTCCGCACCGAACTGACCTCGGAGTGCAGGTCTTGATATCGAAATCCGCCCCCCTCACCTTTCGGCTGAAGGACGACGACTTGGCCGACCGTCTCGACCTCAAACATCTTTAAGTGTCGCATGGTGATATTGATGAAAGCCCAGCAACTAAGGAATGAACAACAATGACGATGGAATGAATGCGAAATGCGAAGCATACCACATCAGGAGTACCGGAGAGAAGAAGGGGCCGAGTCTTTGAACGTTGGAATGACGGGACACAGGGCGTGGTTTTTTATCGCCCCAGATCAATCCGTTCATCAATTTCTAATAAACGACCTCAGGGCAGGTATTCCACCAGCAGCACCGTCAGCGACCGCGCTCCGTGGGCACCGATGACGAGAGACTGTTCGATGTCGGCCGTCTTTGAAGGACCAGATATCCAGCAGCCAAAGGGACGGACAGTAACGTCGATCCGTTCGTACGCTGCGTGCAGCGTCTGGACGATGTTCTTTGCAGGCACGACCAACACGAGATGCTGCGTCAAGAAGTAAAGCACGCGGTGAGACACTTGAGAGTCATCCACCCAGACGGCGGCATTCTCGGCCACGGCGAGTGTCCCCGGCAGTATGGCGAGATCGACATCTTCCAGCTCGTGCGGGTCGGTTACCGCCGCGAGATCAAAGTTCGTTTGGCCAACCCCGAGCACACAGCTCACTCTCTTTTTTGCCTGCTGCCAGACCGGAAGTTCACGCACGGCTGCATCTGCCGCCTGGGCGTTTGGGACGACGTGGCAATTGCCACCGACACTCGCCAGCACTTCAGCGAAGCGCGCCACAGGATCGTCGAACGTCTGCCACGGACCAGCTAGGTCGGGCAGCGGCGTGCTTTGCGGCAACTGCCGCCGCAAGCGTGCAAGAATGTCTTCGCGAGAGTTCATGGTGGAAAATCAAACACACAGGATAGAGTCGCCCGCGCATGGCGTCGATCCACCCGTGCGGACTCGCGTCGATCCTGCCATAATCGGCCCCGTTCAGGTCGCCGAACCGCAAGTATCCCATTCGACCGCACCCCTTGGTCGCCTTCACAAATCAGATGACGTCACTCGCCGCACAAGTTGATGAGGCTGCCGACTTCGTGAAGGCCCGTTGGCCGACGCGTCCACGGGTTGGCATCATTCTCGGCACCGGACTGGGCGGGTTTACCACGCAGATCGATGTCGAGCAAAGCTGGCCCTACGATCAGGTGCCCCACTTTCCGAAGTCGACGGCGGTCGGACACCGCGGACAACTCTGCTGCGGCCGCGTCGCGGGAGTGCCGTTAATTACAATGGAAGGGCGGTTCCATCTCTACGAGGGCTACTCGGCCCAGCAGATCACGCTTCCTGTGCGCGTGATGGATCGATTGGGGGTGGAACTGCTCATCGTCTCGAACGCCAGCGGCGGTATTCATCCGCAGCTTTGCGTCGGAGATATCGTTGTCATCGAGGATCACATCAACGGCATGTTCGCCAATCCGCTGATCGGACTGAACGAACCAGCTTACGGTCCGAGATTTCCCGACATGAGCCGGCCCTATGCTTCCGACCTCATCGAACAATCGCTGGCGACAGCCAGACGACAAGGGTTTCGAGCGTCGCGCGGGACGTACGTCTCGGTCGTCGGTCCTAATTACGAAACGCGGGCCGAGTACCGCTACTATCGCCAGATCGGCGGAGACGTGATCGGAATGTCGACCGTTCCTGAAGTGATCGTCGCGGCTCAATTGGGATTGAAGGTGCTGGCGATCTCGACCGTGACGAATGTCTGCCGGCCTGATTGCCTGAGCGAAACTAATGGCCACGAAGTTGCAGCCGCAGCCGCATCGGCGGAATCGAAACTGCGAGTGATCGTCCGCGAAGTGTTGGAAGGGCTTGAGGCTTGAGGCTTCGGGAGCGGAAGTGGTCTCCGTACTTTTTCTATTCCCTCAAGCCACGAGAGACGCCGGTGGGAGTCGAACCCACTTCTGCTGCTTTGCAGGCAGCCACCTGGCCGTCTGGTTCCAGCGTCTGAAATGTATTCACCATAATACGTAGCCAGATAAGCTACACTTTAATTAACCCGATGGGATTCGAAACATGAGTGGACGTGCAGTTGAATTCTGGTGTCACCTTCCTGTCGAGTTGGAAGAGATATTCCGCAGATTCACGACAGAGTTCCGTGCGTCCAAGTTCGTTCACGATGCCGAGAATGTCTGGGAGTGGTTTGATGGCCTATCCGATGATGGTAGGATCGGGTTCAACATCACGCGTCAGTGGGAGGAGGACCAAATCCCTGACGAGCCGGCTCGGATTTCTCTACTCCTACATGATGACTTGCTGAGTGTCGACGAAGTCGGTCAACGCCTTGCAAAGGTGTTTGAGGTCTCGGTTCACACGGGCAAAGTAAACTACGTTAGCGGTGACGAGTTTGAATGGAGCATCGTGAAAACGTACGTCAACCCGTAGACGCTGGATCAAGTCACAGAATTGTCCTCGCCAGGAATCGAACCTGGTCTACGAGCTTCGCGGACTCGCGTGCATCCGGCACACTCCGAAGACGGGTTTGGGCGGGGAGCAAGGAGCAAGGAAGACAATGGTCGAACCTGCATTTCTGTCGCTTTTCGACTCTCACCTCTCTTCCACTCAAATACCCCACCGAGGAATCGAACCCCGTCCCACTGCTTCGAAGGCAGTGATGCGTCCATCACACTCGCAGGGCGGAAACAGGCAGGAGGCTGGAGACGTGAGGCATGAGTAGAGGCACGAACTGCTTTTTCTTTCCTCAAGTCTCAAGCCTGTCGCCTCAAGCCTCATCAGGTGACCGAGCGGAATCGAACCGCTGACAAACAGATTCACAATCTGTCTCCGGTATCCAACACCGAATCCGGCCACAGCGAAAGGCAAGGGATTCGAACCCTCATCTCCAAAGGAGATCCGCGTTAGCACCGCGGCCCGGCCAACCGTATCCGGCTACCTTTCGTAACAGTGGACTCACCGGGAATCGAACCCGGACTACCGCCATGCCATAGCGGTGTCTTCCCTTTGGACCATGAGCCCTTCGAGTTTTCAGTGGACCTGATCGGAGTCGAACCGATCGCACCGATCTTGCAAGGATCAGTCGCCTCCATCGGCATGCAGGCCCAGTTGTCGTAGAGGTCCGTCCGGGAGTTGAACCCAGTCTTCCGCCTTACCGGAGCGGCGTGCTGCCCAAACACTTACAGACCTTGCCAGGCTTGAGGCAAGAGGCTGTAGGCTTTAGGAAAGGTGACAAGTCACTTCGTTCCTCCTGTCTCAAGTCTCCAGCTTCGTGCCTCAAATGATCCCGGATGGAGTTGAACCATCGTCACCAGCATGTCGGGCTGGCGTCGTACCGTTGGACCACGGGATCGGGAGAAGTTACGTTGATGCTGATGAGTCATGACTCCGACGAAGTTCCTGAAACCGCGATCGATTACGACGAAGTATTTCGTCGTGGCGGGACCAACTGCGGAGACGAAGACGTCGCTATGTGCAAATGCCCATATTGTGCAACCATTTACCTCATCGAGTATGAAGTCGACACCATCTATCTGTCGGCGAATGACCTCTCCTTGCGGAGAGGTGTTAATTTGGGCGTCTCTTCATTTGATTGCCCGAATTGCTCTAAAGGTTGGCCGAATCAAGTATGGATCGGTCCAAATTCTCCTGAATCAAAGAGAGTCACATGGCGAGACCTTGCGGCCAGCGAATGGTCATGGATCACACTCGAAACACGCAGTGATCTTTCGAAGTGACTGAGGTGGGAGTCGAACCCACAAAGTCATCAGGCTCTCGACCTGGTCGCTTTGCCAATGTTTGCGTACACGGCCATCAAATGACGAACTGGAAGTGGCGGGTTCGGGTGTCGCACCCGACGGTCAAGGCTTATGAGGCCTCGTTGGACACTGGTCCACCCGCGTTGATTGGTCTAGGGTCAAGGGACAAGAGTCGAGAGTTCAGAAGAGGTTCGCACGATTCCAATCGCTAGACCCTAGCCCCTCGTCTCTGAATGACCCGTATGGGAATCGAACCCATGCCGCGAGATTGAGGGTCTCGCATCCTGAACCCCTAGACGAACGGGCCGTTGTGTGTCGATCTGCCGATGATTTTCATGTCTCACCAAGTGGGCCGGGACGGAGTTGAACCGCCAGAGTCCGAAGACGGCTGGTTTACAGCCAGCGTAGCTCGCCAATGCAAGCCGACCCGTGTTGTCGTTTCAGACTGCAGACACAAGGCTGGAGGAATGAGTTCGCGCTCATGCTCTTCCTCAAGTCCCAAGCCCCGCGCCTCAAGCCTGAAATAGCTCAGGTGGGATTCGAACCCACAGCATCCCTGATTCTGAGTCAAGGTGGTCTGCCTGTTGCCTACCGAGCCGTGTTGTGAGGAGTGAGGGTGGAGGCCTGAGGCGGAAGGAAAAGGTTCGCGATACATTCCTTTCCTCAAGCCTCAGGTCTCAGGCCTATCGCCTCTCTTCAAGCGTCCCCGATGGGATTCGAACCCACGATCTCCACCGTGACAGGGTGGCGAGCACTCCGCTGCTCTGCGAGGACGGGAAAGAAGTTGGAATTGTGAAGTGAGAAGTGTGAAGTGCGACGCGCAGGATCCCCTTCACTCTTCTCACTTCAAACTTCACGCTTCATCAGTGGACTCACCGGGAGTTGCACCCGGATCATCGGCTTGCGGGGCCGATGTCTTCCTGTTGGACCATGAGCCCGCAGTCGGAGACTTGACGCTGTTCGAAGAGGTTCGCGTTTAACTCTTTTTTGAAAGCTTCCTTTCACTTCATTGCCCTCACCCCCAGCCCCTCTCCCGGAGGGAGAGGGGAGTAGGGAAGCTGGTTCAGTTTCCCTTCAGCACGTCCCCAAGGATTTGAACCCTGATCTACTGGGTTGGAGCCAGTCATGCTGCCATTGCACCAGGGACGTGTATTTCAGACTTCAGTTGCGGGAGCTGGAATCGAACCAACATCTCGACGTTCAGAGCGTCGGATCTTGCCGTTAGACGATCCCGCAATTTGAGAGGGAAGGGTGGGACTCGAACCCACGCGTGGGTGCTTAACAGGCACCTGCTCTGCCACTGAGCTACCGACCCGATTCGTTTTTCGTGTAGCAGGAAGTCGCGAGACTTCCGACACGCCGCGAAACGGAACTCTCACGAGTTCCGCGACATCATGTTCCAACATGTCACATCATTCAGCGGAAGCCGTGGGACTTGAACCCACAAGCGAGCCACGCTCGCCACCTGTTTTCGAGACAGGTTCCTCATCCGGCCGGATGACTTCCTTTTGAGGCCTGCGGCTTGTGGCGTAAGGCTTGAGGAAAGCCAAAGATTCAAGCTTCCTCAAGTCCCAAGACTCCAGCCTCATAAAGTCAGCGTGGTCGGATTTGAACCGACGATCTCGTGCTTCCGGGGCACGCGGAATACCAGACTTTCCTACACGCTTAAGATCAGGCTTTCGCCTGCAGAGCGCTCAGCGGGATTTGAACCCGCGCTTCCGCCTTGGCGGGACGGTACGCAACCACTACATCATGAGCGCGAATGCATCATCAAGTTGTCAAAGATCAAGAGCACCAGGTGGGACTCGAACCCACGTTTCCGCATTACGAGTGCGGAGTCGTTGCCGCTGGACCACCAGTGCGTGTTTGGGCAAGGGTCTAGGGACGAGGGACTAGGGAGACCGAATCGAAGTCCCTAGACTCTGGACGATTGACCCTAGACCGAGTCAGTGGGACCGGACGGACTTGAACCGTCACCAACCTGGTTAAGAGCCAGGTATGCTGCCGCTAACACCTCGATCCCGTATTGAGATGAGAGATGAGAGTGAGAATGAGTTGGTTTCTTCTCTCAACTCTCACCTTTTCTCATCTCTCAACTCTCATCCCTCATCTCTGTATGAGGTCGGAGGGATTCGAACCCCCGCCGTGCGAGTTAAAAGCCCGCTGTGCTGCCGTTACACCACAACCCCGTCGTTGGTTGTGAGAACGGTTTTCTTCGCTGTTGTGCATGCATCGTTGGTGCTCCCTGTCTCATCAAATTCGCATCGTGAAATAGTCCGGGAAGGAGTCGAACCTTCGTTTCCGCTTTATCGGAACGGCGTCCTGAACCCTTGGACGACCGGACTGCTGGGAATCAGACTCAAGACCGTGGAGAAAGGTTCGCACATGCTCGCCTTCCTTCGGCATGAAGACTCTCGCCTGAATGACCCGTGTGGGATTCGAACCCTACCTCACCGGCTTGAAAGACCAGCAACCTCACCAGAAGTCGAACGGGCCGTGAAAAAATGTCCGTCTTAGCGCAAGCTCTATCCGGACTGGCAATGGCCCTCGCATCATCGTCGTTAAACTCCGCGAGGTCTGCACACGGGCGTGTTAAACCCTGCACTGCCTTCACCCCTGTTGTTGATGTCTCCACCGCCCAACAGCAGGCAGTAGTGCAACGAGTCTTCTGGGTTGGGCTTGAGCGCCCCGTCGGACACTCTCGCCTTGCTCGATCGGCTTTCTGCTCCGGGAAGCAGTCCCCCGATCCCCTTTCGGGCAGCTCGCATGCCTTTCGGCTTGCGTTGTAGGCACTTCGACTCTGTCACACGCATGGCTTGTGGCCGCTCCCGAAGGATTGGCAACTTCCCGGACACTTCGAGTGTCGCACGGTATGCACCGTGATAGTACGTTCCACGATAGCCGCACTGAATCCGTGGTCTTTCAGGCAGCATTCCTCCCATGGGAAGGAGGCTCATGCCCTCAGTTACTTGGCGGCTTCCCGCACCCACGCGGTTATCCACCGGCTCTATCGCCAGGGGTACGACGGATAAACGCCGATTCCTGGTCAGCCTTTCGTCTATCTCCGAATCGAATCGGAGCCGACCGCCCACACCAGGGCAGACCGGTTTACCGTCCGGGCGACATCACGGACGTGTTGATGTGATTTCGATTGTCAAAGAACGTTGAGGCCGGAGACGTGAGGCATGAGGTTGTAGGAAGAGTTGGATTGATACACCCTTGCCTACCGCCTCCCGTCTCACGCCTCCCTCCTCAATGCAGTGGGTCAGGAGGCGCTCGAATCCTCCTCTCCTGGTTTTCAGCCAGGCGCTAAACCGTCTCAGCTACCGACCCGTGGTAAGGCTCTTCGCGTTCGGCATGAGGAACGTGCTTGCTAAACACTCCCTGAAGCCGGAGGCCCGAAGCCCGCGACTCTCTTCTCTCGCCAAACAAAAAAGACCCGGCGTCTTGATGACACCGGGCCTTGGAGTTGGCTCCAAGAGTTGCACAGTGTCACAAGCGCCAGTTGAACGCGATGAACGAAAATGCATTCGCGGACAGTGAGGACTGACTGCCAATTACACTTTCATCCAGCGACCACTCGCCGCGCGCGGATCGAGTGTGGAACGAACCAGCCGGTTGACGGGCCATTCGCACTGCACTGTTTCCAAGACCGCCGGATTCCAGGCAGCCGTGTTCGCGGTTCGACTTTTGTCTTGAATGAAACATGGAGTTGAATTCTTTCAGGCCATCAGAGTGAAGACGCACGTTGTGATGAACAGGTTCGCGCCTTCTTCGATGACTTACCCCATAGAGATGCGCAAGGTGCCCGATTATTGCATCGAAAAGCGACGTTTTTGAAATCAATCAGGATCTCAATCCGTGAGGCCCCATCGAAGTCAGGCCCTGTTCAGCAGTTCCAGTAGAAGGGAACTACGGAAGCGGTCTGTACGACTGCCACTACTCTCCCGCGTGATGAGACTTGTCCATGATGCGTTTTGCGGTTTCTGACTTCAGTTTCATCGGGACCGGAGAGCTGCGATCGCCGCGGATCTGCTCGATCGCCGCATCGATCGCCTCGTAGGCCTCGCGCGACTTGTCGGCTCGCGCCAGGTAGATCGTCGCTTCGGAGAGAATGATTCGGCATTCCGGCATCCCGATGCGGTCGGTCGCCTCGGCAGCGGCGTTAGCGATCGCCAACGCCTGTGGGTCAGCCAGACCGACATCCTCGGCGGCGAAGATGACCAGCCTGCGAGAAATGAATCGTGGGTCTTCGCCTCCTTCGAGCATTCGGGCCAGCCAGGCGATAGCACCATTCGCGTCACCGGCTCTCATGCTCTTGATGAACGCGCTTGCCACGTCGTAGTGCATATCCCCGGCACGATCGTAAACGACCGCCTTACGCTGAATCGACTCCTCGGCGACGGCAAGATCCACGACCGATGCCGAACCCTGCTTGTTCGTCGCAGTGGAGGAAGTGACCGAACCGACTGCGATCTCCAAGGCCGTCAAAGCGCGTCGGGCATCGCCATCACACACACGTGCCAGAAAGTCGAGTGCCTCGTCGGTACATTGGACATTTGTCTTGCCGAGGCCGCGCGACGTATCGCTCAGCGCGCGGCGCATCAATCTCAAGATGTCCTCTTTTGGGATTGGCGCGAACAGAAACAACTGGCTGCGACTGAGGAGGGCAGACACGAGCGAAAAGCTCGGGTTGAGCGTCGTCGCCCCGATCAGCGTCACGACGCCGCGTTCAACATCGGGGAGCAGCACATCCTGTTGAGTGCGATTGAAGTGATGCAGCTCATCGACGAACAGAATCGTGCGTGTCTGACTGATCGCGAGTCGCTGCCGAGCGTCTTCAAGGGCCTCACGAAGTTCCTTCACGCCGCATGCAGCAGCGTTCATCGAAACGAATTTCGACTCATTGTGATGAGCGATGATCTCGGCCAGTGTCGTTTTTCCGGTTCCTGGCGGGCCATGAAAGATGAGTGAACCTAACCTTCTCGACAGCAGCATGCGTCTCAGTAGTTTTCCTTCCCCAAGGAAGTGCTGCTGACCTACAAATTCGTCGAGCGTCCGCGGCCGCATCCGCGCCGCCAACGGCAATGCGGCATCAAACGCGGCCGCTTCAGCTTCATCAAAGAGTCCAGGCATGGCAGGTAGATTAGCGAAAACGCCAAAGTGCCGCGCCCGTCGGGAAACGGTTACACCGGACTTCGATTGTTCATCCTTTTCCCAACAGATGCCGACCTTTCGAGCCCGTGGGTGGTGATCCTCGCTTCGATGAGTGACAATTGAACCGACGAATGCGAGAGAGGTCACGCTCACTGCAAGAGGGCCGAATGAAATTGCGATGCCCGGAATGTCGCCACGAGAACCAGACTGACGATGTGTCGGAGGATTCGAGCGTGTGTTGCGAGAGCTGCGGCACGAACTTCGTGTGCTTCGCAGAGACGCTCATCACCGAGACTGCCCTTGATGGGGCCGCTTCCGAGTCGCGGCAACCTTCGCAGGTCGTTGGGCATTTCGAACTCATCCGGCTGCTCGGCAAGGGAAGCTTCGGCGCGGTTTGGCTGGCGCGTGACACCGATCTTGATCGCAAGGTCGCCGTCAAGATTCCTCGAAAGGGAGGCTTGACCGAGGAAGAACGGGAGCAGTTCCTACGCGAGGCGCGGGCCGCCGGTCAACTCAGGCATGAGAACATTGTTCCCATCCATCAGGTCGGCAGCGATGCCGAGAGTGTCTACATCGTCAGCGAGTTCATCCAGGGAACGTCGCTGGCCGAATGGCTGCGTGACCAGCGTCCCTCCGCGAAAGAAGCCGCGCGGTTATGTATCGCGATTGCGAAGGGCCTCGAACATGCTCACCAGCAGGGTGTGATCCATCGTGACCTGAAACCCGGCAACATCATGATGGACCAGGAAGGTCGGCCGCACATCATGGATTTCGGCCTTGCTCGCCGTGAGACCGGTGAAGCCACCGTCACCATCGATGGTCAGATCCTTGGGACGCCGGCCTACATGTCTCCCGAGCAGGCTCGAGGAGAGTCGCATCGGGCCGACAGCCGGAGCGATGTCTATTCACTGGGAGTGATTCTGTTTCAACTCCTGACAGGTGAAGTTCCCTTTCGCGGCAGCATGCGGGCGCTGATCGTACAGATTGTTGGTGACGATCCTCCCCGACCGCGACGATTGCAAAGCGAAGTCCCCATCGATCTCGAAACCATTTGTTTGAAGTGTCTCGAAAAGGAGCCTTCGCGGCGGTATCAGTCGGCCGGCGAAGTCGCGAAGGAACTCGAGTGCTTTCTCGAGGGTGTCCCCATCCTGGCGCGACCGATTGGGAGAGTGGGCAGGTTTTGGAGATGGTGTCAGCGTCGACCCGCGCTGGCTTCGCTTTCTGTCGCACTGGTCGTGGTCACAATCGTCGGCTTTGTCGCGGTCTTTTCTCAATGGCGAAGAGCCGAGACGAACTTCGTCGAATCGCAAACAAACCTCACCAACGCCAATCGCGAATGGCAACGGGCCGAGGACAACTATGAACAGTCACAGATCTATCTGGCCGATGCGGAACGTCAGCGATCACGCGCCCAGGAGAACTTTGGTCTGGGCGCGGGAGACGATCGAGCGACTGCTGACCGTGGTCCCCAATCATGAACTGGTGCAAAGCCCGGGGATGGAGCCGATCAAGCTCAGCGTGCAGGGGCTGGCGTGCGAATACTATCAGCGACTCGCCGAGCAGAGCCCCGATGACTTTCAGATTCGATCCGACCAGGCGAGGGCACACTTCTTTCTGGCCTATACGCTGGAAGATGTTGGCAACTTCGCCGAGGCGCTCAATCAGTATCAGTTGGCGAGGGCCGCCTTTGAGCAGGCTCATCATTTGGGCCTCGACAACGAGGCTGACCAGCCTTTTCTGCTCAGCACATTGCAGAACATGGCGGCCTGTACCGGCAACATGGTTTACGTGAAGGAGATGCTCGGCGAACCAGTCGATTCGCTGGCAACGTTTGAGGAGATGCTTGCCATCCAACGGCAGATCGCTGACCAGCAACCCGGAGCCGTGCAACCTCGAATCGGAGTGGGGAACACGCTGCTGAACATCGGAACCATTGCCAGAGACGAACAGGACTACGATGTCGCGTTGACGTGGTTTCTCCAGGCCGACGAAGTCGCCAGCGCGCTGATCGCCGAGCATCCCGACAACGTCGATGTCCTCATGTTACAGTCAGGCGTCGATGTTGAATTGGGAAACGCAACTGGCAGCATGCGCGACTATGAGACAAGTCTCGCCGCGTACCGACGGGCGGAAGCCTTGCTGGACCGACTGGTGAACCACCATCCAGAGCGTCTGGAGTTCCAGAATCTGCTGGCAATCACATATACCGGCTTGGCGGGGGACTATGACCTGATGGAAGACTACGAACTGGCCGATCACTACTGGCAGAAGGTGGTTGCCACTCGTGCCTCCATGCATGAACTCGCACCCGAAGTCTTCGAGTATCATCGATATTTGATGCGGTGCTACTCGAATGTATCGCTATTCAAACGTGAACGCGGGGAACCGTTTGCCGCCGCGGAATTCTTGGTCGAACAGCGCCGCCTGCTGGATGCTGACGATTTTGCCACCCGCTTTGATGTCACATGCAGGTTCGGCGAATGCGTGCTGATGATCGACGGCAGGGACGAATTGACCCCGGAGCAACTGGCCCAGCGTGAAGAGATTATTGAAGAGTTGCTCGCCACGCTTCGTACCGCCATCGATGCGGGTTTCCGTGACCTTGATCAACTGAACAACGATCCGAGGCTTGAAGTGATACGGCAACGACCAGAGTTCAAAGAAATCGTTGAACTGGTCGAATCGGACGGTAGTTGACCGTGCGATTCGCGGTATGACAACGACTTGTCTTACGTCTCCTTTGCCTGCGTTATCTCGCCGCAGATTCATTTTAACGTCTATCGCTCGCGCCAGATTGATGCGATTGGGATCTTCAACCTGGTCACCGTCTCTCGAATGTCTTGCATGAATCGCTTGGCATCTTTGGGATAGCCTTTGGTCGGCTTTACACCCGGCTGGTGAAATGACCAGAAGGCGTTGAATCCGAGCATTGCCAGTTCACGCAGGTACTTCGCCACGAGCGATGCCGCCGCCACGGGAAAATGGCGTTCGGACTTTTCGGCGAACTCAATCTCCGTCGATCCGATGCGGTAGCGACTCCGCTCTTTAGCCTCGATGAGCATGGTGACAAAGGCAGCATCGCCCACCAATTCCTGGAGAGAGCCAGCATAGAACTTTCGTCCGCCGTGCCGATCGGCCAGGACACATTGGGGATCGTCACTGACATTCCGCCAATGCGAGCCGAGCAACTGCAGACTAATATGCGTGAGAACATTCGACTTGTTGCCGTGAACTTCAAGCAACCGATTAAACTCTGCCGGCCAGATGACATTCGCCCAGATGCCACGGCACACGGTCAGCGAGTGTTCAAGTCCGGCCTGAAGCTGCGTCGTCAACAATGTGATCAACTCATCATCGGCATCCACCGGGAGTGAACAATCAGCGAAGTAGGATGGAGCGATAGATTCATTCAGTTCGACAGCCTCGAGCAGCTCAAGTCCATCGCGCAGCAACGAGAACAGGTCGTTGGCGGAGTAGTGGGCCGTCTTCAACAACGACCAGGCACTGAGTTCGAGGGCTGACAGTCCCTGCGAAGAATTGTGGACTGTCTTCGAGTCGGCGACATGCAGTCGAGTGCGGTCTCGTGTTCCCGTCGAACTGACGCAGCCATCTAGCTTCGACCAGAAGTCGAACTCGACATCGGGAACTTCCCAGCAGGTGAGCGAGACGACCAACGGGCCAAGGTTGGGGCCATAGCCTGCTTCGTCCATTCCCCAGATGAGCGGCATCAGAAATGGTCCGTCACTGAAAGTACAGTGATGCCAGCCTCGGTAACCGTCCAGCCGCGGGCGCGGTCGGCATCGTGGTCAACGCCGACCTCGCTCTCCGGAGGGATCATTACTCCCTTGTCGATAATCGCCTTGCGGACGGTGGAATGCCGTCCGACATCGACACCTTCAAACAAGATCGAATCGTCAACTTCCGCGTAACTGTTGACACGCACGTTGTGCGAGAGAATTGAGTTTCGTACCTGGCCTCCCGAGACAATACATCCGGGGCAGATCAGACTGTCAAGCGCCTGACCCACTCGGGGAGGAGTGGAATTCTGTTGAGCGAAGACGAATTTCGGCGGTGGTAATGCCGGGTGGTATCCGCGAATCGGCCAGCGGCTGTCGTAGAGATTGAGTTCCGGATCCACCGCCACCAGGTCCATGTTGGCCTCGAAGTACGAGTCAAGCGTGCCGACATCCCGCCAGTACCAACTGTGACCTGTGTTCTTGTCTTGAAACGGGAAGGCTCGAATGCGGGCGGTCTCGACCAGTCGCGGGATGATGTCTTTTCCGAAGTCATGGCTGCTGTTTGGCACAGTCGCGTCGTGACACAACTGATCAAGCAGAAACTTTGAGCGAAACACATAGATACCCATCGACGCCAGACAGCGTTCGGGGTCGTTGGGGAGCGGAAACGGATTGGCCGGCTTTTCCTCGAATCGTCGGATCCAGTGATCGTCGTCGACGCCCATCACGCCGAAACGCGCCCCTTCCTCCATCGTAACCGGGATACACGCCACAGTGGCATCGGCTTCGTTGTCGATGTGGTCGCGAATCAACTCGGAATAGTCCATCTTGTAGATGTGGTCCCCCGAGAGAATCACGATGTGTTCCGAAGGTTCCCGCTCGATGGTGAAGATGTTCTGATAGACGGCATCAGCCGTGCCTCGATACCAATGCTCGCCGATGCGTTGCTGCGGCGGCAGGACGTCGACGAACTCGCCGAGTTCGCGACAGAGAAACCGCCAACTGACGTTGACGTGCCGATCGAGACTGGCGGCCTTGTACTGCGTCATGATGAACACTCGACGCAAACCGCTGTTAATGCAGTTCGAAAGGGCAAAATCGATGATGCGATACAGTCCTCCGAAGGGGACGGCCGGCTTGGCGCGATCGCGGGTGAGGGGCTCCAGGCGGCTTCCTTTGCCTCCGGCCAACACCAACGTCATCACATTCCGCATATCAACCTCCGGTGTCTATCGACTCTGTCCGTATAGGTTGTAGCCACGCCACCATTGACTCGCAACTCGCCATCTCAACGCACTTGGATTGTCGGTGCCATCGAGACGTCGGAGCCTTCTGACGAAACCGATGCGAACTCCGATCAAAGCGACTTGCGCTCAACGACTCCGCATTGCGGCTGATCGCAATGCTCGACGACTTGGATGCAGCGGAATTGTCCGCGACTGCTGCAATCTGCTGGAACAGGATAATACACATTGCCTTTCGGGTTTGCTCGTTTCGCCGAGCGATCGACAACATTGCTTCTTGTGACAAACACGCAACGCTCGTCGCTTAACGGTGTTACGGAC
Organism: uncultured Planctomycetaceae bacterium; assembly: GCA_942492405.1. Lineage (GTDB taxonomy): Bacteria > Planctomycetota > Planctomycetia > Planctomycetales > Planctomycetaceae > JANNSB01. The sequence goes on from CALOES010000031.1 coordinate 199,740, forward strand.
AGCCTGCCTCACGTGAAGCCTTGCATCAAGGCCTTTAGATGGTACGCAAGATGCAACTTATAGCGTGGCTGCACGAGCGAGACATGGCCCGCACTTGCTCGATTGCACAGCGAAAAGCGTTCCCGGAGTGTATCTGGGAACGCTTTCGTTGTTTCCACAGGCTTGACAACTCCCAGGCAACGTCGCGAAATAGAATTCATACCACGATTCCGACCTGTGCCTGTTTCGCCGAGATTTGATGACCAGCATTGCGAGCCCGTCTTCGACTTCCGCACCCTCTGATGCGTACCTCGTTGTTCAGAGAGGTGCCGCCCGGATTGAGGTCATCACCCTGACGCGTGGCACTCCTGTGACCGTCGGTCGCGCCAACACCAACCGCGTGGTCGTCGCCGACGGCAAATGCAGCCGGCAACATTGCGAAATCTTCTCAGCGGACGGTCAGTGGTTTGTCAGAGATCTGGGAAGTCGGAACGGCATCACCGTCGATGGGCAGCAGGTCAATCGCGACTGGGAACTCGAAGTTGGCCAGAACATCGGCCTCGGTGGATACACTTTATTGTTCACCGATGCGAATCCGGAGGACGCCGTAACATCTCGCATCGAAGTACCCGGATTCTGCATCATTGAGCGCAAATCGGGAACCCGTTTCGACACGCCGCTGGCGCATCGGCCGGATCATGGTCGGCAGGACTACATCCGACTGTTTCAACTGGCTCGATTGATGCAGTCGACATTCGACCGCAACGTGTTGAGCCAAGTTGTGCTCGATGCGCTGATGGAGGCGACACACGCCGACTGTGGTGCCATCCTGGCGAGCCTGGAGGGAACGCCCGAGTCAGCGGCGGAAATGGAACTCGTCTGCGTGGCTGGCGGCGATCGCGGTCAGGTTCCTGTCTCGGACTATCTGACCGCAGCCGTCCTCGGCAATCGAGAAGGTCTGCTGGCGCATAACGTTCCCGATCATTCGGAGTTGCGACGGAGGGACAGCCTGAGGGAATTGGCGGCTGAAAGTGCCATCTGCGCGCCGATTCGTGAAGGGGAGGACGTCTTCGGTGTCATTCATTTGTACTCGCGCAAGTCGAATGAGCCAATGACGGTCGACGACCTGGAATTCGCGCTCGCGGTCGGAGACCAGTTTGGTGTTAATCTGCGGATGCTGCGAGAACGTTCGCAACTTGAAGAAGGACTGCACGTCGCCACACGTGAAAACGCCGAACTCCGCGAGCAACTCGAGATTGACACCGAGTTGGTCGGCAAAGGCACCGTGATGGATCAAATGCGGCGCAAGATCGGTCAGGTCGCGCCGACGGACGCCACGGTCTTGATACGCGGCGAAAGCGGAGTGGGGAAAGAACTGGTAGCTCGCGCGCTGCACCAGAACAGTCTGCGCAAGGGAAAACCGTTCGTGTGCGTAAACTGTGCTGCATTGACCGAGACACTCCTCGAAAGTGAACTGTTCGGCCACGAGAAAGGGGCGTTTACCGGGGCTTCGAATCAACGAGCGGGAAAGTTCGAGCAGTCGCATCAAGGGACGCTGTTTCTAGATGAGATTGGCGAGATGAGTCCCGAAGTGCAGTCGAAGTTTCTGCGAGTCCTCGAAGGACAGCCTTTCGAGCGCGTCGGCGGCGGCCAGACGATCACGGTCGACGTGCGAGTTGTCACGGCCACGAACAGGAATCTGGAGGAGGCGGTCACTGCAGGAAAGTTCCGCAGCGACCTCTACTATCGGCTGCAGGTCATCGAGATCGACGTCGCTCCCTTAAGGGAACATCCCGAAGACATTCCCGCGATCGCGCAACACTTCGTGGAGCGATTCTCTCGCCGATCGCGAATGAAGGTCAAAGGCTTCAATCATGCCGCGATCGAAATCCTCTGCGGCCACTATTGGCCCGGCAACGTGCGCGAGTTGCGGAACGTCGTCGAGCGCGCCGTCATCCTCAGTAACAGTGACATGCTGGGACCGGAGAACATACAACTCTCTCGCCTCGAAACCCGCGAAGCCGCGGCCGAATGGATCGAGCGTCCGACGGAGGCGGGGGGCGGCCGCGCAAGATTACAGGCCCCGGAACACATGATCCCGACGGGGAGCGCGGACCACGCCTGGGAACGCTATATCCGCAAGGAAATGACATTGGACGATCTTGATCGTTTGTACATCGAGGCCGTGCTCGAATCGACGGATTGGAATAAGTCTCAAGCCTCCAAGCTGCTCGGTATCGAACGCACGACACTCGACCGCAGATTGAAGAAGTACGGACTAAAGCGACCGAGGCGGCTGTCGGTGTCTGCTCCGGAAGATGCTGATGACGCATGACCGGCGTATTCTCCTGAACTGTCTCAACCAACGGAACCGTTACCCTTGGAATTGCCAGATCACATCAACGGACTTCAAGGCGTGTTGATGCTCGCGCAGCAGTTTGCGGAAATCCCCATATCGGCATCCTGTTGCGTGTTCCGATGGAGATAAGGATTCGGTGGGATTCTCGCAAACTTTTCACTTGAGTTGGCGCGATGAGTTGAGAAGATGGAGGACCACTGTTCAGCCCACCGCAAATGGCACGATTGGGACCGATTGACTCCACGCAATGAGGCTCCCGATTTTGGCCTGACTCTTTCGCACTAGTTGCTGTATATTCGTCCACGATGGCGACCGACCTGTCCACATCATCGTCACGCTGGCTATGGCCCTTCGAGCTGCTCGAACGCATCGGCGTCGGAGGCATGGGGCAGGTGTATCGGGCGCGCTATGTGGTTAAGAACATTGAAGTCGCCGTCAAGATCTTGCCCGACGATGTGACAGACAAAACCGCTCTCGCCCGGTTCGAGCGCGAGACGGCTGTCCTCAAGAACTTGCGGCACCCTAACATCGTCCGCTGCTTCGGCGGAGTCTGTGAAGACAAACGCCGGTTCTATGCGATGGAGTTCATTTCGGGGGGATCGCTCGAAGATGAACTGCACCGCCGGGGACAACTCCCTTGGGAACTCGTGATCGAGTACGGATTGCAGATGTGCGCCGCGCTCGATTGCTCTCACCGTCACGGTGTGATTCACCGCGACGTCAAGCCCGGCAACTTCATGGTGGGCGAAAAGGGAGAACTCAAACTCGGAGACTTCGGCCTCGCCAGCATTGCCGCGGGAAGAAAGATCACGACCGAAGGAAAGACCGCGGGTACGCTTTTGTACATGGCACCCGAACAAATCCGCGGCGAAACCATTACTCCGCAGACTGATCTGTATGCCCTCGGTTGCGTGCTCTTCGAGTTGATCGCCGGCCGCCCACCCTATCTGGGCAACACTCCGGCTGAAACGCTGCATATGCATTGCAAGGATCCCGTGCCACGGGTGACGCAGTATTGCCTGGAATGCCCCGCGACGCTCGAACAGATCATCTCCAAACTGATGGAGAAGAAGTCCGAGACGCGGCCCGTCTCCGCCCTCGAAGTCGCGCGCCAATTGCGCATTGTGACTCAAACAGTGACAGTGGTCGAACGTCAGCGTCCGTTTGAAACCATTTCCGGTCGCAAAACGACCAATGCGCCCACCGACGAGTTCGATAAGCTCAAGACCAAGCTCAAGAGCCAGATGAAGCCGGCGAGGTTCATCGGAATGGGACTCGTCGTGGCAATTGCAGTCTCGGTGTTCTGGGCTGTCGGTTATTCCCGACAGAGGCAGGTGGCTGCCGACTGGGAAGCGGTGGTGATTGAAGCGCGGCGCTCCTCCGATTTGGAAGTACGACTCGAATTGGCACGCATTCTAGGCGAGATGGGCGATCAGTCGCCGACGGCGGTCGAATCGCTTGTCACAGGGCTGCAAGATGCTGATCCTCTGGTAAGACAGGCATGTGCCTCGGCGTTGGCTGAGTGTCCTCAAGGTGCCCAGGCCGAACTTCCAAAACTCAAGCGGGTTATCCAATCCGAAGAGGAGCCAAACGTCCGTCATGCGATGCAACAGGCAATCGACAATATCAGCGCAGTGGCCGATGCCGGCAGCCCGTGGTGGAGTTGGTGGCCTTGGCTGATCATCCCTGCGGGAGGTTATGCCGCTTTCACCTTCTATCAGCATCGGCTGGCCACGCCCTCCAGCGGCAAGTCCAGCAAGAAAGCAGCAACCGCCGCACACGCTTAAGAGTGATGTACGCAGAACTTAATGCACGTTGCACCTAAACTCTGCGCCGCGCCAGATAAAAGATGGTTTAGACGTTGGTGTGGAAAGCACACCCGCTCCCTGTTGGTCGCGGATTGCTTCAACCGTTGATGTCATCGAGCGATGTGCCCACCTTCGCGGCCGTCTCCTGAATCTGCCGCCACGTCTCGTCAGGGATCGTCACTCCGTCTGCCACGCGCTGCTTTTGCCTGCGGTTCTCGATCTCACCGGGAAGCAGAATCTCCGACACTCCTGGCATCGTGCGGCTGCTCTTGAGGTGGGCGATGTACTTCGTCATCCAATCATCATACTCGGCGCGCGGGATGAAGCGTTCGATGTCGATCAGGTAGAGCCAGACTCCATTGGCACCGCGCGGGAGATCGGTGCGAGTAACTCCGCTGCCGGAGAGGATTCCGCACACGACATCGATCATCACCGACAGACCGTAGCCTTTGTGGGCCATGTCTCCGCCGAGCGGCAAGATCGCGCCTGGGGGGTTGCGATAGAAGTCGCCGGGGTCGGTCGTCGGTCGGCCTTCGCTGTCAATCAAGAGTCCCGGGGCAATCGACTCTCCTTTTTGATGGGAAACACGCAACTTTCCCTCGGCGGTCGCACTGGTCGTCATATCGAGAATGAGTGCGTCATCGCCTGCCGGAGCTCCGATACAGATCGGATTGGTGCCGAGTTTGCGATCGATGCCGCCAAAAGGAGCCACGCCACCGGGGCCGGGCGCGTTGACGGCCATCATGCCGACGCACCCTTGCTTCGCGGCTCGTTCAGTGTATGAACCCAATCGTCCGACGTGATTGCAATTGCGGATGAAGACCGTTGCGGTCCCGACTTCACGAGCTTTCTTGATCCCGATCTCGAGCGATCTTGTGGTGGCGATCTGTCCGAAGTTGAAATGGGCATCGACCAGCAGGAAGGCCGGTGCGTCCTTGAGGATCTCGAACTCGCCACCGGGGCGAACGTGCCCATCTTGAATCATCTGCACATACTGCACGAGACGCATCACACCGTGACTGTCGTGCCCGACGAGGTTGGCATCCCGTAATTCCGAGGCAACGCAGTCGGCTTCGTCTTCCGAAGCACCCGCCCCCCGCAACACGCGCACCGCCAGTTCGTACAATTGAGAGCTGTTAAATGTAGGCATGGGGGAAGTATGCAGAAGGAAGTTGGAAGTGAGAAGTGATCTGACGAGATTCAATCACCAATCCCAAATCTTCAGCGTTCAACCCCAACGATTGTCTCACTTGTGCCAGTCGATCGCGTCCAGCAATCGGTCGGGGGCGAATTCGCCGAAACAGATGCCGAGTGCGCGGCCTGCCTGGATCGCGGAGCAGTTGGAAGTCACCTGCGATAGTCTTCCGACGGCTTCCTTGATCGGCACGCTCTCCACGTTGGGCGGATGGTAGGCGACCATTTCGCCGAACTTCTTCTTCAGCACCAGCCGCACGGCGTGTGCCCCATACAACGTCGACAACATGCGGTCGAAGTTGGTCGGAGGGCCTCCGCGCTGCAAGTGTCCCAGGACTACGCAGCGCACTTCGCGGTTCAGGCGAAATTGAATCTCTGCCGCGACGATGTCACCGATACCACCGAGTGTTACCTGCCCCTTCGTTTCAGAGGAACCACCCCCTTGCGTGACCATTGTGCCGTCTGGGAGATGCGCCCCTTCGGCCACCACGATCACCGTGAACTTCTTGTCCTCGCGATCGCGCTCGAGGATCTTCTGGCACACGTTTTCAAACGTCCAGGGGATTTCAGGTAAAAGGATGACTCCTGCTCCTCCCGCGATTCCCGCATGGAGCGCGATCCAGCCAGCGTGTCGTCCCATCACTTCAACAACCATCACACGTTCATGACTGATGGCTGTCGAATAGAGGCGATCGATGGCATCAGTCGCGCAGCCACAGCGCTGTCGAATCCGAATGAGAAGGCCGTGGCCGACAGGTCGTTGTCGATCGTCTTGGGAACCCCCACCACGGGAAGACCGTGTTCGTGAAACTGCTCGGCGACCGCCAGAGAGCCATCTCCACCAACGCAGATCAAGGCTTCCAGACTCAAGACTCGAAACGTTTGCTTCACTTGCTCGAAGAGACTGGGATCGAGTTCAACACGCTCATCCAACCCCCTGCGTGCGGAGAACCGGCCCTTGTTGGTGGACCCCAGAATCGTCCCGCCGCGTCCGATGATCCCTAGCGTGTTCTGACGGTCGAGCATCTTGTACTCGACCGGATCGATCAGACCTTCGTAACCTCGCCGAAAGCCGACGACTTCGTAGCCAAAGCGAGTGGCGGACTTCACTGCCCCGCGAATGACGGCGTTCAGTCCGGGACAATCGCCTCCCGAAGTTAGGATTCCAAGTCGTTTGGGCATGGTCAAACTCAGTCCGTTGACGTCAAGAGCGACAGAGCCTGTGAGCGCGCCGGACTCTGGATGATGTTGGCAGGCGTCATTCTGCCGAATCTGATGCCGTTTCGTCGAGTGTACCTTGAACGATTTCGCGGACTCTCTCTTCTGGGACGCCCTCGACCAGTTCCACTTGCCCGATGCGATCGGGCAGGACAAACCTCAGTTTTCCTCCGACTGTTTTCTTGTCGAGCCGCATACAACCCAGAATCGCGTCTTCGGTCATGGAACTAGTCAGTCGCGCAGGCAATCGTGTCGGCAGACCGACCGACTTGAGCAACCGCGTCTGCCGTTGTTCGTCAGTAGCCGAGATGCGTCCCAAGTCGACCGCGAGATTCGCGGCGGCGGTCATGCCGATGCTCACGGCCTCTCCATGCAGTAATTCTCCATAACCGGCCAGAGCCTCGTAGGCGTGGGCGAATGTGTGTCCGTAGTTGAGGACAGCCCGCAGTCCGGTACGTTCTTCTTCGTCGTGTTCGACAACATCGGCCTTCAGTCGGCAACTACGGGTGATGGAATGATTCAATACATCCGCGTCCCGCGCATTCAATCCCGCGACATGTCCTTCCAGGTAGTCGAAGAACTCGCCGTCGAGGATGACGCCGTATTTGATCACCTCGGCCAGCCCGGAAATGTATTCGCGATCAGGGAGTGTCGACAGCGCCTCAGTATCGATGATGACGCAGGCGGGCTGATAGAACGCTCCGATCAGGTTCTTGGCCTTCGGATGGTTGATGCCGACCTTTCCCCCCACACTGCTGTCGACGTTGGCCAGTAGCGTCGTCGGCACTTGCACGAAAGGGAGTCCGCGATTGAAGGTGGCGGCCACGAACCCCCCCAAGTCGCCGATCACTCCGCCGCCGACAGCACACAGCACCGTTCTACGGTCGGCGGGCATCTCAACGAGCCGATCGTAGATGGCAGCCGCCTGCTGCATCGATTTCGAAGCCTCGCCCGAGGGGACTGTGATCAATTCCACCTGCCAGCCAGCATCAGCGAACGAACGACGCACGGTTTCGGCATGCACTGTCACGTTGTCATCAGTAACCACGGCAACCTTGAGCTGTCCCGACATGGCCCCATACCGGGCCTCGACGGACGCCCGCACAGTCGAGGCGGCCGATGTCAACAACCCGGAGCCGATCGAGATGTCGTAGCTCCGGGATCCCAGTTCCACATGCACAGTATTGGCAGACGCGTCTTTCATGGAGGCATGATATCTGTGAACACGGGCGGCTTGTAGCTTGTCTGCCCGCTTGAAACGCCCTTCCTTCCCAGTGACACTACAAACATGAACGACACCGAGACGATGCCACCCGTCAAGTTTTCCCAGCGCGCGAGCTTCGCGAAAGAACAGGCGATCAGTTTTTTGATGCAGCAGGGGATCGAGAATCCCGGCGTCATCTCGCTGGCGGCGGGGTTCGTCGATTTTCTCAGCCTGCCAGTTCGTGAGACTCGCGAGTCGCTCGCATCGCTGCTGGCCGATGCGACCAAGGGACAGCAGGCACTGCAGTATGGGACGACCCAAGGATCGCTGCGGCTGCGGCATCGCATTCACGAACTCTTCGCTCGGCTGGAAGGTGTCCCCGCGAAGGAACTCGGCGTCGGACTCGACCGTGTCCTGATGACGACCGGCTCGCAGCAACTTCTCTCGCTGTTATGCGAGACACTCTTCGATCCCGGTGACATTTGTCTGGTGGCCGGCCCAACGTACTTTGTCTTTCTCGCCGCCTTGCAAGGTGTGGGTGGTCAGGCGATCGTCATTCCCAGTGACAATGACGGCATGCGAATGGATGTGCTCGATGAGACTCTCCAGCAGTTGGAAGCCGAAGGGCGTCTCAACAAGGTGAAGCTGATCTACCTCGTCAGCTATTACGAGAACCCGTCAGGCATCAGTCTTTCGACCGAACGACGCCGACAGGTTGTGGAGATCGCGAAACGCTGGTCGAAGGAGCAACGAATTCTCATCCTCGAAGATGCCGCCTATCGCGAACTTCACTACGACGGCCCTCAATGGCCCAGTGCCTGGAGCTTCGATCCTGGAGGCGAAAGTGTCATCTACACTCAGACGTTCTCCAAGAGTTTCGCGCCCGGCATTCGTGTCGGGTTCGGCATCATTCCCACCGACCTGATGGCCCCGCTCTGCGATCGCAAGGGGAACGAAGACTTCGGTTCCCCCAACCTTATGCAGCAGTTGTTGATCGAGGTACTCGATCGCGGCATGTACGAGCCGCATGTCACCGAAGTGCAGGATGCCTATCGCGTCAAACGCGATGCAATGCTCGCCGCCGCTGATGAATTCTTTTCAGATATCCCCGGCGTCTCGTGGGTCCATCCGCACGGCGGTCTCTATGTTTGGATGACTCTGCCGGACAACATCCCCACCGGCTTCGACAGCCCATTGTGGGATGTCGCCGTGCATGAAGAAGGAGTGATGTACGTCCCCGGAGAGCTCAGTTACCCCAGCGACATGCCCGCGCGCCCGCGAAACCAGATGCGTCTCAGTTTCGGCGTGCAACCTCCCGAGGGGATCCGCGAAGGGATGCGCAAACTGGCCAATGCCGTTCGCAAAGTTGGGGGAGCATAACTCGTCGATTTGGCTGTCGATTGAATCGCGAGGAACTGTCCGTCGACTCAAGGGGACCGTGACCACGATTCACGCAATGATGTCGTGTACCACTTGCCCATGCACATCAGTGAGGCGATAGTCGCGACCAGAGTAGCGATAGGTGAGCCGTTCGTGGTCCAGGCCCATCAGATGCAGGATCGTGGCGTGCAGGTCGTGAACATGAACGCGGTCCTGGACAGCCGAACAACCAAACTCGTCGGTCGCACCGTATGAAAAGCCTGGTTTGACCCCTCCGCCGGCCATCCAGACGGTGAAGCCGTAGTGATCGTGGTCGCGACCAGTCTGTCCTTCGGAGGTGGGCGCGCGTCCGAATTCACCCCCCCACATCACGAGCGTCTCGTCCAGCAGGCCGCGTTGTTTCAAGTCGCGAATCAACGCCGCAATCCCCTGATCGCATTTGTGAGCCAGTTCCCGGTGATGAAGGATGTCACCATGACCAGTATCCCAGGCGATGTCGTAACCATCGATCGAGTGTGAGATCTGCACCATGCGGACGCCCCGTTCCACCAGTCGACGAGCCAAGAGGCAGCCTTTCGCATATTCGCTGTCGCCGTACATTTCGAGTGTCGCCTGAGATTCGCTGGCGGTGTCGAATGCCTCGGGGACGGCGAACTGCATGCGGAACGCCATCTCCATCGCTTGAATGCTCGATTCGAGCTGCTGGTCCTGCTGCTGTCTCGCCAGATCGAACTGATTGAGTTGCGCCAACAGATCGGCTTGCGCGCGCTGCTCGTCTCGTGGGAGATGGGGATTTCGCAGATCACGCAAAATGCTGTCGGGCGTCATGCTGGCGATGTTCGCGTAAACGCCGGAGTACACGCCGGGCAGAAAGGCATTTCCCCAGTTGGCCGCCTTCCCTCGCGGCTGGGCGTGAGGGCTCATCGCTACGAAGCCGGGCAACTCCTGATTCTCACTCCCCAGTCCGTAACACAGCCACGAACCCAGGCTCGGTCGACTCGGCTGCAGATGACCCAGGTTGAACATCAACATCGCACCCGCATGTTCGGGGATGTCGGTGTGCATCGAATGGATGAAGCAGATGTCATCGACGCATTGGGCGGTGTGCGGAAAGATGTCGCTCACCCATTTGCCGCACTCGCCGTACTGCTGAAAACCGAACGGCGAAGGGAACAGACCATTCTGCGTGTTTCGCAAACTCTTGCGATCGACGATCTCAGGGCGCTGTCCGGCATACTCGGCGATGCTCGGCTTGTAGTCGAACGTATCGACCTGCGATGGCCCGCCCGGCATGAAGAGTTGAATCACATGCTTCGCTTTTGGGGCAAAGTGAGGCGATTTCGGCGCGAGTGGCGAGTTGGCTGGTGCATCACTCGCATGAATTGTACTCCCCATCAGGCCCGCCAGCCCCAGACTTCCGAAGCCGGCACCGAGTTGTCGCAAAGCGTCCCGGCGAGTCACTGGCGGTAACCGAAAGTGATGCATCGTGTTGACTCCCAATCGTGATGAATTCCAACGGGCTTCCAACTATCGAACGAACATGAACTCGTTCGCGCTCAACAACACCTGGCAATACTGTTGCCAGCGATCCAACCCGCTCTGTGAAGGTTGATCCGACTCCAGAAAACTGATCGCCACCTGCAGTTCCGACTCAGATGGCTTCCGACTATAGAGTAAGGCATACGCCTGTTCGATGCGCTGCTGATTGTCTTCAGAGGTTTCTTGTAGTCGCCTGGCGAGTGCTCGTGCCCGTTCCAGCATAAAAGGGCTGTTCATCATGAACAAGAACTGCTGCGGGATGATGTTCGATGTCCGTTGCGCGCTGCTGGCCCGGGGGATCGGGAAGTTAAACATCCGCAGAAACTGGTCCGACTCAAGAGGGTCGTTCCGGCTGATGGTCGCATAAAGCGTGCGCCGATTGCTGCCGAGTATGTTGTTGATGGAGGGACCGCCGAGCGTCGTGTCGAGTTCGCCGGTAACCGCCAGGAGCGAATCTCTCCACACCTCGATGTCCATCCGGCGAGGCGAGATTCTCCACAGCAGGCGATTGTCGCCATCGACGGCGAAAGCGGCATCGTTGAAGTCGCTGCTGCTGCGATACGTCGCCGATGTCATGATCAGCCGATGCATCGACTTGATCGACCAGCCTGATTTAATGAACTGAATCGCCAACCAGTCGAGCAACTCGGGATGTGTCGGCTCTTCGCCCAGAGTCCCAAAGTTGTCGGGCGTTCGGACTAACGCCGACCCAAAGTGGTTCTGCCAGATGCGGTTGACCATCACGCGAGCAGTTAGCGGATTGGCGGGATCGATGACCGCGTCGACGAGTTGCGACCGCCCGCTCCCTTCGGTGAACGTCTCGCGTTCCTCACCGGCAATGATGCGCAGAAACCGACGCGGAGCCAGTTCGCCCGGCTTGAGCAGGTTGCCACGCAAGGCGACCGTCATGTCGCTATTGCCGGTATCGTGAATGGTATGAGCGAAGTCGTATTTCGGAGGAGCGACGGCTTCCTTTTCGCGGACTTCGGCTTCCCAACTCTCGATCTGTGCCTGCTCTTCTGCCGTCAGTTCGCGACCTTCCTGTTCGGCGGCAGAACGGGCCGTGTTGATCCGTTCGTGCAGTTCTTGAATCACGCGTTGTGCTTCGTGAAACGCTTGCACCACGTCGTCATTAACCAGCGGAGTTTCGACTTCGTTCGTGTTATTGAAGACGCCGGCGATGGAATAGTAGTCCTGTGTCGGAATGGGATCGAACTTGTGATCGTGACAGCGGGCGCAGGCGACGGTCAGTCCCAAAAAGGCGCGGGAGAATGTGTCGACACGGTCGTCGAGTGTTTCGCTTTTGGCCTGCGCGATGCTTTCGGGATCACCTCCATCGGAGGTGTAGGTCGGCCCCAGCGATAGGAATCCGGTGCCGACCGATGCGTTGCGATCGACTGCGTCTCCCGCGAGCTGGCAACGCACGAACTCGTCGTAAGGCATGTCGTTATTAAAGGCATCGACGACCCAATCCCGATAGCGCCAGGCCATCGGATGAGGTTGGTTATCCTGCGTCCATCCTCCGGTGTCGCTGTAGCGGGCGACATCGAGCCAATGCCTCCCCCACCTCTGACCGTATTGTGGTCGATCGAGCAGGTTGTCGATGAGTGTTCCCACGGCTGCGTCATCTAGATCGCTTCCGGCGTCCGTGCCAAGTCGCGACGTCCAATAGTCAAGTTCGTCCGGTGTCGGAGGAATGCCGATCAAATCGATGAAGACACGTCGGACAAACACCGACGCGGGAGCTGGGCCGGGTTGTGGCAAGCCGGCTTCTCGAAGTTGTGCTGCCACGAACTGGTCGATGGGATTGCGTATCCGCTCCTCGTCATGAGCGACGGGCGGTTCCACATGCTCAATTGGCTGCCACGCCCAATGTCGGCCGACAGCCTCCCAGTCGTAACCTTCTTCAGTCGATGCGACGGGGCCAGACTCATCGGGCCAGGGGGATCCCATTTCCACCCAGCGGACGAGCGATGCGATTTCTGCGTCACTCAGCTTCTCATCGGGCGGCATCTCGTTGGCCTGATAACGAATCGACTCGATCAACAGGCTCTCTTCAGGTTCGCCAGGCACCACAGCCGGACCCGAGTCGCCTCCTTCCAGAACGGCTTCTCGGCTGTCGAGTCGCAGTCCTGCTTTCAGGGCGGCGGAGCTGCTGCTGTGGCATTCAAAACAACGATTTGCCAGCAACGGCCGAATCTCTGTTTCGAAGAACGCGATCTGCTCTGGAGTCACCAGTTCCTGGGAGACTTCTGGCTGAAGGACCTGTTCTGCGTCTCCTGTCGGAGAATCTTCCGCGCCTGCAATTGTCGCCAGAAGCAGGACAAACAAGGTACAGACTACGAAAGGTGGAAGCTTCATCCCTAAAGTGTAGTTGGGCAGCCGTGCCATATCAAATTTCCTTGATGTCATCTCCGCCCTATGGCTGACCCGGTCGCGGCGACAGCCGCTCGTCGATCCAGGCTTGAAGCAGCGCTCGGCCGCTGCGTTTGACTTGGTGGGCAAGATGCTTCCAACGTCCGCGATCGAGTTGATTCTCGAACGCGCGGAGTAACGCCACCGAGTGAACATCGTCCAGTTGCTGCACGATCGCGGGGAGCAGTTCCTCCAGCACTCCCCAGCCTCGCTGAGTTTGATCTTCGGCGCACACAGGGATGATTTCTACCAGCGATGTGCCGAACAGCTCCCAATTATACTCCACGGCGTCGTGCAGACTCTTTGCCTTGGTATTGTCTGGTGATCGCCAGTTGTATGGCGGCGACCATTCGAGCGGTGGCGCAAGCAGATCGACATGCGTGAGGACGCCAATCACCGGCGGCGGCTTCAACTGAGGTTTGGTTCGATACATCTCTTGAAGCTGATCAATCAGTCTTCGGTCGGCTTCACGGGCGGGAGAATGGGCGTCCATCACGAGGAGTGCGGCGTCCGACGATTCGAGCGCGCGTTGAATCTGCTTCAACTGCTGCTTCGTCTCGCCGCTTTCACCGTAGCCCGGCGTGTCGAGCAACGTGAGGCTCAACTGCGACTCTCCGACCAGCCATTGATACCGCTGCACCTCTTGAGTCTCCGGCAGCACATCGACCGCCGCCTGGTCCGTCCCTGTCAGGATATTGATGATGCTCGACTTGCCGGAACTCACTTGCCCCAAAAGAGCAATCGTGATCGGCGGTACCGTCGATTCCTTATCGACAGGGTGTTGCCCCTCGATGTCCTCCGCCGAGCGAGTCGACTTGAAAGTCTCGCGATAGACATCGGCCCCCGCACGAAGTCGGCCGCTATTCATCTCAATCAGATACATCCCTGTCTGCCGAACAAATCGGAGATAGACGACCGCCAGGAATTCGGTTTGCAGCTGGCCGGTGACCGAACCCCAACTCCACCGCGATGCAAGGTAGCGGGCAATGTTCAAGGGATTCAGCAGCACCGATGCTCCCCACGCCGTCTCGGAGGCGCGCTGCGCCCACTTCGGAGCTTTCTGCAGCATCTTCCATTGCCCGATTGTTAGCACGCGACTGCCGGGGACCGATTCAAGCATCCAGCGTTCCATGTCGTCGATGGCCAGCCGGAGGGCGGCGAGCACTTCAGGCACCGTCAGATCCTTGAGTGGATCGGTCGCCTTGGGGTGATAGAGTCGCGACATCTCCGCCGCGAGTGACTGGATCTGCGTGAGATAGAAGTGCGGGTCGGTCAATTGACCCGTTGAGTAGGAATCGACCTGCAACTGATACTCGCGCACGATCTTTGCGGCTTCACGATCACGTGGCGTCCAGTGTGATGATTCCTGCAACTGCTGCCGAAGTCGTTGACCAATTGGAGTGGGCGGCCATACCAGTGCCAGCCCCCAGGCGACGAGGGCGCAACCGGTCATCAGCCACCAGACCCAGCCGAGAGAACCGTTCTGCCAGATGGCGTAGCCCCCGACGATGGCGAACATCAGCGTCGGCAACGCGATCAAGGCGGCGAGTATGGCGGACCGTGTCGTCATGTTTCGTGCGACTCCTCTCGCGTCGTCCGCCACAGTTGCGCGCCGGCCTGCAGTTGTTGCTGATAGACCTCGCGAAGTTGTTCAGCCGTTGGGATATGACCTCCCTTCATTTCGCGAAAGTACCAACTCGCCGCCTTGCCGGAACCATACGTGAATGCAAACGCCGCCGCCGCGTTCGCCGCCGACCCGACCCAGGGGATGAACTTGAGCAGCTCGCGAATCCCCATTCGCACAGCAACACGGCTACCCAGAATGCCCGTTAACTTGACCAGCAGTTTCGAGTCCAGCGTCTGCTGATGCTCGGCGGCCAGTCGATGCAACAGATGTGATTGAGTCGCCATCACAAACGGGATGTCGACCCAGGGCAACGGCACGGCTGCTGCCGACGCGGCGACAACGCAATGCGACAGAATGATTCGCTCCGACCGCTTGCGGCTCTTGCGCCCCAGTTCCTCACGCAGCGAGTCCATCTGCAACAATGTTTGTCGATAGGCCGAGGGAAGTAAATCGATGATCGCGCGCTTGAGTCGATCCCCCCCGAAGTCGGAAACGTTGAAGCCGTTGGTCGGCTTGGTGAGGTCGATAGGAACCACGCGGTCGTACAGTCCTTCAAAGCGTTCGCAGTGCGCCGCCAGACAACGTGAGAGCGATTCAGGAATGTCGGCGGGGAAGGGGGGCGACTGATCCTGATAGGGATCGGGCTGCGGATGTTGTTGTCCCGGATAGGTATCATGCAACGATGTGATTGCCAGCAGCACTGGTCGCTCGGGCCTTTGACGACGAATCTCCTGAAGAGGTCGCGTAATGTCGGAAGTGGCCTGATCGGTCGCACGCACGGTCACAATCATCATGTGGGCGAGGGAATCGAGTTCGGCAATGTCCGACCGTGCATCGTATGCCGACTCTCCCAGTCCGCGAGTGTCGAGAAATCGCACGAGCGGCAGGTCATCCTCTGGGAAAGCATACAAACGCGATTGTCGCGTCTGTGGTCGAAACCCGTTGCCGATCTCCGCTTCGTCGGCACCGGTCAGATGGCGGATGATCGACGACTTCCCGCTGCCAGTCTTGCCGAACAGCCAGAGGCAGGGAATGGGGGCTGCCTTCAGCAATGCCTCTCGCTCCGCAACGACCTCTTCCGATGATCGCGACCATCGCAGAGATTGAAGAGGATTCCACATGCGATTTCTGGTGCCGGTGGCAGTCAGTGTTGTTGGAAGACGGCAGGTGCCGTCCTCTTCATTCTACGCTACGATGTCGGAAGTTGCGCGCACAACGACATGAATGCCCGTAGCGAACGCAAGTTCGCGGCCCTTGCTTCCCTGTCGAACGCACGAGTTCACGGAGTCGCGGGACCACGCGGTACGCCTAGACAAATCCGAAATCCGTCGCGAGAGTCGGAATAGCTGGGGCCCTGGAGGCCGAGGCGGACGGCACAGCGGGCGTTGCCGGGGACATCGAAGTAGTTGCCGCCACGACAAACCGGGCGCGGGTACTCCTCGACGAAGTAGGCTTCCTCGTGACCTCCGAGCGGATCGAAGTGATCGAGAACAACTTCCCAGACGTTGCCGCACATGTCGGCCATGCCGAAACCGTTGCGTCCACGTTCGCCGTAATGATCAACCGGTGCCACGAACGAATAGCCATCGCTCCAAGGGACGTTCGCCAATGGCCAGATCCGATCCCGCCCAGGCAGAAAGTCGACGGAGGAGATGTTCAACCTTCCCTGTCCGTCGGTCAGTTCGTTTCCCCACCAGAAATACGTGCTCTCCTTGCTGCCGCCGCGACAGGCGTAGGCCCACTCGGCTTCCGTCGGCAGTCGGTACTCCAGGCCTTCCGGCAGTCGGCCTGCTTCGCGTTCTGTTGTCGTCAGCCAATCGCAAAAGGCTCGACCGTCGTTCCAACTCACGCAGACGACGGGGAATGACTCCAGCAATGGGAACTCGAAGTTGGGATCGCGCCAGCTCTTGTCCTCCATCGGCTTCCAGGGATGGACAATTTCGGTCGTCAGATGATAGTCGTCCCATTCGGGATCAAAGCACTGCGTATGTCCACCCGGCTGCTCCGCGTCGGTTACATAACCCGTTTCATCACAGAATCGACGAAACTGTCCCATCGTGACTTCGGTGCGACCCATCCAAAATCCGTCGCGAACTTGCATCCGTCGCGGCTGTTCCCCTTCGTACGATTCGCGTTCTGTACCGGGCGTCGCTCCCCCTTCGACACCCGTCGCCCACTCCCGCTCTTCGGGCGTGCTCCCCATCAGGAATTCGCCGGGCGGAATGTAAACCAGTTCGAGCGAGACCTCGTCCCCCAAGTCGACGAGCAGGGCGGCCCCCTGCACGGGCTCATCGGCTCGAACGCCGTCAGTGACCCAAACGACTCCCAATCCGAGAAGGAAGAATGCCACGACGAACGGTAAAGTCTTCAAGACATGTCTCCTGATGGAAAATGCGGAGTTGTGATTTCATATCGATCTGCCGGCGGTCAATCGCTCGACCCGTCCGACCGGCAATGGAAGTGATTTATTTGATGACGCCGACGTCGTTGACTTCGACCTTATGTTTCGCGGGAACAAGCACGATCCGCAGCCAGCCCTGCTCAGCCAGTTTCTTCAGCATCGAGTCGAGGTTGTCGTTCCATCGCTTGGTCGATTCGCAGAAGTAATCATGCGATCCCGAGAAGTGGTCTGCGGCCCATTTGATATCCCAGGTCGTTTCCCACGACTTGTCCTCACCCTCGAAGTAGACCACTCCTTCAAAACCGTGGAAGAGTTGTTCGTGAGTATCGGTCACATTGCTGCGCAACCAAGCTCGATGCCAACGTCGAAACTCCTGCTCGGCATCAAACGTCCGCTCGATGTCCCTGACCGTGCGAATCATCATGACTAACTCCGGTGCTCCTCAAGTAAACCGACACACGCAATACCTCGATGCGAGAATCATAGCCTCTCAGTGAATTGTCGAACAACCAGTCAGCCGGTGCGGTTGTCCAACAAGCGTGATATCCTCAGGATGGCATGACACAGTCTCACAAGAATCGTCGATGTCGCTGACTATCGAATGATGGCAGGTATGAAAGCGACTTCAAATGCGACGCCCGTGAGTCGTTTTCATTTACGAGGACATGCCGATGGATGCAGTACCCGACTTAGGCAGTGCTCACATTCGAGTTGCGCGACCGACGACCGACTTGGCTGAAGTCGTCAGCTTCTACCGGGATGGACTCGGCTTCGATGTGCTGTTTGAGTTTGAGAACCACGATGGCTTCGACGGTGTCATCCTGGGTCGGAAGGGAGGAGCGTATCACCTGGAGTTCACTCGCAAGGCAGGGCACAAGGTGCCGCAGGCTCCGACCGACGACAATCTGCTCGTCTTCTACATTCCCGATGCAACCGAATGGGAGGCGGCAGTCGCCAGGATGGAGCAGAATGGACATGCGTCGGTCGACGCGTTCAACCCCTACTGGGATAAGAGAGGACGAACCTTCGTCGATCCCGACGGCTACCGAGTGGTGTTGGAAAACGCGGCGTGGGAGGCTTGAGCGCGAGCTCTTGACGCCCCTGCTCTCTCACGGCAAGCTGACTGCAGCCACGCTGCGGAATGTGTTGATTCGTGTGCGTGTTGTCCCGCTGCTTCGTATTATTCATGAGTTCCATGCTCGTCGAGGCCGTACCATGATCGTCCGCACCACTGCGATCATCGATAAGTCGCCCGCCTCGTTGTGGCAGTTGCTCTGTTCGTCGTCGATGGATCCCCGCATCCCGGCTCTCTTCAGACTGGGGATCCCCAAGCCCGTCCAATGCAAGCTGCCGGACGGAGTCGGAGGAGTCGGCGCTCGGCGACAATGCATCTCGGATCGCGGCGTCGTTCAGCAGCGCATCACCCATTGGCAGGAGCCGGAGCTGTTAAGATTCCAGATGGAGGACACGACCCTCTATTTTCGCCCCTGCGTGACGGCGATCGTTGAAGAATTTGTGCTTGAACCGGTCGGAGAAGGGAGGACGAAGATTACTCGCACGACCGACATCACCGTGACCGGTTTCGGCAAACTCGCGAAGGGGCTCATCATGTGCGCGGGGACGAAGTGCGTGCATCGTTACGTCTTCAAGAACTGGTCCCGCGCGGATGCGGCCTGAGCCGCTTCTGCTTCGCCGCAGCCTTGCAGCCTGCGGGACACGCGGTATGGTGGTTATCGCCGTTCCCACTCATCACGGAGGAGCCGACTGCAATGCCCCGACACTGGAGATTCGCCCCGCACGACCGGGGTCATGTGGCTCAGTTGTGCCGCGAACTCAACTGTTCGCCGCTCCTGGCGCAAGTGCTGGCTTCGCGTGGCATTCTCACCGGTCACGACGCCCGCAACTTCATGCAGGCCAAGATGAACGACCTGCACGACCCTGAGCAATTGCCGGGGATTCCCGATGCCGTCGATCGCATCACGTCGGCCATTCAGGCGGGTCGGCGTATTACGGTTTATGGCGACTACGATGTGGACGGCGTCACCGCGACAAGCATCCTCTGGCATTGCCTGAAACTCGCCGGTGCTCGTGTCGATTACTACATCCCCTGTCGACTCGAAGAAGGGTACGGACTGAATGCAGACGCCATTCGCACGTTGCACGAAGAAGACCCCAGGCGACTGCTGATCACCGTCGATTGCGGTATCGGCAGCGTTCACGAGGCAGCACTCGCGAAAGAACTCGGACTCGAACTGATCATCACCGATCATCATACGATTGGAGAAGAACTTCCCGATGCCGCCTGCGTGGTGCATCCACGTTTGCCTGGTGGAAACTATCCCTTTGGCGATTTGTGTGGAGCCGGCGTGGCCTTCAAAGTCGCCTGGGCTGTTTGCCAGAGGCTCGGTGATGGCCGCAAGGCATCGCCCCGCATGCGGGAGTATCTCAAGATGGCCGTCGGGCTGGCGGCCATCGGCACCGTGGCCGACGTGGTTCCTCTTGTGGGGGAAAACCGCATTATCGTGCGTTACGGCTTGGGGACATTGATCGAGAAGTCGACCCCCGGACTGGGACGACTGATGAAGATCGCCGGACTCGAAGGCCGCAAGCAACTCGAAGCCGACGACATCGGCTTTGCGCTGGGTCCGCGCATCAACGCCGCGGGTCGATTGGGACAAGCACGTCTTGCGGTGGAGATGCTCACCACGACCAACGAACAGCGGGCGGCACAACTGGCAGAGTATGTCGACAAACTCAACAAGGATCGTCAGACGGTCGAACGCCGCATGTCTAAGGAGGCGAAGGAACTCGTCGATCAGCATCCCGAATGGAATGATCATCCCGCTCTCGTGCTGGCTCATCCCGATTGGCATCCCGGAGTGATCGGTATTGTCGCCAGTCGTGTGGCCGAGACTTATGAGCGTCCCGCCATCATGATTGCATTGAAAGACTCAGCAGGCGTGGGACAGGGATCGTGCCGATCGTTCGCGGGCTTCGACATGTACGAAGGTTTGTCATCGTGTCAACAGTACCTGCTTGGATTCGGCGGCCACCGAGCGGCCGCGGGACTGCGCATCACCACCGAACAGATCGATGCCTTTCGAGAATCGTTCGTGCAACATGTGCGCGAGAATCACGACGTCACGCCGCGCGATCTGGAACTTAAGGTCGATGCCGAGGTCTCGCTGGCCGATGTCACTCATAAGGCGATCAAGGAGTTGTCGCAACTTGGCCCGTTCGGTTCAGAGCATCGCAAGCCGATCTTCGCCGCCAGCCGGGTCGACTTGGTCGAACCGCCGAGCAAGATGGGTGGAGGCGATCGGCACCTCAGCCTGCGAATCAAGCAGGGGGGCAAAGTGCTGCGGGCGATCGCCTTTGGCCGAGGGGAATGGGCCGACGAGATCGCCGCGTCGGGCGACTCGATCTCGATCTGCTTCACCGCCGGTGTCAACGAGTATCGCGGCTACCAGAACGTCGAACTCCAATTGCTGGATTGGCAACCGGCGAATGGCGTGAGCAACGGGAGTGAAGGCGCAAAGTTAACGAGTGTTGGAAACGTCGATGGATGATTCTTATTTTGCCCCCGGTCAATGACCGTGAGCAAAAGAGACGATGATGTGCGATCGAGTAACTACGAGGAATCACCATGACTGTGACCCGACGTGATGTTCTGCAGTTGCTCGGCTCCACGGCGTTGGCTTCAGTGATTGGCAACATGACCTCGACATCAGCGAATGCCGATGACGCACTGCGGTCACCCATCAAACTCGGCCAGATCGGCGTCGGGCATGCCCATGCTTCAAAGTTGTCTGTCTATCGCAATTCGCCCGACTACGAAGTCGTTGGCATCGTCGAACCGAACGAGGAACGACGAAATCGAGTCCAGTCGCAGCCGGCCTTCAGAGATTTGCCGTGGCTGACTCAAGATCAACTCCTCAATACATCGGGGCTACAGGCAGTACTGGTCGAGACCGAGGTGCGGGATTCTCTCAGCACAGCCGAGGCGTGTATTGCAGCGGGGATGCATGTTCATCTTGATAAGCCCGCAGGGGAGTCGCTGCCTCAGTATGAACGAATTCTTTCAGAGGCCGAGCGAAAGGGACTGCTGGTGCAGATGGGGTACATGTACCGCTACAACCCCGGCATCGTGTTGCTGCGAGAGTTTCTCCAGCGAGGTTGGCTGGGGGATGTCTTCGAGGTCCATACGGTGATGAGCAAAGTTGTCGACCCCGCCAGCCGACGCAGTTTGGCCGAGTACCCCGGCGGCATGATGTTTGAACTCGGCTGCCACATCATCGATCTCGTCGTCGGAGTGCTGGGCCGGCCCGAAACGGTGACTACTTTCGCACAACACACCGCCGACATTGACGATGGCCTGCTCGACAACATGCTGGCCGTGTTCAAGTATCCGGCCGCGACGGCTTCAGTGCGTTCGACGGCGATGGAAGTCGAAGGCTTTGCCCGCAGGCACTTCACCGTTTGCGGCACGGAGGGGACGTTTCACATCCAACCACTCGACAATCCCTCGGCTCGCGTGGCGCTGTCGGTCGAGCGGGAAGGATACGTTCGCGGTTATCAAGAGGTCACGTTCCCGTCGTTCACGCGATACGTGGGTGATGCCGCCGACATGGCACGGATCATTCGAGGCGAGAAAGCAAGCGACTTCTCTTACGAGCACGACTTGGCCGTTCAGCAATCGGTGCTTGAGGCAAGTGGACTATTGCCCTCCAGAGCCTAAAGCCTCTCCCAGAAACTCCAGCATCATCACTCCCCCGCGTTCGTAGTAGAGGCCGAGGTTGTGCGGCGTGTCGGGCAGAACCTGCACCTCACACGCGATGTCGTGTTGAGCAAGAACGCTCGCCATCGAAGCGAATGCATCGGGACGATCCTGGTCACCATTGATGAGCAGCGCCGCGAAGTGATTCTCTCGCAATGTTGCGGCGTGGTCGCTTGCGGCGGCAAGCATTTCCTCTTCGCCGCGCCACATGCCGCCACCCCAGCTTCCGCAGGCACAAAACAATTCGGGGTGCAGCACCGACAGATGCACCGCTCCTTGTCCCCCCATGCTGAATCCAACGACGGCTCGGCAAGAAACGTCGGTCGCGTACTCCGCATCAATCAGCGGGATCAGTTCGTCGACGATCATCTTCTCGACATCCCCCATGTAGCCGCTGCGGCCACCATTGGGGAAGACGCAGATTACAGGTGGTAGCGTTCCTTCACGAATGCCACGGGCCAGCAGCCCCGAGAAACCACCCGAGTCGCTGGCTTCGGTGCCTCCCATGCCATGCAGGAAGTAAACGACGGGGTACGGTTCATCGCCGTCGGCCATGTATCCTTCGGGAGTAAAGACGACGTACCCCACTTCATGTCCCAGCGCTTCGCTCGCGAGCACGAAGTGTTCCAGCCCTTCGCCCGGAGGCAAATCGGAATTCACCCACGAGACGGGTTCCCGATCTCGTGGCTGCTTGAAGGAAGCGATTTCCGAGTTTGAATCGTTTGCATTCACATCCATCGCGAATTGGAACGCGAGGATCATTGCAGTAGCGACCAGTAGATCAGTGTTGTATTGCATCAGACTCTCTACTCTCCGGTGTGACTCCAGCAATTCGACCCGTCCGATGGTCGACCGGGCCACGGGTGCGAGGAATACTGCGAATGCTGTTCGAGGCGAAAATAGCGTGAAGTGTTCTCCACGCGTGCGGGATCGCAAACCGTGATCTGCCGCAGATACTGCGTTGCCTTCTCGGCGTAATCGGGAACTTCATCGCCGTCAGCCTGTGCACCGAGTCCCTGAGCAGTGAGATAATACCGAATGATCATGATTCTCATCGCTTCGGCGTATGGTCCTTCGACGGTGGAGTACTCGATAAAGAGCTGGTCGGCCAATGACCAGTCTTTAAAACGAGTCGACATCGAAACGGCAATATCACCGAGTTCCGGATGATCGAGCAGCAGCCGTATCGAAACGGCCAATCGCTCCGTCGGAATGACCTGCTCAGGCGAGTATTCAATTGCTTCGATCGCTCGGATCGCGGCGTAGGTCTCACTGAAGTGCGAGTCCCGATTGGCAAGCTTTTCCTGTTCAAGTACCACGAGAGCCTCTTCTCCCGACAGCATGAGGTCGGCGTACATCATATAGAAGCTCTCTGGACGATAAGTATCGATGGGCTGGAGGATCTCTTCTCGCATGTGGAGAGCGTCGTCATTCGTGCCGCAGAACGCCAGAAGTACCAAATACATGCTGCGGTCGATCAAAGCCTGCTCCTCATCCCAAGCCCATTCGCGAAGCAGGTCGGCATCCATCGTGGGAGCAAATGCCGCGACGTTCTCGAATTCGGTGCATTTGAACTCGCACAGCGCATCACAGGCGATCCGAGGCTCGGAATGCTCCAGATACGGCTCGAAGTGCTTCAACCGCTCGAGCGGAGACGCATCCCGATCGGGCGCTTCGTAGGCATGGAGCAGATACTCATGCTGCGCCTCGTTGATGCCCCCGATGGGATACCACAACAAGCGACCCAGACGCCTCCTCCGCGAGCAGCAGGAACAGGTCGCCGGGTTCGCCCTCGCTAAAGTATGGCCAATCGACGAGGACGGTCTGCTCCGTCGGTTCTCTGCGGTCGTGAAGGGTTTCCACGATCTCAAATCGCGTCGTGCCGGGAATCGGATAACCGAATCTCTGTCGCTCGTTCGGATTCCGTTCGCTGCTTACCCAGCGGGCAAACGTCGCCACATTGGAATCGTGCATGCGCTCGGAGATCGTCTGCGATGGCCCGTAGCTGTCCGCGTACGCCGCTATAGGGAGAAGGCAAAACAGGCCCAGCATGATCGGCAGCGATCGCTGCAATGACTTCGAACGAGTACATCGCTTGAATTCACGCATGGTTCAGTCAGTATAGGTGCAGACGATCACTGACACGAGCATCCTGACCTCTAACCTCTCGCCCCTGTCCCCTTCCCCTCGTATCTACCTGGACAACGCGGCTACGAGCTTTCCTAAGCCCGTGGCGGTGTATGACGCTGTCGACCGTTACCAGCGCGAACTGGGTGCTGCCGTGGGCCGAGGGGCGACGCGGGCTGCGACCGAAGTGAGTCAGACGGTGGCTCAGGCGCGGCGGAAGGTGGTCCGACTGCTGGGTGTTGGGACGCCGCAGCAGGTGATCTACTGTTTCAACGGCACCGATGCCCTCAATATCGCCATTCACGGCATCGTGCGGCCCGGTGACCATGTCGTCACGACTGCTGCAGAGCACAATTCGGTCCTGCGGCCGCTCCGGTTTCAACAGGCACGGCATGGTGCCAGAGTCGATATCGCGACTGTCGATCACGAAGGCCGCATCGATATCGAGCACTTTCGCAGTTTGCTAACGTCGTCCACGCGGCTCGTGTGCATTCAGCATGCTTCGAACGTGACGGGAGTGATTCAGCCCATCGAGCCGTTGATCGCTGCCGCCAAAGACATCGGAGCGTTCGTGTTGGTCGATGCCGCCCAGACGGCCGGTCATCTCGAAATCGCGTTCGATCAATGGGGCATCGATCTGCTTGCCTGTTCGGGACATAAGGGACTGCTGGGTCCGCTGGGTACCGGGCTGTTGTGCATTGCTCCCCACATGGTGGAAGAACTTCACCCGCTGCGGCAGGGAGGAACGGGTTCACAGAGCGAACTCGATCAGCAACCCGAAGCGCTTCCCGACAAGTATGAATCAGGCAACCTCAATGCCCCGGGGATCGTCGGCCTGAATGCCGCCCTCGACTGGATTGACGGGCGCGGGTTGGCATCGCTGCGAGAACACGAAACGACTCTCACTCAACAACTCATCGAGGGTCTATCGGCAATTGAAGGTGTCACGCTGTTTGGCCCTCGCATCGCCGATGAGCGGGTCGGCGTCGTGAGTTTTCAGGTCGATGGATTCGACCCGCAAGAAGTGGCCGGCATTCTTGATGAGTCGTTCGGCATCGAAGTCCGCGCCGGCCTGCACTGCGCTCCCCTCATCCACGCGGCGATTGGCTCACAAGCCAGGGGAGGCACAGTCCGCGCGAGCGTGGGAGCATTCTCCGTGGTTGAAGACGTTGACGCACTGATCGAGGCGATCAAACAACTCAACCTCGTTTAACGGCACGCCGCAGGCGCCGGCGGAACGTGAGAGAGACATTTCGCTGTAGAACGAGCACTGCTTGCGGACACCGAGATCATCATGCGAATACCACTCAATGCCGTTCTTCCGCAAGAGAGCCGATCGACGTGATTCGCCGCGTGTCACGCCCAGCCGGCGTCTGCGGCTGGGCGTTAAACAAGATGGCTTTGCCGCTCAGTGTCCGCCGCCGTCTTCGCCCATTTGCGAGAGCATGTAGTTCTGCATGCCGATGTTCTTGATGAGATCGAGTTGGGCTTCGAGCCAGTCGACGCTGTCTTCCGACTCACGAATGATCTGCTCCATGACTTCGCGGCTGGCCGAATCCTTTTCGGCGATGCAGGTCACGACCCCTTCGTTGTAGGTGACGCTGGCACCCTTTTCGACGAGCAGGTCGTTCTCGAGCTGTTCCTTCACATCGTTACCGACACGAATCACATCGTAGCGGGCGATTTCGGGGACGCCGTCGAGGAACAGAATGCGATCGATCAGCATCTCGGCATGCTTCATCTCATCGATCGATTCGTGATAGTGATGAGCCGCCAGCTTGTTCAGGCCCCAGTTCTTGCACATCTTCGACTGAATGAAGTACTGATTGATGGCCGTCAACTCGATCGTCAGTCCGGCGTTCAATGCGTCAATAACTTTCTGGCTCCCCTTCATCGATATTCTCCCTTGGGTTTGATTCGTGTGGTTAGTCGCCTTTCGCTCCGCGAAAGTGCGTGGCTCGCGTTGGAATCGTGTTTCAAAGTTGTCGCGAAAACGCCTGTTCCCGCCCTGCGCATTTTCGCGGAGCGAAAGGCGTCGATGGGAACTATAGAGGATCGACCCGCAATTGCATCCCGTTGGCCATCGCGGTTGGAAACTTTCGCTGAACTAATACCGAGTCTCGCACTGAGACGTGATCTCAGTCGCGATTGACGACGTTTCGCAGCGGTTCTCCCAAGAGTGCCCGCCGACAGTTCTCACTCCCCTTGACCCGCATGTCGTTGAGGCCCTCTTCCGAATAAAAGGCCGAGTGCGGATTGATGATGATCCGGTCGTGAGCCGGGTGCGACTCGTCCCGCCAGGCCGCGATCAGCGGGTCGGCGGGGTCGGGAGGTTCGGTCTCCAGCACATCAATGCCTGCTCCCGAGAGATGCCCACGCGTGATGGCATCAAGCACCGCATGCACATCGACCACTGCCCCCCGAGCCGTGTTGACGACGATCGCCCCCTTCGGCAGCCAGGCGAGAGCTTGTCCATTGATGATGTGTTTCGTCTCCGGAGTCGAGGGGCAGTGCGCGCTCAGCACATGCGAGTGGTTGCACAGTTCCCGCAGCGAATCAACCCGCGTCACTCCGACCGATTTGTCTTTTCCATCGGGGACATAGGGGTCGTAGAACAGGACATTCATCCCCAATGCTTTGGCTCGGAGGGCCGTGGCGGTGCCGATGCGACCGAGTCCCACGATGCCGAACGTCCTCCCGCGCAGCCGATGGAGAGGCACGGTCTGCAGGTACGACCAGACCCCTTCTCCGCGTTGCAGTCGGCGATTGAGGAAGTGAATGCCTCGCGCGAGTGTCAGCGTCAGTCCGATGGCCGAGTCGGCCACTTCCTCGGTCCCATAGTCAGGGACATTGGCCACCGGAATGCCCAGCGACCTGGCGAATGCCCGATCGACGTTGTCGTACCCGACTCCGCAGCGCACGATGAGTTTGCAGTTCTTGAGCCGTTCGATAGTCGCTTTAGTGAGCGAGAGGAAGTGATAGAGCATGATCGCGTCGGCATCCTCGATCTTTCCGACGAGTTCCGACTCGTGCATCGCATTGCACGCCGTCACATCGGCCAGATCCCCCAGGATGGGATACTCGACCTCGGTGTCTTCGATAAAGTCAGTGATGACCACCTTCGCATGTTCCATTCGCCACCTGTGCCTTTCTAGATTTCAACTTGCCGTTCAGCCCCACCGTAGCGGAACTCGCGAGAGTTCCGACTCGCCCCACGCTCGGAGTTCTCACGAATTCCGCTACCGAAGAGCGAGCGGATGGAATAGCGATCGCAGCCCCTGAGTTCAACCTGTGGCTGTCTTACCACTCATCTTATCATCACCAGCAGGGCCCAGAGGATGGCGATGCTTGCGAGTCCCGCGAGCGGTAATAGCCAAGCAGTCGCGTCTGATGCCGCCGTCTGGCCATCGGTCGTCACGGTGGCAGGTTCCTCATCGAGGATTTCCGCAGCCGGAGTGTGGAGTGAGTCGAACAGCGTCGGCAGCAAGAGAATCTGCCGCAATGGCCACGTGAGAAATCGTGCTGTCTCAGGCAGATAGAATAGTCGGCGTCCCGCGTCGGCCAGTTTCTCCCACGATTCGCCCGTTGGTAGTCGCCGATGGACCTTCGCGAAGCCGATCCAGCAGCCGACGACGAGGCCGAAGATGCCAGCGGGGAGCATCACGCCCCAAGGGGCTTTCGTGAAAAGATCGAGTAAGTCGGCTGCCTGGTTCTGTTCCCGATGTCTCAACAAGGCCGCCGAAACTGGCCCCCACAACAAAGCCACCAGAACCAGTCCGCCGCACAGCCGACGTGTCAGCCAGGGGGATGAAGTTTCCGCTTCGGCGGGCACATCGACAAGACCTTCGTTCATGCCAGTTTCGGCGTCATGTCGTCTCATCCCCAATAGAATCGGAGTGAGTACATAAGCGGCACTCAGCCAGAGCAGCGAATGGGCCACGATCATCATGATGGGAATCGCCGCAGGCACTTTGGGGAGTGACTCGGTGACGACTTCTCCTTCGACAACTTCGATGCGCCTCGAGCTCTCGAACGTCACTTCCCAGGCATTTTGCACACCGATGCCGGAGGCCAGCAGAATGAGTATGACCCAGAGTGTCCGTCTTCCCGGTCCGCGACGATCGACGACAGGTTCGTTCAACCAACCATGCACGTCGACGAGGATGACGAGGCCACCGAAGAGCAGCATCAGCGAGAGTGAGGAGCAGGCGGCGATCATCTGCCCGTAGAGATGGCCGCTGCCGAGGGCGGTCCATTGAACGGCCATCATCCCCGAGCCGATCATCGCAAGCGTTCCCGCACGATGAGGACGCGTGACTGCCAGCCACGCCGAGAGAATCGTTACCAGCACCGCAATACTGGCCAGACTGGGAACGCCCAACGGACTGACGCCAAGCACCGGCCAAAACCTCAGCAGCAGATACTGTGCGGGAATCCACGAGCCGAGGCACCCGAACCAGAAGAGTCGGCCAGGGGCTTCGTCATACACGCGATCGACGTCAACACAAAAGGGATAGAGTCCACATCGACCGACAACGCACACCAGCAAACAGAGGCCGGAGACGAGCGTAAAGATCGGCTGCTCGGCTCCCATTTGAACCCAGCGTCCCGCGAGCGAGATCTCGAACAAGTCGCTGCTACGAAATCCAACGATCCATTGCAGGACGATCCAGATGAACGGCAACAACGTCAGGCCGCGAGCCCACGACAGACGCCGCCGCACCAGCGCCTGGCACATCACTTCGGAAACGACGAGGGCCGCCGTCAGCAGAACAAGGTCGTTGGCGAGTAGCACGATCAGCACCGAACAGAGCAGTCCCATCAGCGCGCGATACGGAGGAAGTCTTCCCACCAACGATCCCCGCTCCCGGCGCTGTGCAATCACGGCCACGAAGCTCAACAGAGCCGCTGCGATTGCCGCCGGTCCCGATAAGGCATCTATCCGCAACTGAAAATGGATTGGGACATCGGTTGCCGCCGAAAGAACGAGCCACGGCACGCGTTCACTGATCTCCGGAGCACGACTCACGATCGGCCCGATCAACAATGCGGCCAACAACGACCCGCAACTGAGCAACGCAGCTGCCGCCGCGACGAAACGGAATTCGCTGTCGATGCGCGCCACTTCTTCTTGCGAGCGCGGCCGCCGGCCGAAACTCAAGACCCCAGCCGCCAGCAAAGGCCAGACCGGGGCGAGCAATAACAGGATCGGGGCAGCTTTCTCCGCAGTCATTCCATTTGGCTGGTGAAGTGACGATCTGAAGAGGTAGAGAGTATACTGAAACCATGCTCGCGGCGTTCAATGGGAGCGCGATCGCGGAATCAGCATTGATCCCCCTCCCCGTTTGACTCTGCTTCTTCCCCCCGCTATCACCCCCTTGGCAACATCACTTGGTTAGGTTGTTGCGCGGCAGACTGAACTCCTCCCCCGTTCTCTCTTGGCTCCACAGTCAACTTCCTCCTTCATGTACGAGCAACGGCTCATCTTTCACGCGCTGGAAAACACAGTCTGGACGATTGTCTGGGTCGTTGCCTCGCTCTTGACGCTGGCCTGCGTGGTCATGCTCTATCGCTACGAGCGGCAGCTCATCTCCCGCAAACTGGGATTGACGTTGCTCACCTTAAGAGTGCTCGTCGTCCTCACCGTGCTGGCGGCATTACTGGAACCTGTGCTGTCGTGGGAACGCAACCGCGCACGGTCGGGCCGCGTGCTGGTGGCCGTCGATGTTTCGGAGAGCATGCAGACCCAGGATACGCATGCCTTGCCGGGCGAGAAGCTTCGCTGGGCAAGGGCTCTCGGCATGATCGGCAACGCTCAGACCGATGAGCGACTTGATCGCTGGCAAGATGCGTTCGATCTTGGTGAGGAACCCGAATGGGTAACACTCGACGAAGAAGCCGACCCGGCCCAGTCGGCTGAACTGGCGGTCTTTCGGCAAGAGCAACTTCAGCAGGTCTTCGACGAGATCGATCGGCTTTCGCGAAAAGAGATCGTCGAACGATTGCTCACGGGGCCACAGTCGCAGTGGCTCACTGAGTTAAGAGAGATCGCGGAAGTCGACTTCGAGGTCTTTGCCGGCAACACAGCGTCGGCTGATGCGACGTCGATTGAATCGATGATCAACGAACCGGCTGACACCTTGGAGGTTGGTGCCTCGAACATCGCCGCTGTTTTACGGGCCGCTGCAGGGACGGGAGGGAGCCGCGAGTTGCTGGGGACGATTCTCATCACCGATGGCCGCACGACGATCGATCCCGAAGATTCGACGCTCGAGGAACAGGCCGATCTGTTGGGGAGCGCGGTCTTTCCTGTGCAGGTCGGTTCCGAATTGCCGATTCGGGATATCGCGCTGGCCCATTTCGATGCCCCCTCGGCGGTCTTCAAGGACGACACTCCCTCGGTCAAAGTCACGATTCGCACGGCGGGCTTCGAAGGGCGTCCCATTCGTGTCACGCTCAATCGTCAACTCGACTCAGCGAATCCCGAGGTGAATGACGCGGGACTCGAGGAACTTGTTCAAGAACAGACAATTACGCCCAGCGGCCCCGTGACCGAAGTGACATTCGAGTTGGAGCCGCAATCGACGCCGGGGCGATATCGCTACATCGCCCGCTCCGACGTGTTGCCCGATGAGATTCGTGATGACAACAACGAACTCGGCGCGACGATCAATATTGTCGACAGCAGCATTCGCGTGCTGGTGCTTGAAGGGGAGGCCCGTTGGGAGTTTCGTTTCCTGGAGATCGCGCTCGATCGCGATTCACGCGTCGAAGTCGATGCCATCGTCTTCGAGCAGCCCTATCTGGGGGTTCTTCCCGATACATTCTTCGCACGTCGGCTGACAGTTCCTTCGGAACCGAATCCCACGGAACCGACGCTCTTCTCGGGTTACGATGTTGTGATTGTCGGCGATGCCTCGCCGCGCGATCTGCGGCGATCGACTTGGGAGATGCTCGATCGCTATGTTCGTTCGGAGGGTGGCACATTGATGATGGTCTCCGGCAAGCGTCACATGCCGCTGGAGTATCAGCACGAAGTCTTGCGTAATCTGTTGCCGGTTGAGAATCTTCGACCCTTCGAAATCTCGAGTGAAGGATCGAATGCTCCTCCCGACGAACGTGGCTATCGGCTGAGGCTCACTCCCGAAGCCGAGTCGCTTGCGATGTTCCAGTTTGCCGACGATCCGCTCGACAATCCTGAAATCTGGGACAATCTACCCGGAGCGGAATGGGGTCTGCGGGGACAACTCAAGGGTGGAGCAAGCGTCTGGGCGGTCGCCCTCGACCCGGAATCGGATCAGACACTCGAGACTGAGCGTTCGAGTGTGACGCTGGCTCATCAGTTCGTCGGAGCCGGACAGGTCGTCTGGAGCGGCGTCGACAGCACCTGGCGCTGGCGGCACCGTGTGGGGGACCGCTATCACCACCGGTTCTGGGGTCAGTTCGTTCGCTGGGCCGCCCAGTTCAAGGCATCATCGGGGAACGAGTTCGTTCGCTTCGGTGCGCAACTCCCCGTGATCGCGTTTGGTGAAGAAGCTTCACTTATCGCCCGGTTCGAGCCCGGTATCTTGCAGAACGCTCCGGAGTTCAAGGCCGTCGTCGAAATTCGACCGGCGAACGATCCCGAAGCTGGCGCGGTGGCGGTGCTCGAACTCAATGCCGATGCCGAGACTCCGACGGTTTTCCATGCTCAGACGTCGTCGCTCCCGTCGGGAGAGTATCAGGCAGTGTTGGTTGTTTCGGGAACGAATCGCGACGTGCCGCCGGTCGAAAGCGATCTCACCGTGCTGGAACCTCCCACATCCGAGAGAAGCGATGTGAGCGCCAATCCGGTTCTCCTGGCCTCGCTGGCCGATGCATCTTCTGGTCAACTCGTCGCTTTGGACGAACTCGCCACGCTCCCAAGCTTGCTGCAGGCCGACACCGGCGAAGATTCCCGCCGCCAGGAGACCCGCCTGTGGGACAGTTGGTGGCTCCTCTTGCTATTCTGTGGCCTGGTGACCGCCGAATGGGTTCTGAGAAAACTCAACGGACTGCCGTGAGGAATTGCCTGTAGCGGAAGGCGTGAGACTTCCGATCGTGCCACACAGAGACGGAACTTTCACGAGTTCCGCTACGAATTCCGACTTCCTGATTCCTTGCTTCTAACTCCTGACCCCTGATTCACATGCTTTGGGAAGTTGAAATCCATCCCGCCGAAGGGGAGAATGACCGTGAAGGCGAGCGCGTGCTCGCCGATGCCCAGGCGCTCGGCGCTTCAACGATCCGCCGCGTGCGGTCGGCTCACTCCTATCTTGTCGAAGGCAACCTCGATGCCGCACAGATCGACACGGCTCAACGGCTGTTGAGTGACAGTGTCGTCGAGCGCGTGGCGGTGCATCAGTTGCCCGTCAACGGAAAGAGCGGCGGTACGACACCGGCAAGCGGCGAGGACGTATTGCTGAATGTCCTCTTCAAGCCCGGTGTCACCGACAACGTCGGCTCGACGGCGGCACAAGCACTTAAAGATCGCGGACAGCCGGTCGAGCGCGTCGCCACCTGCCGCAAGTACTGGGTGAATGCCGACGCCAACGATTTCGATCTCTCTCGCGTGCGGGCGAAGGTTCTCAGCAACGACGCCATCGAGCAGGTCGTGGCCGGGCCACTGAATCTCTCGACGATCGCCGTGGGGAGCGAGTACCAGTTTCAGTTGCGACAGACGCCTATCCGCGAACTCGACAGCGATGCGCTCAAGCGACTCTCGAAGGAAGGTCAGCTCTATCTCTCGCTGCCTGAGATGCAGACGATTCAGAGCTACTATCGCGACCTGAATCGCGAGCCGACCGACATCGAACTCGAAACAGTCGCTCAGACGTGGAGCGAGCATTGCAGTCACAAGACGCTGGCGGGCCGAATTGCCTATCGCGACAAAGAACGTGGCGAAGTTCGTTTCGAGAACATGTTGAAGGAGACGGTCTTCGCCGCCACCGTCAAGATTCGCGAGCAACTCGGTGACAACGACTGGTGCGTGAGCGTCTTCAAGGACAACGCCGGCATCGTTCGCTTTGATGATGACTTCGACGTCTGCATCAAGGTCGAAACGCACAATCATCCCTCGGCCCTCGAACCCTACGGTGGCGCGAACACGGGCTTGGGAGGCGTGATTCGCGATCCATTGGGGACGGGTCTCGGGGCCAAGCCGATCTGCAACACCGATGTCTTTTGTTTCGCTCCGCCAGATACGCTTCACGACGATCTGCCGACAGGCGTGCTCCATCCTCGCACCGTGATGCGCGGCGTCGTCTCCGGAGTGCGCGACTACGGCAACCGTATGGGAATTCCAACGGTGAACGGTGCCGTCTATTTCGACGAGCGTTATCTCGGTAACCCTCTCGTCTATTGCGGCAACGTCGCGATGATTCCGCGCGGCATGAGCGAAAAACATGTCGATGCCGGGGACTACATCGTCGCTGTCGGCGGTCGCACGGGACGGGACGGTATTCATGGAGCGACCTTTTCATCCGCTGAACTGACGCACGAAAGCGAGACTCTTTCGGGCGGAGCGGTGCAAATCGGGAATGCCATCACCGAGAAAATGGTCCTCGATGTGATCCTTGCCGCCAGAGACAAAGGGCTCTATCACGCCATTACCGATTGCGGGGCAGGGGGCTTCAGCAGTGCCGTTGGCGAGATGGGTGAAGAGACTGGTGCCGAGGTCTGGCTTGAAAAGGCCCCGCTTAAATACGCAGGGCTGTCGTACACCGAGATCTGGATCAGCGAAGCGCAAGAACGAATGGTGCTGGCCGTCCCACCAGCGAACTGGGACGCCTTCCATACGTTGTGTGCCTCCGAAGGTGTCGAAGCCACCGTCATCGGCACGTTTACCGACACAAAGCGGCTGGTGCTGAAGTACGACGGACAGGAAGTCGGTAATGTCGCGATGTCATTCCTGCACGATGGCCGTCCCCCCGTGGTTCGCGAGGCCATCTGGGAGGCTCCCGCGACCGGCGAAGCTCAGCCGATCAATCAAGGCATGGCGCATGGCGAGGTGTTGAAACGCATCCTTGGTTCACTCAACGTCTGTTCCAAGGAATCGATCATTCGGCAATACGACCACGAAGTGCAGGCCGGCAGTGTTGTGAAGCCTTTGGTGGGCATCGCTCACGATGGCCCGTCGGACGCCGCGGTCGTTAGGCCCGTGCTGACTTCAAACCGCGGACTCGCGATCGCCTGCGGAATGAATCCCCACTATGGCGACCTCGACCCCTACCACATGGCGACCTGTGCGATCGATGAAGCCGTCCGCAACTGCGTGGCTGTCGGAGCCGACCCCAAGCGCATCGCCATCCTCGACAACTTCTGCTGGGGGAACACTGAACGGGCCGAGACGCTGGGATCACTCGTGCGAGCGGCGATTGCCTGTCACGACATCGCCATCGCGTATGGGACGCCCTTCGTCAGTGGAAAGGATTCGCTCAACAACGAGTTCAGTTATGAGTCGAATGGCAAGACGCAGACGATTGCGATACCGCCTTCACTCCTCATCACCGCGCTGGGGCAAGTGGATGACATTACGCGTTGTGTGACGATGGACCTGAAGGAATCGGGCAATCGGCTGTTCCTCGTCGGTGCCACGCGAGGCCAGTTGGGTGGGAGTCATTACAATCTGGTGATGGACCGCAAGAGCGACGACGTCCCTACCGTCGACATGGAGTCGGCGAAGATCATCTTCCGCGATGCTCATTCGGCGATCAGCCAGGGGCAAGTGCGCAGTTGCCACGACCTGAGCGAAGGGGGACTGGCAGTAGCGGTGGCCGAGATGGCGTTTGCCGGGGGACTGGGTGTCGACATCAACCTCGCCCCGCTCGGCAAACTCGAAGACGCGTCGTCACTCTTCTGCGAAACCCCCAGCCGATTCTTGATGGAAGTCTCTGCCGACATGGTCGAAGCCTTCAAACAATCGATCCCCTACGCCCTCGAACTGGGCCAGGTGACCGACAGCGGCCGCGTTCTGGTTCGTTCGCTCGAAGGCAACGTGCTAATTGATGAAGCGATCGAAGAACTGAAGGAATGCTGGCAGCAGCCGCTGAGACGCATGTGACGATTCTGCGATGACGACGAACGATTCAGAGATCGACGAGTCCGGCCAGGCGGAATCATCGCCGCAGAGGGAGAAGTGGTTTGTCGTCGCTCTTGTCTTTCAGTTTGCATCTATGTTCTTTGCATTCCCGGTAAACCTGTTTCTATATCCCCCGTGGGTACTGAGGAATGAGAATCATCCAGTCGACATCGTCATCCACTGGATTATCGTCGTAGTCGGGACTCCACTGTGCTGCTACGGCGGTTTCCGAACTACGCTCGCCGGATTCTCCTACATGGGATGCGCCTGGGCTGGGGACGCACCCCCGCCTCGCCTGGACCGCAATAAGCAATGGCATGCGATTGGGGTCGGGATCATTTTCCTCTCGCAGCCCTTCTTCTTTTGGCCACCGAATGAACCTTACCCGATTTTTGTAACTTGCTTCATGACGTTGATGGGCTTACTTCTCATCCTCTGGGCGTTGGGTGAAAGATGTCGGACACGGAGTGAATTACATATCAGCAGCGATGATGATCACGAAATCAGACACGACTGATGTGCCAGATCAGACGGCGCCGCCGTCGAGGAGGGAGAGGTTCTACGTCGGCATATTTTTCCTTCAGTTTGCGATTCTCTGCTTCGCCGTCGCACTTTACTTGTTGCTTGCCCCATGGCGGGGGGCTGGTGCGGGCGATCTTCCCGACTTTGTTTATTGCATCATCCTGGCTGCCTTGGGAGTTCCCATCCTTGGTTACGTCGGTTACCGATGCCTCTTGGTTGGGTTCTCGTACATGGGATTCGCTCGCGCAGACGACGCCCGTCGAATTCAGCTGCCGCGGCAGGGACAATGTTATTTCATTGCAGTGGGATCAATGATTGGCGTCATCAATGTTCTCGAATTATTCATCGCCCGCGACCCGTTATCCATCGCTGTCCTGGTTCAGTGTAAACTGGAATTCTGACTGGTCGGCGTTAGTGAGTTGAGGTGTCGACGTCGTGTCGTTGTGTCGCGGCATCGTGCCGCGAAGGTTTTTCGCTTTGGTGTTGAAGTTGAAGGTGTGAATTGGGGCCGAGCCGAAGAGGTCTCCGACTCGGCCTTCAACTCCAACCCTTGGGTCGGCGCTCCGGTTGCACCGCTGCAGAGCCGTATCCTCCGCCCAAGTCGAAGTCGATTGTCGTCTGCGGGAGACCATCAGGCAACCTCCTGCAGGTTCCGCGCGAGTTGGCGGCGCTGGCGGGCCTCTTCCAGCTTGCGGTCGCGTTCGGCGTGGATCACCTCCGCCAGGTCGTTCAGCTTGTCGGCCGGAGTGATGTACCCGATCGCCGAGTGGAGCCGCACGTGGTTGTAATGCTCGACGAACGCAGCCACTCGGCGCCGGGCCTCGTCGAGCGTCGCAGGACACGTGGGCCGGATGCACTCCCGCTTGAGGCTGCCGTGCCAGCGTTCGAGCTTGCCGTTGGACTGGGGATAGTAAGGACTTGTCCGCACGTGGGTGTCGGAGATGGTGGGCCGTGTGTCGGATCCGGGGCTTCTCGTCGGGGTGCTGCTCCTGCTCGGTCAGCGACTCCCGCAGTTCCCAGTGCACGATGGAGCGGCTGCACCCGTCGAGGATGCTGGTCAGGTAGTCGAACGTGCCGTCGACGTTGATGTACGAGACGTCGATATGCCAGTGTTCGTGGGGCGTGAGGGGCTGCACGAAGCCGGTCCCTTTCTTCGAGGGAGCCGACCACTTGCGGTCGAGCCGACCCGCGAACTTCAGCACGCGGTAGACGCTGGCGGGGCTGACGGCCACGACGTCGTCGTCGAGCATCATGAAGGTGAGTCTCCGGTAGCCTTCCAGGGGATGGCGGTCGTGATACTCCACGATGGCGGTCTTCTCCCAGTCTTCGAGCCAGTGGTCGCGGGGAAGTTGGCCGTTGTGCTCATTCACTTTTCCGTAGCGCTGCTTCCACGCGTGGAACTTGCTCGTGGCCAGTTCCAGCCAGGCGAGAAGCGTTCTGGCGGGTGTTTCAGCGCGCTCGGTCCAGTAGCGGACGTAGTCCACCACTTGGTCCCGCGTGTCATGGGGAACTCGCTCGTCACATCGGCCGCGCGAAGCGCCACTGGCGAGTCGACCTGATTTGTGTCGCAATGGTCGGCTCGTCCGCCGGGTGCCGCTGCTGGCTCGTCCAACAGTGAATGGGCGTTGTCATGGAGGGGATGGCCAGATCTCACCGGCGGGTGGCACAGTCGACTGATCCCCATTTTCGGCGGTGTGGCTGGGGCGCGGTACCAGTTTCCCATTGTGTGTGACGTGCATGGGCGTCGGCGGGTGGCACAGAC
This sequence comes from uncultured Planctomycetaceae bacterium, assembly GCA_942492405.1. Classification (GTDB taxonomy): domain Bacteria; phylum Planctomycetota; class Planctomycetia; order Planctomycetales; family Planctomycetaceae; genus JANNSB01. The sequence continues at coordinate 237,150 of CALOES010000031.1, forward strand.
TCAACGTTGGATCCTCCGTCGCGGCAGTTTCTGGAATTGAACGGTTTGCTGCGGCAGGGTTCTACTCGCGAATCTGGTCAACTCTGTGATGCGTCAGGCACAGCCTGACCTACCGTTTCGTCTATCGATATATGTCATGTGTCTCGAACATTCCCGTCAGGACAAATCGCACGACATTTGTTCAATTGGCATGACATTTATCATTAGACCCATCACTACTGGTCCTGAAGCAAGACCGGTGTCAAGTTGAGCGGTTTGTTGCGCTTGGTCGATGAATAGTGAATGCTATTCCGATGGCACATCCGACAACGGCACAAACTGCCTGAGTTGTTGAGCTTGCAAGAAACATTGCCGAAGACCGCAGATTCTCTGGTGACAGCGTGAAGCCGAGGACTGCGAGCCAGCCTATGAGAAACAATACAATGATCGGAGACCCGTAGCCGATTGCGGCACCCACGAGTGAGTACAGAATGCGCTTGTGCATGGAACACGCCTATCTTGGTAATGGAATGACCATGTTGCTAACTCGAACACACTACCTATCACTCCCTGACTACTGCCCCTCATCCACCAACCCTTCTAGGATACTGCGTAAACGTCGGCGGATGCGATAATTCGCTTGCCGAATGACCTGGGGGCTGACATCGAGTTCGGCGGCGACTTCGGTGGCGGGGCGACCTTCGAGTGCCACCTGTTTGAAGGCCTCGAAGTTTCGCGGGTCGAATTCGGGTTTGATGATCTCCATCGCCCGCTGGACGATCAGGGCATGTTCCTGGGCGGCTTCGCTTTCATCATCTTCCGACAACGGATCGGGCATGTTCGCCATCGCCAGATGGGCATCGGTCCCTCCCTTGCCGACGGGTTGCCGTTTGAGTCGGCGAAAGTGGTCGGCGATTTTTGACCCCGCGATCGAACGCAGCCACGATCGAAACGAGCCGACCGCTCGCGTCGGGGCATAGTTTTGAATGTTGGATGCGAGCGCGCGAAACGTCTCCTGAAAGACATCGGCTGTATCGTCTTCGTTCAGCCCCGATCGATGACACCACTTAACGACCAGCGGGCCGTACAAATGGACGATGTGGTTCCACGCCTCCTGATCGTTCGACTGCGCCCTGCCGAGGAGCGTCATCGAAGTCGGTTCGGATGGGTTGAGGGGCATGGGCAAGAATCGATGACGGCGTCTTTTTATCCCGCAGGATTGCCGAATGTTGGTGGCGTCAAGGCAATGACATCAACTTGCTGATTGCACGCCAGGAATGCGAAATGGTTCAGCTTCTGGTTCGTGCGGATTCCACATGATTGGCGATGAAAGATTGAAATGAGTTCAGAATCCTCGACCGTCCAGAAGACATGAGGGAACTTCAGATCCTGCCCCTTCGGTTGTATTTCACCAATTCGATCAGATTCGGCTCCCGAATCGTAGAGCAGTTGAGAATCAAATCGAACAATCAGCACCCCTTTGGTTGGATCGTGATGTCGCAGCCAGATGCGAAAGCCCTCCCAGTCGTGGTGAACTGCTTCGATATCGACGCGACAGTTGCACCATTCCGGTATCGGCAGCCATTTCTTGTACGTTCCATTCCACATGGTTCTGCCAGATTCAATGTGTCGTGAACCAGCACGCCTTGAACTCGATTTCCAATTGCCTGATGGACTCATTCAGAGAAGCGTTCCAACCTGGTCTGAAGCCGTCGGAATAAGTGTGAGATTGTAGCACGTCTCATGGATTTCGCCCCCAGCCGTCACTCTTGGCCCACTTAGCCCCCGGCGAGTCGCCGGGGGGAGACGTGCGATACCATTGAAGTGGACGCGACTTGAGAGTTCACATTCTCAGAATCTCCGATAGACGTTGCGTTTTGGTGCGACCTCGAAATCATGAGCATCACGTGTTTCCCCCGGCGACTCGCCGGGGGCTAAATGGCAATCGCTTATACTGTACCGCGTCGGTCTGCCCATTGTGTAAACTTCCTGCGGTCCATTTACACCTTCTGCGTTTCAAGGCTCAACTTCATTCTAAAAACCATGACCGACACTCTCTTCTCCGTTGCTGATCAAGTCGTGCTCGTTTCCGGTGGCAGCCGGGGGATTGGGTTTGGGCTGGCTCAGGCATTTGCCGAGCGTGGGGCGTATGTGATTATCGCTGGTCGCGACGAGTCGACGCTTGGTCCTGCGGCGAAGGAACTGTCGTCGAAGGGGACGCATCCCGCGAAGTACGTCGTCTGCGATGTCGCGAAGCCGCAGGATGCCACGAATGCCGTCGAGGAAGTCGTGGCCATGTATGAGAAGGTCGACACATTGCTGAACGTCGCAGGAGTCAACATTCGCCAGCCGGTCGAGAACTTCAGCCTGGAGCAGTTTGATTTCATTATGGACATCAACCTGCGCGGGGCGTTCTGGATGGCACACGAAGCCGCGAAGTCGATGCGTCAGCACAAGAGCGGCTGCATCATTAACATCGATTCTCTCAACAGCGCGATGCCGCTGAAGCATGTGACCCCCTATGCCATTAGCAAGTGCGGCTTGAATGGCATGACGCGGGCGCTCGCGCTCGAATGGGGTTCACAAGGGATTCGCGTGAACGGCCTCGCCCCCGGTTTCATCCTGACCGACCTCACCAAAAAGCTGTGGTCGAATCCGCAGATGCAGCAATGGAATCAATCCTGCACACCGCTCGGTCGGCTGGGAACGCCCGAAGACCTCGTCGGCACCGCCATCTTCCTCGCCTCGCCGGGGGCCGCGTTTCTAACGGGCCAGACGATCTATGTCGACGGCGGCGTCGTCAGCGGCACGAATTGGCCGATCCCGGATGGCGGGGGGCAGTGAGAAGGAGGCTTGAGACTCGGGGCTTGAGGCTTGAGGAGGCACGTGAGGCACACGCGAGAGTAGTCTGCCAACAAGTTTGGAATCTGGAGTCCACCACAAGACACCGGAGCTAATCCTCAAGAGGGGTTATAGCATCAACCACACAGGTGATTTGCCATACCCGGTGCCGGAATTGTTGATCGTCGGGAATAAGGCCGGGTTGTTGTGGCTCGCGAAGCAATTGCAACAACAGGCGGAAAGCACGAACACATCAGATGATCCACGATCTGATCCTGACGATCATCGTCACATCTCGACGATGATGCCCCAGGTCAATCGTGAGTTGAGTGATGAGATGGAATTGCGCATCGGGCTGATCGATACCAGTTGTAGAAGCGCCGTACTTCAAAAGTATGACATCGCGCCCGCCACAAAGAGAACGGGCAGCCTCATCGGTCAATACCAGAGCGACATTGACCATGCACGTCTGTCGATGGCGAACATAGTGGGTGATTCCTAAAGCCTCAAGCCCCGAGCCTCAAGCCTACCTGCTGCACTTCGGACACGAGTAGTGCAAACTGTGTCGATCGCTCTGCCATTGTTCTTCAGGGGTATCGCGGTCGACGTGGACGATGTGTATCACGCCTTTGCCGACATCGAGGGCGGTTTCGATCGAGTCGGCCAGTCGGCCCCGTCCTTCGGCATTCACCTGGACGCGATCGACGATCACTTCGACGAGATGCTGTCTTTTGTGATCGATGGCAGGGACATCTTCGATCGCATACGTCTTGCCGTTGATCCGCACTCGCAGATAACCCTGCGTGCCGAGCCGATCCCAGAGTTTCTTGTAGCTCTGCCCGACAGGCACTTCGACCGGTGCGGCGACATAGAGCCGTGAACCTTCCGGCTGACTCAGAATCTTGTCGACGATTTGATCGGTCGTCTGCCGAGTGACGGGCGACTGACACTCGGGGCAATGCATCTGGCCGATGCGGGCGAAAAGAACTCGCAGATAGTCGAAGACCTCCGTCACCGTTCCCACGGTCGAGCGCGGCGTGGCCCCCACCGTTTTCTGTTCGATGGCAATGGCGGGTGAGAGTCCTGAGATGCTTTCCAGTCGCGGTTTGGGCATCTGTCCCAGAAACTGACGGGCATAGGCCGAGAGCGACTCGACATAGCGCCGTTGCCCCTCGGCATAGAGCGTGTCCATCGCCAGCGATGTCTTGCCGGAGCCGCTGGGGCCGCAGAAGACGCTCATGCGGTCTCGGGGGATCGTGAGATCGACCGACTGCAGGTTGTGCTGGGCGGCTCCTTTGATCGTGATCATTTCGGTCGTGTCGGAGCCGCGCGCGTTGGCTAAGCGATTTTTGTCGCGCCCGCTTACTGGCGTGTGCGGCTCTTTTTGGTGCGAGCAGTTCTCGGAGCGCCCGGCCTGTATGCGACACTTTGCACTTGGCCACTTCTTCAGGCGTTCCCTCGGCCAGCAGTTCGCCGCCGCCAGCTCCTCCTTCGGGGCCAAGATCGATCACCCAGTCGGCTGTCTTGATGACATCGAGGTTATGCTCGATCACCAGCACCGTATTGCCGACGTTCACGAAGCCATGCAGCACATCAAGGAGTTTGCGAACATCCTCGAAGTGCAGCCCCGTGGTCGGTTCATCCAGCATATAGAGCGTCTTGCCGGTCGAACGTTTTCCCAGTTCGCGAGCGAGTTTGACCCGCTGCGCCTCGCCGCCGCTTAAGGTTGGTGAAGGCTGGCCGAGCTTCATGTAGTCGAGGCCGACATCGTGCAGCGTCTGCAGCAGCCGATGGATCTTCGGATGGTTCTTGAAGTGCTCAAGCGCCTCCTGCACATCCATGTTGAAGACATCGGCAATCGACTTGTCACGGAACTTTACTTCCAGCGTCTCGTGATTGAATCGCTGCCCGTTGCAGATAGTGCAGGGAACCCAGATGTCGGCGAGAAAATCCATTTCGAGCTTCGTCGCCCCGTGCCCTTCGCACGCTTCGCAACGTCCCTCAGCCACGTTGAAGCTGAACCGTCCCGGCTTGTAGCCCCGAATCTTCGACTGCGGCAGTTGCGTGTACAGATCGCGAATGACATCGAGCAGTTTCACATAGGTCGCCGGGTTCGATCTCGGCGTGCGTCCGATGGGTGACTGATCGATGTCGATCGCCTTGTCGAGATGTTGCAACCCATTGACTCGCATATGCAGTCCCGGCTGACCATTCCCCTTGTTGATCTCCTTGTTCAAGACTTCCCACAAGATGTCGTTACAGAGCGAACTCTTGCCGGAACCGCTCACGCCGGTGACGCAGACGAAGGCACCAAGAGGGATCTCGACATCGATGTTTTTGAGATTGTTGTGACGCGCTCCAACGACTTTCAGCCTTTCTTTCCCGACCGGACGGCGCTGTTTCGGAACCTCGATCTTTCTGCGACCTGAAAGGTAGGCACCCGTGACGCTGCGTTCGCAGGCCATCACTTCGTCGACGCTGCCGTGGGCGACCACCTCGCCACCCCGCACGCCGGGACCGGGGCCGAAATCGATGATGGTGTCAGCCTCGCGCATCGTTTCTTCATCATGCTCGACGACGATGACCGTGTTTCCCTGATCCCGCAGTTGCAGCAACGAATCGAGCAGCATGCGATTGTCTCGCGGATGGAGACCGATCGAAGGTTCATCGAGGATGTAGAGGACGCCGACGAGACCGCAGCCGATCTGTCCTGCCAGCCGAATGCGTTGCGACTCGCCGCCACTGAGCGTGGGGGCCGACCGATCGAGAGCCAGATACCCCAAACCGCAATTGAGCAGGAACCCCAGCCGACCGCGAATCTCCTTGAGGGCTTCGGAAGCGATCAGCGTTTCGGTCTTCGACATCTCGACCGACTCAAAGAATCGAGCCGCCTCACTGATCGACAACGCGCACACTTCCGGCAGACTGAGGGAACTCCTGCTCCTAGTCCCTAGCCCCTCGACCCTAGACGTGATCAGCACATTCCTCGCCTGCGGATTGAGCCGCGCTCCTTTGCACGACGTACACGTCATCACTTCCATGAACCGTTCGAGTTGCCGACGGCGCATGGGGTTCTTCCCCTTGATGTAGTCATCCAGCAGTTCGTTGACGAAGCCGGGCCATTTGCCGCCATGCTTCCAGACGCCGCCGCGATGACGCCAGGCGAATGTGATATGCCGATCGCCGGTTCCATACAGGAAGAGATGTTGAGCCTCGGGCGGAATGTCGTTCCACGGGGTCTTGAGGAGGCTCCCTTCGATCAGTTCGCAATCCTGCTCGATGGCGCGCGCCGCCCCTTCGAAGACATGGCGTCGCCAGCGGCCGACCTTCTTGAAGGGGCCGAGCAGATGGAACGCTCCTTGCGAGATCGACTTCGCTCCATCATCCAATAGCCGTTCGAGCAGAAACTCGTGCCGTTGTCCCAAGCCTGTGCAGTCGACGCACATCCCGAGCGGGCTGTTGAAACTGAAGAGTTGCGGCGAGGGGGGCTCGTACGAAATGCCGCACGCCGCGCAGGCGTACTTGGCGGAGAAGAGTTGAGATTCGGTCGTCTCGTCGACAGCGGTGTCGCTCCCCTTCGAATCCTGCTCGGGCTGGGAAGCCCGTGCTACGGCTCGCACTACCAAGAGCGTCCCGCCGCTCAGGCGGATGGCCGACTCGATTGCTTCGGCCATGCGGGTGCGATGACCTTTGCCTGCGGTCAGTCGGTCGACGACGACTTCGATCGTGTGCTTGAAGTGCTTCTTCAACCCCAGGTCATCCGTCAGGTTGACGATCGCGCCATCGACACGGGCACGCACGAAACCCTGTTTGAGCAGGTCGGCAAAGAGATCGCGAAACTCACCCTTCTGGTTCTGCACGATCGGTGCGAGGATCTGGAACTTCGTCCCTTCGGGGAGTGTGTTGATCGATTCCAGAATCTGATCGACCGACTGAGCCGTGATCGGCTTCCCGCATTTTTCGCAGTGACCATGCCCCACGCGGGCATACAGCACGCGCAGGTAGTCGTAGATCTCGGTGATCGTCCCCACGGTGCTGCGCGGGTTGCGGGAAGTCGCCTTCTGCTGGATCGAAATCGAGGGGGCCAGTCCCGAAATCGCATCGACTTCGGGCTTGGGCATCTGGCCCAGAAACTGTCTCGCATAGGTCGAGAGCGATTCGACATATCGGCGTTGCCCCTCGGCGTAGAGTGTGTCGAAGGCCAGGGAGCTCTTACCGGAACCGCTGACGCCCGACATCACGACGAGTTCTCCGCGGGGAAGCGTCAGATCGACGTTCCTCAGGTTGTGCTCGCGGGCACCGCGGATGATGATGTCGGAAGCGGGCATGCGGGGGACAGGAGTTAGGAGTTAGGAGTCAGGAGTCAGGGAGCAGAAGTGAATCAGGATTCAGGATTCCCGTCGCGATATCAAGGTCGTTGAATTGCTTCCCGTCATTTATTGACCCCTGACTCCTGACTTCCTGATTGTGGCTCCAAATGCCCCTTCACCTTGACAATCGCCCCCATGGGTCGAGATAACGCGACCGATTGACGTTGGCGGGCCTCGTGCCGGCCGACAATCTCACTTTGAGTTCTTTTGACGGGAAGCAGCACGATGGGTGGACCAATCGTTCGTACCGGAACAACGCCGGCATTCTGGAACAACTGGGAGAAGGCTTTCGGCAAGGGGAAGAAGCCCAAGACCGGAGCCGCCAAGGAGACTGCGGGAACCGAAGCCTCGAAGGCAAAGAAGGCTGCCGCCGGAGCGAAGGCAGCCACTGCAGCCAAGGCAGCCGCCAAGAAAACCACGACTACCGCGAAGAAGGCCGGCAAGGGGAAGAAGTGACCTGAGCCACATCGGCTGCTCGCGGGAAGCATCGCCTTCCAGAAGAGGTCCGCCGGATGGTGCAGGCCCCCGTGGAAAACCGAACGCCGGCAAACTCGCGGAAGCTGCCGGCGCTGCTTGCCCTGCTCGTCGTGTGGGCGATGTGCCTGGGCTACTCGCTGCTGCGAGCGCCTGTTCCGGGGCCGAACGAGCCCCACTACCTGACAAAGGCCCGTCACTTCTGGGATCCCGACTGGTGCTCGCGAGACTTGTTCCTCGAGTCGAGTAACCCGCATGCCGTCTTCTACGCCCTGATCGGCTGGCTGCCGGAACGAGTCGGCTTTGAGTCGACGGCCCTCATCGGACGCGTCGCCGCGTCGCTCTGTCTGGCGCTGGGCTGGTGCGTGCTGATGACGAGTATCTTTCGGAACCGCGTGGCTCCCATCCTTTCGATGGGACTGCTGTTGCTATTTCAGTCCTTGGGTAACCTGTCGGGTGAGTGGCTCGTTGGCGGCGTCGAAGCGAAGACGTTCAGTTATGCCTTCGCCTTTCTCGGTTGGGGGCTGGCGATGCGCGGTCGTCTGATTCCGGCGGGCGGGTGTCTGGGTTTGTGTTTCAGCTTTCACCCGGTCATCGGTGGCTGGGTGCTGCTGGCGACAGGCATCGCCTGGATCGGGAGCGCGGGACTGTCGCGTTTCCGACGGCAAACAACGTCAACGCGATTGCTTTCGTTCACACATCGACTGGCTGCCTGTGGAGTCGCTGCGATCGGAATGCTACCGGGAATCTGGGCCAGCCTCCCCATCCTTGCGGAAGGGAGTTCTCCGGAAGCCGACTTGGTGCAGGTGGGATCGCGGCTGTCGCATCACCTCGACCCGTTCGTGTTCCCGGCGGAGGCCTGGCGCTACTACGGATTGCTCTTGATGGTCTGGGGCCTGGCCGCATGGATCGGCCGCCTGCAACGCGGGCCGCAGAACGCCGAGACTTGTTCCGATCAGCTTGTCGCGTTGTCATTTGCCAGAAGTCTTGCCTCGGCGAGTGCGCTCTTTGCCGTGGTCGCGGTCGCCATCGCGTGGGGCGAACGTCCCTTTGCCGAACTGCCTGGCGCGGAATGGCGTGCCTGGCTTTTGAAGTTCTACCCGTTTCGGCTCATCGATGTTTTGCTACCGGCGATTGTGGCGATTGAGTTGGGACGCGTTTTGGCCGCCTCACTCGGCTCTGTCGAGACGCCTCAACGAGCGCGACGATTCCCTCCCGCGTTCGCTGCTGCCGGAGCCATCATTGCCGCGATCGGGCTTCCCTTGCTTGTCACGTGGCGGATGCCTTATGCCGACCGACCGGCGTCGCGCATGGATGACGAACAGGCCAAGGAGTGGCGGGCGATTTGCCAGTGGATCAAAGAGAACACACCGCCCGACGTGCTCTTCTGGGCGGCAAACGAAAACTGGGCCGTGAAGTGGTATGCCGAACGTGCCGAATACGTGAATCGCAAAGACTGCCCGCAAGATGCCGAGAGTCTGGTGGAGTGGGAACGTCGGCAGCAGGCGCTCGTCGACTGGGGCCAACGGGCCATCGAAGATCGCCGACTCTCGATCGAAGAACTGCAGCAACTGCGCCGCGAGACCGGCATCACGCACATCGTGTGCAGCCGAAGTTTCAATGTGATGCCGGCAGGCGTGAATTCGATCGCCCCCGAGGGAAGGTTTCGTGTGTACGAGCTTCCGCAGTAGGCCTCGTCAGCCGGACGGAATCTGACGAACAAAGGCGTTGAGAATGAGAACCGATGATTCTCAATTCTCAACGCCTCCGTCCTCAAGTGCATTCGTCTACCTGTTGAACAAGAACGCCTGCGAGTTGACGAGAGCCCAGGCGAAGTCCTGTGCGACTGTCAGCCTTGCGTTCGAGAGTTGCGACTCGCTCAGTTCGACCGCCCGCTGCAAGCGTGCCAGTTGAGGATCCACCGGCAACGGCTTCTCGGCTTCGGTCACGCGTTCACGCAACTGAACGAGCATCGGATCCTCGGGACGAGGAGCCTTCGCGGTTTCGACGGCGGCCTGAAGCGTCTTCAACTGTTCATCCAGCGAACGGTAGTACGCGACCGCTTCGGCCCTTTGCTCATCCGTCCGCTGATCGGCAGCCGTATTGACGATCGCGATGATGTTGTCCGGAAAACCGGGACTGAGTGGTGGCGGCGCGGTCGTCGCCGACAGTCGAAAGCGGCCGATCGTATGCATATTGTCGGCATACTTCTGGTCGAGCGTGAACGTGAGGACCGTCCCGCCATCGTCGCCGAATGCTGTCTGCGTCTCGAACGTCGCGGTGTGATTCTGCCCCAGCGAACCCGCGAGAGCCCAGCCGTTGTTGCTGGCGTTGCGTTCGCCGTCGATCGCTCCGGCGACATCGAAACCACCCTGGCTGAAGTCGGCCGCCGCGTTCTGCAGCGCGATCGGCATCAACTGATCGGGTGTCGCCAGCGGAGCGGCTTGGACCAGGAACTCGGTAAGAACGAGGTTGCCGTTCGGCGGACGTCCCGGGCCGTTGGCCGGCAGACGAGCATCCGAGAGCACTTCAAGTTTGAAACCGGTGATGCCCGTCAAGTCGGTGTTGGCGACGATCGTGTAGCTCCCCTTCTTGTCATTGGGGCCGGTGACGAAGATCGAACCGTCTTCCTGGATCTCGAACGTGACGCCGAGATCCGAAGTCATGTCGGTCGGTGCGATGATGGCCCAGCCGGTCGATTCACTGTTGAGGGACGCCAGCCATTCTTCGGTCTTGGGGCCGAGCATGGCTTCGTATTCGGCGAGAGCGACCTCGGCGGCAGCGATCTGTTCCTGCTGCACGCGGTTGGCTTCTTCTTCCCGTGGACGGATCTCTTCGGCGTACGCAGCCATCGCGGTTTGCGCGGCGGTGATGAGTTCCTGCCGGCGTGTTTCGCGCTCGGTCACCACCGGTGCGATCTCCGCCTCGTAAGCCGCCAGATTGGCGACCAACTGCTGATGCTCGCTCGTGAGCGAGGCAATCGCTTCCTGCATGGCGGCGATCTCGGCTTCGCTTGCATGACGGTTCAAAATGCGCATGCACAGCTCTTCCGCCACGATCGCATCGTCCGGCTGTTCGTTGACGATGCGGACGATGGCATTCGCGCCATCCGAGATGGCCTCACTGACGGTGGGACCATTCATGAGCGCCATCACCGGTCCGAGTTGCAGGTCGTGAGAGCGTTCGCATTCGCACGACGTTTCTCGCGCCGGCCGGCCGGTGTTCGCCAGGAAGTTGTCACCCAGTTCGAGTCCCACATCGGGCAGAGCCGCCGCTCGCGTGCCGGGAGGGACGCCGGGAATACGAGTTTCGGTTCCGGTCACGAAATAGATCGAATCGTAAAGCACTTCGGCCGGCAGACGCTTTGGCAAAGCGTGTGAGTAGTTACGGGTGTCGTCAGCGTTCCATTCGTTCGTATCGATGGAAAGCTGGTAGGTCCGCGAGGTGCAGATCAAGCGCATCATGTGACGCACATCAAATCCACTCTCGACGAATTCAGCTGTCAGCCAGTCGAGCAGTTCGGCATTCGACGCGGGGTTACCGGCGCGAATATCGTCCAACGGTTCAATCAGGCCGGCTCCCATCAAGTAGCCGAAGACGCGGTTCACATAGCTGCGTGCAAAATACGGATTGTCGGCTGAGGTGATCCACAACGCCAACTCCTCGCGACGCGTCGGCTCTTCCATCGGCACCGAGAAGTCGCACTCGAAGGGATAGTCGGGTTCAGCGACTTCGCCGGTTCTTAGATGCGTCATCTCGCCGGAACCACGGTCGACAACGATTTCGTACAGCGGCTTCGCCCCTTCGACGGCCGTGCCGCCGATGTTGCGATCGCCACTTTCGGGATCACGGTCGAGTCCGACTTGCGCGAAGTAAGCGGCAGTTTCGTAGTACTGGTCCTGCGTCCAACGTTCAAACGGATGGTCGTGGCACTTGTTGCAGTTGAAGCGAATCGCCATGAACAAATGCGTGGTGTTCTCCATCATCAGGTCCGGCTCACGCAGCACCTTGTAGTAGGAGGCCGGCGGATTCTCTCGATTTGAACCGGTGGCGGTCAGAATGTCGTACGCGAACTCGTTGTAGGGCCGATTGGATTCCACCTGTTCGCGTATCCAACCACGGAAGGCCGTCGCTCCTTCGCGAGCGAGGAACTTCCCGTTCACCTGCAGCAGGTCGGCCCACTTGTTCGACCAGTAGACGACGAAGGCTTCGCTGCCGATCAGCCGATCGACGACTTCTTCGCGTTTGACGCGGCTCTCGCGTTCGTCGGCGAGAAACGTACGCACTTCGTCGGCGGTCGGCGGCAGGCCAGTCAGGTCGAGATAGACGCGGCGAATGAACTCATCATCGGCACACAGCTCCGACGGAAGGATCCGCATCCGTTCCCATTTGTCGGCGACGAACTCGTCGATTTCGTTGTATGTTTCAGGCTCCTGCCAGACAAAGCCGGTGCGATCTCCCATCACGGTGATGGTCGTCGCCGCATAGGCTCCTTCGAATCTGGCGAGCACAGGAGCCTCGCCGCGTCGCAAGCCGGTGATGACGCCGTGAGCATTGCTCACCGCCACTTCGGTATTGCCGCTGTCGAGATAGCACTCACGAGTGACGTCGCGTACCGAGCCATCGGAATACGTCGCCACGATTCGAATCTGTTGCTTGCCGTTGATGTCCTCGATCACCGAGTTCTGTGGGAAGACTTCGAGACCGGTCACGCGGGCGACACTCAGGTCGAGCGTTGCTCCTTGTGCGATCCAACGGCGAATAATCTGATAGTAAGGCTCCCCTTGCCGCGTCACCTGGCCGCCGACATGTGCGACGACGCCCGTCGCTTTGAGCAGCATCAGGCTGGCGTCCGGCGACGCAACGTTGGTACGGCGTGAGGCCAAGTCGTCCGTAAACGCACGAATGTCGAAGATCGGATCGTATCCGCGAAGCGACAACTTAAAGCCGTTCTTTCCATCGAGAGCTCCGTGACACGTTCCTTGATTACAACCGACGCGCGACAGCACGGGTGCGACATCGCGAATAAAGCTGACCGTCGCGGCTTCTTCGAAGCCAGCCGCGGTGATGTTGACCGTGCGCTCGACGCCAGCCGCCTGCACCGTCACGGTTCCTGTGCCGTTCTGCGACGCGAAGACGCGGCCCCCCGCGCTCACTTCGAAACCGGGAGAAGGGATGTAAGTTGCCGACCGCGACAGATCGGCCGTGGAGCCGTTGGCGGTGTGCCCCGTCACGATCAATTGCACGTAGTCGTATCGGCTGGCGATGGACCATTCGCCGGGTTCGACGGTGACGTCGACGATATCGAGTCCCGAGGGGAAGGGCTCGGCTTGCACATAGTCGCGTGGTGCCGGCCGTTGGTTGGCCTGCCCCCCTTGCTCCTCGGCCGATTCAGGCGTGATCTCGACGGCGGCGATCTCAAACAGGATCGCCCCTGTCGCGGTATCGATGATGCGAATCTTGCCATCGGAGCCTGCGGCGGCAACTCTTGAACCATCGGCACTAAAGTCGACGGTGTAAACAGCGGCATCAAGTTGAATCTGATGCAAGAGCGCCACTTCGCTGGTGACGTATTCGTCGAGTCGTGCCTGCTCCTCACCGGAGTAGCCGACCTTTGACACGATCGCTCGAATGTCATCGGGCATCGTGGAGTCGTAGACTGATGAGTAAATGAAGACCTGTCCGCGACCATCGAGGCTGCTGCCGCAAGCGATCTGGCTGCCGTCGGGACTGAAGGCGGCTCCGAAAATGCGGCCCGTCATCGGGGCAAATCGTCGAATCAGGTTGGCATCGTCTCCAATCACGCGGTTCGTGATGCGCTGCATGCGATAGATCTTCGGCACGCCGTCCGATCCACCGACGAGAATCTCATCTCGCATCGGATGCCGATCGATCGTCGCAATGCCTCCCTTCAACGCACCGGGAGTGATCGACGTGATGTTGTCGACAAACCGCTGCGTCGCGACGTCGTACAGCTTGGCCGTCATATCGCGACCCACCGAGGCCAGATACGCACCGTCGACAGAAAAGATCGTATCGAACGCCCAGTCGCCGTGAGCACCGCTGAAGAAGACCTGTTCGCCGCTGACGGCATCGAAGATTCGCACGGTGTTGTCGCCGCAGCCGACGGAAACCTTGCTCCCATCGGGCGACCAACTGGCTCCGTAGATCGTGTCGTAGGTCACTGGGACCGACAACGAGAGTCGCGGGTTGAGCACATACGTCGCCCCCGCCTCTTCACTCGGCGTCGCGACGTCTTCAGCAGGCGTCCCTTCGGGAGCGTCGGCTGGAGCCCCACCTTCGCCCTCGGGAGTGTCGCCGTTGGGTGCAGGCTCTGCCGGTGCAGGAATCACGTCGTAGAGATCCCACACTTGCAGTTCACCCACGCGTGCGGGAAGCCCACCGGCCACTGCGAGTCGCAGGCCGTCGGGAGAGAACGAGACCGATTCAATTCGTTCTGACACGCCGACCAGGCGTCCGGCGAGTCCGGAGCCATCGGCATGATGCAGCAACACTTCGTGAAACCCTGCCACCGCCAGCAAATCACCCCGCGGCGAGAATGCAACCGAAGTGATGACCGGAGGCCGTGTGTAAACTGGAGGATTGTCGGCGTCGTACTGCGGACCATCATCGACCGGTGAATCGTTGACGGCACCTTCCGCGATCCAGCGACGAATCGTGTCGATCTCGACATCCGACAACGGGGCCTTGCCGCGAGGCATTTCGGCCTGTCCATCGAGAGGCGTGATCAAGTCGAGCAGGTAGCTCTCTTCGGGACGACCGGCAACGACGGCGGCACCGCTGGCACCACCGGCGAGCAATTCGTCGAACGTGGTCATCACGTACTCACCGCTCGGCTTGGCCGGTTGATGGCACCCCAGACAGTGGGCCTGCAGGATCGGCTTCACATCGGTGTGATAGCTCACCCCCAGATTCTCTGTGGCAGTGGCTTCGGAAGTTTCGGCCTCATCATCGGCCCAGGCGATCGCCAGGAGCGTCGGGAGACAGATTGCGGAAAACAGCAGGAGCGACGTTTTGAGTGGCATCTTCATCACTAAGCGCTTAATGGATGGGATGAGACGTAGGGAGGCAACTCTGGCGGGAAACATCAATGGATGTTCATCTTTGATCGTACCCGCGCCTGAGGCAGGGGGCAAGGACGTAGCCTGCGGGAACGCCTGATGCTCGCGATTGCCGTAGAAGATCGGGCCGGGAGACGTGTATTATCCCGCCTGCAAAACGGAGTTTGTTGCGACATGTCACTTTCCGAGCCAGCACGATCCGACGAAACCGCCCCTCCTTCGCAGGTGCCCGGCCGAAACATCCCGTCGCGCTCCGCTTCTCGACTCGCCTCATGGAAGTTGTGGATCCCGCTGCTGGTGGCGAGTTTAGGAATGATTGCCGTCGTGCTGATGATCCCCGCGTACCGCCGGCTCAAGGCGCTGGCGTATCTCGATGCGGAAAACGTGCCATATGACTATTCGCCCCAGAGCGAGCGGATCACCGACTGGTTTGGCGACGACGCGCGGGGGTTTCGCCGAGTCGAGATGATTGGAGATGATAGGGCCGACTACGATTTCGGCATTAGACACGGACGCCTCATTCTGACTGACGACTTCTTGCAGCGAACCGTTTGGTTGAACGAAGCGACGTTTCCATACGACACGGTTTTCGATGGATCGGACGCTGGTCTCCCCTTGCTGTCACGCTTTCCAAGAGCGAATCAGTTCTGGCTGGGGCCGAACAACACAGTGACCGATGCGGGATTGGCCGACTACCTGCAAGAGGGAGGGGCTTTCGACACCGTCAACCTTTACGGCAGTGCGGCAGCGACGGCAACCGCCGAAAGCTTGTCCCGAATCCCGTCGATTCGGCGACTCATTCTCTCCGGAACACAGATATCGGACAGCGACTGCATCGCGATTGCACGGCTGCCGAATCTGGAAGAGATTAACCTTAGCGAAACGGCCATTACCGACGACGCTCTCAGGCACCTTGCGCAATTACAGTCCCTCTCAGCGATTTACATCGCGAAATGTCCAGGTGTGACGGATGTCGGTATCGCCCACTTGATTGATTTGCCCGTCCTGCGTGATCTGCGTCTGCAAGGGACGTTGATCACTGTCGAATGCACGCAATCACTCGCGAAGATGCCTCACCTCGAAGTTTGCTATGTGTACGGTACCCAGATGGAGCAAACGTACATGGAATTCGATCTGGGCCGTCACCCTCCTCGCGATTGGCAAGATCAACTGATGACACACGAAACCGAAACGCAGACTCTGATTGAGAATCGGCAATGACACGTTTCTTTGTCACAGATGTCGTCTGTCTTAACTTTGCAGCATCAATGCACAAGGCCGTTCATCTGTGAAGGACTCGGAGAGTGACAGCCGAGCACCCGCCGCCGTCGGCGGGGGGGGGTGCTGGGGGGCACGTGGGGGGACACCGGGTGGGGCTCGTCCTCGAGCCTGGGGCCGGGCCGGGGCGGGCGGGCGGGGTCGCGGGTGCGCTGGCGGCGTGGCCGGCCTTGTGGGTGGGCGCGGGGGGGGCTCGGCAAGGGCTGCGGACCGCCCCCAGAGACGCACTGATCGCGGATTCCACGACGGAATCGATGCGAGGCCGAGCTCGGATCATCGGGGGGGGCGGCGAGGGCCATTCCGCGCCCGGGGGCCGGGGCAGCGGGGCCTGACGCTGATACCCGGTCTGGCGGTCGTCGCCTTGCTCGTCCTGGGACTGCAGTGAGAAGTCGCGAAAAGGCCGGCGGAACAACAGGCTCGGGAGCGGAGCGCCGCGACGCGGCCGCGGGGGGGGGTCGGGCGGAGGGGGGGGTGGGGGGGGGGGCGGGGAGCGGGGCGCCCTGGGGGGTGGTGGGGGGAGGGGGAAGCGGCGGGAGGGGGGCGGGGGAGGGGGGGGGCGGCCTGGCTGAGGGCGGGGGTAGGCCTCGCTCGGCGGGCGGGGGGGGGGGGGGGGGACGGGAGCCGGAACGCCAACGGGGCTGGCTTTGGTGGTTCATGGGGGTGGGCGGGGGGAGCAACATGGGGCATTGATGGCGTTCGGCTGGGGAGCGAGTCTTTCCGCCGTTGCCGCCCTGCTGCTGTTGTGCGTTTCCACAACGCCCGTGGCTCCAGCCGGCGCAGTCACGGACACTCAATAAAACAGCCACTTGCGAAGTCGCAAGCATTGTGCCTCAGCTTGCCAAAGAATCGTTGTACGGAAACTCTCGACGAAAGCGGAGGCTTTCCAGTAGAACACAGAGCCACTGGCACTGAGTCGATTGCACCCGAACACGTCAACGAAGGAAAACTCCACTGGCCATCTTGTTGTTGGTATTGGGACTCGTCGTCCTGACCGCAGGCGCGGAGTTACTGGTTCGTGGAGCATCCAGTCTGGCGGTTGCGGCCGGGATATCACCGCTGGTCGTCGGACTGACTGTCGTGGCATTCGGGACGAGCGCTCCCGAGCTCGTGGTCAGCATTCAATCGACACTGGCAGGTCAACCCGATGTCGCCATCGGCAATGTGGTCGGCAGCAACATCTTCAACGTGCTCTTTATCCTCGGCCTCGCGGCATTGATTATTCCGCTGCGAGTGTCGCAACAGTTGATACGGTTTGATGTGCCATTGATGATCGTCCTTTCGATCGTGTTCTGGTTGCTTGCAATCGACGGTCGCATGGGACGACTTGATGGATTGCTGCTCACCGCAGGGTTGGTGTCGTACACCGTTCTGGCCATCGTGCAGAGTCGCCGGGAGCAGGCGGCCATTCAGGCGGAGTATGAAGCCGAGTTCGGAGCCAAAGAGAAAGCGTCGGTCGGCGGACAATTGTGGAATGCCATCTTGCTCTTTGCCGGACTCGCGCTGCTTGTCTTGGGATCACGCTGGTTTGTCGAGGCTGCAGTCACGATCGCGCGGGATCTTGGTGTCTCGGAACTGGTGATCGGGCTCACCATCGTGTCGGCAGGCACATCGCTTCCCGAAGTGGCCACATCCATCATGGCCGCGATTCGCGGAGAGCGTGATATCGCGGTGGGAAACGCCGTGGGGAGTAATCTCTTCAACATCATGGGTGTGCTGGGCATATCGAGCCTTGTCTCCGCGGGAGGCATCGGCGTCAGCGAGGCGGCGTTACAGCTGGACATCCCCGTCATGATCGCGGTTGCCGCCGCGTGCCTGCCCATCTTTTTTACGGGTCACGTCATCGCCCGCTGGGAAGGCGCCCTGTTCTTTGGCAGTTATTGTGCTTACACGGCATACATTGTGGTCGCCGCGACAGTTCCCGGCCTGACACGAACGTTCTCAACGATCATGCTGGGATTCGTCGTTCCGCTGACGGTCGTGACGCTTGCCATTGGTGTCGTCCGTCAAATTCGCCAAGCCCGCCGACCTACGGAAGTCCCTTAGAATCCTTCGCTTGCTATTTAATACCAAGCGTCTGCAGCAATTCGATGATTTCCCGATATCCCTCGCGATCAAGGCGAGGGTCATCTTCGTAGGCACCGGCAAGTCCGCGCTGAGCAACGTCCATGGCATGTGTTGCAACGGCACCTCGCTTCACCAAAGTCCGGATGATCTTCTTATGCCGATGCACGACTGCAGTGGTCAATGGCGTTGAACCGTAGTCCTGTTCACGGCGTTCAATGTCGGCTCCGTGGTCCAGAAGCCACTCCAACCATTCCGGTCTGTCTCCGTAGACGCAATCGTGAAGCGGAGGCGGGATGCTGTCCACGGACTCGACCGCGGCGGGATCCGCCGTGATGACTCGCAGGGCCAAATCGAAATCGTTCGCGTCGATGGCATCGAAGATCGACGGCGGTCGTGCCTGCTTCGGAAAGTTATCGATCGGCGGACTCAGGTGGAACGAGCCGGTCGCGGCAGCGAGCAATCGAAAACCGCAGTAGCGTCCGCGACCGTTCGGATTCCAGCCCCAGCGCTGAGCGCAGCGGCAGAAGCGGCCACTGTTGAAGTAGCTCCCCCCGCGAACGGACCGACAGGAATTGGTCACGAACCAGTCCTGACACCATTCCCAGACATTGCCGAGCATGTCATGGAACCCCCACGCGTTGGGCATCTTCTGACCGACTGCGTGCGGTCTTTCGTCCGCGTTGTCGTGATGCCACGCCACCTCCCGCGGCGCGCCATGCCGTGGCTGCGAGCGACCCGCCCGGCAGGCGTACTCCCATTCCGCTTCCGTCGGCAACCGATACTCCCAGCCGTCAGGAAGCACGCCGGCTTCGCGGTCGAGTTGGGTGAGCTTTTGACAGTACTCATTCGCCTGGTTCCAGTTCACCGAATCAACCGGTGCATCCCCCATCTTTTCGTGGTCCGTCGGATTCTCGCCGGTGACTGCTGCATACTGATCCTGCGTGACTGGCGTTGTCCCCAGATAGAAGGCGCTGCCGAAAGTGACTTCGCGCTGCTGTTCCCAAACCCGATGGCCGTCCTCGGATACCGGGCTTCCCATCGTGAAAGAACCGGCGGGTACCCGGTGCATCACAACGCCGGCGGAACTCGTGAATTCTGAAGTCGGTGATTTCGACATGACTGTAAGCTTCCGGCAGTCGCAACCATGCTTGTCGAACACCGCGAGATCCGTGCCCGATCAAGCTACACAATCTATTGTTCCATAATCTCTTGTACCCATCCACGCAGCAACCATTGTCCTGCCTCAGTTGAAAATGGAATCGGTTTCTGGTTGGGTTAGTACAACCTGACTGGAGAGATTCCATGAGTCGCAAACGTCGTCGTTTCGCCGACAGAAGGCCTATGGGAGCGAGGCCGATGCTTCCAAGGCCGCCACCGTGCAGTTGTTGATGACCGTCTTCTGGCACTTGGGAACCGGACTCCCCTTGCAGTGGGTGATCCGGGGATCGGAGGGGAGCGAGCGCACCAGTGTTCGCGAAGAGATCGACCAGCTTCCCGCGAACACGCGTTTGATCGGCGATGCCGAGTATGTGGGGTATCCGTTGTGGTCGAGCATCATCGCCGCACGGCGGTCCTTTCTGTTTCGCGTCGGCGCGAATGTGAAGCTGCTGAAGATCCTCGGACGCTACAAGTATCGGGACGGCTACGTCTACTTCTGGCCCGTTCACCTCATGAAATGCGACGAGCCGCCGCTGGTGCTCAGGCTGTTCGAGATTTATGACGGTCGCCAGACGAACTGCCTGGTCACCAATGAACTGGAGATGCCGAAGACGTTGGCCGGCGATCTTTACCGTCGCCGCTGGGGGGTGGAAGTCTACTTTCGCACACTCAAACAGACGCTGGGCCGCCGCAAGCTGCTGTGTGG
>CALOES010000032.1:0-268303 GCA_942492405.1 uncultured Planctomycetaceae bacterium
GGCCGGATACCCCGTCTCTCGGCAAAAGATCTTCAGCGAAAGCCCCGCCCCATACTCACGCTTCAAACGCCGCGCCAGCCTGACGACGTCCTTGCGAGAAACAAACCCGGCGTATTCGTGCGATTCGTGTTGCATTGCATCCCCTCCACCCCCACCCGTCGCGGTTGCGCCGCCGGCGTGGAGCAGAGTGAGATGAGCAGGGAGACGGAAGACACGGAATGAGGGGTTCGTCTGCCAGTAACTCTCGCGCGGCCCTGACATTCCCGTCTGGGCGACGGGTGAAGCTATGAGAGGCAGGTCGCGTCGGCTTTGTGGTGTGCTTTGGATTCGTGGTCAACGTGAGATGTTTCGTTTCCCGTTTCCACACAAGGAGCACCACAATGTTGTCTGCCGGCTGCGACCTGCACTTGCTCATTATCGGCCCCTCACCCAAAACTGTGTCGCACGGCTTGCTTGCCGATTGTATTCGATTCTCAGCATGACGTTTTCGACCGTAGACACGCATCGCCGATTTCAAAGTTATTCGGCACGATCACGCTCCCGCCGATCGGGATACTCGACTGACGGCAACTGATCTCGTCAACTCTCCCCCCCGCTGATAACCTCGATCGATGTCTCGACCGCCATCATTTCCGGGAAGGCAAACACTCCGATGGGAAGCCCACCCACCCACACGGGCAAAAGCCCGTGCACCCATTTCAGAACGATTTCGACAGTGTCACCGAGGCGAAGCCGGCAAAGCCAGTGAAGCCAATTTAGAAAGATTTCTACAGTGCCACCCCGCCGCAGCCTAACGTAGGAGATTGAATAGATGGCCAATCCGGAGCATGTTGCGATTGTGCAAGCGGGTCCCGAGGCTCTTCGGAGTTGGCGTGCAGCCAATCCAAGTACGCAACTTGACCTGACATACACCGATTTCAGCGGCTTGACACTTAAGAACTATGACCTACTCGGTGGACATCTTGCTTCCGATCACTTTCGACCTGTTGCAGACCTTACAGGCGCAAATTTCTCAGGCATGGTCGAATTCGTGGATTTCACCAAAAGCAATTCTCAACGAAGCGGACTTTCAACAATCATCGCTACAGGGTATTTGGTTCACAGCATGTGAAGCCGAAGGGGCCGATTTCTCTGGAGCGAGACTTCACTGTGTTCAGCTCGAGCACGCCGATTTGAAAAGATCGAGTTTTCACGGCAGCGAGATCTCAAACGCGGAGTTCGGTGGTGTGTTCGTTCACCGTGACTTTGCGAGTGGTGGCGGAGCAAATCTGACATCTGTCGATTTTCATGGAGCAAAGCTAACTAGTTGCTCGTTTCATGCTGCGAAACTCAACGATTGCGATTTTACGAACGCAGAATTTGGAGTGCTCACGTTTTCAAACACCGATTTGTCAACGGTACGCGGACTGGATTCGGTCACTCACCATCGTCCATCTAACATCGGAATCGAGACATTGTTTCGGTCACATCCAAATCTCACGGATGACTTCTTGCGAGGATGCGGTGTCCCGGAAGACCTTATTGGATATCTGCCGTCGCTGGCCCGCTCGCCGTTTGACTTCTATTCGTGCTTTATCAGTTACAGCCATCATGACGAGGAGTACGCACACAGACTCCATTCTCAAATGCAAGTCGAGAAGTTGCGAGTGTTGTACGCACCTGCGGACATGAGAGGTGGCAAGAAGTCCTATCCACAAATCGACGAAGCGATTCGATTGCACGACAAGTTGTTGTTGGTTCTCACAGCGAACAGCATGGCGAGTGAATGGGTGGCCACTGAGATTCGACGTGCACGTCAAGCGGAAGTTCGAGACGGCCGCCAAAAGCTGTTTCCGATTCGCGTTTGTGACATGCAGGCGATCAAGAATTGGGAATGCTTTGATGCCGATACTGGTAAGGATCTGGCCGTCGAGATTCGAGAATATCACATCCCTGACTTCTCCGACTGGAAGAATTACGACAGCTTCGAGACCGCATTCGCGAGTTTGATTCGGGATCTTCGATCTGGCGACTAAACAGTAGCAAGTGTAGTTTCTGTAGTAGTCCATCTATCGCTGAATGTCATGTAACGGATAGAGGGATTTGAGTTTGATTCTGGCGTCTAGAGTGGTGAAGCGCCCAGTTCGTTCCGGCGTGGCGTTGGTTGCGGTCTGCGGTCCAGGCGTGGACGGCTGCGTCGAGCGCGGTGGCGCTGGCGAAGCGTTGATTCAGGCATTGGCGCGAGAGGATGCTCAGCTCGATCTCGGCCATGTTGAGCCAACTGCCGCTTTTGGGCGTGTGCACCAGACGCAGTCGACGGCGCAGGCGACGGGTGGCTGGAGTCTACCAGCGGGAGCCTCAGGCCGAGGTGTGAGTGAACGTGGCGATACTGACTCCACGCACCCGGCGAAAAGGAAACAGTGTGACCCCAATCTCAACTTGAATCACAAGGTTCCCACTACATGACTGGCCCGCTTCTTGCTGCGTCGGATGGCAACAACAAGCATACCGAGGCCCGTGCCAAGAAGTGCGAAGGTGGACGGCTCCGGGACAGAAGTTATGTCACGAATGAGAAAATGGCTGTATGACCCCAGGGAGTACGTCTTTGTCGCATCATAGTTGTAGTTGACCCACCGATAGAAAATGTCATTCGCAGAATGGAGGTTCACGAGACCGATGTACTCTGATGGCGACCCCTCATAGATTCCGTATGCATGATGCCATTTCCAATCAATGGGATTAAGTCAGTTCCCCCGGGGGCAAGGTAGTTTCCAATGGAATTGTGAACAACTGTGTAGCCAGCATTGGCACGGAGCGTGTCGATGTCGCTTAAGGTCGCCCATCGCCAGTCGGTGCGTCCAAGGTATCCAGAGCCTGCAAGGTCCGTTTCGACCTGTGATCGGTTCTTCCCTATGGTGAACGACAGATCCAGCCACTCAATGTCGGTTGCGTCATCAAGGGTACTTTGCCCCCCCAAACCGGGCGTCTCAATAAAGCCAAACGCAAAAACTGAATTCTCACCAATCACGATGATTGAAAAGACCAGTGCCGTACACAGAAACCTCATTCCAATCCTCCTTCGCGAAGAGCGCTTCGTCAAGGCAACATTCAGGTTTGTGTTGCGACAAGGAGACTCTCCTCCACCGCCAGTATCGCTAAATGTCGAGGGACACAGATTGTGCTGATGTTACCGAGAACTGGACCAGAAACCAGCGAACTCCGCGCAGAATTCCCAAATCCTCCCCAGGAGCCAGTATCGCCACGCTCACTCGCCATTCGTCCGGGGGCTGGCAACCCGCCAGGGTGCACATAGTTTCTTCACATCCTTATCCGGTGGTGTCGCTTCGCTTGACTACCGGCGGGTGAAGCTATGAGAGGCAGGTCGCGTCGGCTTTGTGGTGTGCTTTGGATTCGTGGTCAACGTGAGATGTTTTGTTTCCCGTTTCCACACAAGGAGCACCACGATGTTGTCTGCCGGCTGCGACCTGCACAAGCAGACGATCACCATCCGCTTCGCTCGCCCTGCTGGGGGGCTGGGGGGCTCCCGTTGGTCGACCCCCCATCAGCCGGAGTTTGACTTCTGACCCCTGTCTCCTGATTCCTGACCCCTATTTCGGCGGCGGAATCGCGCAACTGGGGCGGGTAGGGTGGAAGTCTTGTTCTTCATCTCCAAATGAAATGCCGTGACGTTGCATCGCCAGTTACCGCCAGAGTCGTTGTTGCAGCCGCGATTGTTGTCGGCGAGCGAGCAGCAGGAGTACCTGTCGCTGATGCAGTTGGGGGCACCGCCGCTGTTGGCGTGTCAGCGGGTCGGCGTGAGGGCCGAAGATGTGCAGGTGACGACCGATAACGACGACTCATTCGCCGAACGGCTCGAATTCGTCGAGCAACTCCTGTCCCGCAACGTGCAGTCGGCGTTGTACAAAGCAGCGATGGGGGGGAGCGTGTACGCTCAGGCAAATTATCTGCGTCAATGCCGCCCGCCGAAGAAGACACGGGCCAACGACGATTTTCTCGACGAATGGTGATGGAGGATGACAGACGAGAGATGAGAGATGAGAGATGAGAGAGAGAGATGAGAGAGAGAGAGAGAGATGAGAGAGAGAGAGAGATGAGAGAGATGAGAGAGAGAGATGAGAGATGAGAGATGAGAGATGAGAGATGAGAGATGAGAGATGAGAGATGAGAGATGAGAGATGAGAGATGAGAGAACTTTGCCGCTGCAGCTGTGAGACAACGAGCCACTGCGTTTTCAGGCACCACTCCATGGACGGGCCGGCCGGCCCTTTTTGAGGCAAGAGGCAAGAGGCAAGAGGCAAGAGGCAAGAGGCAAGAGGCAAGAGGCAAGAGGCAAGAGGCAAGAGGCAGGAGCTGGGAGCGGGGAGCGGGGAGCCAGAAGCTGGGAGCGACGGGTAGCTGGGGTCGACCAACGGAAGCCCCAGACGGGCGTGGAGACAGGAGGGGTGGTGGAGGACACACCACGTCAATTCAACTCTCTCAACGTGTATGAGTTGAGTGACCGAGGTCAGGTTGTCGTGGGAGTGTTTCCGTGTCAATGACAGAGACGTCGGCACCCTGTTCCGGGCAGGCAGCGTTGCCGCCCGTACTCGCCACTTGGCTACGGGGGACGCAATCAATCCTGCGCCGGGTGTGTCCACGGCTCTCGATAGGGGCGCAGCAGCATGCCGGTCGCCTCTTCATCGCCTGGGATCGTGTGCGTCTCGGGGTCGAAGTGCAATGTACGTTCGGCTTCGAGAGCAAGGTTGGCCAGGATGCAACTCGTCGTCGAAATGTGTCCTTGCTCGATATCCGCGACGGGTGTTCCGCGTGAGTCGATCGCCGCGAGAAAATCGCGCATGTGGACGCGCACCGCGGGGGCGACATGCCGTTCGAGATCGGGTTCGTCCTTGTCTTCGGGGTATTCCTCGAGTTCGTAGACGACGTCCTGATGAATCGCATCGCCCCCGCCGAACGGCGTGAAATCGAAACTGTTCACGCTCACTTTGAGCGTCCCTTTGTCGCCGTAGAAGGTGGCTCCCCAGGGATAAGCGGGATCGGGAGCCTGGCCATACGTTCGATGCTGCCAGACCACTTGCAGGTCGTCGAAGTCGAACGTCGCTGTTTGCGTATCGGTGATGTTCGCCTTCGATGCGGTGTCGACGAGAATCCCTCCGGCAGAACTGACGCTCTTCGGCCAACCCAGTCCCATCATCCAACGGACCATGTCGAGCATGTGAATGCACATATCGCCGATGATGCCGTTGCCATATTCCATGAAGGCCCGCCAGCGGCGCGGATGGACCAGCGAATTGTATGGCCGCATCGGAGCCGGCCCCGTCCACATTTCGTAATCGAAGTATTCCGGCGGCTGCGTATCGGGCGGATTCTCCCGCGCCCGCATATGGTAGTAGCAATAGATCTCGACATGGCCGATGTCGCCGAGCAGTCCTTCATCGATGATGCGACGTTTCGCGTCGATGATGTGGGGCGTGCTGCGACGCTGGGTGCCGACTTGCACGACCCGTCCCGTGCGTCGCGCGGCATCGAGCATGGCCTTGCCTTCGAGGACGTCGACGCTGATCGGTTTCTGAACGTAGACATCTGCTCCCGCTTCGCAGGCAGCGATCATCGTGAGAGCGTGCCAATGATCGGGAGTGCCGACCAAAACGATTTCAGGTTCCTCTTCACGCAGCAGATCGCGATAGTCTGCGTAAGTTGGCGGAGTCGCTCCCGAAGCTTGCCTGCCGGCAACGATTTCGGCTGCAGCCGCGAGCAATTGAGAATCGACATCGCACAGGCCGACGACTTCGACTGGTTCCACTTGAATCAGTCGCAGCAAGTCGACCTTGCCGTACCACCCGGTGCCGATCAGGGCCACGCGCCGCGCCCGTTGTGCCGCTGCCGCGAACAGACCTGGCTGCAACGACGACAGGGCGAGAGCCGATGCTCCTGTCGACTGCAGGAATTTTCGTCGATTCATTGCTCCGTCACTCCGTCTTGAAACTGTTACTTCAGTTCCTGATATGACGACCAGGCGAGATAGCCCACGATGCCAGCGCAGATGATGAACAGAATGTCCATCATTCTCGTCTGAGTCCCGCCGAAGGGGACGCCGATCACCAAGTCACAGATTGCGGCAATGGCGACCACGCCGGCGGCGGCCATCGAGCCAATCACCAAGTTCTTTGAGGAATCTGCCATAGAGTCGGTCTGGATTGGAAAAGGAATCTGCCCGGATGTGCGTCTCTGAGCAGTCTAAAGAGGTCTGCGACCTGACGAAAGCGAGAACTGGCCCCGATTGTCCCGCAAGAATCGCGGAAATATTGAGTGGCCACTCTCGAACTGCATCCCTCTAACTTCGGCGTCGTCGGTCTCTCGACACCACCAATTGTGCCCGCTGGGGAGCGATGCCGATGCGGACGATCGAGCCGCCGTTGAATTCGAGAAAGTCACTCTCGATTCCATCAGAAAAGACGACGCCCCCCTGAGACATGCGGGATTCGAGCTTCAGTTCCTCCCCTTCCGCGATTCGACCGGCCACCAATTGGATGCCCGACATTTTTGACATGAAAGGCTCGCGCACGGCCCACAGCAGATAGGGGTCATCCCAATGCATCTCAGGACGGAGCGTGTCGTCGACTGGTGTTCCAAGGGTGCGGGCGACTCCGAGAGTCATGTTGAAGACTGAAGACATCCAGCCTGTCGACCCGGCTCCGGTCGAGATCAACACGCCGCTGGAGGATTGCGGTTCCGATTGCTGACCGACATGCAGTTCATATCGCGCCGAGACGTGTGAAGCGGCACCGACGAAGAAGTCGTTGAAGGCCAGCAACGTCTGACCATCGTGCAGTGTCGCTTGGGCCAGTGTGACCGGCGTAATCAACGCCTGCTCATTCAAGACTCGCTGCACGGTGGCGCGAGCATCCTGCAATCGATAGGGGAGCAGCACGCCGTCGAATCGCTGCGGGTCGGGGTTCACGCCGACGATGGGAACGTCGCCGACGTACTTGGCGGTGTTTGCGACGAGTCCATCCTGTCCCACAACGACGACCACCGTACACATTTCGAAGTCGATGCTCGGCAAGTACTCGCGATCGATCACTTGCACGGGGAGGCCGAAATCGAGTTCGCGCTGCAACTCGCGCACAGCCGTGTGATAGGTCTGGTCTTCGTCCTCGATCTCCATGAAGTCGGCATCTTCATCACGCTGCGCGGCTTGAGCGGCGAGCATGTCCCCCGCCTGCACGGCGGCGACAGCTTTGTTCTGTTTGAAGCGAAACCTGGCCTGACCGACAGTGGCCCAGCGGCGCAGCAACCCCTCCATGCGGGTCTTCCGCGTGACGATTACGATTCGCGGTTGTTTATGGGCAGCCATTGCGGGGATTCAGGCTTTCGCCAGTTCAGCTCTTCTTGTGCCGTACGAGTGACTCCAGAAGTTCGGGCGAGATGTTGAGGTTGCCGATCTTTTCAGCTTTCTGAGCGAGTTGATCGAAAGCAGAGGAAATGAGCATCGACGAATCGACGTGTCCCTGCATCGCCAGCAGCGTGCGCCAGTCGACATCGCGGACATGCTGCAAGACGGCGTTGAGTGCCGCCCCACGGGCCTCGGCTTCTTTCGTCTCGTTCTCGACGCGGGTCTCGACGAGTTGCGACCGCTGTTGCTCGACGGCAATCTCCGCTTCCATTTCGGTTTCGCGGATCTGGCGACGACGACGGGCGACGACATTCTCGGTCTCCAGTTCGTTCTCGCGAATCGTGCGTTCGAGTTCGACCGAGGCGTTGCGCCGCGCGTAAATGGCTTCGTCCGCCTGCTTCAAGAGTTTCTCCCGCGCTTCGGCCTGCAAGGCCTTCGACATTTCGGGATCGGCTCTGAGTGAGGTGACTGTGACGTCGAGAACTTCGACACCCAGTTGAATCATCGTGTTCGAGGCTCTGAGAGAGGCGGTGATCGCGTCGATCAACTCGCCCGAGGCGACGAGCACGTTTCGCATCCCCTGAGTTTGAATGAACTGTCGGGCGCCCGCTTGAGCGGTTTGAATGAGACGCTCTCCCAGCTTCGAGGGATCATCCGACATGTATCTGCCGCGTTGATCGACCGAGTAGTCGAGCAGTCCCGCGAGCTTCACCGGCTCCGCCACGCGATAGTTGAGATTCCCCTGGACCGCGATCTCCTGGAAGTCGGCAGTCATCTCGGTGAAGACGAAAGGGACATCGACACTGGAGATCGGCACTTGCGAAATGACCGATATCGGTGCGAAGTACCAGAAGGCGAGTCCCGGACCCTGCCTGACGATCTGTCCCCCCTTGTACTGCAGCACAAAGGTCGTGGCGGGAGGTTTGACGTATTGAAATCCAAGCATGTCGGCCTCGTTGATGGGGGGCGTCGACCACGGAAGTCGTAAGTCGCACGATTTGCTGATCTGCGTTCTCGCCGCGGTCGAGCGCTGATTCCAAGTTCGCAACGTTTTTTCAGCGAAACTTCGATACTGTCAATCTGGCTTAACAGTACGTAGTTGAAGGCCGCGATCAAACGATTCCGCCGTGCTTGTCATCCACGGAGTGCCGGATCTACAGGATTTGACGACGCTTGCGGTCGTAGGGTGGCTGTTGAACCTGGTTTCGTACCGCGACCTCATCGGCACAGCGCCTGTGCGGCGCGATCTGAAAGGGGCTCAACATTCCAGATCGCACACTGGAACGCGGCCGTTGCGTCCACTAGCATTTTTGAATTGAGTGCGACGCTGGACACTGGCGTCACGCGCCGCTCCCCCCCCGGACGCCATTCGCATGATGCGATGGTTGCTCAATCGTCTGGATGTCAAACAGAGTCTAAGTTCTCTTGTTGTCAGGTGCGTCTTTTAGGCGTTTATAGGTCATGTACTTCCGTTGCATAGGCTGAAGACTCACATCACTGCAACATCAATGGAGATTAAGATGAATACCGCTGTCACCGCGCTCCTCTTGCGCATCCGCCGATCCAACACCGTGTCCAGTCCTTTGCGCTTCGCAATCTGTTTTGTGTTCGCGCTTCTGTGTGTCTTGAACTGTGCGGATTCGCTCTTCGCACAACGTACCCGTGGAAGAGACGACCGAGTCGAATCTCATGGACGAGGAGGGTCGCCACACGCGCCCAACAATCCCTACCAGATCGTGATCAATGGCATTCGCTCGATCGACGGCTCAAACAGCGCGGGGCAGTCGGACTGGGGGAGCACTCATACGCCGCTGCTGCGCATCTCCGGCGCTGCCTACCCTGGTGATGGCAGTGGCTCGGAGATCGTCGAACCTCCGACGCGCCCCAACCCGCGAACGGTCAGCAACTTAGTCTGCAGCCAGTCGGGACTGGTGCCGAACTCTCGCGGCATGTCGGACTTCATTTGGATCTGGGGGCAGTTCATTGATCACGACCTCGACTTGACCGATGCCGGCACGCATTTCGGGATCGCCGACATCGAGATCGAAGACGATGCTGATCCGCTCTCTCCGGGACCGATCACGTTTGATCGTTCGGAGTTTCTGTCTGGAACCGGCTTGCCGGGCGTTCCGCGCCAGCACCCCAATCTCATTACGGCGTTCATCGATGCTTCCAACGTTTACGGCAGCGATGATTTGCGTGCGATGGCGCTGAGAGAGTTTGACGGAGGCCGGCTACTTGTCGGCGAAGGCGATCTGTTGCCGCTAAATGTCCTGGGCCTTCCCAACGCCGGCGGCCCGTTCGCCGATCTGTTTATCGCAGGGGACGTGCGGTCGAACGAGAATGTCGTGTTGTCTTCGATCCATACTCTCTTCGTGCGAGAGCACAATCGCGTCGCCTATCTCCTCGCATTGCTCGATCCCGAGGCGGATGACGAAACACTGTATCAGGCGTCGCGCAAGATCGTGGGAGCCGAACTGCAGCGAATCACGATGGAAGAGTTTCTGCCGGCCCTTATCGGTAGAAATGCGCCTTCTGCCCGCCAACTGCGTTACAACTCGCGAGTCAATCCCACGATCGCCACTGAGTTCTCGACGGCCTTCTTCCGCATGGGGCACAGTCTGCTCTCGCCGAATCTCGTACTCGCGAGTCTCGATGGAGAACCCTCTTCACTCGCTCTGCGGGATGCGTTCTTTAATCCCAGTTACCTGCAGTCGGATCCCGGCAGGTTTGACGAACTGCTCGGCGGGGCCTGTCTGCAGTTGTGTCAGGAACTTGACCCCTTCGTTGTCGACGATGTCCGCAACTTTCTGTTTGCCGGGCCGGGTTCGTTCGGATTCGATTTGGCGTCTCTCAATATTCAACGCGGGCGGGATCACGGTCTGCCCGACTTCAATACGGTGCGCGAAGCGCACGGGCTGCGCCGATGGAGCGACTTCGCCGATGTCTCATCCGACTTCAACGTGCAGGATGCACTCTATCTCGCTTACGGCGACATTGATTCGATCGATCCCTGGGTCGGCGGCTTGTCGGAAGACCACGTTCGCGGGTGTTCGGTGGGCCAGATGCTTGCGACTTCTATGGAAGATCAGTTTCGCCGTGTGATCGCGGGAGATCGATTCAACTGGTTAAACGATCCCGACCTGCTGCAGGAAGCCGTCAAGGCCGTCTTGCCTGGCGATCAGGTGACGCTGTCGTCGATCATTCTCGCAAACTCCGAAATTCGGAAGATGCCGGAAAACGTCTTCTTCACCGGTCGAGTCGTGGATGCCGATGTGACGGCGCGCTATGACGCGGCGAGTCGGCGAGTGTTCATCATCGGCAATCGAAGCAACAACGCCATCATAATCCTTCCCGGGCCGATCGGCCTCTTGGTGATTGGTCGCAACGGCACGCTTGTCAACGGTTCGCAAGTGGCCTGGATTCGCACGGGACGCGATCCCGATATCACCATCGATCTGGGACACGGCGACGACGAACTCTCACTGATGGGTGTGTACCTCGGCAAGGTTCTCGTGTCACTCGGCGCGGGCGACGACTACTATCGCGCCATCGCCGCATTTGCGACGCACGCCATTGAAGACGCGGGTGAAGGAAACAACAGCGTCAACAGCGTGTTGCGATTGATCTCGGGGAGGCGCTGAACAGCGACTCACTCCGTACCGAGTTCCAGCGTCCTCCACGGACGGAGGCGCAGGTGCTCGTATGAGATTAGGACCGTGACAATGGCGAAGAATGCGAATCCCAATGCGGTCACGACGCTGAATGCAGCCAGATGACTACTGGGTGGAATCTGGATGTCGGCCACCGTCCAGAGGATGACTTCCGAGATCCGCGACGTCGATATGAGTTCGTAAACCTGCACGCCGTCCCGGCGGCGGAATGTCGCGAAGCGCATTTTCTACCGAGGACTCTCGCCTATCCGAGCGCCCCACACTCGACCTGCTGCAACGCCATCTCTCTGCGAATCACCTCGCGATAGTACGCGAGTCGTTTCGTGCCGTCGTCGAGAGTCGTGCCGAACGAGCGTTGCTCATCGAGATAGATCAACGGCACCGGGAATTCCTTGATGCGCATCTCGTGGCGCACGGCCTGCACCCACAACTGCAACGGCATCGCATAGCCGAACTCGGTGATGTCGAACTTCTTCAGAGTCTCCACGCGATATGCCTTGAAGCCACAGAATGCATCGGTGAGATCTAGGCCGAAACAGGCGTTCATCTGTTTCGTGATCACCTGATTGATGCGTTGGCGCTCCTCGGGCGGCGTGCTGTCGGTTGGGTCAGGAAGCAGATATCGGCTGCCGGAAACAATGTCCCACGGCTCGGCTCCCTCGGGAAAGACCGCGGCCGCGAGCTCTGGAATGAGCTGTGGCTCGTGCTGACCGTCGCAGTCGATCGTCACCAGCACATCGTAGTTTCGGAGTACGGCGTAATCGAACGCCGTCTGCAGAGCCGCACCATATCCAGCGTTCTCGGGATGGTGGATGACGTCGATTCCCCGCATCCGGTCGAGTAATCGGGGGGTGCTGTCGGACGAACCATCGTCGACCACGAGAATGTCACTCGCGAACTGCCGCACCCGCTTCAGCACTTCCTCGAGATGCCGTTCCTCGTTAAAGACCGGCAAGGCGGTTAAAACTCGCATTTCAGACTCTCCGTTCGCCGCGTTGAAAATTGTTCCAGTGATTCTATGCAGGCGACTGAATGATTCCAACACGCCGAAGCCGGAGAGTTCAGCAAATTCGAGGAGCTACAAATGCAGGTGCATTATCAGATCGAGCCGAATCTTAGGGCGTCAGAGTTTATCGACGTGTTGCAGCGTTCGACATTGGCCGAGCGTCGCCCGGTTGATGAGCTAACAACGATTCAGGGCATGCTCGACAATGCGAGCGTGATCGTGGCGGCACGCTTCGAGTCGAAACTTGTCGGTGTGTCGCGGGCGATCAGCGACTTTGCCTACTGCACCTATCTCTCGGATCTCGCCGTCGATGAGCAGTACCAGCGGATGGGCATCGGCAAGGAACTGGTGCAGCGAACGCACGAGGCCGCCGGGCTCAGTACCACGCTTGTCCTACTGGCGGCACCGAAGGCAGAGGAGTACTACCCGCGCATTGGAATGGACAAACATCCCTCCTGCTGGATCACTCGCAGGCAGGCCCCGCCGCGAGATCAGAAATAGTCGACGCAGATCCCGAGTCTGGATCATGGGACGCCATCCGTGGCCTCTTTCTCAAGGGCTGAACAGAAACGTACCCACCCAAGACTCGAAACAGCTCTCAACAGCAGTTTAGACACAGCGCCTAATACAGAATCACGAACGACCCCTCGCGGTTTGGGAAGGCGGCGGCAAAGCTCCAAACGGGGATGCCGGGAGTTGATCCGGAAACTGGGGAGGGGCGTCCGTTTTGATCGAACAGTTGCCAGGTGAGGTTGCCTCCGCGGTTCCAGCCGGTCCCTTCGGTCCAAACGATCAGCACTGTCCGCCCTCATTGGCCTCCATCAAAGATCGCGGTAGGGACCGCCGTTGCGCCCATCGACTCCGTCGGCTGAAACGATGTGACAGCAGCGTCAATCTCAGGCACGTCCCAAGTGGCCGAATTGTGCCGTGAACTCTTCACTCGAAATGCCGGCGAGCGTTGCAAGTCGACCGAGTTGCTGAGCATCGTCGAAGTCGGAGGCCTCCAGTCGGATCATGAACCGCCGGGCCACCTCATACGACTCAGAGTTCACATTCACGCGGCGCACCGTCGTGCGATGAGTTTCGGGATTCAGCAGATCAGCAAATGGAATCGGCTGCATCGCCCCGCCGACGACACAGATCATCGCTCCCGAACCTCCCTGTGCCAGGAACTTCACGGCCGCATATCCCAGATCGCGCGTGTAGGCGGCGTCAAAGGGAATTGGATCGGCACAACGCAATTCGTAACCGATGCTCTTGGAGACGATCGTCGATTTGAGTCCGCGCCGCTTGAGTCGCTTGGTAACGATGTCCTTCATTACCCGACCGAGATCGATTTCGCCCAGGCGGATGTTGCCATGTTCGTCGCGTTCGAACTTTCCGTATTCCGCCAGTTCCTCCTCGGACATCTGCCCCGCCAAGCCTTCGGCGAGAATCACGACGCCGTAGTTGCGGCCGCCAGCCATGCGTTTGAGGAATGCCCCTTCCAGAATGTCGGCGACATCCTTCACTGGAATCTTCACCTCGGGGCCACCGAACTCTTCGGGAATGATCGTCAGTGTCGCGGCTGCCGCTTTGCCGATGCCCAGCGCGAGGTGTCCCGCCGATCGGCCCATGGCGACGACGAAATACCAACGGCCTGTTGTTCGCGCATCTTCGTCGAGACTCTTGACGACATCGACTCCAATTGAACGGGCCGTTTCGTAGCCGAACGTCGGCACCGACTCGGGCAGCGGCAGATCATTATCGATGGTTTTCGGGACGTGGGCGGTCTTGAGCCGTCCCTGAGCATGCTCTTCCAGGCGTGAGGAGGTGTATGCGGTGTCGTCCCCGCCGATCGTGATCATGTGCGTGACGCCGCGTTCGGCAAAGACGCGGAGGACGTTGTCCATGTGCGCGGTATCCTTGGTGGGATTGGCACGTGACGTCCTGAGAATCGAACCTCCACGGCGATCGATCCGCGAGACATCATCAATCTGCAGCGGGCGAAAGTGGTTGCCGTCCCCTTGTGCAAGCCATTGAAAGCCGTCCATCGAACCGACGACGTCCCAACCGAGACGGCGAGCCTCGATGGTCGCCGACGAAACAACTCCGTTGATTCCGGGTGCCGGTCCTCCCCCGACGACAAGCGCCAATACGGGCAATTGCGATTCGGCCATTTCAACTCCTTCGATGGCAAGCCTGAAACTGTGATATCAGAGGTCGTGTGTAGTACTTCTTGATGGGTTGGAACTGATTTGTCAAACCCAGCGGCGGATCATTCCATTACCAGCACTTTGGCCCCTTTCACCGACTCGAATTTCAACTCTTGCAGCGCACGATTGGCCTCTTCGAGCGGAAACGTCCGCACGGTGGGTGAGACGGGAATTTCCGCCGCTCGCGGCAAGTATTCTCGAATGTCGGCGGCGGTGATGTTCGCAACCGTTTTGATCTCGCGTTCCATCCAGAGGTGGTCGTGATAGATAAGCTGCTGCAAAGCTGATTGATCGTCACCTTCCTTACGGATCGCATTGATCACCAATCGCCCGCCGGGAGCGAGATTCGCAAGTGCCTCGACGACAGGTGTCCACGCGGGAGTCGTGTCGATAATGGCTGCCAGCGGCCGGGGAGAACGATCTTCGGTGCGTCCCGCCCAGATGGCCCCCAGTTCAATTGCAAACTCACGTGCCTCCGCATCCCGCGCGAATACGTAGACTTCCGAATCAGGCCAGTACCGCCTTGCTTCCTGCAGTACGAGATGGGCCGACCCTCCGAAACCCGTCAGTCCCAGCGGTTGTCCGTTCTGGAGCTGCGTCAGCTTGAGTGCTCGATGCCCGATCGCCCCTGCACATAAGAGCGGTGCCGCTTGCGCATCGGCGAATACTTTCGGAATCGGATACGCGTAGCTCGCTGGAACGGTCGTGTACTCGGCGTATCCGCCGTTAACGTCTCGCCCCATCGCCCTGAACCGCGGACTGAGGTTTTCGTCGGCATCACCGCTGGAAGAGTGAATCCACCCGACTCCAACGCGGTCGCCAACGGCGTGTTGGATGACTTCTCTCCCAACTTCCTCGACTCGGCCGACGATCTCGTGCCCCAGGATGACAGGCAATCCTGGAGGGGGAGTCCTTCCCTCGATCTCATCCAACTCCGTATGACACACACCGCAAGCCAGCACTTTCAACAGCAGTTCATCGGATCTGGGGCGAGGTCTTGGCACCTCGGCCAGGAAAAGCGGCGCGCTACCCCGTGTCATCGGTCCCAAATGTTCGAGGAGCATGGCTCTCATGCTGTCATTCTAGTGTTGCCGACGTGTCGCGAGAATCTTCCAGATTCCGTGTCACACACCGCACGGTCCCTTGTATGGGAAGGCGTGGAGGTGCGATTCCTCCGTTTCAGTTCAACGCACTTCTGATTGGAGAACACCGATGTTACGACACTCTTTCTTACTCGGATTGATTTTGACTCTCTCGGCCGGAAGGCTTGCGGGCTGTCGTTGTTGGAGGCAGGTCCAAGCGTGCTGATTGATCGCAGTCAATTCCCAGGATTCTCGTACCAGATCAGTCCGAGGTTTTCTCGCTCTTCGCAAGTGATGATGTCGGTCCAACCGTCCGCGTTGACATCCATCGGCAACAGCAGATCGAACTTCACTCCTTCGGTCGAACCGCTGATGTCTTGTAGTTCCCAGTTCGGCGCGGCCAACCAGCCGACACCGATCTTGAGGGCAGAGTTCTCGCATGAAAAGACGATGTCGTTGTCGCCATCGCGATCGACATCCAAGATCGCGACTCCCTTCCCGGTGCCGCACGTCTCCGTGAGCGAAATGATTCGCTCCTGCCATTGCTCTGAATCTGCGGCATCTCGCGACATGATGATGATTCCGGCATCGCGAGCGGCGGCGACAATCTCCAGGATGCCATCGCCGTTGAGGTCGCCTGTATCGAGGAACATGACTTCGTGATTGACTCCTCCGATCGTGTGACGATGCCAATGTTCGTCACCGATCTGCTCCATCCAATACACACCGCGATTGGGATCACGGCGGTCGCTGTAGATGATGTCGCGGTCGCCATCGCCGTCCATGTCGAGTGTGTCGATCGACATGATCCATCCCGCCGAGCGCAACGGCTCCCACTCCCAACTGAAGTCGCCATCGAGGACGCCGGTGCTGGTAAGGATGCCCAGTTCTGCCCCATCCCCCTTCGCTCCCGCGATAATGCGTCTTGATTCGGACGCGACCGTTTCCAGCGGAGTGGCGAACATCCACTGCCGAGCGGTGATGTTGAGACCGATCTCGTTCGTCTCCCACGAGGCTTCATCCAGCATGGCGGCCGTGTCGACGCAGCAGTGGACATACATCAACCGCGTCGATCCTTCGCAACAACTGATCACCTCAAAGACGCCATCGCGATCGAGATCGCAGAAGACGGCGTCCTCGGGCGATCCCACTCTGCCGACGGTGACTGCCGGCCATCGATCACTGATGAGTTCCACGTCGGGTTGCAGACAGACACGAATCTGCCCCCCTTCCTCCCAGCCCGTGACGAGATCGAGCTGCCCGTCGCCATTGATGTCGGCGGCTTTCACACCGTCCGCACCGCGCGATGAATCGTCGATCACATGCCGCTGCCACCCCGCCAGACTCACGTTGCATTCGCCTAGAACGGTGGGAATGGCCACCAGCACGAGCAAACTCGCAACACGCAGCATCCCAATCCCTTCCTGATGTTTCGTCATTCAATTCACGATTCTTCCAGATCAGATTGCCTGTCGGTATCGCGAGATCATAGAATCTCCACAGTGTTGTTCGCGATTCATCGGAGGGAACTATGAGGCATTTGTTGTTGATGATCTGCCTGACGGCGGTCACTTGCGGGGCGATTCCACGTGCCGCCACCGCTCAGTCGACCCGTGAGACGATCGACCACGTGATGCCGCGAGTCGTCAAAATCTTCGGTGCCGGAGGAATTGCGAACCTGCATGCCTATGGCACCGGCTTCCTCGTTTCGCCCGATGGCCATATCGCGACCGTGTGGAGCCATGTGCTCGACACTTCTGCCGTTACAGTTGTCCTCGACGACGGACGGCGGTTTTACGCGGAGGTGTTAGGGGCGGAACCGGCGCTCGATGTGGCCGTCATCAAGATCGAGGCCCAGAACCTCCCCTACTTCGACCTCGATGACTCAGGTCGCGCCGGTCCCGGAACGCGCGTGCTCGGCTTCAGCAATATGTTCAAGGTCGCTGAAGGGGATGAACCAGTCTCGGTGTTGCACGGCGTTGTCGCGGCAACAACCACGTTGTCGGCTCGACGTGGACGCCACGAAGTCCCGTACACAGGCAACGTCTACATTGTTGATGCCATCACCAACAATCCTGGTGCCGCCGGCGGTTTATTGACCACCTACGATGGCCAGTTGCTGGGAATGATCGGTCGCGAACTGCGCAATCAGGAGAACAACACCTGGATCAACTACGCCATTCCCATCGAAGCGCTGGCCCAGACGATTCGCGACATTCAGGAAGGGGTCTTTCGCCGACAGGATCCCATGGACGTGGACGAACCTCTCAACGATGCGTCTCTGGTGGAACTGGGGATCGTGCTGGTTCCCGATGTGATCTATCGCACGCCTGCCTACATCGACACCATCATCGAGGGATCCGCTGCCGCCGACGAGGGGCTCGAGCCCGACGACTTGATCGTCTTCGTCAACAACGAACTCATCCATTCGATCCGCCATTTGGACGAAACGCTGGCGCGACTGGAGCCGGGAGAAGACTTCACTCTCGTGGTACGCCGCGGTCGCGAGCTCGTGACCGTGCCGCTGATCATGCCGGACGAGTAGTCAATCCGTATCGGCTGCGCAGTGCAATTGGTGGTCAGGCCAAAGGGGCGAATCGCACGAACCGTTCGTAGGCTGCCTGCCATTGCTCGGTCATTACCGGTTCATAGGTCTTGATGTCGTAAGAATTGCGCACAACTTCGCGAATCTGCGACAGCGTGCCGATGTCGCCGGCTGATCGGGCCTGAATGAGCACGTTGCCGAGAGCCGTCGCCTCGGTCGGACCCGCGATCACCGGGCGGCCGCAGGCGTTTGCGGTGAACTGATTGAGGAGTTCGTTCTTCGAGCCTCCTCCGACCACATGGATCGCTTCACACTTCACTCCCGTCAACGATTCGACCCCTTCCAGCACCGAACGATACTTGAGAGCCAAGCTTTCCAGTGCACATCGGATGAGTTGACCGTCGGTCTCCGGCACCGGCAGGCTGCGTTCACGACACCATTGCTGCATCTCGCGAGCCATGTCAACGGGACTCAGAAAGCACGGATCGTTGGGATAAACCAGACTCTGGAACGGCTGTGCCGTGCCGGCGATTTCGGTCAACTGAATGTAATCGTAGTTCCGCCCCTGCTGGTCGAACGACCGTTTGCACTCTTGCACCAGCCATAGTCCCATCACGTTCTTGAGGAGGCGATACGTGCCGTCGATGCCCCCTTCGTTGGTGATGTTCAAGGCCAGACCCGCGTCGTTGATAACGGCGTCCTGCACTTCGACGCCGATCAACGACCAAGTGCCTGAACTGATGTAGGCCCAATTGGCCCGACCCGTGTTTTTCGTCGGGACGGCTGCCACGGCGCAGCCCGTATCATGCGTGGCCGGCGTAACGACGGGAATACGCTGGAGTCCCGTGGCACGGGCGACCTCGTCCCGTAGATTTCCAAGCGTCGTTCCGGGAGCCACGACCTCTGGAAAGATCTCAGAGGGGAGACCGAACGTATTGAGCATATCCTTGGCCCAGTCTCGCTGGCGTGGGTCGAAGCATTGGCTTGTCGTGGCATTCGTGAACTCGACGACCTTGCTGCCGCAGAGCAGCCAGTGGAAGAAATCTGGCATCATTAGAAAGCGGTCAGCCAGTGCGAGCAATTCCGGGTCGTTCTGCCTCATCGACAGCAATTGATAGAGCGTATTGATCTCCATGAACTGCAGGCCCGTGTGCCGGAAGATCTGCTGACGGGAAACCTTGGTGAAGGCGAATTCCATCACACCATGCGTACGCGGATCACGGTAGTTATAGGGCTGGCCCAGAATCTCGTTCTGCTTCGACAAAAGGACATAGTCGACTCCCCAGGTGTCGACTCCGACAGAGACGATTGCGTCTCCAAACTGCCGAGCAGCCAGAGAGAGACCTTCGAGAATGTCGCTCCAGAGTCTCAGAACGTCCCAACGGCGGGTGCCGGCAACCGTGACGGGGCCATTGGGGAAGCGGTGAATCTCGTCCAGCGAGACGCGACCGTCCTGGAGTCTGCCGGCAATCACTCGACCACTTTCGGCCCCCAGGTCAATCGCCAGATAAACGCGCTCTGTCATGTCTGATCCTCAATGTCGTCGAACTCGATGGAGTGACAAACGTGTTGTTCTCGTTGTGCACGACATGATAAGTTCACGACGCGTCGTTTCGCGACAGACTGGGATTCACCGACTCAGCGGAATCGACGGAAATCTCCTTTGCCGTAGAGAATCCGTTGAACCGGCCTGACACGCTTGACGTTACCGGGAGGTGTCCCGGACACTCTGGCAACGACCGAAGACTCACCCGCGATCACAACTCAGGAGAGATAATGAACGAAGTCGCCGCACCAGCCGCCTCCCATAAGCAGGAGAGTGTCTTCCTCATCTCCTATCCCAAGGTGATCTTCCTGTGGCCGACGCTGGTCGTGGCGCTTGTGGCCAGCGTTTACATGTGGATGTCCGGCGAACCGATCGAGGCCGGGGGAGCAGGCACTCCCGGAGCCGTCATTTGCGCCTGGACATTTCTCATTACGTTGTCACTCAATCTGATCGTCATTTCGTTCGACTTTCCTCGCGGCACGTCGCTGACGATCTTCTTTATCGTGATTGCCATCATTCTCGGTGGCTCGCTGCTGGTGACTTGGAAAGAGGGGATCTTCGACCCGCTCAGGAATTTTCTCGTTGCCCTCCAGCCGACGGCCAATCCCACATTCTACATGACGTTCTCGCTCGTAATGATGCTGATTTACATCGGCGTGCTCATCCATAGCCGATTCGACTACTGGGAAGTGCGCCCCAACGAATTGCTGCATCATCACGGCATCTTGAGTGACCTTGAACGGCTATCGGCTCCGCACCTGCAGATCGAGAAGGAGATCAACGACGTCTTCGAGTACCTGCTGGCAGGGTCGGGACGGCTGATCCTGCGCCCCTCCAACGAACGCCGAGTCATCATTCTCGACAACGTGCTGGGCATCGGAAAGAAGGAACAGGCCATCACGAAAATGCTCGGTGCGCTGCAGGTGCAGGTACGAACGGAATCGAGCTGAGAAAGTCGAATTCACTCAGCAACCGCGTGCCCTGCCTCCTCACTTCTTCGCCGGTCTAATCTCGTAGCTGTGGCCGTCGTAGTTGAGGACGGCCGGTTGCTCGTCGATGATCGTTTCGAGGTGAACGGGCCGGCTCCAGAGGGCGTGCAGGTTGACCAGCGTGTCGCGGGCCTCGTCCTGTTTCAATTCGATTCCCTGGTACTGGTGCTGTAAGTAGAGTTCGCCGCGGTTGCGGTAATTGCCGTCGACGACATAGATGAAGGGCCGTGAGTGGTTCGTCAGGCTGTTGAGCAGTTGCTTCTTGATCTCCTGAAACTCACGGCTGGCAATCTCGTAGTACTCCGTCGCCTCATTATAGGCGAACGTGAAGAACTTGTGCTTGCGGCAGAAGTCCTCGGTCAGGAACGCGTCGATAAAGGTGACGTCGTTGTGAACGCGGCGAACCTCGAAAATCTTGTCGCGCCCCAGGCCAAGCTGCTTGTCCCATGACTTTCTCGCCTGAAAGTCGTCGCAGTCGTCGTACTCGGGGCCGAACTGTCCCTTGTCCCAACGTTCCTCGATGTCGCGGAAGAGTTCGATACCGACTTTGTAGGGATTCAGACGCGTCGGCGACATCGCCATCGTCCCCGAATGATGGTCGGCGTAGTCGATGACTTCCGCATCGGTCAGGCCGTGGCGCGTCATGATCGTGGAATGCCAGTAGCTAGCCCAGCCTTCATTCATGATCTTGGTCTGTCCCTGTGGAGCGAAGTAGTACGCCTCGTCACGAATAATGGCGAGCACATCGTGCTGCCAGGGTGCGAGCGGAGCATAGTCCAGCAGGAATTTGAGGACATCGCGCTGCGGTTCATCCGGAAACTTGCGATTGGCTTCGAGTTCTTCCTCCAACTGGCGCCGCTCCTGCATCTCACGGGCGATCACTTCAGGAGGATTGACGAACGAATCCATGTATTCCTTGGCCTGGAACTTCCCTTCGGCCTCGGGCAGGCCGCGCTCCCCCTGTTCCTGCCGCTGGCGTTTCTTCTCGGCGGCCTGCTCGACATCGTGAGGCTTGGGCGTTCGGCGAATATGCGGCGAGTGAGGATCGATCAGGTCTTCGAGAGACAGGCAACTGTCGATAAATCTCTCGACCGCCTCGTAACCGTAACGATCAACATAACGGCTGACCCGCGCCGCGTGATTGGCCATCTGGTCGAGCATCCTGCGGTTGGTATGTGCGAACCAGGCATTGTTCTTGAAGAAGTCGCAGTGTCCGTAGACGTGAGCGATGACCAGCTTCTGGTCGGTAATGGCATTCGCACTCAGCAGGTAGGCATAGCACGGATCGGTATTGATGACCATTTCGTAGATCTTCTGCAGACCGTACGAATAGCCCTTCATCAACTCATCGAACTCGGCCCCGAACCGCCAATGGGGGTAACGCACGGGAAAACCCCCGTACGCCGCGAACATGCTGAGTTCTTCGTAGTCGAGGAACTCGAAAATAGTCTCGAAGAAGTCGAGGCCGTAGCTGGCCGCGATCGCTTCCATTTCGAGTTGAATGTCGCGAATTTCCTGGGGAAGTTGACGATGTGTGGTGACAGGCATCCGATTCCCTTGTTTGAAACACGAGCGATCGGGGAATTCTACGCGGACGCGATGTCTGAGGGGAGAGGAGTTGTGAACGAGTTCCCTCGTCGACGATCAATTCACGCTCTCGCCATCGGATGACCAGACTCTCACACGATGATTGTTGCTGTCTCCGATGTAGACGCGGCCGTCGGCATCCACGCAGACTCCGTGCGGTCGAGCGAGGCGGCAACTCATCGGGTCGCCATCCGGGCCATCTCCTTCCGTTCCATCACCGACGACGGTCTCGATGATGCCTGATGGGCGAATCACGCGAATGGTGTGACTCTCGGTGTCGGCCAAGTAGACGTTTCCATCGGCATCGATGGCAATGCCCTTTGGCCCGGCCAATCGGGCCTCCGTCGCCGGCCCTCCGTCACCCGTAAAACCTTGCTCTCCCGTTCCTCCGATGTGATGCAGAGTTTGCGATGCGAGATCAATGCGAAAGACGGCGTTGCCTTCCCGGAGAGTCAGATACAGGCTCTCCCGGCCATCGAAATCGAGGGCTCGCGGCCCATTGAGGGGCGTCCCCGCGATGGAGGCACCATCCGGCGTCGGTAGCCGCTCGCCCGTGCCTGCGAACGTGTCGATGATGCCCGATTCGAGATCAACGACGCGAATCCGATGATTGCCAATGTCGCAGATATACAAGTGGCCCGAATGATCGAGAGCGATGGAATGGGGGCGATTCATCGCGGCAGCAACCGCAGGGCCGCCGTCCCCCGAAAAGCCCGCCTCGCCCGTGCCGGCGATGGTGCTAATCAAACCCGTTTCTGCGTCGACGCGCCGCACGACATGCGACGTCATATCTACGAAGTAAAGGTTGCCGATCGCGTCGAACCGAACTTCGTAGGGCTCATCGATCTGAGCGTCGACCGCAGGTCCACCATCACCGGAATTGCCGCGCGTGCCATCGCCGACAACTCGCGTGATGGTTCCCTCACGCAAGTCGACCCGGCTGATCTCGTGTCCGAGGGTTTCGCAAATGTAAAGAGCCCCGTCGGGGCCGATCACAACTCCGAAGGGACCCGCCACGCTGGTCGCCAACGCCTCGCCAGGAGGTGCGTCTCCATTTTCCGCCCCATTGCCGGCAACAGTCGCGACGCTGCCAGCGAATGTCACCCGGCAGATCGCCGTCAGCAAGAAAGCCATCGCAAGTCCGCGGCACGTGAGTCTCATCGATGGTGTACTCCGTTTCGTCTGTTTGAATCAGTCATAACGCCTCTTTGCCGGCGACGATTGGTTCCGACGTGATGCATTTTGTCGCGGTGTTGATATTCGGAATCATCCGGTGAATCCGATTGTGACATTTTTCAGGAAATCGTGCGAACGTCATTATTTCGCCGCTCCCACTCAAAACAGTGACCTAGGGTAGTTTGGTTCATTCTTCCGGATGAACGTTACATTCGATTCACAACATCGAGCACGAGCTGGTCAACATGGCTCCCTGGCGACGGCAACACAGAAACACGAACGGACGAACCGGAACGACGCTGGTCGAAATGGCGATCGTCCTGCCGGTCTTCTTTCTGTTCGTCATGGCCATCATCGAGTTCGGCCATGCATACCTCGTCATCGGCACGATGACGGCGGCTGTGAAGAAAGCGTCGAGACTAGGTGCCGCCGACGGTGTCACGACTCAACAAGTGATCGACGAGATCGAGGAGATACTCGGCGCGGCGATCGACCTCTCGAACGCGACGATTATGGTGAAGGATGCGTCAGTCTTCGATGAACCTGGTGTCGATGTTGAGGCGATCAGCTTCGGCGGGCTCACAGACATCGAACTGAGTGACGCAGAAGACATGCAGTTGTTCATCGTGCGCATCGAAGTTCCGTACGACGATGT
The DNA here is from genome assembly GCA_942492405.1 of uncultured Planctomycetaceae bacterium. GTDB lineage: Bacteria > Planctomycetota > Planctomycetia > Planctomycetales > Planctomycetaceae > JANNSB01. The sequence goes on from CALOES010000032.1 coordinate 23,849, forward strand.
CGCCTTGCTTCCCCCGTTTTGGGCGGGAAGCATGCAATTGCATTCAGAATCCGTCATGAGACATGAGTAGCACTCCAATGATGAAAGCCAGACGGATGCAACGTTCAAGAACAATCCGGCAATACGAGTCGCAGCGCGAAGGCGTTGCCGCGACCGAGTTCGCCATTGTGCTGCCACTGTTTCTTACGCTGGTGCTCGGAATTCTTGAGATCGGGCGTTCGTTGGAGACTTCGACAACAATGTACGCATCACTCCGCGAAGCAGGCCGGCTCGCGAGCTTGGACTATACAGAAGTCCTTCCGTCGGGCACGACCGCCAACGAAAAGATCATTCAGGACATTCGCAACTTCCTCAAGGCCTCCGGTCTGCCGGGAGACGACTTTACGATCACGATTACGCACGCCGATGGAGAAAGCGAAGGAGCGACGTTCGACCTGATGGACGCCGACAACAAGCTCCAGCTCTTCAAGCTGTCGGCCGACATTGATTATTCCGACATCAGTATTTTTCCCTTTAAATTCATGACAGGGCAGACATTGAGATCGTCACTCGTATTCCGCATGGGGCGAGTGACGCAGGTGAATTGACACAAGACGAATGATTCGCTGCACAGGTTCCTTCTAGGAGAGTCCACCACCATGAAACCGCTTCTCACAATTCGACGTCGCCTTTGGGACGAAGCTACCGGCCCGCAACACCGTCGTGGGGCCATGCTTGTCCTGGCATTCTTCACGCTCGTCGCCAGTATTGGCTTTGTCGCCTTTACGATCGACATTGGTGTCATTTCGAACACCAAGACCAGGATGCAGAACGCCGTCGACGCGGCGGCTCTGGCTGCCGTCCTGGAGATTTCCAACGCTATTCAGAATGCCGGTGAGAACGTTGAAAACGTTCCCGCTTACGCGCAGACCCAGGCAGCTGCGATGGCCGAGCAAGTCATGAGCCTCAACGGGATCTACATTGATCCCAATTCCGATGTCGAATTTGGAACACGGAGCTACAATCCCGGCACAGAGGAATTTGAAGTCACCTGGGGAACGGCAAATGCCAACGTCGTTCGCGTGACCGCCCGCAAGGACAACGCCGACGCCAACGCCCCGGATGCCCAGTTGAATCTCTTCTTCGCCGGATTCTTCGGTGACGACCAGGTCACCTTGACCGCGTCGGCCGTCGCGTACATTGAATCGCGAGACATCGTCTCGGTTCTCGACTTTTCGCGTTCGATGAACTTCGACAGCTACTTCAATACCGAGGCCAACTCGTTGCTCTCGGACGCCGACATCGCCGACAACCTGTTGATGGTCTGGGACGATCTGCAGCCGTTGAACGTCGGAAACATGGGTTTCACTCCACAGTACGTGACTCTGAGTGCTGGTTCCGGCAGCAGCAGCAACCCATCGGCCGCTGTGACGTTCCGATACAACCAGGTTGATGTCTCTGCATCATCTAGCATCAACAGAGTCAAGCTCTACTTTTCCAACGGAAGCAACCAGTCGTTCTATCCTTCGGGTTCCAGTGGGACGTTCCAGGGAACAGGAAGTAACTCTAGCAGAGACATTACAGAAGTGCAGGTGCGGTTCAGCGTCGGTAGCTCGTACGTGACTCAGTATCTTGAAGACTCTGACTCCAATGTTCGACAAGCCTTGGGACTGAGTTCGGTCAGCTATCCATATTCTCAAGGAAGTTGGAATGAGTTCATCGACTACACCAAGTCCGACTCCGGTATCCGCGACGCAGGTTATCGCGAGATGTACGGCGGCATGACCTTCGTCAGCTATCTGTTATGCGAGCGCTCGGGTCACTGGGAGACGGCGGCACTCTGCGAAACTCGACACTTTCCGTTCCACAGCGTGAAGGAAGGTCAACTTCTGCTGTGTGACTTCCTGGAAGACCTCGGCTTCGGGGACGAACTGGGAACTGTCAGCTACGACACTTATCACCGTTTCGAGGATACACTCGACGAGACCGGCTACCCGTATGTCAGCATCGGGTCCGACCCCATCACCGACAACTTCGATGCATGTCGCAGCCTCGTGCAGCACAAGCAGGCCGCTCATTATGCCTATGCGACGAACATGGGAGGAGGTTTGAGCGATGCGATCGACATGCTCGATACGCACCTTCGACCTGGGGCGCGACCCGCCATCCTGTTGATGACGGACGGTAACACCAACACGATCGACGCAGGTGTCGACACGAGCCTCCCAGGCGATTGGGACTGGGACGACTACTTCGACTACAACGGCGACGGATCCGGTGACTACTACACCTCCAGCAGCCAAAAACGGTACGTCTTGCGACTGGCCAAGGAAGCACTCGACGCCGGTTACACGGTTCACACGATGGCGATCGGGCAGGATGCCGACTGGCAACTCATGCAAGCCATCGCCCATCTGGGTGGGGGTGAGTATATCCGAGTTGACGGTGGCACCAGCGTTACCGAGATGCAGGCTCAAGTCGAGGCGGCCTACCAGAAGATTGCCGCCCTCGTCCCTCCTGCTCAACTCCTGCAGGATAACTAAGACGGCTTCTTGACTGACTTCGAACGGTATGCTGCAGCCCTCGCTGTGGCATACCGTTTTTGTTTTGTTGGCCGTACGCGGCCACGCCTCAATCAATCGTCGCTCAGATACCTGTGCGTAAAGCAAAATCCGACCGCATTCCGTGCAAGCGAATGCCGACACCACTCCTTCCGAGGGAATACTGCCCGACCAGAACCCGGGTTTCGCTTCGGGAGATGCATACGTCAGGACGCTATCCATTGATCGCAACTCGTTCAGTCGGCTGCGATCAATGATCGAAATAGGCCGCATCGTGGCATCGCATTCCGGACAGGCTCGTTCCACCGCGTCTGACATGTCGTTCTCAGTCTTTCAAGGGGATACGTCTGACAGGTTTCATTCAACCAACTCAAAGAGATCGCTCACAGCCCCAGCCACGGTAGCGACGCTCCTGCCGGCGGGAGTGTCACCAGGTCCAATCCGGTCACTTCGGGATGCAGCGATGCCTCGGCAACCGCGGCCGCGCTGGGGGCGTTGTCGAGGTTGAGAATCGCCACGGAAAGCCCGCCCGGCTCGTGTTTCTCCCGCCCCAACGCCATGTGAGAGATGTTGACCTTGTGCTTCCCCATCGTGGTGCCGATCGCGCCGATCAGGCCGGGTACGTCACGGTGCCAGTAGAGCAGCATCAAACCATCGAGGTAAGTCTCCATCTGAAACTCATTCAGACGCACGAGTCTCAAAAACTCGTTGCCAAACGTGGTCCCTGCAGCCGTCGTCTCCCCCTTGTCGGTCTTGACGGTGCAGGCGATCAGCGTCGTGAACGCTCCCGAGGCATTGTCAGTGCTCTCGGAAATCACGAGACCGTGCTCCTTGGCCATCATGTCGGCATTGACGATGTGAACTCGCTCTTCGAATGCGGCCGACATTAGCCCGGCGGTAAAAGCGTTGACAATGAGCTGCCTCGGCTTGCTCGCAGCCTCGCCGCGAATCTGCAGATGCGCTCCACGGACGCCGTGTCCCTTCGTGAGTTGTGCCAACAACAAACCCAACCGATACGCGAGGTCGAGATACGGACGCAGTCCCGGCAACTCCTCGGCAGCCACTGGAACCATGTTGACGGCATGTCGCACCTCGCCGCGGGCGAGAAAGCCCGTCATAATCTCGGCAGCTTCCAACGCCACCTGTTCTTGTGCTTCTTCCGTCGACGCCCCCAGATGAGGCGTACACAACACTTGAGGCAGCTTCGGCAGTCGGCACTCAGGCTTGGGGGGCTCATCAACAAACACGTCCATCGCCGCGCCTGCGACGTGGCCTGCTTCGATGGCATCGGCGAGAGCTTCTTCGTCGACGATGCCGCCACGAGCGCAGTTGATGATCCGCACCCCTTTCTTCATTCGCTTCAGTCGCTCGGCGTTGATGAGCCCGCGAGTCTCGTCAGTAAGCGACGTATGCACCGTGACAAAATCGCACTGCACCAGTAGCTCATCAAGATCCTGAAAGAGACGAATGCCGAACTCAGCCGCGCGCTCCGCGGTGGTGAAGGGATCGAACCCCAACACGGTCATCTCCAGGGCGCGGCAGCGACGGGCGACCGTCATGCCAATGCGTCCAAGGCCGACGACACCGATCGTCTTGCCGGCGAGTTGCGTTCCCGTGTAAAGCTTGCGGTCCCAGCGGCCTTCCTTCATCGACTGGCCCGCGGGGGCGATGCTCCGCGACAAGGCCATCAGCATCGCCACTGTGTGTTCAGCGGTGCTGGTCGTGTTTCCGGCCGGCGTATTCATCACGACGATGCCGGCCCGCGTGGCTGCCGCGAGGTCGATGTTGTCGACTCCGACGCCCGCTCGCACGATGGCCTTCAGTCGCGTCTGACCCTCGAGCACGTCGGCTGTGAGTTTCGTCGCCGATCGAATGATAATCCCATCCGCCTCCTGCAGCTCGGCCTTGAGCTGCTCAACCGTCAACTTCGACTTCTCGACGACCTCGATGGCGGGGCAGTCTCTCAAAACTTGAAGCCCGCCCGCGGAGAGGTTGTCCGTAATCAAAACACGATGCATTGGTTTCCGTCCCAGTGAGTTACGACAATGTGTCTGTGGGTGAGTTTCCAAGAACTCGACGCCTGAAGCGGCTGCCGCTTTGGAATGGTTCACACGAACCGCCGCCGCGATTCTGCGTAGCATAGAAGAGTCACCAAACGCGACAAGGCTGCATCGTCGAATCGAGCCACAAGTGCCGGGAGCCCAGTGCACGCCCCTGGCAGTCAGACACATCAGAGGGGCGTCGCGCAAGTCACGGATCGCATCAATGGCTTGCGATGCCGACATTGATATGATCCGTTGAGCGGCGGCCGCCTGGTATTTCAAGCATTTCAAGTCGCGGGACTGACCATCGGGACTTTTCATGAGTCGCGTCGATCGTATTAATCTGATCCGCTGCATACGACGTTTCTGCCCCCTTTCAAAACGGCATGCTTTCATCTTTCTCTGCTTTCAGTTCCTGGTGACAGTCATTCCAGTCTGGGCAGATGACTCGACAGTCGAGATCGACGTGACTCTCGACCAGATTCTCACGGCTTGGAAAGCACGACAGGACCGCTTGCAGTCGTTTCACTTTCGAATGATCAGCAACGCGATCTTGAGCGAGGAAGAGGCCCCGCCGCTGGATTGCGAGCACGACTTGTATGTCGACGGAGAGAGGTATCACTATCGACACTACGGCGACTTCTGGATGCGACCCCCAGGCGGAATTCCAAATCCACCACCTGCGGAACTCCAGTCGCGGCACCTGGTCCAGATCTTCGACACGGAACGACAAATCAACTACGAGGTCAATGAAGAAGGATTCCGCGAACACGTTGACTATAAGAGTGTCAGCAGCACAACTTACGAATCAGGAGCACGCGAACTTGCGCTGTGGCCGATTTTTCATCCTTACCGTATTCAGCAACCGGGGTTTCTTGGAGTCGACTCCAGCAGATGGACGTTGATGGAACCACGTGGGAACATCGACGGTCACGAGTGTCTGATATTGCAATACGACGAAACTCGGCCAGAGCTGGAATTCGAATGGCGCCGGAAGTTCTTTGTGTGGGTCGACCCGTCGCGAGACTTCATTGTCGTTCGAAAGCAGTCGGAACTCGATGGAGATTCGCATCTCGACATCGAGTACGAGTTTGATCCTGTTTATGGATGGGTTCCAATTCGCTGGGAAAACCTTGTCTTCGTCGACCGTCAGGAGTTGCCTGTCGAACCTGGCAACTCACGCACTTTGCATAGCACGGCCATCTGGGAAGTGGTGGAGAGGGAATTCAATCAACCCATTGACGAAGAGATGTTCACGTTTAATCCCCCCTTGGGAACGACTGGGAACGATCGCCCATCAACGGGCCAACACCCCATGTCGCTTCAGCCCCAATCGCATGCATGGAAAATGATCGCCGCAGCCGCAGTTCTGGCTCTGTTCGGTGCGTGGCTGTTTGCTCGCCGAACTCTACGATCTGAATGATGGGATCACTCAGATCGACTCTCAGTCCGACGAAGCTTCCAGGTACGTGTATCCGTTCAGTGCGTCTTCGTAGAATTTCACGAATCGGCCTGCCTGCAAGTGGTCGAGCCGATTCTCGCGGACGGCCGCTTCCACCGCCATTTGCAGGCGGTCGAGCAGATCCTTCCCCTTGAACTGCACGTAGTCGAGCACCTCGCGAACCGTGTCTCCCTTGATGATCGTCTCCAGTACGACTTCGCCATCGGGATTCAGTTCGACATGCACGGCGTTGGTGTCGCCAAACAGGTTGTGCAAATCACCCAGGATCTCCTGGTACGCTCCGATGAGAAACGCTCCCATGTAGTACGGCGAGCCATCGTACCGGTGGAGCTTTAGCGTCCGTTTAACGTCGCGACGGTCGATGAATGTGTCGATCTTGCCGTCGGAGTCGCACGTAATGTCGCACAGCACGGCATGGCGGTTGGGTTTCTCGGTGAGGCGATGAATCGGCATCACCGGAAACAACTGCTTGATAGCCCAACTGTCCGGCATCGACTGGAACAGTGAGAAGTTGCAGAAGTAAGTATCGGCCATCGATCGGTCGAGCCCGGCGAGATCGTCGGGAACGAAATCCAAGTCCTTTACGAGCCGATTGATTTTGTTGCAGATCGCGAAGTACATGTCCTCCGCCAGTACGCGCTGCGGTAACGACATGTAACCTCCACTAAAGAGGTTCAGGGCCATGTCGAGCGCCTGTTGCGCGTCATGAAAGGCTTCGAGCAAGTTGCGGGCGGTGACATCGTTGTACGTCATCAGTAGATCATGTAGCGGCTGCTCATATTCCTCCGGCATCGTGGTGGGGATGGTCGTGCCATTTCCCTGCTCCGCCACGCCGAGAGTGCTGAAAACCAGCGCGCTATGAAACGCCGCGACAGCCCGACCGCTTTCGGTGATAATCGTCGGATGCGGCACCTGTGTCTCGTTGCAGATCGTCAGGATGTGATAGACGACGTCGTTAGCATACTCCTGCAGGTTGTAGTTCATGCTCGACTCGAAGTTTGTCTGTGAGCCGTCGTAGTCGACGCCCAGTCCGCCGCCGACATCGAGGTACTCCAGACCGGCTCCACGCTTCGCCAAGTCGACATAGACGCGAGCCGCCTCGTTGACAGCCGCTTTCAGCATGCGGATGTTCGTGATCTGGCTTCCCATGTGAAAATGGAGCAGCTTGAAGCAGTCGGCCATGCCGCGACGTTCGAGTTCTTCAAGTCCTTTCAAAATCTCGCCCACGGTCAAGCCGAACTTCGAGCGATACCCGCCGGAAGACTGCCAGCGTCCCGAGCCACGGGCGGCGAGTTTGATCCGCATGCCGATGCGGGGACGCACACCGACCTTCTCGGCGTACTTCAGCACCATTTCGAGTTCGGTGTACTTCTCGACAACGGGAATGACAAGTCGGCCGATCTTCTGGGCCAGCATCGCCATCTCGATGAACTCGTCATCCTTGAAGCCGTTGCAGATGATAGGCATGCCCGGATCGGTCATGGCAACAACGGCCAGCAATTCCGGTTTGCTCCCGGCCTCCAGACCGAAGCCGAATTCGCGGCCGTACTCGATGATCTTGGAGACGACTTCCTGCTGCTGGTTCACCTTGATCGGATAGACGCAGCGGTACTGCCCCTTGTAGTCGTTTTCCTGAATCGCCCGCGCAAACGCATTGTTGATCTCGCGGAGCCGATCTTGCAGGATGCCGTTAAATCGCACCAGCACGGGGAGATCGAGACCTCGAAGTTGCAGGCGATCAATCAACTCCTTCAGATCAATCGACCTCGCAGGATTCCGATTGGGATGGACCAGCAAATTGCCATTGTCGGCCACCGAAAAGTAGCCTTTTCCCCAGCGCGGCACGTCGTAGAACTCGGCTGCGTCAACAGGGGACCAGCGCTGCGGGGTACCTTCGGGACTCAACATGCAATTTCAGTCGGTAAAAGTCAAACTGGAGAGAGTGTGCCAACCGCGCGAACTATACACTTACTGAGACGCGATGAAAACATTCCGCATCGGAAAGCGTGCATGGATGCGATGTGAGCCGAAGAACACGAGATGATCGTTTCGCGGATGCCTTTCGTTGACTCCTGACTCCTGACCTACTTTCTCACCTCTCGTCTCTCACCTCCCATGTCACGCACTCTGATTCGCAACGCCACATGCGTCCTGCCTTCGGGTAGCGTTCAGGCGAACGTCCTGATTGATGGGACGCAGATTCTCGACATCGATCCTCCCGCGACCGCCACGCACGATGAAGTCGTCGACGCCACCGGACTGCACCTCCTTCCCGGAGTGATCGACGACCAGGTTCACTTTCGCGATCCGGGACTCACGCATAAGGAAGACCTGCACACCGGCAGCCTCGCGTGCGCCAAGGGAGGCGTCACGACCTTCCTCGAAATGCCCAACACGAAACCGACCACGACAAGTGTGGCCGCCTTGCATGACAAGTTGGCACTCGCCGCCTCGAAGTGTGTCGTCAACTACGGCTTCTACATTGGAGCCACGCCAGACAACGTCGAGGAACTGCGAACGGCCAAGCGAACGCCCGGAATTAAGATCTTCATCGGCTCCAGCACGGGCGACCTGCTCGTGGATGAACAAGACGCGCTCGAACGCATCTTCGCGGAAACTAAGCTCCCCATCTGCGCTCATTGCGAAGACGAAGCGACGGTGCGAGCCAACCGCGACCGGCTGGGTGGAGGAAAGTCACACGCCGACCACTCGAAGATTCGCGACCACCAGGCAGCTATCATCGCGACGAAGCGGTCGATCGACCTGGCGGTCAGACACAAGCATCGCTTTCATGTTTTGCATACTTCGACGGCTGATGAAACCGAACTTTTTCGCAATCACCATGGCCTGATCACCGCTGAGGCTTGTCCGCATCATCTTTTCTTCAGCATCGATGACTACCCCCGACTCGGCTCACTGGTGCAGATGAACCCATCGGTCAAGACGAAGGCCGACCAGCAGGGACTTTGGCAGGCGTTACACGATGGACGGATTCAAGTCATCGCCACCGACCATGCGCCGCACACCTTGGAAGAAAAGGCCCGTCCGTATCCCGAATCGCCATCGGGATTGCCAGCGGTTGAGAATTCACTGGCGTTGATGCTCGATGCCTTCCATCACGGTCACTGCACACTGGAGCAGATCGTTTCCTGGATGTGCGACGCCCCCGCCCGAGTGTGGGACATCGTCAACAAAGGTCGTATCGAAGAAGGCTACGACGCCGACCTCGTACTCGTTGACTTGCACCGACAACACAAGATTCGCAACGAAGAACAGTTGACGAAATCGAAATGGAGCCCCTGGCATGGCGTCACCCTCACCGGACTGCCTGTGCGCACCTGGATCATGGGGCAGACGGTCTTCCGCGACGGACAAGTCGACGCCGACCACCGTGGCGCCGAAGCGAGATTCGATCACTCGCTCGGCGGCTACTGGGGAACGTGAACTGAGAAGGTTTCGATCGGTTCACGGCACTCGGCGTGCCATCCGATAGGTTCCGATGCGTTGTGCCTCGGGCATCCGCTCGTTGTTGGGTGGTCGGATAAGTTTCGTCGAACCCAAGATCCACGCAAACAACGCACCGGCAACGAAACCGCCGACATGCGCCCACCAAGCCACGCCCGTCGCTTCGGTCCCTGCGACAGCCATCGAACCCTGAAAGAGGTTCAACAGGAACCAGATCCCCAGAAAGAACGGCGCGGGGATGACCATGATCTGCATCACGTACCCGAGCGGAATCAGCGATTTGACCATCGCCTTCGGGTACCAGACGAAATAAGCCCCCATCACGCCTGCGATCGCGCCGCTGGCGCCGATCGTTGGAATGGCCGAATGCGGGTCGGTCACGAAATGGACCAGGCTCGCCGCGACGCCGCACCCGCAGTAGAAGAGGACGTAGCCAAAATGCCCCAGCCGATCTTCGACATTGTCGCCGAAGATGTGCAAGAACCACATGTTCCCCAGAAAGTGCATCCAGCCGCCGTGGAGCAGGACGCAAGTCAGCAATGTGAGAATCGCTGGAACCGGTGAAGGGGCGGCCTCGCGCGTAATCACTACGGTCTCTGGCCCGCGTGGCCCTTGCCGCTCCTCAATGGCAATCGGTATTTCGATCTCGGCATCCGGATCGCTGACGCGGGCGGGTATCATTCCGAATCGTTCGACCAGCGTTGGCCCATCTGGGTTCTCGGCCAACTGCGCAAAGAACACGAGCGCCGTCACCGCGATGATGCCGTAGTTCATCCCTGCGGGATTGCGTGTCGGGATGTTGTCGTGAAGAGGGATCATCAGGAGCGATTACGGAGGTTGTCGTTCAAATTTCGTTCGGGCGCATTCTATGCGGTTTCCATGCCGAGGCAATGCGCGCTTCGCGATGCAGGCCCTCTCATGCCACGCGGCCACGACTGCATCTCAAACACTCTTGAGCTACGATTGGACGGCAATCTCACGATTCCAGAGACGGAATGAGGAAGACAACATGGGAAGCTGGGGTACGGGTATCTTCAGCGACGACGTCGCCTGCGATGTGCGTTGCCAGTTTCGAGATCTTCTCGGACAAGGCAAATCGGCCGCCGAGACGACGCGCACCGTGCTTCGGGACTGGCAGCCCGCGCTGAATGACGAAGAGGATGGGCCCGTCGTCTGGCTGGCGCTCGCTTCGTTGCAATGCGATCATTGCTGTCTGCAGAAGTCGGTCAAGTCTAAAGCGATCGCCATCATCGACCGGGGAGATGACCTGAAACGGTGGGAAGCAAACGAGGATCGCAGCCTGTACCGGGGCCGCAAATCCGCGCTCCTGCGGTTGCGGGCCAAGTTGCAGGCAGCCGATACGTCTGGGAAGTCGACGGTGAAGCGGCCGCGAGCACCCCGTCAACGCTTCATTGAGCCCAAGACCAACTGGCCGATTGATGAGTTGTTCGCCTATCGGATGCCATCAGGCCGACAGATCGTGATGCATGTCGTGCATCACTTCGGCACTAAGAAAGTCGGTTTCGACCCGGTCTTCGCCATACTGAATTGGCGCGGCAAGCGAATCCCTGAGAAAGAGCGGCTCCTTACGATACCTCTCAAGACACGCGTTGAGGTCTTAGCAGGTCGCAAAGTGTTCATGATCGCCATCGCAAGTCGGTTCAAAGCCGAACTTCCAATTGAGCGAATCCAACGGCTCAATGTCTTTCGTCCGCGGCACGTCGAAAAAGTCCACGGTGGCTACTACGTCACCCGATGGAAGAACTTCGATGAAGACTTGAAGTACCACATCGGCTGGGAGTGACATGCTCGCCGGAGCGACGTGTGACTCAGCAATCCTTCGCCGAGCGGGCGGACAGCTGATAGAGCGTGCGTGATGGACGCACGATCGCGTCGCGCAAGACATATCGCGGGTAGTCTTCGATTTCATCACTCGGCGGAATCTGTTCGAGCGTTCCCGAAACAGCAACACCATCGTTCGTCCATTCCCAGAGGTCGCCATTCGCTAGTTGAACGACAACAATCGGCGCGCCCCGGTAATTCGAGCCGTTGGGTGTGAGGGCGAATTGATCGCATCTGTCCGCATTCTCAAACAATGCGAAACCTTTGATGCAGACCGGCTGCCCGACGTGCTCGTCCAGATCTCGCGAGAAGTTGACTCGGGCATATCCGGGAGGCGCTTCGGAGCGATAGAGCGCCACTTCAACGAATGGCGTCCCGAGTGCGATCATCAGCGATGCCGGCACGGTGACAATGGCCAGCGTGCGCCCCCGAAACCCGTACCTGGAGGTGTCCTTCAAGTGCGATGACTCCGAAGACGCAGGCCGGCACGGCGAACGCCGCGAAGGCGGGAATTGCGAAGCCGGCGAGGCTGACGGCGGCAAACACCACCGACGCGACCGAGGCGTTTGAGACAGGTGTGTAGGATGTGTCATTCATCGAATCGGCTCCTGCGGACATCGAACCCATTATTGCCGGATGAGTGACCCTGGTACAATGTCGAGACGTAGTCGCTCACATAGCTTCGCCCTTCACGCCTCCACTTCCATGCTCATTCGGCCCGCCCAGCCACGTGATGCGGCCAATATCGCGCGGGTACACATCGCGGCATGGCAATCAGCATATGCCGACCTGTTTCCAGACGACTTCTTAATGAGCCTTTCGCTGGAATCGCGCGAGGCTCAATGGGTGTGGACACTCACGGAGTCAACGAATAAGACTGCTGTCGCGGAACGCGACGGTAAGATCGTCGGCTTCGTTTCGTACGGACCGGCGCGCGACGATGATTGCGATCCTGAATTAGTCGCCGAGATCATCGCGATCTACGTCGATCCCGACTCCTGGGGCAATCAGATAGGCACGATGCTGTATGAGTTCGCGGCTGATGACCTCTCGGGCCAATCCTTCGTCGTCGTCACTCTCTGGGTACTGGAAGCGAATGCACGTGCTCGACGTTTCTACGAACGTCGCGGTTTTGAACTCGATGGAAAGACCAGCACCAATTCACTTGGCCCCCCTTTGCAAGTTGTTCGTTATCGGCGTGAATTGTTGGCAGAATCGTCGTGATGGGCTGCACGCGGCCAATTTATCATGCCGCCCACCAGCCGCCGTTGACGTGCAGGGTCTGTCCGGTGACGTAACTCGCGAGATCGCTGGCCAGAAACAAGATGACGCTTGCCAGTTCCTCAGGCTCGGCAAACCGACCCATCGGAATCTGCTCCAGCATCTTCTTGCGTTTGTCTTCGGGGATCGACTTCCCCATTTCGGTGAGCACAACTCCCGGGGCCACCGCGTTGACGGTGATCTTGCGCCGCGCCAATTCCAGGCCGAGTACTTTCGTCATCGCCACCACACCGGCTTTTGCGGCTGCATAGTTGCTCTGCCCAAAAAAGCCAATGACCCCGGAGATCGACGCGAGACTGATGATACGCCCACCATCGCGCAGCCGTGTCGCGGCACAGCGGCTGACGTTGAAGACCCCCGTGAGATTCGTATCGATGACGGACTGCCACTCGCCATCGGACATATTCCTGATCGTGCGATCGCGCAGAACGGCCGCGTTGTTGATGACGATGTCGACGCCCCCAAAGTGCTCGATCGCCGCCGTGAACATCCCCTCGATCTCGCCGGCGTTTCTGACATCGGCCTGAAGGGCAATCGCGCGCGGCCCCAATGTGGCGGCCAGTTCTTCCGCAGTCTGTTGATTAAGACCGGCATCATCACGGAAATAATTGACGACGACGCTGGCTCCAGCGCGGTGCAGCATTGAAATTGTCGCGCGTCCGATTCCGGTGCCGCCCCCGGTCACAATCGCGGTCTTGCCCGTCAGGTCAATTTCAATCATTGATGTCTCTGGTTCGGGTCACATTCCATCTCTGCTGATGAATGGAATGCGGGCAACACTAACAACGGATCTACAGACCCGCCAGTTCACGATCCGCGTCTCCGAACGAAGACAATGGCAAACCCATCCGGTTCATCAGCGAAAGATACAGGCTGCACGCCCTGCGGTCCTCCGCAGGTTGTTGCAGAACGTCCAGAATGCGGCCTGTTTCCAGACTTCCGCCGCCCCGCCCCGCGAGCACCATCGGCATTTCATCCGCCTGATGGATATCACCATTGAGCAGGTTCGAGCAGCAGAGCAAAAGCGAGTTGTCGAGCAGTGTCCCGTCGCCCTCCTGGACAGTCTGCATCCTTTCGATGAGGTAAGCGAACTGCTGCAAATGGAACTGGTTAGTCTTGAGATACATCGCCTCCAGTTCCGGATCGCGGCCGTTGTGCGTCAGATCGAGATGCAGACTCCCCTGTACCCCTTCCAGGAACCCGAAATTCATCTGCGAAAGATCGTTATTCAGCATGCATGTCGCGATGCGTGACTTGTCCATCTGAAACGCCAGGACGATCAGATCCAGCATCAAACGCATATGCTCTGGAACATCTTGCGGCAGCGGATCACCCGGCCGAGGTATGTTCGGCTCCGTAAGTGAGGGAGTCCAACCTTCGAGGCGGCCATCCTGCGAGGCGCGGGTGATTCTCTGTTCGATATCCCAGATCGACTCCATAAACTCGTCGAGTTTCGCTCCATCGGACGCGCTGATCCGTCGTTCGAGGTTTCGAGCGTCTTCCAACACCTCATCGAGCACACTCAAATCGCGTTGCCGATGGCCGCTGCCACCCACCAGCAAGTCGTAGACGCGCGCGGGATAGATCTCCTTCATCGCCGGTTTCGTGTCGCTCTCCCACGAGATGCACGACCCGTAGATCATCGACAAGCCGTCCTCCAACCTCAGTTCGGTCGGCTCGACGCCCAGAACAAGACTGGGAATTGCCGTCCGCGAACCGATGCGCTCGGCGAGAAGCTGATCCATCGACTTGCCGACGCGAATCTCGTTCTGATCAGTGCTGACCCACGCCCCCGACAGCAAGTTGGGCATTCGCCCCAAATGCGCGCTGGTATGCCGCACGGCCTGTTCGTTGAACAACCCGCGAAGAAAGACGATCTCATCGGTAAATGGCCGGAGCGGAGCCAGCGATTCGCCGAGCTCCATCGATCCGCCCGACTCACGCGCCCACCAATGTGCCGGCTCGACACCGTTGGAGAAGAAAAGACAACCCATTCTCACAGGCGGACGACTGACGTCAGCCGCGGCAAGCGGCTCGTTCTGAGCGGCTTCAAGCGGAAGTGATTCCATCCAGGGCAACGCCAGGGCGAAACCACTCGCCCCACGCAGAAAACTTCTCCGAGAAGCCGTCGCCGGTCGTTTTCGATTCTCACGCATGATCAGTCCCCACCTGCAAAACTCTCCGGGCGCGCTTGCTGTTCACGAAACTGCCTGCTGGTCACGATCTGTACGACGGCCGACACGAAGTGGCCGTCGTCTTCCATTTGTTTCATCATCTGTTCGATAAGCAACCGGTCGGAAAGCAATTCCGAACGCCCCAAGGCATAACTCAAGAGTTTGGTGCAGAACGTCTGATGAAACAGTTCTTTCTCCTGATGGAGATAGCCCAGCAGCCCGTTCCAGCCAACGACTTCCGCGCCATCGCTGAGGACGCCCGAGGGTTCGATCGGTTGTCCGTCGCCATATGTCTCCCGCCAGCGGCCGAGCGCGTCGAAATGCTCCAGAGCAAACCCCAAGGGATCAATTCTCGAATGACAGTTGACACAACTCGCATTTCGCCGATGGGCGTCGAGCCTGTCGCGAACCGTAAGCCCGTCTGCCCGCACATCGTCGGCGGGAATGGAACCAGCGTCGGCCGGCGGGGGCGGCACCGGAGTCCCCAGCACGCGCCTCAAGACGTAATCCCCGCGACGCACCGGGCTGGTCCTGAGCGGAGCCGACGTCGCCGTCAGCACGGCTCCCATTCCCAGCAATCCGCCGCGTTGATGTGCGCTCATGTTCGTGACGAGAGCGAAGTCGTCCTCTTCAAATTCAACATCATCGATGCCGTAGTGCTTCGAGAGTCGTTCGTCCAGAAATGTGTAGTCTGCAAAGAGAATCTCATCAATCGGCCGATCTTCCCGGATGAGATATGTGAAAAACGCGACACATTCCTGATGCAGCGACGCCTTGAGCGCATCGTCAAACTCGGGAAACCGCTGCTGGTCGACGCCACGATATCGATCGAACTGATAGAAGCCGAACCACTGTCCAAAGAACTCGCGTGCCAGCCGCTCAGCACGGGGATCGCACAGCATGCGCCGCGTCTGTTCTTCGAGCACGTTGGGGTCTTGCAATCTTCCTGCCCGTGCCGCGTCTGCCAGTTCGTCGTCGGGAATTGATGACCACAGAAAAAAGCTGAGCCGATTCGCTAATTCCCAATCGGAGAGTGGAACGACGCCCTCCGAATCGACATTCGGTTCCGCCCGGTACACGAATTCGGGGGAGACGAGAACACGAACGAGCGACATGCGAATCGCATCGGGATGATTCAGGTCGTGGTCGTTTCGCAAAGCTGAATAGAATTGCCGCAGTCGTTGTTGCTCATCACTCGAAAGCGGGCGACGCCAGGCGCGCTCGGCGAATTCCAGAACATCCTCGACGTGTCCAGTTTCCGCGGCTTCCAGTGCAGCGTGCATGGTCCGGTATTCGTCCCGCAACGCGGCAAAATAGGCTCGAGGCTCATCCGGCAGCGATTCGATCCACGCACCATCAAGTTCGGCAATCGTGCGCCCACCAAGATCAACATCGTACTTGCGGGCGACAAACTGCAGATACTCGTCGTGATAGTCGAAACTGGTCAACAAGTCGGTCCAGGCGACGTCCAGACTCGCGCGCGCGGCGTCATCCAGCATGTAATGGACGAGGAAATCGTCGTCGCGGTGATACTTGATCCGCGTGTGAAACACTGTTCGCTCATTCTGATTGTACGTATTGTCGAATGGCGCGGGGATCGGGTCGCGGTCGGACGGGACCGGCTCGCGATGCGTCACTTCCGGCAGCAACCTCGCAAACTCGGCCGTGCCGGCCAGCCAGTCGTCGATGCCTGGACCATGAGGATCAGCGAGCAGTACCGAACTCGAACCCGTCTCGGCGGCGGTCTCGCCTTCGACGGCACCATCGGAAAAGCGACACCGCACGACGCCGCTTTCACCATGCTCCAGATCGAGTCTGACGTCGACCTGAAGTCGCGCGCTGGTTGCGCCGGCAGGAACTTGTAACTGCAATCTGATAGACTGCGGTCCCGCAATCGCAAAGTCTTCCGATCCGATCGTGGCGTCTGTCGGATGTCGACCGAACGACAGCAGTCCCGCACTCTCTGAAGTGAGAGCGACTTTCAACGGAACCGTATCCTCGGCCCCGCTGGCGCGCGAGCGAAATCGAATGCGAGGGTTCTCCCAGACGACAATCGTACCCGGTTGCGGCTCATTCCGGGCCGAAAGTACTTCGAGCATCACCTCCGCCTGTCGCGATCCTCGGTTCCAGTCGATCTCGGCTGTGAAGGAATGTGTCGACACGACTTCCATCACACCATCGGTTAAGACTGGTGACTCTTCCTCGTTGTCGGAGGCGGCCGCCAGTGTGCTCTGCCATTCGCGGAGAAGCGCGTAGAGTTGATCACACGACGCACGAGTCTCCGCCAGAGTCTCTTCCGTGCCATCGGGTACAGGCAGAACGTGCCATGCAGAAACGATCAATGACGTTGGAAAAGAGGCTGGTCCATCCGACAACACCTTCCAGACATGCTCTGCAAACTGCGGAGGTAACCCTTCAGCACGCGCGAGATCTTCCAGTGAACTGTCACCGAGTCCGAGTTGATCGCGATAGCGATACCGCCAAGCGACAAAAAAAGCCGCAGGATAACGATGCAGGCCAATCGGTTCCGCGCCTTCACCGGCCGCCGTGCGGATTCCAAGTTCGCTGCAGATGTTCAAGATCCGCTGAATGGCCATCAATTCCTGGCCGGTCGAGCCGGGGTGCTCCGAAAACTCGAGCGGTCCCGCTCCGACAACGACGTGAGAAGCGATCTCGTGCGCCGCATCGAGGTACCATTCAAGCGTGGCATCCTGCATGAATTGCGCGGCACCGAAGTTAGTGAATCCCGCTCCACCGACGCCGTCTCCGCCAAAGTCGTCACTGGTCGCCAGATCGAGGCCGGTCAAATCATTGATCGTATATCGATATTCAGCACTCGTCAGTCGTCGCATCACCACCGGCCCGGGATCCCCGGCGTGCAGTTCGACGTAGGTGTTCAGGTCGCCACGGATTCGCGAAACCATCGCCTCGCGTTCCGCATCCGTCGGCTGCTCGCTGTCGGCAGGTGGCATCTGCCGCTCTTCCAGCATACGTGCGACACGTTCCCAGTCGCGGAATGATTGCGAAATGTCCCCCTCGGCGGCCAGTTGCTCGATGTTGAGATGCGCTTCCGCTCCGTCGTTGCCATGACAAGAGACACAGTACCGCTCGACGAATACAGACGGCACGAGCGATTCGGAGTCGTCAGCAATCGCGTTGATGGGTGAGGCCGTAAGAGGCAGTGCCAGCATGACCCAACGGATCCACGCCGCGCATGTTCCATTCATGGAGAGCGACCTCAACATGATCTGCCTCACAAAGTCGACCGAGCCCATCGGTGCACAATGTGATGCTCCACCAACATCTGCAGCGTGGCCCTGTGTTAGCATACATCGACCAAGTCCGATGTAGCAAGAAGCATCGCGCCAACTCATCAAGAAAGCTCGATCGCAGCGTGAGACGATAACACACAGGCGTGGACCGAAGACAATTCCGAACGCTGGTGGCAGCAATTTCACCCGAATCTGGCGGGACGCCGACACGGAGCGGACAAACAATTCCCCGCCATGTCCCACCGTGGGCGCGCGATGCCAGCCGCCTCGCGGCCTCATTGGCGTATTCATCCTTCATGATGAACGTGAACCTGGCCCCCGTCACGCTCGACCGATTCGTGGATGCCGCCAATCGAGCCGAAAGCGATTGCCTCACGAAAGGATTCTCGACTTGGCACCGTTATGGGTTTCTGCCTGGCGCGTCAAAAAGCCTCCAGTCATCGACTGAAGGCTTAATGATCTGAGAGAAAAAATGGACGTCGCTGCAGCTCAACCTGGATACTCCGCCACGTACACCGCCTTCACCTGGGTGTAGTCGCGGAAGGTGTCTTCGCAGTTGACGCCGCCGCCGGGGCCGCCGGAAATGCCTTGGCCGCCGTAGGGGAGGCCGTAGGCGATCGAGTTGTGGCAGTTGACCTGCACGGTGCCGTCGCGGAATTGCTTGGCGAGTTCGACGCCGCGCTGCACATCCTTGGTCCAGACGCTGGCACCGAGTCCGTAAGGCGAACTGTTGGCAAGCTGCAGAGCCTGCTCGGCCGATGTCACCGGACAGATTGTCGCAAACGTGTGGAAGACCTCTTGCGGATTGCAGTCGACGCCGGGCATGGTGCGATAGAGAGCGGGCTTCAGGTAGTAGCCGTTCTTCCCTTTCACCTCGGCCACGCCACCCGACAGAATCGCCTGACCGCCGCGAGCCACGGTCTGTTGTTGAGCCGACAGAATGCGTCGGCGTTGCGTCGGGTTCACGACTGCACCAAGTTGCGTCCCCGCATCAGCCTGATAACCGATCTTCAAGCCTTCGAAGAATGACTTCTGGGCATCGACGAAGTCATCGGCGATCTTACTGTCGACGTACACTCGGTGAATGGTGCAACACGTCTGACCGTAGTGCTGATTGGTGTAACGACCGATCATGCGGGCGACGAGTTCGGGGTCGGCATCCCCCAGCACGATGGCCGAGCCGTTCCCACCCATTTCGCGCTTCATGCGGGTGCCGTGAGTATCGCAGGTCCGCAAGATGGCCTGACCCACTCCAGGTGAACCAGTGAAGGAGATGTACCGCACGCCAGGATGCTCGGCGATGCATTGACCGGTGATCTCGCCACGTCCGGGAAGGACGTTGATCACACCCGGTGGGAAGCCGGCTTCCTCGGCGAGCTTCGCGATGTAGAGTGCCGACAGAGGTGTGTCTTCAGCCGGCTTGATAAGAATCGTGTTCCCCGAAAGGAGCGCAGGGAACATGAACCACGACGTCAGCACGATCGGATAGTTCCAGGGGATGATGCCTGCCACCACGCCCCAAGGCTCGCGATAGGTAAAGCCCTGCACGCCGTCGGCCACTTGCATGGATGCCCCGTCACCCAGGGCGATCTTGCGAGCGACACCGACGAAGTAGTCGGCTGTGTTACGAATCTGCTGGAAGTCACCTTCCGCGAGTTCCGAGACCTTGCCACCGTCGCGGATTTCGCAGGCAAGCAGCACATCGCGATCGCGCTCGCAGAGTTCGACGAGCTTGTTGACGAGGGCGATGCGTTCTTCGACATCGAAGTTCCTCCAGCCGGTGCCGCCATCACCATGAAAGGCCCGCGTCGCGGCATCGACAGCCTGCCAGACTTCGGCTTCACCCATCTCGCAGACGGTCGCGAGGAGTTCCGATGAACCCGGGTCGACGGTCTGGAACGTGGCATTCATCGAACCGGAGATGCTCTCGCCTCCGATGATACCGCCGAGCGGCTTGCCGCCGTTGTGGCAGAACTCGGTGAACTTCTTCGGAGTCGTGAATTGAGCAGCGGTGAGGGCTTGAATTTCAGAAACAGCATTAGCCATGTCGAGTGCTCCAGGGCATGTGAAAACTTGTGAACGACCCCTATTGTTGAAAGAGAGGGGCAAGATCTCAAGCTGCCACGACTTGGCGATTGCACGAAGGCGTTTCGAACTCCAGCAGAGTGAAGGGTTGCGCTTTCGCTGCGATGTGTCCCCGGCGTAAGATGGACGCAAATGCTGCCGTTCCACCTCGGGGAGTGCTCGCGATGGCGATTTCTTTGCGTTCGTCGGCCATGATGCTGTTTGCGTGCATCACGTGCATACAAGTCGTTCATGCCCAGTCGCTGCCCACGGTTCCTGACGGGTACATTGTTGAACTTGTTGCCGGCTACCCGCTGGTCGAGCATCCGATGCTGGGGTGCTTCGATGATCAGGGAAGGCTCTATGTCTGTGAGTCTGCTGGCACCAATCGACCTGCCGCCGAGTTGCTGGCCGACCCGCTCGATACGATTCGCGTGCTGGAAGACACCGATGGCGATGGTGTCTTCGACAACTCGTGGACCTACGCCGACAAGCTGGTGTTTCCCCAGGGATGCCTGTGGCTCGATGGCTCGATTTACACATGCAGCCCGCCCAGCCTGTGGAAGCTGGACGACACCGATGGGGATGGCGTGTGCGACCAGCGGACGGAGATCGTCAATTCGTTCGGCTTCAATGGCAACGCGGCCGACATACATGGACCGTTTCTTTCACCAGATGGTCGACTCTACTGGTGCGACGGCCGACATGGGCATGAGTTCTTTGATGCCGACGGGAACATCGTCAGCCAGGGGAAAGCGGCGCGCATCTTTTCCTGTCTGCCCGACGGGAGTGATGTTCGCGTCCTGTGCGGCGGAGGGATGGACAACCCGGTCGAAGTCGACTTCTGGCCGACAGGCGAAGTCATCGGCACCTGCAATCTGTTCTACGCCAACCCGCGTGGTGACTGTCTGGTGCACTGGGTGCATGGCGGCGTCTATCCGCGGGTCGATCAGCAGGATTGCATCGCCGAGTTTCCCTGGACCGGCGGACTGCTTGACCCCATTCACAACTATGGGCATGTCGCCGTGTCGGGGATGACGCGGTATCGCGGCGATGCGCTCGTGGATCGAGCGCCGGATGCCGACCAGGAACTGTTCTTCGTGACGCACTTCAACACACATCGTGTTGTGAGGACTGTCGTCGAACGCGCAGCTGCAACCTTTCGCGTGGCGGAGTCGACCGACTTCATGGTCAGCGAGGATCCTGATTGCCATCCGACCGACGTGATCGAAGCTCCTGATGGCTCATTGCTTGTGATCGACACCGGCGGCTGGTTCCGCATCGGCTGCCCCACATCACAGATCGCCAAGCCCGAGATCGCCGGGGCGATCTATCGGATACGGCGGGATACCAGTCACTCCCTTGAACCTGCCGCCATCGCCAGTGGTATACAGGCTGAATCAGAATTGATCATGGGAATGCCCCCCTACCGACTGATGCAGACGTTGAAAGGAGTTTCGGATGAATCGTCGCGGCTTCCCGTCGATGAAGTGATGATCATGTGGGAGATCCTTTCGGGTAGCGACCCCGATCCATTCATCGATCATGCCGTCATTCACGCACTCATCTCGATCAACAATGCCGCTGCGACAAGAGAGGGACTCGAGGCGAATCACCCTCGGCGACAGCGAGCTGCCCTCATCGCACTCGACCAAATGGAGTCCGGCGATCTCACTCGCGACGACGTCCTGCCCTTGCTCGACACTGAAGATGCCGCCTTGCAGGAGGCGGTGCTGGAGGTCATCAGTCATCGCGAAGGCTGGTCCGACGGCGTCGTGCAGATGATGCGAGAGTGGATGAGTGCTGAACAGATCGAGGCCGACCGGCTGGCCATCATCCGTCGTTTCTTGACGGCAAGGGCCAGTGAGGCAGCCGTGCAATCGTTGATCAAGGACACTCTCGCCGGCGAAACAACTTCGGAACCAGGTCGTCTCACATTGCTCGAAGTGATGGAGAGCGCGGATCTCGACGCCTGGCCCGAAGTGTGGTCGGAACCGATGTCAGCAGTTCTTTCATCACTCAACGAATCCGAGCGGCTGATGGGAGTGCGGATCGTGGCTGCTCAGCAGGTCACCGAGTTCGATGAACAGCTCCTCGCCCTGGCTCACGATGATGCCGAGTCGCTGATGGTACGCGTCGACGCGTTCGCGGCCGTCGCCCCACGGATGCCGGACCTCGATGCGCCGCTGTACGGATTCCTGAGAGATCGGCTGACAAACACAGAAGCCTCGATCAGCGAGAAGTTGCGCATCGCCGCGGGACTGACGCAGATTCACGAACTGCAGGACTGTCAGATTGCCGGCATGGCTGCGTCGTTGGAAGAGTTCGGTCCAGTGGCGGCGGCAGCACTCTTTCCGATTTACGAGCGGGACACCCGGCACGGGCATCTGTTTGTCGAATCCCTGCAAGACATCGGGACGAACCTGCCCGTCTCTCCCGAAGTGCTGGAACGCACGCTCGCCGGGTATTCGCAGGAGATTCGGGATCACGCCCAACCGCTCATCGAGCAACTGCGTCAGGCGACGGCCGAGCAGGCTCAGCGGATTGACGAATTGACCGAACTTGCCGAAGGAGGGGATCCGTCTCGCGGAAGGTACCTCTTTTTCAGTCAAAGAGCGGCCTGCGCGAGCTGTCACAGGGTTCAAGGGGAAGGGACTTTGATCGGTCCCGACCTGTCGACAATTGGCGCCAGTCGGCAGGCCAGAGACCTGATCGAGTCGATCGTCTTCCCGAGCAGCAGTTTCGCCCGGGGGTACGAGCCGTTCGTCGTTGCCACGGAACAGGGGCATATTCATGCGGGGATCATCACGCGGGAAACGACTGATACCGTGGTCCTGCGAGGATCAGACCTGCGGGAAATCCGCATTCGGCGGGATGAGATCGAAGAACTGCAACCGAGTGACACTTCGATCATGCCCAAAGGACTGGAAGGGAGATTGACGGAAGAGGAGTTGCGTGATCTGCTGGCCTTCCTGCAGAATCTGAGAGCGAGCGAGTAGCGAGTCGCGAATAGGAATTGGAGAGGAATTGAGAACGACACGATTGCAGCACATGAACCGTCGGCGTGCGAGCGCACTCATCACCGTGCTGATCGTGATCGTGATGCTCACGCTGGGAGCGTACACCTTCGTCGAGTTCATGCTGATCGAGGCGACGGCCACCGACCGCGCCAGCAGGCTGGCACAGTCCCAGGCATCGGCCGATTCGGGAGTCGAGTACCTGGCGACGCTGCTGAGTAATCGCGAGGAGATCGTCACCGAGAATCTGTTTCACAATCCCACAATGTTCGCGGGCGTCATCATGCGAGAGGACGCCGAGACGAGAGCCCAGTCGCGGTTCACACTTATCGCCCCTTCCGAGCACGACGCCACCTACACTCAAGTGCGATATGGAACGGTCGACGAGTCGGGGAAGCTCAATGTGAACATCATTCCGAATCTCGATCTGGAAGAGGAAGATGCCCGTGCCCTGCTGCTCCCGTTGCCGGGCATGACCGATTCGATCGCCGATGCCATCCTCGACTGGGTCGACTCTGACGAAGAGGCCCGTCAATTCGGCGCGGAAAGCGACGTCTATCAGAGTTACTCGCCTGCCTACGACGCCGCCAATCGGCCGATCACGTCGATCGAAGAATTATTGATGGTCGAAGGGGTAACCCCCGAACTCGTCTACGGAGAAGATCTCAATCGCAACGGCCTGCTCGATCCCAACGAGAACGATGGGGATGTCAGTCCTCCGCTCGACAACGCCGACGGCATCCTCGAACTGGGCTGGCGGGCGTACATGACAGGCTTCAGCCGTGAATCGAATCTAATGATCGACGGCTCGCCGAAGATCGACGTCAATCAGCCGTTGATGACCGAACTGTTCGACGAGATCAACGAACTGTACGGCGAAGAGATCGCCCGCTTCGTCGTCGCTTACCGCCTGTACGGGGCAACGAACTTCGTGCCACTCGACGACACCGGCATGGATGATGCCACCACAACCGGGAACACCAGCATGGATCGCGCGCTTGAAAACCTTGCTCAAGGCGTTGTCGAAGCAGCCTTCTCGAACGAGGGGACAACGACGACGCGTGCCGGCATGGACCTGACAAAGCCCGCGACGACCAACATCGATTCGTTGTACGAACTGATCGACGCCGAGGTGCTGGCGGACATCGACGGCGTCTCGGAGACCATCATCAGTCCCTGGAACAGCAGCGACGGCGATCTGATGACGAGTCTGCCGGCACTGTTTCAGGATTTCAGCACGTCGTCGGTCGAGTTCATCGACGGCCGCATCAACATCAATCAGGCACGTCTGGAAGTGATGCTCGGCATTCCCGGCATGACCGAGGATCTGGCCCGCACGATCATTTCACAACGTCCCATCGACGCGGATGGTCAGC
The DNA here is from genome assembly GCA_942492405.1 of uncultured Planctomycetaceae bacterium. GTDB lineage: Bacteria > Planctomycetota > Planctomycetia > Planctomycetales > Planctomycetaceae > JANNSB01. The sequence goes on from CALOES010000032.1 coordinate 48,384, forward strand.
CGTTGGCATCGATGTCGGAGATGCAGGCGACGACGGGCTGGGTCTTTATCCAGGGATACGCCGACCTCGTGACCATGCGACAGCTCGATCGCTTCATCACTTCCAGGGGCGATGTCCATTCGGTTCAAGTTCTGGGACACTACGATTCCGGCGGCCCGATCGCGCGTGTGGAAGCAGTGATCGACGGCTCCCAGACTCCCGCAAAAGTGGTCTTCCAACGCGACATCTCGCATCTGGGACCGGGGTATCCGGTGAGCGAACTGTTGGGACTGCAGTAAGCCGGATTGATTTGCGAAATGAGCCGCTTACTGCGTGCGCAGCTCGTATTCAATTCACGGACTACGTGTGAGCTTCGTTTGGTTTTCGTCCCAGATAGAGCGTCGCGACACCGAAGGTGAGGGGCTTGAAGCTCGTCTCGACAAGGCCGCATTCCTGCATCAGGCCTGTCAGCTTCTCGCCGTCGGGGAATTGTGCGACCGATTGGGGAAGGTAGCTGTAGGCACTGTCGTCGCTCTTCGAGAACCATTGGCCGACGCGGGGGAGCAGATGATGGAAGTAGGCGCGGTAAAGGCCGCCGATGACTTTGCTTTTCGCCATTGAGAATTCGAGTATCGCGACCGTACCGCCCGGCTGGCAAACGCGGACCATCTCCTTCAGGCCACCGACCGTGTCGGAGACGTTTCGCAGCCCGAAGGCAACCGAGACGATCTGGAACTGATTGTCTGCAAACGGGAGATGGAGGGCATCACCTTCATGGAATTCCAACGCTGCAGCATCGTCGTTGCGTTTGAGTTTCGCCGCCTTATCACGGGCGAGCGCCAGCATCTCGGGAGTGAAGTCGACGCCAGTCACTGCGATTTTCTGTTTCGCATATTGCCAGAATGCAATCGCCAAATCGCCGGTGCCGGTGCAGACATCGAGGATCGGAGCATCCCCTCGTAACTCGATCGACCGCACGGTGTAGTTCCGCCAGCGGATATCGATGCCGAGCGAGAGGAAGTGATTCAGAAAGTCGTAGCGGTGCGCGATGCCGCCAAACATGCGGCGGATGCGGTCGCCCGACTTGTCGACCGGCCGCTGAAGTGGCGTAGCCTCGGTCGTCGTCGCGGCAGATGATGGTTGAGAACGGTGCTCGTCCACAATGGTTTCAAATCAAGAGACGAGCGTGCCACTGGCTTTGCCAGTGCCGAAACGAATGAGACTCTCCACCGTGAAACACTGGCAAAGCCAGTGGCACACTCGAATCGGTCGCACACTCAAATTCCTGGCCTCACGCATTCGCGAGGCACGCTTCCAAATATGCCCGGCTGGCGTTGATTTCGGAAGTGACCTCGGCGGTTGTGTCGTGAATGGGAATCCCTCGAGGAGTCGGATGCATGAAGACCTCGATTCGGCCGGCGAAATCGATCTCCTTCAGGGCTCGCATCATCGCTGTCCAGTCGAGCGGTCCGCGATGCGGAAGCTGCAACATCTGGCTTTCCTTTGGGAGATCGCCGATGAAGCCGTCACCGAATTCCCAAGCCTGCAGACTCACCACACGGGGGCCGAGATCGCGAATCATGCCCGAAATGACTTCTTCATCCTGCGGCAGATGACTGGGTGCCATTGCCAATCCGAGGAATGGTGATGGGATGAGGTCGAGCAACATCAAGATCGAGTCACGAGAACTGATCAATCCGCCACTGTGGTTCTCGACGCCGATGGTGATGCCGACCGACTCGGCATATTCGACGTGCGGTCTGAGTTCGTCAGCGAACTCAGTGACGGCCGCACGCAGAGCGTCGCCTTCGAGATCGCGCGGACCGCGAGAGTTGCAGATGACCAGATCGCCGCCGAGTTGTTTGACGAGGTCCATCTCCCCCTGCATGTTGAAGATGCCGTACTTGAAGCAGGTGAAGGCTCCCAACTGCACTTGATTGGCCGCGAGCAACTCTTGCACGCGTTCGATTCCGAGTTCGTCGATCTCTTCGCGCTGTCGGCCATGCGGCTCGGCCCAGATCTCGATATGGCTTGCGCCACACTTGGGAACTTCGAGAAGGATTTCCTCCAATGGAGAGGTGCCGTACATGCAGGAGGCGACGATGTAGTGCGGTCGAAACTCGTCGTCACTCGGTGTCGCATCATCGGCGGCAGCGACGGTGTCACTGAAACTTGGCAATGCGGTGGCACCCAAAGTCGCCAAGGCGAGCTTGTGGAAGTCACGTCGCTGGATTGCGTGAGCAGTCACAATGGGCCTCATTCGAGATGAGTACAAACGACTGACCCCCGGGGGACATTCCACCGGGGGGCATGAACTCAGCGTATTCGTTGGGCGAGGTTCGTGAACCCCTGCCAACCGGACTAGACGGAGTCCTTGAACTTCTTGAGGATCGTCGCCTTGACTTGTCGTGAAGCCGGCTTGGCCTTGACCTGCATCATCTGCCCCGGGTTGAAGGGGTCGGGGCGGGTGGTGGCCTTGGTGGCGGGCTTCGCGCGAACTTTGAGCTTCAGGACGTTGGGAATCGTGAAGATGCCCGGTCCCCTCTTGCTCAGTTGGTTGGTCGCAAGTTCGGCAAGAGCGTCCAGCACGGCGCTGACTTCTTTCTTGCCCACGCCCGAAGCTTCCGCCAAAGCGTTCAGGGTTTCGGTCTTGCTCATGGCCTTGGGTGCATCTGCCATCTTGGCTCCTTTCAAAGAAAACGTTTCAAATGTTGAAAGAGCAGTTGCCGAGACCAACTCGGCACACACTCCGTCGAGGCGAGACTCCATAACGTCAGCAGTTGCCGGGGTCAGTGAGGAACGTCGAACTCCGACTTCCCGGCATCTGATATTCCCCTGGAAATAAGGGACTTTGCAGCAACGGAGTTACTAATACGCTTGTTTTTCGGGATGTCAATCGGATTCGGCACGAAAAACCCGTGGAAAATGGCATTTTGACCCTTCAGGAGGCAGAAAACGGGGCAAAACCGGGCCAGATCGACATCGAGTGATAGGTTTCGAGCGAAAACCGCCTCAGTTTCGTGAGGCACTCTGTTTCGGTTTCGCCGTAAACCAGCACCGAGCAGACTGGGCTTCCGCCCGAAATCGGCTGGCCCTGAACCGGAATGTCGGCAATCAGCGGAGGCACTGCATCCGGTAATGACAGCGGCCAGCTTTCGGTATTCGCGATCATGTCGCGAGGTGCAAACAGGACGGCTTTCCCAATAACTCGCCTGCCGACAATGTCGGGCAACGATGTGGACGACAGCGACAAAGCCATGGAGTCAAACGCACCGACATGGCGGGCAATTAGACTTTGCCCCAGAGCCCACTCGAGGACTTCGACCGACCCGGTGTAGCGCGGATTGACCTCGGTCACCCAGGGAATGCCATCGGTATCGAGAATGAAATCGACTCCGTACAGTCCAGCCAATTGAAAAGCCTCCTGGATGGTTCGCCCGACGCGCAACAGGCGTTTACGAGTGACTTCTTCGACTTTGACGTGGCCGATCGAGCCACACCATCCGAACGGCGGGGCATGCAGGAAGTCTTCGCCGATCAATTGCCTGCAGGTTCCGACGAGTTCACAGCCTGGCTGTTCACGAGGGTTCGCGATGAATAGAGCCGACATGGGTTGGCCCGATCGGAACTCCTGGCAATAGTGGTTCGCGTCCAACTTGGCATCGGAGTTGTCGCTGTTGCGGATGCCGATTCCTCCGCCGCTGTTGACGGGCTTGATGAGCCAGTCAACTTCATCTGCAGGGGGATTTGATTGTACCCGCAGCGTTTCGCACCCCGCCGCACTCAACACTTTTGCGAGTTGGAACGGATCGCGAACTCCTCGAAGGGATTGGGAGCCGCAGCCCCAGAGAGTCCAGCGCGATTCGATCTCGGCAATCAGCTCGGGGCGGTTCTCCATGCCGCCGGTGTAGATTACTGGTGTTTTTCTGCCCAATCTGCGAGTGAGTTCCTCCAATCGAGGAAGTGCCTCTCCCAAGTCTCTCAGCACAGACACGTCCGCGCACGCCCTCAGGTCGCGATCGCCAAAGAGATCGAGGCAAATCGGAAAAAGTCCCGCGCGCACCGCGGAGGCTGCGGCGCTGCGTGTGCTGGCTCCCACGATGATGGCGGCATCTCTCGGTGGCATGTGTTGATGGATAGAATCACGATCAATTCGACCCGCGTCCGTGCGGCCTGCTATCGCAGACGATACACTCCCCCGCGATTTGATGTGAGGAACCGCTGACCGAAGGACCGCACCGTAGCCAACTCATGGAGTATCTTGCTTCTCTCAATCCGGCTCAGCGCGCGGCGGTCACAACCTTGTCGGGGCCGCTGCTGATTCTGGCCGGCGCGGGGACGGGCAAAACGCGGGTCATTACCTGTCGCATGGCGGAACTGACGCGGCGTGGTGTGCCTGCCGATCGCATCCTGTCGGTCACCTTTACGAACAAGGCAGCCCGCGAAATGCTGGAGCGGACCAGGCAGTTGCTGGGATCGAAGCTGCGAGCCAAGCCCTGGATATCGACATTCCATTCCCTGTGCGTTCGCATCTTGCGGGAAGAGGCCCCTGCAATCGGGTATCCGAAGCACTTTACGATTCTCGATCGGGGAGATCAGGAGTCGATCGCTCGTGGCGTGTTGCGCGACATTCGAGTCAGCGAGAAATCGATGAAGCCCGGCGACCTGCTGGGAGTCATCAGCCGTTGGAAGTCGGCAGGCAACGAAGCCGATGACGATCTCGATGCGGGCGGGACCGATCTCGAGTTTCTGGCGGGAATTGGTTACCGCAAGTATCAGGATCGATTGCGGGCCTCGGGGGCGATGGACTTCGATGACCTGCTGCTGCTGACCGATCGACTCTTTCGCACCACGCCGCAGGCACTTGCCCGCTGGCAGTCGCGCTTTCAGCGAGTGCAGATTGATGAATATCAGGACACGAACGGCATTCAATTTCGTGTCGCGGAAGCATTGGTCCGCGAACATCGGCAGCTATGCGTCGTGGGGGATGACGATCAGTCGATTTACGCGTGGCGCGGGGCCGACGTGACGCACATTCTGGGATTTCAAAGGCACTTCCCCGAATCCAAGGTTGTTCGACTGGAGGACAATTATCGCTGTACCGATCGCATTCTGCAGTTGGCGAATACACTGGTTCAGAGAAACAGAGATCGACACGACAAGGTATTGCGAGCGCACAAACGCTCGACCGATGCGGTGAGAGTGATCGAATACCCTGACGAGCAAATCGAAGCCGAGAAGGTCGTGCAGGAGATCAAGTTCCTGGTCTCGCAGAAGCAGGTTCCCGTCGGTGACTTTGCCATCCTGTTTCGCACCAACGAGCAACCGCGATTGTTCGAGATGGAGCTTCGCAAACGGGAATTGAGGTACGTTCTGACCGGCAGTCAGTCGTTCTTCGATCGCAAGGAAGTGCGCGATGCCCTCTCGTACCTCAAAGTGATTGCCAATCCGGATGATGAATCGGCTATGCTGCGAATCATCAACACACCGGCACGAGGCATCAGTGACAAGACCCGGTCGCTCGTGCTCGATCATGCCGTCAAGAATGGTGTTTCGTTCTGGAAGATGTCGCAGAAACTCGTTCGCGAAGGGAAGGTGTCCGGCAAGGCGGGAGAGGCGCTGCAAGGCTTCCACCACTTCGTCGATCGCTGGTCTCGCAAGTTCCGTGATACACCGCGAGAGATGCCGGCGCTGTTTTCGCAATTGATCGAAGAGATCGGCTATCAGCGCGAGATCGAGCGACAATCGGATGATCCACTTCAGCAGGAGATGCGAGCGAACTCATTGGAGGAACTGAAGAACACCATCAGCGAGTTCACTGAACGCGAGTCTGCTCCGACACTCGACAACTTTCTCTCCGACGTGTCACTCATGAGCCCGGACGATGAGAAAGACGAAGAGGAAGAACGCTCATCCAACGCCGTCCGCCTGATGACGCTCCACTCCGCGAAGGGGTTGGAGTTTCCCAGGGTCTACCTGGTCGGCATGGAGGAAGGTTTGCTGCCTCATAAGCGATCGGTCGATTCCGAAGCCGACACCGGCGACCGCAAGCACATCGAGGAAGAAAGGCGACTGTGCTATGTCGGAATCACACGCGCTCGTGATCATCTGACACTAACGCGGGCCAAGGCGCGACGCAAATGGGGCAAGGTGCGACTGTCAGTTCCGTCGCGATTCCTGAAGGAGATGCAGGATCAGGCCGATGCCGACGACTTGACCGCTTCAATCGCTTGACGTCGCGTATCGTACATCGGCCAAAGCTGTTGCAGATTCGTGACCGACATGATTTCCTGGCAGTAATCACTGACGCCGGCAAGCGCGAAACCGTGCCCCTTTTCATCCTTGGCACGATTCCACAGGCGGAACAGCATTTCGATGAACGATGACCCGAAGAACTTCGTATGCGACAGATCGACCACCATCGGGTGGCTGTTTTGAGAGGTGAGTTGGCCAAACACTTCGCCAATCGCGGGGATCAGCCCTTCGTCGATACGTTCAAATTCCGGCCCAAAGGCCACAACAGTGACCCCGTCAACATCAATGACCTGCGGCCTTATGGGTGAGGGCATTCCTGAGACTCAACCTGCAAGAGCACAAATTGCCAACAACTATCATTCGTATCCTAACGGAAGTCTTAATTGATCGGAAGACCTCACCGACCCGGATTCTCGCCCATTCGACGCGGTTTTGGTGATCTCAGCGTTTAGTAGTCCCGGAAAGGGCCGCGTGGCTCGCTGGCCTGCAATTCCTGCTCCCAGGCAGCGAATGCGCTTCGCAGAGTGTCGAGTTTCTCCAGGTGAACGTCAGCGAGGTCGGTCGACTCCCCGGGATCGACGGAAAGGTTGAACAGTAACTCGGTCTCGCCGATGCGAATCCACTTCCAATCGCCGACCCGTGCGGCTGAGTGGTCGCGTCGCTGCCAGAACATTTCTGTTCTGGAGGACGGGCTATCGCCTCTCGCGGTGGGAAGAAGATCGAATCCATCGAGAATCACTCCTTCCGGCATGCTGGCACCAGCGACCGCCGCCAGTGTCGGGAAGACTTCAAGCGTCGTGAGGAACTCTTCATTCACTGAACCCGCCGGAATGACTCCCGGCCAACGCGCCATGGCACAGACCCGAATGCCTCCTTCGTACATTTGTGACTTGTGACCTCGGAGGGGAGAATTGTCCGCTCCTCCTGAACCACCGTTGTCCGACAAGAATATGACGAGCGTGTTCTCCGCGATTTCCCATTCATCCAGGAGTTCGAGGATCTCGCCAATGGCGGCGTCCATCGACGCGATCGATGCCAAGTATTCGAGTCGCCGCCGCTCCGCGGTGGGCAACATCAACTCTTCCCCATTTCGCTCCACGAGTCGTAGAGAGTTGTCGAGGTCGGGAAAGAGTGCTTTGAAATCTTCCGGGGCCTGCGCCGCGCCGCGAATCGCGGGATCGAGATTCGAAGCATTGTGCGGAGCATTGAACGGCAGATACAGAAAGAACGGACCGTCGCGATGAGCCTCAAGGAATCGAACTGCCTCACGACGAAAGAGGTCGGTGCAGTATGTCCCGCGGTCGGCGATTGTGAGTTCGTTGCCATCGTACATCGATGGCACTCCATAGCGTTCGTGCGTGAAGTAGTCGATTCCGGTGTTGACGAAGCCGTAGAAGCGATCGAACCCGCGCTGTTGAGGCAGGAAGCGGTTCAGGCTGCCGAGATCCCATTTGCCAAAGATTCCGCATTGATATCCTGCCTCTTGCAACACATTGGAAATGAGAACTTCGCGGACATCCATGCCGCCAATGCGCTCGAAAGTCACTTCGTATTCTGCCGGAGGGTATTCATATCCATAGTCGGGAGCTTCGTTGCGAATCATATCGTAGATGCCGTTGCGCTGCGGGTATCTGCCTGTCAACAGCGCGCCGCGAGATGGTGTACACGCAGGCCAGGCGACGTAGAAACTCGTGAAACGCACTCCTTCTCTCGCCAGGCGGTCGAGAGCCGGTGAATGGACCTGAGGATTGAGGACACCCAGATCGTTGTATCCCTGGTCATCGCTGACAATGAGAATGATATTGGGAGGCCGGTCGTCGATCGTCGAGGCAATGGCGCGTTCCGCAGAGCCCAGCATGACCAACACGATCAATATGCACTTCGAGATAGTCAGACTCATGAAAATCAATCCTGCTTGAGTTGTTGGACTCGCAGACTCAAGTGTGCGAATTGCTGCTCAGTCGCATCGAGACAGTAACGCATTCTCGCGTATTCGCGGTATGCATCGGCAACTGCGTCGAGACCTGCGCGTTGAATGCGTCCGGCGAATGCCTGCAACGTTTCGGCCTCTTCTCTGACGAATCCACGCCGTCGTGCTGTTCGGTCGATCCTTCGGAGCGTTTTGATCCACGGCGAGGGAATCACAGATCCTGCCGCCACATCGTCGCTCCGTGAACCGGACCAACGGCGAATCATCACGGTGAATCCGATGGCACTCAAGACGGAGATCATGGGAATCATCCAATGTTCACTCAGGTAGAAGCCGATCGATGGAAAGAGGCCCACTTCTCGAACCTGAGCCAACCAGCGCCGCCAACCGAGGTTCATTGCTTGCCAGCGTTCTTCCCACCAGGAAGGCGCACTCGACTCGGGAATACCGTCCCCCGGCGTTGCCTCGACGATGCGCCACTGTTCGAGTTGATCGTCGTATGCAATCGCCCAGGCATGCGCGTGCTTATTTCTCGCCACCCAACTCCCATCGACGGAATTCACCTCGTCCATCACGTAGCCCGTGACATAGCGGGCGGGAACTCCTCCCAGCCGCAACAGGATTGTCGCTGCGGAGGCAAAATACTCGCAATGCCCTCGTCGGTTGTTCAAGAGAAAGTCGCTGATCTGGTCGGCACCTTGCGGACGACTGACCTGTCGCGCGTAATCGAAATCCGATTGAAGAAACTCGACAACGGCGCGGCACCTTTCATCGGCGGTCGTGCAACCGACGAAAAGTCGTTCTGCGAGACGTGCCGCATCGGGGTCAAGATTCTCGTAGGGCTGCAAATACGTGGTTCGCTCTTCATCAGTCAGATGAACGCGCGCTGCGGGCGACGGAGCATGAGCCAAGTAGTGCAGTTCGCCAGATTCCGACCGTTCAACTGCCGAGTACGACCCTTCCGAATAGACCAGCCTGTCCGCGTGGACCGCGATCAGTTCGGTATCAGATGGCAGAAAGAGCCGGCTCCGGCTCTGACTCCAGAATTCGTGGCTCGTCCATTGTGCAATGGTCTCGGAGGGCCGGCCAAACACGGGGGCCGTGAAGTTCTGCTGTTTGACCATGATCGGCGAATTCAAACACTCGCTGATCTCTCTCGATGGCTCCGACGTCATCCATTCCGAACGGCGTGGGTGGTACTCGAACGTGTCGAACACGCGCCCCGTTACATATCCGGGCGATTCGGCACTCACCGCCTGCAGGACGATCGCTTCGGACTCGAACTTCTGCCACGTCGTAATGGAATCGAGGCCTCCTCGTCCGCTGAATCCCGTGGAGGCGAACTGTTCATCCGCCGGAAACAAGTAGTTTGACACCAGCCATTCGAGTTGTCGCTCATAGCGGCGCACCGCGTTCGCCATCGCTGTGCCGAACGCAAGGCTCATGACAACCGTTGTGACGACGATTCCAGTCCGGAGCCAACTGATCGTGCGAGATGATGCCACCGCGCGGCGCAACAGTATTCCAAACTGTCCGTTCAGTACGATCGCCAGGGCGAGGCATGCCTGCAGGAGGACAAGTCGGCCGTCGGTAACTCGAATATCGCAACCGAGTATCAAGACGGCCCAACAGAGCTGGGAGAACACTGACGAACGCGATGGAAGAAAGTCGCGGCTCGATAACATCAACAATTGCGTCATCACCACGAACCTGGCAATCTCGTGGGCAAATTCGCTGCGAATGAATTGAGCATCCGGCGGGATCTCATGAGGTGCGACAAGCAGTTTGGCAATGCAGACCAATGCCAGCGCCAGAACCCATCGGGAGTTGAACGGAAAGAACAGCGACGCACGCCGCATCGCGAACACCGCGCAGGCCGCGATCGATGATGCCGCTCCAAAGAACCAGGCATCGGCGGCGATCATCAGGACGACCGATTCCACAACAATGATTGCCGTCGCTGTCACAAGCAGCGAGAGAGGCTCGTCGCATCGAGGGCCATGCGATGGAGATAAGGCCTGATTCAGCGTTGTGACTCCAGAAGTCGATCGGGCGCCGTATGCAGATCGGAAGACTATCAATTCCGAGTGCCAAAAGTCAAAATCCGATGAAAACGCAACAATTTGCTACGATTCCCCCCTCTGAATCCTGCGTGCGGCAAGGAAGGCGCATCACCGCTGAAATCTCGACGGTCTGCCTCGAATTACATTTGATCCTTGTAATCGCGACCGGTAGATTCATGGGATCGCCGCTGACAATTGCGGGCCGCCACCGGAAGAAGAGGACCGCGAACTTCGCCGCGGCACGCCATCGGTGGCGAAGCCATCCTCACTATTATCGAAACCTGATTCCGTCGATCCAGCAGGGCCGCTGACCGCTACGGACTTGAGTCACCATTACGTTTATGCGCGGGATCGTCGTCTGCTCACTTGTTGCTGCACTCGTGATCGCCGCCTGGTGGTTTGGTGGGTACGAAGTACAGACGCAATTCGTCGTGTATTCCGTGGCGCTGGCAGCCGGCGGTCTCTGGCTGATCGAGTCGGTTTCCTCGGGGGCCACTGCTCGCGAGTTTGTGCTCCCGGCGATTGCCATTCCATTCGTGGCCGCACTCCTGCTGGGCATTTGGCATCTCTCTCCAGCCAGAGAGTCTCTCGTTGCTCAGATGCATCACGCCAAGTTCGAAGAGTACACGCCCGTTGTCGCTCAAGGGGCTTTGGAAGTGCGGTCGCTCTATCCTGCCGCGACCCGGTTGAGACTCGCCCTGTTCTCGATTTCCTTTCTGACGTTGCTCGTTTGTTGCGAGCCGGTTCGATCTCGAAACATGCTTCGACTGGTATTGGGGATCATTGCCGTCAACGGCATGTGCCTGGCGTCGTACGGCATCCTGCGCCGGATACAGGGATCCGAAGTGATCTACGAGACATTGAGCGCGCAGGCGGGGTTTTCGAGCTTCATTAATCGAAATCAAGCGGCTGGCTTTCTCAATATGTCAATTGCCGCGGCGGTCGGCTGGTTGATGCTCCTGGCCCCCGAAGAGCCGACGCGGTCAACATCTCGCGACAAGGCAGTGCCGCGCCTGCCGCAACGTTCCTTCTCGTTCAGCCGATTCTTGTCAGGATTGTCGGGGGAGCAACTGCTGGCCTCACTGTGTGTTTTCGTCATGGTGGTCGGCGTACTGATGACGTTCTCTCGCGGAGGAATTGCATCGCTGGCCATCGCGGCGACGATCGTCGCGTTGTATTTCACTCGACGTCACGGAATCGCTGCCGCCGGCCTGACAATGACCGCAGGTCTGGCAATCGCACTGACAGTCCATCTCGGAGAATGGTCGGCCGTCCAGACTCGATTGGAGACATTGAGCGATCCCTCAGCCTCCTGGGAAGGGCGATTGACCCATTGGAGTGACACGTTTGGATGTGTTCGCGATTTCCCCTGGGTTGGAACCGGCTGGGGCACGTATCCCTATGCCAATCTTCCGTATCAGCAACACTGGACGGAACTGTGGTTCGTCAACGCAGATAACCTCTATTTCGAAGCGCTGGTTGAAGGAGGTGTCGTCGGACTTGCGGTGTTGCTGTTGGCCTGGGGGTTATTCCTTGGCGCCGTCTTGCGACTGATGAACCCAACCGCTGGTCGAAGCGGCCGCGCTTTGGCGATCGTGGGAGGCATGATCTGGATCACTCAAGCCGTCCATTCGGCGACCGACTTTGGACTCCTGCGGCCTCCCAACGGGCTGCTATTCGCGGTGCTGATGGGGCTGGTGATAAGTGAATCCGTACACAACGTTCGGCTCAAGCCGCCGGGGCGTTGGCTGTCGCCAGCCCGCTTGCCTGGCTGGTCGCGAGTTGCCGTTGGCGTCGTCTGTGTCGGTTTGGCCGGACTCGGAATCTGGGAGACTTCACGAGCGGCCGCCTGCGAGACAGCCGTGAAGTCGGTGCCCAATCTCGACGAATTGTCGCGTGCCAACGACTCGATTGAAGATGTGGATCGCTACATCGACGACGTCGAGCAAACTTTGGCACAACGCCGCGATGACGCAAACGCCAGATTGAAACTGGCCGAACTCTGGGTTCACCGATATCGACTCATTGCACTCGAGGAATTGCGGTCGCGCCCCGACATTGTCGACAGGCTTTCCGAAGCTTCACTTTGGAACCTCAGCCATCCCGCCACTTTGCAACGGATCTACATGATCCATGTCGAAGCGTACGGCGAAGAAGACAACTCCATTCGTCAGACGCCCTATGTGGTGGAGAATCTGGGAAAGGCCGCGGACGAACTGCGGCTGGCACGCAGGGCCTGTCCGGTTTCCCGGCAGACGGACTATCTGGCCTCGATGCTGGGGATGGTGACCCCAGGCGACCCCAGTGGTGCGCGATCGATCGCGAGATCATTGTTCGCCGCGCCGGCGCGCTGCTATCGCCTGATGGATCTCGGGCAATTGGCATGGATTGCATTTCATGACGACCTGGCGATCGTCAGTTTCCGTCAGGCCCTCAGCCTTTCCAGCCGCGAAGCCATGCGCGCCTGGCGATTGTTGAGCGAGCGACTCGATGCGGCCAGCATCGTTTCCAGAGTGCTGCCGAACCGTCCCGATGTTTACTTTGAACTTCTGGATGGATTGCCGACGGACGATTCCGCGCGCGAATTGCTGATCTCACAGCTTTGCGTGTTTCGTGATGCTGCAGAATTGGATCTCCGTTCAGTGGGACGATTAGCCGAATTGACCGAAGATTTTCCGGTCGCTATCGAAGCCTACAAGAACATTCTCGCAGAGAGTCCGGGCGATCTTGTGACTCGTGTCCAAATCATTCGTTGCTACGCTGCACAGCACGATTTCTCCAGCGCTAACGACCAATTGCGACAAGGTCTCAATTACGCTCCCGAGAATTCCACTCTACTCAAATTGAAAGAGGAGTTGTTGGAACTCCAGTTGTCGGAATGAGTCCAATTGAGAACGTCTGATGTACGTCCGTCTTTAATCGTTCGTCACGACCACGTGCTGCCTGTCGCTCAAATCGCTAACGCGCCAGGTGTGGGGTGGAAGCCAATGGAAAGCGATTCCGCGAAGGACTCGTCGTTCATGGCACCCGCGAATCGCAGAAGCCGGTCGACACGCTCGTAACCGGGAATCGACGCTGCCATTCGCGGGAACGGGCTTCTCGCGTGTTGTCGTTGGACTTCTCACAGTTACGATGAACGCAACAACGTTTCCAACCGCTCGGATAGTCTATTCTCATGGTGATGCATGGCTGACTTCAAGGTGACGCACCTCGATCCCGGTATCGACTTTGAGCAACTTCCGTGGTGGGATGTCGTCATCATCGGTGCCGGCCCTGCAGGATTGGCCGCCAGTTTGACAACCGCTCATCGTGGGCTCACGACGCTGGTCATCGAGGCCAAGGAGCAGCCGGGAGGGCAGCCTCAGTTCCTGTACGCCGACAAGAAGATTGTCGACATCCCTGGTTTCCCGGATGGCATTTCGGGTGAGGAACTTTCAGAACGTACGTTTCGCCAGGCGGTTGACGCACTTGTGCAATTTCGCTTCCTCGAGGAACTCGTCGGCATCGAGGACACCGATCAGACCGAGAAGGACGACCCTCTCAAGAAAGTCATCACGTCGCGAGGCGAGTATCTCTGTCGAAAGGTCATCATCGCCTGCGGACTGCTGCATTATCCTCGCAAGCTCTTGGTGCTGGATGAACTCGAGTCGAAGGCCATCCATTACAAAGTGCCGCGCATCAACGACTATTCAGGCTCGCGCGTGATAGTCGTCGGCGGGGGAGACTCGGCTCTCGATGCCGCCGTCATGGTTTTGCAGCGGCAGGGACAGGTCGATGTGATCGTTCGCGAGGACGCCCCCATCGGGAAGGCCGACACGCTTGGACGGGTGATCGAACTCGGAGGGCGCATCCATACTTCCTGCGAAGTGAGGTCGGCATCTACCGCCGATGGACAGATCGCGGTCGAGATGACGAACGGCGAGACGGGTCGGTTCGATCTGGCGATCGTACAGATCGGGTTTCTGTCATCGAAGGATACATTTGAACGGCTGGGCTTGATGCTTAACGAAGATGGGAGCATTACCGTCGATCCCTATTTCGAGACCAGCCGCCGGGGAATCTTCGCCGTGGGGGACGTGCATGGGGACATCAAGCTGATTACCGTGGCGTGGGCGGAGGGAATTCAGGCGGCAATTTACGCGTTCAAGGAAATCACCAGTCCTTACTGGTTGACGGAAAAACGCCTGAAAGACCACAAGATCGCCATGATCGGGGAAAAGATGAGCCAGGCCGCTTCAAGACATGCGAAGCGTGGCCCCGACCGATAGAATCCGGCCCTTGTCAGCAGTTGTGGATTCGACAATTCTCGTAGCGGAACTCGTGAGAGTTCCGAATCGTTCCCAAATCGGAATTCTCACGAAGTCCGTTATGGCCGAGTCCTGAACTGATTCTCGTCCTTCAGATAAGTAGCCACCCCATTCGAACACGAGCAGTATGCAGCATCTTTCCACCGTTTACGGACCAGGAAGGTTCGGACTTTCGATCGAGGTCTTCCCACCCAAGACCTCCGAGGGCGACCGCTCGCTGTTTGAGACGGTGCAGCAACTCTCTCGATTCGCGCCCGCTTTTGTTTCTTGCACCTATGGGGCAGGGGGCAGCACGCGCGGACGAACCATCGACATCTGCCGGCAAGTGCAGGACGGACACGGCATCACGTCGACGGCTCACTTTACGTGTGTCGGTTCCTCGGTGGATGAACTGAGGGAGTGGCTTGATCAGGCGGTCTCGGCAGGCATTCGCAATATCATGGCGCTGCGCGGCGATCCCCCTCGGGGAGACGATCAGTTTCGAACCGCCGTCGGAGGACTGAGCAATGCCCACCAGCTTGTGTCGCTGATTCGCGAGCAGCATCCCGAGTTGGGGATCGGCGTTGCCGGCTATCCGGAAAAACATCAAGAGGCACCCGATCTCGACACCGACCTCTTGCGACTCAAGCAGAAGGTCGATGCCGGCGCGAATGCCGTCTTCACGCAACTGTTCTTTGTGAATGACAACTTCCTGAAGTTCCGCGATGCCTGCGGTCGGCTGGGGATCGATGTGCCGATCGTGCCAGGCATCATGCCGATCACCGAGTATGCGCGAATTCAGCGAATCACCAAGATGTGCGGCGCGGTGTTTCCCGAGGATCTGGCCGCGAAGTTGGAAGCGGTGCAGGATGACCTGCCTGCCCAGTTCGAGGTCGGAGTCGAGCATGCGATTCAGCAATGCCAGCAACTGATCGACGCCGGCGCGCCGGGGATTCACTTCTATGCCCTGAACAAGTCGCAGGCCTGTGAACGCATTCTCGATGCTCTCACCTGGCCGCACGACTAGATTCGTCTCAGCCAACAAAAAAGCCGCGACTCACACGATTCCGAGGTTTCCCTCTGGTCAGATTGCGTCTGGCCGAATCGTGTGAAGATCGCGGTTATGGATAACGCCGCAGTCCTCTTCCTGGGACTGTGACGATTGGTTGTTAAGGAGCATTGCTGACTCCTGTTACACAAAGCGGATGGTTCACCTCTTTCGGGACAGCGAATCTGGGCGTTTTGTATTGCCCGCCGTGGGAACGGCTTATGAATAGTTGTCGCCGCATCGCACTCGGTATCTCTTTCGACTTGAGGTGTTCTGGTCATTCCGTCGATGAATAGTGAGGGGAGAGTCCGTCCTGAGCGATCAGGCAGGACTTGCCGCACATTTCAATCAAGTTCCGGGGAGAGTCATTCAAGTGCGCGGGATCAAACCACTATTATTGGTTGCCTTGGTCTGGATTGTTCCGGCTGTGGCGTACGCCTGCCCCTTCTGCTCGGGATCTCTCGAACTCACCTTTTCTCAACAGATCGAGGAAGGTGTGACCGCCATCATTGCCCGGCAAGCCGGGGGCCGGTCGGCGGGGCATCAGGCGACGTTCGTGGTGCTCGATGTACTCAAGTCATCCAATGAATTGCCGCTCAATGTGCGCGAGCCTCTCAGCATGACCGCCTATATCGAAGGGTCGACGGGCGATCTGTACTTCATCGTGGCCGGCATGACGGGTGACGGACAGATTCTATGGGGGCCACCTCAGCCGATCACCACGGAGTGCAGACAATACATCCTGCAGCGACCTGACTACGCTCTGCCACGACCCGAGCGGCTCGCGTTCTACGCGAACTTTCTCGAGCACACAGACTCCGATGTCGCCATCGATGCCTGGACCGAGTTTGCATCGGCCCAGTTCGACGACATCGCGCCGATACAAGATCGATTGCCTCACGAGCGACTGGCAAGCATTGTCGCCAACGAGCGCGATGGAACGTCGCAACTTCACAGCCCGGAATGGCTTGGCCTCTACGGCATGTTGCTGGGGCTGTGTGGAGATGATGCCGACGCCTGCATCATGCGAGAGATGGTGCTGAAACCGCCGGTGTCGCCCGACATGCCACGGTTCGGAATCGACGGCATTATGGCAGGCCTGCTGCTGCTCAAGGGGGAAGAGGGGCTCGACTTGCTGGAATCAAACATCACGAACAATCCGTCGGCTCCCATCTCAGAGCATCTTGCCGTCCGCAACGCTTGCTCGTTTATGTGGAGCTATGGCGGCGATCGCATCCCAAAACTCCGCTTGCAACAAGTGGTGCGAAGCTATCTGCGAGAGCCAAGACTCGCGGCCGTCGTGCTGCCCGACTTAGGTCGCTGGAAGGATTGGGACAGCGTCACTTTGATCCAGGAATTGCATGACGACCCCGAGTATGCGGACACCGTCACACAACAAGATATCGTGCAGTTTCTGCTTGCCGCCGAGCGCGAGGTCGGCGCGGCTGGCTCGGGTGAGTCGTCCCCAATGCTTGCGGAGTGTCTCAAGCTTCTCGACCACTATCGTCAGCACAGCCCGACGGTCGTCCAGGGAGCGGAAGCCGGCGTTATTCGTTAGGTGACACTAATTGAAGCGTCTTCAACCATCCAACGCCGCCCGGGCGCGAGCGACGAGTCCATTGTCGCGTTCGCCGGAACCGTTGAGCTGAAACGCCGCCGTCGCCATGAACTGGTCCCGCAACGCCGGGCTGACGTGCTCGAAGTCCTCCAGCACGGCTGAAGTGAACTTGTAGTCGTGAGCATCGTTCCCCTTGAGGAACACCAACAGCCGGGCCGCATCAAGAAACTGATGCGCGTCGCCACCCGCCCCCAGGTATCCACGCAGCCTGCCTGCCGCCTGCATCGGATTCCCGGAGATGTCGGCCAAAATCGCCTCGATGGCATCCGGTCCCGTCGACGTTCCCTCGACAGGGACGATGTCGTCGAGCGTCAGGTTTCTCAGTTCACCGCGTCCGTTGGCGGCTTCGCGGAAGAGTGTGTCGAACGCGCACGCCTGTAGCAGCAGTTGCTTCCGCAGGCTTTCACTCTCGACATTCTGCCACAAGTAGTGGACGGCGTTGGCGGTTGTCAGGCCGTGCAGTCCGACGATGCCGGGTTGACGCATCAACACCTCCCCCGCACCGAGGAAGACACCGTCCCAGATCGACTGAGCCGTCATGCCGGAGTTGAGCATCTCGACCGCCGATTGAGCGGCTTCGTTCGGGCTGGCGTTTCGCAGCACTTCAACTAGTTCAAGTCCCGAAGTGGAACCATCACCCGCGTCGAGCCAGTTCGCGGGGATGCCGCCAGTCAGTTCGGCGTTTTCTCGCCAGGGACGGTCTGCCGACAAGTCGCTCTCGGCCGGATTCGGATCGCCTTCGTAATTCAACATGGCCGAAACCAGCGATCGGAAGACCGGCTCGGCGAACTCCCAACCGATCACCTGCAACGTGCGCCAGGCATTGGCGAGGTAAATCGCCTTATGTCCGATCGAACGAAAATCGCGGGCGGCGTAGGTGGCAAACAGATTGAAGACTTCAGTCGCGGAAGCCGTGCGAATCAGACCGGCGGTCGCTGCGTCGGCTTTCTCTAAGTCCCAACGGTCCATCGCATCGACAAACTCCGCGCGGGCGTGCTCGGCCGATGGAACCTGCGACTCATTGACGGATGACATTCTCCAACCGCTGCGCTGGGCTTCATCCGCCTGCGACGACTTGAAGTGATCGATCGCCCAGAAGATCGGCAGCCAGCGATCCGCATCCGGGCCATGCAGACTCGCAAGATGGCACGAGTTGACGCAGAGCACGGCGTGAAACTTGAAGCCCACCGATGGATAGGGCTGCACGTTGCGAATCCCCGCCAGCAACAATGCCGCCAGCACTTCGGGATACGAAGTCCCGGCATGAACGCGGAACGCGACCTCTTCGAGTAACCGGTCTCGCGGCGAGTCTTCGATCAGTCTGACCAGCGGTTCGATATGCTCGTCGAACTGCACCAGTTCGCGATTGAGCACGGCATCGTCGGCCGACACGGCGGGAAGTTTGCTCAGGAAGCCAAATCCCCCTCCGAGGGCGGCCATGCTTCCGAGCGAAGTAGACTTCAGGAACTGCCGCCGATTCGAGTGCTTAAACATTGCGACTCTCCGTGGTTGGCTGATGGCCGGAAAGGAAGTGTAAGCCGTTCTGAGAGGAGTGAATCCAACGCCCTAAACGGCGCGCTCCCCTCACATAACGTTTTAACATTTCAGCCACGCGAAGAACACGCTCAAGGGACACAAAAGCAGGTGTCTCGCCGATCGGGGTTTCGGTCGTTCCGTAGAGCAAACCTGCCTCTTCAACCGGTATTGCCCCACTTTTGCAACGCCTGTATTCTTTACAATTCTGTTCGCAGAAATGAAGGGTCTGGAAGACCCGCAACTCAAGTGCCAGGGGGGATCGGGGGTTTGGCCGCCGGTTTTTCCAGGAGTCGGAAAGGAAGCCGATGCAGCCGTTTCGCTTTGTCCACGCTTCACGCGTGCAACTGGATTCCCCGGTGATTATCCCGGGGGAATGCACCCCCAACGATCGTCAGTTGGCCGAGGATGCCACGATCCTGGCGTTTCGCACGCTGGTTGATGAGTGCATCTCGCGTGATGCCGACCTCTTGTTATTGACTGGCGACACGTTCGGGGCATCCCTCGTCACGCTGCGCGAGCAGATGGAACTCGAACAGGGGCTGCAACGGCTGAGCGATCATGATGTGGCCGTCGTCATCGCCCCGGGTCCGGAAGACCCAGCGGCCGCCTGGCAAGAACACATGCGTCTGCCGACCGGCGTTGTCGTAATCGACGAACGCAGCACTGATCCCATATCCGTCGAGCGCAATGGCCACGAGGTCGGCGCGGTATTTCCCATCGCCATCATCGATGGCTCAGGCCACCCACACGGTTGCAGGATTCCACAAATCGGCAAACAGGTCTATCGCATCGGTCTGGTGGGGACGGGTGGCGTCGATCCCGAGTACCTGCAGGAAATCGGCAGCAAGTCAGCTGCGGGGGGCATTCACATCCAGCTTGACGCGCACGGGGCGAATACCGCCGAACAAGCGATCTTTGATGCCGTCAATCAGGAGACCGTGAACTACCTCGCGATTGGAGTCGAAGGGGCCAGGATGTCGCGAGTCGCTGGATCGGCGACGCTTCACAACCCCGGTCCGTTGCAGTCGCTCGATGCATCGATCACCGGTCCTTGCGGCGCATCGCTGGTGTCGATCGACCACGAAGGGCGTTCACACATCGAGAGACTGCCGTGTGCCCGGATTCGTTGGGAGCGAATGTCGCTCGGTGCAAGTGGCGCGGATTCGATCGAAGATCTGGCGATCGAAATGGAAGAATCGTTGAGCAGATTGACCGCCGAGGACCACGAAGAGCTGTGGATTATCCATTGGGAACTGAACGCCGCAGCGCATCTGTTGGGCGAACTGCGCCACACATCACTCAGTGAGTTGTGGGACTTGATTGATGCTGGGTCGGCGAATCGGCCGTCGTGTCATCACATTCTTCACGTTGCGGAATCCGACCACTTAGTTGGCCCTCACGGTCAACACGACCATGACGTCGACGACCGCGATGCACATCTGCGAGCCGACCTGGAGTTGTTGATTCAAAAAGTCTCCCATGCCGAATGGGCAAAGACAGCATGGGGACGGCGGATCGCCCGAGAAGTGGGCAAACTCAGTCCGTCACACCTTGTTCCGCGTGTCCGGGAGACGGTGGCGTCGGCTCTGCATCAGGCTGGAGACTCCTGATGCTTGCGGACAGCAAGCCCACGACTCGCAGTACGTACTTATTCAATTATCGATCTGGCACGTTGCCCGCACAGGATGGAACCCATGCGAATCTCGGAACTGCACATTAAACGCTTCGGCGTCTGGAGCGATCTGCAGCTCAAACTCTCCGGCTCACCCATCAGCGTCTTCTACGGCCCCAACGAAGCCGGGAAGTCGACGCTGATGCGTTTCATTCGCAGCATGCTGTACGGCTATCAGCCTGAAGACGAATTGAGCGGAGGCCCTCATCCGACGCCGCTGCAATGCCTCGGCTCGATACGAGTTGATGAAGATGGCCGCGACATCCACTTAGAACGACGCACCGAGCGCGGAACGAGGGGGCGTGTTCAACTCAGCGGTTCCGCCGGTCTGCGGGCTGAACATGTTATCGATTCATGGATCGGTGGGACGAGCGAGGAAGTCTACCGCCATGTCTACGCGATCGGACTGCAAGAGTTGCAGGAACTGGCCACGCTGAACGGCGAAGACGTTGCGAGACATATCTATTCGCTGTCGCTGGGACCGGAAGGACGCAGAATTCTTGGAGCTCAGGCGAGCCTCGAATCGCGGCAGAAGTCGCTGCTCGACGAGACGCACGCTTCAGGCGATTTGGTGCGATTGATTCAGCAACTCGACGCCGTCGACAAGGAACTCAATCAGCTCGACGGCTCTTCCGCCACGTACCACGAACTGGTGCAGGATCGCGGCCAGTTTGAAGGAGAGTTAGGGAATCTGCAGCGACGAAAGTCGGTCCTCAAGGACAATCTCAGAGGACGACAATTCCTCGATCGGGTCTTCCAACCCTGGAATCGACAGCACGCCATTCAGCGGGAACTCGACGCACTGGCCGGCCTCGAAAGTCTGCCCGAGAACGCGGTCGAACTTTACGACGCCGCTGAACGCGATCAACAATCGGCTCAAGCCGAGAGAAACGCAAAACAAGAAGAAGCGAGAGGAATCGAAGGCGAAATCCATCGACTGGCTTTCGACGAGCGACTGGAGGATTGCCGATGCTCGATCATCGGACTCGTCGACCGCGTCCCCGAGATGCGTTCGATTGAAGAGGACGTGCAACGCAGCCATCAGCAGGGCGAAAGCCTCAGGCGGCAGTTGGACACGATCACAAACGAGACACCCGAAGTTGTCGAATTCACCGCGGCCTTTGGCGACAACGAAGCAGCCCTCGCCCGCCTGCTGGAGGCGCAGTCGGCGGCACAACAACTGAAACAGCGACAGTCATCGCGGTCGCGGCTCGTGCGCAGCTATCGACGATTGGGAAAGCGCCAGCAAAACTTGCAAGTGGCACAACAGCCCGTGCAGCGGAGTTTGAATGGTCAGACATTGGAGTCAACACGCGAACACGTGCGACGCCGTCTCGACCAACTCGAAGAACTTGAGACTCTGCAGCAGGAAGAACAAGCACTCTGTCGGCTGGCGGAATCGTTGGACGAACAGTACCGCCATCTGGCCGTGTCGCGCGAGTTGCCCCCATACTTTTACGGAGTGATGTGGTTTGCGGGAATCGCGGGCCTCATTTTGTTCGCCTTGGGATTGCTTGGCGTCTTCAATGGGTTCGTCAATGGCGGCAGCACGGTCTGGATTGCCGGTGCCGTCTACATGTTCGTTGGACTATTCGGCGGCGGTGTCGCGTGGACGCTGAAGGAGCAATTCGAGCCACGTCAATGGAATTCATCACAACTGACGCGCCGCATCCGCGAGGTCGACGATGAACTTGCCGTCGTGCGTCGCCAGATCGACGGCATTCTGAAGACCGACCTGGGACGAACGGTTCTCATGTCGCGCAACGAAGCCCCTCGCCCGGACGAAACGCAGGAGCTTTCCGTGAAGGATGTTCTCGCGGAAGCACGCAACCGGATGCTCGAACTGGCAGAGTATGAGAAGCAGCAAGGGGTACTCGATCGAATGAACCGCCGCCTGGGGCAGCTGCGGGACCGGTTGCGATCGGAGCAAAGCACGCTGAACGAAGCTCGACTCAAGTGGGTGGAACTGCTGCGGGCGCTCAACTTGAAAGACTCTCTCCAACTGAAGGACGCCTTGACGCTCTTTCCCCGTCTCGCTCGGTTTCTCGACCGTCGACTGGCCCTCAAACAGTTGGAACTCGATACGCGGCAGTTCACCCGCATGCGCGAGAACTATCGCCGTCAGGTCGAAACTGTCGCTCACCGCGTCGACGGACGCGCCGTGCATGTCACCGATGCCTTGGCAACCGTCGAGCTGTTGGAGCGGCGAATGCGGTCGATCGATGATGCCCACCAGCGCAAGCAGTCACTCGCCGTGCAAGTGCGTCGACTTCGAGACGAGGCAGCCGTCATCGAAACGAGAGTCACCGAACTGGGACGACGCCAGCAGTCGCTGCTGTCGGCGGCATCGGCCCACAATCGCAACGAGTTGCAGCAGAAGTGCCAGTCGCGGTCGCGGATCGTCGAACTGCGGGCAAAGCTGCGAGAAGTGACGCAGGAACTCAACGAGGCGGCTGCCAGTGAACCGGAACTGGCCATCGTCGAGAGTGACCTCGTTCAGTTCGATGTCCAGGCGAACCGCCGAGAGATCGAGTCGATTCGCAAGGAGTTGGACCAGATCGACCGCGAATCCCAGCAGAGTCACGAGCAAGTGGGAATTCTCAAACAGCGAATCACCGATCTGCAGAACGATCGCCGGGCCATCAGCCTGCGATATGATCGCGACCGGCTCGCCCAGGAAGTGCATCAACGTGTCGAAGATTGGACGACACTGCAACTCGCATCCAACAACATCGACCGCATTCGCGAGAACGTCGAACGACAAGGGCAACCGCAATTGCTCAAGCACGCATCGCAGTATCTCTCTCGATTGACCTGCGGACGATATCACAACATCTGGGCTCCTCTGGGTGAGAAGAATCTGGCGATCGACGACGACCAGGGAGAAGCACTCCGCGTCCAGCACCTCAGCAATGGAACTCGCGAGCAACTCTTTCTGGCGATCCGTCTGGCGATGGTGCAGTCGTTCGCCGACGAAGGAGTGCGGCTGCCAATGGTCCTGGACGACGTGTTTGTGAACTTCGATCAGTCACGCACCGAAGCGGCGGTGGAGACGTTGATTGACTACTCCCGGCAGGGCCAGCAGGTCTTGATGTTTACGTGCCATCTGCATCTAGCTCAGATGTTTGAAAGCCGGGGGATTGAGCCGGTCTGGCTTCCTCGCCATGCTCCTCTGGTGGAACGTCAAGCGGGCTGAGCCTTCGACGTCATCGGCGCGAAACTCCAGGAAACCGCGAGTTACGAACGCGGCCGCTGACATCACCCGCTCGCGACATCATGAAACAATCGCGACAGCACCAGCAGTTCGCGGGTGATGGAGAGGGCCTCTTGAGACGACCAGTCGCGGGTTTCGAGCCGACGGGCATACTCGGATGCCAGTCGACCAGCGACACTCGGCCAGCGAACAAAACCTGCGGATTCTCCCAGTCGGCTGAGTTCTTCCCAATGCTTATGGACTTGGGGGGGCAACTTGCGGACGCCGGTCGTCAAGGCTTCGGCGAGCAACTCACTCAGTCGTTGCAAGGCATCTCGGCTACCGAAGCCTCGTTCGGGCAAGGCTCCCGCGCTCGATTCCTCTTCACCGCTGCTTGAAGCCCGATGGACCCAGGGCTGAACAGCCACTCGACCGTTGCCCTTATCGAACACGGCGCAGGTCGGCGCAATCATCAGGCCGGCGGTTGTCGGACGCAGTTGACCCGCGAGATAGACCAAACGCGAATCGGGATCCTGCAACGTCGTCAGCAAACGTTCGAATCCCTGTTGGGCGCGTGTGGAGTAGGGGAGACGCATGTGGACCGTGCCTCCCTCCTCATCTTTTACGACAGCCGACAACGACTGCGTCACGCCGTCGAAGCTGATGTCATCGACGCTCGCGACTTTCAACACTGCGATATCTTCCGTCAGCCGTCTCGGGCGAAGTGACTTCGGCGGAAGTGCCTGCAGTCGACTTGATGCCTCTGCGAAAGATTCCACGAGCACGGGAGGCCGCAGTTTCTCCCAGGCGAATGTCTGCGGATTCATGTGCACTCGCGAACGAGGAAGCATCAATCGATGGGCGGGGGTCAACCGACCAGACTTGAGCAGCAGTTGACCATCGCCAAGTTCCGACAGCGATACCCCTGAGCCAATCAGTCCGCGCGCAAGCGTGCCGAAGTCCTTGACAGGTTGACCCGACTCGGGATCGGGATCGGTGTAGGTTCGATCGACAGCCGCGACGGTGCCCGAGTCGACTTCTTGCATGAAGGCTGTGATCTCGACATTCCTGCCACGACCGCGAACGCTGCACCCCAATCCGACAAATCGTCCGTATGCGATTTCCGTCGTGCGGTCGGTACGGCTCCCCTGGACCAGAAGCCTCGGAACGGCACCCCGGTCGTTGCGGATGGCATCGGTGCGGATCAAAAGCTCTCCCACATAATCGACCGTTTGCCCGGGGTCGAACCTCGCATCGTGTGCGCGGTACGCCTCGATCTGCGTGAGCAGGTCACTCCAAACTTCGCCCGGCCAGACCATTCCCTCGTCATTCAATCGATCGATGATTCTCTGCACCCGCGAGACATACGTCGGTGCCAAGCTTTGAATGCCATCGTCGAGAAGTTCCATCGCCAGTATTTCGACTTCGTCCAGCAGGTCGACCGGAACACCTTCCAGACGATTCTGAATCGAGACCAGTCCCGATGCCTGATCGGCCTCAAGTTCGCGAAACGTCCAGACTGCCCACGGGATGTAGGTCGCCCGCAATTTCTCCGAGCATTCGGCATGCACGTAATTGAGATCGCCGGGTACGAGAAACCGCACCGCACACGGCTCGTGCAGAAATCGACAGATCGGTTTCGCCCCGCGTTCGAGCAACGCGACGGCTCCGCGCTCGAACAGCGTTCGCGAACGCGTGACGGCCGCCTTGCCGAAGTGCTGATTCAATGCATCATCGGATATCAGTCCGGGATCCCAACTTTCCGACGGCGTGGCTTGAGGCGAGAATTCAGAAGTCGCCGCACCGTCCACGACTTCGTCAGTCGGTACCGTTTCGTCGACTGCAACATCACTTGCATCAGAACCCGTCGCAAACTCCCGTTGATAGTGCAGCACCGACCGGATGACGTGCCGACTGATGCCTTGCGCTTCGCTGGAACAAACGGCTTCTTGAATCGGTTTTCCGGCGGGGAAACGACACTGTGTGCCATCGGACCAGGCGGCGACGAGGGTGCCGTCGGCCTGTTCTTCCCATGCACACTGTGGATTGGCGGCTTCCAACTCTTTGAGTGCCCGCTTGACGGTGCCGCGGTTCGACAGGACGGAAAGGTCGTCTTCCGTCAATGCGAGTAAGTCGGCGCGGGGTGTCATTTCGACCTCAGGTGCGAGTCGGGTACACTCGCAGGATAGTTATCTCCATTCTTTTGTTCATTCGAGTGAGTCGCGACATGAAACCTCAAGTCCTGATCCTCTTAGTCGTGCTGCTGATTGCCGGAGTCCTCGGCTACTGGTGGTTCAAGCGGGAAAACGCTCCCAATGGCGGCAATGGCGGAGTCGGCGGTAATGAAGTCCAACTCCCGTCCCCCGAACGACTGGCCGAACTGCTGGCGACTCTGAAACGCGGCGCGGCGATGGCGGAGAACGCACAAAACAACCTGTCGATCGAAGAGTTCGAGCAAGTGGCCGCCGCGTTGCCGACGGAAGTCGCCCCGTTGAGAAACATGGCCATCGTGCGGACACTCGCTTACGAAAAGGAACCGACGCCAGCAATGCTCGCACTCCTGGAAGAGTCATTGAGGCGCTGGGAGCCGTTGGAAACAGATCGCGTGCTCTACTATCGCGTGCTCGGCACCAAGTTTGCGATCCAACGACAATTCGCACTGGCGATCGACGCCTTTCGTTCCGCGTCCGAACTGGCACCGGAAGATCCGTCGTTGTGGTTTGCCATGTACGAGGCTGCGAACGACGCGTTCGACGAATCAATCGCCGAACAGGCACCGGATGCCGTGGCGCATGCCTATGAACTGCAGCAGGACAACATCATTCTCGCCGTTCAACTGGCGCGGTATCAGGTCGAGGTTCAAGACCCC
Organism: uncultured Planctomycetaceae bacterium; assembly: GCA_942492405.1. GTDB lineage: Bacteria > Planctomycetota > Planctomycetia > Planctomycetales > Planctomycetaceae > JANNSB01. Next base: position 74,833 of record CALOES010000032.1, read on the forward strand.
TCCGTCGCCCAGACGATCGACGCGATCGAGGAACTCGTGCAACCAACGCGGTACACTCTGGAATCACACCTTCACGCCGGCAAGTTGGAGGATTTCTTTGAGACGCTCCGCAACGGCATTCAATCAGATGATTGGCCGGTTGTGTCGAATCGACTGTCGGGGCTTTGGAACGTTCTCAACGCCTCGGACCAGCGCCACAGCGACACGAAACGCATCAGTCGTCATTTGCTGGAGTTTATCGCCACTTCGTTCTCTCCCGACGTGATGGCCGAAATCCCAACCGAAGTGCGTTCCATTACCAGCGACGTTGATGTGCGATTCGTCGACGGGATGGACGACATCGACTTGGAAGGCATTCGTGATGTCGCGCTTGCCGACGTCAATCTCGACGGCCGTCTCGACCTGTGTTTGCTGACAGCCGACGCGTTCACTGTTCAGTGGGGGACGGAAGTCGCGGGATGGGAGGCGGGGCCGACGGTCTCGCTTGATGGTGACTACACCGAGTTCGTCGCGCAGGACATCGACAACGACAAGGAGATTGCATTCGACCAGACAATCATCAACCTGGCACGTGAATTGTCAGACGCCGCGAAGACAGCCGATATCGATTTCATTCTCGTCGGTCCCTCGGGGATACTCGGACTGCGGAACGACCTCGACCCCGAAAGTCGCGATTGCAAGCTCTATCCCGTCGCACTCGGAACCATGTTCGATCAATCGACAGCCTGCGGTGGAATTGCCGCCGGCGATTTCGATTCTGACGGCGATCTCGACCTGTTGCTCGATACCGACGACGGCACAACGATGTTATGGAACACCGATCAGTGGGAATTCGACGCCCAATCTTCAGAGACATACAGCCTGCCCGAGGGCTTTCGCTGGAGTCATGCCGATATCGCCGAAATCGACCGCGATGTCGATATGGACATTGTCTTGTCGGGCAATGATGGAACTCTCGGATATCTCGAAGGCCTCCGACATCACGCTTTCCGTTGGCGGGAACTGGCTTCGGCCGACGATGGTGCATCTGGCTCCGTTTCCGTGGTCGACTGGAATGGCAACGCTTCGTGGGATGTGCTTGCGACAGGCGTTGATGCCATCACATTGTTCCCCAGCAAGACGACGGGACGTGGAGAGATCCACTGGCAAGAACCGGTCGATGTGGCCGACGACATCGCTCCCGACGGTTTCCTGACTTGGGACTACGATAACGACAGCCGCACCGATGTCCTCGCATGGAATGGCGATGGTTTGAGTCTCTTTCGAGGCATTGATGAAACACTCGCACCTGGACCCGAGATCGGCGACGCTGCCTGGGACGACATCCGGAGTGTCGATGTCGGCGATCTAGACCTTGACGGAGATCTCGATGTCGTTGTCGCCGACGCGGCAGGAGTGCGGACGTTTCTCAACGAGGGAGGCAATGCCAATCAATGGATCGACATCTTGTTTACGTCGGAGTTCGCCAGCGGAGATGTCGGGGGAGTCGGAACAAATCGCGTCAATAACAACGCCGTCGGAAGTTTGATCGAAGTTCTCGCCGACGGCGTCTATCAGGCCCACATCATTCAAGGGCAGCGAACGCATATCGGTCTTGGCAACGCCGAAGATATCGAGATCGTGCGCGCCACCTGGACGAATGGAGCGCCTGAAAATTATCTCGAAACCGAGCCGCTCCAGGTGTTTGCCGAGCGGCAGACGATTGTCACATCTTGCCCTTATCTTTACACCTGGAACGGCCGCGAGTTTGTGTTCGTCACCGACTTGCTATGGGCGGCACCGTTGGGATTGCCGGATCCGGCGGGAGGCCTCATTCCTGCACGACATTGGGAGTACATTCGCATTCCGGGCGAGATGCTCGCTCCAAGGGACGGCGTCTATCGACTGCAGGTGACCGAGGAACTTTGGGAAGCGTCGTATCTTGATGAAGTGCAATTGATCGCCGTCGATCATCCTGCGAATGCCGACATCTTCACTAATGAAAAAGTCGGCCCGCCGAGCGTGGCGGAGCATCGGATCTATACGGTTTCGGAACCTCGCGGGCCTGTCGCTGCGATCAATCATCGCGGCGAAGACGTGCTCGGTGCAATTGCGACAGCCGATGACCATTATCTGGTGCTGCATCGCGAACGGCACATGCAGGGATACACCGAAGACACTTCACTCGAACTTGACCTGGGTGACTTCCCCGATGATGCCGATTTGGTGCTCTACCTGTCGGGGTGGATTCGTCCCACCGATGCCAATCTCAACGTGCGCTTGCAGCAGGATGCGTCACTCCCAGGACCACAGGCTCCGAAACTCGAAATCCCCGATGGCCAGGGTGGCTGGCGCGAACTCATCGGCTACATGGGGCATCCCGGCGGTAAGACGAAGACCATCGCGGTGCCGTTGCCGAACGAGTTCGTCGATGACGATCATCGCATCCGCATCACGACGAGTATGGAACTCTATTGGGATCAGATTTTCTTCACCGTGAACGAGCCGATGATCGAAGTTCGCGAGACCGTCTTGCCTCTCGTTGCAGCCGACCTGCACTATCGCGGCGTGTCGGCCCTCGTTCCACATTCGCACAATGGTCCTGAGTTGTACGACTATTCTCGCGTGGCGACCGACCCCAGGTTTGCGCCGATGGAGGGCATGTTCACGAAGTTTGGTGACGTGCTTGAGCTCCTCACATCGGTCGACGATCGCCTCGTCGTCTTCGCGTGTGGCGACGAGATGACACTCGAGTTCGAGGTCCCCGACGAACCTTTGCCCGAGGGCTGGGTACGTGATTTCGTCCTCTACAACGTCGGCTGGGAGAAGGACTGCAACACCAACGGAGTCCTCGGCCGAAAGACCGAGCCCTACCCCTTCGTCGGCATGTCGGCCTATCCCTACCCACCAGACGAAGCCCCCAGTGGCCCCAATTACCAGGAGTATCTCGACACTTGGCAAACCCGCGAAATGGAGCATCTCCCCTACCTGCGATTTGTGCAGAGGTTCGATCGCAATTCACCCACGGCGGAGAACCCAACGATTATCGGCGACCTGCTTCCTTAGCGGAATTCGGGAGAGTTCCGACCGCGTGCCGTCCATCGGAACTCTCACGAGTTCCGCTACAATGTTGGGCGGCGTTCAGATGTGTGTCGTTAAAAGAACCCATAACCTCTTAAGTAATGTCTCTCAAACACTTCAGACTCCTACTGGCAGCCGCAACCGTTGGCACGTTCGGTCTTCCTACTTTCGCGGACGACTACCGCCCCGAGATCCACGGCCGTTCAAACGAAGGGGAACTCGCGATTCAGCAGTTTCGTATCCCCGCAGGTTATCGGCTCGAACTGGTGGCTGCGGAACCCGATCTGGCCAATCCGGTCGCGTTCTGCATTGATGAGCAGGGGCGGTTCTATGTGTGCGAAACCTTCCGTCAGGGGAAGGGGGTCGAGGACAACCGCAATCACATGAACTGGCTGGAACGCGACCTTTCGCTGCAAACAGTCGAGGGCCGCGTCGAGATGTTCCGCGAGTTCCTGGGTGAAGAAGCCGAAGCATTTGGCCGCGAGCAGGACCGCATCCGGCTTCTTGAAGATACCGATGGCGATGGCGTCGTCGATCGAGCCACTGTGTTCGCCGATGGCTTCGACGCGATCGAGGATGGCACTGGAGCTGGCGTACTCGCGCATGATGGCGACGTCTACTACACCTGCATCCCACATCTCTGGAAACTCCAGGACAGCAACGGAGACGGCGTCGCCGATATTCAGGAATCACTCGCGGAAGGTTTCGGCGTGCGAGTGGCCTTTCGAGGTCACGACATGCACGGCCTCACTTGGGGGCCGGATGGTCGCCTTTACTTCAGCATTGGCGATCGCGGCTTCAACGTAGAAACACAGGAAGGTGAACATCTCACGCATCCCGATACCGGGGCCGTCCTCCGCTGCTGGCCCGATGGGAGTGATCTCGAAGTCTTCGCCACCGGGCTTCGTAACCCGCAGGAAATTGCCTTCGACGAGTATGGCAACCTCTTTACATGCGACAACAACTCCGACAGCGGAGATCAGGCGAAGTGGTATCACATTCTCGAAGGGAGCGATCACGGCTGGCGGATGTATTACCAGTACCTCGACGACCGTGGTCCCTGGAATCGCGAACGGATGTGGCATCCCTATCAAGGCGATGAAGAAACGACCCGCAACCAGCCGGCCTACATCAACCCGGCGAGATTAAACATCTCCGACGGACCTTCGGGCCTCGTTTACTACCCCGGCATCGGACTTGATGTGAGCTACCAGGGCCACTTCTTTCTGGTCGATTTCCGAGGAGGAGCGGGGAACAGCGGCGTCCGTTCGTTCGCCATGGAACCCAACGGTGCCACGTTCGATCTGGTCGATTCCGAAGAGTTCGTCTGGTCGATGCTCGCCACCGATGTCGACTTCGGCTGGGATGGCTCGATGTACTTCCTCGACTGGGTCGACGGCTGGAACGGCCCCGGCAAGGGACGCATTTACCGCCTTGTGCATGAAGCCAGTGAGAACGACCCCATCCTCGCCTCGACCGCGCGACTGATGGCTGAAGGGATCGATTCGGTTGCATCCGAGGAACTGTTGGGACTTTTGGGGCATCCCGACCGCCGCGTGCGATTGCAGGCGCAGTTCGCACTTGTGGACCGTGCATCAGAAACCGAGATTCAAGGCCTCACTGCAATCGCAACACAAAGCGAAAGCCCACTCGCCAGGCTACATGCGCTCTGGGGACTGGGACAACTCGCCCGGCGAGAAAGCATTGAGAACCAAACGATCGCCGATTTCTTGAATAGTGATGATGAAGAGTTGCAGGCTCAAGCGGCTGTCATTCTGGGTGATGTGCGAGATGCTGAGTCCGTACCCGCATTGGTCGAACTCCTCTCCTCGACATCATCACCGCGATTGCAGTATCACGCCGCGATGGCACTCGGAAAGATTGGCGATCCCCTCGCGACGCCTTTCTTTATCACGTTGTTGGAGCAGAACAACGATGTCGATCCCGCACTGAGGCATGCCGGCATCACGGGGCTGGCGGGATGTGCGACGCCTGAAGAACTGGCCGCCCTCAACACTCATTTCTCGCGCGCGATGCGCGTGGCGGCAGTTGTTGCACTTCGGCGTCTTGAGCATTCTTCCATTGACACCTTCTTGAATGACGCCGAGCCACAAGTTGTCGAGGAAGCTGCGAGAGCCATTCATGATCTTGCGATCGTTGACGCTCTTCCAGCCCTGGCTTCGCTCGCCAACCGACCGGGCATGAGCGACGCCCTTGCCCGACGGGTGATGAATACCAACTTCCGACTCGGCTCCGCCGACAACGCTGCCGCCGTGGCAGCAATGGCGGCATCATCCGACTGGCCCGAACATTTACGAGTCGAGGCAATTCGCGAACTGCGCGCTTGGGGCGAACCACCGGTGCTGGATCGCGTCACCAACGAATTCCGTCCAATTGACGCGCGCGACAAGAGTATTGCGGAGGCCGCCATCCGAGCGAATCTTGGCGGCATTCTCTCCGGCCCCGAAAGCGTCCGTGGTGAAGGCGTGAGGTTGGCCGCCGACTATGGCATCGATGAAATCGGACCCTTGCTGGCAGAATTTGTGCTGGACGTCGAACAACCGGCTTCCGTGCGCGTCGCATCCCTTGAAGGCATGGCGTCGCTTCGTGGCGGTAACATCGACGAAGTCATTACTCAGACACTCGATGATGACAATCCCGCTGTCCGTTCTACTTCACTGATGTTGCTGGCTCAGCGACAACCCGCCGAGGCGGTGCCAAGACTCAGTGAGGTGATTGCCGATGGCACGCAAAGCGAACGTCAGTCGGCTGTGGACGTGCTGGCCGGGATGAACCGCGATGATGCCGACGAGGTGTTGAAGGAATGGCTCGTGAAACTCAACGCCGGAGAAGCACCACCGGAGATTCATCTCGACCTGCTGGCCGCGGCCGAAACGCGAGGGACCGCCGACTTTTTGGCGTTTCGCGATGCCTTCGAGGCCACTCGGCCCAGCGACAATCCGCTCGGTCCCTGGATCGAATGCCTCGAAGGGGGCGACCCAGACCGAGGCCGTGAGATCTTCTTCGGCAGCGCGGCCGCGAGTTGCAGACGGTGTCACACAGTCGATGGTTCGGGAGGCAACGTCGGCCCGAACCTGTCGGCTATTGGCCTGCAGAAGGAACGCGAGTATCTGCTGGAAGCGATCGTCCTGCCGAATGCGAAGATCGCGAAAGATTTCGAGTCGATCCTACTGGCGATGGACGATGGCCGGGTCATCACCGGCATCGTTCGCGGCGAAGATGACGACACTTATCGCCTCGTCGTCGGCACCGGCGAAGTAATTGTCGTTGAGAAGTCGCACATTGATGAGCAAGCCGAAGGACGTTCGGGCATGCCGGACGACGCGTGGAAGCAACTTACCCGCAGCGAGATCCGCGATCTGGTCGCCTATCTGTCGACATTACGGACTCCGCCTGATGAGACGGAGCATCGCTGACGTCGTTTAACACATCACTTAGCCCCCGGCGACTCGCCGGGAGCGAAATGGGAAAGTGACTGTCGAATCATTCAATGCAGCGAGAGATTCAACAACTACTGAGAGACTGGCAATCGGCCGGCGTGACACACTGGTCACGGCCCGATGATGTGCCACGCGCTGCAACACCCACGGACACACGAGACGAACCGGAGGCGGTCGAACAGCCTGCTCTATCAGTCAATATAACGCAGAACGAGGAACCGATGCCGCGCAAGGCTGCCGCGCAATCCAACGACCGCGTCCTTCAACTTCAGCAAGTCGCCGATCAGGTCGCGGCCTGCACACGTTGTCAGGAACTGGCGGGAACGCGAACACAAACAGTCTTCGGCGTCGGCGATCCGCATGCCCGCGTGATGTTTGTCGGCGAGGCTCCCGGAGCAGATGAAGACGCGCAAGGCGAGCCCTTCGTCGGTAAGGCGGGACGCCTCCTCAACGACATTATCGTCGCCTGTGGCTGGAAGCGCGAGGAACTTTACATCTGTAACATCCTGCGCTGCCGACCTCCTGGCAACCGCACGCCTTCGAAAGAAGAAGCCGGCAATTGCCGCGAGTACCTCGATGCTCAGATTGCCATCATCGATCCCGAGTACATCGTCTGCTGGGGTTCGTGCGCCGCCGGCAACTTGCTCGACTCGACCGAAGCGATCGGCAAGATGCGTCAACGATGGTTTAAGCATGGCCGAGCGAAAGTTCTCTGTACTTATCACCCTTCGTATCTGTTGCGAAACCCCTCCGCGAAGAAGCCTGTGTGGGAAGACATGAAGTTCCTGCTGAAAGAGATGGGGCTGAAGGTGCCGGGGAAGGGATGAGCGCGGAGTTGATTCAATGCATGTTCCGATTGAGGAAGACATCTTCGAACGAATCCACAGAGACTTTCTGCCGTATGAGGCTGACGAGGCAATTCGACTGCTCAGTGAACCGACGTTGGGCGCTAGAGTGCGCAGGTGCATTGTTGTAATCGCGGGCGGAAATCTCGAAGAGTTACGGCGTTGGGTCGACATCGCAAACCTTGACTTTCGCGACGTCATCTTCAGGGGTGAATATGATCGCGGAGGCAATCATCTGCGGTCTCTTGCTTCATCGTTTTTGATAGAGGGCAAGGAGAATTGGTGGATTGCACATATGGCCGATATTCTCGATTCGCGAGGGTTTCGCCTCGTCGACCTCGAGTCACGGCTGTCAACATCTGCCCGGAACAAGGGGAAATCATCGAGCGACTACGAAGGGATCGCGACTTTCGAGGGCGAAGAGGGAACTTTGCAGGTGCGATTGGATGATGGCAGATGGATGCTGATCGATGAAACCGCTGACCTGGGCGTCTATGGATTGGACCAACCTTCCGGGGATTCAAACTGGTTTCATGATGCCGTCTCTCGCTTTGCGGCGATGAAAGCCCGGGGGCGGCATATCCGCCGCGACACCGGTGCAGGCCGGCATTGATCGAGTTCCCGGCGGTTCGATCTCGGTCGCAGCCATTCGCACAGCCGCTCCAAACCTCCGCTGGAATTCGTCTTGTGGCGATTCCGAGACCGCGGGTACGATCCGCACCTTTTGTCGGGGATCCAGGTCCACTTCCTGCAATCCGGCGGCATCCTTGAATCGGTGCCGGATGTTTCGCTCCCTCGGTAAGTCGATCCGCTATCTCATTCTGGCAGCTCTGCTGCTGGCGGTGACGCTCTGCGCCGTGGAAGTCGGCTTGCGGTTTCGACGAGCGATGGTTCCGACGGAAGAAACCGACCACAGCGTCGATGCCGCACACCCCTGGGTCGTGCCGAGCGCGACGACATTCATCGAGATGCAGCCCGGCGCGAGATTCGCCGTCACTCATCCCGACAACGGTCAGGAATTGACGCTGCGGACCAATTCGCACGGCCTGCGAGGGGGCGAGATTCCAATCCCCAAACCGCAGGGTGTGATTCGCATCGTGTGTCTGGGTGACGAAACAGCTTTAGCCGCCGGCGTGGATGAACGGGCGGCCTACCCCTCGCAATTGCAGCAATACCTGGCGGGTGAGACGAGCCAACAGATCGAGGTGATTAATGCCGGGATCAATCATGGTTGCCCGCTGTTGGCGCTGATTCATCTCAAACAACGACTGTTGTCGCTGCAGCCCGATCTCATCATTCTGCATTTCGACATGACCGATGTTCGCGACGACCATCGTCTGCGGCCGTGGGTGGGATTCGATGTCAATAATGAGGCCAGTTTTGCCACGCATCCACTGCTGAGGCCATCGCGCCAGCAACAGTGGGAAAGCTGGGAAGATCAGTTCCTTGTCGCTCAATGGGGAGCCGACACGCTCTGGAGCAACTGGAGCCCGAGTGACAGCGGATCTTCGCGCGTCGACATCGACAGCCGTGCGGGCGGAGAAGCGTGGCTCCGCGACGACCCGCCCAACTGGGACATCTACATTGAGCACGCACTCGAACCGATTACGGAAATGAAGCGCGTGGCCGAGGGAGTCAACTGTCGCTTCATGCTCTCAACGACCCCACGGCCGTGGCAAGCATCTTCGAACGCGAGTTCGGCCACCGAAGCCCGACAGCCTTATGGCGTGGGGCGGGGGGAACATTACGGCAGCCGACGGCCATTCCAGATTCTGAGCCGTTTTGCCGAAGAGGAGTACATTCCGTTTCTCGACTGCTCGCCGTCGTTCATTCAGTACGCAGAGCCCGATGCGCTCTACCTGACGAAGTCGCCGGAACTTTCGGAGTTGGGACACCAGCTCTATGCCTACGAACTGTCGGGAGCAGTGATGCAGGTGCTCCCCGGTATCTGGTCGACGGCGGAAGCCGCTACTCCGTGGGCAGGTAATTGAGTGTGTAGTACCCCACGTTGTGCAGCAGTGGAAGACCGGCGGCCGAGCGGACGCCGGCGGCATGCAGTTCATGGACGTGGCCCAGTTGCAGGCCATCGACGGTCAGCCGCACGCTCATGCGGTCTTCACTCACGACCGCTTCGGTGATCGTCGCCATCGTGTTGTCGACTTCGGGGCTGCCATAACTCGATTGGAAGATGTACGTGTACGTTTCCATCGAGTACGACGCGAGGTCTCCCGCTGACTGCGGATCGACGGGTTCGGTGAATGTGAGTTCGAATCCTTCCGGCAGCGCCCGCATCTCATGAATGTCGAATGGGACTTCGCCGGTCCAGTTCAGTCGTTCGACAGAGAAGGGATTGGTGCCGCGCGATCCCCAGCCACGATTGGTGCCGGCCACGAACAGACTTCCCTCGGGCGTCATCTCGACGGCCACATTGCCGGAACCGAAGCCTTCCTTGAATGGGAAGCACGCTCCCTGGTAATGGCCTTGAACCTGTTCGAGGTAGACCCGCATGATCGTGCTGTGCGTCTGGTCTCCCACGAAGAGTTGACCGGTGAACGGTCCGAACGCTCCTTCACTGGTGTCACAGGCGATACCACTCGCTGATTGACCCATCTTCTGATAGGGGAACAACACAGCAGGTGGTTCGTACTCGGGAATGCGGGCGGCTTCGGTGACAAAGCGGCTGCCTGACTCCGGCTCCTCGGGCCGCTCACCCATCACGGAGGAAGCGATGTCATACCACTGGAATCCGCCGGGGTGCCCGACGAACTTGCCGGGGATCAGGTGCTTCAAGGCGCAGGTGCCGTTCCACGGACCTTGATTGTCGGTGTAGAAAACGTCACCCGAATCATTGAACGCAATCCCACCCGGCGAGCGAATGCCGCTGCATGTGGGGATGAGTTCGCCGTCTTCGTTGATCCGTAAACACCAGCCGCGATAACGACAATTGCTGGAGAACGAGCCGGTCAGACACAATACGACCCAGATATTTCCCTCGGCGTCGAACTTCGAGCCGAAGGCGTATTCGTGATAGTCGCCGCTGATCTCCCAACCGGCGTTGACGACTTCAAATTCATCAGCAAGTCCGTCTCCATCGACATCGCGGATTCGCGAGACATCGCAACGCTGTGTGAGATAGAGCCACCCATCGCGTTCGGCCAGCCCCAGCACTTCATGCAGCCCACTCGCGAAGAGATGGAATTGCTCCGAGCCGACAGATTCCGCGAAAGGATCGTCGATCATCCAGATCTCGCCGCGACGGGAGGAGACGGCCATGCGGCCATCCGACATTAGGCAGAAGGCTCCCCCTTCCAGCACCACATCCTCGGGAACATCGAAGGTGGTGATGCGGTAGTAGTCGTCTTCGGTGGGCAGGGCGTCGTCTGCCGACGCGCGCTCAGCGAAATTCGCCAGGAGGACGAGAATTGCCAAGACCCTCAGTCGACATTGCTTCATGCCAGTCATCTCTTTCACAGGATTCGATTCGCGATTCGCTCAGACGCTACGCCTTCCGCTTCCGCTGCGACCTTAAATGCAAGTACGTTCCCAAAGCCTGATGATACGGTTCGTTCGTCGTAAACGTCACCAGGTCGACGCGGGCGTTGTCGCAGACTTTTTGTAGATCCTTGCGGAACTGCTGAAACTGTTCCAGATAGACCGATCGCAAGCGATAGGGGTCGACCAGAATGCGATGGCTTCCGAGTTCCAGATTGCGAAACTGTGTCGGTCGAGTGAATGGGAAGTCCAACTCCTCGGGAGCGAGCACTTGCATCAGGATCACTTCGTGCCGTTCGTGCCGCAGTTGCTCGATCGCCCGGGTGACATGCTCGATCGAGTCGAAGAAGTCACTGACGATGCAGACCATGCTGCGGCGTTTGAGAGTTCGTGCGAGTTCGGAAATCACACCCCCCAGGCTCGTTTCCTGCGCGGGCTGCAATGACTGCAGTTTGTTGGCGATGACGCCGAACGTGTGCGGACTGGTGGAAGGCTCGACACGTTCGCGAACCGCGGTGTCGAAGGCAACCATTCCGACCGCGTCACGCTGCTGCAGCAGCAGGTAGCTGAGCGCGGCCGACAGCGTGCGGGCATAATTGAACTTCGTCAGCGTGCTCTGGCCGTAGCTCATGCTGCCGGAGGCGTCGACCAGCATGTAGGCACGGAGGTTAGTCTCTTCTTCGTACTCCTTGATGAAATACTTGCCGGTCTTGCCGTACGCCCGCCAGTCGATATGGCGGATCTCGTCTCCAGGGTAGTATTGCCGATGCTCGACGAACTCGACGCTTGCTCCCTTAAACGGGCTGCGGTGCTGCCCGACCATGTACCCTTCGACAATCAGTCGGGCAACGACTTCGATCTGCCCCAGCCGCGATAGGGCGGTGGGGTCTTCCAGCGAGGCAGTTTCGGTTCCTGTCGACATGCCGGAAGTTTATGTGATGAGAGGAGTGAACAATAGCGTTGCCAAATTCATGGCGCATCGGGTGCTTCCTCGCGACTCGCGCGCGGAAGCGCTGCCGTTCCTCCGTGAGGGATCACCAGCACAGGCCGTTGCGAGTGGCGGATCTTGTCGTGTACGTAGCCTTCCGACAAGTGATCGCTGCGTTCCAGCGCCAGCACCAGCAGCCCGGTTTCCTGGACCTCGTCAGGGGATTCCCGCTCGACCGATGTCCGCAGGCGATAACGAAACCCCAGTTCCGCGGCGGCGGTCTCCAGCGACCGATGCAGGCGCACGCACGACTGCTGCAGGGCTGAAGTCAACTGTTCTTCGGTAATATCGGTTTCCGGGCTGATGTTTCGCATCAACTCCCGCACGTTTTCGGCCACTTCGTGTTCGAGGACAAGCTGGAGTTCGAGATCCGCATGAGGCGCGCAAACCCCCAAGGCCCATGCTGCTGCCTCGGGGGCGGCTTCGTTCTCGCCAATCAGCGGAAAGTCGAGATGCAGAAACGAACTGAGATCTTTCATCCCCGGTTGTCGAACAACGAGCAGCGGCACGCTCGAGCGTTCGAGCAGCACATCAATTACTGTCCCGGTACTGTCGCTGCCGACGCTCACGAGGTCGCGTCCGAACGGACAGGGCAGGATCACCAGTTCGCAACCCGTCGTGACGATCGCCGCCAGCACCTGATCGAATGCCGCGCCGCTCCCCTTGGGGAGAACCTTCGCGTCCAGTTGTTTCGAGACCGCGTCGGCAAGCCCGCTCCCCTCGAAATGTTCGCGGCCGTCGCAGACATGTAGTTCGGCGGAGAAACGCTGCTTGAGTTCCGCAGCCAGTTCGACGGCCGTGGCATCTTGCGACGAACCATCCAGAACCAGCAGCAGCGACTTCGGCTGTTTCGGCACGAGGGGCGGGGGCTTGCCGATGCGTGCCTTGAGGAACTGCGCCATCGACGCTTCCACGTCGTGATCGACATCATGATGCGGTTCAAACATTCGAGCATTCCTTAAGTTCGTGGTTTTCAGAGGGAAGGAATCCAGCCGAGCGAGTAGAGGGCCATCAGATAGGCAATCGCTCCGCCGACCTGCAGCAGCACGATCAGGCCTCCCAGCTTGAGATATTCTCCCCACCCGACGGTGACGTGTGCTTCCTTGTGCAATGTGTGCAGGGCGATCACGAGTGAGATCGAACCGATCGGTGTTCCATTTCCTCCAAGGTTACAACCGAGAATGAGCGACCACCACAACGGCTCGGCAGGCCCGCCGATGTTGTGGACGATCGGAATCAACGTCGCCGCGACCGGAATGTTGTCCACAATCGCGCTCGCGACAGCCGCGAAGAGAGTGAGTAGCGGGATGAGCACGGTCATTCGCTCGCCGGAAACCGCCACGACCATTTCCGACACCTTCACCAATGCCCCCGTCTTCGACACACACGCGATGATGACGAACAAACCCAGGAAGAACAGAATCACCGTCCAGTTGACCTTAGAGATGGCGTCGTCCACGCTCTTGCCCGCGAACAATAGCGCAAGTGTGCCACCGACCATGGCGATGTAGTCCATCCCGACGCCCAGCGGCTGTGCCAATGCGAATCCGACGACCGTTAGACCGAGAATGACGGCCGAGCGAATCAGCACGCCGCGGTTTTCCACGAGTGCCCAGGGATCGAACTCGTCGATCTTCAACTTGAGAGCCAGTTGCTCTTCGGTAGTCTGATTCCATGGCAAATCATTGCGATACATCCAGCGACAGACGGCAACGGCAATAAAAGTGCTGATGACGGCATACGGCGCGGAGACCATCAGAAACTGCATATAGGGGATCTGGGCCGAAGTGCCGATCATGATGTTCGGAAGCCCACTGGCGAAGGTCACCAATGCCCCACTATTGGCGCAGATCGCGGCCGAGACGAGAAAAGGTTTCGGACTGTAATCGAGCGATTTGCAGATGACGAGCACCAGCGAGCAGACGATGAGCATCGCCGGGACGATCGTCAGCAGTGCGACAAATACGAAAGTGAGCGCGCACACCGCGAAATAAAGGGTGGACGCTCGACCTCGCGTGGCCTTGACGATCAACATGCTCAGAAAGTGAAACAGGCCCGACTTGCCTGTCACGCCGACGAGGATGCCCGTGCCGATAATCACGCCGAAGACGTTGAGATCTTCTGCGAGATGCTCATGAATCTCGTGATACTTCGCGATGACTCCGAGTGAAATCGAGAGTTCGACCAGCAGCGCGGCCCCGCACAGGGCCGCCACCGTCTTGTGAAACCGTTCGTAGGCCACCCCCACATAGGTGAGCAGCATGATCCCTGCGAACAGGGCCATCACCCAAGCAGGGCTTTGCTGTACGTCGGCGTCTGCCAGGAACGAAAAAGAAGACATTGCACCTCATGGGTTGAAGAGTGACTCGCGGTCGTGCGCACCGATCGACATCCTACGAAACGCGATCGTCGATCGCGAGTAGTGTTCCGTCCATCGATCGATGTCATGTAGTGCGGGCTTCCCAGCCCGCACAGGCGCGGAAATGTTGCCTGACATTGAGCGGTAGTCGGACCAGTAGTATGTTCGGCCGCATTCAGGGTTCTACAGGGCCTGCAGATCGGGTGGATTATTCGTCGGACGGGCATCACAATCGCATCTTTGATGCAGACGACCGTGCATGAATGGAGTCGGGAGAAGATGAAAGCGAAACGCAGTCGATCCATCGGGAAGTCAAGGGTGGCAGTGCCTGCGATCTTGCTTGTTGGATTCGCCGCGGGCTGGAGCGGTGTTGCAATCGCTCAAGACTCGCCGCCCGAACTGCTGGCCGCCCCATTTAATCGCACCGAGGCCGAGGCCTGGCAGCAGGCTTGGGCGCAGTTTCTGGGAACCAGTGTTGTGGTTGAGGATTCAGCTGGAATTTCGTTCGCGATCATTCCAGCAGGCGAGTTTCAGATGGGAAGTTCGTCGAACGAGATTGCGGAGTTGAGACGCTTGTGGCCGCGCATCGAGACATCGATTCTCGATGACGAAGCACCGCATCGCGTCCGGCTGCCTCAGCCGTTCTTTGTCGGGATTCACGAAGTGACCGTCGGCCAGTTCCGGCAATTCGTCAGCGACACCGGCTACGAAACTGAAGCAAAGCGCCATCATGTCGGCGGCCGGGGATGGAGTGAGTCGACGAAGACCTTTGAAGGTCCATCGACCGACCACACTTGGCAGCAAACGGGGTGGTCTCCTTACGGGGAATCTCATCCCGTCGTCAACGTGACCTGGAACGATGCGATCGCGTTCTGCAACTGGCTGAGCGTCAAGAACGGACTCGACCCCTTTTACAGCGAAGCCGGTGCCAACGAGCGCGTGGCAATACTCGGCGGCGGAGGCTATCGCCTCTTGACGGAAGCCGAATGGGAATTTGCGTGCCGTGCCGGCACGACGACGATCTGGCACAACGGCGGCGACCCGGAACGACTCGTCACTGTTGGCAACATCACCGACCTGACGGCACACGACGCGTGGGCCGACGATCAGCACTACACCTATGTGGACGCCACGGATGGCTATGCGTTCTCGGCCCCTGTGGGCAGCTTCGAGGCGAACAACTTCGGATTGTTCGACATGCATGGAAATGTGTACGAGTGGTGCTGGGACGCCTACGACGCGAACGCCTTTCGGTGGCGTGCCGACATCGCCGTCGATCCGATCGTCAATCGGCCGGAGACCATTCGCGTGTTGCGTGGCGGCTCCTGGGTTGGCAATCCCCAGTTCACACGTGCCGCCAATCGCGGCGGACTCTCACCCAGCTACTGCAGCCACGGCATCGGATTCCGCGTGGCGCGAACACCGTAGAATGTGATTCAATTCAATACAGGACACGTTGATGCAAAGACATAAATACATTTCATGGCGGCTACACGTCGTGGCAGTTCTGCTAATGCTACTCGGTCACTGGTGTGCCGCATCCACACTTGCTGACGACCAACCGGTGCATGTGCTGATTTGGGATGAGCAACAAGCCCAGCAACTGCAAGTCTATTCCGACTACCTCGGCGAGCAGATCGCCGCTGCCCTGAGTGCGCAAGATGGGATCGAAGTTCGCTCGGTGAAACTCGACGATCCCGACCTGGGGCTGAGTGCCGAGAATCTCGACTGGGCGGATGTACTCATCTGGTGGGGACACGTGCGTCAGGGAGAAGTGACTCCCGACGTGGCTCGCGAACGCATTGTCTCGCGGTTCTCGATGGTGAGCTCTCATTGATTGCCCTCCATTCGGCCCATTGGTCGACACCGTTTATGGAATGCATGAACGAGCGCACCCGGCGTGATGCCCGCGAACGTTTCATACATCCCGAGGGGCCGGAACATGTCACGTTCGAGTTCATCGATCCGCCCGGACGCATGGCACCATCCTACGATTCACTGGTGACGCCGGCGTTCTATGCCCTCAAGCATGGGGCGCATGTGGGCCATGTGCGGGTCGATCTCCCCAATTGCTGTTTCCCGGCCTATCGGCCAGACGGCGAACCAAGCACCATTACGGTGTTGCAGCCGTCGCATCCGATTGCCGCCGGTCTGCCGGCCACGTTTCAGATTCCGCATACCGAGATGTACGACGAGCCGTTTCATGTCCCCGAACCCGATGTCGTGATCTTCCGCGAGGATTGGGAACTCGGCGAATCGTTCCGCAGTGGCTGCCTCTGGCGACTCGGCGACGGCTACGTCTTCTACTTCCGCCCCGGCCACGAAACATTCGACGTCTACCTGCAACCCGAACCACTGCAAGTGCTGGAGAACACGAGCCGATGGCTAAAGGGTGAGTTGCCGGACGAATGAACAAGGAACGAGCGCCGCGCCGTTCGACGCCTTCTGTAGGGAACGCACTCCGCGGCGTTTCGGCTCGCGGGGAAAGTCGTTCCCAAAAGAGGCCAGTGCATCGTGAGATGTCGCGTTGTGAAATTGCTCTTCACGCGACCGTCAACAACCAGATCACCTCCCATCCCGCCGATTGGGCCGTTGGCCACGGGGCCGGTCAGGGCCAGCGACTTGATTGAGCATGGCCAGCAGTACGGGTTCAGCAAGCGCACACTGCAACGGGCACACAAGGAACTTGGTGGCCAATCGCATAAAGATTCGTTCGATGGGCCATGGGTTTGGGAACTGGCCGATGACGAAGATGCCAGTTCCTCCCCGTCTGTTTGAATTGGGACGGGCCATGTTGGCATCTTGCGTGAGCGTTCCCGACGACGGAACGAGGGGAGCGAGGGATTGGAGACTTGTGGAAGCGGATTGCCGGCGGTAGCATGGAATCGGCATTCAACGAGGTGCGGCTACCGTTGGAGCAGAGACATGGTGCTGAGTAATCTGGCACCGATTAACGTGCTTGAGCTGTCGCTGGTTGAGATTGCAAACTGCGACATCGCTGAACTCAATCTCTGTGCCGCTTATGGACTGCCTGGCATCAAAAAGATCAACGCTGAGAAGTTGGTGAACCGCCTCGATGAGTGGGCGTACCACGTCCGCGTCGAGATCTGTCGGCACCTCTATCGGCTTGACCCGCGATCAACCGCCCCGCCGACTGAGTTCTCCTACGAGAACTCAGTCGCCAGATTTTTGTGCTACTACTTGCTGCAAGTGCTGCAAGAGGACTGCGGCGTTGCCTATCACCCCGACCGCAAGTTCAATCCCGATTTCTGTCATCCCGAAGACCTGTTCATACACGGCATCGTTGACGAGAACGGCAAGGGCGGCACCTGCGCTTCGATGCCCGTGGTCTACGTCGCCGTGGCGCGGCGGCTCGGTTTCCCGGTCTCACTTGTCGAGACGAAAGGGCATTTCTTCTTCCGCTGGGAAGATGACAAGGGAACTGTACTCCAGTGGGAGCATCCCAAGCTCAACCTGTGGGTTCCGCCCGATCGGTTCAACGTCGAGGGTTCCGGAGAAGGCATCGCCTACTACGACGATTCGCACTACGTCCAATGGCCGGAACTCTGGAACGAGGCGGATACCGCGCATGGCCGCTATCTCAAGTCACTGACGAATGTCGAGGCGTTCGCGAGTTTCCTCATTCAACGTGCCGAGTGTTTCTACGAAGCCGGTCTCTGGCAGGAGTGCATTCAGTCGATCGAGATGGGGCGGACCCTGGCCCTCGACGACCCGCGTTACGAATGGCTGCACGCCAAACGGCTGCACGAACGACAACAGTTTCGTCAGCGCATTGAGGACATGGACCGCCTGCAACGCGAAGGAGAACGACGGCGCGATCCGCAACGACTCACGTCGCACCACATTGAGTCTTGTTGCTGTGCCGATTGCCGAGCAGCGCGGAAGAAGATGGAAGCAAGCCAAGGTCCACCGCACGGTGACTCCTGTCAGTGCTTCCATTGCCAGGAAGCGCGGGCGAAAGCGGCCAAACCGAAAGGAGTGCCGGGCCATAACGACTTCTGCCAATGTTCGATGTGCATACTGAAACGCATGATGCCAACGGATTCATTTCCCCAAACCAACCCCGGTTGCCCCTCCGAATTCTCTGCTTAGGAGATGACCTATGTACGTTCCCACGCTGTCACGGTTCACCGCTCGAGACCCAATCGGCGAGAATGGCGTTGACTTGCTCTTCGGTCCAGAATTGCAGTGGCTCCAGCAGGAAACGGATTGGCACGAACACGAGGACCTACGAGAACAGCAGTACGTCTATGTCAAGAATTCCCCAATTGACAAAACGGATCCTTCAGGTTTATCAGCCTTTTGTACGGTAGCGATAGTATACCACAACAAGCTTGTGATTGAGAGGTATCTCGACGCCTTAGACTCTCTTCCTTATGTCCTACCTCGTCGCAAGAATCACCCACACCAGCACTGCGTCTGGAGTTGCCGAATGACCAGGGCTGAGGGTGTCGAGTTCGCTTGGGAGTATGGGCACCGAAAGGAACTAATCGATGAGACAATGGCCAACTTGCGTGACTTTCTTCAAACGTTCGGCTGCTGGTGCTTGTATCCGAAGTTTTTGCGAGACTTTGTCGACGAGCATGCTGACAGTGCATTTCAAGTAGCCGATGCTGGCGACAATGCTGTTGGGATCGCGTGCGGTCTGATTTTGTGTGGTGACCCTGATCCATCGGACGACACCGATTGTGAAGATTGTTGCACTTGCCTTGGAATTCACAAAGATACCGAGGAAGGCCCCGGCACCCCGCGCCCGTATGGTCCTCGAAGTCATCCGAAACGCTATGAGTGTCCAGGCGATTTCCTCCTATAAAGACCTGAACCAACTCAATAATGCGAAGGAGTCATCCAATGCGGTGCATAGCTATTCTTCTGGCTTCGGTCGCAATCGCCTGTTGCAGTGTGGCGGCTTTCCGATGACGAGCAGCAACGGCAGTTCGACGCCCTCACGATCCACTCGAAGCGTGGCGTGTCCCTCGACTTCGTCTACATCCCGCCGGGAGAGTACATCGTGGGGCGAAATTGCTACTTTGACGCTGCGATGATCCGTCTTGGACTGGAGGGTGATGTTGAGGTAGGGCCCCGTAGGCAAGTCGAGTTCGAGACTGGATATTATCTCGGGCGCTACCAAGTGACGGCGGAGCAGTTCGCAACCTTTCTCAACGATGTCGATCCCGCCATTGCCGAGAAGTCGATCGGGGTGAATTCCCGGTCCAACATCATGAGAGACAGCGAGGGGTTGTACGTTGTCCTCGAGGGCGGATCGCGATTCCCCGCCAACACCATCACATGGGAGGGGGCCAACGAGTTCACGAAATGGTTCATGCAAGAAACCGGGTGGTCGGTGCGCCTCCCCACGGAAGATGAATGGGAGGCTGCCGCCCGAACCGCTTGGGGTTTTAGCTATCCCACAGGCGGTGTTCAGGAATTCGATCCGGAAAGGGGCCCAACTCGGCCTCAGGCAGGCAACTCTGGCGCCGACGTCGATGCGTTCAAATCGAATGTGACCACGAATGGACTGTGGCATACGCTGAGCACATTGGGAGATTGGACGAGCGATGTCTATGTCTCTGACCGTGGAGAACTATGGTCTGATGAGATATTCGCCGAGTACGAAGGCGATGGCCATGTTTTGAAGCTATGCGTCCACAATCTGTGGGAGCGCCAACCTGCCACCGACCGGTACGGTGGATACGGAATGCGGGTGCTGCTCGAAGCGACGGAATCGGGATCTCCACGCCGCGTGCAGATCACGGACTGAACAGCGTCCACCGCACGGCGACTCTTGTCAGTGCTCCACTGCCAGGAAGCACGGGAGAAAGCGGCCAAACCGAAAGGAGTGCCGGGTCACAACGACTTTTGTCAATGTCCGATGTGCATGCAGAGACGGGCGATGCCGATGGAGTCCTATCCCCGGACCAACTTCGGTTGGCCCTCCGAGCGAGTGTAATGGTTCGCCTAGTGATAAATGTCATGCCATTTGAACGAATTTCGTGCGATTTGTCCTGACGGGAATGTTCGAGACACATGACATATATCGATAGACGAAACACCACACTTGCTCATGGCACATCGCAAGAGGATTCAAGTCGTCGATCCAACCGATCCACCCCGGCAACAGTTCACCCCGCCTCCCGTTCCCCCACGGCCCGGCGATCGCGTTGCTGGACTGACTGATCTCGCCAACGCTTCCCACGGCTGATAACCTCGATCGATGTCTCGACCGCCATCAACTCGCGTAAGGCAAACACTTCGATGGAGAGCCAACTCACCACTCACACTGGCGAAGCCAGTGCCACCCATTTCAGAACGAATTCGACAGTGCCACCCCGCCGACGCGACCTGCCTCTCATAGCTTCACCCGTCGCCGCTATCAAATCGTTGCGCCTTCGCCGGACATTGCCAGATCGTTCTCGATCTCCCAACGAATAATGTGAAGCGCGATCTGTTCCATCAAGTGCACGGCAAGCCGAGGCACAGACCAGTTGTCGGGTTCCTCCGTCCAGTTCCAATGTGCAGAGATGTTGTCTCGAATCGATCGCAATTCTTGAAGATACGGTGTTGTCCTGGTGCACGGGATATAGCCAATCTTTGAAAGGGACAGCTTTACCTTCGGGTTCCACTTGGCGGCACCGGTGAGGGAGCGACACACCGTCGCAACTTCGATCGGAAATCGCTCTCGCAACTTATCGATGAAGCTTTCGAGAATCTTGAAGCAGAGCAAAAATCGTTCTTCCTCAAATCCCTGATGCTCGAGGCGTTGGGACTTGATGAATAGCTCAATCAGCCGACCCGTTCTGGAACTCAACGCGTTGGAGCCTCTTACAAACCGTTCCACGTGTTTGTATGTTGACTCCATGTTGCCTGGATTGTATCCGCCGGAAAATCCAGTGGTCGGCCCCACCAATCTTGACGTTCCCTCGGTCTCAACCTGAAGCCACATTGTTCGCTCTTCGTATCGCATTTCGATCGTCGAAACGTCCAACGGCGCGCTGACGGCACAGTTGCATCGGTACACGTCCACGTCGGAAAAAGTTGGTACTGAGAGTGTATGCCATTGGTAGACCATTCGCGCACGCAGAATCCGTTCTGCGAGTATCTCGGAGACAAGTACCAAGTCTCGATCGCCGGGATTGCAGAAACAGAAGTGCAGGTGCGCAGAATTGGGTACAAATTGCGCAACCGTACTCTTGACGGCCGCCCCAATCCAGGCGAAAGGAGCCAGCCACAACTGCTCGCGGTCGTGCCAATAGAACTGACTTCCGTGTGCGTGCCTCAGAATGACTTCGGTGTGAAAGTGGCTGTCAACTTCAATGTTGGTCATCTCAATTCACCTCATGGATACCGCGCATCGCTTCAACTCTCACCACCGACGATCGATCGCATGATGATAGCAGGTACTCGACACAGGCTGTCATTCGAGGTTCGCCAATAGACATTGTTGAACTCAGCGACGGGTGAAGCTATGAGAGGCAGGTCGCGTCGGCTTTGTGGTGTGCTTTGGGTTCGTGGTAAACGTGAGATGTTTAGTTTCCCGTTTCCACGCAAGGAGCACCACGATGTTGTCTGCCGGCTGCGACCTGCACAAGCAGACTATCACCATTTGCGTCATGAACCGGGCTCCCGTTGGTCGACCCCAGCCACACACTGGACTCCTGTGATGGACCCCGTTTTTGGGACAGTGGGATAAGGTGGTATTGGTTGGGTTTGTTTTGGGATGTGGCGGGTGGGGGGGGGGGGGGGGGAGGGCGGGGGGGGGGGGAGGGGGGGGGGCGGGGGGGGGGGGGGTGCTCCCGGGGGGGGGCGGGTTGGGGGGGGGGGGGGGGGGTCCAGCAACCCTTCAGGGCGCCGGAATCTGCACGATGCGGAATCCAATCGTTCGATCGGCAACATCGGGACGCTGGTTGTTGCGACGGCACGCCGTGCAGAATCCATCCCCTGTGAGGAACGTCCAGCAGACGAAGCAGTCGTCGCCACGAACGACACGTGCTATTCCGGTGTCTGGTCCGATCGGATCTGTTTGATGCTCTGACGCAATCGGTCCGGCCCAATCTGAGCACCATTCCGAGACGTTTCCCAACATGTCGTGTAATCCCCATGCATTGGGAGCCAACGTACCCACTTCTCTCGGACCTGTACTCCCTTCTCCTTCATCAGTGTTCATGAAGACCCAGGCGATTTCGGTGATTTCGCCATACCTCGACTCCCGGCTGCCAGCACGACACGCGTACTCCCACTCAGCTTCAGTTGGCAGCCGGTAGTCATGTTCCGGATCGATTCGAGAGAGTTGCTCGCAAAACGTCGTTGCTTCGTGCCAGGTCACACTATCGACAGGTTGGAGTTCCGAGTTCCTGCGATACCTCCAGAAGGAGGGATTCTCGCTCATGACACGTTCGTATTGTTCATGAGAGATCTCGGTCTCCTGCATCCAAAAGCCATTCGAGATTTCCACTCCGTGCTGTGGCACGAACTGATCGCCAAATTGATTCCGTTCCGAAACTGGCGTACCCATCAGGAAATCACCGGGTGGACACCAACGGAATGCCAGCGTCACGTCGTTGAGAATGGCTTCCCGTCGTGTGCCCGGAACAAGTGAGGAAGCGGAATCATCAGCGCATATGATCGAGCTGATGCTGAAGGCGACGATGCACACAATCCAGTAGGCGCTTCGACTAATTCGCATCGCTCGGATCCCTTGTGTGTAGAGCGCGTCACAGCAGAGGAGAAACAACAGGTTGAATTGACTGTAACCATCAGCTGTTATTTATTGAACTCCAATGTGGTACTCGATTTGATCTTCCACCCAGTCAGGAGTCAGGAAGTCAGAACGCCCTACGTCACCTGGCTGGTGAGGGGTGTCGACTTGCGGTCGGCGGGTTTGTGGGAGTCGTTGCGATAGTAGTTGCCGTAGCGATCCTCGTTGTAATCGTCGTGAAACGTGGGGGCGACGTCGTTGGCGATCGCGCCGATCATGCGGATGCCGTGCGTCTCGAGAATGTCGCGGGTGCGATCGAGCGTGGCGCGATTGTTCTTCTGCATCCGCACGACAAGCAGCACGCCATCGGTCGAGGGCGCGATGATCGAAGGATCGCTCACGGCCAGCACCGGAGGCGAATCAATGATCACAACATCGAACTCTCGCTTGGCCGACTGCAGCAGCCCATCGAGGTTGGCCGCCGACAGCAGTTCTGCGGGGTTCGCCGGGCAGTCGCCGCTGGTCAACAGCAGCAGTCCGGGAATGCGGCTCTGTTTGATGGCCGTGTTCATAACGATATCCCCGTGCAGCACATCCGACAGGCCAAGCCCTTGGGCGACGCCGAACAGCTTATGCACCTTGGGCTGGCGCAGATCTCCATCGATCAGCAGCACGTTCTTGCCCGACTGCGCGATCGCGACGGCGAGATTCGCAGTTGTGACCGACTTGCCATCGCCAGGCTCGGCACTGGTGAGTTGGATGACGCACTTTCCCGCCGGCAGACTGTGGAACAACGTCGTCCGGACATTGCGATACGACTCGGCTTCGCGCGATCCCGGCCGATGGAAGTAGCACAGCGCCGCATCGATTCCGGTCTCTTCGGCCAGACGTTCGCTGTCAGGGTTGGTCCGCATGCGTGGAATCGCTCCCATCACCGCGACCCCCAAGGCACGCCGCACTTCGTCGACCGTCTTGACGCGAGTGTCGTACCACTCGCGGAAGTAGGCCAGGCCGAAGACGCAGACCATGCCGAGCAGCGCGCAAGCTCCCACGATCTTCAGCATGCGTTTGACCGAGACTGCGACGCGGACATGCGAGATCGAATCCATGCGGTAACCCTCCTGCTCGCGCGACAACAGGAAGCTGTTGATCTGCGCCACGATTTCGTTCAACTCGCGCTTCTTTTCTGCGATCTGGTCCTTGAACTGCTGGTCTCTGCGTTCGACAAGCGTGGCGTCCCTGGCCGTGTCTTGAGCAGCGAGCAGCCGCTCCTGGTGAATGTCGGCCTGCCGCTGAAGTTGATCGAGTTGGTACTCGAGCGTCTTGCGGTAAACGGAAACGAGATCGACTCCGAAACTGTAACCTTCATCCCCGTCCGAGGATGTCGGGCTCGCACTGAGCATGGGAGGAGTCATGCCATGCGTGCGATAGAATTGCAGAATGGCATCGATCTCGTGCCGAACACGAAGCACATCGGGGTGATTCTCTCCGAGACTGTCGAGCAGCCTCGCTTCGATCAGCCGCGCCGACAGCAATCGACTGTCGAGTTCGGCCTTGGCGGGCGGGCCGGAGAGAATGGAGGAACCGCCGCCGGAGCCGCCAGAACCGCCAGATTCTCCGGAGCTGCTGCCGACACTGGTCGACAGCGCGTTCAGAACAAACCATTCGAGATCCTCGCGCGATTCGCCGTTCGCAATCATCTGATCGAGGGCGGCAATCTGCGCCTCCACACGGACCTGCTGACCGATCGTCCGCGAGTGGTCCTGTTCGATTTGCTGCAGTTGCAGTTCGTGATAGCTGGGCGCGGGCATCGACGCACCATTGGCCATGACGATGGGCGAAGACTTGAGAAAGAATGGGGCCGTCGACCAGAACTCGAAGTGCTCCTGCTCGAGTGTATCGATCTCGAGTTGCAGTTCGTCCTTGCGCGTCGAGAGCACCTGCATCAACTGGTCGGCGTTGGCATCGCGATGGTCGAGCAGCCAGTCGCCGTAGGCCGCCACGATGGCCTCCAGCACTTGTTCGGCAACCTTGGGATCCTTGTGTATGAACGTGATGTCGATCACGTTGAGGAAGTCGGCGTCCTCACCCGCCGACCGCTTGGCCGTCAGATTGTCGAGAATGTCTTCGTAGGGATCGGATGAGCCGGCGTACTCGGGATGTTCCGCCAGCCCGTGATCTTCGAGTGCTCGACGCACGATTTCTTCACTCATGATGAGGTGAATGTGCTCGCCGACGTCGCCGTAGCGGTTGGCCTCCTGCGCGTTGAACGGAACCGAGGCCTTCTTCGACACGAGGACGCGGGTGTTGGCCTCGTAGGTCGGGCCAAGATATTGATAGGCCATCACGCCGAATACGAGTCCGCCAACAAGGCCGAGCGCGACGGGCTTCCAGATCGAGAGCGCGAAACGGACGATGTCGATCGTGCGTCCGGCCTGGGGCGCGTGATACCCCAGTGGAGCGAAATCGATATCCGCTTCGGTCGGTGCTTCAGGACTCTTCAAGGCATCATCCCCGCTCGGAGTTTCGCTGCTGTTGGATCGTCTTCACCGATGGCAACGTGAGTACAGTTCCCTCCGTGGGCGCATGCGTTGAGATCATCGGCACACGCCACTATAGACCTTCGTGACATCGCACCGCGTGAGAGCATCGGAAGCAGAAATCTCTTTGCCGAACCCCCAGATCGACCAATCGCTGAGATCGACAGGACCGTTGCAAACGGAATTGCGCCGGCGGTCGCGGCACCGACCTGACCTGCTAGCGCGCGCGTTCCAGACCCATGACACAGACATCGTCCGATGCGTCCTGCCCGTTGCGGAACCGGACAACATCCTGCTCGATCTGCTGGATGAGTCCGGGGAGCGGTTCGCGCGATTCGGCGATGACTTCCACCAGCCGCTCGGTACTGTACTGTTCGAGGTCGACGTTCATTGCTTCGGAGATTCCATCGGTGTAGAGCACGACGCGATCGCCCGGCTTCATGCTGATGCGGAAGGGGTGAAACTTCTCCTTGGGGTCGAGTCCCAGAGGGAGTCCGCCATTGGCCGTCACGACCTTGTCGACCGTGCCGGATTGAGCATGGAACCACAACGGGTACAGATGCCCCGCGTTCGCGAGCGTGAGCTGATGCTTTACCGGATCCAACACGCAAATGCAGCTTGTAATGAACTTCGAGTCGTCGAAGCTGCAGACGAACTGATTGAGCTTTTCCAAGACGGTCTTCAATGTTCGGCACGTCGCGATCCGCAGTCGGACTTCACCGGCAAAACGGACAATCTGCATCGATGCCTGCAATCCCTTGCCCGAAGCGTCGGCGATGCCGAAGACGATTTGACCATTGCCCAAAGGCTCGTAGAAGAAATAGTCGCCGCCGACGCGTTCGGCGGCCATGTAATGATTGCAGAACGAGTAGTCGGCGAGTTGTGGAGTCTCTCGCGGCAACATGCTGAGTTGAATCGTGCGGGCGGCATTCAGATGGCGCTCCATTCGCTCGTGCTTGACCACGACTTCGTGAGCCCGCGAGTACCCGAGCGCCTGTCCCGCCACCACGCCGACCAGTGACGTGATCTCCAGATCCTCATTCGTGAAGAACCTCGATGAATCGTCGGTCTGCAGCAGAATGACCCCCAGGGGAGTGTACCCGGGGCCGACAATCGGGACGCAGAGCGAGGAATCTCCTACATTGTCAAGGATCGATTCCGAATCACCCAGAGTATCGGAATGCAGTGTTCCCTCGCCGCTGCGAAAGACCTCCTCGATCAGCTTGGAGTTGATGGGTGCGTCGGTCAAATCGGTGCTGTCCCCTTCGCGTCCATGCTTCATTGCGACGGGAACGAGTGTGCCCGACCGGTTCACCAAGTGAATCTCGCCGAGCACCGTCTGAGAAAACATGCGAAACAGCAATTCCAGCAACCGAGGGAGGAGCTTCTCGGTATCGAGCGTGCTGCCGAGATGCCGCGTGATCTCGACCAGCGAATGGAGTCGATTCTTGAAGCTGCCCGAACCACTCAACCCGATGAACTTGGGAATCTCGATGTCGGTCTTTCCCAGCGGCGATTCGTTTGTGGCGGGAACGCGGATTGTCGACTCGTCATTCTCGAACTGGTCCGACAGGAAGAAGACGAGAGGCACATCGTGCAGATCGATCCGGTCGCCATCATTCAATGGCGTTCTCGCGGTGATCTTTCGTCCGTTCACGAACGTGCCGTTCGTGCTACCGTTGTCTTCGACTAGGAATTGATCCTGCTGGAATGAGACGACAGCATGGACTCGGGAAAGGGTGCGTTTCTCGATGACAAGATCACAACCTGAGTCGCGGCCAAGAGTGGCCGAGCCTCCGCGCTTGAGGTGCAGCCTGACGCCCGGTGAAGGGGCACCAAGTACGATCAAGGTAGCCATGGCCCCGGAGATGGATGTGAGGAAATCGAATGAACCTCGAATCAATCACGCCGTTCGATCATACCCAGATTCCGAGCAGGATGCTACGCGGAACCACAGAGAATCGTGCCACTCGCTCGCCGATTGGTTACGATAACGGCCGTTTGAACTGAATTGACGCATTGACAGCTTCCACCATCGAACCATGCCACATTATCGCATCGCGGGCGTCAATTTCGATCACTTCCACATGGGAGACAATCTGCGGTTCGCTCATGAACATCCGGAGTGCGAAATCGTGGCGGTGTGCGACGAACGGCCCGAACGAATGGCCGATGCGATTCGAAACTTCTCGATCCATTCGTCGGCCGTCTTCTCGAATGTCGAAGAGTGTCTCGAACAGACGCGACCCGACATTGTCATATTGTGTCCGGCCGCGGCACGGCATGGGGAATGGGTTGAGCGCGTGGCCCCGTTCGGCGTGCATCTCATCATGGAGAAACCCTTCGCCGCGACGCTCGCGGAGGCTGATGTGATGATCGCGGCCCAGGTATCACAGCAGAAGGAATTGCTCATCAACTGGCCTCTGGCGTGGTATCCCTGTCATCGAACGACCAAGCGGTTGATTGACGACGGAGCGATCGGCGAAGTGATCGAAGTCCATTTCTACGACGGCAACCGCGGTCCCCTCTGGCATGGAGCCGACAAGGTCGAACTGACCGCGGCTGACGTGGAACGCGAAAAGCCGTCGAGCTGGTTCTATCAGAAGGATCAGGGAGGAGGATCGCTGCTCGACTACCTGGGCTACGGCACGACGCTCGGCACCTGGTTCCTGAACGGCCGCAAGCCGGTCGAAGTGACGGCCATCGTCGACGAGCCGCCGGGTTTGGAAGTCGATGAGCATGCCATTGTCGTGGCTCGTTACGCCTTTGGACTGTCGAAGTTCGAAACCCGCTGGGGCACGTTCACCGACCCCTGGACGCATCAGCCGCAACCCAAGTGCGGCTTTGTCGTCGTCGGGACCGCGGGGACGATCAGCAGTTATGACTATGAGACGACGGTCACGATGCAGGATGCCGCCCATCCCGAGGGGAGACGCGTTCCTGTTGACGCGATTCCGTCACCAGAGTCGAACCCCGTCGCCTATCTCGTCGACTGTCTCGCGCACTCGCGGCCGATTCGTGGAGCTGTATCGGTCGAGATCGGACGCATCGGCCAGCAGATTGTTGATACTGCTTGCGAAAGCGCGCGTCAGAAGCGGACACTCAGGCTCATTGAGTGACGACTATCGATCGTCGCGGAATTAGAACAGCACAAATGTCGACAGGAACACACCGTCGCGATCGAGCGGACGATAGTCTGACCAGGTTTTCAAACCTCGCAGTTCAATGTAAGTGCGCGGAGTGATCGAGCGCTGATACCGTAAACCAACGCCCCAAGCCGACTCGCCGGCGACATCTTCGTAGGCAACTTCGGGAATCCAAGACTCATCCTGAGAGTGACGAAACAACTGCGAACCCAGCACGACCCCTTGCCGGTCCGCCGGTCCCACGCCGGCTGCGATCGCCAGCAACGGATTGACGACAAACAGATTGCGGACTCGGTTGTAATTCCCCCCCGAGATTGGGTTCCAACCACTGGTCGACTTGAACAAGTTGAGGTAGCTCACCATCAGTTCCACGCCGGTGGCATGACAAACGGCGTCGGGTGGGCGGAGCGTGTGGTTCGATTCCAACACGAAGAGCTGTCCATCGCCGCTGCCCCCTTCGTCCCCCTCCTTGAACATCGCGCGCCCGGTGAGTGAGAGTGGTCCGAAGAACTTCGTGCCACTGAAGGCATAAAACTCGGAGTCGCGCGAGTCGTCGCTGCCGTGGAGCAGTTTGGAGTAGGAAAACTCGAGAAACGCGAGTCGATAGTCCCCCGTCAGATGCACGCCGAACAAGTCAGAAGAGACAGGAAACGCGTCGACGTCGTCGAACGCATAGAACACCTGCGTGTTGATGTTACTGAACGGCGTCGATGTGAATGTGTTCTTCCCGAGGACGATGCCCGTGATGTCGTCATTCATCAGCAGTCCGTTGTGCAACGTGAAGGGAAACTGTCCAGCGGAAATGTTGACGTCAAGTTGCACGCGCGGATTGGTGATCCACGAACCGAAGATGCTCTGCAGTTCTCCCTCGAACCACCAGCGCTGCGGAATGAGCGTGGAGTTGTCGTCGTAACCGTGTGGATCACTCAAGTAAAGAATCGAGCCTCCAGTGTTGTCACGCCCGAGGGGACGAAACTGGACATGAAATCGCTCTGTCCCGGTGAGGGGCAGGTCGGCGTCCAGCAGCAACTGGTGCCCGATGCCATCCCGCCGTTCGCCTCCCTGCTGATAGGCAGCGGCAAAGAGTTCGTAGCTGCCGTAAACAACGAGCCGCGGTTCCCATTGATAGCCACGCCGGCCGAACCACTTCAGCCAAGGATCCCATGTAATGAACTCACCATCGAGGTAAGGATAGGGCAACGCCAACGGCTGTGGCTCCAGCCAGTTCTCGGGCAGTCGTAGTAAGGGAAGGTGCGCATCGGCCGGACGATAGCGCCGTATCTGAATGTCGCTCGGCGTATAGAGATGGTCTCCACCGTGCCGTTGCAGTTCCTCATGCAAAGGCGGCAAGTACTGAGCACCCGGCAGTGAGAACTCATCCGGTGGAACGGTTTCGATCGGGCCGGGGATCGGCAAAGGCGCCGGGGCCGGCGACGTGCCGTCTGAAAAGAGTTCTCCTGGAAAGGGAGCCACGCCGAGAGTGTCGGCTGGTTCGTCAAGGAAGACTCCGGCGAACCCCGCAGGGTCGCTTCCACGCACAACGTCGGCCAACCACGGAAGGCTTCCGCAAACCAGCATCAGCAGTAATGCCCGCGTCGGCTTCATAATGGTGATCAATGGCTCTTGACTGGAGAGCGCTTCGCTAACGGCAAACTTCAATGGTCCCCTGGTATTCGTCGATCACCACGACCTCCAGAAGGTGTTTCAAATGAGGAATCCCGATGTGATCGAACAGTACGGGGGGCAAATGCCGGAAGTTCAGCCGCACACCAACGCGATAGTCGCCTGTGTCACCCGGCAAGAGCACCGGATAGTCGGCACCAGCCGTCTGTAAGGGAGGCAGACTCCCCTTTGCGACTCGAATTCCATTCGGCCTGCCGAACGATTGGGCCGGCGTCGGCGCGGGCCGTACATAGGTCAACGGAGAGAGATGGCGATTGACGGGGATCACCACGCTGCGCTCTGTTCCCTGTGCGACGGTCACAACGAACTTGCTTTGGAAGTTCAGCAGGAAGGGATCGTAAGCCAATGTCCCCGATTCGACTTCCAGGCTGTGTTCATCCCGCAAGTCGCCGTTCGAGTCGAGGTCTCCCGAAGCGAACACAATGTTGCCGCACGGATCCTGCAGCAACAATTCGAGCCAAGCTTGCCGTTCAGCCGTGAACCCCGTGGGGAGATTGTGTCCCGCGAATAGACTCGTGACGTCGACATGGATATTGATCGGAACGCCGGGACGGGCGGTCTCCGGATGAAAGACGTGGATCTCCGCGGCGTTCCTCAGCAGTTCGTATCTCATCTGATCCGCGATCGCCAGTTCCTGACGATTGATGAGCCGAAGCTGTGTCAACGTCTCCTGCTGGTGTGGCGTCAATTGGTCGAAGTGCGTGTAATCGACTTCGTACATCCAGTCGAGTTTGTAGGGGAACTCGGTATCGGGCAGCAGCGAGTAGTCGGGCCCCGCCATTGTGTGATTCGAGAGTGGGCGGTCGGGCAACAGGGAAGGATCGACACCCGGCACGTCGGCCGCCTTCCCCCACGGCCGGTCGTGCCTCGCGATCGGAACACCTTGTACCGGACCCATGTGACAGTTCTGGCACGCAACCCCCTCGCGGGCCGCCGGACTGTTCTGCCACTCGCTGAAGGCTTCTTCCAGCCGCACGCCGGCCGGGCTCGTGACGTCGTGGCAGGCTCCGCAGAAGGCGGAACTCGTCAAGTGCGAATCGCCGACTGCGGGATGCGTCGATCCACCAAAGACGACGGGATTTTCGAAGGGACCATGAATGCAGCGGTCAAGCACCTGGCCGGGGTCGACCGGCAAGCGTCCGCTCGATTTATAGTACGGGGCTTGCAGTCGATGGCAGACGACACACGTCACGCCTTCCATCGAGATGCGGGAACGATTCACGTTGCGTGTCGATCCTGTCTCTCCCAAAGAGATCCCGATCGGCGTATGGCAGCGCGTGCAGAACGTGCCGATCGTCCCCTCGGTGCGTTCGATCATCGTGAGGGTGAACGCTTCGAACGCCGGGCTATGTTGTGCGTAGGCATGCATCGACCGCGACCACTCGCGGTATTGTTTGGGATGGCACGCCGCGCACTCACGCGCTGAAGGAAAATCGGTCTCGATAATCGGGCTGGTGTTGCACTGCGGCGGGAGTCGGTATTTGAAGGCACCGTTGCGGATCCAGCGTTCGACCGATTCCAGTTGGCCGGCGGTCAACCATTCGCCTTCATCGATCGGCATCCCGGGAATATCGGGATGGGGCGAGTCTGGTAGAGAGGCGTGATTCCAGACCACCTGTTGCCAGAAATACGACGCTTCAGGATTCCCCGGTACGATGACGGGAAACTCACCGAAAACTCCGCCTCCCAACAACGACTCGTGCGATGTGAAGTCGTGACGATCGGTGCCGGGTCGGTGACAGCCGTTGCACTTGACCGCCAAGATCCATTGCACATGGAGCCAGTCGGGATCGAACTCTTCGGGGATGTAAGACAACAGGTGAGGCGTTGCCTCCGCGGTTTGGGTAAGGCCGATGTCGCCGGGATGCCGGACCTCTTCGAGACTCCAGAACCCGATCGCCGCCGAGATCATCAGCCATGCAAGAATCGCGAATCGCCAGCGATGCCGCGACGATCTGATAGAAGTTGCGATCATGAACGAGTCTGCATCCCTGGCCTGGCAGAACTTCCTTGTCAGTCTGGGCAAACATGCCAAACTGTTTCGGCATTGCCGGTCGGATGAAATGGGGGAAGTCTCTAGAAGATATCGGTCAGGACGACCGCGCGACTGGAACGGCGGCGGACGGTGGTGGCCGAGCGATCGCGGATCGGCCATCTCATGCAGGGATCAGCGAGAGATCCGGCGGAATCTGCCGATGAGTGATCGCGTACGGCACCGGCAAGATGGCAGCCCGCCCGTTAATGCGTCTGGCTTTATGACACGAAGGGTGAAATGGCACGCCAGAAAGTGCTGACTGATCTTCCCATGAACCTGGAAGCTGAATCCCTTAAATGACGCCAATGATCATGAGAATGCCAACAAGAATGATGACGACTCCGACGAACTGATGGTATGAGTATGTCCGGTCTCCCATCATGAGTTGGGAGCGAGCAACAAACAGTTGGTAAATGAAGAACGAACTCCGTGTCGAAGCGCATATCACGAAGAAGACTCCAACACACACCATCAAAACGCCCCATATCATCAATGATTCCCTTTCCGTCTCGTAGTGAGTGCCGACAGGAATTGTACCATGCCGCCCTGGATTCAGGCATGGTCGAACAGACGCTTATCAGTGTCTCTCGGACCAGACTGGCATCACGGCCAACACCTGCCACAGAATCTACCGGCAACATTCTCCGCGCGATGTTGGTCACGGTCGACGCGCGTCACGAAGTCCAATTAACCAGCGTCCCCGGCCAGAGAACCGAGTCGGGAGCCTCGGAGTTGTAGAGCACCTGAGTGGACTCTCCGCTCTGCAGGAGCGACTGGGCCAGTTGAACGCACTGCCCATAGGCGTTGACCGTCTGCTGCCGGGTCTGGCCACCGACTTCGTATTCCAAGGTGACCTTGAAACGTCGTTGTTCGTTGACCGACATGTTGGTCTCCGTGACCTGAAGAATTCTCGCGGCGGTCACCTCTCCCATACGGAGAAGCCGCATTCGACCGCGGTGAAATCGATTGGCGAATACCGAACCGGTGACGGCACCGATCAAAAACAATGCGAGCATGGCAATGATCGGAATCCCAGGCATCGAGGGGAGCAATCCGTCGATCGCCAAGTAGGTCAGAACTGCCACGGCGAGACACAAGAGTCCCGATGCGACGAAGGCCACGTTTCGCAACGACGAACTGGTCGAGACGAACGACTTACTGATATTGCCGGGGATCGATCGCGGCGGCGACTGGGCGATGAATTCCTCCGCCTGCTCGCGCGTCACCATGCGGCCGCGCAGCATCATCCCGAGCAGGCCGCCCATGTTCTGGGGCATGTCGGTCGCGGCCTGCTTGGGATCCCAGCCACCTTCGCGCAAGCGGCGGGCCGAGGCCGTCAGGCGGCTCAACACGCCTTGCGCATCGTCGATCAGCGCCGTCAGTTCGTCGCCTGCAAGTCGCTTTCCGGGCCTGCCGACGAGGACGCGGTCATCCGACGTCTGCACTTTCAGTCCGTTGCGTTCGGTGAGATAGGTCAGCAGTTCGTCATCCATCAATCGACGCGCGGGATCGGGCATAAACGTAAACGTCGAATAGATCTTGTCGTATGTTTCGTGGCCCGCGAAATCGAGTTCCTGCAGCCCTGTGAGACCTGCCGCCTTCTCCATCAACCACGAACCGAATGTGCGAGGCTGAATCGCCAAGTGCGGAAACGTAACGCCCGGCACTTCAAGCAAGACGACAGTCTCGCGAAAAGTCTTGTAGTTGTTGTGATCCGATTTGCGGCGATAGTTGATGTGCGCTACCGCGAAGTAGACATCGTCCATCTGACGCGCAACAGCGTCGTCGATCGTCAGCAGCGAAGAACCCGAGATCAGCCCATCGAGCCGGGCACTTAATCTCCCCTGGTCGTCGGAAAGTGGCGCAAAGCCCAGGGATGCTCCAATGTCTTGCAGATCGCTCATCACACCTCGTTGTGGTAGGCCTGATCAAGGTCGGGAAGCGTGCCGACAGCGTCAGGGACCGGTCGGGGACGCCGAGACCGCGTCCGAAGGATGGGGACTCAAATCGACGGTGTCTTGCGAGAGCAGACGCGTCGATTCATTGAGCAGAAACTCGGCATCCATGAACGGCTCATAGCTGATATCGTGCCAGCGCACACGGCCCTGTCCATCGATCAAAAATGTGCCGTGCAGCGTGATGTTCTCGAAGTCGTCAAAGCAGCGGTACGACTTGAAGACATCGAGTTCCGAATTGGAGACCAACGGAAACGGAAACACTCCCTCGGAATAGTTCTCATGCGACTGCGTCAACAACGACGGCGAATCGGTGCTGATGGCGATCAGTTCGATGCCTGCCTCGGAGAAGCGGCCCGTCATCGGGGCGAACGCTTGAAGCTGTTCCGCACAATGCAGGCAGCCATAACCCAAGTAAAAAATGACGACGACCGGCCGACCCTGATAGTCGGCCGTTGAAAAGACTCGTCCTTCATGATCCTGCAGAGCCCACTCTGTCGCCGACGGAGGCGACCAGCGGAATGGCCCCAGCGAATCGAGTTCGGGGCGCTCACCAAAACCTTCCGGCGGAGTGAATGGATTTCTCCAGTCGGCGTCATAACCAAACTCAGCCGCGGGAGCCGACAATCTGGCGAACACTGGGACCGACAAGTCGACGTCGGAAGAAATCCTGCGGAGTTCCTCGAAGGCTTCCCGGGCTTCATCGTGTCGACCGGCTTGCCACAAGATGTCGACCTGGCAGGCCAGTGGGACGGTCTCGTCACGATTGGAATTCACTAGATTGCGAGAGAGTTCGATCGCCCGCTCGGCGTCGCCTTTCAGAAAATGAACGCGAGCGAGGAGTTGTCGCGCGACGTCGCCGGCTTCCTCGAACGCCGCCAAAGCGCTCTCGAAATCTCCCTGAGAAACGAACTGATGGCCCTCCAGTTCGTGAATGGCCTTCTCCAGCGTTCTCAAGCGTTCACGATACTCTCCCTGGGCATCTTCGCCGGCACGCTCGATATCATGTTCGGATTTCTCTTCGTCTTGCGCCTGTTGCCGCGCCGTTTCGACGGCCGTATTCTGTTCTTCCTCAAGCTGTGTTCTGCGAGTGCGCAATTCCTCGAGCACTTGCTCGCCGGCTTCGATGCGTTCACTGAGGAAACAAGCCCGCCCCAGATACCGTAGTCGTTTGATCTGCTCGGTTTCTTTGTCGGTTGGCTCGAGATAGACCGTGTCACTGAGAGCAATCAACTCGTCCCACATCTCGAACTCGCCGAGAACCTCGAACAGCCGGAGTCGGCCGTAATAGGCGCTGCCGCGACCGGTCGGCGTATTGTGATCGGGATGACGCGGCAAATCGCACATGTTCATCGCCAGGTCGAGCGCGTCGTGTGCCCGGCCGATGAAAATCAGATTACGGATCAACCATTCATTGTTGTGTGCGAAGTTGTGAATCTGATCCGGGAGCACCATGTCGCGCATCATATGGGCATGATCGACCCGCGCAGACGCTTCTTGCTGCCAGACGGCTTCGTGGTAGCGCCGTAAGTTCGAATAGATGTGCCCCGGCATGTGCCACATATGGGCAATCCCAGGAGCCGACTCGCCACACAATGCCGCCGACTCCAGTGCCCGCTCGGAGCGTTCGTGATCCCAAAGGTGGATGACATAATGATGGCAGGGATGCAGCGGATTCTTCTCGATAACGTCCTGCAGGATCGCATTCACCGCGAAGTAACTGGTGATGGGAATCCCCTTGCTGCGATTGTTCCAAAGCTGCAGCGCGAGCATTGCCTGGGCCTCGAGATCGTCTGGAAACTCATCGACGAGATCTTCCAGATCGTTGACGAGTGCCTGACGCCGGTCTTTGTCCCAGTCGTCACCTTCCTGCTCGGCGTTGAGGTATCGTTCGAGTGCTTCGATGTACATCCGCTCGCGGCGAGTGACGCTTTCCTTTCGAGCCACGGCCTCGGCAATGAAATCTTTCGCCCGTGAATCGTTGTTGGCGTTCGACATCGCCATGCCCCAGTAAGCGATCGCACACTCCGGATCGATCGCTGCCGCCTGCCGAAAACTACGCTCGGACTCGAAGTACCAGAAGCCATGCAGTTGCCCGATACCCTGATTGACAAACGCCTGGACTTCTTCCGTGGTACAAGTGCAGGGGAAGTTGACATTGCCCGTGTTCCCCATCAGATAGGCTCGTTGCCGCGGCCCCTCGTTAAAAGCCTCTCCATGATACGAGTGACCAGCGTCAGTCTCGTCGGCCTCCTCTTCGTCGGGAGGCGGCATCAACTCCACACGATCGGATGGACTCGAACTTTCCACCTCGGGGGCTTCGATCGGAGCATCGTCGGCAGACACGCGTTGAACAAGTAACGCAACCAGCAGTGCCGGAATGATCACGGCGATCCACAGACGGCTGCGTTTATGAAGCCAATTGAAGAATTCAGTCATGGGGGTCAACCAACTGATGACGGAAAAGCGTCGCGGGAGAATGCCGCGGTGCGACATCGAATCCCACCGACTCACACATTAGCCGATGCGAATGTGTGAATTCCACCACAGAGCCGAGATTGAGCGCAATCTCTCTCAATTGGGGCCGAATTCAGCGCATGACCGTGACGACCGGTGCGGTTAAGCAGCGCGCAGAGTTCGCGCGTGTTGAGCCCACGCAATCCAGTCTGTCACCTCATCGAGATCCGGCGTTTTGGCCGAACGCAGCAGCCTTTGGCCCTCTTTTGTGGCGACAAACGGACCGACTGTGGCGAACAGCGCCGATGGCTGCATACTCGTCAGAGACTCGGGATCGCAGATGCCGCACGCCACGAGGACTTGCGCATCGTGTCCCCGCAACTCAGGAACGCGGATCATGAGTCGCGACTGACGCTGCCAGGTAAGAATCGTCTCTGCCGAGATGCGGCGCTCACCGAGCCTGCTCGCGATGGTATCGGCATCACGATTGAGAAAATCGCTGACCGTATTCACGCCGATTCTGGCCAGCTTTCTCGCTGTGGTTGGCCCGATCGAGGGTGCGTCGACAACGGGGCTCGTCAGATCGAGAAAGAATCTCAGTTCACCTGAGGCTGGTTCGTCGGGTTCGCAAGATGCGTGATCTTCATGCACTGCCGTTTGCTGCCGCGATGCGATGACTTCACTTGGCAATGCTCGGGAATGGGTTGCTGACTCGATCCACATCGCAAGATCGGCGTGCCGAGGCCATACCGTCATCACACCATGGTCGAGGCTTGTCCCGCGCAAACGATCGAGTCGTCGCATGAGGGACTCGGCATTTTCCCGGGCGAGCTGCTCTGCCGAGACGATGCCCGCTGCTACCAGCAATTGTGCATCGCGCCCCGTCAAACGTGGGACGCCGTACAACATGGTCGCTTCCGCCTGCCAGATGAGAAATTGACTCTGCGTGATCTGGAGATGCTCCCAGGGCAACTCGATATAACGCGCGTCGGCAACGATGAGATCAACGACGCGGCGCAGGCCGATGGAACCAAGTCGCCCGGCCATCTGCGGCCCCAAAGAAGGCACCAACGAAACCGGACTGTCGAGTTGCAACCAATACCCATCTCCCGGCTGCCTGAGTGGTCGTGATTCCGCCGCGACAGAGGTCGCATGTTCGCGTTGAGGCTGCCCAGTTCGGCTGCCATTGCCGTGCTGTGAAACAGTGGCGACATATCGTTGCTTGACGTCTTCCCGCGCGCTCAACCAATGTGGGCCGACAGCCGCTCGTTCAACCGGTTCGCGCAGCATGACTTGATGGCCGGGCATCACCAGCACGTTCGCGCCTGCCGACCGCAAGACCTCGACCAGATGCTCCAGGCATGTGAGGTAAACAACCTGATGCGAGTCGCCGGCAAACTGCTGCAATAGCGATGCCGCCGATTGCAGACGATCGAGATCGCTGTCGGCCAGCACTTCGTCCAGCACAACGGGCCAGCGTTCGCCGTGGGCTGCGTATTCCTGAATGATCGCCAGGCGGAGACTCAACGCCGCCTGGTCGAGCGTTCCTCGGCTCAAGAGCGCCAGGTTGAGCGACTCACCACGTTGATTGACGGCCAAGAGAGCCGATGCGTCTGAAACAAAACGAAACTCACGATATCGTTCTTGAGTGAGTGTGCGAAATCGCTGTGATGCCTGCTGAATCAACCGCGAAGGGGTTTCGATACGCTGCATCGTGCGTGATCGCGTCAAAGCTGACTCGGCGAGATTCAATGCCTGCAAGTCTTCGTGAAGCCTTTGTGCTTCCTGGTCGAGCACCTTCAACTGAAACCGCAGTCGATCGAGACCATCGTCGGTGGAGAGAGACGTGTGTTCGATGCGAACACGACGCAGACGCTCGAACGCACGACTCCATTCCGCGAGCGTCGATTGATACGCGGCCCAACTCTCGTTGTGAACCTCTCGCAGTCGGTCGTGTTGTTCTTCAAGTTCAGCCAATTGCTGCTCGTATTGCTCATGCGAGAACCGCAGGACCGCAGCAGCCGACGTCTGAGATCGCGACGACGCATCCTGGAGATCTTGGCGGCGCGTCAGTAATCGCCGTAAGTAAGTCGTCACTTCCCGTTCGCAGTCGTCCACCTGATCGCGCTCGAGGCTCAATTGCTTGAGTTGAACCGTTAAGTCATGAATCGAGGCCTCCGACGAAAGTCGCTGGAGAGATTGACTGAGCGACACCAGGCGATCGGCCCAGAGGTTGGTGAGTTCGTCGCAACGGCAGGCCGACGTTGATTCTCGACGTTCATGCGTGGCGCGTACCCATTGCGACACCTGTGACTCCAGCTCGGCTGCCAGGAGCCGTGTCGATCGATGGGAGTCTGCGGACGTGCTGGGGACGTGGCTCAGCAGTTCCGTAATCCCGCGCGAGAGTCGATGACGTGTTTCCGCCAAGTCGTGCAGCAGCAGCCTCGCTCGATCAATCTGCTGATCGCATTCGGCGGCGTCTTCGTGCGGTACGTCGGGTGCCGAGACATTGCGACTCTCGACAGCCGCGCTGGCTTGGAGGTGCATGCGAGACCTGGAGCCCCAAAGTTGATCTTCCGCGCACCGGAGATCGTGCTGACGCGCCTGTAAATCGAGGTGCTGTTGCTCAACTCGAACAGAGAGCGATGCAACAAGTTGCGTGAGTTCCTGCTCACGATCAATGAGTGTTCGAAAACGGGCGATCACCATCTGCCGTGCCGACTCGAGTGACGCGGCCATCTGACGCCGTTGCTGATCAAGTCGTGCGAGCGTTCCCTCGGGGTGTTCGCCCTCCGTGGATTCTCCCAGCAACTTTGCGCGTTGACTGCGAATCTCCTCGACGCGGGCGTGATGCACGGGCGATTCGGTCACTGTCGATGCCAATGGCAGTTCATCCCGCATCGCCTGTCGCAGCATCGCCTCGATGGAATGCGACTCGCTCGTCCCGACCGCCGAGAACAGTTTGACGAAATCAGGCTTCAAGCTGCCGAGTCGCGATCGGAACTCGGTCGCATGCAGATCATTTCCATCCTGCACGCGAATTGCGAGGTGTTCCTGCTGATCCATGCCGGCAGTACGAACCAGGCCGAACTTGCGGTCTCCGTCGACCAGCGAAATGCTCCCTCCCGCCTGTCGGCGTACCGTCGGAGCCCAGTCTTTAGGGGGAAGCAGTCCGAGTTGCCGCGCCTCGTCGAAGCCGAGCAACATGCTCCGCAAGAATTGCAGCAGCGTCGATTTTCCGGATCCGTTGGGGCCGTAGATGACGTTCAAGCCAGGGGTCAGCCCGTCGAGCAAGAGATCGCTCAACTGCCCGAAGCCATGAATCTGCAGAGCCGAGATATGCATGCGAATTGACCTGTTGACAGAATTGGGCGAGTTGTCGTCGGTTCGCGCTGCGGACCTATTCCTCGCCGACGTGTTGAATCAATCGACGGAGCGCCTTGCGGCGTATCTGTTGAAAATGCGGGTGAGGCCGCGATGTGTCGTCCGCAACTGTCGGTGGCTGCAGGCGTGCCGACTCATATTCGTCGATTGCCGTGCTCCACGCGGCCCATGCGCGTTGTTCCGACCGCAGGCGCGCCTCTTCGCGCGGGTCAAATACGAGATCGGCCTCGGCGATCCACAACCGACAATCTTCGATCGATGCGGCCTGCAATGACTGCTGCAGTTCCTGATGAAACTGCTGCATTCGCGATGTCTCCCAGAGTTCACGGCACAAGTGACCGTGGCCGATCAACTGCCATTTAATGAACGTCAGCGCATGCCCGCTTGATCGAGCGCGCTGTGATTGAGTCACACAGTTTTCCAGCAGTTGGCTCCAAGTCGTCTCGTCGTTGATCTCGGCGACTTCGCGACGCCAACGGATGACGTCGCAGGGGACGAAGTCGACTTGGGCGTGCCGACTCGCGTCGATCGAAACGAGCCAACAGCCGTGAGGGCCGTATTCGTCAAAACTGCGTCCTTGCGGACCGATCCCTTGAGCAAACTCCGCGGGGATCGAATGGTCGACATCGTCCGCGACGGTGTAGGGCCCGGTGACTGAGACGAGCAAATCAAAGTCACGCCAGTCATCGTGATTTGCATCGGCTTTGATGCGATGTGGTACGACGCCGATCTTGACGGAAGGCTCGTCGTCCTTTGGCACGGTCGTGGGAATCGAAGTCGACACGATGGCCGAGTCGCGGCCTTCTTTGTCGAAGTGATAAGTTTGACGGACGGTCGCATCGATCTCAAAGACACCATTCGGCCACGACAACCACGCTTGCCATGCAGTGTCGGGAGCGACCGACGTTTTGGCCCAGATGACGGGAATCGAATGATTACAGAGCTTCTGAAACTGCTGCGACAGAAAGACAGGTTCCTTGACTCCGCACGCAGTCTCCGAGAACAGCGGGCCGTTCAGTAGCACGAAATCGACCTGTTCGATGATCGCCAGATCGACGACTTGGCGGGCGGCGGTGTAGGGAGCCCTAAGGAGTCGCGACTCGAGTTCCTCCGGCAGCCCGCGAACGGGGTGACAGGTTTCCGTCAGTCGCAAGTCGCCGCAGACCAGAAATCTCAAAGGCTGCAGAGCGCGACGCAATGGTGACCCGGGATGCGGCCGGCCTTGCATGAAGTTCAGGTGCGTCGCTCTGCCCAGCGATCGAGAGACCTCCCTGGGCATCCTGTTCTCCCAATGTGAACGCATACGAGGCTGCACGTACCTCTGGCACGACTCCGTCGAGAATCGCGACGGAGCGCGTCGAAAGCTACGCGTCCTCTCGCCTTGAAACAACGCCACATCGGGAATTCAAGCCGCGATCGGCAAGAGTTGCTGATGGGCGTCAATGAGAGTTCGAATTCGAGGCCGTCGTGCCGTGATTGTCCAACAATGCGTGCGTCAACTCGTCGGGCCACGACCGCAGATGCAAATCGGTCTGCGGGAAGGGAATCTCGATACCGTGTGTCGCGAAAGCACGGTGAATGCCCACATTCAATTGATGCAGCACTTCCAGCCGGCTCTCGAGATTCGGTAGAAAGACGAACAGTTTCATATTCAGGGCACTGTCGCCAAAGCCCTCCATGAAGACGATGGGAGGGGGATCCTTCATCACGACCGGATGGTTCTCGGCGATCTTCAGGATGACTTCCTTCGCCTTGTCGGCATCGGCTCCGTAGGAAATGCCGACCGGAATGGCGAGTCGGGTCACCGTATCAGAACGCGTCCAGTTCAAGAGTTTGCCCGTGATGAATTCGCGATTGGGAACGATGTAGTCCTTGCGGTCCCAGTCAGTGAGTGTCGTCGACCGGATGCGGATACGACTGACCTTCCCCGTAACTCCATCGATCGTAACGACGTCCCCGACGCGCACCGGCTGTTCAAAGAGAATGATCAGACCCGATACGAAGTTCGCAAAGATCTCCTGCAGGCCGAAACCGAGACCAAATGTGAGCGCTGCCGCCAGCCATTGCACGCGCGACCAACTCAATCCAATTGCCTGACTGGCAAAGAGGACGCCGGCGAGAATGATGCCGTAGCGCACAACGGTGGTGACCGCATAGCGGCTGGAGTGCTCCACAGGGAGCCGTTCGAGCAGCACGATTTCGAGCATACCGGGGAGGTTGCGAGCGGCGGTTGCCATCAGGATGACGATCAGCAGGGCCTGCATCATGCTGACGACGGAAATCATGCGCGGGACCAGTTTCGTGTCGTATTCGATCGTGCCGTCGTCCGCCGTGATCTCCTCGACACTTTGTTCATAGACCTCGAAACCCCAGCGCTCGAAGTAATTGAGTGCAGGCAAGACGTCGACCCAAATGAGCCAGGCCCCCATTAAAGCCAGGACCGACAGCGTCGTGGCGATCAGCCGTTGTGACTGATCACTGATCGACGCCAGGTCGATACCCGGTATTTCTAGTCCTTCGGTGGTGAACGGTTTGACGGAACTCTCACTCGTTGCCGCCGCCATCGCCTGCGAGCGGCGTTCGCGAGCCTGTTCGATGGCGAGCCGGCGACGACGCAGCATCAGCCAGCGAAAGATGATCGCGCGGATCATGATGACCGAAAGCGCCAGTGCGATGGTCAGTGACAGCTTTTGCAGCAGGTGGACCGCAGTGTAGTAGTAGCCCGTCAACGCGAGGCCAGCAAAGACGAGCGGCAGCAGCGTCACGAGGATCGACCAGGTGCCGTGTAACTTCGCCAACCAGGCAGACTGGCTCGTCTTGACCCACTCGTCGAATGCTCCTCCATTGGGCCGCAGAATGACACGCAGGCCCGCGGAGAACAAAACCATCAGCACCGAGAACGCCGCGCGTTCGAGCAGATCGTTGGTGGAGTCGGTCACGCGTGCGTTCAGCACCGCGATCAAGAGCAGCAGCGGCACGCCAAACAGAATCCAGCGGTTGATCTGATTCCGTATGACATTGAGCGGACCTTGTGACCAGCGGAAGTGCGATTCCGCCAGGCCGCTGGGACGCACGAGATGCCTCAGGAACTCGAGGCCCAGCAACGCGAGATTGACGGCGATCAGGTTCTGACCAATCCGCTGTACGACTGCCGACCCCTCTGACGAGATGCCCATGCGGTAGCCTAGCAGCAGACCCAAACTGGGCCAGGCGATAGCCAGCATCACCGTATGCACGCACGCCTGCAGTGTCGGCCGAATGTCACCCAGAATGCGGCTCGATGCCACTTTCGAAAGCTTGCGCAATCGCCGACGATGCCATGACGCTGTGGT
This sequence comes from uncultured Planctomycetaceae bacterium, assembly GCA_942492405.1. Taxonomy (GTDB): domain Bacteria; phylum Planctomycetota; class Planctomycetia; order Planctomycetales; family Planctomycetaceae; genus JANNSB01. The sequence goes on from CALOES010000032.1 coordinate 118,286, forward strand.
GATGAGCACGAGAAACACCAGCACCGCACCCACATACAATGCTGGTTCTTTCCAGATGTCGACCTGAATGGCCGACCAGAGATCGCGCCAGGTCGAGGGACTGATGATCCATGTCAGCGACTCGGTATCGGACATGAGGTCGACCGTCCAGACCGGACGGTGGCTGCGAATCCAGAGAATCCGCTCATCGCAAAACTGGGCCACTTCCTGAACGAGGTTGGAATAACTCTGTAGTTCCTCAATGAACTTGGAGAGTTCTCCCGAATACTCCCTGTAGGCTTCACTCAGTTGCGGGAGATAAGCCAACCGTTGGTTGACGGCGGCGGTCAGTGCGGCAGTCAATTGCTCGCGCTCACTGGAGGTCATGGGACTGAGTTGCCTGGCCTCGGCAACCATCTGTTCCACGTAGAGCGTTCCGTCTCCCAGCTCGCGCTGCTTATCGTCGGCGTCGAGGCGCGCCAGTTCCGCTTCCTCCAGATCTCTGAGTGCGTCGGCAATCTGCCGCTGCAGCACGCGCGCTTCCGGCAACGTGGCGCGCTGCTCCCTGAGGCGGATCCCGAGGGCTGTGCTCTGTGAGCCTGCCGAGTTTCGTTCGCGCAGACTGTCGAACTGTTCCTGGAGAGAGGCATTCGCTGCCGTCAAAAGTTCCAGCTTTTGCTGAACACTATCGCGAGCATCCCGTTGAATGGCTTCCTCTTCGACAACTTCCAGGTTGGATACCAGCAGCGGCCGCACTTGCTCAGGCTGCGGCTTCTCCAGTGCCATTTCGATTTCAGCAATTCGGCTCTGAACATCGATGCGCTCTTGCCGCGAGATCTCCTCCTGCCAGTTGCGCACACTTTTCGTGAGCTTATCAATGTTTGCCTGCAGCAGGTCAGCACGCAAGCGCGGGATCTGCGCGGCGTCTTCCGCGTCATAAACCGCGAATTCTCCAGAGACCGCCGCCGGTTGGGCCTGAAGTTCCTTGAGTTCCGCCAGCAGGCTGAGGCGACGCATCTGCGTCAACAACATCGGCTGGTCTGCGGGGGCCTCGGCCTGCAGGTCGCGCTGCACGCGCGTCAGGTTCTGAGGATGCGCCTGCAACATGTCGCGCAACTGACGCCGTCTTCCCACTCGAGCATCGTTCGCCGTGCTGACGGCATTGAGGTCGGTTCGCGCCTGTTCGAGTTGCCGCTCCAGATCCGCAAGTTCCGCCTTGAGGATGGCAATCGTCGTGCGCCCCGGTGTCGCGGCTTCGGCGCTACGAACTTCATCCAACTGCTGACGCAGCGAATTCGCGACCGATTCGACTTCACTCAATTGCCCCGCGAAGGCCGCCGCTGCCTCAACATGCACTGCCGCATCCACAAGATCCTGTTTCGCTTGCTGCCCCAGTTCCTGGATCTGAGTGCGGGTCGCTTCATCCAGTGTCTCGTCCTGCTCGATGGCTGTCAGGATGCTGTCAATTTCCGCAACGGAGACTTCTTCCGCCGCTGGAACGACAGGCGTCTGCGTCCCGGTCGGAGGAATCGTGGGAGGCTGCGCCTCAAGCGATCCGGTGAAGCAGATTGCCAGGATCAGCAGAGCGTGGTGAAAAGGGTTGCGAACTCGCAGCGCCTGTGCGCGCAACTCCCTCAAGACTTGGTTCCATCCAGACATTTCGATCCGTTTTCCGTCAGCAACTTCCGTAAACAAGGCTCCATCTCAACGGATCGTATGTGATGTGTTGCCCCACTCCAACCCGGGAATTCCCCTGTTTTGAATTACCGATCACGTGAGAATCTCATGCACGACTTCGCCATGCACATCGGTGAGGCGGTAATCGCGACCCTGGAAGCGATAAGTCAATCGCTTGTGATCGAGGCCCAGGAGATGCAGCACGGTCGCCTGCAGGTCATGCACATGCACCAGTCCTTCGGTGACGCCGAAACCGAGTTCATCGGTCTCTCCGTGGATGTGACCTCGCTTAACACCGCCGCCGGCCATCCAGATCGTGAAGGCGTCGATGTGATGATCGCGCCCCGTTGTGTCGCGGATCTCGGCCATCGGAGTGCGCCCAAACTCGCCTCCCCAGATGACGAGCGTTTCATCGAGCAGACCGCGCGCCTTGAGGTCTCGCACCAGTGCCGCGCTCGCCTGATCGGTTTCGAGAGCCACTTTGTCGAGATCGGTGTCGAGATCCTGAGCCGCGCCGCCGTGATGGTCCCAATCGGTGTGATAAAGCTGCACGAATCGCACGCCGCGCTCGACGAGTCGCCGCGCGAGCAGGCAGTTGTTGGCGAAGGACGCCTTGCCAGGCTCGGCACCATACATGTTGAGCGTCTCTTCGGTCTCGTCTTCGATTCGCGTCAGTTCGGGAGCCGACGCTTGCATCGCGAACGCGGTCTCATAGGCTTGAATGCGAGTTGCGATCTCAGGATCGCCGACATCAGCGAGCCGCTGATCATTGAGCTGTCCCAGCGTGTCGATGAAGTCGGCCTGGCTCTCGCGGCTGATGCCGTCAGGACTCGACAGATGCAGAATCGGATCGCCCCCACTGCGAAACGGCACCCCCTGATACGTCGTCGGCAGAAACCCGCTCGACCAGAGCGTGTTCCCAGCCCGCGGACCGCGCGGACCCGACTGCAGCACCACAAAGCCCGGCAGGTCGTCGGCTTCGCTTCCCAAACCATACGTCACCCACGCTCCCATGCTCGGCCGACCAGGCGCGTTGAAGCCGCAGTTCATGAATAGCTTCGCGGGACCGTGGTTGAAGACGTCGGTCTTCATGCTGCGGACCCAACAGACGTCGTCGACGATGCTCTGGTGATGGGGCAGACACTCACTCAGGTCCATCCCACATTCGCCATACTTGCCAAAGGTGCGATTCGAGCCGAGCAGTTTCGATTCGGCCTTCAGGAATGCAAAACGCCTCCCTTCGAGCAGTTCCGCCGGCGGATCCTGGCCGTGATACTCGTTGAGTGCGGGCTTGGGATCGAACAGTTCGAGATGACTCGGCCCTCCGGCCATGAACAAATAGATGACGTTCTTGATCTTCGCCGGGAAGTGCGGCTGCGTCGGCGCGAGCGGCTGATCGGCGGCTGATGCGATCGAGTCGCCACCCATCAGATGGGCGAGAGCCATGCCCCCCAGACCGACCTGGCATTGCTGCAGGAAGTAGCGTCGGCTGAGTTCGCGGTTGGTAAAACGTTGTTCGCGTGTCTCCGCAAGCCGGGCTCGATGTTGATCGAGAATTCGCGATCACGTCTCCCTTGCTTGCGCTGCGGGCTAGTGTGTCTGTCATCACGTCACTCTCAGTTTCTTGTCACGAATTCATCGGTGTTCATCAGCACTCTTGCGACGCTGGTCCAGGCAGCGAGTTCGATCGCGGCCTCATCCGTGTCGGATTCAGTTAACGTCACGAACGCACGGGCTGATTCGACATCGGCTGCGAAACGCGAACGCTCTCGTTGCAAGAAATCGAGCAACACGACTTGCTCGGGTTCGCTTGGCTGCCGGCTGAAGCAGATTCGGAACATGCGCTCGATGAGAACGACGTCATCTGCTTCAGAACGGACTTCATCCAGCACTCGCGACGCCAAACCTTCCGCCAGTTCGGTGAAGAGTGGATCGTTCGCCAGCGCCAACGACTGCAGCGGCGTGTTCGAGCGAACTCGTCGAGTACAGACCGTGCTGAAGTCGGGGGCGTCAAACGTTTGCATCAGTGGGTAGGGGGCCGATCGATAGAATGCGGCATACATCGTGCGTCGATAGCGATCGGGACCAGTGCTCGTCGGCCATGCCTTCGCGCTTTGAGTGAAGGCGTAGATCCCATCAGGCTGCGGCGGATAGACGCTCGGTCCGCCGACTTCTTCCGCAAAGAGGCCACTGGCGACGAGAGCGAGATCTCTCACGATCTCGCTTTCGACTCGAAACCGCGACTGACGCGCGAGCAGATAGTTGCCGGGATCAACTTCCATCAGTTCGGGTCGAAAGTCGCTCGACTGACGATAGCTCGCCGATGTGACGATCATCCGATGTAGTTCTTTTTGCGACCAGCCGCGATCCATGAACTCCCACGCGAGCCAATCGAGCAGTTCGGGATGCGTCGGAGGCGTCCCCTGGTAGCCGAAGTCGTTCTCGGTCTCGACCAGCCCCCGGCCGAAGTAGTGCATCCAGACTCGGTTGACGGTCACTCGCGCCGTCAGCGGATTTTCGGGCGACACCAGCCAGCGGGCGAGATCGAGCCGGTTCGCGAAATGGGGCAACTCGACTCCCTCAGGCACGAGGGCTTCCGGCACTCCTGGATTGAGCGGGCCGCGCTCGGTGTCGGGAGTGAGGAAGTCGCCACTCAGCAACAGAAACGTGTCAGTCGGCTGATCGGCATCCTGCATGATCATCTGGTTCACCGGCCTGCCCGCTCCAGGCAACAGTGCTTCGATCTCGCTGATGCGGGCTTTCGTCGCCGCGAGAGTGGTGTTGAGTTCGTTCTGTTCATCACCATGCGGAATCGGCGTCGACGTCACATCAACGGCGAACCGCCCGATCAGGTAGTTCTTGTTGGCATCATGACGGAGGAACAGCTTGATGCGCCGATCGGCAGTCACCAGCGGTTCGGCCAGCGTGAAGACTGCTTCGTGCGGGGCGTTCATCATCACCCCCTGTTGACCGCTGCCGATATTGATGGCCCAGCCGGTCGAAGCGCTGTCGTCGACGGCATCCCGCACCGAATAGTTGGGCTGACTGTGGTCGGCCCAGGCATCCATGAATCTGAGCACCTGGCCGTCGACCTTTAATGACGCCTCGGTGAGCACGAAGTTGCCGTTCGACGCCGTGCCGGGACCGTTCATTGGCAGCGATTCGTGCGTCAGGACGCGAACACGAATCGCGGTGAACTCAGGCAGTGTGCCTTTCAAGGTCAGTTCGTAGAACTCGTTCTCGGTGGCGTTCGCCTGAATCATCAGCGATCCGTCTTCGAGCACATCGAACTGCGCGCTGCTGGCTGTTGCGATCGCCGCATACTCCGCCGGATGCCATTCCCACTCGACCGCGCCGAGTTCCAGTTGGCTGAGTTGCTCGGTGAGCGATGTCTCCTCCGCCCGCAGCGACTGGAGTTCGTCGAGAAGCTGATGTTGCTCATCCGTCCAGCCAAAGACTTCTCCTTCATGCACCGGCGTTGTCGCTCCGACGCTGTTCGAGTCGGTCGCCTGATTGAAGAACGCATACAGACTATAGAACTCTTCGTGACTGATCGGATCGAACTTGTGCGAATGGCATTGGGCACAACCGACCGTCAATCCGAGCCAGACGGCTCCCGTGGTATTGACACGGTCGACGAGGGCCTCGTTGCGAAACTGATCGGGCTTCACGCCCCCTTCCTGGTTGATCATCGTATTCCGATGGAAGGCCGTCGCCACGAGTTGATTGAGCGACGGGTCGGGCAATAGATCACCTGCGAGTTGCTCGATCGTGAACTGGTCGAACGGCATGTCTTCGTTCATGGCCCAGATCACCCAGTCGCGATAGGGCCACATGATGCGCTCGCCATCGATCGTATAGCCCGATGAGTCGGCATACCGTGCCTGATCGAGCCAATGCCGACCCCAACGCTCGCCGTAGTGGGAACTCGACAACAGCCGTTCTACCAGGGCGTGGTACGCGCCGGGGGAATCGTCGTTGACAAACGCCTCGACCTCCTCCGGCGTGGGGAGCAGGCCGAGCAGGTCTTGATTGAGCCGGCGAATCAGAGTTTCGCGAGCCGCTTCTTCAGACGGCGTGATTCCCTCTTGTTGCAAACGATCCAGAATGAAGGCATCGATCTCATTACGACACCAGGGATCGCCCAACACCTCGGGAACCGGCGGTGACGCAATGGGCCGAAACGCCCAATGCTCGTCGTAAGCGGCTCCCTGTTCGACCCACTGCGTGAGGAGTTCGATCTGTTCGACCGTGAGCGGTTTATTGGCATCGGGGGGTGGCATCAGGATTGACTCATCCTCGGACGCGACGCGGGCGATCATCTCACTCGCCTCGGCGGAACCAGGGACGATGGTGCCCGATTCGATTGCGGTATCGACGTGGTCCAGTCGCAAATCGGCCTGTCGTGATCCTTCATCCATGCCATGACACTGGAAGCAATGGTTCGACAGGATGGGCCGAATGTCGCGATTGAAGTCGATGTCATCAAATGCAAGAGCGGTGCCTGTCGATGCGAAGAATATGAGTACGGCGGCAATCAGCAGCCTTCTCCCCGCCACCGACGTCATTTGCAATGTTGGCAACCAGCGGGGAGAAGGTGGCCGAAGGCCGGATGAGGGGCTTCGCTCGACGCCCATTTCTTCGCCCTCACCCCAGCCCTCTCCCACAGCCACGTCCAGTGCGAGTCGACCTGCCCGTCGTGGGAGAGGGAGAATGTCGTGGCTGTCGGCAAGATGATTCAAACGCGTCATTCGGCTTCCCACCACTGCGTCGATTCAATGCGATCGAATTCACTCTGAATGTCATCACCTTCATAGAACGATAACCAGCCGCGAATTGTTTGCGTTTCGCCGGATGCGCAGTCGGGAAACTTCGGGTCCGAATGCAGACACGGGCACGGTGCGTTGGCCCAGCCTCTGTGCAACGGTAACCAGGCCGTGATGATCCACTGCTCGCCACTCTCATCATGCACCGCCACATAGTGATCGCGAAACACCTTATTGTCATTCGTCTGCTGATTGAACCCCTCGGCCGCCTTGAGCATCACACAGTTCTGCACACGCAGATCGGTCAGTGTCGCATCGGTGCCGTTGGTGAGCGTCATCACCATGTCGACGTGATCTGCACGCGGAACGACCGTTGAAGTGAAGGCGATGCCATTGGGCAAGGTGCGTTCGAGAAACAACTCTCCTTCAAGGCCGCGATCCCATTCGAGCGGCTCGAGTTCGATCCCCTGCATCGTCCAGATCGTCGGGACATGCGTGTGAGCCAAGTAGGTCAGTCCCAGGTTCGACCAGATCGCCTCGGGAACATCGACGACGACATAGTCGGCACGGTCCTCACTCTCGGGTTGCCAGGGAGTGAAGACGCTGACTTTGGCTTCTCGCTGTGGATCGATTGCACCGTCCAGAAAACCGATGCGCGGATGTCGGCCTCCCGGATATGGCAGAACACGAAGGCGATCTTCACCGTCCAAGAGTTCAGGAATTGACTGCAATTCCTCACGAAGTCTCTCCTCGATGACGGCGTCGGGCACGTTCGCTTCATCCAGTAGGAGCCTAATCATTGCTTTTCGCACTTCGATTTCAGGCATGTCGAGTGCAAGTGCCGTTTCCTCAAACGAAAAGCAATGGTCGACAATGGCATTTCGTATCCAATACTCCAACTCCACCGGCGACTGCGGCCGCCTGCCCGTCACGGTATCGATCGGGATCTCATTTGCCGGATCGTCCGCGCGAAGGTCGCCTCCCAGCAGGCAGACAAACATCAACGTCGAGCAACCGAAGCGTCTCGGCGGCATTGGAATTCTCCCGCAGGTCAGGGATTTGTGTCCTGCCGCAGCATCACGCGCCACGGGGACCGATCAACATGCTATCATGCGTGTGGGCGGCGCTCCACAGGTTGAATCACCACTCATGGAAATCGACGATCTTGTCTGTTACTGCTTTCACGTTCGCAAGCGGAAGATCCTCAACTTCCTGCGGATTCGCAAACCGTCGCGACCCAGCCAAGTGAGCGAGTGCGGCGGAGCAGGGACTGGCTGTGGGTGGTGCATCCCCTATTTGAAACGGTATTTTGCACAGTACCAATCGGGATCGACTGATGCACTCCACCAGGACGAACCCGATGCGGCCACTTACGCCGCCGGGCGGGAACAACACATTGCCGACGGCAAGGGGAAGCCGCCAACATAGTCGCCTTTCGCTCCGCGAAAGTCGCGTTGGTGGACAGGACAGCGATCAATCGCAATCAAAACCATGAATAAGACTTTAACTTCTTCCGACGCGGCTTTCGCGGAGCGAAAGGCGACTTTGGCGTTTCGCTCAGTGCTGGTCATCTCGTGTGCGATGATCACGTCACCCGCGTGTGCCGATGTCGACTTCAATCGCGACATTCGGCCCATTCTCTCGGGACGCTGTTTCAAGTGTCACGGTCCCGATCCTGAGGCAAGGGAATCGGGATTAAGGCTTGATGAGTTCGAAGGCGCGACCATAACGCTCGACAGTGGCACGACGGCGATCGTTCCTGGCTCTGCTGATGAGAGCGAGTTGATCGCCCGCGTCCTCGCGACAGAAGACTACCTGCGGATGCCCCCCCCTTCGGAAGGCGAAGGACTGAAGCCTCACGAGATTGAATTGCTGCGAGAGTGGATCGCATCGGGAGCCGAGTTTGCGCCTCATTGGTCGTTCGAGTCTCCAACGCGTCCGGAAGTGCCCGCTGTCAGCGACCCCGACTGGCCTCGCAACCCGATCGACGCGTTCGTGCTGCGGCGACTGGATTCGGCTGACATGACTCATTCTGTCGAAGCCGATCCGCATGTACTGATTCGTCGTGTTACTTTGGATCTCACAGGTTTGCCACCGACACCCGAAGAGGTTGCTGCCTTTGTGGCCGACCCGTCGGATGCCGCGTATCGCGAACTGGTCGAGCGACTCCTCTGTTCACCGGCCTATGGTGAGCGCTGGGCGCGGGTCTGGCTCGACCTTGCAAGGTACGCCGACTCCGCAGGCTATGCCGACGACCCGCCGCGAACGATCTGGAAGTACCGCGACTGGGTGATCGATGCCTTCAATCAGAATATGCCGTTCGATCAGTTCACGATCGAGCAACTGGCGGGGGATCTGTTGCCTGATGCCACCGACAGTCAATTGATCGCGACGGGCTTCCATCGCAATACGATGACCAATAGCGAAGGAGGAACAGACGACGAAGAATTCCGCAATGCCGCCATCATCGATCGTGTGAATACCACGATGCAGGTCTGGACGGGAATGACGATCGGCTGTGCCCAATGTCACTCGCACAAGTACGACCCGATCACACAAGAGGAGTACTACCAGGTCTTCGACATCTTCAATCAGACCGAGGATGCCGACCGTAGAGATGAGTCGCCGCTGTTGTCGACGTTTACCGATGAGCAACTTGAACAGCGTGCGTCACTCGAAACACAGATTGCCACAGCAGAGCAACGCAAAGTCGATCTGCTCGCGAGCGTTGGACTTCCCGAAATGGTCACGCCTCCAGAGGGTCCGCCGAGCGCGCGGTTTGTCCGCGTCGAACTCCCCGGCGAAGCGAAGATCCTTTCGCTGGCCGAGGTGCAGGTCTTTCAAGGGGAAACAAACCTGGCGATCGAAGGCACGGCCACTCAAGCATCGACCGACTATGACGGCGAGGCATCACGAGCCATCGATGGCAATACCAATGGAAATTACTTTGACGCACTCTCGACCACACACAATAAACAGGGGGATGATCCCTGGTGGGAAGTCGATCTCGGCGAAGCGAAAGTAATTGAGCGAGTCGCGCTCTGGAACCGCACCGACAGCGCAGGCATCGGCTCACGCCTGAACGGCTGCCGCATCGTTCTGTTGGATGCCGATCGAAATCCTCTCTGGGTGCATGCAGTTCCCGAAGCACCGGCTGAATCAGGCGAATACACGGTTCCCCAGTCTGTTGAACAATGGAACGGCGGCGACCGCGACGCGTTGTCCAACTACACGATGTCGAACTCTCCGGAAGTTGCTGCGGCACAGGCGGAAATCGATGCCCTCAAGCAACAGTTGGAAGGCATCAATCCCATCACGACTCCTATCTATCGAGAACTGTCTGACGAAATGCGGCGTACCACTCACGTGCAAATTCGTGGCAACTTTCTTGATCTGGGAGAAGAAGTCCATGCCGGCGTGCCGGTGGCGTTTCATTCGCTGGAGGCCGAGCAACCCAATCGACTCGACTTCGCTCGCTGGCTTGTGGACTCACGAAATCCATTGACGGCACGAGTCGTCGTCAATCGCGTCTGGGAGCAGATGTTCGGCATGGGTCTCGTCGAAACGACTGAGGACTTCGGAATGCAGGGGCAGTTGCCGACACATCCGGAGTTGCTCGACTGGCTGGCTGTCGAGTTGATGGAACCTTCCGAACAAGGCGTAGAACCTTGGGACATGCATCACCTCTTGCGATTGATTGTTACATCAGCCACGTATCGACAAACATCCGACGCCACCGCAACGGCGATGGAAGAAGACCCGCAGAACCGACTCTTATCGCGTGGGCCAAGGTTTCGACTCGCTGCCGAGACTGTGCGCGACCAGGCGCTGGCGATCGCGGGACTCCTCAGTCCCAAGATGCATGGCCCCTCGGTGCAGCCACCTCGTCCCGTGTTGGGACTGACCGCCGCCTTCGGTGGGTCGACCGACTGGGAGACGAGTCCGGGTGAAGACCGTTATCGCCGGGGTCTCTATACCCGCTGGCAACGCACAATGCCCTACCCTTCGATGGATGCCTTTGATGCACCTAGCCGCGAGGTTTGCACCTTGAGGCGCATTCGCACGAATACACCCTTACAGGCTCTCGTGACGTTGAATGACCCTGTCTATGTCGAGGCGGCTCAAGGACTGGCGCGGCGAATCCTTACGGAAGGGGGAGACACGCTCGACAGTCGCCTTCAGTACGGTTTCCTGCTGTGCACCAGCCGGCCCCCGAATGCGGATGAACTGCGTGTCTTGGGCCGCGTCTGGGAACAGGCGCGCGAGAGCTACACATCCCGGGAAGCCGAGGCGGTTACACTGGCGACTGATCCCTTGGGACCACTGCCCGAAGGGATGGCGGCGGTCGACGCGGCTGCGTGGACGGTGGTGGGAAACATCCTGCTGAATCTGGATGAAACACTGGCCCGGCGTTGACACAGATCTGTCACAACCGTCATAGATCCCTTGGGGTCTCTAACTGACGCTGTCGGCGCGAGTGGTTTCCACGCAGCGGGGAAACGTGCAACTTTCGGCGTCGATCCATCCGGGAGCGAGTGAAGTGGTAGACTCTTGCAGGGCACCTCAAGTCGATCCCGGGCCGATGTCGCATTCACTCTCGCTGATTCCTCATTTCCCAAGGTGATACTGATATCATGATGGCTGCCAGATCGATGGTCCATCACTGCCTCTTGCTGTTGCTGACGCCCTTCCTGCTGGTGGGCTTCGCTGCCGACTCGCGCGCTGCCAACACGGGGTTCATCCGTAACACATTTGTCGATGCTGAAGGCTCGCACGGCTACTACATCTATGTCCCGGAGAACTACGACCCCAATCGTGAATGGCCTGTGATGCTGTTCCTGCACGGCGCGGGCGAGCGAGGTCACGACCCCGAAAAGGTGACTTCGATCGGCATGGGACCTGTCATCAAGAACTGGGATGGACCGTTCCCTTTCATTGTGGTGTTTCCCCAATGTGAAGACATGGAAGGACGGGTGACGCGCGGTTGGTTCGCAGGCTCACCGAATGCCGAACGGGCTCTCGCCATCCTCGAACACGTCGAGCAGACCTACCATACCGACCCGGCGCATCGCGTGTTGGTCGGATGGTCGATGGGAGGCTTCGGCACATGGTCGATCGCAGCCGACGATCCCTCCCGCTGGTCAGCGGTGGCTCCTTTGAGCGGAGGTGGTGATCCTTCGACGGTGGGGAACCTCCGTGGGCTGCCAGTGTGGGCGGTGCATGGTTCCCATGATCAGATTGTTCAACCCGAGGCATCGCGACAGATGGTGAATGCCGCCCGCGAGCAAGGTGTCGAAATTCATTACACCGAGATCGAAGAATTCGGCCACGACTCGTGGTTGAGGCTCGTCGACAACGAGGGGTTCATTGCCTGGCTATTAAATCCAGAACTGGTTGACCCCTCACAGGTCGAATGGCCGGCGAGCGATCCCGACATCGACCTCGAATTGCCCTTTCACACGGCGGTCGTCGCTCCGCGAGCGGTATCGATCCGCGTGGGGAACGATGCCCTGCGGCTCGTCGCACACGGGGCTCCACAAGCGATTGATGCGAATCTTCTGACTGGCGAGCTGGAAGACGTGGAACAGACCTTTACCGCGCTCGGCGAGGAGTTCAATGCCCGACTGATCGGTCTGAGCTTTCAAGCCGGGATCTCTCAAGCCTATCTGCAGGGGGTCGGTGTCGATCGGCTTCAAGCGCGGATCGGTCTCGAACCGTTGCGAATCTCAATCAGTGGTATCGAAGTCGAAGGAGGCGACATCACGGCGTCGGCCGGGCTGACGGAGGTCTTTATCGGTCACAACTACCCCGCGTGGCTCGATATTGAACTCCGACCACGCGTCGAGAACGGCATGTTGCGGTTTGAAGCCTTGTCGTCGTCGTTCGAGTTTACTCAGGACAACTGGTACATCGAGACGCCGGAGTCGATCACCATCACCGGAGCCGATATCTCGCAGCGTGATGCGAAGTCGGCACTGGTCGGAGGGTTGTATCGCGAGCGGGAACGCATTCGTCAGGAAGTACTTTCTGCCGTTCCGGAGTTGCTCAGCGCTCTCGAAGAATCGGTTGATGAGGCATTGAAGGACGACTATCTCGTTTCGGTCTGGCCCTTGCCGGTCTATCAACCGCGTGTGCGTCTGGGACTCGACAGTGTCTGGGTTGACGATGCCGGGTTGTCGGCCGTGCTGAACGTCGAAGTGGCTGCCACCGACTGGGAACAAGCACCGAGTATCCCTGTGCGATGGCATTCACTGGGACCGGGCGCTCCACAGGTCGAACGTCCCGATGGGCTGGAAATTCGTGTTGCCACCGGAATCATGGAAGCACTTTCGGAGGGCATGCGAGAAACGGGCGTGACGCATATTCATGTCCTCGACATCGGGAACCGGGAGTTCTCGAATTTCACCGATCCGGCGCAAATGGAAGAGTCGGTCCCAGGGATCGTTGCCGCAGCCGCCGGGTCACCACTTGCATCGCGGATCGAGTTAACCGAACCTTTTCATATCGACATGGCGGCGACATTGCGGGCCTACCGGCAATCCGGCAACGCTTCGATCCTGCCATTGATTCTCCGCGCGCCGCACGTCCGCATGCCGATCAATGTCGAGGGCACCAGAGGCGCGATTGCCGAGTTCGATGTGTCGTTCTCGCAAAGAATGGATCTGGAACTTCAGGAACGCGCGTTTCAACCCCCGCTGTTGCAGGTGTACTGGTCTCCCGACGTCGTTGTCGACGCCACGGGTCGGCGAGTGAACGCCGGTCCGCTGGATGCGACGTCGAACACCGGGCTGAATGCTCCATCGTCCGCCGGCGTCAATTCCAACGCCTTCGCGCGGCAGTTCGCCAGGAGTTGGTCGAGCTGGATGACGTCTGAACCGTCCCCTCCCGTCGAGTTCTACGATCTTGCGGTGGGACAGACGGGACTTCGCTGTCAGGCCATTGCATGGGACGAGCAGTCGCTGGTCGTGCGCTATGGAGTTCCGATGACGCGCCTGACAAATATCGGCAACAGCGCTTTGATCATCCGCACACGTGGACCGGCTGATCCGGCCTGGAGTGAGCGCCAAACGATCCCTGCCAGCGAGTCGATCCTGGTCAAGTCCGAACCTCCGCTGTGGGTCGTGGCCATCAACGACACCGGCTCCGAGCCAGTGCTGCTGTCGACGGGAGCTGACCATCACTTACGGCTGCGAGGCCGAGAACTGCAGGTTTCGCTCCCGGAAACGGAGTGACTCGCGAATGTCAGTTTCCGATTCAACGCCCAATCAGGTTCCGGAGATTGTTGTCCGCAGGGGCGTGATGGCTGACGAGGATTCACTGGTCGCAATGAATGCACTCCTCGCCTGGGAGACTGAAGAGAAGCGACTGGATGAAGCGACATTGCGTGCGGGCGTCCGTTCGGCGCTGAATGATGAGCGACTCGCCCGATACTTCGTCGCGTGCATTGGCGATCGCATCGTCGGCCAGTTGATGCATACCTGGGAATGGAGCGACTGGCGAAACGGCAACATCTGGTGGCTGCAGAGCGTCTATGTCGCGAAAGATTATCGCTCACAAGGTGTCTTTAGACGTCTGTTTGAAACGGTGTTGACCGAGGCCGAGGCCGATCCCGGCGTCGTCGGCATTCGACTCTATGTTGAAGCCGAGAACGATCCAGCTCAGGAGGTCTATCGACGCCTGGGAATGGTTGATGCCGGTTACCATGTGCTCGAACGAATGTGGACACGAGGCCATCGCGAATCGACCTGAAACGCGAAAGGGCGTTCGACACAGCCTCGCGCAAGTCGAGGGAGGTCGAACGCCCTTTCAGCTCATCCAACGGCCGCGCGGGTCGACGACGAGCGGATCGGTTTAGAATCCACCGCCCAAGCCGCCCCCTCCTCCGCCGCCGTAGCTGTTGAATCCACCGCCAAAGCCTCCCCCTCCACCGGAGTTGTTGCCAGTGTAGATGTGCTGGTAGTACATTCGTTCGGCTTCCACACCGAGGTATCCCGGGCCATAAGGCGTGGCAACCACGGTTCTCTGTTGTGCATCAGGATTGCCCAGGTCGGTAAGAATGAGTGCCACCAGATTCCGACGGGCCAAATCAAGCTCGGGATTCGAGTTATTCATTCCGCGTTCGATGACCACGGGGAACGGCGCGCTTCGCATGCGGGCGGCGATCTCGAGGATGTGATCCTTGCCATCGGGAGTCAGTTCCGCGGTCTCACCCACGAAGTCGTTCAAGTTGACAATAAAGTCGACCGCCTCGGCGTTCGTTTCCATCACCTGATAGTGTGAACGCACGGTGCTTCCCAACGGCAGCGTGTCGGGAATCGCTCCCGACCGATGGTAGAGCTTGCTGTAGAGCCACAAATCAAAGTTCGTCAGGCAACTCCCCAATGACCAACCGCAGCCTCCACAGCCGCACTCCCCGCAGCCTGATCCACAAGGATCGCAGCCGCACGGCTCACAGGTCTGGCAGGGATCGCACGTTTGACATCCGCCATACTGGGGGCAAGTCTGGCAGGCTGGCTGACATGCCGGCTGGCAGGTTCCCCACATCGGGAAGTGAACGCATCCTGAAAGTGTCGCCACAGCGGTCAGCACCAGGATCGCCAAAGGTTGAGTTGTCTGAGTCATAGGATGCCCCTTGGGGGAAGTGACACCTGGCAAGCACGCGCGATGCCAAGTGAGTTCGTCAAATGGTGATAAAGGTCTTCTTGTTTCGCTCGGTACCGATCGGGTTCAACCTATCGCTGCGGGCCGTAGCTCGCTGAATGGACCGGCATGCCTCCTTGGCCGTACGACGTCATGGGAGGAGCATACGGCTGGCCCCCCGCTCCGGGAGCGGGAGTCGGAGTTTGATACTGCGGATACTGCGGATACTGCGGAGCCGAATAATTCTGTTGCTGAGGATCGAACGGCATTTGCATCGAACCTTGCTGCGGCATCACGGGTGAAGCATAGGCATCGCCATACGGATTCGATGGTGCGTACGGGCTGCCGTAGTTCCCGACGGGCGGTTGAACGGTCTGGCCCCACTGCGTCGCTCCGGTTCCTTCCGGCATATAATGGCCATCAGCAGGAGCCGGGTTGTGGATGTTGTAACCACGGTTTTCCGCGTAGCCCTGGCCATTGCCGAAGGGGAGCAGCCGATAGTGTCCCAAGTCGGGATTGCCTTCAGTGCGATTGAACTTGCAGAAGTCAACGTCGTCAGGATGCGTGACATAGAAGCCGGGCATCGGCGGAACTTCCTCGGCGTCCATCGCACGTCCAAATTCGGGAGTCAGCAGGATAAGCATCTCTTTCTCGTCCTCTGTCGCCCGCTTGCTGCTGAACAGACTGGCACCAATGATCGGCAACTCGCCCAGCAGAGGAATGCGCGTCACTTCGGAGCCTTGTTGACGTGAGAACAATCCTCCGAGCACGATCGTCTGTCCCTCGCGGAGTTCGACTTGCGTCTGAACGCGGTTCACGTTCGTACCGGGAATTCCCTGCACGGAGTTTCCGTTGTTGATGGCACTCAATTCGGCGATGATCTGCATGCGAATGAGGTCGTCATCAATGACCGTGGGGGTCGTGATGACCGAGTTTCCGAACCCACGGAAGGTCGTGGTGCCGGCACCGACGCCGTTAATCCCAACAACGGTCGGAACGGCGAATTCGCCACCGGAGAGGAAGGCCGCCGGTCGACCGCTCAGCGTCACCACGACGCTGTCTTCCATGATTTTCATGCTACCGTTGGAAGCCAACGCGTCGAGCAGCACGGTCACTTCGCCGTTCTCGAAGACACCCGACAACACGGGAGCGACGGCGGCAAAAGACTGGCCGATCACGTGCTGGGCGTCATTGAAGATGACGTTCCAGTCGAGTCCGTACCTGCGAAGCTGCTCGCGATTGAGTTCCGCGATGCGAACGCGAACCATCACGGTGTATTCACCAGGAACCTGCAACTCGTTGACGATCAACGAGGAGAACAAGTCATTGTTGCCGTAGTTTCCTAAACCGTTTTGGTCGTTTCCATATCCGTATCCAGCGTTGTTTCCTCCGTAGCCCTGACCGAAGTCGGACAGCGTCGGGTCTTGTGCAATGATTTCGCCTCGCACGACCTGCAGGATGTTGGCGGCCTCTTGAGGATCCTTCGCTTGACCACGGACGATGATCTTCCGCGACATCGGAATCAAATAGACCTTGCTGTTGGGATAGAGCTGTGCGATGTACCGCTCGATGCGGCCGTAGTCGATGCGACGTTGCTCATCGAGACTGGGATCGCGAACGACAGTCACCAAGGCCATGAGAGGTGCTTCATTCTCGCCGAACCAGATCGTCATGTCGGTGGTCCCCAATCCCAGACCGATAATCGAAATCTCGGTCGGGCTGTATTGGGCCACATCGATCACGCTGGGATCGGTAATGGCGATCCGCGAGATGGCTTGGCGAGTCACGACGAGCTGGCTCCGATGATGAATCACTTCTAACTCATCATCAGCGACAGGCATCGCGGCGATGCGGCTGTCGGCAGCCCGTCGCGGCTCGGTGGTGTACTGGACCGGGTTGACTCCCTCTTGATAATACTGGCCGGGGATCGCCTGAGGGATCACTTCGCCAGAAGGCCCGACATTGATCGGTCCCTGTGGAAAGTATTGGCCTTGCTGTGGATGCTGATAGACCAGCGGATTGACGGCAACACCCCCCGACGGAATCATCTGGGGCTGGTTCGCCGTGACGGCAGGCGGCTGGGGAGGCACGAAGCCCGGTCCGTGCAGCGGCTGTTGAGCGCGCGCCGCGTTCAATGTCAGCACGGCTCCAGCGATGAACGCGGCCAGACCAATTGCCGGTCGAAAAGAGAAGTGCTGTATTGATTCGCGAGACGAAGTCGTCGCGCGGTCGGCATTCCGAACGGCCGCGGCCGCGATGCTCGAGCTGAGTTGTTGAGCGTGAGTGGACATCCGCTGTCGCTCCTGTGAGGCGTCCTCAATGACAAAGCTCTCCACTCGTTGGAGAGGCGTGATCCTTCACGATGTAAACGAGCCCTCCGAGACTGCGGTCCCCGCAAACTGGAGTCGTTCGCTCGTACTATCGACCCCTCTGCTTCAAGCCGATTAAGCGTTTCGTTCGACCATCGCGAGGTGGAAAGGGATTCCGACTATGCCGAGAAAACGGAACAATCGTGTCGTCGCGACAGGTACGGTGGTACGGTTCCGACTTTGCCGTGTGTGCGGGATCTCAGCCCTCTGGGGACCGATTTCGTGAGTCGGCGGGTGCCACGCGCATCTGTGACGATCGGCAAGACCTGCCAATCAGGAATTGGCCACCCGACGTCTCACTCGGCAGCTTTCCGAGGCGAGAGCCGGCCTTTGGACCCACATTCGTGGCTGATTCGAGCGACGAGGAGATGAGGCAATTGAGGAAAAACACTCATCGGGCGAATCATCTCGCGTTGCCGGCCACACTTCGGGTACTCTCCCGCCCCCTTCGACCCTCCAATTCCCCGGATTCCCTTCCGATTAAGCCATCCCATCGGTCCACGGCCAAAACGGCAATGTGATCCCCATATGACCACGGCGACCCTGAATCGTTCAGAATCGTTGATCCAGGCGATTGGCGCTCGAGTACTGAGCGCAGTCTGTCTGGTCGGCGACCTGTGCCTTTTCGCCAGCCGCACGCTGGGCTGGCTGGTCGCGCAGCGCCCGCGCGGACGAATGCTCTGGCAGGTTCTGCACGAGGTTGGCGTCCGCAGTTGTCCCGTCGTGCTCACGACCGGCGCGTTCGTCGGAATGATTCTCGCGATTCAGACCTATGACCAGTTCGCGGTCATGCAGATGGAAAACATGTTGGGGACTGTCCTCAACTTGACTGTCGTGAAGGAACTCGGGCCGGTTATGGTCGCCATCATGCTCGCGGGACGCATCGGCAGCTCGATGGCGGCTGAACTCGGCACGATGCGAGTCACCGAACAGATCGACGCCCTGTATGCCTTGGGGGCAAACCCGATTCAATACTTGGTCGTGCCGCGATTCATCGCCTGTATTCTTCTGATTCCTCTGCTGACGTTCGTCGCGGATGCCGTCGGAGTCATCAGCGGCTGGGTCGTGAGCACGCAGTTGCTCGGAATCAACAGTCACTTTTACTGGAAACATTCTCTGGAATTCGTTCGCGGTTACGACATCTTCACGGGCTTCATCAAAAGCATCCTCTTCGGAGCCTCGATCGCCGTGATCGGTTGCCACCGAGGGTTTCATTGCAAGGCCGGAGCAGATGGCGTCGGACGCGCGGCAACCGAAGCATTCGTCCATTCCTTCGTCCTGATCCTTTTGATCAATTTCTTGCTTGGCACGCTGATGATGCATCTCGATCGCATCTTCCTGCCGGCTGCCAAACTCATTTGAATCGTTAGTAATGAGTGATCTCCCAGTACCTGTCGTGGAAATGCGCAACGTCTCGCGGGCGTTTGGCCAGCAGCTCATTCTGCGGGATGTGCAACTGAAAGTGCATCGTGAAGAGACGCTCGTCATCGTCGGCGAAAGTGGTTGCGGCAAGAGCGTCACGCTGAAACTCATGAACAACCTGATCGAGCCGACAGCCGGCAGCGTGTTGTGGGACGGCGTCCCCGTCTCGAAGCTGACTCCGCGACAACTGCACACGCGGCGATTGAAGTTCGGGTTCGTTTTTCAGATGGCGGCGTTGTTCGACAGCCTCAGTGTCTTTGACAATGTGGCCTTCGGGCTGGATCAGAATCCCGAACTCAGCACGGGAGATACCGTGGAGACCGTCACGCAACTGCTGCGAGATGTCGGGCTGAGCTTCGACGCCGTCGCCCGCAAGCGTCCTGCCGAACTCTCGGGGGGCATGCGGAAACGTGTCGCGCTGGCCCGCGCGCTGGCTCTCCGCCCCGAAATCCTGCTGCACGATGAGCCGACGACGGGCCTCGACCCGATCATGAGCGACGTCATTAACGAACTGATCCTGCAGACGGCCGGCAGCGGGATCACGAATATCGTCGTCACGCACGACATGCGCACCGTCGAGCGAGTGGCCGACCGTGTCATCATGCTGTCTCCACTGTCGCAATTGGAAGAAGGCGAGTCTCAGATCGTTTTTGAAGGAGATCCCACTGCCACATTTGCCTGTACGGATCCACGTGTGAGCCAATTTGTCCGTGGCGAGGCTGGTAGCCGACTGCGTGAATTCGCCGTCGCCTGAATCATTCCTGCAACGCGTTTCCACATGAACGAGAAGCAACTTCAATTTCGAGTCGGTTTATTCGTGCTCGGCTGTCTAGCCGTTGCGTTCGTGCTGATCCTGCAGTTCTCGGACCTGGTGCGAGTTTGGGAATCGACCTACTCTCTCGCGATCCATTTCGAGCAGGCGGCAGGACTATCGGAAGGAGCCCCGGTCGAGCAGAACGGAATCTCCATCGGATCAGTGCGTCGCGTGGTGCTCGACGAAGAGCACGGGGGAGTGCTGGTGATCGTGGAGATCCGTGATCGCTATAAACTTCGCCTTGATTCAAAACCCGCCTTGGTCCGCAGTTTGTTCGGCGATGCGACCGTGAGTTTCACGCCGGGCCGAAGCGAGCAATTCATTCCTCCCAATCGCAGGCTGGAAGGGGAGGCACCGCAGGATGTGAACGAAATCGTGCAGCGGCTTGAGACGAATCTAGGGGCCACGATGGAGAGCTTCGAACTCACCAGTGCCGAGTGGCGACGTGTCGGTCAGAATCTCAATCATCTGATGGAAACCGAACAGGGGAATCTTGACGGAGTCGTCGAACGAGCCGCCATCGCGCTCGATCGACTGACGACGACGATGGAGTCGGCCAATCTCGCGCTCACGAGCGCGAATCAGCTCATTAGCGATCCGGAAGTTCAGCACGGCCTGCGCGACACCATTACGGCATTACCGGAACTAGTGACGGAAACTCGCGAAACCATCGGAGCGGCTCGTGGGGCGATCGCCCAAGTGGAGGCAAACCTGGCGAACCTCTCTGCAGCCACCGACCCGTTGGCGGAGCACAGTCATACGATCGTGGCACGACTCGACGGCAGCTTGTATCAATTGGAAGGCATGCTGACCGAACTGAATCAATTGGCCCAGGTCGTGAACTCGGGAGAGGGGTCGCTGCAGCGATTCAGCACCGATCCCGAACTGTACGACAACCTCAATCGGTCGGCGGCTGCGATGTCCGTCATGCTGCACAATCTCGGGCCGATTATGGATGACATGCGGATCTTCAGCGACCGCGTGGCTCGTCATCCGGAACTGCTTGGCGTCAGCGGAGCATTTCGTGGGAGTTCCGGCATCAAGGATCCCTCGGATGAGTCGCCTTCGCAGGATTCCGGCCTCTTCGGAAGTGGCATGCCCGGACCGCAATGGTTCGGCTCCTCGGAATCGGTGCTGCCGGCGGCGGCCTGGGAGCCCGATGAATAACGCGTATCTCAAACTCACGCCGCTGTAATTGCCGTCATCTGCCCGACTGGACTTGCGAAAGACGATCATCGATAGTTTGAATGACGTCGTGGGAATTCGAGTGGGTTATCTGTTGTTGGAAAGCGTATGTCATTGGAATCATTGAGAATTGGCATTGTGGGAGCCGGAGCGAACACCCGACTCCGGCATATCCCCGGGTTGCGGGCGATGCCGGGCGTGGAAATCGTCGGAGTGTGTAACCAGACTCCGGAGTCAACGCAGGGCGCGGTGGACGAATTGGGGATTCCCCACGGATTCGCGAGCTGGCAGGATCTCGTCAGTTCTTCCGAGATTGATGCCGTTGTCATCGGCACTTGGCCGAATCTGCATTGCGACGTGACGCTTGCGGCCCTCAACGCCGGAAAACACGTGCTGACCGAAGCTCGCATGGCCACCGACCTCGCGCAGGCTCGCAAGATGCACGAGGCGGCGCTGTCGCATCCTAAACTCGTCGCTCAACTGGTGCCCAGTCCATTCGGACTCGAAGTGGGGCCGGCGATTGAGCGGCTGCTGCGGGATGGATACATCGGTGAGTTGCGCGAGGCGATCGTCATTGGTGCGGACGACATGTTTTGGGACTACTCGCAACCGCTTCACTGGCGGCAAATGGCATCTCTGAGCGGCAAGAACGTCCTGGCACTCGGTATTCTGCACGAGACGCTCATGCGGTTTGCCCCTCCCGTCTCTCAAGTCTTCGCGCAAACGAAGATTTTTGAACCACAACGACCGGTTTTGAAAACCGAATCTTTCGAGCAGGTAACCGTCCCCGATTCCGTGCAGATTCTGACGCAGTTCGAAGGGGGAGGACGCGGAGTTTATCACCTGAGCGGCACGGTCCTCCACGGCCCGGGCAAGCAGATCCATTTGTACGGCTCGCGCGGAACGATCAAGTTCGTGTTCGAGGAACATGACCGGCTGTTCCTCGGCCACCCGGGTGACAAGGAACTACAGGAGTTCGAGGTTCCGCGAGACGAACAGGGACGCTGGCAAGTCGAAGAGGACTTCGTGAAGGCGATCCGCGGCGAAACTCCCCTGGGGATGAATGACTTTTCGATTGGTGTACAATACATGGAGTTCACGGAAGCCGTTCACCTGAGCGCCGAGCGAAACCAGCCAGTCAGCCTCCCCTTGACCTGAAGGATCAGCGTTCGTGCATGCAGGGAACCCGTGCTCGGTTCTCAGCGTGGCTGCGCCATCATCGGTGGCAGCGGCACCGCATCGACGATTGAATTGCCAATGCCATGAATGATCACGCCCCGGCGGCGAAGAAAAAGAAAAAGCGGTCCGCACTGGCGCAGATCCTCGTGCGCGGGCTTGCGATCAGCCTGCCGACTATCCTCACCGTCGTGATCCTGATCTGGATCGCGCGCGGCGTGAACACGTACATCATCTATCCAGCAACGTCTGCGGTAAAATGGGTCACCGCCAGAGTGGTTGACGAATCGGTCGCGGTCGACACTTTGATCGTGTTAAAGAATCGGCCCAACCTGGAACATTGTGGACGGATCTACGCCGTTACCGAGCGGTTGGAGCAGGCCTTCCTGGCCCCGAAAGCGGAGGACGAGCCGCCACGCGACGCGGAGTGGCTTCTCTCCCAGAACGCCGTGATCCCGGGTATCTATGTCCCGTTCGGCCAACGCGCCGTCCCATACGATGACTACGTCTTGTTGGCAGACGCACTGCCGGCCGCAGAGATGCCCACATCGGCCACCGGCGTTTACATGGAAATCGCGGCCCGGCGGTACTTTCCGCAAGTCTTCCAACTGACTGCCGTCGCCATCGCGCTCATCATCATCGTGCTTTACTTCCTGGGCCGCCTGGTGAATGTCAAACTTGGCCGATGGATGGTTGCCAAGGTCGAAATGAACATCCTGGGCCGTCTGCCCGTGGTCAAGAACGTGTACGGATCGGTCAAGCAGGTCACAGACTTCCTCTTCACCGAAAACGAGATCGAGTACCGCCGCGTGGTGGCCGTCGAGTATCCTCGACGAGGCATCTGGTCGCTCGCATTCGTGACGGGTGAAAGCATGCTCGAAATCCAGACCGCCGTCGGCGAGCCGTGCGTCGCCATCCTGATTCCCACGTCCCCCATGCCCGTGACCGGCTACACCATGAGCCTCCCGCGGAGCGAGGTGCTGGACCTCAACCTGACTGTCGAAGAAGCGATGCAGTTCATCATCTCCTGCGGCGTGCTGGTGGCGCCGCACCAGCGGATTCCATCGCGAGTCTTCGAGCATCAGGTGAAGTCTCAATTGGATTCTTCAGCAAAAACAGATTCGGCGACACGTCCTTCACCCGCACTTATCAGCGAGACGCCACAGACGGAGGATTCGGGCGGTTCGCCCGACTCGAATGATCAGAGCCCGTCATCGCAATCGTGAGGGTGCTTGACGTGAACGAAACGAAACCTCGACATGTGAGGATCGCCACGCGGTCGAGCCGGCTGGCGCTCTGGCAGGCCGAGCATGTGTCACATCTGCTGTCCGGACTTGGCCTCGCAATCGACGTCGAACTGGTTCCGATTTCGACGGAGGGAGATCGCAATCGCGTCGATGCCCTCTCGTCATTCGGCGGTGTTGGCGTCTTTACCCGCGAGATTCAACAGGCGGTTCTCGATTCTCGAGCGGATGTCGCCGTCCACAGCTTGAAGGACTTGCCCACGCAGGCAGTGGCGGGTCTAAAACTCGCCGGCGTTCCCGCCCGCGGCCCCCGGTTCGACACGCTGGTCTTGCCCGTTAATTCCGAATGCTCGGAGTTATCGGCACTCCCTGAAGGAGCCAGAATCGGCACTGGTAGCCCTCGTCGCCAGGCACAGTTGCGACACCTCAGACCCGATTTGAGACTGCTTGAAGTCCGCGGCAATGTCGAAACGCGGCTGCGAAAGCTGGATGACGGAGAGTATGACGCGATCATTCTTGCTCAGGCCGGTTTGGAGCGGCTCGCATTCGGCGATCGTTGCACCGCCATTCTGGCTCCGCCGCATATGTATCCTGCGGTGGGTCAGGCAGCATTGGGACTGGAGTGCCGCGTCGACGATGATTCGACGGCAGATCTGCTCGCCACTCTCAGCGACAAGACTGCATTGGCAGAAGTGACGGCCGAACGTGCCTGCATGCGTACTCTTCAGGCGGGTTGCCATGCCCCCGTGGGAGTCTGGTGTACTGTCCGACCGACCGATGCCAATTCGCTCGCGCAGAACGTGATGGGCGTGGTTCTGTCGCTGGATGGGACCGTACGCATTCAGGCGACTGCGCAGGGAATCGTGTCGCTCGATCGTTTAGAGAGTTTGCAGGCTTCAGCCGAACGGATTGGGTGCGAACTGGCCGAACAATTGATCGCCGCAGGCGCGGAACCGTTACTGGCACACTGATCTTCGCAGCCGACCCGTTGCGGGCTATTCCTCGTCGTCGACGTCTTCTTCGGCAGCAGCATCGATCGTTGAGCAGATCGACCGATTGACGGCCTCGACATCGGGTTCGACGAGCGGAGTCATCGGCACATCCTTGAATTTCGCCGATTCGAGAATCACGTCGACGGCTTTTCGTTCGCGAATCTGCGCCTCGAGGTTTTCGATCATTCCCGAACGCTGCAAACGCGCCCGTGTGCGACGGGGGTTCTCGCCACGCTGCATCGCCATCCAGTAGATCTCGTCGTTGATGTCGTCTTCGGTGATCGAGATCTCTTCCTTCTCGGCAATCCGGTCGAGAACAAAGTGCTGTTTGAGGTTCTGCTCGGTCGTCGACAAAGACTTCTGACGCAACTCGTTCTCGCGGGCCAGAATCTCCTGAGACGTGAACCCGGCCTGCTGCATTTCGAGGATCTCGCGGCGGAGTGCATTCTCCGACTGCTTGGTAAGCAGTTCTTCCGGAAGAGCCCAATCGGCCGAGTTGGTGATGAACTCGAGCACCTGCTCGCGCACCGCCTGCCGCTGCTGATAGGTGACCTGTCGGTTCATCGTGTTCGCGACGCGGTCGCGGAGGTCTTCCTCCGATTCCACGTTGAGGCGGCTAAAGAACGCCTCGTCGAGTACCGGCAGCCGCAGACGCTTAACGTCGAGAACCTCGAACTTCGCCTGGACCGACTCGCCGCGCATCGCCATCACGTTGGCCTGGATCGAAACCTTGACTTCGGTCTCGCGTGTATCGCCAACCTTGGCTCCGACCATCAACTTGTCAAAACCGGAGAGTTCGGCGTCTTGAAATCGCACGATCGGGCGAACACGGATACCAATCTCATCGATCGTTTTCAGGACATTTCCCTCGTGGGTAAACGTCGCCTTGACCGTCAGATGGTCCCCAACCGCAGCCGGCTCTTCAATCGGTTCCAACTCGCCGTATTGCTCCAGGAACCGCACGAGGTAGGCCTCGACCTCTTTGTCAGACACTTCGCTGACCGGACGCTCGATCTGGAGGCCTGCGTAGTTCGGCAGGTCGAATTCGGGACGCACTTCGACGTCGAATTCGTATTCGAAATCACCTTCGTCGGGGATTTCGATGTTGTCCACATCGAGATGCGGCTCATCAATCGGGACAATTTCCTGTTCGGCGGCGATCTGTTCCAGGCTGTCGAGCAACAATCGCTGTTTGACATCCTGGGAGAGTTCCTTGCGGAATCGCTTGCGGAGCAGCGTGTCGGGTGCGTGTCCCTTGCGAAATCCCGGCACTTCCGCCTTCCCCGAAAAATCGCCAACCACCGAATCGAGTACCTGGTCGATCGTGGCCCGGGGAATACAGACGCGAATGTGCTTGCGGCAAGGACCGGCATCAGCGACTTCGACTTTCAGGTCGAGCCGGGGCTTTTCCGGAGTTTCGCTGACTTCGCCATCCGTGACTTCAGTATCTAGTTCGTTTGCCACTTTAACCTCGTGTGCTGCGCAATTAGGGCAGGCGAGAATCGACCCGCGCCGCTGACGACTCCAGAATTGACAAAGCCGCCGAATTGGCGGCCTCATCAACGAAAAGAGCGGGTGAAGGGACTCGAACCCTCGACATCCACGATGGCAACGTGGTGCTCTGCCAGCTGAGCTACACCCGCGAGAAACGAACTCGCTTCAATGGTTGGGATTATCTCAGAAGACCTTGAGGCGTCAAGCGAAGCACCGGCAACGGCGATTTCGCATCAAACCTCCACTGGTACAACAGTCGAAACCGGTAAAATCCCCCTCACATGAAGGGACGACGAAATCGCCTCACAATCCGCATGTTTGCAACGTTCGCTAATCGTTCAATTCCACTTGAACCGCCAACTCCTGACGGCCGATGACTACTCACGAGGCGTCCTCGTATCTACGACGCACACCCGCGATGTTGTTTCAATCCAACGGCATGGAGGTACCGTTCGTCCGCATAATCCGAGTCATCGGAACCGTATTGATGTCTGCATCTTGAGTCGGCATTGGCGTAACCGACTCAGACGGCAGACTTCAATCTTTCCAGACTCGCCGGAGACGATCCATGCATTCAGCATACAAAGGCACGAATTCTCACCATGCACCCCATTCCATTGAGTCGATTCAACAGCGAATTCAACAACATGCCGAGCGATTGAATCGCTGGGAGTCGCAGTTCCAACAGTGGCAGGACACATGGAATGAACGCGAAGTTCGGCTCGACCGGGAGTTGGCGCTCCTCGAAGCGGCGGCGACTTCCACAAGTCCGACGGGCACGAGGCAGTTGATGGTCGTACGAGCCGAGGATCTGGATTGATTGCCGACGCGGAACCATGTCAACAACCGACAACCCGCGACATCAGCCAGGTATTGATGAGTCTCGGCAGGGATGTGGTGGGTTCGATCTGACTTTCTCGGATCAACTCGACCGACCAGCCCCGGCGCATCCCTTCCCGCTGCCACGACGCGATCACGTGTTCTTCTTCCGCAGGACGATCGTGATGCCGAGCTTCAGATGTCACCAACAGCATCGGCCGGTGGTCGATTGCGAGCGGGCGTCTCAACGGGACGTTCGAGGGCTCGGTGGTCTCGGGATCAACGCAGATCAAAGCGTCGAAGCGATCAGGCGCATGCCCCGCGAGGCGC
The DNA here is from genome assembly GCA_942492405.1 of uncultured Planctomycetaceae bacterium. GTDB lineage: Bacteria > Planctomycetota > Planctomycetia > Planctomycetales > Planctomycetaceae > JANNSB01. The sequence goes on from CALOES010000032.1 coordinate 145,193, forward strand.
TGGGCCCAATCGCAGTGTGCGGAGCCTTCCGCCAGCAATGTTCGCCGACCGTCATGGATGTTCCAGACGGATTGTGTGAACGCCACGGCTGACTGCATCAATCGAGCGCATGCGGCGACGGCACCGAGCGAATGAGACGCTCCTTGTTGAAATCCGTTCCAGCGCGCCGCCAGAGCGATAAAGTTGCGATCGCTGATGGTGGCCATTCGACTGCGAAACTCCTCTCCATCGCCAGGTTCGAGCCAGATCAGCAATGGATACGCATAGCGTGGTTCGTAATTCGCCGGCAGCACCACGTGGCAGTCCATCTCCCCTTCGAGTGGGAGGGGAATCAGCATCGGTGCCGGGAACTCCATCCAAAACGAGTCGTCCAATTCCTGCTCGGACTCTGCCGATGCGGGGACTAACCCATAGTCGTCTGCGTACGCGATCGAAGATGGTTGGGGAGCGCGAGTGGCTGCGTCGCTCAAGAAGGGGAGGCTGCGAATCGCGTGCATGTGGCTTTCATCCTTGAAAGTATGTGCTTAAGGGGCGCGAACCCCCAAATCTCTCCAGTTCCGGCTTACTTCTTCCCAGGGGAAAAACTGGCCAGGGCAGGCGGTGCTACGGACGTCCAAGTGCCGCACCAGCCCGTCGGGGGGGAGAGCATACTCCGATTTCAGCCATTGGATCAACGTGTACATTGAGCGAAGTTGGTCCTCCGTGGGTGGGGTTTCCTCGAAATTGCCGATCAGGCAGATGCCAATTCCGTGGTGATTGAATTCACGGCTGCCGGCGTGGGCCCCTTCCAGTTGATCGTTCCAGCGGAATGTGGCTTCAATTTGCCCATCTTCCATGCCGTGACCGTTTCCAATGACGAAGTGATAACCGATGCCCCTCCAGGGGTTTCCGTTCGCGTCTTTTCGCTGACGGTGAACCAGGTCAATTCCTTCGACCGATCCTACTTCCGTCGCTGAATGGTGCACCAGGATGTACTTCCATTCTCGCGGCTGAACCTCGGGATCCCAATCGATTTGGTCGCCGCCATTGTCTGCCAGAATTGCCGCACGGGACGCAAGCACGCAGCACAGCACTGTCCACCAGGTGAGTTGACGGTTTCTGAAACAGTCGCTTCGCATGTCTCGCTCCGCTGAAGGATCAACGATTGGACCGACTGGTCCAACCGTTTCACAGTGAGCGTGCTCGATAGACGTGTCAAGAATCTTTAGCGCCAGGATCGCCCTCGGCCCGCAGGCATGTGCGATGGCAGGGGGGCGTTCACCAGGATCAACATCGCGCCGCAATCGCGCCATTCGATGAAAACCCTGGAACTGGATTCAATGGAACGCGGTGTGCGTTCCTCTATCAAAACCCTCGGCACCTTAGCCTGGGTGAAAATGTGAATTCATGCCACCCCTTCGGGAACGCTTTCGACGCGAGCCCGGGGCGGTTGAACCTGTTGACCCTCGAGGAACGGAGAGCCGCGAACGACGGCTCGCGACGACAGTGTGGGACGCACTGCCGAAGCATCGAACAGAATGGACCGCGCCATGTCGGCGTCGATTCCATTGTGATCATCGATTCGGGTGGAATCGGCCCTTCCGGTTCACTTTCAAGTCTCACGAACTTCAATTTCTTTCAGAGGACAAAAAACATGATGCGTCAACTCTTGAACGACGAAGTCGGCTTCGTCGTTTCCGCCGAACTCATTCTTGTCGCAACCCTGCTCGTGATCGGCCTGATCGTCGGGCTCAGCGAGGTACAGCATGCTGTGGTCAGCGAACTCAACGATGTCGGCGACGCCATCGGAAACCTGAATCAAAGCTATGCCTTCACCGGCTTCTCCGCCCAGAAGACGAATGGCCAGGGACTCAAGTCGTTCACCAACGGCTCATTCTTCGTCGATTATGGTGATGAGTGCGACAACAACCAATGCACACTCGATTGCGATGCTCCGACGCCGGAAGCACCGAAGCGCTAATTGTCCCTCAACAATAAGCTTGTCAGCCAACACTCCGCCTTCGGGTGGAGTGTTTTTTTGCGCCCTGAGACTCGGTGCATCAAGCGAATCGGCTGCACTCGATGGTGCCCCGTCGACCCGTCTTGCTAAGAGTTCGAAACATCCCGCTGAACATCGCGCCCATCTGCTGGACATCTTCCGCCGTGCGATTTCATGAATCACGGCCGCGAAAACTGATCGCGTTGAAACCTATCTTCTGGCGGCGCAACCGCTTCGCTCGGCACGCCCGCTGCGATCCGCACGAATGGTACATCGTGTGCAACCCGTGTAACCCGCACAATTCCCACTTACAAACAGGCGGCCTGTCGTTGCCTGTCGCGTTGATACCTGTCGACGGTTGAGCCGAGTTCGAAGGCTCTCACTACATTCCCAAGACGTGGATGTGGCGAACAGACCAAGCGCAGCCAGGTGGATCAGACCTGAGCTTCGTGAAGCGTCATCGATCGGGGGCGAACCTCCCCACCGCAGGTTCATTCGTCTCACAGTTCAAGTATTCACCAGAGGACAAAATGATGCTTCAACAACTTATGCGCGATGAAGCGGGCTTCATCGTCTCCGCCGAACTGGTACTCGTTGCCACGATTCTCGTGATCGGGATGATCGTGGGACTCAGCGAAGTGCAGCATGCCGTGGTCAGTGAACTCAACGATGTCGGCGACGCCATCGGAAACCTGAACCAGAGCTATGCCTTCACGGGTTTCTCGGCCTTTAAGACCACAGGTCGTGGTCTGAAGGCTTTCACCAACGGCTCGTTCTTTGTCGATTTCGGCGACGAGTGCGACAACAATCAGTGCACACTCGATTGCGATCGCCCGCAACCCGAGCGTCCCAAGCGTGGCGGCGCGCAGTAATTCGGCGCACCGTGAGGGGCTTAAACGTAGACAACCCACGCCGACGATTTCGTCGGCGTGGGTTGCTGCGCTTGTTTCCGTGGAACAATCACCTCGGTTCCGAGCCCTTTTCGGGAACGGGGGCAAAGCTGGAGTAGCCACTGAGTATTACGTCTTGCGTCAGGCCGACGGGAATGGCCCGTTCGAGCAACTGCATGACGTGCTCATGACTGCCGCCCGCCTCGAAGCAGTGAATCTCTTCGGGCAAACATGTGCCAGCATTCAGAACGACATCCACAGCCGAGATCGACTGCGAGACCTCGTCGTCGGCTGGAGTTCCGTGTAGATGCACCTGCTGGGCGTCGCGCGAGACGATTTCCCAGAGATAGCGTGATGCCAACTCATCGGCATCCACAGGAAGATTGAATGTCATGCACGACGGCGTGTGCAGCGGATGTTTGTACCAGGGAAAGTGGTCGAAACTGGACAGGGGAAGACGCCTGACGAGTTGCGAACGCGTATCGGCAAACAAGGCTTCGTCGGAAGTGAAGACCCAGTTGCGTGCCGGGCCTTCCTGCAGCGTGAAGGGCGTTCCATCGGGAGCCAATCGTTCGGCGTCGACGCTCCCGGGTTCCAACAATACAGGATCCCAGCAGACCTCAATCGTTCCCGCGCCGTCGCCACGCATGGTCACGTAGTACTGCTGCTCCGAGGCAAAGACGTTGTCGATATCAGACGCCTGTAAACGAAGTTCCCAGGCGTCCGATGTGACGGAAGCGGCTGCCCAGCGCTCGAGCAGCGTCGCGACTTCGCTTTGAACAGTCCCAGCGGAATCGGCAACGACCGTCGCCGACGCCGTGCGGACTTCGTGTCTGTCGTTGGTATCGTCAACCGGCAACTCTCCTTCGCTCGGCGGATAGAACGCCGCCTGCTGGATGACGCCCATGTGACGGCGTCGAATGGTTGCAAACGTGACGGCCACCGGTCGTAGCGCGAACTGAATTCGCGTGGGTCTTTGCGATTCCTGGTTCCACAACACATCAACACGACCGACAAAGGCGCGATCGACATCGCTGCGGGGCGAACCGGTGAGGACGAATCCATTAGCCGTCGACGCAGCGGTCCAATCAAACTGTGATGTCAGCGACTCAATTGATTCAGGAACCCAGAGTGTCAATGCCGCCTGCAATTGGTGCTCGGACAGATCGCGTCCGAATCGGGCTTGGGCAGTCGCCTGACTGGGACGCTCGACGTTCGCCGCACCATCGACCCATTGTTGCAACAGTTCGTCGACACGGTCATCCGCACGCGCGTCGGAACCGCAAACCGCCAGCAACAAGAGCAGGCTTATACCTGTGAGCGTTGGGGCTTGCTGGAAGACAGGTTGATGATGGAGTGACGCCGGTCGAATCGATTGCCTGGCCATGGGATTCCTTTCCCGTCGGAAGGCTGCTGGGGAAGAACGTCGACGAGAACCGCCGACGCCCGATAGATGGGGGCGGGGAGTCTAACTGCGATCTCCAAACGACTAAAGAGCGTTTCCCCGTCGTTTGGGTCGTCACTCGGGCTCCGCAGCATCTCGACGGCGAAGCACGATGTAGTAGCCTTCGGTTTCGATCGGCATCAGTTCCCATTTCTCAGGCTCCTCCCGCAGTTCGCGGACTTCGTCGGGGGAGTGAATCCAGCTATAGCGGTGTGCGGTGTCGATCACGATGTAGTCGGTATCCGCGGGAACCTGGGTGGTGCCGCCCGCCACGGTCCTTTCGTAAAGGCTGTAGTCATAGGATCTTTCGTGATGTGTAAACCGGGGATGCACGAAATCGGTCGACGCCACACGGGCCGACGTCGGGATTTCGGTGATCACTCGATCAAACAGTCTCGCTCGATCGCTGAGGACGTACAAATTCTGCCAGTAAACGCTCCGGCCCGGATCCCAGAACTGCAGTGATTGGGGGCCGACAGCCTCAAATAGTCCACAAGATACGCTGCATCCCAGTGCGAATGTTGCCGCGACGCCGGCAACTTGTTGTGTCGTGATCGGCGAATCCGGTGATTTCGCCCTCCACCGCCGGCAAATGAATCGCCAGTCGGATGCCGCGTTTCCGACGCCAGCGATGGCGGACCAGAGTAGGATCGGTATCAACGGAGCATGAAAGTGATGCACCGGCAGATACGGATCGTGGGCCATCGTGTTCAGGCACAGCAGCACCCACAGGGGTAGACCGACGATCAGCCTTCCCGGTGAAAGAAGACTGAGCAGTCCCAGCGGCACCAGCAGGTGGAGCGAATAGGCCACCATGCCCGGCGTGAAGAGTTCCGACAATAACAGTCCAGGTCGCGTGAGCATGTTCCAGGCGATCTCCGTCGGCGTCTCACCGAACTGCGGGAAGTAGCGTGCGTAGTGAACCGTCTCTTCGCCACGAAACCAGGGGATGACCCACTTCACTGCCACGAGTAAATAGATCACCGCCACTATCCAGACCGCGACTCCGGTGATGATGCCGGTTTTCGTGGCAGGCCGAGTCTCGATGTTGTCCGCACTTGTGGATTTCCGCTCCTTCCAGAGTTCGATCAGACTCGTCACGGCCAGCCAGGCTCCGAGGCAGCCGATGGGGATGGCGTAATCCTCCTTCGCCGAAAGAGCCAGCAACATCCAGAGAGCCATCCACCCATAGCGACGCCGCTCCATGGCGTCGATCGCCATCAGCAGTGGAGCGATGCCGAATGCGATTGGACGAAACGTTTTGAAGTCGATCGCAATGTCGAGGTACTGCATCGGCGTGTAGCACAAGCAGGCGACAGCCATCAACAGTCCGACACGTTGTGAACCAGTATGCCGGCGGGTGATCAGAAACACCGGCCACGCAGCCGCAGCCAGCACAGCCGATTGACATAGTTCCAGCAACAGATGCGACGGCCAGATCAGATGTAAAGGAACGAGCAGCAGATGGACCACCTGAATGTGCTCCCCTAGAAACAACCCTGGATCGAGATAGCTGCGAAAACCCTTGCCGTGTTCCAGATTCCACAGATGTTCTTCATACATGGCACTATCACCATGCGGGATGAGCAGATTCTGATAGAGCCGGGCGTTGAGCGAAAAGTAAACCGCCGTGTAGACGAGCATCGCGACGATCAAGCCGACCGCCGGCCATCTCGATGGCGTCGGTTCAATGGGTTTGCCGCTGAGTGACTGCGCGACGCGACTGCGGGCCGACATCACGAGTGCCGTCAGCGTAGCGATCGCTCCGGAGAGGACCACGGCAACAAACATGTTTGCCTGCGACTCCAGCAAACTCGCGGCAGTCGACGAGCCAAGCAGACTGAAAGCGAGCCACAGCAGCCACCAGCCGCCGCAGACGATTCCCCAGATTCCTCCCAAGCGTCCCCAGCGAAGAAATGCGTCCTTCCACGAACTCCCACTGCAGCGCAGCAGCACCGCGCCGGCCAACCAGACACCCATCGTCGTCGCGACCGTGCAGGCCAGGAGACGCCCCAGCGGCAGGGCCGCTTGTCCTTCGAGGAGTTTCTCTCCGCCAATCCATTCAATGAAGCTGTCACGCCAAACGGTACTCACGATCGTCTCACAGGCGGCGGGCTGCGAAACGACGGCGTCCACAAACATCGTCAGCCCCGATGCCGCGAGAATCAGAATGCAGATCAAACTTAACAATGCCAATTGCCTTGAGACACCAATGGGCGAGATGGGGACGGATTAGTTGGGGGACTCGCGTTTTGAAGCTCGAATTGAGAGAATTCAGTCTTTAAAGAACGAAGCCCCTGACGAACCGATCCTCGAAAGAATTCCATGCCAATACGTGTCCAGTGTCCTCAGTGCGGCAAGGAATACAACGTCGGAGATGATAAGGCCGGGCGACGGTTCCAATGCAAGGGCTGTCAGGCCCCGGTTGTCGTCCCCACTTCATCGGCTGCCGCCGAGGACGATCCATTCGGCGGCATGGATGAAGACTTCGGCAACGACATGGCTCAGCCGGCACGTCCTGGCGGGGCCAAATCAGCATCTTTAAGCAAGAAGGGGAAAGGCAAAGGGAAGAAATCCAAGCAGTCTGGAGGCAACGGTGCCCTATTGGGAATTGGCATCGGAGCCGCGGCAATCGTCATCGTGGCGACCGTCGTGTTCTTCTTTACGCGCGGCAACGGTGGCGATGATCCTGCTCCTCCGGCGAATGGTGGGAGTGGCGGCAACGTCGCCGCAAACACGCCGGCAGGGCATAACGCTCCGACCAATACGGTCCCAGGTGGCGGCGATACCACATCGTCTGCACCATCGGGGTCGACAGATGGCGCGACGCCGATGGGTGCCTCAAGTCTTTCGAGTGAGGTTCGGAATCTATCGAGTGCCGAAGTGGAGGCCGTCAAACGCAACTTGCATCAACTTGCACTCGGCTTTCACAACTTCCACGAGGCCTATGGCAGTTTGCCTGTACCGAACAATCTGCCTGCTGATAGGCGCAATACGAATGGCGCTCCGTACCTGAGTTGGCGAGTTTATCTGTTGCCGTTTCTGGATGAGGGGGATCTCTACAACCAGTTTCACTTCAACGAACCGTGGAATAGCCCGCACAACCTGCCTCTTGCGGACCAGATGCCCGACATCTACCGCACTCCGGGTGACGCTCAAAACTCGAATACGACGCAATTCGTTGTCTTTACCGGGCAAGGGGCTCCGTTTGGAAATGCCGGACCGAGGTTTGCTGACTTTCGAGATGGACTCTCCAACACGATCCTTGCCGCGCACGCGTCTTCGTTGACACCGATCCCTTGGACCAAACCTGAGGACGTGAACTTCGACGCCAACGATCCGTTGGGTTGCATCGGGGGTATTCCTCCGTGGGGTCTGCCGGTCGTCATGGGCGACGGCGCGCCTCGCTTTGTGAGTCCGTCCGTCGACGCGGCAACGTTTTCACATCTTGTGCAATACGCGGATTTGAACGTCATTGATGGTGAGATACTGCAGTCCAGTCCTGTTAGTTCCTTTCAGCCCCCCGCCACTCCGCCCTCCGGCCCGTTGCATCTGGCCTATATGACGGATGACTGCATCGGGCTCGTGCGGATCGCTCCGCAGCAGCTCATGCAGGCTTCCTGGATCATGGATGCGCTTCCACCGGATGCGACCACTGGCGCTCCCGTGCCGCTAGAGAACTTGGAAGAAGTCGTCGTCTGGGCCGACTCCCAGGCCTTCGTCTCTGGACCCAGTGGGCCCGAGAGTCAATTTGCACTGTCGTTTTCCCAACCGACGGCCATCGAGGAACTCAATCTGAGTTACGTCTACGATGGCAACATCTACCCGCATGGGGACCGGACGTTTGTGTTCGCAAACAATGAACGATTCGAGCAGATGTTCTCGGGCAGTGGTTCCGCGAGTCCATTGGCCGCGGTGCTGCGGGCCGATCAGATGGATGCCGATGTCTACATGGCGTACCTGCTCCAGTCCGAGTCATTCAGCGTTGATTGGAGCGACGTGCGACCGGTCTTGCAGTTATCAGGCGACCTGGGAATCGGCCTGATGGACGCCGAACAGTTGCAACTCGCGTTTCGCGCCAATGAATCGCCACTGCTCAAGCTCTGGTTGACATTCCCCGAAACCGAGATGGCGAACAACTACGCGAGAGCCGTCGAGCAACAACTTCCGCTGTTGATTCAGTCGCAATCGCGCGATCCCATCGCTGGCAACCTGATGTCGCTGCTCGCGGATGCCTGGAGCGTGACCACCGAAGGCGCGACCGTGTCGTTCGAAGTTGAACACTCGGAAGAGTTGACGACCGAGATCGCGTCGGTAGTCGCTGCCGCGGTTGTACAGCCAGCCATTACTGCCAGTGCCGAAGTCCGTGCGCGGAACAACTTCCATCAACTGCTGCTTGCCAGTCACAATTATGCCGACGTCAATCGTACGTTTCCGGTCAGCTCGCAAGTACCGCAGGCGCTCGACGAAGATGGCAAGCCCTTCCTATCGTGGCGCGTGCATCTCCTGCAATATATCGACCCCGACCTGTATGCCGAGTTTCATCTGAATGAGCCCTGGGACAGCGAGCACAATCAACAACTTCTCGAACGCATGCCCGATGTCTATCACATCGAAGATGCGGATGCCGAGGAGTTGGAACCGGGGATGACACGCGTCGTTCGCGTCGACGGCCCAGGCATGCTCTTCGAGAACGGCATCGGGGGAGGATTCAACGACATCACCGATGGATCCTCAAACACGGCCTTTTGCTTCGCCGTCGGCCCCGACAAGGCGGTCCCGTGGACGAAGCCGGAAGACATCGCCATCGATTTCACCAAGCCGATTATTCCCCAGTTGGGCCTCGACGCGAGCGAAACGTTCATGGTCGGAATGTGCGACGGAAGTGTCCGCGATGTTCCCGTCACGATCGACAACGAAATGTTGCGGCGGCTGCTCATTCACAACGACGGCGAAGTCATTCAATTCCCATAAGACCTGCAGCAACTCTAATCGCATCAACACATCTTAAGGACCGAAACTGTGAGAATTGCCACGATTCGATTGTCGCTTCTTCTGGCGTTTTTCAGTTGGTTCGCAGGCCCTGGCCGCATCATCTCCGACGACGGCGCAGAAACGGAAACCGTCGAGCCATTGCCGCTGGCTTTCATGTCGCCCGACTGCATCGGGTTGCTTCGCCTCGCTCCCGCGAGGTTACTGGAGTCGTCACTGCTGTCGGCGGAAAAACGCAGCGCCGTCGTGAGCGAAACTCCGCTGCGGCTCGACGACCTGGATGAGGCTGTGATCTGGCTTGTTCTGGAAGATTCGGTCGAGGGCAAGATTCTGGGGGCACCAGACACCTGTTTTGCCTTCAGGTTTAACGAGCCGACGGAAGTCGCCGAAGTTCGCGAAGCATGGGGTTACGCCGGCGACATACAAGCTCTCGATGAAACAACGATAATTTGCGCGAAAGCCGGTCTTCTGGAACAACTGCAATCCAGACGTGAGCTGCGAAGCCCACTGGCCGATTCGATTCGAGACGACCAGCTCGACGCCGACGTCTACATTGCCTTCCAACTTGTCTCCGATGCCTACACCGTCGATTGGAGCGGCTACGAGCAACTTCTGTTCGGAATGGGTGACCTGGGCATCACGTTGATGGACCTCACTCAGGTCCAGTTCGCCCTGCGGTCGGACGAGTCGCCGTTCCTCAAGATCTGGCTTGAGTTCTCCGAAGAAGAAATCGCCGAGGGGTATGCCGGTATCCTCAAAGAACAGTTGCCGCTGCTGATTGCCATCCAGACCCAGGACGAAACCGTCGGCGGGCTGATGCGGCAGCTTACCGATGCCTGGAGTGTCGCACATTCCGGCCGCGTCGTCTCTTTCGAGGTGGCGCATTCCGACGAGTTGGTGACGGAGTTCGCCAATCTCATCGATGCCATCACACGGCCCGCAGTGATGAGCAATCCGAGCAACCGTCCGGAGACGCGGGCGATCAACAATCTCAAGTTGGTGCTGCTCGCCTCGCACAATTATGAAGAGGCCTACAGTCGTTTCCCGGTTCAAGATAATGGACGCTATCTCGACGAAGATGGCAGGCCGTTTCTCTCATGGCGGGTCCATGTGTTGCCGATGCTCGATCAGCAGGAGCTCTACGATCAGTTCCATCTCGATGAACCCTGGGACAGCGAACACAACCTCGAACTCCTCGAAAAAATGCCCGCGGTCTACGCCGACCCAATGGGGGAAGTCGAAGATGAGACGCTGACCCGCGTCGTCCGCTTCGATGTCGACGCCGACTGGGCTCCGTTTCCGAACGGAGTCGGCGGGCGAATCCACGGCTTTCTCGATGGCACGTCCAACAGCATCTACTGCATCTTCGCCGGAGCCGACAAATCCGTCCCGTGGACAAAGCCCGAAGACTTGACGATCGACCTCGACGAACCGGTGATCGGGCAGTTGGGCGAGATCAACCAGGATTTCGTCATTGTCGGAATGGTCGATGGTGCCGTTCGCCGGCTACCACTTTCGGTCGATAACGAAGTATTCCTGAACCTCATCAATCCACGTGACGGCAATCACATTCCTGAAGTTTTTGAATAGATAGAATCCGTTTCAAAACAGCCGTAAGTCGGGCTTCCTAGAGGACGTCTATCACTCCATGTCAGGTGGCGCAGACATTCCTGTCTGTGAATGCGCGTTCATTGTGAATGACATTCATAGTTCATTGATAGACAAAACACTCGCCCGTCTGGCTCCACTGGACGGCCTGGGAAGGCCGTCCTACTCACGATCGGTCAATACTCAACCGAAGCAACAACATGACACGTCTTACGTCGCTCGCAGCACTGCTGTTCACTCTCTCCATCGCCCCTTGTGCAGTTGCCGACGATCGGCCGATGAACGTGCTGTTCCTCGTGGCCGACGACCTCAATTGTGATCTGCATTGTTATGGTCATCGTGCCGCTGTCACGCCGAACATCGATGCGCTGGCCGAGCGAGGTGTGCTGTTCGAGCACGCCTATTGCCAGTACCCCTTGTGCAGCCCGTCACGCACATCGTTTCTCACCGGTCGGCGGCCCGATGAGACGCAGATCCACACGAACTCCGGCCGCAATCGGGAGACAGGCGAATACAACAGCAGCCCGCACTTTCGCGACCACATCCCCGATACTGTCACCATGCCTCAACGGTTCCGGCAGGCCGACTACTTCGTGGCCCGCATCGGCAAGCTCTATCACTACGGCGTCCCCGGCCAGATCGGCACGAACGGTCTCGATGACCGCGAAAGCTGGGACTTCGTCGTCAATCCCGCTGGCCGCGACAAGGCGGAAGAAAATATCATCTTCACGCTCACCCCCGGCAGCTACGGCGGCACGCTCAGTTGGCTTTCGTCTGATGGCACCGACGAAGAACAGACCGACGGCCTTGTCGCGACCTCGGCCATCAGTCTGATGCGCGAACATCAGGACGAGCCGTTCTTCCTCGCCGTCGGCTTCTATCGCCCCCACACGCCCTACGTCGCTCCGCACGCTTACTTCGAGCACTATCCGGCTGAGGACATCGAGCTGCCAACTCTCACCGAGGCCGACGTCGCCCGCACGCCGGCCGCTGCTTACGCCAGTGCCAAGCGGGAACAGGAATCGATGACGGATGGACTGCGTCAGGAATGCATCGGAGCCTATTGGGCCTCGATCTCTTTCATGGATGCTCAAGTGGGCCGTGTCGTTGATGAACTCGATGCGCTCGGCCTTGCCGACAATACCGTGATTGTGATGACGAGCGATCACGGCTACCACATGTACGAGCACGGCCTGTGGCAAAAGATGAGCCTGTTCGAGAACTCGGCCCGCGTACCACTCATCATCTCGGCCCCCGGCGCGAACGGCAACGGACGGCGAACCGAAGCACTCGCCGAACTGGTCGATCTCTACCCGACGTTGGCCGAACTCTGCGACCTCGATTGGCCCGACTATCTCGACGGCGTCAGTCTCGTCCCCGTGCTGAATGATCCATCAGCCACCGTTCGCGATGCCGCCTTCACGCAAGTCCGCCAAGGCTACAGCATTCGTACCGCACAGTGGCGTTACACCCGATGGAACAACGGTCAAGCCGGCGAACAACTTTACAACATGGTTAGTGACCCGAGCGAGACGACGAACCTTTACGATGATCCCGCGCTGGCGGAGACCGTTGCAGAACTGAGCGAACGACTGGAAGCGTATGCGAATCAATAAACCTTCAAGACGTGGGAGAAGAGTTCTTGCGATTTGGCACATCCCCAAATGACCAGTGACCAATGACCAACGACACCCTCCCTCCCACGCCATTGCGGCTGCTCGGCATGCTCTGGGCCGCGCCCAATTCGCTGATCGGCCTCTCAGTCGGCGTCTTGGGGCTGTGTACGGGAGGCAGCGTGCATCGCAAGGGGCCGACGCTGGAGTTTTACGGCGGGGTCATTCGCTGGCTGCTGCTGAAGACGCCGATCAAGGCGGGAGCGATGACGCTGGGGCATGTCATCATCGGCCAGCATGCCGAGGTGCTGGACCGCGTGCGACTGCACGAATGGGTCCACGTCCGCCAATACGAACGCTGGGGACCGCTGTTCATCCCGGCGTACCTGCTCTGCTCCCTCTGGATGCGACTGCAAGGCAAGAACTTCTACCGCGACAATCCGTTCGAGGTCGAAGCGTTCGCATCGGACCGCCGCCGCGCGGAATTGGAAAAGGGCAATACGGCGGTCTAGCAATCGAAGACCTTTCACAGTCACTGAGTCGTTGCCATGCCGCCCGTGGGGAGTGGCAAGAGAACATGGAGTCTGCTATCTCACCAGAAAGAATCGACTTGAAGGGAACGCTCACTCACCACCTCGGCGGGGGGCTCCCGCTGGTCGACCACCAGCCACCCGCCGATACCAGTGCGCTGAATTGACGATTTTTCGAGCTGACGCGATACTTGAGTGAACCACCTATCCACTCAGGGGAGTCGTAAATGTCTATGCAAGCTCGAACGAATTGGAAGGTGTCATGGACGACGCTCGTCTTGGTCGCGTCATGCGGATTCATTGCTGGTTGCAGTTCTGACAACTCAGCGGAAACTGAGCCCTCTTCGTCGTCGGCAGGAGGTGCCATTGGTTCCCTCTTTGGTTCAGGACAACAACAGCCCTCGAACACAAGCGAGGCTGCTCCCGTCGATCACTCGCAAACTTCGGTCGCAACATCTCCGACCCTACCAATGGGCGGTGTCTCGGAAACACCATCCGAATCAAGCCCGCCGATGCCACCGATGGAAACGCATCGAATCGATCCCAACGATCCCGACACCAATCCGGACAATTGGCCCGCGTTCGCCGAAGATGTCCCGATTTATCCAGAGGCCGAGAGGCAACGGGGGTTTTCGTTTCCCGAAGAACGCATCATTCACGGCGATTGGGACACGCCTTCGGGCGTTGAAAATGTGTTGAACTGGTATGCTGAGGCGCTTCAAGAAGCAGGGTGGACAGGTGTGCTTCATCGGGTTGACGATGAGTTTCTCTTCGCCGAAATCGCCGGTTGGAAAGGAAACCGCTACCTGGAACTTTCCATCAGTAAGCAGCCTTTTGTTGAAGGCGTTCGTTTCCATATCAGCGAACAAATTGACCCCAATCCCGGAGACACGCTCAGGCAAAGTCCATAAGAACCAGCAGTCGTCGGTCTCTCAATAAACGCCATTTAGTGCGGCGGGTGGCTGGTGGTCGACTAACGGGAGCCCCCAGCCGAGGGGTGAGTGAGCGATCCGTTCCTGTGGCACCCGGCGTGTTAATGAATCAGGCCGTGCACCGGATCGGTATCAGAGTCGAGAGTTCTGTATCGAAGACGGCGCACCACCCGTCGACGACGGCGGCGACGACTATCAGGTGGCGCGAAGCGTGTTCCACAGTCAAAGGTGCTTCGCCGTTCCATTCGACGCGGGCAGAAGGAGTCATGATCAACCATTGATGAAAGTGGCCGACAAACAGAAGCCTCTCAGGGACGGCGGTAAAGCTGCGGGCTGCCTTTACGGGTGTATCAGGCGGTCCATCGAAATACCAAAGGTCTTCAATCCGACGAGCGTCGAGCCAGGGTTCGATGTGACTGAAACGACAGTTCTCGACAATCAGGTACGCCTGCATGCCTGCCATATAGTTCAGAATCTCTGGACTGGCTTTGCGACGAACTTGATCAGAAACCTCAAAGCACAAACCCACATCGTGATTGCCCCAGACACCCACCGCACTCGAGGCGCGCAACATCGCGGTGACTGCGTCCGCACGGCTGGCAGGTCCAAATGTATTACACGCGTCACCAAGTGAGACAATCATATCCACTCGGCGGCGTTGAAACTCGGCCAGCGCCACGGACAACTCGTCGACCGCCTCGTGGATATCTGCCAGGATGCCGATTCGCATATCGAAAGAGGGCTCGAGGTTAGAACCAACAAAGTCTCGACAGGAACAAAAGAGAAACTGCTCTTGTCCCTGAATAACGCATGGCCAATTTGCTGGACCGCAGATCACTCCAATGAAATCTCGTGCCCGCTCAGGCGCTCGTAGCCGGATTCGGTGATGAGGTAGTTGTGTTCGATCCGCATGCCGCCGATGCCTTGTTGGTAGGCTCCGGGTTCGAGGGTGACGACATCGCCCGCGACGAGGACGTCGGTGCTTTCGGGCACCAGGATCGGGGGTTCGGGGTGGGCGAGGCCGATGCCGTGGCCGGCGTGGTGGGTGAAGAGTTCCGGTCGGCCTGCTTCGCGATAGGGAGCCGCCGTGGCCGCATGCACATCGCTTGCCTTCGCGCCGGCCTTCAGTGCTCCTTCTCCTCCCTTCATTCCTGCCTGGCAGAGGGCGAACATGTCGCGGATCGCCTGTGAGGGGGAGCCGACACTCATCGTGTTGGTGAAATCGCTGCGGTAGCCGTCGAGCACGATCGAATAATCGAGGATGAAGAGATCGCCGTTCGTTAGCACATGACCGGCAGGCAGCCCTCCCACCTTGGGGTTGTCGGCATTCGTTGCTCGAAAGTCTCCATAGACCAGTCCCGGTCGACCGGCTGCCGCCAATGCCGCGTGCTGCACTTCGAGATAGATGTCGAACTCGCTGATGCCGGGGCGAATGATCTCCCGCAATCTGGCTTGACCTGCGTCACCGGCTTTCATGCAGACCCTTAGCAGATCGATCTCATCCTGCTCCTTGCTGCGACGGAGCGACCTGAGAATCGTCCCCAGGTCGAACAGGTTGCCGGTGTCGGACTCCTGCTCGGCGGAATAGCGAACCTCGGTCCCCTCCAGAATCGCGAGTGCCGCACAGGGGAGCCATTCGGCTTCGATCAGTCCGGGGCGTCCGTTGATCTGCCCCACAACCTGTCGCAACGCGTTCAGCAAAGCATGGTCACGATTGATGACCGCATGTTTGTGATCGTACCACGCTCCGACTGATTCGCGATCGACATAGGGATCGTGTGCCGCGGAACGAATGGCGAAGTTATCACCCAGCAAGGTGGTGCCGTTGTCGCGCTCCAGCAGCAGCCAACCGCGTTCGCCGCCGGAGAAACTGAGCGGCTGCACCCAGAAGTTGCACAGGTACTGGACATGCCTGGGGTCGGCGACCAGCAGCCACTGCACATCGGCAGGGACCGCCTCCCACAATCGTTGTTGACGACGTTGGCAACCTTGTTGCGTGAGCATGATGAATACTTTCTGACAGCAGTCACAGGTGTAGCGGAACTCGTGAGAGTTTCGATTTCTGTTTCACGTTCGGAAGTCTCACGACTTCCGCTACAGACGGGCTACGATTCAATCCCCGGCACCGCGTACGCTCGGGCGAACTCGGCGATCTCGCCGCGAATCGTCTTTAAGGCATCGGCATTGTCCGACGACTTGAGCGTTCGCAGAATCCAGGCTCCCACCTTCTTCATTTCTGGTTCCTTCATGCCGCGCGTGGTGAGGGCGGCGGTGCCGATGCGGACGCCACTCGGATCGAGCGGCTTGCGCTCGTCAAAGGGAATCATGTTTTTATTGACGGTGATGCCGGCTTCATCCAACGCCTTCTCGGCAATCTTGCCCGTGAGGTCGATGGATGTGACATCGCACAACATCAGATGATTGTCCGTGCCTCCAGAGACCAGTCGAATGCCCCCCGACTGCAACGTCTCGGCCAGCACCTTCGCATTGGCGATGATCTGACGGGCGTAGTCCTTGAAGGTCGGCAGCAATGCTTCGTGAAAGCAGACCGCTTTCGCCGCGATGATGTGCATGAGCGGCCCCCCTTGCAGACCTGGGAAGACCCAGCGGTCGAGATCCTTCGCATACTCTTCGCGACACAAGACCATTCCACTGCGCGGGCCGCGCAGAGTCTTGTGGGTCGTTGTCGTCACAAAGTCGGCCACTTCACACGGATTGTTGTGACAGCCTCCCGCCACGAGTCCGGAGTAGTGGGCCATGTCGACCATCAGCTTCGCACCGACTTCGCGGGCGATTTCTGCAAACTTGGGATGATCGATCTCGCGAGGATAGGCACTTGCCCCCGCCACGATGACTTTCGGCTTATGTTCCTTCGCGAGGGCTGCGACCTGATCGAAGTCGATGCGATGGTCGTCCTTCTTCACGCCGTAATGGACCACGTTGTAGAGCTTGCCGGAGAAGTTGAGGTGCATCCCGTGTGTCAGGTGTCCGCCATGAGCGAGATCCATCGCCAGCAGCGTGTCGCCGGGATTCATCAACGTCATGTAGACCGACATGTTGGCCTGCGAACCGGCATGCGGCTGCACATTGGCATGTTCGGCCCCGAACAGTTGGCACGCCCGGTCGCGGGCGAGGCTTTCGACCACGTCGACGTGTTCACAGCCGCCGTAGTATCGCCGACCGGGATAGCCCTCGGCATACTTATTGGTGAGCACCGTGCCTGCTGCTTCTTGAATGGCAGCCGACGTGTAGTTTTCGGAGGCAATCAGTTCGAGACCCTCGACTTGGCGACGCTCCTCGGCATGAATCGCCTTGGCGACTTGGGGATCAACAGAATTCAATACGTTTATCGCGGACATAACTCTTGAAACGGTGTGAAGACGGACAACTGGTGTGGAAGGCGAGATCGTATCTCCCCATCCCATATGAGAGAACCGAACGGGCATTGCATTGCGGGTTGCGGGAAAAATGGGGTTTTTAAGTTGGCGAGATTCTCCGAAGCTCGCGGGGGCGGAGCGGGGGATCTGCGTCTTTGATGCGGCCTGGCGAACGAGGGCAGTCACCGAGCGTGGCTCCTCGTCTGGGGACAAACGAGGCGACGGGGAAAAGTGCGGCTACAGAGCCTCGTCGACCAGTCGATCGAATTCGTCGGCAGCAGGCAGTTTGTCACTCAATCGCGGATGGACGTAGACGCGGACGCGTTTTACGTATTCATCAAACTGCGAACGGGCCAGGGCATCGACGACGGGGGAGACTTCTCGAATGGGACGGAATTCATTGCGGCGTGAAAAGTAGACTTCGACGTTGAATTCCACTTCGCGACCCTGTGGAGGAGCATCGATCAAGACTTCGGTTGGCTCGATCGGTTGTCCGATGCGTGTCGACAAAAGGTTCGCCAGCTTATTCGACGCGGCGACGATTCTTTCAAACGGTTGATGTGCCAATCGCTGATAGCGTTCGGGGGACTGATCGTGGCTGTATTCGACGGCACGTTTATACAGCCGACGGTTGGGGCCGAAGACGCCCTCCAGCAACACTTCGGCCTCGGTGCCGCGTGCGGCGGATCGCAGGTCGGTAATCATCTCGCTGTCAGTCGATGCAAACAGGTCGTGCCAGTTGAACTGCTCACGGAGCAGGAAGAACGCGCGTCCGAACATGGCCGTCGCCGATCGGACCGCATGATGCCAGTAGACCTCGCTAAACATCACATAGCGGGCAAAGACCATCAGTTCGGCGGCGGTCTTGCCTTTGGAATTGATCGCCACGCCGTCGCCGGCGGCATTCAGCATCAACGACAGAATCAAACGTTGTTTGTCGAAGTGCCGACCATAGGGGACGCCGGCATGTAGACTGTCGCGCTCGAGGTAATCCATCTTGTCGATGTCGATCGGTCCCGACAGGATGGAACGCAACAGCTTCAGCGAATCGGGACTTGAATCTCCAGTTGCTCCTTTGGGAGCGATCAGCAATTCGAGGATTTCATCCGGCTCAAAGCCCCACGAAGTTCGCAAGACATTTCGCAACTCGGTCCCCTCGCGGAGGAAGTGTCCGGCGAACGTCTCATGCGGAGGCATTCCCTCCAGCCGCAGGTCTTCGATGGGATGGCAATAGGGCCAGTGTCCAATGTCGTGCAGCAGCGAGGCGACGATCAATCGTTCGGCGTCGCGTTGACCGACCAGCGAGCGAAACCGCGCGTCGGACCAGAGTTGCCGCAGATACCGAAGGGCGTTGTGATAGACACCCAGCGCATGCTCAAACCGCGTATGGCAGGCTCCCGGATAGACCAGAGAGACGAATCCAAGCTGGCGGACTTGCGAGAGACGCTGGAATTCGCGCGTGTCGATAATCTCCCGCACACGGCGTGTGAATGGAACATTCTGCTCTCCTGGGACACGGATCAGGTCGGGTCCGGAGTGCAATTGCTCAAGTTCAGGGATGTCCCAAAATGTCGACACGCCGTGAAGGTAGAGACTTCACACGGCAACTGACAATCGAACCGTCCGACCTGTGCTAGCGATCGAGGCCCGGCTGGTCCCAGCGCGCGGTTGGTCCCAGGTTCGGCAGCGGCCGGGCCGGGGCAAACGGGCCGAGCATCGGGTTGCTGCCTGACTCCAGCGATCCCATCACGGCTTGCACGACATCGTCCAGCACGGGGATGGGAATCTTGCCGCGACTCGTCGCGATCGGCTGATCCATTGTGCCATCCACATGCACCGTCACGAACTCGCCGCCGATGCCCTGGAAGAGTGCCCCGACGAAGGGGATGCCGATCTGCGTCTGCGGAATCACCTTGAAGTCGAGGCTCAGCCGGCCGAAGTTCTGTTCTGCAAAGCCGACGGCTCCTTCGCCTGCCAGCGCGATCGCATTTCCAATCATTCGAATCTGCGAGAAATTCAACAGGCCGTCTTCGATACCAAACTCTCCGTATGCATAGCGAAAAGCGGTGCGATCCGACTGACGCGGATTGGCCACCGAAAAGATCTGAACGATCACCGGGAGTTCATACAACGCCGCGGGCATCACTTGAATACGACCTGCCCCCTGGATCGATTGCCGCGACGGTCCCGCGCCCGCCAGCCAGACATCGCCGAAGACTTCTCCGCTCATCCGGCCTGTGTGTCCCTGATCAGCGGCCCAGCGTTCGAGTTTGGCATTTCGGAGATGGG
This sequence comes from uncultured Planctomycetaceae bacterium, assembly GCA_942492405.1. Classification (GTDB taxonomy): domain Bacteria; phylum Planctomycetota; class Planctomycetia; order Planctomycetales; family Planctomycetaceae; genus JANNSB01. The sequence goes on from CALOES010000032.1 coordinate 164,846, forward strand.
CATCGACTCGATACTGAGTCTGCTCGGTGTTGTTCGTTGAAAGCGATACGACGGTGTCCATCACCAGTTCGCCGCCGTAGATCTCGGATTCGATCGACTTGCCGCGTTGCGGATTGTCTTCACGGTGCGTGACACCTTGCTCGATCCAACTCGGATTGCCGACGACGGCCCAGGAGCCATCGATTTGAAAGGGAGCAGTGACGTTGCGAAAGGGAAGATCGAACGCCTCGAACGACTCGAACTCTCCCCAGCCTTCGGTCATCACCTTGTCTCCATCCCAGAACCCCTCCAGGAAGGTCACCCTGCCGGTGGCCTTTTCGAGTTCGATTCCCAGGTTGAGGTCGACTTCTTCGAAGTCGAGCGTCATGCGCCAACTCGATGTTACGAAGTCGCTCATCCGCGTGGGATGCCGGTCACTGGGGAAGCCTTTCAAGTCGACGCCCAACCGGACGTCAACGATGCCGCGAGGATCGATCGTTTCAAAGACGTCGGCCAGACTGCGCGGCAAGGCTTCGCGAAACTCTTCGTTCGGGTTGAGACCCCTCAGTGCAACTTCTTCCAGATGGACGTGCCAATCGAAACTTTGACCGGCTCCCCCCTCGACGAAAGCGGCACCTTCCGAGTTGCCGTCAATCTGCAGAAACGTGTCGTTGTGCCAACCCGACAGCGTGTGAATGTAAAGACGGTCGTCGTCCCATTTCCCCGAGGCGGCCACGTCTTCCCAGGTATAAGGAATCGAACGCAATGTCATTCGGCCGTCGGAGAGCAGAATCGAGGGGAGCGTGATGTCGAGGTTCGATCCGGCACCTGGTATCCAAAGGACCTGCATGTCGTGGAGGCTGATCTGCCCCTCGGGACTCAGTTCTTCCCAAATGGGGTCGAAGACCTCCGAATTCGCGACGGAGCAGGCCAGACGCAGGTCACGATCGAGAGGAACGTTGTGCGCCGTCAATTGCAGGTTGAGCAGTCCGGGAAGTTCCTGACGGGTGAACGTTCCATGACCCGTGATGACCGAGTTACCGTGTTTGCCGACGAGATTGTCGAATCGCCAGACGCTGTCGGTGAAGCCGTCGAAATGGACCTCGCCGGCGAAATCGTTCAGCGGCAATGGAAAGCGTTCGTAGTTGATCGATCCATGAGTGACTGTGCCATCGACCTTCGCGATCCAGCGTTGATCGAGCCCCGGCGGTCGGACGAGGGTGACGTCCCAATCGGCAACACCTCGCAGGCTGAGCGACTCCATGGCACTGCGCATGGCCTGCCAGCGTTCATTCACAAACGCCATGATGAACGGAGGATCGACAGGAAGTTGCCGAGTCGAGAGCGAAAACGTCGCATCGGCCTCCGGTCCCGGGTTGAGTACGACACCCGTCATCGTGACAGGGGAACGACCTGCAACGCCTCGCATGTCGATGTGGAACTCGTCACCGAGTTGCTTGATCGTTCCCTGAACACTTTCAACTGGATATTGAAACCAGCCATGCACAACTCGGCAGTTGCGCGCGGTGAATTCGTTGAGTGTCCAGGGTATCCCTGGAGCCGCTGTGTTGTAGCGCACGTCGACATCGAAGTTCCCCGACGGGCTGAGCAGGTTGTAAAGCTCGGCGAATTTCGGTGGGAGGAACCGGCCGAGATCGGGTCCAAGCGTCAGGTTCTCCGCCTTGACTGTGAGATCGCGCGGTCCGATCGGATCGCGTGAAACCCGGCCGCTTACGAGGAGTTCGCTGTTCCCGTTCGAGGCCGAGAGGTGGTCGATCACGATTTCCTCGGGCGAGAGCGAGACGTTGCCTCGCAAGTTCGACAACGGCACTGGAATCGCGTTGTTGTCGATCGAACCGCTGAGAATCGACAGGTCGACGGAATAGGCGACTGTGTCGTCGAAGTCGTCTTGCGAGAGCGCGAAACCGACATCGACGACGGCATTGATCCCCAGGTTCTGTGAAGCCGCTGCCGGCACCGGCGAGGTACTGGCCGGAAGAATGGGTACGCCGTTGCCGCTGTCCCAACGGGTCGGACGCCCCATCAGATCATCAGGGAGTTCGGCCGTGCGTATGATCGGGGGGGCATTCGCCATCTCGTGCAGTTGCGATCGCATTTCATCCGAGAAACCGGCGGCGATTTCAAACAACTCCTCGGCCGTTCGCAGTCGCTCGACGGCTCCGTCGATGCGCCATTTTCCGGTCAGCAGATTGAACTGGCCGGCAATCTCCAGCGCGCCGGCATGATCGACGTTCGTCTGGCCGATCAATTCGTAACATTGCCAGCCGGTCGGAGTGAGTCCCCCTTCGACATGGCGGCAGCCGACTTCGATCATCGGCGTATACTCGGTTTCGTCCAGTCGAACGAGCACCGTACCGTCGTGAATCACGATTTCCGGCGATGCCCCGCTCGATTCCATCGTTGGAAGCGGTCCGAGGTTCCAGACTCCCACGGAATTTCGCACCAGGCGAACGACCGGGCGCTCGAAGCGAATGCGCCTGACATGGAAGTGACGCGCTGCCAGCAGTTCCTCATCCAATTCCAGGACCATTTCCGGAATACTCAATAGAACAGCGCTCGATCCTTTTGGGACAAGGACCACTTCTTCGATACGCAGCCGCCCATCGTCATCGAGACGCGCTTGTCGAAACTCCAGCTGCCAGTCTGGCATCTGTTCGGCAAACGCGGTCTTGATGGCATCACGGATGTATTCGTGTCTGCGCTCCCAGAGTCGGTCGAGCGTCACGTAGACGGCTCCGCCGCCGATAATCAGCAGAACCAGCATCCAGGCGAGTATGGGACGAATGTGTTTCAAGGCAGTGATGCAATCAGATCATGAGAGACTTGTCTCAGGTGCAGCCTGGACGAAAGGAGTTCCGACAACGTGGCCGCGCCAAGCGAGCCAGCCTTCTCCCGACAAGACGAGCAACGCGTACTCGGCGGGCAGGCGGTACCTCATCGAGCCAACAAACAACAGATGCAACAGCGACAGATACACAATCGGCCCCGCCGCGATGATCCATCTCCAAGGGTCGCTATGAGTTCTTGGACTGACGATCCCACGAATCGCGAGTACCAAAGTGACGAGTGATCCAAGCGCGACCACGCTTTGCAACGCGCGATTGTTGAACTGATCGGCGTTCGGCCAGGGAGACCAATACCTCCAAAGTTTGATGAACGCCAACTGCAGTGCGCGACCAGGATTCTCGCGCACGAACGACCACGCCAGCCGGCGATAGTGCTGGTCGACATCGTACTCGGTCATTCCGTTGGCCAAGAGGTTGTCGCGATCGAAGAACGTCATGTCGCTCTCGCCGTTGGCGCCATCGTGCAAACCGTCATAGAGGCTCGGGCCCATCCACAGTGTGGTGAGGACGAAGTGCCCTGAGACCTTTTGATTGCGCATGCCCCAGGGGGCGAGAGCGGCCAGCATCACAACGACAACGGCCAGCCCCGCCGACGAGGCGCGCAGCCTCGGGCGAATCAATATCGGAAGCAACACCGCAAACCCGGGGACGGCCAGCAGCCAACTGGGACGCATGTAACACGTCGCGGCATTGGCCAGACCGCAGGTGATCGACCAGCAGATCCACTCTTGCGATGGAGTCACACTCGACAGTGTGCGAATCAGCTTGACGCCCGACCAGAGGCTCAACAGCAGCGTCGCGGCGAACGCGGTCTCACTCAACACCAGTGGTGATGAGCCGATCAACGCCGGTGAGACAGCCGCTCCCAACGCCGCCCAAAGGCCGACGGTTTCGTCGTACAGCTCCTTACCCAGGAGATACGTCAGCCAGCAACAACTCACTCCAACGAGCGACAAACAAAGTCGAGCGAACCACAGTTGTTCTCCCCCGACGAGTCGAAAGAGGGCGAGTATTGCAGGGAAGCCGGGCATGCGCAGCACTTGTCGCGGCGGCTCGAAGATCGCGTACTTGCGGCCTTCTGAGATGTCGCCCGCGAGATGCCAGTAACCGTCGGCATCACCCGGAACGACGAACTCGCGCTCCCAGCGGTTTTCGAGCATCCATTCGAGCCCGCCCCACACCACGAGACGCAGAACCAGAGCCACGCCCAACACGGCCCAGATTCGTCGGTGATTGTGTGAACCAGACGTCATGCGGCCATCGCAGGATTTGACCAGGAAATGCCGCCAAACCGGCGACAAAGGGCGGGCATCCTACGGCTCGCATCTTTAAGGGGTCAATAGGGATGCGGACAAGGCATCCCACAAGGCATCGTCGCCGAGTTTGCAGTTAAAAAACGCCAGATCCCAACAATCTGCAGGCGCGCATGGCGCCTTTCAATCAATGTACGAAACCGCTTGGCGTGATTTGAAAACAGTGTCGATCGCGGGAGAGAAGGGTTCATGCCCGCCACTTATTTCGTGGTATCACCGCAGTTGAGCGATGCACTCTGTCTCTCATGGGTGTAGTAGTCGATGATTGTGCATTCGTTTAACGCCCAGCCGATAGGCGCCGGCTGAACGGTGGTGCTGGCTGGACTTACGAATTGGACCTTTGATGAGAGTCTCTATGCTTCGCGGGGAACCGATGATGATTGCAGAACCACTTGCCCATCAGCCGGCGCCTATCGGCTGGGCGTTAAACGAAATGACCGAAATCCGCTCCTGCACCCGCCGTTGCCGCGAAACGCATGTTTTCTTGACTCTGCGGCTCCGACGTGCGATCGTGCGTTGTGAGGGAGTACTGCCTGGCAGTCATTGGTCCTCAGCCGTCATGGGATCGCCGCTACTGGACTCGACATGGAACGTCGTCGCACTCAACCCTCAGGGCCGCTCGATTTCACTCACGCGATGGGTCGGCTGTGTACCGACATCACCGATCGTCTGGGTGAGTTCACACATATTGATATGAGCCGGGTCGCCGTCACGTTCGCACAGGCTCGGCGCCGCGTGCTGCACGGACTGCAGGCCAAGCTGACACCGCTCCGTTTCGAGGGAGGGGCACAAACGACGAACCGCAACGGACGTCTCTGGGGATGTCAGCGACTGATGCTCGGCGGGCGCGAGATGCTCTACATCCTCACCTTCTATTTGCCGCGGTTCCTGGATCAGTCCTTCAAGGAGAAGATGATTACGGTCCTGCACGAACTCTACCACATCAGCCCTGAGTTCAATGGAGACATCCGCCGCTTCGACGGTCGCTGCCATGTGCATACCCACAGCCAGAAGGGCTACGACGCCCAGATGGCCGAATTCGTGTCGCAATACCTCGGTACCCGTCCTCCCGAGGAGTTGCTCCATTTTCTTCGCGTTGACTTCAAGAAGTTGCGCATTGGCGGAGGCGTGGTCGGATTGCGGATACCCGTACCGAAACTGATTCCGATCGACGACGCTCGCTCTGCGTGAGCGAATACGCCTCAGTTGTTTTTGCCAGGAAAACTTCCGCAATCGGCGACAGAATGTGGACGATCGATATACATTCGGGATAGAATTCAATATACCTCACTTCCAATTCCCCCATCGATTGGTCTATCCCCCCCGGCGTTGGGACATTCATGACGCATCACAGCGATCCACTCCAGGTGTACCAGGCGGGACCGACAACCGTGGTCGGCTTCGGCGGCAGGGATCTCTTGGACGACGTTAATCTCGCCGATTGTCGCGAGCGAATGCTGGCGATCATCGATGAACATCGCTGCAGCGTGCTCGCCTTCGACATGACGGGTGTCAAACTGATCCCCAGCGGTCTGCTTGGTCTTCTCGCCTCGATTCGCAGCCATGGTGTGGATGTCCACATCTACAACCCGTCGCACGATGTGCAAGAAGTGCTTGAGGTGACCAATCTGATTCGCATGATGCCGGTGCATCACGTGGCCGTCCCTATTCCGGTCGAAAGTTCTTCCGACTCGTTCGCGGTGTTCGGTGAAGAAACGCCCGACGACGATCTCGACGGCTGATTTCGATGGAAATCTCAGAACGGGATCTGCGATGAGCCAGGGGGATCTGCCGCGTCCCATCGACCCGTCACGCTGGACTCTTGTCGAAGATGTCTCCGCCCGCATTGCGGACTCGTTCGGCATTGGGGCTCTCGCGTGCGTGGTGTTCGGCCCCGATTGGAGTTCACCTCCTGTGTGTCACGGGAAATACGCGTTTGAGCGTGAAACACGAAAGACGACCGTCCCCGTCAGTGGCAGCACCATCTTCCTGACCGCGTCGCTGACGAAACCCGTGCTCGCACTCGGAATCCTCAAGTTGGTCGAGCGAGGTGACGTGGCCCTGAGTGATCGTGTTGTCGAGTTCATTCCTGAGTTCAGTTCTTCCGATCGCAAGCGGACGACGCTCTTGCAACTCCTGACGCACACGTCGGGACTGCCCGACATGTTGCCCAATAACCGGGCCTTGCGAGCGGCCAACGCTCCGTTGTCTGCTTTTGTCGAAGGAACATGTAGCGTCACTCTCGACTATCCGCCCGGACACGGGGTGCAGTACCAGAGCATGGGGTATGCCCTTTTGGGTGAAATTATTCGCCGCGTCTCAGGCGCGTCGATCCAGCAGTTCCTGGCCGACGAACTCTTCAGTCCGCTCGGCATGCGGGACACCAGTCTGGGAGTTCCGTCGGCCTGGGAGCGCGGTGACCTCAATCGAAGTTCACGAATCGCTCCGGTGGAACTGCCCAAAGAACAACAGGAGGCTGATGCAGACTCCTGGAACTGGAACAGCAAGTACTGGCGTGAGTTTGGTGCCCCTTGGGGGGGAATGTTCTCGACCATCGAAGATCTCACCCGGTTGTGCCGCATGATGCTCGACGAAGGCACATTGGAAGGCTGTCGCGTTCTGGCTCCTCAAACCGTTCAGTCGGCTGTGTCCAACCAGTTGGTCCATCAGCGCGAAGTTCCCGAAGGCGATCGGCGCGCTCGCGGCTGGGGTCTGGGTTGGAGACTCAATTGGAAGGATCATTCAGCGTGCTTCTGCGATCTCGCGGGGCCGAATGCGTACGGCCACTTCGGCGCGACGGGAACGCTGATGTTCGTCGATCCCGCACTCAAAACCGGCGTGATTATCCTCAGTACGCGTCCACTCGACCGAGGCGCGAATTGGATGGCACGGCTCGCCAACCTGCTGATGGCGTCCGTGACGACGTCTTGAACGGCGACATCCACTCCTATTCCCAGCGGGCATCCCACGCCTCGGGCTGGTCTCGCAGCCAGCGGTCGAACCATTCGACGAGCATCGTGCGATGCAGCACGCGATTCGACCACTTCGAACGCAGCCCGTGTCCTTCATCGGGGAAGAGCACCATCTCCACCGGCTGGCCGAGTGTCCGTAGCGCTCCAAACATCTGGATGCTTTCACCCGGTGGGACGTTGTCATCCAGTTCGCCGTGTAGCAGAAGGAGCGGCGTCGTGATGCGGTCGGCTCGCTGGAATGGGGAATGTTCTTGGTAGAACTCGGGGTCGCTCCAGGGAAAGTGACCTGCCATCGCCTGGTCGTTGTACGTCCAGCCCCACATGCCCTGTCCCTGGTAACTCGAAAGATCACTGACGCCGTACATCGCCACGCCCGCACGAAAGCGATCGGTTTCTCCGAGCATCCACATCGTCATGAAGCCGCCATAGGAACCTCCGTAACAGCCGACTCGGTTGGCATCGAGATCAGGGTTGTTCGCGAGGATCTCGTCCAAGGCGTGGAGAATGTCGCCGCCTGCTCTCGGTCCCCAGTCAGAGACATGTGAACTGGAGTACTCACCCGCATAACCAGCCGCACCGCGTGGATTGATGATCAGCGAAGCGTATCCGTGTGCGGTGATGAATTGCGGACGCTCGTCCCACGCGAGCAACGTCGGCGTGGCACCGCCGTAGTAGTACAGCACCACTGGCAGTTTCTCTTCGCCGCGTGCATCGACTGGACGGAAAAGCCAAGTGTCGATTTCGAACCCGTCTTCTGCTTCTACCACGTATCGCTCGGGCGTTGGCAGCAACATCCGCTCGAGCCACTCGTGAGAAGGATCAAGGATTGGCTCATCGTACTCTTCGACAAACATTGCCGGTGGTTCGGCCGGGCCGGAACCGATCCAGACGAGTTGCTCGCCTTTGGCATCGACGGCGTACTCGTGTATGACTTCGCGATCTGTGGTGATGCGTTCCACGACAGGCTCGTCACCCGAAAGATCGATCCGGTGGGGACTCTGCTCCGGCCCCACGTTTCCGAGAATAATGACCGACTGCGAATCGTCCGACCATGCGAGCGGCCCATGAGCGGCGACCGGCCTCGTGCCCGTCACGTTTTGAATCGCGAATGGTTCCAGCGTCACCAGCCAGAGGTCGGGATCGTAGACGTTGGGTTCGGGCCCTTCGCCAAAACGGCCCAATTCACGTGGTGGACCGATCAAAGCGAGTGTCTTGCCATCGGGTGAAAGTGCCAGCCCTTCGAGACCGGGACGGCCCTCGAAACCCATCATCATGCGGCCCAGCACGCGTTCTTCTCCGGTGACGAGATCGAGAGAGATGACATCAGTAGCAAACCATGGTCTCTCATCTATCGGCACATTCCTCAGGTGAATGAGTTGGCCGCCGTCATGGCTGAGAACGAACGGATCCTGCACCCAGTCGCCCGGACTGGTCAGCCGACGCCGCGCGCCCGAACGCAGATTGAGCAGATGCAGATGCGGTCGCGTCGGCCAGTCCGAGAGACGTTCTCGAATCTCGGTGCTGCGTTGCGGACCGGTTGCATTGTCTACCGGAGCTCCGCGAGTCGAAGAGAAGACAATGAACGTTCCATCGCGACTCATGGCCACGTCTCCCAAGTCGGGTTCGTCTTCGAGCACGACGTTCGGAGGCTGGTCGAAATCCCAGAACAACAAATCGTTCCCCTCACGAATGAGAGCCGCCCATGAGTCGTCCCCCCAAGCGATGAGCCTGGCCGAACGACGCTCATACAACAATCCGCCGCGCCCCATCACTCGCAGGCTATTGCTGGAGTCGTCACCTTCGAGATCGAGCTCGGTCACTGTGACGGCGATGAGCTGTCCATCCGGCGACAGCGACAAGTTGGACAACGTCGGCACGCCGCGAAAGGCCTCGTAGTCGGTCGGGGCCTGACGTTGACGAGTGCGAAACTCCAGCACGGCATCATGGTCGGCCTCGGCAGAAATGTTGGCGATGCCTCCCGCGGAATCTCGCACCAGAATGCGATGCAGCCCACGTGTCAGGTCGACGGAATGCTTCAGTTGCTCGTTTCCCGTGTCGGCCGACGCTCCGTCGATCCACAGTCTAAGATCTCCCGCCCCTTCGATCGTGAATTCCACATTCGCGAAACGAGAAACATCGAGATAGACGGCGGTATACGAGATGCCGGCCGCATCGCCGACAGTGGACAATACAGTTTTCCAACTGAGAGCCTCGCCAGGACCAAGTCTCACGAATTGTCCACCCCGGGGCCACTGCGTTCGCGGATCGAGTTCCGGTACAAAGTCGCCATCGGCTGAAGCCGGCAATGGCCGTAACACCAGCACTCTCGCGGCAGCCGCCTGACTCGACGTGGCGTCGTCGGCAGACAGTTCCGACGTCAACGTCATGCCGCAGCACAGACCCAGCAATAACCGGCAGTACATCATCCGCATCGGTGGACCTCTCGGAAATGGATTGAATCGATCATCCACTTCTAACAAGCCGACCGACGCCTAACCACCCCGGCGTGTTGATGCACGAATGCCCGTCGACGCCTATCGATCGAGTCCCAAGACGTCGGCCATGGTGTAGACGCCCGGGCCTTGAGTGATCAAGAACTTGGCGGCCGCGATGGCACCGTAAGCGTAACTGTCGCGAGTGTGGCCGCGCACCGTGATCTCGATCGTCTCGCCCATCAGTCCGAAAACGATCGTGTGTTCGCCCACGTTGTCGCCAACCCGGAGGGCGTGATAGCCGATCTCATCGCGCGGCCTCTGCCCCAACTGTCCATGCCGGCCGTGCTGATGCTTGTTGATGCCGAGTTCCTCGGCAATGATCTCGCCAAACTTGAGGGCCGTGCCGCTGGGGGCGTCTTCCTTGAATCGATGATGCCGATCGATAACTTCGACATCGACCCCATCGGGATGCGACTTCAACGTGCGGGCCGCCTGAGCGACGAGTTTCATCGTCAGGTTGACGGCCAGACTCATGTTGGGGGCGAGCACCAAGCCTGTCATCTGCCCTGCCGACAATACCTGGCTCTTTTGCTCCGAGGTGAGTCCCGTCGTGGCGGCCACCAACGGAATCTGCCTGTCAGCGCAGATTTGCGAAATGCTGATGAGCCCGGTCGGAGTGGAAAAATCGATCACGGCATCAACACGGTCTCCCAAGGCGTCGACGACAGGAAGTCCGATCGAGCCGACTCCTGCGAGGTCGCCGGCATCTTTTCCAAGATGCGGACTGCCGGCAGCTTCCAACGCGGCGGCCACCTCGGTCTGTGAGTCTGCATGCAACAAGGCGACGATCCGCCGCCCCATGCGTCCACCCGCTCCGTTGACTGCGATCTTGTACATCGTGAAGTGTGAGTTAAAGAATGTGACTGGAGACTCACGCCATCGTAGCGGAATTCGTGGGAGAATTCCGACCGAGCAAGTGGTCGATGCGATTCGCGAGTATGAAGTCGCCGGATTCCAGTACACGTTTAACGCCCAGCCGCTGGGCAAGCTGGCGGATTGGACGATGCCGCGACCTCTGAGTGCAACTGGAAGCGGCGTTATTCGTCATTCGCGGTTTCCGGTTCGTAGTTGTTGCCGTTCCATCCTTCGCCTGGTCCATCGGGGGAACCATACGGTGTCTGCTCGACGGAACTGAGTGGCGTTCGAGCGTCGTATGCAGCCTGGTCGAACACGTAGCGGCGAGAAGCCGGATCGAATCGAAAGTACCGATATCGTTCTTCCAGGTTCGTTCGCCGCGCATCGGGCACCCTGCTTAGCACTTCGGCTACGGTACTCTTTCCTTCCAGGAGGTCGTAATCGCCAGTATTACCTGCCAGTAGAACAATCGCCTGCATAAAGCGGCACTGCTGTGGGTACGAAATCCTTTTGAAATCAGCTCCCGATGCCGCAACACATGTCAGACTAGTTGAGCAGCGTTTCGCGGACGATCGTCGAAAGGTCGATCTCTTCGAGACTACTGTGGCCCGGCTTCCGTAACCGGACCAGTCTGAATAGGCTGCAACGATGTCGGCAAACTCCGGCGTATACGCCGTGTGCGCGCACAATTTCTCAATGCATTCCGCCGGGATCCCGTTTCTCTCCGTTCCGATCGCGAACGTCAACCTCGCGGCCAGTACGTCGACAATGCCGTCTCTCGCGCCAGATCGCTGAAGCAGTTCGTCATAGATTCTGATTTCCTCGGCGAAATCCTCGGTACCGCCGTAGTTGGTCACTTCGTCGACAATGTCAAGTATCTCTCCCATTGTCGACGCGGTTGAGATAGACGCTTCGAGGTGCAAACCGTCTGTCGTCTGCTCTGGACTTGCGTGCATCCAGCCATCGTGGCGATTGCCAGCGCCTCGGCTGAGAGCATTAAGATCAAGCCGCATTTCGTCCGCATTTCTGGCACCTGTCCCTTCCGTGTGGATCGAATGATCGTTCAAGTCGTGCCAACTCCGCAACATCAGTCCGTCGCTTCCCCTCGGCGAAGCGATCCACCCCAATGAGTCGGTGAGCAATTTGTTCGATTGAGCGGTGCGTCTTTGTCCAACGCTCAGTCGAAAGGTGCCGGCTGTTGGAGGTGTTGACGCTGTATTGAGATCGGCTCTCGCAGGCCGCATCGACACTCACGCGACATCGAGTGATCCTCCGCGAACATGTTCGTTCCGCACGAGCGTCGATAGACTCAGAGCATCCAGAGACGCTTCAGCCGGCGCCTATCGGCTGGGCGTTAAACGAAGACGAGTTTCTGATGAACATTGAACTCAGACATCACAGCTGCGAATCGAAATCGGAGAATCGATCATTGATACCCGCCGTCATCGTTCTTGCCGCACTGATTCAACCGCTGGTCGGCCTGACTGCGGACGACTCGCTGCTCGCCTTTCCCACTGCAGAGGGTTACGGTCGGCTTTCGCAGGGAGGACGTGGCGGGCGGGTAATGCATGTCACCAATCTCAATGATTCCGGATCTGGCAGTTTGCGTGCCGCCGTCGAAGCCGGAGGGCCGCGTACCGTTGTCTTCGATGTGTCGGGGATGATTACGCTCGAATCGGGACTTGTCGTTCGCAACCCGTTTCTAACCGTCGCTGGCCAGACGGCTCCCGGCCGAGGCATTTGCCTCCGCAGGTACAACTTCGGAATGTATTCGACGCACGATGTCGTGATCCGTTATCTCCGAGTTCGGCCGGGCGACATCTCCGGAGAAACACTCGACGGGATGGGCATGGCCTATTCTGATAACTGCATCATCGATCACTGCTCGATCAGTTGGACGATTGATGAGGCATTCAGTTCTCGTGGAGCCAGGAACATTACCCTGCAGCGAACATTGATCTCCGAGGCTCTCAACGCCGCCGGTCACAGGAAATATCCGCCGGGGACGGAACACGGTTATGCCGCCAGCATCGGCGGCGAGATCGGCAGCTTTCATCACAACCTGCTCGCTCATTGTGCCGGACGCAACTGGAGCCTCGCAGGTGGATTGGACGCCGAGAGACGACACACCGGCTACGTCGATATTCGCAACAATGTCGTCTTCAACTGGAAGAACCGCACGACCGATGGAGGGGCCGCTCAAGTGCAGTTCGTCAACAACTACTACCAGCCGGGTCCGGCCACGACTTGGCTCGTGATGATTCGTCCCGAGCGTGAAGGTGTCCCGCTCTATGGACCGCAAGATTACTACATCGTGGGCAACGTGCTGGCAGGGCATGTCTCCGTCGACGAGCCTCTTGGCGGCTTCCGTCCCTGGCCAGATGAACCGGTCTCGAACTACGTTTACGAGATGCCTTTTTTCGAATCATACATCGCGACACAAACTGCCGATGAAGCCTGCGACGACGTGCTGGCTGATGTTGGATGTAACTTCCCCGAACTTGATGAGCACGATCGACGTGTGATTGCCGAAACTCGCGAGGGAACGGCCCAGTTTACCGGGAGCGTAACGGGTTTGCCCGGCCTGCCCGATTCGCAGGAAGATGTTGGCGGCTGGGACGAGTACCCCGAAATCCATCGACCAGCCAACTGGGATACCGACGGCGACGGCATGCCTGACACCTGGGAAGCCGCTCGCAACCTCGATTCAGACGACGCAACAGACGGCAATGCCGACCGCAACGGCGACAGCTACACCAATCTCGAAGAATACCTCGGCTGGCTGGTGGGAGAGTTTGCGGGTTGAGTAAGGATCCCCACTCAGCGAAGCGATCCGAAATCTTGTTGAACGCCCAGCCGTAGAGGCTGGGCGTCAAACTCGGATAGGTGTCGGATTTTCGTGAACCTCTCGTCACCCCCCTGCGTTCCTCGCAGATGAACACTTCTGCGAGGCCCATCATGAGCGAAACCGTCATCGAGGTGCGGGGAATCTTTCTGCACTTCGGGTTAAAGACCGTCTTGCACGACATTAGTTGCGAGTTTCATCGCGGGGAGCGAGTGGCCATCATCGGACCCAACGGCATGGGGAAGACGACGCTGCTCGGCGCGATGGCGGGGGTACTCTCGCCGCAGGAAGGCAGCATCTTCGTCGAAGGCCGCAAGCGGCGGGGATCGGTCGTGGAAGAACTTGCGATTCGCCGGCAAGTGTGCTTCATTCCTGACTCGTGCTGGTTCCCGGAAGACTTCACGCTGCGTGAGTACTTGATGGGGGTCGGCGAACTCTACGACGTGCCGTTTCGCCAGTGTGAAGCGCACGCGGCGCGAATCGTCAGTCTGTTCAGCATGCATGACGTCGCCGACTCACCGTTGCGCTCGTACTCGGCCGGTCAACTGAAGAAGGCAGCGTTAGGAGCGGCCCTCATCAGCAACGCGCCGATTCTGCTGTTGGATGAACCGTTCTCTGGCGGACTCGACCCAGCGGGGATCCAGGCGTTCAAGAAAGTGCTGCAGTCGTTCGGACAGGAGCAGTCGCGGACCGTCGTCTTCACGACGCCTGTGCCGGAACTTGTGGAAGAGTCGGCCGACCGGCTGCTCGTGCTGAGAGAAGGCCGCATCGTCGGCGACTACGCAATCGCCGATCTGAAATCGCAAGTGCGGGCCGGCTCGTCGTTCTCCGACCATCTGCAGGAACTCGTCTTCCCCGAATCGGCCAGCAACATCCGGCAATACTTCTCGCAACAGGAGACGCTGGCATGCTGAGGGAGATCCGACGCGCGATACCGCCGAAACTACTCCCCGTCCTCGGGTTGTTCTATGTGATCATCAAGTTCACGGAATCACTGATCCGATTTTGCTACCGCATTGACCCCAATCACCTGCCGGCGGTGGAAGGAGGACGTTATACCCAGTTTTGCGTGATAACGTTCGTTGCCATTGGATTCATCGCCATGTTCTACGGAGTGGCGCGCGGAAAATACTTTCACCCCGCATCCGACCTCAGTACCAGCAGACAGCAGCGTTTGCGATTCCCCGATTACTTGCAGACGACACCCTGGAACTCCTCGAAGCGGCTTCCCTGGGGTTCGCCACTGCTGAGTTGGGTCGACATCGTGATCGTCGGCTGCATGGTTTTTCTGGCAGCGATCGAGGTTCCCGAGCCTTTCACAACTTCGCAAGGTTGTGCGATCATCGTCGCTGCATTCGCGTTGGGATACGGGTTGAGTGCCGCGACCTTCAACCAATCACCGCATGGCGAGACTCTGAGAGTGGCGTCGCTGTTTCTGATGCCAACGATCGTCCTCGCGACGTTGTTGCCGACAATGCTGGTGATTCTCGCCGCAGTCATTCTTGCTCTCGCGCATTTATCACAGCGAGAGTCGTTGCGCGTGTTCCCACTTTGGGAAGGAGACAAGAAGCAGCGCCCTGCACTCGGCTGGACATTCGATGCGCTTTCCCCTCATATCAAAGACAATTGGCTTTCGCGATCCCGATCATGGACGATTGTCGCCTGGGTCGCATGGACATCCACCATCGTCATGATCGCCTCGGAGATGTACGGCGATTGGAACTTCGTGAATGGTGATGTAGCAATGTTTGTCTTGATCATTGGAGGCTTTGCGGCACTCATTCGGCTTTGTGTGTACGTTCGCGGCGTGGTCGTGTACTTTCGCACGCGATTCAAGACGCGGCGCTGGATCGTTCCCGAAACCGACAACATGTTCGTACCGGTGCTGGCCATCATGATTCTGACGCTGCTGAGCGCGGGGCTGATACTCCAAGATCTATTGCCATCCAACATCGTGCTTCCGATTTGGGTCACCAGCGTAACGGCAGCGAGTTTGCTGATCGGACCAACTCCCCAGAAATGGCTGCTAACATCGCAGGGGGCGCTGTACTATTTCAACAAGGCGAAGATCCGCAAGCAGCCAACCCCTGGTGCTTAGGGTGTGGAGGTCAACGGCGGGTGGCTGCGGTCGACCAGCGGGAGCCCGCAGCCGAGTGGTGAGTCAGCATGGATTGCGAGTGTCGATTGCCGCGGCAGAGTCGCTGACAGTGTGATCGCTGCGCGATGATCCAAGATGTGTATAAGAGACCGACCTCGGCCCTCTCCCCCACAGTGTCGCGGCTGCGGAATGGCAGAACTTCTCAGTGGGGGAGAGGGGGAAGATTTGCAGATTTGTTGCGCCGCTGGGTACTGCTGCGGGCGCAACCACGCACCTTTGGGTAGGCGGACCGTGTACACGGACGAATGCTCGTCCGCGCGGGCCGGCAGCCGGAGAGCAAGAGTACGAGCAAGGGTATCGCAAGAGTATCACACGTGTGTGTCTCTACGGTTGTACTCTTGGACTCTTGGAAAGCGCCGGGATAAACCGGTTTGGAGTTGGGAATGAAGAAGTCCTGGGAGGAAGGGTTAGCCCCCCACCTTCACCTCGACCCGTACGCTGACGGTGGCGACATCGTGGGTGTAGCATCGGCGAGAGGCACAGGCAGGCTGGCCATGGAACTCCGAAATCAAAGCAATTCGTGCGCCGACCCTGTCAAGAGAAGGGGAAGGCAACACGCCGGGCCGCGCTTTGGCGAGCGGTTCGGCGGCACGGCGGAGTCGTAGAACCCGAGCATGTCTGGAAACTCCAAACGCGAGAACCGGGAGCTCTCACGCCTCCCAGCGAATGTTCGACTGGGAACGGTCGGCGAACGTCACCGACGGCAAGGCCGACGTGCACGCGGGTGAGAAGTCAGATGGGGTCGTAGTACCTGCGAAGTCGGCGAACAATGACGCGACTGAAGCGTCGGCGGAGTCGATGGAGGAAAGGATCCCAGCCCAGTGGAACGCCGAACAATCCGACTCCGACCGGACGCCGCGCCGGAGTAAGCGAGAGTCACGCGGGTTGCACGGCGTGCGTGAAGCGGCCCGCAAGGACCGCACGCTCAAATTCACAGCCTTACTGCACCACATCGACAAAGACTGTCTGCGGGAAGCCTTCTACGATCTGAAGAAGTCCGCGGCTGTCGGCGTCGACGAGGTGACGTGGCACGAATACGAGCGAAATCTGGAGGCACGCATTGCGGACCTCCACGGGAGAGTTCACCGAGGCGCGTACCGCGCGAAGCCGTCGAAACGCATCTACATCCCGAAGCCGGACGGTGGTCAGCGGCCGATCGGCATCGCGGCGCTGGAGGACAAGCTCGTCCAGCAGGCCGTGGTCGGGGTGCTCGGTGCGATCTACGAGCAGGACTTTTGCGGGTTCAGTTACGGCTTCCGTCCGGGTCGCAGCCAGCACCAGGCGCTCGACGCCTTGACGGCTGCGATCAGCGATCGACAGGTGAACTGGATTTTGGACGCCGATTTAGAGGGGTTCTTCGACACCATCGACCACGCGTGGTTGATGAAGTTGCTGGAACACCGCATCGGCGACAAACGCCTTCTTCGGCTGATCAAAAAGTGGCTGACCGCCGGGATCAGCGAGGACGGCGAATGGTCGGAAACGACGGTGGGGACGCCGCAGGGCGGCGTGATCTCGCCGCTGCTGGCGAACGTGTTTCTCCACCACGTTCTCGACCTGTGGATCGACTGGTGGCGACGGCATCAAGCGAACGGCGATGTGGTGATCGTTCGGTACGCCGACGATTTCCTCATCGGCTTCAAGCACGAACGTGACGCCAGGGCGTGTCTGGAACAACTCCGGACGCGGCTGGCGAAGTTCGGGTTGAAGTTGCATGATGGAAAGACGCGGCTGATCGAGTTCGGTCGACACGCTGCGTCTCGCCGTCGTCGTCGCGGTCAGGGCAAGCCGGAGACCTTCGACTTCCTCGGGTTCACGCATTACTGCGGCCGGGATCGTCTCAACGGGTGCTTTCGAGTGAACCGCAAGAGCATTCGGAAACGGATGCGGCGTACGCTCGCAGTCCTGAAGGAACGGCTCCGTCGTCGTCAGCATCGCCCGCCGGGAGAAACAGGCCGCTGGCTGAAACGGATCGTGCAGGGGTGGCTGAACTATCACGCCGTCCCTGGCAACATGACCCGCCTGATGCAGTTCGTGAGTGAAGTGAAGAAGCTGTGGCTCAAAACGCTCAGGCGTCGCAGCCAGAAAGGCCGCACCCGCTGGAGTTGGTCTCGCTTCGCCCGCCTCATCTCACGCTACCTGCCCCGCCCGACGATCCACCATCCGAATGCCTACTCCCGATTTCACGCCCGACACAAGGCAAGAGCCGTATGAAGCAATCCTTCACGTACGGATCCGTGCGGGGGGCCGCCGGCAACGGCGGTCCCTACCGCGATACCGCCAAAACGGCAGGAGTTCGACAATGCGATCGGATGGACATGTCGAGGGTCAGGACGACACCGACGGGGACGCGCAACTCGATCAGTTGTGCGATTGGAATTTCGACCGGTTTCCTGGTTGTGGGAACCGGCGATCCCAAACGCAAAGTCACGCGCTCGCCGGCGAGCAGGAAATGGGGAAGTCGCCAGGCGAAAGAGGGCTATTCGTCCTGTTCATCAAACAACGGTCGTTGCGTCGGCTCTGTCGGAGGCGGGGGGGATGCGAGGCCGAGATGTTCGTAGGCACGGGGGTTGGCGATGCGGCCGCGGGAGGAGCGCTGAATGAGGCCCGAGCGCAAGAGGAAGGGTTCGATGTCGTCTTCGAGCGTGTCGGCGGGGAGGCTCATGCTGTGGGCCAGAGCCTGCACGCCGGCAGGGCCGCCGGCGAAGTTGTTGATGAGCGTCTGCAAGTATCGCACGTCCTGACGATCGAGGCCGAGCAAGTCGATCTCGAGGGTCTGCATCGCTTCTTCGGCGATGGCGTTTGTGATGTGGCCGTTCGTGTCGCGCAAGGTGGCGAAGTCGCGGGTGCGGTGCAGGATGTTGTTCGCCTTACGCGGTGTCCCCTGGCTGCGGCGGGCGATTTCGTAGGCGGCTTCGCTGGTGATTTCCGTACGCAGTTTGCGAGCGTTGCGGCTCACGATCTCGCACAACTCTTCGATCGAGTAGAAGTCGAGATGCTCCTTGTAGATGAAGCGGTCCTTCAGCGGAGCCGTCAGCAAACCGGCACGAGTCGTCGCCCCGATGACGGTGAAGGGCTTCAAAGTCATGCTGATCGTGCGGGCGTTCAAGCCTTCTCCCAGCGCGATGTCGATGCGAAAGTCTTCCATCGCCGGATAGAGAAACTCCTCGACGGCGGCGGGGAGGCGATGAACTTCGTCAATAAACAGCACCGCTCCTTCCGAGAGATTCGTGAGATAAGGGAGCAAATCTTTCGGCGCGGTGAGCGTCGGTGCGGCGACGATCTGACATTCGACGCCGAGTTCCCGGGGGATCACCGTCGCCAGCGTCGTTTTGCCCAGCCCTGGAGGCCCGTCGAACAGCATGTGGCCGAGCGTGTCTCCACGCTGTTTGGTCGCATCGAGCGCGATTCGCAAGCGGTTTACGACCTTCGACTGTCCCACAACTTGATCGAGCCGTTGCGGACGGAGTTCGTCGTCGTGCCGATCGTCGTTGAAATCATCACCTCCGCCTCGCATGGGAGGCAACGGTGGCATCGGCGGCAGCGCACCTTCGACCGTCTTCCCCTTGCCTTTGGGCCGGCGGGAAGGATCGTCGCCGTGAATCATTGGTTCGCGTGGCATGGGCAGGCAAGGAGCTTGGAGGAAGGAGCAAGGAGTCAAAGGGATTGTGGGAGCAGATTTGATTCCTTACTCCTGATCCCTGACTTCAGACGCCGGTCCTCACGCTTCTCCCAGCACTTCCTCCATCACTTCGTCGGAGATGTTGAAATTCGCAATTACGTTCTGCACGTCTTCGTTCTCCTCGAAGACCTCGAGGAGCTTGAGCAACTGTTTTCCGTTGTCGGCATCAAGGTCGATCGTCGAGCCAGGGATGCGGGTCAATTCGGATCGGCTCGTCTCAATGCCGGCGGCCTCCAAGGCATCGCTGACTGTCTGAAACGCATCAGGGGCACAAATCACTTCGAAGTTGTCGCTATCCTCGCGCACATCCTCGGCACCCGCTTCGAGAGAGATCTCGAAGAGACGTTCTTCGAAAATTGTATCGGTGGCAACGACGAAGATTCCCTTGCGTTCAAACAGGTACGACACGCAGCCCGTCGCGCCGAGATTGCCGCCGTAGACTTCAAACGACTTGCGAACCTCGCCGGCGGTGCGGTTGCGGTTCTCGGTGAGGGCTTCGACCATCACTGCGACGCCGCCGGGGCCGTAACCTTCGTAAACGACTTCGTCGTAGTTTTCGCCGCTGGTGTCTCCGCAACCCTTCTTGATGGCTCGATCGATGTTGTCCTTGGGCATGCTGTTCTTGCGTGCCTTGTCGATGGCGTACCTCAGGGCAAGATTCATGCTGACATCGCCGCCGCCATTGCGGGCCGCGACGATGATGGCTCTGCTGAGCTTTCCAAACAGAGCGCCGCGTTTCTTATCGACGCGACCTTTTTTGTGGGCGATGTTCGCCCAATGAGAGTGACCGGCCATTGATAAGGGTCGAGGCGTTTTGGTTGAGGGTTGAGGACTGAGAAAGGTAGGAGGGGCAGGAGTCGGGAGTTAGTGCAGAGAAAGAGGAATTCGGCGACTCCATCGGTGGTGAGCCGCTGACCATGGGATGGATTCGAGCTGCGCAATCACATCTGGTCACTCCCACTCCATTTGGCAATCTGTGACTCCTGATCCCTGACTCCCGGGATCACTCCGCCAGCTTTCCTTCGATGCGATCGATGACTTCCTGATCGGGATGGGCGTTCTCGCGTTCCATGTCGAGGGCCTTCTGCCACAACTCGCGGGCTTCGTCGTGACGATCTTTCTTGTCGTAGCAGTCGGCCAGATGTTCAAGGATGACGGTATCCTCACCCCGTGGGAGTGCGACAGCTTTCTCCAGTTGCTCGATGGCTGCGTCATATTCTCCCAGGCGGTAGAGCACCCAACCCATGCTGTCGAGATAGGCGGCATTCTCGGGTTCAGCGGCCAGAGCCTTTTCGACCATCACGCGGGCCTGATCGAGGTTCTTGTCCTGGTCGGCCCAAAGGTAACCCAGATCGTTATTGGCCTGCGTGTTTTCGGGATCCTTTTCGAGAACTTCCAACAACACCGCCTCGCCGCGTTCCATGTCTCCTGTCTGCACGAAAATGTTGGAGAGATTAAAGCGGCAATTGTTGACCTGCGATGCGATCCGCTCGCTGGGGTCGTCGCCGTGGCTGGCGATAAACCCTTCGAACACTTCGCGTGCCTCGTCCCAGCGCTGAGCATGGTAGTAGACCCAGCCTTCCTGATACTCGAGCAACGGCTCGCCCGGCTGCTCGCCTTGCGCATCTCGAACCGCTTCGAGTGCGGGATCGGTTTGACCGTCGAGCTCATAGGCGAATGACAGGAAGTAAAGAAACTGCCACCGCGCTTGTTGCAGTTCGCGTGAGGGATGTTCCGAAGCCTCTTCGAGGATCTCGATCGCGGATTTGTACTCCTCCTGATCAATGAGATAGTTCGACAGCTCGCGGTAGAGAACGGCCGGCGGATCGTTTCGCATGTCGATCGCGAGCCGATAGAAATGGAGCACGTCATCTGTTCGCTCGCCCTCGACGGCGATCTGTGCCAGCACGAAGACCTGAGCAAACTCAATTTCCGGCGGGTTGCTCTCTTCAAGCGACCGTCCATACTGCATCAAGAGGTCCATCGCTTCGGTGTCTTCGGTCAGTGCGTCGATTTCGGCGTTGAATTCCTCGGCGAGAAATCGAAAGTCGGCGGGGATTGTTTCGAGTTCTTCTTCCGACTCGACATAGAGCCCGCTGGAAATGCCCGTGACGAGACCCGCCAGAAGTTCCTCGATCTGCTGTTTCTGACGGTGAATCGGTATCAATCCAACGATCCCCTGAGGAGCGTTCGAGTCGGCGAGGACGCGGCGATAGAGTTCTTCCGAACGATCGAGATCACCGGCCAGCAGGTATTCGCGCGCGAGAAAGTATTGCAGTTCTGCGTTGTTCGGGTCGGCTTCCGCCAGTTGTTCCAGACGTGAAATCAACTCGTCGCTCCGTTCGAGGTCACTCATCAACTCCTTGAGCAGTTGATACGGCGCGCGTCCGCGCGCCTGGAGTTGTGCATTGAGATACTTGTCGAGTTCATCGAGAGCTCTCGCTGGCTCTCCCTGCTGCTGGAATACCTGTGCCAGATTGTAACCATGCACCGCCGCTCCTTCGGGGGCATACTCGGCGGCGCGCTCGAATGCACGCACTGCCCCGTCGGCATCGTTCACTTCCAAGAGCGCCTGACCGATCACGTCGCACATGGCCGCTGGATCAGTTCCCAGGATTTCGGTGACGTCATCCTCGCTCAGCATTTCGCCGTCGACGCCTTGCAGGGCGTCAAGCACCTTTCGCAGATTCTCGGCAGCCTGTTCTTTCTTGCCTCCGGAGTGAAACAACAAACCCAGGTCGCGATGCAGCATCAATGCGGTCAGTCGATGCTCGCCTTCGGTTGCGTTGTTCAGGGCGTCTTGAAAGAGTTCTATTGCTTCGTCGGTCGCACCTTGTCGATTGAGGACCGCCCCCAAGGCGCGCACAACTTGCAATCCGTCGGTGGAGTGTTCGGCGGCTTGCAGGGCGACACGGCGGGCTTCTTCCGACTCTCCTTGCAGCAACAATAATGGCAGGAGTTTCTGATAGGGTGCCAACGCCGACGGATCGGCCTCAACCGATTTGCGGAACGCGCTCACCGCCCCTTCCAGATCGCGGCGAGACTCGTACAACTGACCCGTCATCAACCAGGCAATTGACTCGCGACGGGCGATCGACTCCGGAGTGTCATTTCGCGGCAGCACCTCGGGAGCATCGTCGGCAGGCTGCACCCGTATTCCGGTTCCTTCGTCCGCAACGTCGCTATGTTCCTCGACCAAGGGAGGAGGCGGAGGGTCGTCTCCCCGGGCATAGCCCAAGCTAAACAGCACGATCGGCCCTGCGGCCAACATCGATAACAGACGAGATCTCGACATCATGACTAATCCATTCAACGTTCAATACTCCCTATGCCGGCCATTGAATCCCGCAGAATGCAGGCCGACTTCGTATTCCGCCAAACGGCAGTTTCGAGACTTCCAGTCAAACTGTCCAGAGCGTATGAATTTCAGCGGAATTCCAGGAAGTCCTTGCAAGAGGCGATTGTATCGAACTCTACGTCAACACAGCCTGAATCACATTTCCATGCACATCAGTAATCCTGCGGTCGAGGCCGTTGTGATACCAGGTGAGTCGGGTGTGATCGAATCCCAACAGATGCAACACCGTAGCGTAAAAGTCCCAGACAGTGGTCACATTCTCGACTGACCGACGTCCGAACTCATCCGTGGCTCCGTAGCTTATGCCGCCATTGACGCCAGCTCCCATCATCCAGCAGGTGAAGGCGTCGGGATTGTGATCCCGACCCGAAGTCCCCGCCTGATGCGTCGGCATCCGACCAAACTCGGTCGTCCACAAGACGAGCGTGTCTTCCAGCAGTCCCCGCTGCTTGAGGTCGGTCAGCAACGCACCTGTCGGCTGATCGAAGATCGGGCAATGTCGTTCGTAGTCGGCCTTCAATGTCTTGTGAGCATCCCAGTTCAGCAAGCCATCGACTCCCGATGCCCGCGAAGCACAGTACAGATTGACATATCGGACGCCGCGCTCGATCAATCGACGCGCGAGAAGGCAGTTCTTCGCATACGACGCCTTGAGAGCGTTTTCGTCATCAGTGCCGTACAGCCGATGAGACGACTCAGGTTCTTGCGACAGGTCCATCACTTCCGGAGCCGAGAGCTGCATGCGTGCTGCGAGGTCATATGCCGCGATGCGGGCCTGCAGGTTGCTGTTGCCAGGATCCTGCTCGGCGTGACGAGTATTGAGGAACTCGAGAAACTCGCGCGTGGCGACTTCATCATCCTCCGAGATGCCGGTCGGCCTCGAGAGATTGCGCACCGGTTGATGAGCGGCCATCATGATCCCTTGATGCCTCGCCGGGAGAAATCCGTTCGACCAGTTGGCCTTGCCGTTGGGAGGCTCGCCCCGTGTATCGGTAATTGTGATGAAGGCGGGAAGGTTGTCGTTTTCGCTGCCGAGGGCGTAGCTGGTCCAGGCGCCGGCGGAGGGGAAGCCCTCGGTCGCATGCCCGGTATTCATAAAGATGCAGCCGGGACCATGCGTATTGGTTCGCGTCACCATCGAATGCACGAAGGCCATGTCATCGACATGTTGCGAAACATGAGGCAGCATCGACGTGAGCATCTTCCCCGACTCGCCACAGGGAACGAAGGGCCAGGGGCTGGCCATCAGGTTGCCGTTCTGGCCTTGGAACGAGACCAGGTTTTCCTCCCCCGGGAGAGGCTGCCCCGCCAGCCGTTCGAGTTCGGGCTTGTGATCCCAGAGGTCGAGATGCGAGGCCGCTCCGGGACAGAAGATCTGCAACACCCGCTTGGCCTTCGGTGTGTGGTGCGTCATCCCCCGGCCGGGCTGCCAGTCCGTGGCGGCGGTGCCATCATCGAAAGCGAGGCCGTCCTGAGCCAACAAGTGCGTCAACCCGATCCCGGCCATCGCGGTCGTGACATGGCTGAAGAAGTCCCGTCGATTCAGTGTGGAGCAGGGAGCACGGAGCATGGAATAAAGAGTCAGAAGACGGAGTTGGAGTGGTTCCCGGTCATCAGCGTAAGTGCTGCACATGTCTGATTTCAATGTACTTGCAGTTCCACAATTCGTCTTCACCTATCCTCTCGATTCACTCTATGCTCCCTGCCCCATGCTCCATACTCCCCGCTCTCGCCTGACCGTTGTTCAAATGCTCCCCGCTCTCGAGAGCGGCGGCGTCGAGCGCGGCACCCTCGAAATTGCCCGGGCGCTTGTCGAGCGAGGACATCGTTCGCTCGTGGTCTCGACAGGTGGCAGACTCGTCGAGCAGCTTGTTCGTGAGGGAAGCGAGCACTTCGAGATTCCAATCAGTAAGAAGTCGCCCGCAAGCCTGTGGTCCGTCGGCAAGGTGCGACGGTTTTTGTTGGATGAAGCCGTCGACGTGATGCATGTCCGCTCCCGAGTGCCGGCCTGGATCGGCTGGTTGGCGTGGAAGTCGCTGCCGGGAACTGTTCGACCCCGATTCGTGACGACAGTGCATGGAGCGAATTCCGTCAACGCCTACAGCCGCATCATGACTCGCGGCGAAGCGGTGATCGCGGTCTCGAACACGATCAAGTCGTACATCCTGACGAACTATCCCCAGACCCCGGCGTCGGCTATTCGAGTCATTCAACGAGGACGTGACCCGCAAGAGTTCCCACACGGACATCGTCCCCCACACGAATGGCTGGAGCGCTGGCACAATGAATTCCCACAACTGCGCGGCCAGAAGCTGATGACGATCCCCGGCAGAATCGTGCGGCTCAAGGGGCATCACGATTTCATCAACGTGATTGCACAACTGCGACTGCGAGGCATCAACGTCCACGGTCTGATCGCCGGTGGCTGCGATCCACAGAAGCAGGCCTACCAGGCGGAACTGCAGGCCGAAACGCAGCGGCTCGGCATCGCGGAGCAGATCACCTTCACCGGGCATCGCAGTGACTTGAAGGACATCTACGCGATCTCGCAGGTCGTGTGCAGCTTGTCGACTCAACCCGAGTCGTTCGGACGCACGACACTCGAAGCTCTTTCGGTCGGCACGCCCGTCGTCGGCTACAGTCACGGCGGCGTCGGCGAGATCTTGTCGCGCGTCTACCCGGAAGGGGCAATCGAAACTGGCAATCTCGGGCGTCTTGTGGACCGTGCCGCAACGCTTCTTCAGCAACCTAAGTCACTGGTCCCTCCGTTCGAGGCGTTTCAACTGCGAGACATGCAGCGACAGACGCTCGATCTGTACGAGGAGTTGGCATGCGAGGAGAAGTCACCCCCGCAGTCAAACGCGGCGTGACCGACAAGCCTGCATGACCACTGGCACAAGATTTTAAGGCAGGTCAGATCGGCAAGCTGTCCCGCGGTGCATCCGCTCAATGTTGGTGTTTGGAGCAGGTAGTCACTTTGAATCCTTCTCCCCCGCGATCGACACTGTTCTTAAATCACGCGCGGAGGCGGGGGAGAAGGTGGCCGGAGGCCGGATGAGGGGCGCGCATGGAACGTCGCACGTTGCCAGCATATGGGTGAGGGGCATGGTTCGCGGCGTCATCGCGCGTGGTTCCGAGGTCACCGTTGCAACGTCTGACGTTCGCCCCTCACCCTAACCCTCTCCCCCGCGATCACGCTCACTCACCATCGAGAATCGAATGCGGGGGAGAGGGGACCGGAGGTGCGACGTGTTGGCTGGTCGACCACAGCCACACCGTCGCTGTCGGGAATGGCCTCAGTGCCATTCCGTCGGCGGGCTGACCGGTTCATCGCACGAGTCGCGTCGCCGTGAACAATGTCCAACACACATCCGTTTCGCGAAGCGTCACACGAACAGATTTCGAAACGCCCCCCCTCACCCCGCCCCGCGGAATGCCAGAGACGGCATTCTCTACAGTTGATCGTGCTCCAGGATGACGATGCTCTCCGGCCCCTCAGCCATGCCAACTCCTGACAACCTGACCCCAGGTACCCGGCGCCTCCGGCAGGCATAGCCTACCCTACTGGTGGGTCTAATGATAAATGTCATGCCATTTGAACGAGTTTCGTGCGATTTGTCCTGACGGGAATGTTTGAGCCACCTGACAATTACCGTTAGACTAACTACTACACTCGCTAGAACGTCCCGATCGGTTCGTCACCATTGCGGGTGGCGAGGGCCTGCCAGATGTCAACATCGATCGAGTCGCCGACGAAGTCGACATGTCCGTCGGCGAAGGTGACGTTCACTCCTCCATCGTGGTAACTGCGGGCTGTATAGGCTCCAGGGCCGCCGTCGGTAATCATTGCGTGATCCGCGCAATCGGGAATCCTTGAATTGGGAGTGAAGACGTGGTTGTAGGCCGTGTGCCTCGGGCCTCCATGCAACCAATTGATGCCGGAGAACGAGTAGCCCACGTCAGGCGGGTTCGGTGGGTGAGCGCACAGCGCCTGCCAGTACTCGCTGGTTTTCGATACCTCGCCATCCTCCTTGTCGACGTGAAACACATCGCTCCACGAATTGTATTGCAGCCGATCGCCGTCGCCGATGGGGCGCTCGGAGAACATGGCCGTCTGCGACAGGCCGTCTGTGTATGTTCCCAATGAGAGTCGCTTCGGGGTGACGAACGGCGCCTGCTGGCTATTATAGGGTGCCGGCCCACTGCACGAACGATACGAGATGCCCTTCGCGGCGGACTCGGACGGGCAGACGTAAAGGGAAATCTGAACATCGAGCAGGGCGCGGTTCGCGGCATTGTCCGTGGCACCCCATTCATTATGAGTCGACCAAAGATCGGAAAAGTCGAAGCGGACGTATAGTTCGCCCCGCTCGATGTACGGGAGCAGATGCACGAATGCCGAGACGGAAGGCCCGATGACAACGGGATTCGTTGAGACCACATGCTGTGTATTCGCGGTGGGAAATGTCTGATGCACCGTGGCATGAGCCTGGCAGGCGACCATGATCTGCCGCAGATGGTCGCCGCACTCGACGCGCAGGGCGCTTTCGCGCGAGCGTTGCACTGCCGGCAGGGAAATCGCCGCCAGCAGCGAGAGAATTCCAATGACGGTCAGAAGTTCAATGAAGGTGAACCCCGCTCGGCGACGGTGAGGAGTGAGTGCGTTCGCGTTTTTTTCACGGCGGCAAGGGTGCATGTTCGCTCGCTTCATTCGCTGCTTGTTGAAACGACGGCGCTGCTGGTGATACGCAATCGTGCGGTGACGTAGAGCGACGCTTGAAAGAACACCTCGACATCGCCTGTCGCATTCTCGTCATTGCGTTCCACCAGGAACTCGGCAATGACGGGACCACCATCGGCGACGAAGTCGGCATTCGGTGTGATCGTGATATTTCCATCGACGCGTTCAACCGTCACGGAGAGTTGCTCCGCCTGAATGTCCGTCTTTCCGCGATTGAGAATCTGTACCCGCCGTGTTTCGCCGATGTCTGGCAGCGAGACAATCGCGGGAACGACGACCAACGAGTCTTGCAGCACGCCTGTCAGAGAAATCGAATGGAACGCCTCTTCGTCGGCCGAGGAGTAAAGCTCAATATCTGTCGCGATTCCGGTAACATTCTGGATGTCGTTCCCCTCGACACGCACCGTATATACTCTGCGGACATAGTCATTCGAACCGGACAAAGCGCGATCTCTGGTTTCGACAATCGTTGCTGAAAGGGTTTCGAGGGCTGGGCAACCCACGACTCGAGCAGACGTTATGAACGGGTCTCGACCAGCCTCTTCGATGACTGAAAACTGGGAATCCTGCGAGACGTGATCGCCCCGCACTATACGGACCAAAACCGGTGATGACGCTTCGAATCGCGGGATGGGCGCAGTGTTGATGATCGAGAACGGAACGGTCCTGCTCGCACCCGCCTCGTCGCTGATCATGATTTCACCGAACGTCAACCCGGCCGGTACTGGAAAGATCCGAAACGCGAGGTCGGCCCGCGTCCCGGGTTCCATCGTACGCGGTAATTCAGACTCGACCTGACAATCACAAATTCCCGAAACGTGCAACGGACCCAGCGGCGCTCTACCGCGGTTCTCGACGCGGAATGAAATCGTCACCGGGTGAGTGTCGGTGACTGGTATCTGGCCGTCAGCATTGACGTCATTCACGAGAGTGATACTCAGATCTCGTGAAAGGTCTCGATGCGGCCAAGAAAACCAGACCGCAACACCGGCCACGATGGAGATCGGGACTATCGCTAAGGTTCGCATCCGAGTGCCTAGTTAGATAGTGCTGCAACCATACGACCACTGACAAAGGTCTGGCCCCGCCGCCTCGCAGTCGCGGTTGAGCTGATCGCAGCCAGGATCACACTCATATCTAATGCCACAGTTGATAGCAGGGTGGGTACAGTCAAACCAAAAGGTACTATCCGGTGTGCATTCGTAGTCATCAACCTCGTTCATCGGCATTCCGGCGGGACTCGATTTCTCACATGCGATCGTCGTCGAGTCCTCTTCGCAGTGGCATCTGTGATCAATCGATGGCGTCGTCGTCAGCACACAATAATGATCCTCTTCCACAGCCCCCCGTAGAATCGCGGAGGACGCCGCAATCGACAGAAACCCGATCACGTGGAACAGAGCGGCCGTTTGTCTGCGTTGCATGGTTGATCTCCTTGAATGGAATTCACGAATCCTTTCACGCCTGCCGGAGCTTCCATGCGAAGAAGAAACTCAGAAAACCCGCTGAGGCCACGAGTGTGAACCAGATCCAAGTGTTGCCGCCCGGCGGACTGGTTGATATCGCCACTCCGCCCGCTGCGGGCAGAGAGGCTTCCCATTCCGCCCTTCGCTGCTGCATGAACTCGGGGGCAACGCCGTTGCCAACGGCCACGAATCCGTTCGGACCGGGCACCAGGGTGCCGTTCATTAGCGCCGGAGTGGCGAAGTCGCTCGCGTCGTACGCGAGGTTTAATTCGACTTCGTCGACTGTCCAGGTTTTTTCGCTGGAGCCGGTGGACCTTGTGCCTTGCGCGGGAAACCAAGTGCCGGTGTCGGTCTCGCGAAACTCCGTCACGAGAAAGCGCCACGGATTGTGCGACGGATTTCCCGGCTGCTCAAAAATGACTCGCTTCGGCAGGTAACCGTGCGCCGGATCGAGTGCGAGGCGATGTCGGCTCTGGTTGGGATTCTCACCAAGCAGATAGGAGTACTCGACGCATTCCGACCCCTCGATCTCCACAGTTCCCTCGTAGGTGAGACCGAGTTCGTCGATGACGTCGGGCAGCCAGGCGCAGCGGGGATTCACTTGCCACAGCTCCAGCAGAGGGAGGATGATCATGCCCGTGCGGCCCGCCGACGACCGCCCCCGCGAGTCGCCGGTCGTCAGGCTTTCCATGAACTCTTCACCTTCCGACGAGATCTCGTAATGAGCGTGAAACCATTCGGTCTCACCGGTGCCGGCGGTCGAGCGCCGGATCGGCGCGCCGTCGGTCAGGTAGAGGTTGTCCTCAAGGCAGTAGAGATCCTCGGTCCAGGTCCAATTCGAGATCGACGTGGCGGTGTCGTAATCCGCATCCGGATTGATGGTCAGAAAGGTCGTCGTGTAGCGGATGTGGACGTTGACGAACGCGTTCCGCCATTCACGCAGAGACTGCTTCGCTTCTTCGAGCGTGTCGTCGGCTTGAGCGATGCCGACAAAGAAAGCCACCAGCAGCGCGGCTGTTGCCCGGCACGAGAGCGAAGATGAACCCATGGTGCCCCCCGGATGAGTTGGGGAAGAAGAGATGGTTCGATTGGAAGAGAGAATACCCTGTGCGGAACGTGGATTCAACTCAGTGAACAGAAAATCACGATCCTTTGCCTCTCATTGCTTCACCCACCCTGTCACTCTACGACCTCAGTCACTCACCGACCTTTGCATTTCAATCACAGGCAACTTTGTCCCGGGAGGCTGGGGTCGGGTCGCCGGGAGTTGGTCCTACTGTCAATTCGGGGAAGAGGGCAACCGGCCCCCGGCCGCGTGGTGAATGAACGTTCCGTTCCTGTGGAGCCTCAAGATCGCTGCTCCTGGCTTGCCACACCGTTCGCAGCGTTCAATCAATTAGCCTCCGGTCAATGACCGGGGGAAATCGTCGCCACATTTGATGTGCGTGTGGTTCAAGACATCGACGTTTCAGTGAAACCAATTCATTGACAGTCGACTCGTACTGCGTGTTGTTGGGCATCGCTGGCCGCATTCACCCCCGGTCATTGACCGGGGGCTAAAGGACGGACCGCGGCGAGTGACGGGTGCCGCTGTTGAGTTTGTTGGAAGGGTGGACCAGCAGCCGGGGGTCACCGTCACATCGTTGCGGATGGGGGATTCTGTTCATCAACTTGAATTCGGTTTGGTGGGGAGATTGTTTCTTCGGATCGCATGGGAGACTTGAAGATGTGCGATCGCCAGGTGGGGCCGAGGCGGCGCTCGAGTTCGGTTTCGATGCGGAAGATACGCAGGGCCTTTCGGAGCCTCGTCATCGATTCGAAACGCGAGTAGTAGAGGCTGGCCCGGTACTTGCCGTGTCGATTGATCTGCCGGGCCGAGGGAAACCGCTTGAGTCGACGGGCCAGTCGGTCGAGTTCGTTCAGCAGTTCGCTGTTGCTGACCGACGACACTCTGCGGACGCGCGGATTCAGTCCGAGCCGTTGGCGTAGACTGTTCCAGTTGCCGAAGTGCCTTGTGACCGAGTAGTCGGAGAACCCACTGAGTTTGAGAAACCGTCGATATGTGATCTCCTCTCCTTCCGTTGTCACAAGCGACTTGAGCGCCTGTAAGATGTTGTCGGCCGTAATCGCGTGCCTGGGAGGCTGCAATCGCTGCGGAGGGAGACCGGCCTGTCTGCGGAATTCGTGCCAGGCCCCAAACTTGCGACTGATCGTCGACCGCGAGATGCCGATCACACGACAGAAGTTGTCGGCGGAGATTTCGCCGTTGACCCGCGTGTGTTGTTGCAGCAATTGGATAAGTTCGTCGTTGGTCATTGGTTCTACAATTCTCCTTTCAGGCTTCGGGATGCTTCTCACCCTACCTGTCGCGGTTGCGCAACTCTGGAGGGTCAAGAGAGAGGAGGTTCGTTCCGGGCTTGCAATCGAGATGTCTATGAGACGTATCACCCACCATCCGCTGAAAACCGTTGGTGTCCGCGCTTCGGGATTCGTACAGCTCGATTCCGGCGGGGCGACGGCGCGGGTCTCGCGAACGCTTGAAAGCTGGCGGAAGCATCAGGGCTTGCAGATGCGAAGTTCGTCTCTGCGCTTTGACGGGCGTGTTACGGATCGCTCACAATTGACAAACGCACTGCGCGAGACAGGTTACGTGCAGCGAATCGTTCGTAAGTCCCGGGAGATTGATGTGAACCGCAAGTTCGGTACGACGGCCAGACAGAAAGTACAAAAAACTCTTCTGACCGTTCTTGTGTTATCCCTACTCGGTGGTCGTCCCGCTTTCGCGGCTGATGATGAACCCGAAAGTGCGGTCGGTTCGGTGATGCGTCTATGGCGCAGCGGCCGCGTCGCCGTCGACCGCCTGCCGAGCCTGGTCGACATCGTTGGCTCACGAGGCAACGAGCATGATCTGCGGTTCTTGTACGACCAAGTATTGATGGCTGAAGACTGGCCAAACGAATTGCGATTGCAGGGACTGCGCCAACTCCTGGATGCGGCCGAAACTCGCAAGGTTCAACCGACCGGCGATCTGGCAGGGATCACGGAGTTCCTTTCCAACGAAGATCCCGCAGTGCGTCGCGTCGCTGTCGCCCTATGCGGTGCGTGGAACGTGGAGTCGTCGGCCGAGGCACTCCAGGCGTTGGCGTTAGAGGAAACGACATCGACCGAGTTGCGTCGAGCCGCCGTGCGTGCGCTGGTTCAACTGGGAAGTGAAGTGGCCGGTGAGACGCTACGGTCGATGAGCGATGCGTCGCGTCCCTTCGCGATTCGAGCCCTCGGCGTGGCGGGCCTCGTGAATGTCGACGTTCAAGAAGCGGCAGGAAGCGCAGCGGACCTCTTTCAAGCAGCCGCGGGGACCGATGATCCCAGGCCGGTGCTGGATGCCTTTCTGCAGAAGCAAGGTGCAACTGACGTACTGGCAGCGGCGCTGGAATCGCGAGTGATTCCCGAAGACGTCGCCAAGCTCGCCCTGCGATACATGTACTCGGTTGGTCGGAGTGACGGATCGTTGTCGAACGTGCTGGGGCGATTCGCCGGATTTGCATCGGACCCACAGCCTCCGACACCCGAGGAAGTGGCCGTCATCGCCGAAGAGATGGTCGCGATGGGGGATCCAGTTCGCGGCGAGCACGTGTTTCGTCGTGCCGATCTGAGCTGCATCAAGTGTCACTCCGTCAGCAAGGCGGGAGGGCAGGTGGGACCGGACCTGAGCGCGATCGGTTCGAGTTCACCAGTCGATTACATCATTCATTCGGTTCTCAATCCCGATCGTGATGTGAAAGAGGCGTTTATTTCGCTCACGGTGGCGACGATTGATGGTGAAATCCTGCAGGGCATTCTCGTCGATCGGACCGACGATCGACTGACTCTGCGTGATGCCAACGGCAACGAAATTGTGATCCCCGCGGACGACATCGACGAAGAAGTCGAAGGCAAATCGCTGATGCCCAAGGGTCTGGTGAAGTTTATGACACGCCAGGAATTGCTGGACTTACTGGCATTTCTCACGAGTCTCGGCAAACCGGGTGAGTTCGCGATTCGTGAGACTCAACGGATGCAGCGTTGGCGCGTGCTGCGAGGCGCCGACTCGGAAGTGCTGGACGACGTTCCAAACGTCACCACGTTTGAGGCTCTCGTGTTAGAGTCGGCAAACTGGGCGCCGGCTTATGCGCAAGTGAACGGTCGGCTGCCTCTGAACGAGTTGGCGAGGCCCGAGGGAACTGTCGATCCCGTCGACGAGATCCTGTACGTGATGGGCGAAATCGATGTCAGCGAGGGGGGCGAAGTGCAGTTCGTGCTCGACTCGGCCGACGGCATCACGGCTTGGATCGAAGACGATGAAGTCGGCTCGCAGCCGCAATTCATTCGACAACTCGATCCCGGGCGTCATCGCGTGGTGTTCAGAGTTGATCTGAACGAGCGCGACGATCCCGGAGTGAAGCTGGAAGTGCGACGGGCTTCGGGATCATCCGCCGAAGTCGTCGTTGTGGATGGAATGTGATTGACGAAGCGAGTCGCTCACTCCGCGGCGTGAGCGGAACCAGATTCGCCTGAAGACTTTGGCTCTCCCACGGCGGGAGGCTTGCTGGAGAACGTCCCCGGCATGATTTGCGGACCGGTCTGGTGCTGGCGAATGATCGACTCGAACAATTCCTGGTCCATGACTTCGCGTTCAATGAGTTCGCGCGTGAGGTGTTCGAGCACATCACGCCGCTCGCGAAGCACGTCTCGGGCAGTGGTCATGCATTCATTGATGATTCGCTGCACTTCGAGGTCGATCTCCCGCATCGTCTGTTCGGAGTGCGAACGTTCGGAGATCGACACCGGCGCGCCGAGGAACGGAGATCGATTACTGTCTTCGTAGTTCACTCGGCCGAGCGTGCGGCTCATTCCAAACTGCGTCACCATGCGGCGTGCGATGTCGGTGGCCCTTTCCAGATCGTTTTGGGCGCCTGTGGACGTCTCTTCGAAGACAAGATCCTCGGCGGCAATGCCTCCCAGTAAGACACAGATGCGGTTTTCGAGTTCTCGTTGAGTCACGAGGTAGCGATCATCCTCGGGGCGCTGCATCGTGTAGCCCAGGGCCCCGTATCCTCGGGGAATGATCGAAATCTTATGCACGGGATCGGTATGGGGAAGCGATCCGGCCACGAGCGCGTGTCCGCACTCGTGGTAGGCCACGCGATTCTTTTCGTCTTCGTGAATGATACGCGTCGTCTGTTCCAGTCCTGCAATCACGCGTTCGATGCCTTCTTCGAATTCGTGCATTGAAACGGCTGATTTGTCTTGCCGCGCCGCCAGCAGTGCGGCTTCGTTGACGAGGTTGGCCAGGTCGGCACCAACAAAGCCCGGAGTGAGTTTGGCCAGCCGGGCGAGGTTGACGCTCTCATCCATCTTGATGCGCGACGCGTGGACCTTGAGGATCGCCTCGCGGCCTTTGTAGTCGGGTCGATCGACCAGGACGTGGCGATCAAAACGCCCAGGTCGCAAGAGGGCCGGGTCGAGTGTTTCGGGGCGATTGGTGGCTCCGATAACAATCACGCTCTGGTCCGAAGAAAAGCCATCCATTTCGACGAGCATCGCATTCAAGGTCTGTTCGCGCTCATCGTGACCACCGGGTGCGCCTCCTCCACGAACCTTGCCAAGCGCGTCGAGTTCGTCGATGAAGATGATGCTCGGCGATCGCTGTGCTGCCTGCTGAAACATATCTCGAACTCGCGCGGCTCCGACACCGACATACAGCTCGACAAAGTCGGAACCCGACAGGCTGTAGAACGGGACGCCTGCTTCGCCGGCAACTGCCTTCGCCAGGAGCGTCTTTCCAGTACCAGGCGGGCCGACCAGCAACACGCCACGGGGGATACGCCCTCCCAGTCGACGGTATTTGTCCGGCGTCTTCAAGAAACTGACGATTTCCCGCAACTCCTGCACGGGCTCATCGATTCCGGCGACGTCGTCGAACGTCGTTTTGATTTCATCGTCAGCCATCAACCTTCCGCGACTGCGTCCGAAGGCCATTGCGGAACCCGTTCCGCCGATGCGCTTCAGCAGCACGACGAATAGAAAGACAACGAGCAGGATCATCACCCAGTTCAGGATGATGGTCCATTCGGTCGAGGGATTAGAACCTCTGGCAATGATCCCCTTCTGATGGGCTAGGTCGGCCAAAGCAGACACGCTCTCGTCGGGAATGCCCTCGCGCGAAATGTAATAGTGTTTCACATCGTCGGTCGAGGCGTCTGCATCGATCGGTGGCGTCAGTTCGATGTCGGCGACAGCATCCTCGTCACTCTCTTTCGGTTGATCCTGAAAGCGAATGTAGTGCTGGCCGAGAGTCAGTTCGAAGACGTTGTCCTTGTTAAAGGTTCCGTCTTCCAGCCCGGACTTGAACTCTCCAAAGTGAATCTCCTCTCCCGTCGATCCTACAACCGACGCAAAGACAGCCAGTGTGATCCCCACGAAAAAGAGGGCCCAGAACAACGGCCCAGAAAGCCAGGGACTGCGCTTCGGTCGAGGCCCGTCAATGGAAGGCCGAGAGGGTTTCTGGTCGGGCATGTGGAAAGGGCGAGGGGAGACGATTGAGAGCCGAATTCACGAATCGCAGGGATTTCTGCCGATCCCCGAGTGCGAATTCTAGCATGGAATTGCAGTCGAGTGCTCCCTGATCGCTAGCACGAACCTCGGATTATCGGTTCGAGTTTGTTCAAAAGCCGGATTCGGAAGCAATGCCGCAATCAACTCTGCGACGGATCTGGCGGCTACGGGGAGTGTGCACTATCCTTAATGATTCGATCGCATGCGGCCACTTGGTCACTTCGATCCAACATCATACAGAATTCTGGAAACCAAGATGGACGCTGTACTTCGAGATCGCTGTAACTCCTTGACTGAGCGAATCATTC
This sequence comes from uncultured Planctomycetaceae bacterium, assembly GCA_942492405.1. Taxonomy (GTDB): domain Bacteria; phylum Planctomycetota; class Planctomycetia; order Planctomycetales; family Planctomycetaceae; genus JANNSB01. Next base: position 200,479 of record CALOES010000032.1, read on the forward strand.
AGCTTCGGGACTCTCTTTGACTACGACGTCAAACTGGAACGGATCAAGCAGATCGACGAGCTAATGGCAGGGCCCGACTTCTGGAACAATCAGGATCAGGCTCAGCTACGCGTCTCGGAACTTCGACGGTTGAATTCCGCGGTTAAGCCCGTCATGGGATTGCTGCGCGGAATCGACGACCTGGAGGTGTTGGAAGAGTTCGCCGAGGAGGATGATTCAGGTGAATACCTGAAAGAGATCGAACAACTCGTTCAGTCTCTTGAAACGGGACTGGATGCTGCCGAACTTCAGGCCAGCATGAGTCGCCCGGAAGATGCGTGTGCCGCATATCTGTCCGTGCAGGCGGGTGAAGGTGGCACCGACGCTGCCGACTTTGCCGAGATGCTCCTAAGGATGTATCTGCGTTGGGCGGAAAATCACGATTTTTCGACCGAGATCATTTATCGCTCGGACGGTGAAGAGGCCGGCATCCGCAATGCCACGATTCTCGTCAAGGGAGACTTCGCGTTTGGCTATCTCAAAGGAGAGATGGGTAATCACCGACTGGTGCGGATGAGTCCCTTTAACGCGGCCGGCAGCCGGCAGACTTCATTCGCCGCAGTCGATGTGTCACCCGATCTTGGTGACGAGATCGAGATCGACATCGACTGGGACAAAGATGTCCGTGAAGACAAGATGCGTGCGGGCGGTGCGGGCGGCCAGCACGTCAACAAGACTGAGTCGGCCATTCGATTGACGCACCTGGAATCCGGCGTGATGGTGTTTTGCCAGAATGAACGCAGTCAGCATCAGAATCGCGCGCTGGCGAGAAAGATGCTGATGGCAAAGTTGTTCAAATTGGAACAGGACAAGCGCGACGCCGAACAGGCCGCCAGGCGCGGGCAAAAGTCGAGAATCGGATTCGGCGGTCAGACGATCCGGCACTACGTCCTTCAACCGCAGCAATTCGTCAAGGACGAACGTACGGAACTTAAGACCAATAATCCCTACGAAGTACTGGATGGAGCCCTCGACCCCTTGATCGAGGCATACCTCCGTTGGAGTATCGGACAAGGTTAACGAAACAGGTTGAGACGACGGGGGAAGGGGATTCTCCCTCGGCTGCGTCAAAACTACGGGAAGCCGCGATTGCAAAACGTCACGCTCTTTTGTTTTTTTGCAAGTTATCTTTCAGCGCTTGCCCTGGAGGGGGCGCGACTGCTGCGTCCCTCGAACGTCTGTCGGCTGCTGGCATTGGCCTTCTCGATAGCGGGATTGGTCGCGCATACGACCTACCTTGTCGTCCGCAGCCGGTCGGTGGACTTGCCGCCCTTACTGGGATCGACACATGACTGGTTGCTCGTTCTTGCCTGGACGATCGTGTTAACGCAGATACTGGTGAATGCCACGAACAGGCAGGTCGCTTCGGGAGTCTTCTTCCTGCCGGTTATCCTGCTGCTGGTCGGAGCGGCACGCTACGTGAACGACACAGTCGAAAGTCAGCAGGGGACGCTGTACTGGTGGAAGATGACGCACGCCAGCTTTTTGGTGCTGGGTATCGTTGGCACGACGTTGAGCCTTCCCATCAGTGTCATGTACCTCATGCAGCACCGTAAACTCCGCAACAAAGTGGCCGCGCACGATGGGATGCAACTCTTCTCGCTCGAGACGTTGGGACTTTGGAATTGGCGACTGATCGTCATGAGTGTCCCGACGTTGACACTGGGCATGGCATGCGGCGTCGCGCTGAGTGTCCTGTCGCAAGGCACCGAACAGGCCGTTGATCTCACTTCCTGGCCCTTTCTGGTACTCGGTGGGATGTGGCTCGTCATGATCGCGCTTTTTGTCTGGGTCATCACTGCCAGGCGGATTTCGGGGCGAGTCATAGCCTGGAGAACAGCCGTCGTCTGCGGAGTGCTGCTAGCCTCCTTGCTGGTGCTTCAAGTCTTCAGCAGCGGTGGCGTACACGGCCGGACTGATGCAACCGATCGCGGCCAGCCCGAGAACTCGTCGTCATGGTCAATTGGGTGCTCCTCTCTGGCCACAGTCTGCACGCTTTCTGGCGGCGCGGAGGTGACAGGGCTGTGAACGTTCAAGTCATCTTCTGCAACCATCAGACAGCAGACATTCGAGTTCGCGAGAAGCTGGCGTTCTCCAGTTCCGAGCAATTGATGCGGGCCTACAAGCAGCTCAGGGAGCAGTTCCCGCGATCCGAGCATGTTGTGGTGTCCACGTGCAATCGCATCGAGCTGTATTCCGCCCAGGACCAACTCGAGGACGCTCCGTCGGCAATCGAAGTCGCCAGGTTTCTGGCGGACTTTCACCGCCTCCCTGTTGATGAGTTTCTTGGAGACCTGGTCACTCAAGCCGGTCCCGAGGCTGTCAAACACTTGTTTGAAGTGGCATCGAGCGTCGACAGCATGGTACTCGGCGAGAATCAGATCGTGAATCAGGTCAAGGAAGCGTATGCGCTGGCAACGCAGGGCGAAGCGAACGGCCCCTTGACTCATGCATTGTTTCATCGTGCGCTGGAGACATCGAAGCGAGTACGCACCGAAACCAAACTCTCCGAAGGACGCACGTCAATCGCCAGCGTCGCAGTCGGCGAGTTCGGTAAAAGCATCTTTAATCGTTTCGACGACAAGCTCGTTCTGGTGATCGGTGCCGGCGAGATGGCGGCCGAGACGTTGCAATACCTCAAGGGAGAGGGGGTCAAGCGCATCGTTATCTGCAATCGCAGCCTCGAACGGGCGGAGCAACTCGCGCGCGAGCTGGGAGGCGAGGTCCAACCGTTCGAGACGCTCGATCGCTGGCTCGGAGAGGCTGACGTCATTGTGAGTACGACCGGCGCGGATCAGCCGATTGTGGATCAGGCACGGTTTCAAAGGGCCCGTCAGGTTTCCGGGATCAAGCCGGTTTTTATTCTCGACTTGGGCGCGCCACGCGACTTTCATCCGCAGGTCGCCGACGTTGATGAAGAGGTCTACCTCTATGACATCGACGATCTCAAGGCGACGTGCGACAGGAACCGAAAGCTGCGCCAAGGAGAATTGGAGCGTGCGCGCCGGATCATCGAGGACGAAATCGCAAAGTTCATGCACGATGTGTACCACAAGGCCACAGGCCCCGTGGTTCGCCGATTGCGAGAAACCTGGCACGATCTCAGCCGTCAGGAACTCGAGCAACTCTTTCGCAAACTCAATCACTTGAGCGACGAGGACCGTAGCCAGATCGAACGCTCGATTGAACGGATCGTCAACAAACTGCTACATCCCCCGTTGGAGACATTGAGGCACGAGGCACGCAGCGGCCCGCCCCACGGATTAATCGACGCACTCAAGAGGCTGTTCCACATCGGTGACGAGAACTGATTCCGATTGAACCGAGAGCCGAAGACCGTGTCGGACTCTGATTCGGCCATTTGGGCGTGGCTGAACTCGATCAAGTGCCGATTCAATCTCGATTGAATTCAGGCATGAAATGCGACATCCTGTGCCACTGGAAAGTCGCGTTGCAATGCCGTGTTCGACTGATGCGGCAAACGAGTCATAAGTCATTACACGAACGGAACCTAAGGAGATTGCACGATGGAAATCAGTGCCGCAGCGGTCAAGTCGCTAAGAGAAAAGACGAACCTCCCTCTCATGCAGGTGAAGAAAGCCTTGCAGGAGGCGGACGGAGATGAGGACCGCGCCATTCAGATTCTGAAGGACCAGGTCGGGAGCGTAATCGCCAAACGCAGCGACAATGCGACCGAGGAAGGACGTATCTTCGTAGCGGTTGCCGACGACGGCAGCCGAGCGGCGATGGTCGAAGTGCAATGCGAATCGGCACCCGTCGCAGGAGGCGAGGACTTCAAGAAGTTCGGCGAGGCGTTGGTGAATCAGTTGCTCAACGGTCCGGGTGCGGACTCCGTCGAGGCACTCTTGTCGCAGTCGGCTTCCGATGGAAGCAGCCTGAAGGAGCACTTCGAGTCAATCGTCAACAAGATTCGAGAGAAGTTTGTTGTCGCGAGAGTGGCGCGTGTCGACGGGCCAGTCGGCAGTTACGTCCATCATGACGGAAAGACGGCCGTGCTGTTCCAAGCCGATGGATCAGGCGATAGAGGCGTTCTGCGTGACGTCGGCATGCATATTGCCGCGATCAAGCCAGTCGTGGTGCATGTGGAACAACTCGATCCGACGATCGTTCAGGCGGAACGCGATCGTTTGAAGGAAGAAGCACGTGCGACGGGGAAACCCGACAACATCATCGAGAAGATCGTCGATGGCAAGTTGAAGGTCTTCTATAAGGATGAGGCCGGCGTGCTTGTCGAGCAGCCGTTTGCCAAGGACGATTCGAAGACTGTCTCTCAAGTGCTGGCCGAAGCGGGATTTAAGGCCAAGGCCTTCACGCTGTGGGTGCTCGGCTCAAACTGATTAAGACGCGAATGGCACGCGACGACTAGTTGCGGCGATCACGACCATCCTGACTGTCCTCGCGAGGGCGGTCAGGTGGTGGTCCTGATTGACCATCGCCAAACGGGCCTGGTCCGCGTGGCGAACCTTCGCGGCCTTCTCCGGGTGGGCCATTCCCCGATCCTCCGAAGCCAGATCGACCGCCTCCGCCTCCGCGCCAGCCACCTCTGCCGTACCGCCAGGGTTGGAAGATCTGCAAGATAGCCGGGGAAGTGCTGAGTTCTCGTAGTTGAGTCTCGTAGAATCGATGCCTTAATCGCCAGCGAAAATCCTGTGAGCCCAATTGCAGCAGTTCATCCTGCTCGGCTTCGGACATTGAGCTGAAGGCTCGATCCAGATCGGCGTCGTTTGGCGCATGCTGAACACGATAAGTCTGGAGTTCGGCGAATATCGACCAGAAGATGATATCTCCAAAACCGCGACCTGGGCCGTCGCGATGCTGAAGAATCTGCTCCTGAAACGAACTGTCATCCAATGCGTCGATGGCTTGTCTCAGGATGGTCAATTCATGCAGGCGCTGAAAGACCGTACGGATCACTGACGAATTGTCGCTGTCGGAGGCGCGAAATCGCTCGATGAGAAACTCCAACAGTTTCAGGTGCTTCTTCAAACCAGAAAGGCTTTCGAGCTGGGCGCGCTGGTCATCGGTGAATGGAATCTCAGCTTCAAAGATGGCAAATACGATGTCGAGTTGCCCACTGGTCAGCGATGGACGGCCCGGCCCGAAGCCGCCGCTGCCGAATTCCGGAGGAGGAGCTTGTTGCTCGTTGATGATCTGCTCAACCAGTTGCCGCCGCGCCTGTGGTTCGGTTTCCTTTCGCAATCGCTCGCGCTGATCGCCGCGGACAGTGCTGAGCCAGTCGTAGTAGGCGTCCATGACGTCCACATGCAGCCCGTTCTCCTGCTCGTCGGCGACGATTCGCGAATGAAGCTCCCGATACTTCGCCTGATCCGCCGGTGTCATCTGCTGGAATTCGTCAAAGCTGCGCTCCAATCGCAGCCTTTCGGTCTGAGTCATGTCCTCAATCTGCTCGCGGTTTGTCGATAGCCGCTCGCGTTCCTCAAAGCTGCCGCGCACGAGAAAGGGAGCCAGTCCTCCCGCGGCGAAGAATGACACCAGTAGCCAGATTCGGCGGACGCGCTTATTCATTCGCGGCCTCCGATCGAATGCGTTCCATCAGGATCGCGCTCCCTGCCATTCGCTGCAGAAAATCGAAATCATGAATCTCCTGGTATTTGTCGAGGTTCTGTATGAGTGGAAGTTCGTCGACAAGTTGATCGTGCTCCTGCGGAACCAAACGGCTGGTGACCGCGTAGCCCAAGCACGCTGCCACAACTAAAGCGATCGTCCACCCGGCGAGTCGGGCGGCTTCCACTGAGTTGCGGTACCAACTCGTTTCGGTGATGTCGGTTCTGATCTCCGCGAGCCGGGCTGTCTTGACTGTCTCGGCGGCAAAGTCCTGCGGAGCGCTGACCCGTGGAAGTTCATCCAAGAGTTCATACGTCCGCGACAACTGTTCTACGTCGTTCCTCGCGACGGCGTTGTCTGCCAGGACACCTTCGATCTGGCGCGTCTGGTCGTCCGGCAATTCGCCGTCCAGATAGGCGGCAAAGTTTGAACGATCGGTAGCGCTGATTCGTTGAAACTGACTCATAATTTGGCGTCCACGCCACAATGTGTGGCCATCAAACGTCGGAGTGAATGATGGTCGCTAACGTTGCACATATGCTTCCAGGGTTGTCCTCAAGTTCTCGCGAGCACGGGATAAGAGCGATTTGACCGCCTCTGTCGACAGTTCCATCGCCGCGCCGATGTCCGCATAACTCATCTCCTCGAATCGGTGGAGCAGGATGGCCATTCGCTGCCGTTCATTCAGTTCACTCATTGCGTCCCAGACGCGTTGCTGAAGTTCGGTGCGGGCCACTTGCCGTGTGGGCATCAGCGCCGATTTCTCCGGGAGCATCTGTTCACCTGAGATTTTCGACACCGTTCCGGATTCCGCTGGACGCAGTTGCACCTCCTTGCGGCGTCCTTTCGTTCTTCGTGTGTTGCTGGCCAGATTGTTGGCAATCCGAAACACCCAAGTCGAAAACTTGGCTGTCGGTTCGTACCCGTTTCTGGCGCGGTAGACTCGCAAAAAGACCTCTTGCGCCAAGTCTTCGGCACTTTCCTGATCGCCCACCATGTTAGTAAAGATGTTCACCAAACGGTCTTGATACGATTTCACCAGAGTGGCAAAAGCCTCGTCGTCACCGTTCTTCACGCGCAGCATCAACTGCACCTCCGGATCTCGCAGATACGGTGACTTCTCAACCGCTGTTGCCACAAATTCGACTCCCGAGAGCCCCAGACGAACACCTCAACCAAGGCTCCGCGCAGAGACAAGGCGAATAATACTCATTTCGTGCTGCGACTCTTCTTGTGATCGCGAATCACTCTTCAGGTACCGTCTCTCATTGAACACCTGTGATCCACCAAAGTATCGGATTTGTCGGCGAAGTGCATCATCATCCGGTATTTTGCTCGGGACGCACGGCCGACCGATTTGGGCATCCGGATCGATGACCGATGGAGATCGGTTCATGGGACTTCAGTTTCACCGCCGGGGATGGTGACAGATTCCGGCGATTCTTCGGGATCGTGCAGCGACTCGGCTGTGGAGTCGATCACGCCTGTTTCCAGGTTGTTTGCCGCGTCGATATCCAAGTTGACAGGTCCGCCCAGTTCCATGAGCCGCCGTTGGTGAATCTCGGCCAACTCGTCCTGGCCAATGGCGGCATAGGCTTCGGCCAGGGTCTGATGGATCGGCGCGTACCCCGGCAAGTCGCGGAGTGCCGTTTCGAGCGATGCAATGGCCTCGGTCCAGCGTTGCATCCGGGCGAGAATCTGGCCGCGCGTATCATGCATTCGAGGATCGCTCTGAATGACAAGCGCCTGATCGATCATCGACAATGCGGCTTCGTAATCGTGTTGAGGCCCAAATGCCAGGATGTGAGCGAGATTGTTAAGGACCATCGGAGTCGCTTGTCCCTGCTGTAACGCTTGGTCGAGATGGAATCTCGCAAGTCCGGCATTGCCGTCGATCGCGGCTTTGGTGCCGATAATCGTGTGCACCACGACCGGTGCGTCTCCTGATGCCAAGGTTTCGAGCAGTCGTGCCTGAGCCTCTTCCCCTTCTGGTCCATTGGATTCCATTGTCAACGAGAGCAGGGCGAGCAGCACAAACTCGTCTGCGGGAAAGGCTTCGGTCGCGCGTTCCAGTAACTGCAATCGCTGTGCGTATTCGGCCTCTGGCAACTGTTGCGACCAGCCGACGTAGGCTCTGGCCAGCAACCTGCGGAATACCAATTGGTCTTCAAAGACCTGTGTGGTTCTCTGAAGTACCGCGACGGCCTCTTCAAATTCACCCAATAGAAAATGTGATTGAGCAAGTTGCTGCCAGTCGGCGGCGTTTTGAGATTCCTGTTCCACCAGACGGAGAAAGTGCGACTTGGCGAGTTCGGCTTGCGATTCGGCACGCGCCGCGTCCCCCAGTGACAAATAGATTCTCGCCAGACGCAGGCGTTCCGACGGAAAGATACTGACATAACTCTGGATCAGATCGAGAGCTTCTTCGTGCCGATCGAGCGCCAGATAAAGGTCCGCGAGTGCGCGCTGCGCTGCAATTGTCTTGTTGCGGTTCTGATTGATCTGAATCGCCTGCAAGAGGTGACTTTCGATCAATTCAATAGGATTGGGCTCAATCCATTCCTCCAACAACAGACCTCTGGCGAGTTCGAGATGAGCGTCGGCATTGCGAGGTTGTTCCTGATCATTCAGGATCTGTTTCAAATCCACCCAGCGACGCTGCGAACGACCCAGGTATGCGTCCAGTCTTGAGCGTTGCCAAAGAAACTCCTCGTTGGCCACGCCTGAATCCTCGAGCCGCTGCAGGTAGAATTCCGCTTCTTCCAGGAGCATCGCACGCTGCTCGTCGTCTTCGGACGCCTGAATCGCGTCGAGGGCCGTCGCAGTGGACGTGAGATACGTCTGTCGAATCCCCGGAGGGAGTTCGTCCCCTGAGTTGGCGTCGGCAGTCAGCAACAAGACGACGCAAAGAACAGCCGGAATGCCCCACAAGAGGTTCGGATACCGGCGAGTTTTTACCCAGGCAATGGAAAACCCCATGACGACCCAAGCGAGGTACTTGATCAATCGCAAGGGAGAGAGCCTTGCGAGCCCTTCGGCTTCGACGTAGGGATTCGAGAACATTTGACCAATACAGCGAACGACGTACGAACGGAACGTGGAGCCTCAATCGTAACGGTTGAACCGCGAGAGAATCCAGTGGATGCCGCCCTTAACGACGATCTGATTCAGCATAGTAGGCCGAAGACTTGTCGCGTCGTTCGGCGTAACCATATCCATAACCGTATCCATAACCGCGATACCCGTAGGAGCTCATGCCTTCGACGCCGTTGACGATGACACCCAGCATATTGGCACCCAAGTCACGCAGAATCTCGACAGCCTGGGTCGCGGCATGTCGTGCCTGGACACTGATTCTCAAGACCAGCAACACGCCGTCGACGCGCGATGCAATGGCTCCCGGGTCGGTGACGGCCAGGATCGGAGGGGAATCAATCAGGACGAAATCGTACTTGTCCCGCAACACTTCGAGTAGTTCATCGAACCTTGACGATGTGAGTAGTTCGGCCGGATTGTCCGGGCGGGGGCCACATGGCAGCAGGTCCAGATTCTCGACTTCGCAAGTCTGAATTGCCTCTGGGAGCTCGACGTCGTTGGTGATGACCGACGACATCCCGACCTTGTCGTCAATTCCGAACAGATGCTGAACACGCGGTCGGCGAAAGTCCGCATCGATCAGCAACGTCTTCTTGCCCGACTGTGCGATCGAGATGGCCAGGTTTGCCGACGTTGTCGACTTGCCGTCCCGTGGGTCAGGGCTGGTCAACTGAATCACACGATGTCGCCGATCGGCCCGCGTGTTGAAATAGAGTGCCGTACGAATCGCGCGAAACGACTCCGCCGAACGCGACTTGGGTTTGTAGTGTGCAATGAGACTCGGATCCAACTTGCACGGATCATTCTTCGACTTGACGATCCGGGGAAGCACCGGAGTGTGGCCGATGACGCGCACACCCAGCATCGCGGCAATCTCCGTCGGGTTCTTGAAACTCTTGTCCGCGGTTTCCGCGACGACGGCCAGGATCATGCCGACGAGCAGGCCCAGAATGCCTCCGATGGGGAGCGAACTGTAGAGGTTTGGTGCGACCTTATGTCCCGTTCCCGCCAGCGCAATGGGTTCCGCTCGATACTCTCCGTGAGCCTGCGTCAGATTCAGGTTCTGGAGCAGTGTGACCACCCCTTCCCACATGGTCTGTAACCGTTCGTGCTCGCTTTGCAGGCTTTGCAGTTCGAGTGAATGCGCAAACAACTTGCGAGATTCGCCTTGCTCAAATTCGTACTGCGGGTCGAGGGTCGCGAGCTGCGCGTCAATCTGGCTCAACTCGAGTTCCATCGACTGAATGAACAGTGTTAGAAAATCGACCCGTTCGTCGGACTGGCCATCGGGGAGATTCTCTTCGAGAAAGCCGCGCGTCATTTCGATCTGACGTCGAATCGCCTTGACTTGCGGATGATCCTCGCCGAAACGCTCAAGCAGATCCGCCTCCTCCAAGAGCAGAGGAAAAATCTGCTGAGCAATACTAAATGCTCTGGGTTGACCATTGATGGTCCCGTCCTGCTCCTGCTGTAGCTGCTGAATCATCAATAGAATTGACTCACGGCTGTAACTCGCCTCAATAGCCGCATCAATCTGCTCAAGCTGTGTCGAGAGTCGATTCTTGCGGAGCAGCAAGTTGGAACGTTCCGTCTCGATTGCCGTCATCCGCATTTGGTGAATGTTGGAATTGCCTGTCACACCTGGTGGTGCATGTAGCTGTGCGTCGTTGATCTGCTGCTCGACAAGCCGCAATTCGCCATGCAACTCACCTCGAGCATCGTCAAGGAGACTCACTGCCTCGGCGGCAACGCTCTGGTAGGCCTCCTGGAGATAGAGTTGATAGCTGCGAATGACGTTGTTGATGATCTTGCCACAGTCGTCTGGGTTGGATCCTTCGAAAGAAATCACCAGCACCGAACTTCCCACGTCGGCCTGCGAAACCTTGAGTCCGGCGGCAACGATCGGAACCGGGTTTGAAGCCCCTGCGAATGTGGGTAGATCATCGATACATGGAATGACCTCTTCATCTGTATCGGGATCTTCATCTGTATCGGGATCCCTAACCCCATCAACTGCGGGACCAATGATCACTTCGCTCATGATGAGTTCGATGTCGTTCCGCATGTCGATCCGCATGCCCAGCGGTTCAACCGAACTGACACCCGAAACGGGCAGGTGAGCCTGTTGCTTGATGACGTTAACGCGCCCTGAAGATCGATAGGTGGGTGGCTCGCGGCGATACTCGAGAAATCCCAAACCCAATCCAACGGCCAATCCAAAGAAAATCAGCCACTTCCGACGGTTAAAGAAGCCGAGAATATCGATTCCCGACTCTTCTCGCTCTTGCGACCTGGATGAACCATTTGAATCAACTGACACGTGCTGCGATCTCCGCGAAACTGGCCCTGGACCTCAATTAGGCTGAACTGAGATGCTCTGAATCCCAAGGGGGAAATGCAAGCGCCTCTACTATCGTCTTAACGTTTTCCCTAAGTTCAGGGGATCCTGGCCACCGAGAGCTTTCGAATTCACAGTGAGACTTCTGGATCGACGAGGGCCTTTTACGGCTTTGAACCGGCCTCAAATCCGTTAAAACACGAGCCTCAATTGTATCGCGTTTGAGACTTATAGCGATCGTCTCGCTCACACTGCCCCACACCTACCCCCCAGTGCCAAAGCGAATCCCTTCAAGGTGAAACGACGCATAGGGTTCCGTTCCGTAACGAATATGCCAAGTCTGCGGGAGCACTCGGCCATCGACGCTCAGGCTTCCCTCGACCCGAATGCGGCATGTCTCGGCGTTCTCCGTCAGCCCGGTGTCCACTCCCAGCCATTCGTGGGTTTGTTGATCAAAAAACCAACGGGAAATCACCCCGCCGCGAAGTGTGATGAGCACGTCAACCGTGGGACCGAGCCCATCAAGCGGCTCACTTCCCAGGTAGTAGAACTCGCTGAAATACCCCTCTGGGTTGACCAACAACTGCTTGAAGTGATGCATGGCAACCAGCAGACCACCTGACCCAACTGGCTGGTCCTCGAACGGTTGGTCCAGAGGCTGAACGGAGATTTCTTCCGCGACGTTGATGCCAACGAGATCGTCTCCTAGCTTGAGAAGGAAAGGCTGGCCGTTGGCAGTCGTACCTTCGATTTCCCACAGCCCGGTCAACTCCGAGAACTCGCCAAGGTTCGCGATCCCCTGCATCACACGCGCGCGCTCGACCTCGTTGAAGTAGTAATTCGCGAAGCCTCGACGTTCAACATGCATATGCTGATACTCTTCCGGGATCGTGGCCATTGGCGGACCCGGCAACTGAATCGGGATCGGCTGATCGGGCTGGGGTTGGTCGGGCTCGGGCTGATCCGGGTTGGGTTGGGGATCTTCGCCGGGCATGGGAGCGGGCGCTTCATCTGGCACCAGTTCGGCCACACGATGCAACGCACGCAGTTGAACATAGATGTCGTGCTTGACGCCGTCACGACGATAGGTCAACGGCAGTGTGTATCCTCGCGGATAGATCCCGAGAATGTTTTTGAATTGATTCACGCTGCCGATGGGTCGTCCTGCAAACGTGACGATCTCGTCGCCATCGCGCAGACCACGGCGGTAGGCATCCGAGTTTTCGAGGATGTTAGTCACGACGACGGATCCGTTGGCATTGCTGGCAACCGTCGCCCCGAGAGTGGCGTGGTCGACGATGCGGCCACTTTTCAAATGATCAAGGAATAGCATGACCTGATTGACGGAGATGGCGTAGCCCGCGCCAGAATTAACGCGTCCTCGTTTCTCAAACGAGCCACGTCCATTGATTCCAATTAACTCGCCGTCGTCGTTGAAGAGCGGTCCTCCTGAATTACCGGGATTAATCGAAGCGTCGACTTGCAGACAGTCGGTATATTCCAGGAACGTGCCTGCCGGGTATTGATAGCGATGCACACCGCTGACGATTCCGTATGTGACTGTGGGCTGAAAGTCGGTGGCCAGCAGGAAGGGGTTTCCCATTGCGTAAGCCCAGTCGCCCACTTCGACGTCATCGCTGTTGCCGATCGTCGCAGCGGGAAAGTCGTCGCGGCCCAAGAGGCGAATCACCGCGACATCGCCTGTGGGATCGATACCCACGATCACCGCATGATAAACCTGGCCATCGTTCAGTCCGCATTGCATGAAGGTGCCGGCTCCTTCCGTCACGTGGAAATTCGTGACGGCGTATCCATCCGCCGAAATCAAAACGCCCGATCCCCCCCCCGCGCCTCCTGGTCCAAAAATCGCCACGACCGAAGCGGCACAACGGCTGATGACTTCGCGACGCGACGCTTGAGCGGTCAGCACTTCGGCATCGACCTGAGCCAAAAGCGGCGTGGCCCAAACGCCAGCCATCAGCGCGAGCGCGCTTCTAAGCCACCAAGACGTGGATGAACTGAATGACATTATCTGAATCCCTTTTGGTCGCGCGAATCGATACACCGGTCGCGGATTGACTCCCGCCGACTCATTATGCAGTGGGCACGATGAGCATTAAAGTCCAAACCACACAATCCGAGATTGTTGATTCGACCCATTACTCCGAAACAGAGCTATAGCGGTGGCACGTCTCCGGAACCGGAAGCCCCCTCATCGGGCGTTTCCAGTTCTGGTCGATCTGGAGCACTTCCTCCCGCTGGTGCCCCAGGTCCACCACCGGGGTTGCGGCGCGGACGATTCTCAAATTCCTCTTCAGAGATTGTTTCATCGCCATCTGTGTCGATATCACCGAATCGCGCTTGCATGAACTCGGGAAGTTCGTCTGCCGAAAGAGCACCATCGACGTTTGCATCCAGGTCGGAGAACGCCAGCGGCGGACGCCCACCACCGGGTCCACCACCTTCACCGGGTCCACCTCCGCCAGGTCCGTGGCCACCTCCTGGTCCACCCGGGGCCATCATGCCGGGATCTGGGGCGGTCACTGAAGCGTCTCCGCCTTCACCAACGTTCGCGATCGGTGCTTGTTCCACTTCGGGTGGCGCGTCTGTACTAAATCCCAACACAACCATCTCTCCCTCTTTTCCAACTTCTGAGACTTCAACGACGATGCGATACGTCTTGAAAATACTCCACCATTGGTAGTCGATGTTCGTCCTCGGTGTGCCATGCATATGAGGCAACGCGGATTCGGTACGTTTTGGAGAGCCAGTGATCAGTCCGCCCAATTCGTTGGCAGGCATATCTTTGCCATCGGCCTCGGCTGCTTCGATGGCTTCGGTGAGGTTTGAAAATGTCATGTCGTAGCTGAACTTGGCAAAGGCCTCGATCGACACAAGGACCACCATCGTCAGGATCGCTCCCCACACAAGCACGCGCTCAAACGGATTTCGTGGCTTTGGCTCGCTCCGATGAGTGGTAACGCCTGCCGTCGTTTCTGGAGACTTGGAACCGGATGATTCAGGAGCGTCACTCATGGCAGCCTCACAAGAGATGGGATGATTGGGCCAGCGCACTCGCTGGCAGGAGACCAAATAGAAGTGGATTTCGGTAGATTGCCCCGACCGGAGTCGAAATACAAGCCCGCCACGAGCGCCGATTCAGGAAACGCAATTCATCGAGTCACTCGAAACTCGCCGGACTGCAGCCGTTTCCAGTAGTCCAGTAGGTCTCGACGCACCTTGGGGGCCAGCAGCAACAATCCGGCGATGTTGGGGAACGCCATGCCGAGGATCATCATGTCCGAGAAATCGAGAACCGCTCCCAAGTGGGCGACGGTCCCGATAAAGACACACGCAACTGCAAGAATCTTGTAGATGAACTTCGTCTTGTAGCCGAACAGTTCTTCCCAAGATTGTTCGCCGTAGTACGACCAGGAGATGATCGTCGAGTACGCAAACAGCGTCACCGAGATGCTCAGCACGATGGGGAACCAAGTCACTTCGCCCTGGAACGCTCTCGAGGTAAGAGCCGATCCTTCAAGAGACTGGCCGATCAACCACTCCGAGTTGTCCCATGCGCCTGTAATAAGAATCGCCAGGGCCGTCATCGAGCAGACGACGATCGTATCGATGAAGGGCTCCAACAGAGCGACGCAGCCTTCGCGGATCGGTTCATCGGTCTTCGCAGCACTATGAGCGATGGCCGCGCTTCCCGCGCCGGCCTCATTGGAAAAGGCCGCACGTTGCACTCCGATGACGAGCACGCCCAAGATGCCGCCGCGCATCGCCTCTCCTGTAAAGGCCTCCGTAAAGATGAGGGCGATCATCGAAGGGACCTGAGGCAAATGTGTCAACACGATGTAGAGGCAACAGGCGACGTACATCAGACACATGGTCGGCACGATCTTCTCGGCGGCCTTGCCGATACGCTTGATGCCGCCGACGATGACGATGGCTACCAGTGCGGCCAGCACGGCCCCATACGTCGGACGGAACCAGCGGCCGAATTTCTCGATTCGACTCTCCAGATTGCTGCGAGTCTGCTGCAATGTTGCGAGTCTTGCCAGATCATCCTGTTCGGCGGCCGCCTCGATCTCCCTGTTGACTTCACTCAAGCGATCAAGATCGCTTTGCAGAAACATCTGCTGCATTGCGCGGCCTGACTGATTGGCCTGCAGCATGTTGCCGCCGCCAAAGCTGGCGAGGATACACAGCAATGTAAATAGGAACGCGAGGACAACTCCCAACGGTGCCAAGGCAGTGCCGCGAAACCCTTCTTTGAGATACCGCATCGGCCCACCATGCACGGTGCCGTCTTCGTGGATCAGGCGGTATTTCACTCCGAGCGTGCATTCCACGAACTTCATCGTCATTCCGAAGAATCCGCAGAGCAGCATCCACAGAAACGCTCCCGGTCCACCGAGCGTCATCGCTATCGTGACACCCGCGATGTTCCCCAGACCGACCGTTCCAGAAAGCGCTGATGAAAGCGCCTGGAAGTGCGAGACTTCGCCTTGATCTTCCGGGTCGTCAAACTTGCCGCGGACAATGTTAATCGCGTGCCCGAAGCCCCAGAAGTTAAAGCCTCGCATGTAGATCGTAAAGAAGACTCCCCCGAGCGCGAGCCAGAGCACGACAAACGGGATGCCGCCGATACGCTCCTGCAGCACCCAGGGTTCAGCTGAGTCGGAGCCATCTGGCGTCTTCAAAAAACCCAATTCACCGAGCGTTGTGACTTGCTGTCGCGAGAACGAATCCTTGGGATCGTCGCTCAATAGCCCGCGTCGACGTGTTTGTCGAACGAACTCACCACCTTCGCCGCCGACAAGGATCAGCTTGTCACCTTCGGCGAGTCGCTGTGTGTTTTCACCGAAGCCGAACTCATAGGGAATCGCAATCGAGATGTAGTCGATTTTACGGTCGCCGATCATGCCCCAGCGATAGGCCGCGCGATCGCCGTCGATTTCGTCGCCTGGCAGCAGTTCCTTTCTCGCTTGAAGCAACTGAACGTGCGCCTCGTCAATCCGTTCATGAGGATAGGCTCCATTGGGATCGAGCCGGACGAATGAATCACTTGTGCCTCGATCGCGAACGAAATGCTCGACGCGTTCGTAAACCACGAATTCCTGGTCTGTTTGCCCCAGTCGGTGGAAGAAGACGGTCTCAATGCCTGCTACCGCCGTCGCGAAGACATCGTTGATTTGTTTCAACCAACCCGGAGGAGGAGGCGTGTGAGTGATTTCAGGAATTTCAGCGACCGAACTGTCGATTTGCGGTGACTCAGTCGCTTCTTCGAGTTCAGGCTGTGCGTTCGCGATCCCGACGCCCACGAACACCATCGCTGCGATCAGCAGGAGGGACGCAAACCATGATGACCGACTCTTCATGCAAAGCTCCTGAACGGTGGATTTGCGGCAATCCTAAGTGAGCCCTGTCGCGATCACAATGCTCTCCCAGTTGCCAATTCGCTAAGATCTCCGACACTACATCTGTCCTCCGACTGTGGGGACTCTACCGACAGCCTCGAACGATTCGATCGGCCTCGACTCATGCAAACTAGCACCCTTGCAATGACACGCATCCTTATTGTTCGACTTCTGGCGATCACCATCATGGCTCTTGATGCACAACAGGCAGTTGCTCAAGAACAGCCTCCCAACGTCATCTTCATCATGGCCGACGACTTGGGCTATGGAGACCTCGGGTGTTATGGGCAACAGCAGATTCAAACCCCCAATATCGACCGTCTGTCGGACGAAGGGCTGAGGTTCACCGACTTCTACGCCGGCTCGACCGTCTGTGCTCCGTCACGCTGCGTGCTGATGACGGGTCTGCACACCGGCCATTGCTTCATTCGCGGCAACTCCAAACAGCATTTGCGCCCCGGAGATGTCACTTTCGCCGAGATGTTGCAACAGGTCCATTACGCCACGGGCCAGTTCGGAAAATGGGGCCTTGGCGGCGAGAACACCGCAGGCATGCCGACCGTGCAGGGGTTCGATGAGTTCTACGGCTATCTCGATCAGACACATGCCCACAATTACTATCCGACATTTCTGATCGATGGCCGCAGACGGGTGACACTCAACAATGTTGTCCCTGATGAAGGAGAATACGGTCAGGGAGTCGCGACCGAGCAGAACGAGTATTCACACGACCTCATTTTCGCCGAGGCAGTGCAGTTTATGATTGACCACCAGGAGGAGCCGTTCTTTCTCTATTTGCCGGTCACGATTCCGCACGCCAACAATCAGGCCGGGCAAGCAGGCATGGAGATACCGACCTACGGCGACTATGCCGAACGCGACTGGCCCGAACCTCAAAAAGGTCTGGCGGCGATGATCTCCCGGCTCGATTCCGACGTCGGCACGATCCTCGACCTTCTGACATCGTTGGAACTTGATGAACGCACGATCGTATTCTTCACTTCGGACAACGGACCTCATCGCGAAGGGGGGAATGATCCGGAGTTCTTCGACTCGAATGGAGAGTTGCGAGGCATCAAGCGCGACCTCTATGAAGGCGGTATCCGCGTTCCGATGATTGCACGCTGGCCGGGTCACATTGCACCCGGAACCACGACGAGCCACATTGCCTATCATGGCGACATGTTCGCGACGGTGACCGAGTTGACCGGTGCAAGATCGATCCCAGGCATCGACAGTGTCAGCTTCGTTCCAACATTGCTGGGCGCGTCGACCGAGCAAGTTGCACACGACTATCTCTATTGGGAATTCCTGGAGGGGACTTCCAAACAGGCCGTGCGACAGGGAGAGTGGAAGGGAATACGATTCTTTGGCGACCAGCCACGGGTCGAGGTGTATAACCTGTCTGATGACCCTGGTGAGGAACACGATCTGGCGGCGGCTCAACCCGAACTGGTCGAGTCACTCGTGGAGTTGATGAACGTCGCCCATCTCCCGGCAAGCAACTGGCCTTCCGCTATCGACGATGTGGACAACTGAGTTTCATGGAAGACGACCTGACGAATTCCGAGAACGTTGATCCGCCGTCGCAAGACTCCGCGAACGTGACACCTCTCGCGGATGATCTGGCGATCACCGGTCCTCGAGAGAAAGTCAGGTCTTTCCCGACATCTCCCGGCGTCTATTTGATGAAAGATTCGCGCGGACGCGTGATCTACGTCGGCAAGGCCGTCAATCTCCGCAGTCGGGCAGCGAGCTACTTCAACGCGGCGGCCGCGACCGATCGCCGGACATGTGACCTGGTTCCAGCGATTGCCGACATTGACTTCATCGCGACCGAGAGTGAGGTCGACGCGCTATTGATGGAGGCCCGGCTCGTCAAGGACTTGCAGCCGCCGTTCAATCAGGAGCTCAAGGACGACAAGACGTTTCCCTACTTGCAGATCGTCACCAGCGAAGACTTTCCGCGTGTGGAGTTCACACGCAAGCCGCGCAGCAAGGGAGTGAAACTCTACGGCCCCTTCACATCGGCTCGCAAACTGCGACAAACGATCGTGGTGTTGCAGAAGATCTTTCAGTTCCGCACTTGCGAACTCGATATCGAGGAATCGGATGAACGCTGGCAATGGTTCCGTCCCTGCCTGCTGGCGAGTATTCATCAGTGTACGGCCCCGTGCGGCATGCGCATCAGCAAGGAGGAGTATCGACAGGGGATTCATCGCCTGCGGATGTTTCTCGATGGCAAGAAGCAAAGTCTCCTCGATGAGTTGAATGCCGAGATGCACGCGGCATCGAAGGAGTTGCAATTCGAAAAGGCCGCCCGGTTGCGTGACGAGATCAAAGCTTTGGAGAGTATCAACTTGCGCGGCAAGTTGAACGAAGACGTGCAGCCTGAAGCCTTCTATGTCGATCCGAAGAAAGGTCTTCGCGGACTTAAGAAGGTCTTCAATCTCAGCGAGCAGCCGCGAGTGATCGAGGGAGTCGACATCGCGCATCTGCAAGGAGGCGAAACCGTCGCGAGTCTGGTGCAGTTCATCGATGGATTGCCGTTCAAACATGGTTACAAGCGATTCAAGATCCGCACGGTGTCGGGAGTGGATGACTTCGCCAGCATGCGCGAGGTCGTCAGCCGGCGATTAAGCAGACTCAAACAGGAAGGGGCACGGTTTCCAGACATCCTGCTCATTGATGGCGGCAAGGGGCAGTTGAGCGCGGCACTCGAAGCGATTCGGGCCCTCGATTTCGAACCACCGCTCACGATCTCGCTCGCCAAGCAAGAAGAAGAGATTTACGTGCCCGGCGAATCGGAGCCTCGCAAACTGTCTCGGCATTCTTATGCACTGCGACTGTTGCAGTACGTGCGGGACGAGGCGCACCGCTTTGCACAGTCGTACCATCATGCATTGCGCAAGAAGTCGACGTTTGATTGATGTTGAGTCATCGAAAGTCCCGGGAGCGGGTGGCCAGATCCGAGAGCAACGCCGTCATGTCTTCGAGCCGGTCGACCAGCAAATGAATCACGTCATGCGCCCGTTGCAATCGGCCTGATGCGATGAAGCCTCCCGCTCGGGCGGCCACGGTGTGATAACGCTCCCACACGGCCTGCCTCACGATGAGATTCGCTGTTCCGGTTTCATCTTCGATCGTGACGAACGTAATCCCCTTCGCCGTCCCCGGACGCTGTCGGAGCAACACCAGTCCCGCAACTTTGTATCTTCGATCTTGAGGCAGGTCGGCCAGTCTGCAGGTCGGAACCACTTGCAACTCATCGAGCATCTCTCGCAAAAACTGCAACGGATGTCCTTTGAGCGACAGCCCCGCCGATTGATAGTCGGCTACGATCTGCTGCGATAACGGCATCTCCGGCAACGTCACCGCCGGCTCGATATCGGCCGTGTTGTCGTAAAGGGGCGACGACTCACGACGCGGCAACGACTGCCACATCGCCTGCCGTCGTTCGAGTTCGAGCGATCCAAACGCATCGGCCTTCGACAGTCGCTTGAGTACCGCATTCCCAAGTCGCGTGCGTCGGCTGAAGTCGTCGAATGATGAAAAGAGTCCTTGCCTGCGACACTCCACGATGCGATCGGCATGAACTTGCGAGAGTCCGCGAAGCATGCGAAGTCCGAGTCTTAGAGCAGCTCCCTCTCCCCCACAATTGTCCTTCGATTTCAAGTGGAAGTTTAATGTGGGGGTGAGGGCTGGGGTGAGGGGCGCAAGTGAAGCGGTCTCTGGGCCCCTCACCCCGGCCCTCTCCCCCGCTGGAGACCGTTCCTCACATTGACGAATCGACAGCGGGGGAGAGGGAGAGAACTTTCGCAAACCGTCTTGATACGTGTACTCCAGCGTGCAGTCCCACCCACTGTGATTGACATCCACCGGCAGCACTTCAACGCCATGCTTCCTCGCATCTCCCACAAGTTGAGCAGGAGCATAGAACCCCATCGGCTGTGAGTTGAGCAGAGCCGCCGTGAACGCTGCCGGGTAGTAACACTTCATCCAGGCGGAGACATAAACCAGCAAGGCAAAACTGGCCGCGTGACTTTCGGGGAATCCGTACTCACCGAACCCCCGAATCTGGTTGAACAGCCGTTCGGCGAACTCGATCGAATAGCCGTTGGATTGCATTCCGTCGATGAGCTTCTGGCGAAACTGATCGATGATGCCCTGCTTCCGCCAGGCTCCCATCGCCCGGCGCAACTGGTCAGCCTCTCCAGGTGTGAAACCGGCAGCAACCACCGCCAGACGCATCGCCTGCTCTTGAAAGATCGGCACGCCCATCGTCTTTTGCAGAACGTCCTCAATGCGAGCATCGGGATACTCGACCTTCTCTTCGCCGCTGCGCCGCCGCAGATAAGGATGCACCATGTCTCCCTGGATCGGCCCCGGACGCACGATCGCCACTTCAATCACGAGGTCATAAAAGCAACGTGGACGCAGTCGCGGCAGCATCGACATCTGTGCCCGCGACTCGATCTGAAAGACTCCCATCGTGTCGGCTCGGCCCACCATGTCGTATACGCCGGGATCCTCGGCAGGGACCGTGGCCAATGTGAGTGGCCGTTGATAGTGGTCGGCAATCATCGTGAAGCACTTGCGGATCGCCGACAGCATACCGAGCGAGAGGCAGTCGACTTTGAGGATGCCAAGAGCATCGAGATCGTCCTTGTCCCATTCGATCACCGTGCGACCGGGCATGGCGGCATTCTCAATCGGGACCATTTCGCACAGCGGCCCTCGTGTGAGCACCATCCCTCCCACATGCTGAGACAGGTGCCGAGGAAAGCCGAGTATCTGATCGACCAGCCCCACGAGTTGCCGGGCCACCAGCGAATCTGGCGCGAGACCGGCTTCTCTCAAGCGAGCGGCCACCATCTCGGAGTTGTGCGCCCGCTCCAGCGATTTTGCCAAAACGTCAACACGGTCGAGCGACAAGCCCAACGCCTTGCCGACATCTCGGACTGCCGATCGGGGGCGATACGTAATGACGGTGGCCGCCATTCCGGCCCGCTCGCGGCCATACTTCTCGTAAACGTACTGCAGCACCTCTTCGCGGCGTTCGTGCTCGAAGTCGACGTCGATGTCGGGAGCTTCGTTGCGTTCCTTGCTGATGAACCGCTCGAACAACACATCAATTCGCTCGGGATCGACCGACGTCACCTCCAGGCAGTAGCAAACCGCCGAGTTGGCGGCCGACCCGCGTCCCTGACACAGAATCTCTCGCGAACGGGCGAACCGCACGAGATCCCACACGGTGAGAAAGTACGCCTCGTAGCGCAGTTCTTCGATGAGTGCAAGTTCGTGTTCGATCAAACTGCGGACTTTTGTAGGTAGCCCAGCGGGATACCGCCGTCGCGCCCCTTGCCAGGTGAGTTGTTTGAGAAACTCCAAGGGTGGCGTTCCCGGCGGACATAACTCATCCGGGTATTCATAGCGCAGCTCATCGAGCGAGAAACTGCAACGATCAGCGACTTCGATTGTGCGAGCCACGGCCTCGGGAGAGTCGGCAAAGAGTTCGAGCATCTCGCGATGTGATTTGAGATGCCGTTCGGCGTTGGAGAAGCGATGATGGCCGAGTTCCGTCACCGTGCAGCGATGACGAATGGCCGTCAGCACATGCTGCAGGAACTGACGCTGTGGAACGTGGTAGTGGACATCATTCGCGGCCACCAAGGGGACGCGTGCCCGATAAGCCATGTCTCGCATGCGGCTCAACACTTGTCGATCGTTGGGACCGTGATGGAGTTCGGCCAGCGCATAGCAGCGATCGGCGAAAGCATCGCGATAGGCGGAGAAGCATTGTTGTTCTCCCTCTCCCCCGCCGAAGACTCTTCCATGCAACGACCGGTCTCCAGCGGGGGAGAGGGCCGGGGTGAGGGGTCCACGTTTCGCCTTCAGCAGAACGCACGCCAATAAACCGGAGGCATGATCGGCGATGTCGCGAAAGTCCAGCTCGCACTCCCCCTTCGGTGCCCGTCGGCGACCGACTGTCAGCAAACGACACAGGTTGCCGTAACCTTCGCGGTTGATGGCCAGGAGCACGACCGGCGGAGTATCGCTCGGCGTCACCTCGGCTCCGATCAGCAGCTTCAACCCGACTTCCTTGGCCGCCTGATGTGCCCGTGCCACCCCCGCGAGACTATTGCGATCGGTAACTGCCAACGCTGCCAACCCCAGTTCGGCCGCCTGCTGGACCAGTTCATCCGGATGCGACGCTCCTTCGAGAAACGAGTAGTTCGTCCGGCAATGGAGTTCGGCATACCTGGGTTGGACCACGAGTCTTCGACCAGAGCCATGCAAAGGATGTCGTTTGGAGGGAGGCGGATCAGGCACGGATGAGAACGGAGAAGTTGAGAACGTATTGTCGATCGATGAATCGTCGAATAGATTCCAGGGATGGATATCGAACAAAACTCAGAAGCGAATTCGGACGACAGTGGAGACTCGACTTCTCTGCCTGAGTGGTGCAACGTCTATGAAGGTCTGTCTGAGGCCGAGATTGAGGAACTGGAACGGGCGATCCTCATTCGCTGTGATCTGAAGAGGTGAGAATTCGATATTGAGCCATCTTCTGCATTCTCCCGTCCTCAACTCCTCCGTTCTCACCTTCTCGCTTCATTCAAAATCCCCCTGCAGATACCAGTCCTCTTGCGTTCTGCGGCGGAAGAGCCAGAAACGCTGGCCGGTTTGGGTTTCGACGCGGTAGTAGTCGCGGCGGATGGGATGTTCCCGCCACCAGCCTGTCTCGATGCGCTCCGGCCCCCAGTAGCGGGCCACGGTGTGGAACTGCTCTCCCCACAGAAACCTGATGGGCGGCCCCTCGGGGACAATCGACATCACCTGGATCTGGAACGGCTCCTGATAGAGACGCAGAGGTCGATAACGCACCACGGATTGTGTGGCTGCTGAAACACTGGTCCCTGCGGATTCCCAGCACAAAGCCAACTCCGGTTGAGCATCCTCACACAATCGGGGATGGACGACACGCTCTTCCCCCAGGCGGCCGCGAAGCCGATCGATGAGCCGGGTCAATGCTCTGCGCGACTTGAAGTCGTCCTCGCAGTCAAACAATTGGGCCTGATGCGCCTCCAGCAATCCGATCGTGACGGCATGCAATCGCAAGCCGACCACTTCGGCGTTCAACGAGAAGCGTTCGAGCCGCAACTCAAGCAGATCCATCACATGCGAAACCGATTGCGAGGGACGCAGCATCTCCAGCGAGAGAGTGTGTGTGGAGGCAGTTTCATAAGTAGGTCCCGCTTGCCGAGCGGGACCTCGCGCGACGACCTGGGCTGTTTGTGAGGTCCCGTCCGGCAGACGGGACCTACTTTCTTCGGTGTTGAAACTGTTTCTGGACTGGTCGGCTAAACGAAGTTGAATCTCCAGTCGCTGCAAACCTGACTGTCGTTCGGCCAGTTGGTGCGTCAATTGCGAGACCAGTCGCTGCAACTCCTGCATGAGTTCTTCACGGTTGTGCATGCCATGATCGAAGTCGACGCTCAGGATCAATGGCTCGCAGGGACGGATGGGCTCAATCAGTTCTTCGATTTCTCCCAGCGCGCGATCCCACTGGCGGAGAATCTGCGAACCAAAACGGGCAGGCAGACTCGCTCGCGGCAGAGCGAGAAACTGCTCAATGCGATCAACGCCCAGTTCTTCTAAGGCTTCAATAATTGGTTCGGGCAGACGCAGTGCGCGCATCGGCAACCCGCGCAGGGCATCAGCCTGTTGACCGGGAGGAACGATGATGCCCTCGCTTCGATCAAGATCGCTCGCTTTGAACTGCGGACATTGCGAACGCTGGTCACTCCCTCTCCCCCGCTGAGGACGCTCCACACAGCCTTGACTAGCCAGCGGAGGAGAGGGTTGGGGTAAGGGACCCACGTTGCGGCGGCTTTGCGTTTGCCCCTCACCCCGGCCCTCTCCCCCACAATGAGTCCTTTCTCGATAAGCGTATGTCGTTTGTGGGGGAGAGGGAGTAATCAATTCTTCTGGCTCACACGGTGCCGAGGCATACCGCGCGCAGGCCCAGGCGGCTCCCATGGTGTCGGCGATGGAAAGCCTGATGGTGAGTCCCCATGCGCGGAAGGCCGCACTGATTCGTTGCGACAGCCTTCGCTCTCCTCCAAACAGATGCACGCACCCGGAGAGATCGATCAGCAGACAATCGTTCCCCTCGATGCCGACAAACGGACTGAATCGGCCGCACCAGGCCGCCAGTTGCTTTAGGGCGGCGAGATCCACCTCCGGCTGGTGTAGAAGAAAACACGGCTCGTCAGCCGTGCGACTCGCGGTCCCCAAAATCCCCTTCGCCTCGGCCAACGGTATCCCAAGCCGCACTCCCTGCTTGATGGCCTGATGACAGCCAAGCACCACACGCAGGCCGCGTTGCCCGTGATCGGCATACAGCACGATTGGCGGGAGAGAGACATTAGCCCGATGCGCCAGCGAGGGATCGCTCGGCGAACGCTCTCCCTTGCTTGCGCTGCGGGCTAGTGTGTTGGACTCAATACCGTTCTTACGACGTAGCTCGGAACAGATTCGCTGCAGGGGCCAGTGAGGGAGCCAGATGCACATCACCCGTTTCATCATCGATCTCCAGTTCCAAGCTCCCTCCCTGAGTGCGACCACGACAATGGATCAACTCGACTCTTAACCTCCTCCTTGAAAACGACTCCTCGACTGCTGCTGATAACTCTGCTTTGCCCGCTGTGATTACTGGCAGCGGCTCCACCAGCAGACGGATGCCGGCCCACGAAGGCCGACCACGTTGCTCGGTCGAACGCAGCAGCAACCCGACACCTCCTCCCGTTTCGCTGGCCAGTTGCAGCCGACGCCAGGCCTGTTGAGAAATCTTCTCCAGTCGGCACACGACAACAGCCACGCCACTGCAGCGGAGAGTTTGCTCCAATGCCCAGAGGGCATCACGGTCGTTTTGAGGATGCACGACCAGCATCCGTTCCAAATCCTTCACCCAGAGTGTGGCCGCAGGGGGGTAGAACGACCCGCTGCGATCAATCACGATGCAGGTTCCCTGTTCTCCCATCACATGGCCGGCGACACACATGGTCAAGGTCTCGGTCCCACTCCCGGTGACGGCACTCAACCATTCGACGAGCGTGCCTGGTTGAAGCCCCTGATCGGGAAGCATGGCATCCAATGCCGAGATGCCAGTCGAGACAAGACCACCTGAAGAGTGAACCTTTTGCCGGGACCGCTCCAACTGCCGCAGCTTCCGCGACAAGCCGTCGATCATCTGCTGGTGGAGGGGAGCGGACATGAATGAGCCAATCTTTGGATCGATTTACAGCACCCTGATAAGTGTACGCATGTTCATTTCTTCGTCAAGCCGATCGCCAAAGGAAAAGCGAATCTGTCCTCAATCGCCCAATCCAAAACCCCAATTACCTCCCTTCCGAATCACTCTCGACGCATTTGAACTGACTTCGCTAGACTTCGCCGCCTGCAGGAACCAGCACATCCTGCCGGATGACTCAACACTCCATGGCACAGGACGCCATTCCCTCGGCAAGGACGCCCGATGTATAAGCTCCTTCTCTCCAGCCGCTATCTGCGGACGCGATTTATCGCGTTGGCCAGCATCATCAGCGTGATGCTCGGCGTGGCGACCATGATCGTCGTCAACAGCGTGATGTCGGGCTTCGCCACGCAAATGCGGGACCGCATCCACGGCATCAACGCCGACCTGATGGTCGAAAGCATCAGCCTCGATGGCG
This sequence comes from uncultured Planctomycetaceae bacterium, assembly GCA_942492405.1. GTDB lineage: Bacteria > Planctomycetota > Planctomycetia > Planctomycetales > Planctomycetaceae > JANNSB01. The sequence goes on from CALOES010000032.1 coordinate 226,701, forward strand.
TCGAAAACCCTGAGGCCCTCATGGCGGAAATCGAAGAGATCGCCGGCGAATACATCGCCGCGATGACTCCCGCCGTCGAGATTTATGGGCTCGTCAGCTTTGAATGGGCCGGGCAGAACTATCACCGTCCCGCGACGCTGTTCGGCATCATTCCTGAAGGGAAGGATCTCGTCAGCCCCTTGCGGGAATTCCTGCTGAGCCGGCAGGCCATCGAAGAAGACGGCGTGCTCGTCAGCCCTCCTCAGCGCGACCCGAATGAACCTCTGGACTGGGAACTGACAGACGACGCCTTGGCCTGGCGCGCGGAATGGAAGGCCTATCAGCGAATGCGGTCGGGGCCGGAGACGCAACCCAGCCCGGACGTAGAGCCTGCCTCGGCGTTGGAGTCGGATCCACCGACGACAACCAATCCGTTTCTCAACGCCCCCGTGGCCGCACCAAGCAACAATCCGTGGGCCACCGCTCCCCCGCAGTCGGCGCAGCCGATCGATCCCAACGCCCCGCACCCCGCCCGATGCTACATCGGCATCGGCCTGGTGAGCTTTCCGTTCACGAATGAATCGGGCGAAACCGAGACCATGATGATGGTGGAACCCGGCGAAGATGTGACGCTAAGCACCGTGCGTGCCGGCCGACGCCCGGAAGTTCGCGGCATGCCCGTGACCGTCGTCGACGTCTTCAAGAGTGGGATGAGCGAGTACGACTCCAGCATCGTCCTGTGCAATATCGAAGAATTGCAACTGGCTCGCGGCATGCTCAGCGAAAACTACCGCGGAGATTGGGAAAAGGGAGCGATCACCACAATTCAAATTCGGCTAAACGACTATGCCGACGCTCCGTTGGTCGTCGAACGACTGCAGTCGGGATTGTCCGACGAGTATCAACGTGACGTGCAGATTCGCACTTGGGAACAGAAACAAGGCCCGCTGCTGGAAGCCGTCGCTGTCGAGTCGGCAATCCTCAACGTCTTACTGTTTCTGATCATCGCTGTTGCGGGATTCGGCATCCTCGCCATCTTCTACATGATCGTCGTCGAGAAAACGCGAGACATCGGCATCCTCAAGGCGCTGGGAGCCAGTTCACGCGGAGTTATGTCGATCTTCCTGACATACGGACTCTCACTGGGAGTCGTGGGAAGCGGCGTCGGCGTCGTCCTGGGGCTGCTGTTCGTGCATTACATCAACGAGATCGAGGGCCTCATCAGTTGGGTGACAGGGCATAAGGTCTTCGATGAGAACATCTACTATTTCCATGAGATTCCGACGTCGGTGCAGCCGGCAATGGTTTTCTGGGTCGCGGCCGGTGCCATGTCGATTGCCGTGCTGGCCAGCGTGCTGCCGGCGCGTCGAGCGGCACGTCTGCATCCCGTTCAAGCCCTGAGATACGAGTGATGCCTGCAAACCGAGGCGACACCATGACGGACATTCTGCCCATGACTCCATCCAAGCGTCCCGTGCATTTGAGCGCACACGCCCTCACGAAGACCTACACCAAGGGGGCCCACAAGATCCCGGTCCTCCGCGGCGTCGACTTTTCGATTTCGAGGGGCGAGTTCGTGTCGATTATCGGACAGTCCGGATCCGGCAAGAGTACTCTGCTCCACCTGTTGGGTCTGCTCGACTCGCCCGACATGGGTGATGTCCGGCTGGAGTCGGAACGCATCGACGACCTGCCGGCATCGACTCGTGATGAACTTCGTAACCGCATCTTCGGGTTCGTGTTTCAGTTCTATCATCTATTGCCGGAACTGACACTGCTCGAGAACGTGATGATGCCCTACATGATCCGCACGCGTATCTGGGAATACTGGAAGAATAAGAAACAGTTCAAATCTGTCGCGGAGGAAATGCTCTCGAAGGTAGGCCTCGAACATCGCATGAAGCATCGTCCTTCCGAACTGTCGGGAGGCGAAATGCAACGAGCGGCGATCGCCCGCGCTCTGGTGGGCCATCCCGAAGTGCTTCTCGCCGACGAGCCGACCGGAAACCTCGATGCAGCGACCGGGCGCGAGATCGTCACGCTGCTCAAGCGGCTCAACACCGAGGAATCGCTCACCATCATCATGGTCACCCACGACAACAATCTCGCGCATCAGGCGCAGCGCATCGTGCGATTGAGCGAAGGTCGAGTCCGAGACCTCGAAGAAGCGGCCTGATCGAAGTGGAAGGTTGATCTCCAGTGGAGTGAGTCGTAGAGCCAATTCACGAAAAGATAATCACTCTGCTGCACCTACTAGTCGGTCTATCGCTCAATGTCAGGTAGTGGATAGAGGGATTTGAGTTTGATTCTGGCGTCCTCGGTGGTGAATCGCCAGTTGGTGCCGGCGTGGCGTTGGTTGCGGTCCTGGGTCAAGGCGTGCACCGCCGTGTCGAGTGCGTCAGCACTGGCGAAGCGCTGATTCAGGCATTGGCGGGAGAGGATGCTCAGCTCGATCTCGGCCATGTTGAGCCAACTGCCGCTTTTGGGCGTGTGCACCAGACGCAGTCGACGGCGCAGGCGGCCGGCCGTCTCGGCATCAAACGCGAAGTACAGGCTGGCGACATCGTGCGTGTTGAGGTTGTCGCACACCAGTGTCACGACTTCGGCCTGCGGATAGTCTTCCTCCAGCAGACGTTTGACTTCGTGCGCCCAGCGGCTGCTCGTAGCGTCCAGTCGCTTCGAGCACGATCCGGCAGGTGCCAGGAGCGGGAAGACGGGCCAGCAGTCGTTGGCATCCTGCGGCATCAGAGGGAGTCCGGAACGAGGAGCGGGCCTCCAGGAGGTGGACATCAAAGAGTCCTTGGAGACGTCGATCCCCACGAAATCAGTCAGCGGAGTAGTCGATCTATCATTAAACGTCATGTATTGCTAGTCTGGTTTGCGGAAGCGTTTCTCGTACCCAGGGGAGGCAGGGATGCCCAAGTCGAATGCGAAGCAGCGAGTGCGGTTGAAGGCCAAGCAGCGTGGGGAGCTCGTGGCGTTGTGCCGCCAGCGGTCGGTGGGGGCCGCCAAGGTGCGACGGGCGAAGATTCTGCTGCTGGCCGACGAGAACCATGCCGACGGCCGACGGCCCGACTGGCAGATCGCGGAGGCGGTGGGGATCAGTGAGCGGCAGGTCGTCCGTATCCGTCAGCAGTTCGTGCGGGAAGGGGATCCCGCGCTGGAACGCAAGACTCGCGCGGACGCGGGGGTGCGCAGGCGTCTGGACGCGAAGGCCGAGGCGACGCTGGTGACGCTCAGTTGCAGCCGCCCCCCCGAGGGACGCGACCACTGGACCCTGCAACTGTTGTGCGATGAACTAGGTCGGCTGAAGGTGGTGGAATCGGTCTGCGTTGAGACGGTGCGGCAGTGCCTAAAAAAAACTGCCTTAAGCCGTGGCGGACAGAAAGGTTCTGCATCCCGGAGGACGACCGGGCGCGGTTCGTCGCGCGGATGGAAGTCGTCCTCGACGTCTACCAGGAAACGTACGACGAAAAGCACCCGCTGATCTGCATGGACGAGGCGTCGCGGCAGATCCTGGCCGACAAAGTCGACCCCCTCCCCATGCAACCCGGCCGAGACAAACGGCAGGACGACAAGTATGTGCGTCACGGCGTTCGCTCGCTGCTGATGTTCTATGATCCTGTCACGGGGTGGCGACGCGTAGGCTGCCGCGAGAGCCGCACCCGTGCCGACTGGGAGCGCCGAAGTCAAACGTCTGCTGGAGGAAGACTATCCGCAGGCCGAAGTCGTGACGCTGGTGAGCGACAACCTCAACACGCACGACGTGGCCAGTCTGTACTTCACGTTCGACGCCGAGACGGCCGGCCGCCTGCGCCGTCGGCTGCGACTGGTGCATACGCCCAAAAGCGGCAGTTGGCTCAACATGGCCGAGATCGAACTGAGCATCCTCTCGCGCCAATGCCTCAATCAACGCTTCGCCAGTGCCGCCGCACTCGACACGGCGGTGCACGCCTGGACCCAGGACCGCAACCACCGCCACGCCGGCACCAACTGGCGATTCACCACCCAGGACGCCAGAATCAAACTCAAATCCCTGTACCCATTACCTGACATTCAGCGATAGACGGACCAGGAGTGGTCATGTGTGTGTCCCTGCCTTGCGAATGCGAGCTCGATCGACGCCTGTTGTGCGTCCGGCTCTGGCGGCTGTTCGAGCTAACAACATACGACCGGCGACGACCACGCTCTCCCACGGTCTTTGGCGACCCAAGGTGGATCGGTCTGCCGCCGGTCGCTTCGTCCGAGACCGCTACGCTCCGAGAAAGTTGTGAGTCTCTGCGCTTCGCGACCTCGGCCGAAGCGACTAACATCTCAAGGACTGTTTCCGAAGAATGCAACATACAAAGGTGGCCGTAGGCCGGATGAGGGGCGCGAATGGAGCACGGCACGTGGGAAGCGATTTGGTGATCCCCTCACCCCGCCCTCTCCCCCACAATGCACCTGACTCCGCCTTCATCGGTTCTCAGTGGGGGAGAGGGAGAATTCCACCACCAATCAACGGATGCACCTCTCCCCCCAGTCGCGTGGTGAATGCTCGTTCCATTCCTGTTGATCCTCAAGATCGTCGCTCTCGGCTTCCTACCCCGTTCGCAGCGTTCAATCGTCTTAGTGAGTGTAGTGGTTGGTCTAATGATGAACGTCATGCACATTGAACGCGTTTCGCGCGATTTGTCCTGACGGGAATGTTCGAGACACCTGACATATATCGATAAACGAACCACTAGTCCTTAAACAAGCGTAGCCCGATTGTAGTAATGTTTAGATTGTGTGGGCGCATAGGGGGAGGTCGGCAGGGGGTTGCCGGGTGGTCGAGCGAGTGGGATGTCTTTCATGGGGGCGCAGGCTTTCCTGGGTGCCAGGGGGAGAGCGGCCCTACCGAAGCGTCCGGACTTCGGCTGTGGAGATGGACCGGCGCAATGGCCCAGTAGCGGACGACGGGGGGAAGGGGAGAGAGGAGAGGAGGGGGGGGGGGGGGGGGGGGGGGGGGGGGAAGAGAAGGGGAGGGGGGGAGGGGGGAGGGGGGGGGGGGGGGACGCAAAGCGGTGGACGGAGCAGGGTGTTTGGGGGGGTGGGGGGGGGGGGAGGGAGTCGGCGTCCGAAGAGCGGAATCGGGCGGGGCAGTTGGGCGGTGGGTGGGACTAGTCTGCGGCGAGGGTTCGCGTCGTCATCGAAAGTGCCGACGAGCACGACGTCTGGAGCACGGTCGGCGTCAGCGAGAATATCATCGAAGCGAGCTGGCTCGCGCTCGTCGACGCCGTCGAGTACAAGCTGTATAAGGATGAGGGGGAAGTCGGCGGGCGGTAGGTGTGATCGGACGACCGGAAGAATGACGAGACAGTTATTGACCAATGGGACGCCCTTTTAAGAACGTGGCGGTCATTAAGGCATACGATGCCAAAAGTCAGTTCGTGTGCGAGGATATTGTGCCTATGGCGAGTTTCGATAACGCCGGGTCAATTCTCCTAAACGTGGCTGATGTGCGAGCGGCTCGCGGTATCCGGTTCATTTCATTTCGACTCTTCGACGCATCAGGCAATCGCATTCAATTTCAGTCCATGAGTTACGACCTCAAGGGCGAACAGGTGCGGCACAACTATCGAATGCCGGATGGTACGATCATTGAAGATCCGAATTGGGTCTGACGCGAGATCCTTCTGCATAGACAGCGACCCTCGGTTCCCACTGCTGCGGATTTGATTGCTTCGGGGCTACCCTCGTAGTGCGGATCCGTCAATCCCTGACGGATGTTCATCGCATTGCTGCGTACGATGCAAGCGGGTCATTGCTTCAGAGGTGCATCATGCAAACGGCAGTCGTGATTCTCGGCATTGCGGCGCTCGGCGGAATCACCCTCGCGAGCATGCGGTTCTCGGGCACTTTGATTCCTCCGACATGGATGGCTCTCGGACATGGGGCCGTCGCGGCGACTGGACTCGGTTTCCTGATCGCCGCCGCCGTCGATCCGGGCGTGCCGCGCAGGTCGCACTGGGAGTGTTTCTGCTGGCGGCGTTGGGGGGAGCCGTGATCTTCCTCTGCTTCCACATGAAGAAGAAGCCCCTTCCGATCCCGCTGATCCTGGGCCACGGCCTCACGGCTGCCGTCGGTTACATTCTGCTGCTGATGGCTCTGTACGGCAGTCCGTAGTACGGCGGCTACGGCAAGTGGAGACCGACGAATTGCGGTTCACTCATTCCCGCATCGCGAGTTCAGTTACTTGCCACATCGCCGGTGAGATCGAGCCTCCCGTGAGCACCGTCGCTTCCATTGCAGTGATGTCTTGCAGTCGCGCCACTGCGAAAGCAACGATCGTCGGCGACCGGCTCATGCCGTGACTGCAGGCGACCAGCGTGGGCACGCCATCCTGTGCGAGTTGAGCAGTCGTATTCACCGCGAGTCGCAATAACTCCGCCGAGTTGCCATCACCGTCCACAAGTGGAATGCGGCAATAGGTGATGTCCCGCGACAGCACCGCAGGGGCCTCGTTCGCTGCGAGGTCGACTACGGCCTCAATTCCGGCGTCATGGATGAGCTTGAGATCCCGCGCGTCGCGGGCATTCCCGATCCAGAGTTTGTCCGCGATGACGATTCGCATAACGGGTGAACTCCAGCCTCACACATTCCGCTCCCGGATCCAGTCCGTGTGGAACGTCTCCCCACGGGGTTTGTCGATGCGCTCGTAGGTGTGGGCGCCGAAGTAGTCGCGCTGGGCCTGCAGCAGGTTGGCCGGCAAGCGGTCGCGGCGGTAGCCGTCGTAGTAGGTGAGGGCTGCACTGAAGCCCGGCACCGGCAGTCCCAAGTTGACGGCAGTCGCCACGACGCGTCGCCAGCTCGGTTGAGCCTTCTCGATCGCTTTCTTGAAGAAGTCATCCAGCAGCAGGTTTTCGAGATCCGGGTTCTTGTCGAACGCAGTCTTGATGTCACCCAGGAATCGACTGCGGATGATGCATCCGCCGCGCCAGAGAAGGGCGATGTTGCCGTTGTTCAACTTCCAGCCAAACTCGTCGGCAGCCGCATCGAGTTGCACATACCCTTGAGCGTAGCTGACTAGCTTCGAAGCGTAGAGCGCTTGCTTCACATCTTCGATGAACTGCTTCTTGTCGCCATCGTATTGACCTTCGGGACCGCTCAGGACATCGCTGGCTCGCACGCGAGCATCTTTCTGGCCAGACAGACACCGGGCATAGACCGCTTCGGTGATGAGAGTTGTCGGCACGCCGAGATCGAGCGCGTGCTGGCTCATCCACTTGCCGGTCCCCTTCTGCTTGGCGGTGTCGAGAACCATGTCGACCAGATCGTTCCCGGTCTCTTTGTCCTTCACCGTGAAAATGTCTCGCGTGATTTCGATCAGGTAACTTTCGAGTTCGCTGTTGTTCCACTCCTTGAAGACCTCGAACAGTTCCTGATTCGACAGGCCGACGGCATGCTTCAAGATGTAGTATGCTTCGCAGATGAGCTGCATGTCGCCGTACTCGATGCCGTTATGCACCATCTTCACGTAGTGCCCTGCTCCATCCTCGCCAACCCAGTCGCAACAGGGGATGTCTTCGTTCTCACCCACCTTGGCGGAGATTGATTGCAGAATATCCTTCACATGCGGCCAAGCCTCGATATGTCCACCAGGCATGATCGAAGGCCCCTTGAGCGCCCCTTCTTCGCCACCCGAGACACCGGTGCCAATGAATTGAAAGCCCTCGGATCGCAGTTCCTTCGAGCGACGATTCGTGTCGGCATAATCGCTGTTGCCTCCATCGATGATGATGTCTCCCTTCTCCAGCAATGGCTTGAGTTGGTCAATCACAGCATCGACCGGGCCACCGGCCTTCACCATGATCATCACCCGTCGGGGGCGTTTGAGGTTCTTCACGAACTCTTCAACGGTGTGATACCCGCCAATGCGGTCGGCTGTTCCTTCCCACACCTTGTCGATCGGTTCGTTCTTGAGGCCGCCGACAAACTCATCCGTCGTCGCGGTCGTGCGATTGTAGACCGCCACGGAGAACCCGTGATTGGCCATGTTGAGCACCAGGTTCTGGCCCATGACGGCCAATCCAATGAGTCCGATGTCGTGTTGCATGATCGTGCGAAGGTTGACTGAAGGTACGTTGCGAGGAGCCGTCGGGGTCGTTCGATCATCCCATCGAAAGCGACGACGGCTCCGACAACGCTAACAGTACAACGCCTTGACGGCCGATTCGAGCGAGAGGGACTCGCACGGTCAGAATTGAGAGCAATTCGGACACGAGTCAACGGGATCGATAAACGCCGATCCGTCGGAGTAGACCTTCAAGAATCAAATCTTCCGCTCATGGTCCAGCAGCCACTTCTTTCGCCACAGGCCGCCGCCGTAGCCGCAGAGTTCACCGTTCTGCCGAACGACGCGGTGGCACGGAATCACGATCGCGATGCGATTCTGGCCATTGGCACGACCAACGGCCCGCTGAGCACCAGGGTGTTCCAGAGCTTCGGCCATCGCGGTGTACGACGTCGTTTCGCCGCAGGGAATCTCACGGAGCCTGTTCCAGACCCGTTCCTGAAATGGCGTCCCTCGTACATCGAGCGGTGTGGTAAACGACTGAAGCTTGCCCGCGAAGTACTGCCGAAGTTCCGAGACCAGTTGTGTGATGTGTCTGTTGATGCCCGGCACGATCACCGCGCCGAAGGTTTTTCGGATCGAATCAAGTTCGTTCTCCAGTGCGCGTCGATCGACGAATTCGAGCAGGCAGACCCCACGTTCGCCGGCAACGATCAACAATGGTCCCAAGGGGGATGTCGTCCAATGCGCCGACAGGCAATCAATCTGTTTCGCGCGACTGGGGGGATCGCCAAACATCTTCGTGAAGGCATCACGGAACCCGCTGTCCGAATCGTACCCGTTGCGATAGGGGGCGGCCGAGAGGGCCACTCCCGCCCGAATGTCTCGCATGGCCCCCGCGAGTCGTCTGGCCCGTTGATAAGCGTGAAACGTCATTCCATAGTGCTTGCGGAAGTACCGGCGAGCACGGACCGGATCAATCGACCGCTCACGCAGGTCGAGATCGCCAATTCGCGTCTCCGGCGGCGACTGCTCGATCCAGTTCAGCAACTCACGCATCCAGATCGGAGGCACGGAACTGTCTTCCGTCGGCTGACATACCTTGCACGGACGGTATCCGGCATGGAGGGCGGCGGCGGGAGAGGCAAAAAACTCGACGTTCTCGCGCTTGGGTTTGCGAGCGGTGCATGTCGGCCGGCAAAAGATTCCCGTGGTGCGAACAGCCACGAAGAAGACACCTTCGTACTGCGAATCACGCTCCAGGAGAGCTCGATACATGACGTCGTCGGTAGGTAACGGCGGCGTAGTGTGCGGGGCATTGGAGGTCTTCATGAACGCATCGTAAAGCCGTGCGATGCCATCACCACCGAAAACTGAGCGCGCAATTCGGTTTCCGCTTGGAAGCCGAACTGCTGTTCTGGCAGCCATCCTGCCACAAAAAAAGCCCCGAACGAATCGGGGCTGCGAATCTCAAGCGTCAAATCAAAGAACAGGCGGATTAGAACGCCTCTTCCTCTTCTTCATTCTGATCGTCGCCGAACTCGTTCCCTTCGCTAAACACTTCACTGGGACCGTGGTCATAACAGTCCTCATCGTGCCACAAAGCGATGCCAGCGGCATAGCGTGCCGCCAACGTGCGGACTTTGTCTTCTGAGCCAGGTTTGGCAGTCGTGGGGGAGGTTGCATCCATCATCGAGACGTCTTCCATTGACAACTCGTTCCCCTCATCATCCCAGTGGATCTCGGTGCCGACGGCAATGTCGTGTGACGGATCCACTTCGAACGAATACTCCATGCGATTGTCTCCTCAAATTCAGGACCAGATAAGGTGTTGCCATCACCTAGAAGCCAGATGAGCAGGAATATCCTTACCCCACCCAGCAATCACGTTCGCTGGTTCCAATCCGTCGGAAACAAACTCATGGGCAGCTAGGCTGCCTTGGGGAACTGCAAGTAACGGCTTTCAAGGCACATCTGCAGCGAATTGTGTTAAGGCAAACGCCCGATGTCAACAAAAATCATTTTCAAGTTGTGTGGATTTGATGACTTATTGCATCAATCCAACCCCGATTTCCCACAGAGAGGAATGACTCGTGTAAAACTAGGCAATTTCCGCTACGGAGTTCGAGGCTCTCGGGGTGGTCCCTGGAACTGGCTGGGATCAAAGGCCCCCTTGGCTTCCTGTTCGATCATCTGCAAGCGAGTTTCGATCCGTTGAAACCGCTGTTCGACAGGAGGGGTGAACAACGGACCCGACCGCAACGGCTTCGCCCTTGGAACCGACGGATACCCCAATTGCCGCTGCAAGGCGGCAAACATGTAGAGGGGATCCTTGCCCCGATTCGCTTTTGCGATGCGACCTTCTTGAATACCGAACAGGATCGGCACGTCACTCGCAAAGTCTGCATCCCCACGTCGGCGTCGTGCTTCTTGAAGATAGTGTTCCGATCTCACGTAGATCAGGTCGGCGAAGTCGACGGCTCCAAGTTGCAGCCGTACTTTCATCATCCACTCTCGCCAGTCGCCGTCATACAACGGGTCGGCGGACATGGCCTTCATTCCCGCTTCGTACCCCAGTTTGTTGCGGGAGATGCATTCGAATTGATAGATGAACAACGCGGCCGGAAGCACCGTTTCCTCGGCTCGATAGGCCGCCTCTTTCTCCAGCACTTCGAGGGCAATCCGCATGTCGAACTTAGCGGTGTCCTCCTCGGCCTTCGAGACGACAAACGCCTGAAACTGCGAGAAGTAATGCCGCAACAGAAACATGCCATCGTTGATGCGTCCTTTGTGCCTCAACTCTCCCAGTAGAAAGTCGATGGCCATCGGCAAATTGGTCGTCGCAAGAATCTCTTCGCGGACACTCTGCAGCACCTCTTGAGCCGGGACGTTCTCCAGGAGCCTCTCCCGAAAGACACGAAAGAAGTACGCCTGTTCGATGTACTCTTCGCGGCTGAGGAGAGGGGTGGACATTTTCGGCTGAGGGTCTGGAGTCGAGGGACGAGAGAAAAGTGAAAACCGGTATTTGCTCTCGACTCGACTATTCTCAAATGACGCCGAGCTTCTGCTTCAGCCCATTCAACAACGTCACCGCTTGACCGATGTCGGCTTTCTGTCGTTCGCGGTCATGGGCGATTTCGCGTTCGATTGTGAGTGGACCACCGTATCCGAGGTCGAGGAGCGTCTTGAGATACGTTTCCATGCCGACGTCTCCCTCGCCCAAGGGAACTTCGGTTCCCCAGCCGGTGCCGCGCGAGCCTTCGGGTGCCCACTTCGCATCCTTGCAGTGAATGCTCTTCACCAGATGACCCACCTTCTTGAGAGCTTCGATGGGATCGCCCGTGCCGTAGAGAATCATGTTCGCCGGGTCGAAGTTGATGAACAGATTCGGCCGCGCGACATCGTCAATGAACTCCAGCAGATGGTCGGCGGTCTCTTGTCCCGTTTCGAGATTGAGCTGCTGACCATTCGCCGCCACATGGTCGAGCAGGTCGCGCGTCACATCGAGTAGCCCTTTGTAACTGGCGGACGATCGATCGGGAGGGACGAACCCGATATGAAGCGCCACCGTGCTGCAGCCGAGAAGTTTGGCGAAATCGGAAATCTCTTTCATCTCCTGCACCCGCGCGGCCCGAGTCGCCTCGGGGACTAGTCCCACGGTCTTCGCCGTTGTGGCGATATCGGCATAGCTCTCTCCTTCGAAACCACCGAAAACGGCCGTCACCGTGATGCCCGCATCGACACAGCGGGCAAGAAACTCTTGAGCCTTGGCCTGGGTCCGCGACCCGGCGTGCGGAGCATGGAGTTGCACGCTGGGGATGCCCAACTCTTGAGCGACATCGAGATGCACTCCCAAACCAGCATCGACGGACGCAAAGACTCCGATCGGCCAACGACTCATGTAGTTCTCCCGATGAATGACACGCTGAATGGATGTACGTCCCGTTGAATCTTTCTTCCGACAGAATAGTGGCCCAGGGAACCACGGGGCAAGTTGCGGATGTGGGCATGAGTTTACCGCATCGTTGAGAGATTGATCTTGTCAGCGTCGTTGGGCGGGGTCAAGCTGCAGCTGCCATGGATGGACGGTAGCCCACATCTGATGAATTGCTGGCCGAGAACGCCGCGCTGAGGGTGCAGGTTGCCGGTTTCTGGCGGGAGGCATCACTCTGCATGGACTGATGTCGCTGCGGGGCCGACTGACGGCAAAACACTCTGCTCAAGACTCCCATACCCCTCTACAACTGACCGACCGACGGTAAACTCGGGCCATTCACATTGCCTTGGAATCCCATGACCCATTCACCGTTGCTCGACACCGCATTGTTTGCCGCCCGATCGGGCGCGGGTACTGATGGAGTCGTTTGGTATCGACGTGGCCGTACGATCGAAATCGGGAGCTGACCTAGTCAGCGAAGTCGATGTGGGCTCGGAACGGGTGATTCTCGACATCATTCGCGACCGACACCCTCAACACGTAGTCCTCGCTGAAGAGTCGTTCGAGTCGACAGACCCCACTCGTTGGAGTGATGTCGAGCATTTGTGGATCGTCGATCCGCTCGACGGCACGACGAACTATCTGCACGGCATCCCACACTTCGCGGTGTCGATTGCCTGTTATCAACGCGGAGAACCGGTCTGCGGAGTCGTGCTGAATCCCGCCCGTGGCGATCTCTATTACACAGTTCGAGGCGGCGGGGCCTGGCATCTGCCGAGATTCGATCATGAAGCAGAACCCGAACTATCTGACACCCGCAAACTGACGGTATCACCCGCAACGTCACTCAGCGAAATGCTGGTCGGCGTCGGCTTCTACTACGATCGCGGCCAGATGATGGAGGCCACGCTCGCGGCCATTCGCGATGTTTTCCGGCAACAGGTACACGGCATCCGGCGGTTCGGTACCGCCGCTCTCGACCTGTGTCAGGTGGCGGCGGGCCTGTACGGCGGCTTCTTCGAGTACCAGCTTTCCCCATGGGACTTCGCCGCCGGCCGCATCATCGTGGAAGAAGCCGGCGGGCAGGTCACGACCTGCCTGGGAACGCCACTGCCGATCGAAAAGACCAGCGTGCTGGCATCGAACTCCGCGTTGCACGAGTCACTGCTGAATGTGGTGCGTCCGCATCACTGCTGATTCTGGTTCTTAGTGCATTCGAGGATTCCCCGGTTGCCTTATTGTATGCAAAACACTAACATAGTGTGCATAAAACAACAAGGTGTGGCGGAATGTCCTACTCATACAAGTATCCCCGCGGAGCGTTGACCGTCGATTGCGTCGTCTTTGGACTGGATGACGAGGATTTGAAAGTGCTGCTGATCAAGCGGGGCAATCCCCCGTTCGACGGAATGTGGGCACTGCCCGGCGGCTTCGTCGATGTTGATGAATCCTTGGACGCAGCAGCAGCGCGCGAACTGCAGGAGGAAACTGGCGTCGGTTCCGTGTTCCTCGAGCAGCTTTACACATTCGGACGGGTCGACCGCGATCCCAGAGAACGTGTCGTTTCGGTGGCGTACTATGCACTCGTCAATCTCAGCGACCACCGCATTCAGGCGGCAACTGATGCACGCGACGCGGCGTGGTTCTCACTCGACGACTTGCCCAAGATGGCATTTGATCACCACGAAATACTGCAAATGGCTCACAGTAGATTGAAGGGCAAGGTGCGTTACCAGCCGATTGGTTTCGAACTCTTGCCGGAGCGGTTCACACTTCGGCAACTGCAACACCTTTACGAAGCGATCCTCGGCCGAAAACTCGACAAACGCAATTTCCGCAAGAAAGCCAAGGCGCTGGGAATTCTCAAGGAACTCGACATCTGGGAGCAGGATGTCTCCCATCGCGCGGCCAGGTTGTACCAGTTCGATCGCCGGAAGTACGACCGCATGCACAAACAGGGCTTCCACTTTGAATTGTGAACGTCCAACTCAGGTGAATGACATGACCAATCAGAATCAACACGAGTCGATCGAGAGTTTTTCGTGTGAGCACGCCTTCCTCTCGAACTTCTATCCGTCGGTGATTGTGTTTGAAGGAATCAGCTATCCCACTGTGGAACATGCCTTTCAGGCGATGAAGTGCGTTGACGCAGTCGATCGTCGCAAGATCGCGACATGTGGAAGTCCCGGGAGAGCGAAACAGCTTGGCAAGCGAGTCAAGCTTCGCAAGGACTGGGAAGCTGTGAAGGTCGGCATCATGCAGCAGATGGTGCGGCTCAAGTTCCAAGCGCATGCCGATCTGCGTGACCTGCTTCTCGCCACTGGCGACGCCGAACTGATCGAAGGTAACACTTGGAATGATCGCTTCTGGGGAGTCTGCGGCGGGTTCGGGAAGAACCAATTGGGCCGCATCCTGATGCAGGTTCGAGACGAATTGCGGCAGGATTCGAATCTGAGATCTGTGACATAGAGGGAGAACATTATGCCATTTGCAGAAGCGATGTGGGACAGCCTGGAGGGCCTCTGCACGGGAGATGCATTCGGACAACAGTTTGTCTGGCATGTCGAGGATATCGGCCGCCGCCGTCCGGATGTTCCCATCTGGTACTGGACCGACGACTCGGAGATGGCGTTCTCTCTCTGCCATGTGTTGCATGAGCATGGAGAGATCGAACAGGATCTGCTCGCCCTCAGTTTCGCCGAGCATTTCAACGAAAAGCGGGGCTATGGAGCCGCGATGCTGTTCGACCTGCTGCCGAAGTTTCGCAACGGCGTCAATTGGCGAGTTGCCGCTCCGGCTCTGTTTGATGGCTCAGGTTCGTATGGCAATGGAGCGGCCATGCGAGTCGCCCCATTGGGAGCGTATCTTGCCGACGACATCGATTCCGTGGTTCGGCAAGCCCGACTTTCCGCCGAAGTGACTCATGCTCACATTGAAGGCATTGCCGGAGCCATCGCGGTTGCTGTCGCCAGCGCACTGGCGTATCGCCAGCGCGACGTTGCGACAGTCACCGGAGCGAGGTCGTTTCTGGAACAGATCATCCCGCATGTGCCGCCATCACAAGTATGTGACGGTCTGAAACTGGCATACACGGAATTTGGCCTGAAGACTCCCATGTTCAAGATCGCCGATCGACCGGGAAACGGTAGCATGGTGACGGCTCAAGACACCGTCCCGCTTTGCCTCTGGATCGCCGGCAGTTATCTCAATGACTATGAGGAGGCCCTCTGGACGACAGTCAGTCAATTGGGAGACATGGACACCAACTGTGCCATTGTCGGCGGCATCGTCGCGGCATGCGTTGGCAAGAGCATGATCCCGGACGAATGGCTGCAATCACGTGAGAAGATTCCAGGCTGGGTGCCGATTCACTGACAGATTCCAAACTCAGTTCCCAGAGTTCATTGTCCAACGTCGAACGCACAACCCCGAGAGCAACGAGATCAGACACATGACCAGAAGAGGAAGCGGATACCCGTATTGTCCGACGAGTCGGCCGACGAGGAAGCCGGCCCATGATTCGCAGCCGTTGGTGGCTCCCATGAACATGCTGAATCGCGTTCCCGCGAGCGTGTGGCCCGAGAGATTCATCAACCAGGCATAGGACGCAGCCGTGAAGAAGCCGACTCCGAAAGCTTCGATCGCAAACAAAGCATAAACCGTCTGCGTCGGAAGTGGCGTTGCGGCGAAATGGACAAATCCCGCGATGCTGCAAATCCCGCCGCAGAAAATCACCAGCCCTAAGTGAATCGCCTCGCGTGGGTGCCAGCGGTCGGCGGCCATGCCGCCCAACACCGCGCCGATGAGCATGGCCGCAACGTTGGGGATGGCGAGCATCCAGCCGATGTCGGTTTTCGTCATACCATGGTCGACCAACATCTGGCCCTGGACGGCACCGAGCGCCTCGAAACCGGCACCGGCAGTGAGAGCAAAGCCGAGACCGGCCCAAGTGCCTGGTTGCTGAAAGCACGCCTTGAGCTTGGCGAAGACTGACTCACTCACGTCGGGACATCCTTGACTGATCGGCGCGATGGCACCCAGTCGGCTCATGACCAATAGCGCCGAGCAACCTGTCGCAACCGCCAAAGCCATGATGAAGGCATCCTGCCCGAATCGCGCCGCCATGACCAACCCAAAACCACCAAAGAGCGAACGCCCCAGCAGCATGCCGGCCTGCATCCAGCCATTCAGTCGGCCACGCTCTTCGGGCGCGGTTCCAGAGATACACAGCGCGTCGATCGCCACATCCTGAGTCGCTGCAGCGACGGCATGCACGACCAGCAATACTCCCAGCAGGCTGAAATCGCTGCGGAAGTCGAGACTCGTCAACATCAGGAGTGTAGCGACCATCACTCCCTGGGCCGCAACGATCCAATGCCTCAGCGTCCAGCGTGAGCCTTGCCACGTATCGACAAGTGGTGCCCACAGGAACTTGAACGTCCACGGAAGCACCAACATCGCCGTGAGTGCCGTACTTTTTTCGACCGCCACCCCTTCCTCGTGCAGTAGCGTCGGCAAGGCCCACCAGATAAATCCGACAGGCGCTCCTTCGCTGAAGTAGAGCGCGGCGAACAGCACTTCGTGTCGAAACGTCTTCCTCTCGCCAACGCCGCCATTCTGATCGAGGCTGTGCATGCCGGCAGTTTAGGGAAGCGAGCGAGATCGAACAGGCCGTTACGCCGCCCGCTGCCGAATTGCCGCAACGTCGCTGCCTGGAGTTTGAATTCCTTGGTATCGCTGAAGGAACTCGAGCACTTCCTTGGCGGCTTGTGCCGAAGCATTCGCAGTCGACGAGTGTCGCAGAGTCTCTCGTACCTCGCACAGTTCCTCACGCGCGGCATTCAGTCGTGCGGGTGACTCCAGCCAACTTCCCAGAACGCGAGCCATTCCCTCTGCGTGCCGACTGTCCCTGCGGAGGAACAGAAACTCCGGCATTACTTCCCGCCCTGCAATCAGGTTCGGCAGTGTGATGTATTTGCACTTCGCAAGAATCGCCCCGAGGATGGCAGTCATCAGGCCGCATTTATAGAGCACCACAGTGGGCAAAGTGTTCTTCAGGAGTTCCAGGCTGACCGACCCCGAGACCATGAGGGCCATGTCGCAAGTGGCGATCGCCTCGGGAGTCTTGCCGACATGCAGCGTGACCGGCAACCCCTCGTGGAATGATCTGAGCATCGATTCGCACAACCGTCGCTGCGACGACTTGTGGCAGGCGACATGAAACTGCAAGTCGGCATGTCTTTCCGTCAGGTTCTTCATCGCACGCAACATGACGGGAAAGTTGCGAGTCACTTCCTGAGTGCGCGAGCCGGGCAGAATCAGGATTCGGCGACCGGGAGAGCCTTCAAAACGAAAGCCCTCGTCGTCGATGTCATCGGCATCAGATTGCTCCAGAAAGGGGTGGCCGACGAATCGCGTGTCGACTCCTCGTTCGCGATACCATTGGGTTTCAAACGGCAATGGCGAGAGGACCATGTCGACAAGCCGGCGAACCTTGCGAATCCTCCACGCCGCCCAGGCCCAAAGCTGCGGCGGCATGTAATAGATGACGGGAATGTTCGCCCGACGGGCCGCCTTGGCGACCCACCAGTTGAAGCCGGGAAAATCGATCAACACGACGGCGTCGGGGCGGCGTTTCCGAAACAGTCGCACCGTGTCACGATAGAGTTGTGTGAACCGGCCCAGCAGGGGAATGACCGCACCGACCCCCATCACGGACAGGTTGGTCAACTCAAAATCAATCCGGGCGCCGGCGTCCCGCATTTGAGGACCGCCGTAACCGGAACATTCGATGCCGGGATCCAATTCCCTCAACGAGTGAATCAACTCGGCAGCGTGATGATCGCCGCTGGGTTCGCCGACAGAAAAGAAAAGTTGCATCCTTGCCTCCGGACCAGAAAACGCATCTTCCATGCGTGCCGCATTGTGGCGAACAGGACTGCCAGTCGGGAAGCCCAAATGCAATCGTTACCTGCCCAGCGAAATACGACGCCCCGTCCGGGCGGATTCGTAGATCGCGAGGATAATCTCGACACTCTTACGGCCTTCCTTGCCATCAACGAGTGGTTCGCCGCCACCGTTCAACGCCTTCAAGAAGTCCTCGAATTGCCGTTGATGCCCCGCAAACGAAATCGCTTTGGGGTCGGCTGCTCCCCCGGTGGTCTCGCTCGACTTGCCGTACTTGGCCAACAGTTCGGCGTCCTCGGAACGTTTCTCGGCAAACTCCCAGAGCAGAATGTGGTCCTGCTCAATGATGGCCGAACCGGTCGTGCCGTGAATCTCTGTTCGCTTGAGCAGCCCAGGGAAGGCACTTGTCGTGGCTTCGAGCGTACCCAAGGCTCCATTGGCGAAACGGACAATCGCGGTGCCGACATCCTCAACTTCGATGCGCTCATGAGCGAGCGTGGCTGTCATGCCGCAGACATCGACGACGTCTCCCATCAGCCAGTAGAGGAGATCGACGTTGTGAATCGCCTGATTCATATACGCCCCGCCCCCGTCGAGTTTCCAGGTTCCGCGCCAGCCTCCGCTGTCGTAGTACTCCTGGGATCTCCACCATTTGACGAACGTATCCCCTAGTGTCAGCCTGCCGAATCGCCCCTGCTCGACGGCGTGCTTGAGTGCCAGGTTTGCCGGCGAAAAGCGTGAGGGAAAGATCGTTGCCAGTCGCACGCGGTGCTGGTCGCAGGTGTTGATAATTTCATCGCAGCGATCGAGCGTGATCTCCAAGGGCTTCTCGACGATGACGTGCTTGCCTGCCTTCGCGGCCTGAACGGCTGGATCGAGATGCGCTCCGCTCGGAGTGCAGATCGTCACCACCTGAACTGATTCGTCAGCGAGCAACTCTTCGAGGGTGGTGCAGGCTCGGCCGCCGTATTCCTGAGCAAATGCTTCGGCCTTCTCGGCAGTGTGATTGAAGCAACCCGCGACATGAGCACCCGAAATTTCATTGATCGCCAACGCATGAAAACGGGCGATCATCCCCGTGCCAATGATTCCGAATCCAACAGACATCTACTGCTCCCTTCGCCAATGCCGCTGCGTCAACTCACGCGGCGCGGTGGAATGAACGGCCTACTGGGCGAGCAATTGTTCGACAATACGTCGGCCCATCTGCTGCGTCGTCAAAGGAGTCTCACCACGGCCCGCGATGTCTTTGGTCCGGGCGCCTGTATTCAACACCTGCTCCACTGCCGACTCGATGGCGGCTGCTTCTGTTTCCAGATTCAATGAATGTCGCAGCAACATGGCTCCCGCGAGGATTGTCCCCAATGGGTTCGCGATCCCCTGCCCCGCGATATCGGGCGCGGAACCATGAATCGGCTCATACAATCCCGGTCCACTCGTACCGAGCGATGCCGACGGGAGCAGCCCCAGAGAACCCGGGAGCATCGAACCTTCATCGGTCAGAATGTCGCCGAACATGTTTTCAGTCACTACGACATCAAACGTCGAAGGCCTCGAAATGAGGTGCATCGCCATTGCATCAACCAGCACGACATCGTAGGTCAATTCGGGGAATTCGTTCTTGACGACCCGCTCAGAAACCTGCCTCCAGAGTCGTGAGACTTCCAGCACGTTGGCCTTGTCGACCTGCGTCAGTCGCTTGCTACGCTGCATGGCGGCGTTGGCGGCCAGCCTTACGACGCGCTCGATCTCGTGTGTCGAGTAAATCATCGTATTCCAGGCGGTCGTCTGGTCCCCCTCCTGTTTGCGACCTGCTTCACCGAAATAGAGTCCGCCGGTCAGTTCTCTCACAAAGAGAATGTCGGTTCCCGCGATACGGTCGCGTTTGAGGGGCGATGCGTCGAGCAGACATTCGAACGTGCGAATCGGCCTGAGGTTCGCAAACAAACCCAGTTCCTTTCGGATGCGCAGCAGCCCTGCCTCGGGGCGGGTCTTGGCTTCGGGGTTGTCCCATTTCGGACCGCCGACCGCCCCCAGCAGGATGCCGTCCGACTGGCGACAGGCCTTCAGAGTCTCCTCGGGCAGAGGATCGCCACAGGCATCGATCGAGCCGCCGCCGATAGGAAGTTCCGCGAACTCGAACTCATGTCTGCTGAAGACTTTTCCGAATTAAGTGCGGATTCTGAAGAAGGAGAGGTTGTTGCTCCTGAGGTAGAAGTGGAATCTGAGCCTGAAACAGATACGATTGCTGAAGAGATAGATGAGGAGGCTCTGGATGCGCTTCTCAATGAAGATGAAATCTCCGAAGAAGTAGTTTCTGATGAAGCGGATGAGGAAGAGTCGCTGGATGAGTTAGCGGCAATGATTGCTGATGCCGATGATGAGCCAGAGTCGCAAACTTTGGAGCTAGATGCAGTTGAAGAGGGTGAAGAATTTGAAGAGATAGACTCTGATCCCGATTTGGATGCTCTGCTTGCAGAAGTTGATGATGAGATTGAAGCATCTATGGATGCTGCGGCTGAGGAAGAGGCTTCATCTCCAGAACCTGAAGCGGAGCTTTCTGATGAAGATCTGGATCTCGATTTAGGGCTGGATACTGATTTTGATCTAACCGATATTGCTGAAGAGCCAGAGCCAGAGCCAGAGCCAGAGCCAGAGCCAGAGCCAGAGCCAGAGCCAGAGCCAGAGCCAGAGCCAGAGCCAGTTAGCTCTGAATCGGCTGAGAGTGATCTGGATGCAATGCTGGATGAAATTGGTATGGATCTTGATGAAGAAGACCTTACCGATGCGGAATCAGGTGCGGATGATCTAGAGTCATCAATCGCTCACGATTTGGATGCTGACTTAGATTCAGAGTTGAATGCTTTATTGAGCAGTGTCGATAATGACATCGAGTTGGAAGAGAGTTCAGATGATGGTACCGATTCAATGGAAGATGACTTTGATGAGCTTGCTGGTCTGAATCTTTTGGAAGGCGCAGATGAAGTTGAAACAAAACTTGATCTGGCTAGAGCTTCCATGGACGTGGAAGACTTTGATGGTGCCAAGGATATTCTTCAGGAGATTGTTGCTGAAGGTAGTGACGAGCAGAAAACTGAAGCGGAATCTTTGATACAGTCCATGAATAAAAGTTAACTATGCAAGAAAAAAGTAGTTCTGAACCGCAAGGTTCACATAGAGGGGCGATTTCGATCGCCCCTTATCGTTATGCTCTGTGTGTCGAATATTCCGGAGCGGCCTACAGAGGCTGGCAGATCCAGAAAGAAGGCGGTGTTAGTAGTATTCAGGAAGAGGTTGAAAGAGCCTTATCCAAAATTGCGAATACACAGGTTTCTGTAATTTGTGCTGGGCGAACGGATGCTGGCGTTAATGCGACTTACCAGATCATTCACTTCGAAAGTCCGGTGCAACGTAACGAGAGAGCATGGATTCTGGGGACAAACAGTCACCTGCCTGATGATATTGCTATCCAGTGGGCTAAAGAGGTGCCTGACACCTTTCATGCTCGTTTCTCGGCGACTGAACGGCGTTATCGTTACCTTATCTATTGCAATCCGGTAAAACCCGCAATCCTTCCCAAGGGAGTAACCTGGACATATAAGACTCTTGATATCCAGAAGATGCAAGCAGCGGCTGAGCATCTTGTTGGTGAGCACGATTTTACTTCCTATCGTGCTGTTGCCTGTCAGGCACACAGTCCCGTGCGAACGGTTAAGCAGTTGGATATCTATCGCTCGGGTAATCTGATTGTTCTTGATGTCAGGGCCAATGCATTTTTACATCACATGATCAGAAATTTTGCTGGTGTATTAATGACAATAGGCTGCGGTGAAGCTGAGCCGGTCTGGGCGAAAGAGGTCCTTGATGCAAAAGATCGCAGGCAAGGTGGGGTTACAGCGCCGCCCTTTGGCTTGTATTTTGTTGATGCTAGCTACCCTGAAGAGTTTGAACTGCCTAAATCGCAATTAGGGCCTTTTTTCCTTGCTTAGCTGACTGACTTAATGGGCTTCAATCTGATAATATTCAGCCTTTGGTTTAATCTCTAGTGAAATTTCGTTTAGTGAACAGAATCCGCGTTAAAATCTGTGGTATTACACAACTGGAAGATGCTAAGTACGCAATAGCTTCAGGGGCTGATGCTCTGGGCTTCGTGTTCTATGCTCCCAGTCCGCGTTATATCTCACCAGAGAAGGCTGCTGCGATTATTCGTCAACTTCCGGCATTTGTTACAACCACAGCGCTGTTTGTCAATGAAACACAAGAGAATGTTGATCGGATTTTACGCGAGACTCGTATTGACCTATTACAGTTTCATGGTGACGAATTACCTGAATTCTGTAATCAGTTTAATCGTCCCTACATCAAGGCGCTTCGCATGAAGCCTGATCTGGACTTAACTGTAGAAGCAAAAAGATACTCATCAGCACAGGCTTTATTGTTGGATGCTTACAGCCCTGGTATTCCTGGTGGAACTGGTGAAGTATTTGATTGGGATAGAATACCTGCTAAACACCCCGCAGAAATTATACTTGCTGGTGGCCTAACAGCAGAAAATGTGGCGCAAGCCGTATTAGCAGTAGCTCCATACGCAGTCGATGTCAGCGGTGGAGTAGAGAAAAGCAAAGGCATTAAAGATGCCGATAAAGTTGAAAAGTTTATAAATGAGGTAACCCGTGCCAACTAATATTGATCTTAAAGCACTTTCTCAGTTGCCCGACAGTAAGGGCCACTTTGGCCCTTACGGAGGCCGTTTCGTATCTGAAACTCTTATGGCTGCACTTAAGCAGCTAGAAGAAACCTATGAGAAATTGTGGCGAGATCCAGCTTTTCAGGCAGAGTTTGATGATGATCTTGCCCATTATGTTGGACGGCCATCACCTTTATATTTTGCTAAACACCTTACTGATAAGGTTGGTGGTGCAAAGATCTACCTGAAACGTGAAGATTTGAACCATACTGGGGCCCATAAAGTTAACAACACTATCGGGCAAGCCCTTCTGGCTAAATATACGGGTAAACCTCGTGTGATCGCCGAAACGGGAGCCGGTCAGCACGGTGTTGCAACTGCTACAGTAGCCGCTCGCCTTGGTATTGAGAGTAAGGTATATATGGGTGCAGAGGACGTGCAGCGACAAGCCTTGAATGTATACCGTATGAAACTGCTTGGAGCGGAAGTAATTGCAGTTGAATCTGGTACTCGTACACTTAAAGATGCCATGAATGAAGCGATGCGTGATTGGGTAACCAACGTCGATAACACCTTCTACATTATTGGTACAGCTGCTGGCCCGCACCCTTATCCAAAACTGGTTCGTGATTTCCAGTGTATTATTGGACGTGGAAGCGCGAGAGCAGTGCCTTAAACAAACCGGTCGTCTGCCGGATGCACTTGTTGCCTGTGTAGGTGGTGGGTCCAACGCAATTGGACTGTTTCACCCGTTCATTGAAGATGAAAATGTCAAAATGTATGGCGTGGAAGCAGGTGGTTATGGCGTAGAAACTGGCCACCATGCAGCGCCATTGTCAGCGGGTGAGCCGGGAGTTCTCCATGGTAATCGTACCTATCTGATGTCTGATGAAGCTGGCCAGATTATCGGCACTCATTCAGTGTCAGCGGGTCTTGATTACCCAGGGGTAGGTCCAGAACATTCTTACCTGAAAGACACGGGTCGTGCCACCTACGTTGATGCCACTGATGATGAAGCGATGGATGCATTCCGTACTTTGACACGTGTTGAGGGTATAATGCCCGCGCTTGAATCAAGTCATGCTGTCGCTTATGCCATGAAACTGGCAAAAGAGATGGATAAAGATCAGACCATTATTGTTAATCTTTCTGGTCGTGGTGATAAAGATATTCATACGGTCGCACAGATCGATGGAATTAACGTTTGATTTGTGCGGGGAAAAGTAAATGAGTAGAATTTCTAGCAGCTTTGAAAAGCTGAAAGCGGAAGGCCGTAAGGCGCTTATTCCATATGTCACCGCAGGTGATTGCAGCCCGGAAGTTACCGTTCCTCTGATGCATGCATTAGTGGAAGCGGGTGCTGATATTATAGAATTAGGTGTACCTTTTTCAGATCCAATGGCAGATGGTCCGGTGATCCAGTTGGCGTGTGAACGTGCATTGGCTCACGGAGTACGCCTGTCGGATGTTCTGGATATGGTGAAGGAATTCCGTAATCAGGATACACAAACTCCTGTGGTGTTGATGGGCTACTTAAACCCGATAGAAGTTATGGGGTACGAGAGTTTTGCCAAGTCTGCCAGTGAAGCCGGTGTGGACGGTGTATTAACGGTTGATCTGCCTCCTGAAGAATCTGAAGAATTTAATCAGAGCATGAAAGGTCATGGTATTGATACAATCTACCTTCTGGCACCAACAACCGAGGAAGAACGGGTTAAATACATCTGTGAGAATGGCAGTGGTTACCTGTATTATGTGTCCGTTAAAGGCGTAACAGGTTCTGCTTCTTTGGATGTTCAATCTGTTTCCGATAAACTTGAAATCGTAAGAAAGTACACAGACCTTCCTGTAGGAGTCGGGTTTGGTATTAAGGATGCGGATTCCGCAGCGTCAGTAGCTAAGGTTGCTGATGGTGTTATCGTAGGCAGTGTACTGGTAAATAAAATTGCAGATCTGGTGAAGGATAAAGCTCAGATTGCTCCTCAGGTTTCTGCAATTATTAATAATATGCGAACAGCAATGGACAGCTAATAGGGTTGATAAGCAATGGGTAACTGGCTGGAAAAAATTGTTCCGTCTCTGGCAAAAGCAGATAAAAAACGCTCAAATATTCCTGAAGGGCTTTGGAAAAAATGCCCCAAATGTGAATCGGTTCTTTACCGCCCTGAATTGGAAAAGAATCTGAACGTTTGTCCTAAATGTGATCACCACATGCGTTTGCATGCGCGCCCGAGACTTGAGCTGTTTCTTGATGAGGGTAGCCGCAGAGAGATTGCTCAGGACGTAGAGCCAATTGATCGTCTGAAATTTAAAGATTCAAAGAAATACAAAGACCGTTTGGCTGCTGCGCAGAAAGGTACCGGAGAAAAGGATGCCTTAATCGCAATGCGTGGTGAGTTAGAAGGCATGCCAGTGGTAGCTGTTGCCTTTGAATTCAGCTTTATGGGCGGTTCTATGGGTGCGGTAGTAGGTGAGCGTTTTGTACGTGCTGCGAATATCGCGTTGGAAGAGAATATTCCTCTCATCTGTTTCTCCGCTTCTGGTGGGGCACGTATGCAGGAAGCCTTATTCTCTTTGTTTCAGATGGCAAAAACCAGCGCAATCCTTGAAAAACTGCGTTTACAAGGTACGCCTTACATTTCGGTTCTAACCGATCCTGTTTACGGTGGTGTGTCTGCTTCTTTGGCAATGTTGGGTGATCTTAACGTCGCTGAGCCAAAAGCATTGGTTGGCTTTGCTGGGCCAAGAGTTATTGAGCAAACTGTGCGTGAAAAGCTACCTGAAGGTTTCCAGCGTAGTGAATTCCTGCTGGAACACGGGCAAGTCGATATGATTATTGCGCGTGGTGAAATGCGTAGCCGTTTGTCACGTATCCTGCGTAAAATGACTCATATCAAACCGGTGCCTGTACTGGAACCAACTGAAACAGATGTTGTTTCCGAGGAAGAGATACCGGCAGCTCCTAACGCTGAGTAATTCAAACTCATAATAAATGGCCGACGTGTAAACGCCGGCCTTTTTTGTTTAAGTCACATGTCGCAACCAAAGTGTAAAAATAGTTTAGACGATTGGCTCAGTTGGATGGAATCCTGCCATCCGTCAGAAATTGAGTTGGGCCTGGACCGTATCCGTAAAGTGGCAGAGAATCTATCGATAGATCTTTCTGGATCAACGGTTGTCACTGTTGCTGGTACCAACGGTAAAGGCTCCACAATCAGTTACCTGCAAAGTATCTATCTTCAGGCGGGTTATTCCGTTGGGGCCTTCACATCACCTCACTTTCTAAAATACAACGAACGGGTACAGATCAATGGTCTCTGTGCCTCGGATCATCAGCTTGGTGATGTTTTCAATCGTATCAATCAGGCTCGTGGTGAAATCCCATTAACTTACTTTGAGTTTGGTACGCTGGCGGCTTTGTTGGTGTTTGCTGATGAAACGCCGGACCTTATCCTTCTTGAAGTCGGTTTAGGTGGGCGACTTGATGCCGTGAATATTATCGATGCAGATATTTCGATTGTTACGACCGTTGCATTGGATCATACCGATTGGCTGGGTGATAACCGGGAAGATATCGGCTTCGAAAAAGCCGGGGTTTTCAGAGCGGGCAGGCCTGCGATTTGTGGGGACCTTAATCCACCTGATTCTATTGCTAAAACTGCACGGGAGCTTGAGGCGGAATTGTTTCAGTCCGGGCAGGAGTATTCATTCCTTGAAGCGGGTAAAAGCTGGCATTGGACAGGTCTCTCTTCTCAGGGGCTGGCGGTGGAGATTGAGTCTATCCCTTTACCCGGTTTGCCACTTCCCAATGCCGCTACAGCATTACAGGCCTGTCAGTTTATACCTCTGGAAGTTAGCTTTGAGCAGTTTAAACAGGGTATGTCGCAGGCCCGTCGAACACATATCGCGCAACACCAAACCGACAATTACTCCGACGCCGCACACAACCCGAAGTTTTCGACACCAAAGGTCGCTATCAGTTCAACGACCATGCGGTTAAGCCACAGGACAGCGCGACAGATCATCGCCGCCGCAACAATCCAGAAACAGGCTTTGAGCGCACAGACATGACCCTGCGCCTGTCAAGGCGTGCTGTTCGACACCTTGGCGACGGTTCGATCCTTGATGGAAAAGACGCGCACGAAGAAAGGACTCTCCGTGACGGTTCGCGTGATCGACAAACTTTACGAAGTCGGCCGCAAGGCCAGTGAAGACTTCAAAAATCAGATGCCAATTGTATTTGACACGGTTCTTCCCAAGTGGAATTACCGAGTCCTGCCTCAACCCAAACAAACTCAAATACTGGTTTAATTAAATCTCCGATCCTTATTGGGTGCAACCTTCAACTGAGCGCCTACGGTCCTCTCACTGATGGGAGTATCGCAGCAGTCTCTGGTCTGTTCGTTCTCATACTAATAAAACGACTTGTTCGAAAACGTGTTTCCTCCGGGCGTTGTTTTGAATGTCGAGGTCCGTTAATCGATGGAGTGGATTGGCAATCACGCAAAGCTGGTGGAATCGATTATTTCTGCGAATCCTGCGGAGTCGAGTTTTGCCACAATTGCATGCTGAACCTAATCATAGGCAGTATTGAAACGCAGGGGCAAAAGTTCTGTACTTCGTGTGGAAACATGCTGTCGTTGTAAAGACAGAATTATTGGATGCCAGAAGACGTTGTGGAAAGTGGCAAGGGTTCGCGTGTTGCCGCACGTGTAGAACCACGACTAGTCCACATGGCAAGCACCGAAAGCGCCCACAGTTCCTTGGCGTGGTTTTGTTGTCTTGTGATATGGCGTTCCAACAAGCGGCGGACTTCGGTTTTGTCGATCATCGGCAATTGGTCGGCGGGCCAATTTTCGATGAGCAATTCTTGGAACGTGTCTTTCAATTCGTGGCGAATCCAACGCGCGGTGGGAATCCCAAAGCCTTTCTTCTTGCGATGCACGATGCGCTTGGATAATAGCGAACCCGAACCAGTGTCTTCCAAGAGCGCCTGTTTTAAGATGTGCTTGGTTTGGCCTTTGCGATACTTCAGCGAACTGGGCAGCGATTGCACAAAACGGACCAGTTCGGTATCCAAAAACGGGCTGCGAACCTCAAGCGAATGCAGCATGGAAGTCCGGTCCACCTTCACCAAAATATCATCCACCATGTAAAACCGCTGGAAGAAAGCCAAGGTTTGTTCCAGATCGTTGCCGCCCAGCGATTCGGTTTTTTGGTACTGTTCGAACACTTCGGGGAACACGGCTTCCGGGGTCAAACGGGGCGTTAAATCGGGCATCAATTGGCGAAGCTGTTCCAAGGAGAACGCACCCATCCAAGTGGCGGTGCGGATCGGCGGTGGAACCAAAGTGCCCCGCAAAAATCGCGAGACTTTCAGATCCAAACCCATATTGCCATCGGATCGCGGCAGCAATCTCGTCAGCGGATTCACAAGTCCCCGGTGCAAAAACGCGGGCATCAATCGACGATACCACACCGCAGGTTTAACGGCTTTCACGGGATCATACCCCGCGAAAAACTCATCGCCTCCATCTCCGCCCAAAGCAACGGTCACGTGTTCGCGGGCAAATTGGCACAGCACGGAAACCGGCAAAATCGAGGCATCCGCGAACGGCTCATCCAGCGAGTTCACCACGCTTGGCAAATGCGAAACCAAATCTTCCGCGGTAAAAAACTTCGTGCGGTGCGTGGTCCCGAAATGATCGGCCACTTCCTGGGCATATTGGGATTCATCGAAACTGGATTCATCAAACCCGATGGAAAACGTTTCGATTTCCTTCGCGGGCTTCAATCGCGCGAGCAGAGCCACAATGCTGGAAGAATCTACCCCGCCGGATAATAGCGCACCCACCGGCACATCCGCCACGATGCGTTTTTCGACGGCTGTTGCTAGCAGGTTCCGCAACCGCTCGCGGAGTTGCGCTTCGCTTTGACCTTCCAATTCCTCATCGGGCAGGCGATCCCAATCCACATCCCAATAGGCCCACTGTTTGAATCCTTCACGATTTGAACCCGGCAAACCATACTCGAACGCGGTGGAGGCGGGCAGTTGTTTCACGCCTTCATAAATCCGCTGTTCGCCGGAGACGTAATCGTTGGCCAAATACGAGATCAAACCCGCTTCCGAAAGTTTGGCCCGCGAGCGGATTTCGGGATGTCTTAACAGCGCTTTCAGTTCGGACGCAAACGCAAATGGCACACCGGCGGGACTTGCAATTTTCGTCCAAAACAGGGGTTTTTTGCCAAAGCGGTCTCGCTCCGAACAGGGTTTGTTTGTTGCGATCATAAATCACAAACGCAAACATGCCATCAATCTGCTTGGGACAATCGGTGCCAAACTCGGCATAGGCTTTCAGCAGAACTTCCGTATCCGAACGGGTAAAAAATCGGTGCCCTTTGGCCGACAAGGTTTCGCGAAGTTCTCGGAAGTTATAGATTTCCCCGTTGAACACCACGGTGAGTGATCCATCGGGCGAGGACATTGGTTGTTCGCCAGATGTTAAATCGATGATGGACAACCGCCGATGGCCGAGAGAGATTTGCTCATCAAAGTATTCGCCCGCATCATCAGGACCGCGGTGCGCGAGGGCATCCCGCATGTGCAACAGTAACGCGGGATCGGGATTGCCGACATATCCAACCAAACCACACATGGATTCGTAACAGTCTCCGCTTGTGTTTTTTTGAGTTAGGTTTTGAACGGGCTTAGAAATGTTTACCGAATGCCACCCAACGCGGAATTGGCCGCCTCGCTTGCGCTTCGGGCTAGTGGGAATTGAGGGGTTCCGCGGGTTCCGCCGCGCGAGCGCCGCCGGCGAACCGCCTCACCAGATAGGGGCGTTTGTCTTGGGCTTCAAAATAGGTTCGCATCAGCATTTCGGAAATCAAACCTTGCAGCAATGCCAGAATGCCGACCAAAAACAACACGCCCGCGGCAAAGGGCAGCGGAGTTTCCACGAAATCTTTTTGCCATTCGACAATCGGCGAAAACTTGAATCCCACCGCAAACAACATGGTGAGGAAACTCATCAGAATGCAGGCCAACCCAAACCCGCCGAAGATATGAATTGGCCGGTTGGCGTAAGAGGCCAGAAATTTGACGAGCAGCAAATCCAGCATGACTTTGTAAATGCGGCCCAATCCGTATTTGCTTTTGCCGAAAGTTCGCGGGCGATGATTCACGACCATTTCGGTAATTCGCCCGCCTTGCAGATGCGCGTACAAAGGCAGAAAGCGGTGCATTTCCCCATAAAGCCGCACGCCTCCGATGACATCGCGGCGATAGGCTTTTAGGGTGCATCCATAATCGTGCAAGGGCACGCCGGTGACTTTGCCAATCAACCAGTTGGCCATTTGCGAGGGGAGTTTGCGGGTGAGCCAAGTGTCGTGGCGGTTCTTTCGCCAACCGCTGACGACATCGTAACCTTCTTCCAACTTCTCAACCAAGGCGGGAATGTCCGCGGGATCGTTCTGAAGATCGGCATCCATCGGGACCAGCACATCGCCATCCGCAAATTCGATCCCCGCCGAGAGCGCAGCCGTTTGGCCGAAGTTGCGGCGAAAATGCACGACTCGCACGGTTTCATCCGCCTCGGCGAGTTCATCGAGAAGTTGTTCGCTGTTGTCGCGGGAGCCATCGTTGATGAACACAATCTCGAATGGCCGCCCCCAAGCCGTCATGGCTTCGGAGATCTCCGCGTGCAGTTGCAACAGGGATTCTTCCTCGTTGTAGACGGGCACGATCACCGAAATCAATTGGGCCTTCTGCGGGCGCAAACGTGGGGACTCGCTTTCGGTCGGCTTGGGTTTCCCCACGTTATCGGTACTAATCATGCTCGACCTGCTATTGTGTGTGAAACGGAATCCTGAAGTTAGCGCCGTGTATCCTTGGGTTGTCGATCTTCTTCCAAAGCGGACGCTCTAAGAATTTAAGCATCTGGCGTACCAGCGGAGGGAATATGTTCGATCACGTCCGTGGCCAAAGTTAGATCGAATTTTGCATCGGGAAAGGGGATGTCGCACGCATCTCCAAACCGCACTTGATCGAAACCTTTCTGATGGCAGTAGGCAATCGCGTCTTCATTGAAATCAATGCCCTCGATCGAAGAAAACTCCATCTCGCGGAGCAACCGCAAGTTGCCACCCGTTCCCGTGCCAATGTCCAACACGCGGGTTTGTTTCGGTTTGAGGGTTCGCTTAAGCACATTTCGCAAAAGTGTCCGCCGACCGGCAAACCACCAGTGCGTGGCTTCGACGGCGTGTTCCACTTCATAAACCGCGGTTTGCATAATGAGGGTTCCCTGTTACGTTTCCTCGGAAGATTCCGCGGTGGACTCTGGTTCCGACGGGGCAACCACCGAGGCGGCCAAGGCAACGAGGATTCCCAACAGCGTGAGTGCGGAGAGGATCATCCCGATTCGGAATCCGGGCGGCTCGTAAGTGAACTCGACTTGAAACGTCCCTGCGGGCAACGCCACCCCGCGGAAAATCAAATCCACAAACAATAACGGCTGAGGCGTTCCGTTTACCCTCACTTGCCAACCCGGTGCGACCAAGTCGGTGAAGACCAAATAACCGGGCTGATCCAATTGGGCTTCGATCGTGACACGGTTCGGCTGGGCACTGGTGATTGTTGCGGGACGAAATTCCTGGCGCGGCCCCTCGGGGAGAATGTCTTGAAAGATCAGCACGGATTGCTTGGGATCGAATTGACCGAGTTGCTTGCTGTAGGAGAAATTGGGGGTCGCCAGTTTCGTCTGTCCCAGCACAAAAGCTCTTGGCAGGGCGGTGGTGTTTTCCCAGATTTCATAATTCCAATCCGCCAGGTCGCCGGTCAATTGGATGGGTGGCGGAACGGTGCCCGTTGCCACTTGTCGCCAAGTGTTCGGCATATTGTCACCACCCGCGGGGACCACGGCAAACCGCACGCCGGCAAGATCAAGAATACTTTGCCGATAAAATGTTGGGTGCGTGGTAAGAATCCCCAT
The DNA here is from genome assembly GCA_942492405.1 of uncultured Planctomycetaceae bacterium. GTDB lineage: Bacteria > Planctomycetota > Planctomycetia > Planctomycetales > Planctomycetaceae > JANNSB01. The sequence goes on from CALOES010000032.1 coordinate 258,236, forward strand.
CAGATCATCGGCCAATGAACGCGACAAGTTGGCAGCGAGGATTAACACCACCGAACGATTGAGAGGCACCGGTTCGTAGCCGTGAAACTTTACGAGGCCATGCCGCCAGGATTCATAATCGCTGAGCAATTCTTGCTCGGCGAGCACGCGGAACTCGCCGGGTTGGTTTTTGAGAAACCGCACGATTTCGCTGTCCCCTCGAAATTCTTCCGAGGGGATCACACGCAACACAAATCGGGCATGACGGGCATTTTCGGCAGTGACCAAGCCGGCAACCAGTAACGTAGCGAGCATCCAAGGCACGGGTTTGGTTTGGAGTTTGTTCTTCAAAATTTGATGCACCCCAAACCCCGCAAGTATCGAGACCCACAGCGAGAGAAACATCAGCATCCGGGACGAACCGCGAAAGAACGAAACCCCCGGCAGATAATGAAACAGCAATCCAAAAAACGGAGTATGCGTGCCCATCGCAAATAAGGTGCAACCCAGCAGCGTGAGCGAAAGCCGCTTGCCGCCGTATTCTCGCCAAGATGCAAAAATGCCCCACAGGCAAAGCAGGGAAAGAAGCCAACCGAAATGGCATACGGTTTCCCAATAAAACCGGCCGGATTCGGGAACGATCTCCGGTCCGCCCACCGCGAGGGGATTCAAGAGTTGCCAAAGGCTGGTGTGATCGAGGCTAAATTTCGCGGAGCCTTCCAAGGACATCCCGCCCGAACGCACCGCTTGCCCAGTGTAAGAATAGATGGGAAGCAGCTCGACCAGCGTTAAACCGATGGTCAATAACCCCACCAAACACCAGCGCTGAAACAACACGCCCGCGGAGGGGGCTTCCGGGTGTTGTTGGGTTCTTTCCCGCGACAAACATGCCGCGAGCAACCAAACGCTGAGCATCACCACTAAGTAATAGACTTCTTGAACATGCCCGCAAAAGAAGGCCATGCTGAAAATCAATGCCAACAAAGGCACGCCGCCGCGTTGTCCAGAGCGCAGGCGTTCAAAACACACCAGCGCCCAGGGAACCCAAGCGGCCACGCAGATGGGGTTGTAATGGCCTTCGCCGACATTGGCGATCAAAAACGGTGCCCCCAAATAACCGCAACCCGCCACCACGGCGGCTGCCCAATTGAGGTTCAGTTTTCGACAATAGAAGTAAACCCCCAGCCCGCCCAACCACAAATGAGCCGCCATCAACCAACCCGCGACAGCGACATGGTCGCTCAGAAGATACAACCAGTTGGGAGGGTAGAACATCGCGGATTGTGGATTGCCCAACCACGGAATGCCGCCCAGTTCGTTGGGGTTCCAAAACGGAGGCGTGCCGGATTGCAAAATTTCCTCGCGAGGAAACAAACGGGAAGGCAAGATGTTGGCGGTCAGATCATTCCGTCCTCCGTTTTGCGGGCCCACCACAAGCCCGGTGGGCAACAGAGCCAATTGATGAAAACAACAAAGCGTGGAAATCAGCAACAACACTCCCGCCAGCCAATGTTGTTTTCGCGTTGGAGCAGGATCGGGCATGGGGATGTTCAATAAATAAGACAAAAACGAACGATTTGTTTCAATCGGCAAATACGCGGCAATCGGTAATCGCCGAATTTCCACTGTCGCAAGTTCTGTTCCAGAATGTCCTTGGGAATGGCCTAGAAAACACAAGGCGAGCGTGGGGCGTTAGCTCGATGATTTCGTGGCTGAGTTCAAGTTTTCAGAATATTAGGACTGACGCCCCACGCTCGCCTGAACATTCGAAACATCTTCCCCGTTAGGAATGAATTGTGCTTGTTGTGGATGGATGCGATGAATCTCGCATGATTTTCTTCTGGCAATTCGCGGTTTGACTTTTCTAGGAAACATCTTTCATGGATCAGCGCCACCTGCAGGAAATGGCGGATTTGGAGGAGAACTATTGGTGGCATAAGGCCAAGCGTCAACTCGTGGAAGAGTTGCTGAAACGCCATGCGCCCTCCGAAGGGGTGATTGTGGAAGGCGGGATTGGGTCGGGGCGAAATTTGCTGCAATGGCAGAGTTTAGGTTATGAGGTTCATGGATTTGATATTCTTCCGCCCGCGATCGAAATGGCCAAAAGCCGCGGGATCGAACACGCTCAACAACACGACCTTCACGAACCGTGGCCGCTTCCTGAGGGCAGCGTGAGTTGCGTGATGATGTTGGATGTTCTCGAACACATGGCCGAGCCGGTTTCGGTTTTGAAGCATGCCTCCAAGGTTCTGCGGCCCGATGGGGTGATCATTTTAACGGTGCCCGCCTATCAATGGTTGTTTGGGCGATGGGATCAAATTTTGGGGCATCATCGCCGATATACGCGCCGAATGTTAAAACAGCAAACCCAAGAAGCGGGGCTAAATCTTCGTTGGTGTCAGCATTGGAACGCCTTCACGCTGCCCGCGGCCTTGGCAATGCGAACCAAGGAAAAACTCTTCCCCAACCGCGATTCCGCCGAGTTCCCCCGCGTGCCCAATTGGATCAATTCGTTGTTGCTGGGTTTGGCCCGCATGGAACGGGCTTGGCTGTTGCGAATCGGACTGCCCGTGGGGTTGTCCGTCGTGGGCGTGATTGAACCGATGGGCGTCTTGAGGGAAAATGTTCCCGAAACAGTTTCCGCTCCCGCCGAGTTTTCGTAGGATAAGCGCGGGAATTTATTGAGCGAATTTTCTGTTTCCATCTTTAAGGGAGTTTCCATCGTGCGTTTTGCGAGGCTTTTACTGTTAGGGATTTTGGCGGTTCCGTTCACGCTTCACGCCGAGAATTGGCCGCAGTTTCGGGGACCGGATGGGCAAGGGCACACCTTGGCGAAAAATCTGCCCACCCAATGGGCGCCCACGAAAAACGTGGTATGGGAAACGCCGATTCCCGGTGAAGGTTGGTCCTCGCCCGTGGTGTGGGGGCAGCAGATTTTCCTCACCGCCGCCGTACCCGATGAAGAAGTCGAAAAGCAATACTCGCTTCGCACGCTCTGTTTGAATGCGAAATCCGGCCAAGTGGTTTGGGATGTGGAAGTCTTTCAGCAAACCGCGACAGCTACGCAAAAAATCCATCGCAAAAACAGCCACGCCAGCCCCACGCCAATCACGGACGGGAAAAATTTGTTCGTCCACTTTGGTGCCCAAGGCACGGCTTGTTTGACGTTGGACGGTAAAATCGTGTGGAAGAACAACGACATCAGCTACCGCATGAACCACGGCAACGGCGGCTCGCCCGTGTTGGTCGAGGGCGTTCTGTGTTTCAGTTGCGATGGCTCCAAAGATCCCTTCGTTGTGGCTCTCGACCAAGCCACCGGCAAAGTGGTTTGGAAGAAAGATCGCCCGCCGGTTTCCAATTCCCGCAAGTTTTCCTTTGGCACGCCCTTGGTGATCGAACAAGAGGGGCAACAGCAAATCATCAGCCCCGGCACCGATTTGGTGGTCGCCTATCGACCCAAAGACGGACAGGAAATTTGGTCCGTGGGTTACGATGGCTATTCCGTCATTCCCCGCCCCGTGTATGCCCAGGGGTTGTTGTTTCTCTCGACCAGTTATAACACCGCCACCGCGATGGCGATTTCTCCCGCGGGGCAAGGCGATCTGACCAAAACCAACATCGTCTGGCAAACTCGCAAAGGCGCTCCGCATACGCCGTCTTTGTTGGTGGTGGGTTCCGAAGTTTACATGGTCAGTGACGGCGGCGTGGCCACCTGTGCCGATGCCAAAACCGGCGATGTGCATTGGCAAAAACGCTTGGGGGGAAGTTATTCGTCCTCGCCGCTTTTCGGGGATGGCAAAATCTATTTCCAATCCGAAGATGGCGAAGGCATTGTGATCAAAGCCGGCAAAACCTTCGAGGAAATCGCCCGCAATAAAATGGCTGCCCGCACTTTATCCTCGTATGGTGTTGTGGATTCCGACTTACTGATTCGCACGGATAAAGCCCTGTTTCGCATCACCAAAGGCCAATAACACGCAGTTTTCCCTCAAGCCCGAAGCGCAAGCGAGGAGGTTCGTTTTGCCGCCTCGCTTGCGCTTCGGGCTGGTTTTGGCATCACTTTTTCCAACAGGTTCCCCCATGAAAACATTTCTTTTCCTGTGTTGCGCGGTGATGGTTTCGATGACTGGATCCAGTTTCGCTGCCGATGCCCCCTTGGGCGGAATGCAGTTGCTGCCCGGTTATGTTCACAACCCCTTGCAAGGTATTGACAGCGTTGTGGGCGAGATCAAAAAAGAAGGCGGTTTGCGGATCATGTACGAAATCGGCGCGGTCATCCCGCCCGGCCAACCTCGGTTTGGCGGCAGTTTTTCGGACCGCCCCAAAATGACGCCCAAACAATCAGTGCGTTGGTATCGCGAACAAATGGTCAACGGGCAACCGGTCCATATTGCCTATCTCAAAAACGATTCCCTCTTGGCCAGCTATCCCCAAAAGGGCATCAACTTTCATGTCCAAGTGAAAACCACCGAAGAACTCGCGGATGCCCTATTGATGATTTTGACCTATCCCAAACCCACTGAGAAAGCCCCGAAAGCGAAAACCCCCAAACCCGCGAAGTAGGCAGTGCCTTTGTGGTTTTTTGATTGATGATTGCCCCGCAAACATCGATCTCCATCCAGAATTCTAATGTGTGTTTTCTCACCTCGCCTTTGATCGAAGGGGGCCACGATGGCTACCGTGAACACGATTTTGTCGGAACTCAAAAAACTGGGCACGGAACAAACTCGTAAGACGCTGGCTCGACATGGGGCCACGGAAAATGTGTTTGGCGTGTCGGTCGCGAATCTGAAGGTGCTGGCGAAGACGATCAAAGGCGAGCAACAATTGGCCTATGATTTGTACGCGACGGGCAATGTCGATGCGATGTATCTTGCCGGGATGGTGGCCGATGGATCGCAGATGACGAAGAAACAGTTGCAAGATTGGGCCAAAACCGCTGAGCATTCGTGGATTTCCGAATACATCGTTCCCTGGGTGGCGATCGAAAGTCAACATGGCCGGAACTTGGCGATTCAATGGATGAAGTCCAAACGCGAGTCCATCGCCTCCAGCGGTTGGGCCACCTATGCCGGACTGCTTGCCGTCACCGCCGATGAGGATTTGGATCAGAAAGAAATCCAAGAACTGCTGGATCGGATTGAGAAAGACATCCATAACGCGGCCAACCGGGTCCGCTACACCATGAACGGATTCGTGATTGCCGTGGGCATTTCTGTCGAGCCGCTGTTAGAAAAAGCCAAAACAACGGCGACCGCCATTGGCGCGGTTTCGGTCGATATGGGAGACACCGCCTGCAAAGTGCCCTTGGCAACGGCCTACATTCAAAAAGCGGAAACCGCCGGGCGGGTGGGGAAGAAGCGAAAAACCATCAAATGTTGAGTGCTTTCATTTCTGGCGCATCGGCATGAAGAAAATTCTTCAAAAAGCGGAACCGAGAAAGAGGTTCCTCGCTGTTCTTGCTTGCGCTTTAGGTTATTATTGATGAGATGAAATCGCCCCAACTGTTTGCATAAGCTCGAAACACTTTGCAGGCGAAGGGAATTCTCCCGCGAAAAAATCAAACTCCGCCAAGCTGATACAACCAGTTCAGCCGATACTAAGAGAGTTCACCCGCCGTGAACCTCGTTTGGAGTTTGCGCTTTGCGTTCGTCTTGGTTTGATCGAATTGAGGATGCCCCCGGTGTTAAAGTCTCGGCAAAAATTGGGGAAATATCGTATCGAACGCCGTTTGGCCACCGGCGGGTTTGGGACGGTGTTCCGCGCGATGGACACCATCGAAGGGATTCGGGTGGCCTTAAAAATTCCACACGCTGCCGTGGTTTCCGATCACCTGATCGACAACTTCCGCAAGGAAGTACGGTTGACAGCGAAACTGGAACATCAAAACATCTTGCCGCTCAAAGATGCCAGTTTTATCGATGATCATTTTGTGATCGTATTTCCCTTGGGCGAAAAGTCGCTGGGGGATCGCCTGCGAAGCCGGATGTCGATCCAGACGATTTTGGATCTTTCCGAGCAAATGATCGAAGCCGTCGCGTATGCCCATCGGCAGCGGATTATTCACTGCGACATCAAGCCGGAAAACTTTATTCTCTTTCCCGACAATCGGCTGCGGTTGACGGATTTCGGCATTGCTCGCGTGGCCCAAAACACCGTGGACGGTTCCGGTTCGGGCACGGTGGGGTATATGGCCCCCGAACAAGCGATGGGCAAACCGTCCATGCGTTCGGACGTGTTTTCCCTGGGCTTGGTGATTTACCGCATGTTGACGGGTCATCTGCCGGAATGGCCTTTCGATTGGCCGCCCGAAGGTTACCGCCGATTAAGGCAACGTGTGCATCCCGACATGATTTCGCTGTTGAAGAAAACGCTGGAACTTTCTCCGCGAAAGCGCTTCCGCGATGCCGACAATCTGTTGACCGCCTTTCGCCCCGCGAAACGCCGCAGTTTGCTCCGCGCCATCCAACGCCGGAATTAGGCTGTAGTCCTAGGAATTTCCCCAAAGAAAATGCGCCCTTTTGGTGGAAATTCGTTATCTTGGAGTAAGCGGGAGCGCTCACAAACCCGCAAATCGACTTTCGGGTTCTAAAAAAGGTTTGTCGTTCCGACTCCCGAAAGCCTACAAACTCTGAGATTGTTGTTTTAAGGATCGAACATTCCATGCGGATTCTCGTTGGTTGGGATGAACCGAAAGAAGCCCAGCTTATTTCCCTCTATTTGAACGTGGAAGACAACACGGTTTCGATGGCCACGACCGGCGAGGAGGTGTTGGCTCTTGCCCAGAGTGAGACGGACTGGGATGTGATTCTTCTGAGCACCACGCTTCCCGACACCGAACAAGCGTTTGAGGTGTGCCTGAAACTTCGGGAATTGTATCCCGATTGCCCGCTGGTGGGCGGTTGCGTGAATGATGATGTTTATCAAATGGCCCGATTTCTCACCAATGGGATGCAGCATTATTTCATCCGCGATGCGGAAAAGAATTTCCTGTTCCTGCTGCAACTCACGCTGTCCAATGTGGTTCAAGGCGTGCATGCCGAACGCGAACGCCAAATCGCCAAGTACTTGCGAGAAGAAGTCTATTCCGTTCGCAAACTGCAGGAATCGTTGATCCCACCGGAAATCGAATGCCCGCCCGGCTACCAAATCGAAGCCCGCTACGAGTCCTCCCAAATCCAAGTCATCGGCGGGCATCCCGTCGTGTTGGCCGGAGGCGATTATTATGATGTCGTCCGCGTGGACGATGAGACGATTGTGGTGGTCGTGGGCGATGCCTCCGGTCACGGCATGCGGGCTTGCATGTCCATCATGATCATGCAAGCCCTGGCGAGAATGATTCACGATCAACGCTACCGCGACCCACAGCAGTTCATGCAGAAACTCAATCAGCGATTATTCCCCAAAGAGAAACACCCCGATCCTGCGTGGTTCGTGGGGGAGATTAACCGCCGGTTGTGCATGCAAAGCGTGCTCGGCGATTCGGGCGGATTTATCACGCTGCTTTATGGTGTGTTGAACACAAGGCGCCATGAGTTTCAGTGGACGTCTGCCGGGCATCCCCCCCCGTTATTGCAAACTCTGGACACCGACTACGTGCGCCCCTTGGGAAAACAAGAACTCGGCGGGCTGCCGATTGGGTTGTTGTCCGAAGAATCTTATCTCACCCAAGCCTGCGAAGTTCCCCCCGGCAGCCGATTGCTGATTTACAGCGATGGCCTGACCGAAGCCTTTCCGGTGGATCAAGGCGAACATCGCGAATACGGCGTGCCCGGCATCGAGAAAACCCTCCGCGAACTCAAAACAAAACCCTTGGAAACCGTGTTGGAGCATCTCTTTGAAGATTCCAGCGCCTTCACCAAAGGCCGAGGCCGCCACGATGACACCACGGTGGTGCTGATTGAACATTCGTAAGTTTCAGACTTCCGCGGTTCTTCCACGAACCCGCTTGCCAACAACTTCATAAACAGCCGGAGAGGCTGGACAAAACCAAGCATCACGAACAGATCCGTTCAACCGACGTTGTAAGATGGATGTTCCGATCACGTCATTCTCTACGGATCGTTTTTTTCTGCTTTGCGTCCATCCGCGGTTTCCTTTTTCGGGCTTCGGTTCTCGGTTCCTTGTCCGCATTTGGCTGCTGGATGGGCCACGTTTCTCAACCGGTCATCCAATCCGGGCTGAACCACTTCCCAACTGTAATGCGTGCGGACATGGTTGGTGAGAGGTGTTGTCAACGGTTCCAAATCGCCAACCGTTTTCCATTGGGAAATTTCCGAAAGCCGATGGGACAGACTTTCCGCGGTGTCTTCGTGAAAGATGGGAGCATCATCGCCCAGCACTTCTGGATAGGCGAGTCGTTTGGGCACAAGCGGAAAACATCCACGGGCGGTGGCTTCGAGAATCGCTATGCCGAAGAACTCATGGTCCGCCGTGGAAACCACCACGTCCGAGGTTTTCAGAACCGCTTCATACTCCGCTCGGCTGGGCAAAAAACCCCAGTGCAAAATGTGATCGGCAAACCGCGTCTTGGCGGCTTCAAAGCAGGGCGGCACTTCCGAGTACGATTCCCCCAACACATTCAATCGGAAAGGAATCCCCCGCTGGGCGAACTCTTCCAAGCCCGCGAAAAACAGCTCCGGGTTTTTGTCGTGTTCCCAACGGCTGACCCAAAGTATCGTGAGAGGCTGCGAGGCCGAGCGCAAAATAGGTGATGCAACCATCGAAATGCCCGGTGAGGCCACGCGGGTTTTCTGATTGATCTGATCCAATGCGGAAAGCGGAGCAAAATCCGGCATCCGAGGCAACCACTCGCCCAGCGCGTTCAAAAACTCATCGGAATGAAACCAAGAGTTAAACCAAACTTCCGTGGCTGCAATCGCCGTGGTGAAATTGGTAAACGCGAAGTGCAAGTCGCGTTCGGTTGGCGTGGTTTGCGGATAGGTCAACTGGTTCTCATGGAAATACGCGACGCTCGGTAAATCGCGAACGGCAGGCGGGCACAATCCCCAAAACTCCGCCAAATTCAGCATGTCCGTGCAAAACACTATATCCCACGCCTCGCCGTTGGCCGAGCGTTTCGTGACCTCCTCGGCAAAGGTGATGGCCGAGTGACGCATCCGCCATTTCCATTTGCGAGCCGGCAGCGAAAGCACGGTCCAATCGTGGCAGCTTCGAGAAATCCACCCCTCCAAAAACGCCCGATGACTTCCGCCGTCAAACGCTTGAAGCGCGAGAACTCGCAATGATTTTGGCAAGGAAGAACCTTGTGAGTTCATCGTGATTCAGCCAACGAATCCATAATATTTTGCAGGACTTGCATCTGTTGTTCATACGCGGTTTCTTGTTCAAAGTCGGAACGGGATCGCCCATTGGGCAGCGATGCCGCGATGTCCCAACCCACATAAATCAATTGGCCTTTGCCGACCTGTTGACGATAAAGCGTGGCCAAACCGGAATCACTGCCGAGGATCGTTTCCCCCTTCTTCGCACGCAGAGATTGGGCATTGCGCACGTTGACCCAAGCGGGCGATTGTTTAGGATTCAGATGTTTGAGCCACGGGTGCTTGGGGAGTTGGACCATCAAATTCTGGGCGGGAGTTTTGGGGCCGCCTCCGGTGAGATCTTCCAACCACGCTCGGCCATCCGGCGTGGCAAACAGCGAAGTGTTCCCACGATGCAAAATTAAAATCCCGCCTTCTTTGAGATATCGGAATACGAGTTTCAAATCGCCAGGGTGATATTGATAGGGTTCAATTTTCGCTCGTCGAATATCGCCCACGATAATCACCGCGCGGTACTTTTCATAATCTGCCGGAGCAATCCAAGTCTTTTGCAGGCTTTCATACGGAACCCGCGATTTCCGCAAGGCAAACTCGATTAAGGGCGCATCGAACGCGGGGTATCCCTGCATGATCGCCACGGGCTTGGCGTCGTTTTTTGCGAGGGAGAGTTTTGTCAGTTGCTCATCTTTCAACAAAAACCCATCGGGGGCAGAGGCTGCAACTTGTTGTGATGGGGAATTGCCAAAGACCGTCAACCGGCCCTTTACGCCCACGGTCCAAGCGTGAACACCCAGCGGAATCGCAC
>CALOES010000033.1:0-31518 GCA_942492405.1 uncultured Planctomycetaceae bacterium
AATATTTTTTACATCGCTCCGGAAACGGTCTCGGTGGTTCTCGAGCGAGCGTTTTTTCATTGTGATGTGGTACAAAATCGGTTACTTTTGATATTCGGATATCACGAACGTCCCGCCTGGCGGCGGCAGGTTTTCGGGAAACCTTTCACTTCGCCGAGGGAACAGAGCCGTCCTATTCATATTCGGTTCGTCGTTACCGGCAACACCCGATAGGGGAGGTGTCAATGACATGAACGAGACACTTATCGTCAACGGATTTCAGGCGGCCGGTGTGGCCGCGGGACTGAAAAAAAACGGAAAAAAAGACCTGGGGTTGATCTTTTCGACCTTTCCGGCGGCCGCAGCCGGTGTTTTTACGCGCAACCGCATTCAAGCCGCTCCAGTCATTTTGGACCGCAAGAGAATTGAGAGCGGCACAGGCCGTGCCATCGTCGTCAACAGTGGCAACGCCAACTGTTGCACCGGCGAACAGGGAATCCAGAATGCGCTGGCGATGGCAAAAGCCGTTGCCGACGGACTCGATCTTTCCGGGGAGCAGGTGCTGGTAGCCTCAACCGGTGTGATCGGCGAACAACTGCCGATCCAAAAAATCAAGACAGCGGTTCCGGCCCTGCTTGACGCCTTGAAACCCGAAGGGCTTTTCGATTTGGCCGAGGCGATTATGACCACTGACACGGTCCCCAAGGTGGTTGCCGTGAAAAGTCAGCTCGACGGAAAAGGGTTTCATCTCGCGGCGGTTGCCAAGGGAGCCGGCATGATCCGGCCTGACATGGCGACCATGCTCTGCTTTGTCATCAGTGATATCGAGCTGCCGGCAACGGTCATGCAGACCATGCTGAAGGCCGCCGTCGACCGGTCTTTCAACCGTATTACCGTGGACGGCGACATGAGCACCAATGACACGGTGAAAGCGTGACGGCGACGGTTCCCCATAAGAAGACGTCGCGGATACGGTCGAACATCAACTCCGACACCCAGGGGCTGATACCTTCGACGAACACAGAGCTGAGCGACAACAGGCTGAAAGGGATTGCAACGCACTGCAGTCCCATTTTCAATTTGCCAGTAAACTTGGCCGAAAAATCCTTGCCGCGCTGCTCCAGAATCGACCTCAGACTGGTGACGAACATTTCGCGCACGATCAGGGCGAGCGTCATCCATGTTGTAACGCCGCTCTCGGGATAGGGAATCAGAAACAGAAACGTGCCGCAGATAATCACCTTGTCGACAAAGGGATCCATGATCCGTCCGAAGACCGTGATTTGATTGTTCCGACGCGCGAGCCAACCGTCGAGCACATCGGTCAGCACGGCGACAATGAACAGAATGGTGGTGGTGATCCACCACTGGCCGTGTGTGATCAGTCCAAAGACGACAAATGAGAGAATCAGACGTGCGACGGTGATCGCGTTCGGGAGATTGAGCGTCTTCGTCGAAACAGCTGGCTTCGCTTGAGTTTCGACCGTCGGATGGGACGGAGGGAGTGCATCACGTGACATTCAGGAACCTGACGGTGACGATAGGACAGGTGGAATCTCGATCAGATGTCGTTGAACCAGCCCGACGTGCCTTCATTGGGAACTGCAACGTCGGTCGGCTTGACCGGCGGGCGGTCTCCCCAGCACTGTCGAGGTGACAATGCGATCACGCGGTCTTTCGCAATGTAGAACAGAATCCCGGGAATCGCGACGCACAACGCCAGCATGATCGGCGGACCGACAACCAGCAAGACGCGCATGTTGTTTCCAAAGGCGGCGCGGCCGCAGACCAGCAGAAAGACGGTCGGAAGCCCGAACAAGACAAAGAGCTGTGCCATCGAAACCTGGTTTTCGACGCGATTCCGGCTGACATTCTTGAGCGGCGGCCAATCACGCTGGCGATAGCTCCAATAGACCATCGGATCGACCCAGATCGGCTGGCGGTCGATGGCCGCACGGATCACACCGACCAGCGACAGCAGCCCCGCACCCGTAAACCCGCCACCCACCAGGATTCCCATCACGACAAACAACGGGGTCGGGTCAGCCCGACGGTCGGCCCATGAAAAAAGCACGATCAGCGCCAGCGTCGTCAGCAACGCCGCGAGCATGATCGTCGACATCGCTGACGAAAGGTAAAACAACGAGCAGGTGATGCCGCGCGAACGATTGGGGTCGGTTCTGCATAACCACATGCCGGTCAGGAACCAGCGCCTGCCGAACTGCAGACAGAACGCGACCGCGGCAATCGGGGCGCTCGCCGTCAGATGGAAGACCAGAATCGCAAGCAGACCGAAGAACGGCCATGTGAACTGGCCTGTCCAACTCGGCCGCTCGGCGAATGGGTCGATGGTCTCTGCAAACTGATTGTCGACGATGCCGGGCATGCTTCACATCGTGGCATTAGCCCCACAATTCCACGCGTCCCTTGAGGGACGCCGGCAACCGACGCTCGACCGCGCGACGTACTTGATCGGAGTGATAGCGCGTGGAAAAGTGAGACAGGATGATCTTCTCGTTCTGGAATCGATCGGCACGCGCCAGGATGTCGTCGAGGTGCGTGTGTCCGAACTTGTGAATCTTGTCCTTGCGATGCTCGGGGCGATAGAACGTCATCTCGGTAATCAGTACCTTCGCTTCGTAGACCGCCGGTTCATTGTCGAGTCCCGAGGGGGCCGTGTCACCACAATAACACACAATCGGCGTGCGAACTTCGGCGCTCACTTCGATGCCGCTGAGCCGCACGTCACGGATTTCATTACCGGATAACCCCTGATACTCGGGTTTGAGCTTCTTGCGGCGTTCCCAGATCACATAGCCGCGAGAGGGAACCGTATGCTGCGTCGGGAAGGCGGTAACGACATGATCTCGCGACAACTCGTATTCCTGTCGCGGCGTCATCCCGACGAGATTGTAGATCATGCGTCCGCGGTCGAGTCGTTGCCAGGCACGGAGCATACGTTCGACGTTTTCGACGATGTCGTCGGGAACGATCAGCAGTGGTGGTTCCATCTTCATCATGCGACGACGCGAGACGTAGCCCGGCAGAGCCATCATATGGTCGAGGTGGGCGTGCGAGAACAAGAACGTCTGCGTCCCGGTGAACGACCAGGGGCTGCCCCCCATGTCAAAACCGAGTTTGAGTTCGGGGATGCGCCAATAGCTTTGCACCGCGGCTCGCGAGTAGCCCTCGATCGTCAGTCCGGCATGGACTGTGGAATTCAGCGGCAGGTTGTCGATCATGCGTCGAGTTGAGGTTCAAATGACCGACGGATCGATTCCCCGCCGAGCAATCTTGGGTGTATTGGTGTGATCTTAGGCAGGCTGATGTTGACCGTCAAAACGGTTTCCGAACTCACAGCGATTGACAATCACCCGTCAAAATCAGGAAACTGACAGCAGAGTCCGTCGAATTGTTCACATCCCGCCACTGGAACGAGGAGTTCAGAATGAAGTCCGCCATCGCTGTCGCCTTGCTGGTGTTTTCCGCCAATGTTTCGCTCGCGGGAGAATGCCGCGTTTCTGGGGTCCATCTCTGTTGCCGGGCGTGCGTAAACGCCATCGGCGAGGCCCTGAGTGACGTCGAAGGAGTTTCGGGAGCCGCTTGCGACGCAGATAATGGTGTCGTCACGTTCCAGGCGACTGATGCCGAAGCCGTCAACCGCGGCCTGGCGGCCATGGCGGAGGCAGGCTTTCATGGGACGGCGGCTCACGGCGACGACGAAGTGGCCTTCCCCGCCTCAGGAGCCGAGGAGGACGAAACCGCGGATTCGACTCAACTGACCAACCTGCACAACTGCTGCCCCGGCTGCAAAAACGCAATCGACGCAGCCGTGGGTGAGGTGGAAGGGGTTTCGGCGATCGCCTGGGATGGAGAGACGAAGATCCTCACAGTCACCGGCAGCGGTTTCAGCTTGGAAGGTGTGGTCACCGCGCTCAATGAGGCCGGTTTCCACGCTTCCATCAAGCGGGAATGACCCGCTGAGTGCTTGATTCCGGGCAGCAATCGATCGCCGATGCCATAATATCGGGTTCGTTGCCTAATTGCGCCACATGGATGTGATCGAGTGTCTTCACCATTGCCGGTGTTGCCGCTAAAATTGCGATGTTCGCGTCAGCCTCAGAACTTGGCTGACGTGACTTGAAGCATAAACATCTTCGCATGCGCAATGAGTGTGCAAGCCGGTATCGAACGTGATCTCCGCAGCGGCCCCGCTCTGGGTGCTGCGCTCGACAGTCCGTTGACCGGAATGATCGGCGATTCCCGGGCCATGCAGGAGGTCTATCAACTGACCCGCCGCATGGCGAACAGTTCGGCGACGGTCCTCTTGTTGGGCGAAACAGGCACCGGGAAGGAGTTGATTGCACAGGCGATTCACGATTCCAGCCCGCGTAAAACGGGACCGTTCATTCGAGTCAACTGCGGGGCCTTGAGCGACAGCCTGCTCGAATCGGAACTGTTTGGACATGTGAAAGGGGCATTTACCAGCGCCTTTGAAAATCGCACCGGTCGATTTGAAGCCGCTCATGGGGGGACGATTTTTCTCGATGAGATCAACTCCGTCAGTGCCACATTGCAAGTGAAGTTGCTCCGCGTTCTGCAGGAACAGCAGTTCGAACGGGTGGGTGACTCGAAGTCGATTCAGGTTGATTGCCGCATCGTCGCCGCGACTAATCGCGATCTGATACCGATGGTCGAGCAGGGGACGTTTCGCGAAGACCTCTACTACCGACTGAATGTTCTTCCCATCTATCTCCCTCCCCTACGGGAACGAACCGAAGACATTCCTTTGCTGACCGAGTTCTTCATCAAGCGTTACGCCCAGGAGAACGGCCGACCGGTCAGGCGTATCTCGAATGAAGCGCTCGGCTTCTTGCGGCAATACTCGTGGCCAGGAAACGTTCGCGAGCTGCAGAACTACATTGAACGTGCCATCGTGCTTTGTGAGACCGACGAGATCTCAGCGGGGCTCTTGCCTCCGCATGTGCGTGGTGAAGCTCCTCCGCGATTGGGCAGAGGTCGGCGGGACGACCTGGAATCACTCTGTGCAGACCTGGTCTCACGCCGACTCGAACAAGTTCGCGAAGATGGAACGTCGTATCAGATGGTGATGGGCATGGTCGAAAAGGAAGTCTTGCTCCAAGTGCTACGAATGTGCCAGGGAATTCAGATCAAGGCCGCGTCCCAACTGGGCATCAACCGCAACACGCTGCACAAGAAGATCGAGGAATACGGCCTGCAGGAAGATGCCCGCTAGGTGCGAGCGACGTCCCGTCGTCAGCTAAAAGACTGGTGTACAGGCAACTTGTCGGCGAACATGTGACCTGCATCACGGCACGCGCCGGTCGATGGATGAGAGTTTCATTGCTCATTCACAAGGGAACAAAGAGATGGACCTTCAGCTTCAGGACCACGCAGTACTGATCACCGGTGCCGCCAGCGGGATCGGATTGGCCACCGCGCATGCGTTCGCCGAAGAGGGATGCGTCTTGGCATTGTGGGATTACGTTCCCGAGGTCGAGTCGGTCGCACGCGAGATTTCACGAAAGTACAGCGTCCACGCCGGCAGCACTCAGGTGGATGTCGCCGATTTCGACGCCGTGAACACCGCATGGCGGGACGAACGTGAACGCGATGTGAGCATTGAACATGTCGTGCATTGCGCTGCCGTCGGGTCCACCAAGTTCGGATTTCCGTTCACGAATCTGACCCCGGGTGATTGGAAGACAACGATCGACGTCAACATCATGGGGATGGTGCATCTCGCGCATGCGGTTGCTCCATCGTTCGTCGAGTATCAGCGGGGGACATTCGTGTTCCTGGCATCCGTCGCCGGCCAGATCGGCTCGCAGACCGATCCCCCTTACAGTGCGAGCAAGGCCGCCAATATCAACTTCGCACAATGCATGGCCAAGGATCTCGCAGTCCACGGCATCCGTGTCAACACCGTCTGTCCCGGCATGGTCCAGACAGCGCTGAATCGCTCTGTGTGGCAGGCGTGGTACGATCAGTCGGCCGAGGCCGAACGGTTGGACTACGAGGAGTGGGCCTCGCGGAAGATCCAAGCGGTCGTTCCGCTGGGAAGGTGGCAATCACCGGAAGACATTGCATCAATGATCGTCTTTCTCTCGTCGGATCGTGCCCGACAAGTGACCGGGCAAACAATCAACGTGGACGGTGGATTCGTTATGCATTGGTAAGTGTCGGACATGAGCCGAGACATCTGTCCAAGCGGCACCGGTATAATGGAAGCCGTCTGATGGATGAACCCTTTGATTCGGCCTTCATTCCTCGCCACTACGATCTTCGAAGTAGATCTCGATCTGTGCCAGGAAGCTGGCGTCGGGGGCGATGAAGTCATCACCCAACTCTCCGACGCGCCGACTGAGCAGATCGAGGGCGTCGTCGACGTGTCGACCGCGCCAACAGAGATAGGCCAGAACCGCCGACGGACTTCGGCTGAGTCCGGCGTCACAATGCACCAGCACGCCGCCGCTCTTGCGGCCGCGATGGATGAATCGGCAGAAGCTCTCGATATGTTCGTAGAACTCCGGATCGGGGTCGGTCAGCCTCAGCCAGCGATAGCGGAAATCGGTGCGATACCAGCAGGGCACCTCGTGGGCGCAATTGAGAATATGGGTCACTCCGATCCCTTTGAGAAGTTCGCGGTCGTACACATCCTTGCGGTCCCCCAGATACAACTCCCTCGCAATTTGCCACATATGCCCTCGCTTGTTGGTGTCGGTAATCTGTCCCCAGCGACTCAACTAGACACGGGAAACCGGTGATCTGGCGCGCGGAGATTGAACCGCCGCAACTCCCCGTCGACGACCGAAGGATTGCGGCCCGTCTCCCTCGTAACGATCACTGCGAAATTACGCTCAAGCAGTATGTCACCACCGAATCGACATCCAACCAGGGAGCGACAGCCATGAAAGTCTTTATCCGTCTGATTCTGATCATCACGCTGGGACTGATCGTCCGCACGGCATTGTCCTGAGAAATGTGAAACGAACCCACGCTGAGCGATCTCACATCAAACTTTCTAATTCGATCTTATATCTCTCCTCTTCGCCTGCCGATTCGCTGGGCGGCTCTGCATCTTCGCGGGGCAATTGACGCTTCGTCATGCCCCTGCCGACTTTGATGCATCGCCAATTTCCGCTGAAAACCGGCGATGTTCCTGCGGAATCTGCAGCTTTGTCAGATTGTGCCTGCGGTTCGGCACGATCATTGCCATAAGAGAGATCGGCAGGCAGTTGCCTCCCGAGATGTGAAGGTGGTCTTCGCATCAATCACCAGCAAACCGTTCTAACGCGAAACTCCACGAGTGTGGATGACCAGGGGTGTAGCCGAGGTGGCCGTGTCGGCTTCTCTCGGGCGAGCGCCTACGCCCCTGGTCTTCTGTTTTGCGCTGTGAAGAACATTCGCCCGACATGCTCGTCGGCGATCTGACGGGAATTGGCTCGGAACGGCGCGACCATTCCCTACAACGTCTTCAGCGCGCTCCACATCCCGTCCCAGGTGTGCGTCGTGGCGACGACGGCAATTGGCAAGCCGCACTCAGCCGCCGCGTCGGCCGTCACCGGACTGATCGCCGCCAAGCGCGTGGCGTGACCGAGATGCGCCTTCGCGGCGTCACTCAGGAGCGAACTCAGTCGCCGGGCAATGGAGGGACTGCTTAACAGAATCCAATCGAGCTTCCCCGCTTCGAGCAGTTCGACCGTCGCCGTCGGGAGCGAATCGATATCGCGGTGCTGATAGGCAACCACTGTTTCGATCTCTGCTCCCGCGGCCTGCAACTCATTGATGAGGACATCACGCCCACGACTGGCCCTGGGCCACAACACGCGCTTGCCCTTCACATTGGGGACGAGTGCCGCAGCCAAGCCTTCCGAGCGATAACTCTCGGGGACAAGATCCGCTCGTAGACGATACTCGTGCAGTGCTTCGGCGGTCGCCGGACCGATCGCGGCCAGTTTGATGTGACCCAGCGCACGGCTGTCGAGCCCCAGCTCCCACATCCGATCGAACAGCGCGCGAACACCGTTCACGCTGGTGAAGACCAGCCAGTCGAACTCCGTGAGCTTGGCAATCGCGGCATCCACATCGTTCCAATCGGACGGCGGCTCAATCTGAATGAGCGGCATCAGCACCGGTTGCGCCCCCAGGTCGAGACAGTGCTCGATCTCGCTCCCTGCCTGTTCCATCGGGCGTGTGATGCCGATCCGCTTCCCAAAGAATGGACGCTGCTCAAACCACGCGATGTGCTCCCGCTGACGAATGCACTCGCCGACAACGATCAACGAGGGGGGCTTCAGGCCCGCTTGCATCGTCTGTTCGGCAATGTCATCCAGCGTGCCGACGACCGTTCGCTGCATCGGCAACGTCGTTTTGCAGATCACCGCTGCAGGGGTCGACGCCGCAAGACCGTGCGCGACGAGCGACTGGGCGATCTCCGGCAAGCGGTCGAGGCCCATATAAAAGACGAGGGTGCCGGGAAACTTCGCGAGTGCATCGTAGTCGAGTCGCGATGTTGGTTTGTCGGGATCTTCGTGACCCGTCACAAACGCGACGGCTGATGACAACTCGCGATGCGTGAACGAGAACCCCGCATACGCACCCGCCGCGACGGCAGCCGTCACGCCGGGGACGACCTCGAAGGGGATGCCCGCCTTCGCCAACGCGGCGGCTTCTTCACTCCCGCGACCAAAGACAAACGGATCGCCCCCCTTAAGACGCACCACCGTCTTTCCCGCTTGAGCCGCGGCGATCAAGTGTTCGTTGATGTCGGCCTGATTGAGCCGACGGCCATCCCCCACATCAATCCGGCTCGTGCGTTCGGCAGTGGCCGACGTTTCACGCAGCAACAACGGATTGACGAGTCCGTCATACAGCACCAAGTCGGCCTGCTTGAGGCACCACAATCCGCGCACGGTCAGCAAACGCGGATCCCCCGGACCCGCTCCCACGAGATAGACCTTGCCAACCTGAGATTCGTTCCCCATCTCTGTAGTGTAAGCACGCGCGCCCATCCCCTGTAGCGAAGGGCCTCGGTGGCTTGATCGTCAACAAACCGCCGTCATTCGTTCGGAACGAGTCGCAAATAGTCGAAGCCGACCATGTACGATTGGACGGCGGCATCGTTGGCGCCGATGAGTTCGATCCGCAGTCGATGGGTTCCTTCGGCGAGTTCCCGTTGTCCATGTTCGAGGACGCCGGTGGTGCGGACATCGGGATCATTGAACAGGTCGAGCGGTTCGCACAAGGCCTCGCCGTCGAGGAGGACGTTCACGATTCCGTAGTCGCGCGCGACGGTAAAGCACGTTTCGACGGAGTACGTCCCCGCTTCCGCGACGTCGAACTCCAGATCGAGCCGCGCTCGGGGCGTGGCTCCCGTCCAGAACAACTGGGTGCCGCCGCTCCAACGGTCGGCAGAGAAGCCTTTCATCTGCTGAGTCCCGACATTGCCATCGCTCGTGCTGACGACCTGCATCTCTTCGGCTTCGATCGCCCCGACGACCTTGCCTGTGCCGTCATCGATCACCGAAGGCTGGCCGCGATCGTTGCGAGCAGTCACGCCGTCATACACGGCTGGTTGAGCGTCGAGCCATTCCTGTTCACTTACCGACTCGGTGCGATGCAATACAACATGAGCCCCCTTCATGCCACCGGTCACGATGTCGGGCAGGTCGTCGCCATTGATGTCGAACACTCCCACCTGACGGCCGATGCCGGAGTCGTTGTCAGCTTCATAAGGCACCCAGTCGACTCCTTCTTCGCCGCGAACCAGTCGAAACCAGTAGATCACCGCGCCGGCATCCCATAGTGGACTTCCCTGATGGTGAGAGTAATAGGTCTTGCCGGTGACAATGTCCTGCAGACCGTCGCCATCCATATCGGCCAGCGTGACGGAATGGAGCTCGCTAAAGACGACGCCGTAATGATTTTGTTCGGGCGTGGCTCCCATGATCTGGTGCATGCGAAAGGCCCTTTCGCCGTTCTCTTCGAATTGCTCGTACCAGGCGAGACCGAAGTCGTGGGCGGCAAGACTGGTGATCACGTCGTTGTCGCCATCGCCGTCGACATCGTAAGCATGCATCTCCGCGCCGCCGTACGAGTTGGTGAAGGGCGTCTGATGATGCGTCCACAACTCGTCGTCGGTCGTGTCGGCCGGTTGTTCGAACCAGCCGCCGGCGTGAATCATGTCCATCCGTCCGTCACTGTTTAAGTCTCCGACGCCGAGGCCATGCCCGAATCGCTCGGCAGTGACTCGCTCCGAGATGGCATGATACGTCCACGTCTCGAAGGGTTGTTCCCAGTTGATCGTGGCATATCCAAAGAAGCCGTCGCGGGTACAGACGAGTTCTGGTCGTTCGTCACCAACAATGTCGGTCAACCACGGGGACTCGTTGGAGACCCAGTCGAAGACCTCGTGCTTCTCCCAAAGGAGATCGAGGTTCTCGCCGTTGGGATTCATGTAGACATACGCAGGAGTGCCGGGGAATCCGACCGTGAAGACATCATTCCAGCCATCGCCATTGAAGTCGTACACCCAGGCGAAGAAGTGATCCGCATAACCTTCGATCGGTTGCGGGACGGCAGTGTAGATCTCATGCTTCTCGCTGAAATCTGGACCGGCAAACCAGTAGGGTCCATAGACGATGTCGACATGCCCATCGTTGTCGATGTCCCCCGCGCTCGCTCCTTCGGAGTAGTAAACGTCGGTCAGTTGCGTGCGATCGAAATGATGCAGCAGCTGTTCATCCGCCGCCTGGCAATCTCGTTGACAACTGACGACCAGGATCGCGACAAACAACACGCTGGCTCTGGGGAACGTGAACATTGACATCGCAGGCTCCAAGGGATCGTCAGGTTTCGCCGCGGATTCGACAGCATCAGTGACCGTCGCGTGGAAGGCGATACTCTGACAGGAACACGGCCACTTTCGCAACAATGCCGGCCAATCCGTGCTCTGTCGGTGCATCCGTCGGTTGGTGGTGGAATTCTCCCTCTCCCCCATTGAGAATCATTCTTTGTAATGAAGCTTCGCTGTGGGGGAGAGGGAAGCACCAACACGCTTTCCACGAGCAATGTCCCGTGCGCGCCCCTCATCCGGCCTACGGCCACCTTCTCCCCCGCCTCCGCGCGTCATCTGCAAACAGTGTCGATCGCGGGGGAGAAGGGTTCAAAGTGATTACTCATGCTCCAATCACTACGATCGAGTGGATGCAACCTGCGCTTTACGCCGTCGTGTCCATCACACATTCCACGTCGAACGACGCCTGAAGTTCGACCATTCTGCGGTATCGGCCTCCCAGGGCGAGCAATTCGGCGTGCGTGCCGGATTCGACGATCTTGCCACGGTCGAGGACGACGATAAGGTCGGCATCGCGAATCGTGCTCAACCGGTGAGCGATTACGAACGAAGTACGGCCTTTCAGCAGTGTGTGCAGACTCTGCTGAATCAGTCGTTCGCTCTCGGTGTCGAGATTGCTCGTCGCTTCGTCGAGAATCAGAATTCGCGGGTCGGAGAGGACGGCCCTGGCGATCGCCAGTCGCTGACGTTGCCCGCCGCTCAACTTCACGCCGCGTTCGCCGATCAACGTTTCGTACCCAAGTGGCAGTTCGCTGATGAACTCGTGTGCGTTGGCAACGCGCGCCGCTTCGATAATTTGCTGATCGCTGGCTTCGCGATTCGCATAGCCGATGTTCTCGGCGATGGTGCCGTCGAAGAGGAAGACATCTTGTTCGACGACGCCGAGCAACTGGCGATAACTTTCGACATCGATTTCCCGCAGGTCGTGTCCGTCGAGCAGCACGCGGCCTGATGTGGGATCGTAGAACCTGGCGGCCAGATTGGTGAGCGTCGTTTTGCCCGCGCCACTAGGACCGACGAGGGCGATCATCATTCCGGCGGGAACGTCGAGATCGATGCCGTCGAGTGCCTTGTTGTCTCCCTTGGCATACTGAAAGACGACGTTCTCGAACGTAATGTGTCCCCGCACATCGGCCTTGTTGAGCCGAACCGCGCTCGCGCCGGCCGGCATTTCGCGGTCTTCGTGCATGACATCGAGGACGCGATCAAACGCCGACAATCCGTTCTGCAAACCGGCGGCACTCTCCGCGAGAATCGCCAACGGCTCCAGGAGCATCACGAGGTAGACGAGAAACATCATCAAGTCGCCGACGGTCAATGTCCCTCCGAGAACTTGCGCGCCGCCGTACAACAACAGGCCACCAGTGGCGAGCGGGATGAGCAGTCCCCAGATGACTTCGATCGTTCGCATCCACCACCAGACGTAAAGTTCCTGCCGTCCCATCAGATGGTTGCTGGTCATGATGCGGTGCGTCTCGGTCCGCTGCCGCCCGAAAGCCCTGACAATGCGGATGCCGCCGAAGATTTCGGTGGTTTGACCATCGATCTCCTGCCGGCGCGCGCGGACGTCGCGAAACCGGGGCCTGATTTCGCGAATCCAGGTGCGATGGGAAATGAAGACCGCCGGTAGGATCAGCACCGCTCCGAGCAACAGCCTCCAATCGACGAATGCGAGAATGCACAGGCTGCCGACCAGCTGCACGATCGCCCGCCAGGGGTTGTAGAGCAGGCCGAAGATGAGTTCGCCGATGGCAGCGGTGTCTTCACGCAGCAGGCTCGCCATCCCTCCCGACTTGAGTTCCTGCACTCTCGGCAACGGCAGGCGGACCGCGTGTTCAAAGAGTTGCTTGCGGATGCCAAGCTGCAGCCGTTTCGTAGTTCGCGTGGCCGCCCAGCGGCCTGAGATATGCAGTCCCACTTTGATGAACGAAATCGACACGACCACGATCGTCACCACGATCAGCAGCGACCAGCGATCGGTCGGAAGCAGCCGTACGAACGGCAGCGAGGCTGGCAAAGGCTGACCGCCGAGAACGTTATCGACGACGAACTTCGTCGCGGCTGGTGGAATGAGGCCCAGCACGGTCGAAACAGTCAGCGTTCCCAGAGCCCAGGCGACACTCGTGCGATGTCCGCGTAACAGTCGCCAGAATTCCTTCAGCAACTGGCTCGTCGAACGGACGCGCTTTCCCTTGGGTCGGCGGCCTCCATGCGGCGAGGGACCAGTCGCATGCGGTGACGCAGTGGGCTCGTCCCCGCGCTCGGCAAGGTGTTCCCGGTACTCCTCAAACCGCCGGCGACTGGACTCAATAGAATCGTGCATGCACCAATGATAGGCAGCGGTGCGAGAGAATCGAGTCGTCGAAGTCCCTCATGCATACCGATTCGCAAGAACTCGCCGACAGCCGCGAATGTGACAGCTACGGCTGTTGATGCCTTGACACTTTAGAACCCAGAGTCGCCAGTTGGCGCACCGAGTTGCCGAAATACCTCCTGGTCGATGTTGTGCGAGATTTCCCGGACGCTGCCGTCGGCCATGGCGTGCAGGCTGAAGTCGCGAGACAACGGCGTGCCGAAACTGTGAGAACTCGTATTGAGGCCGAGACTCGCATCGCGCACGTTCCAGGGGCTGCCCCACGGCTGAAAGTCTCCCGCCGCTTCGCCGATCATCAAGGTGTTCGTGCCGCCGTCGGCAAGGTCGCTCCAGCGAATCGCCGACGTCACTTCCCTCAGTTCGCCGCGGTCGGTCACGACGACGGGAAAAAGACGGACGTTTGCGGCGACATGCGAGAGCCCAAAACCTTCGTCATCGAACTCGGGTGAGACTCCCCGAACAACGACATGGTCCATGCCGCAGCGAAACAGCCGATCGTTCGGAGAGGCGTTGAAAGGAACTGAAAAGTCGACGTCATGTGTCGAGAATGACAGATACGGTCCGAGGCAGGTGATCCAGCCGTGCAATGGGCGACCGTCAGCAGTCAGAGTGCCACCTGCGGGAAAACTACCGCCGTACACATCGCCAAAGTTGTGAATCGCCAGCGAGATCTGATGCAGCTCGTGCTTCGTATGCAAATTCACGGCATCGCCAAATCCGGTGAAATCCGACAGGCTGGTGACATGCAGCGACTCGCGGCGGTCGGCATGATCTGCGTTGCGGCTGGTTGACAGCCAGATCGATTGATGGGCCAGTCCCACAATGGCCGTTCCCGAGACGAACAACAGCAGGAGAATGCAAGTAAGGCGAAGTGTCATGCTCCACGAAGTCCACTGTCGTCTTTGTTGTTCACTCCATAATTGGCGCAGAGCCATGAAGCCAAGCCAGCGCCGTAGCAACACCACGAATCCGACGAGCGACAGCACTCCAACAATAACTGTCGGCACATCGACCGTCATTTGTGGAACCACGCGTATGGCGAAGTACAACCAGCCGAGAATCAACTGCTCGAAGGCAGCAGCCGCGTTGAATAACAACAAGGCGAAGAGTGCAATCGCACCGAGCGTGATGTAGATCATCGGCCGGGGCGCCTTGTCATGCATTGCAATGGACGGCGATCGCTCTGCGGTGTTTTGATCGTCGTTCATGGTTCCCCGATCGGGTCAATTGCCGATTGCCAAACAGCGGCAATCTCGGTCGACGACATCACCGCAATTGAGCCATCAGTCAAGAGGACGAACCGGTCAGAACTGTCCGTTTCCGGCTCGCACGCGAGAATCCGACGAATGGACGAGAGTGACTCATCCTGTCGATAGAGGAACTCGGCTCCCGCGACATGCGGCACGCGCCATAAGCTGGGAGGAATCGCCGGGTCATCGCGGTCGGGGAAGCGCCCGTCGTGATTGGCTGCAAAGTTCCACAACGTGAATCGAAGTTCTTCCAGAGCATCGCGACGCTCGGTGAAATTGTCGACCGCCAGATCGGAGTCTCGCAAGCGATAGGTCCAACCGGTCTTTTCCCATGCGCCGGGGGTCATTAGCTCGCGGGCACCCGAAATCATCGTCAACACGACGATGAACAGCAGGCCCCACAATAGCACCAGACTGGATGCTCCACCGATGCTGAGTTTGGGAACGTTGGGCCCGGCCGATTCACCACTCGTTGCCGAAGCCAGCGAATTCCAAAGTGCGCGAAATGCCAACGTGGTGAGCAACAGGACCATCAAAAAGAACGAGATGGACTGCCAGCGCAGCAAGACCGCCTGATCGGCCGGACGGGCTGAATGCACCGGATTGTCGGGCGTCCACGGTGTCGGCAAAGGTGCAGGCATGCCCGCCTCAACCACCGCCGACGCGAGGAGCAGTAGCAAGACAATTCCCAGTCGCATTATCACTCGACAATCTCCCATCGCAACATAGCACTGCATACGTCGCCACATCCATCGTCGTGGGAGATATTTCGAGACTATTCCATGCTCTGTTGTAGTTCGGTGAACAGTTCGTGGGGCTGGTCGAGTGTCACGATTCCGCGTCTCGGGTACTCGATATCGATAATCACGTAGAAGGCCAACGCGGCCAGACAGGCGAAACCGGCGATGTGCCAATAGCTGGGATGGGGGGTGTTCGACATCCCGAATCCGACCAGCCACGCGGCTACAAGTGAAATTGTGAAGAGCAGAGCGAAGACGATTGTCGGCGGATGGGATTGCACCGCGATCAGTCGCGTTGTGGTGATGTCGATCATTTCATTCAGCGCGGGAATCAGCAGCTTTCGTGCGTCCCCCGCTGTCTCACCGTCGGTGGCGTCGATCGCGGCGGTCCAAATCTGTTGTTGCAGATCCGCTGTGCGGGAATAGACCTGAAGCGCTGCTTCGCGATCGGGAAGCGCCTCCCACATTTCCGTCCTTGTCCCGACGTACTCGCGAAACAACTCGCGCATCTCAGGCTGAACACCGGCGGGCAACAATCCAACTCGTAAATACGCAGTCCCGATGGCGTTGGCTTCGTCGACAATCAGTTGACGCCGCGTTTCGTAACGAGAGTAGGCGCTCGAAAACGTGAACGCCGTGAGCAATCCCAGGAGACTCAACACCGCGGCATCGACGGTGCTCGTGCTGAACTCCTTCGCCTCGGGATTCGACAACAGCTTGCGTCGGCCGATGCGGTGGCCCTGAACCGCGAACGCGTACATTCCAAAAGGCAACGCGAGACACGCGACCAAGCCGATCGAATAACCAGACATGCACGGCGACCTTCGTGAAAACCGAATCCGTCTCGGCACACCCTGTGTTCGCATCTTGTCGACAATGCGCAACCTGGTTGTGTCCCGCCCCGGCAGACACGCCGAAGCGACGGCAGAATTGAACTCGATCTGCCGTGCATTGTGAAGCGAACCGCATGGCGGAGAATTCAGTTCGAGTCCACCTGCTCAGTGACGGCGTCGCTGCCGGTTTCGATGGCCTCAAGCTGAATGCCCATTCCTTTCGTGGGGCCCTCTTCGCCGAGCTGCATCATCCAAATGAGGTCGGCGGCTGGAACAAACGTGTCGTCATCGCGAATCCACCAGGTTCCTTCGCCGGTCAGCGTCATCGAAATGGCATCACCAATCGGCTGACTCAACGGCGAGAATTCTCCGCAAACTGTGGTGGAGAGCGTGACGTCCTCGCCATTGACTTGAATGGTCCTCTCGTCAGTGGCTTCCGCAGGTTCTTCGGCCGTCACCAAGACCGTGCGCATGAACATGAATCCGTGTTGATGCAGGTTGACTCGGTCGGGAACGATCTCGGTTGCGTCTTCAACACCGTCTATGTGAAACCAGCCGCGAGTGATCGGCAGAAAAGCCTGGTCGTCGTCGACGCCGTCATCCGGCACGAGCAGTTTGAACACGCAGCGGAAGTCGGGGTTTCCTTCTCCGGTAAGGTCGATACTCGTTTCGATCCAGCGGCTAGTCGTGTCGCCAGTTTGTTCGATGCCGACGCATGCCACGCGGAGCGTTCCCTGCATCTCCCCCAGAGCTGCTTGGTCGTCCTCCAGAATGGGAACCACCACGACCTCGTACTCGATGTACTCACCCACTTCGGGTGCCTGAAGCAACAGTCCGTCGGCATACAAGTCCGTGCCGGAGGCCGCGAGTATGACAGTCAGAAACAAGTAACAAGCTGGAGATCGCATCGGGACTCCCGGGAAAGACTATGATCCGAGTATTGTAATCTTCGCCGCCACAACGGGAATCTTGGAAGTATCGGCGAGATTCTCTTCCGATGACACGATTCCCCAAAATGACCCCGAAGACCGTTGCGGATGTCGAACGACCTGCGTGGGGCGAAGCTGGACGAGGCCCAGCGGGAGCATGTCCGCCGGTGTGGCGCGATTCTGTGCGAAAGTGAGTGATACGTTAGACTGGATATCGCCTGAAGACTTCATCGAGACTGTCACAGAGAAACATCATGCGGTTTGCACACGTAAGACTCACGACGCTCCTGACGGCGTTGGTCTGCTTCACATTGCCCTGGTTCCAGGTCAGTTGTCATGGTCCCGACGGGACCGAGGTGATCATCTCGCAGTCGGGATTCGAGGCCGCGATCGGAGAAACGACCACGCTTGTCAACGGCCAATTCGCCGAGGCGAACCCACAGGCTCCGGAGCAGTTTCGCGAACCTCCGAAAGCCGCTTGGCTGCTGGCCGTTTTCGGGTCGGCGATCTTACTGGCGATCCTGGCTTCATTGTTGATCAAGTCGGGAAACGCGCGCTGGCTTACGGCGACGCTGTTCAGCGGCCTTGCGGCTGGCACATTGATTGTGCAGATCGCGATGGGATTCCCGTTGCTCAAGGACGCACCCGATGATTCCACCGAATTCACATTATGGTTCTGGCTGGCGGTCGCAGCCTCGATCCTGGCCCCCGTCGCATCGTTGTGCGAACGTGTGCGACTCTCGTCCAGCGACTCGACGGACAAAGATCGTTCGCCTGAACATCTTGCATGGGACGATCCACGAGACGCATTCTGATCATCCCGCGACGACGTCATTCAGCAACTGCAGGTATTCTTCCGCGAGCCTGTCGCGGTTGTAGCGCGCCAGCACGAATTCGCGCGCCCGGTTGCCGAGTGACAGTGTCCATGCACGGTCGTCGGCCATCTTGATCAGAATGCTCGAAAGTTCTTCCGCCGAGTCGGGTTCCATTGGAACACCCGCGTCGGCTTCCAGAACGATTTCTCGGGCAGGCCCTTTGACGCCCATGATGATCGGTCGTCCCAACGCCATCGTTTCGAAGATCTTCGAGGGGATCACGCTGCCGAATAACTCGGTGCCGCGGAGATGCACCAGACACGCATCACTGGAAGCCAGCACGGTCGGCATCTGCTCCCGTGGCAGTCTACCGGTAAAGGTGACCCATGCTTCGAGTCCCTCGGCCTCGACGGCCTGCTCCAGAGACTCGCGCTGCGCGCCGTCGCCGACGAGCAGGAAGGCGATGTCATTCCGACCTGCATCCCGCAACATGCGGGCAGCTTCGATGGCGACGTCCAAACCATGTGCCATGCCGATCGTGCCGATGTAGGAACAGACGAACTTGCCGGTAAGTCCCCAACGCGCCAGGAACTCCTCATCCCTCGGCAACGACGGAAAGACAGCGGGATCGACGCCATTGGTGATGATCGCGATGCGTTCTGCGACTTGAGGAACCTTGTCGACGATGCGGTCACGATAGCCGGTGCCGACCGTCACGATGCGTCGAGCCGAGCGGTACATGCAGCGTTCGAGGAGTTCGAGGATCTTGAGCGGGAGTCGTTTCCGGATAGCCCCGACGGCCTCGATCGATTCGGGCCAGATGTCGCGAATCTCCAGAACCAATGGTCGCCAGCGCAGCCACGAGGCAACGATCCCAGCCCATCCACAGAAGAATTGCGGCGAAGTCGAGATGATGACATCGGGCCGGCTCTCAAAGAGGGACCGCCAGGAGGCCCACACCAAGTAGCTCAAGTAATTGACAATCCGCCAAAACGTCCCGGCATTGGGGGCGATCCAGGTCCAGACACGTACGACGCGAATGCCGTCGACGGTCTCAATCTGCCTGCGAAACCGATTCCGGTACCCGTCGAATACGACTCCATCCGGACAGTTCGGGACGCAAGTGATGACAGTGACCTCGTGCCCCGCCTTGACCCAACGGAGGCAATGCTCGTGGGTGCGGGAGGCAGGCGCATTGACTTCGGGCGGGAAGTAGTGGCAAAAGAAGAGGATGCGCACGAGGAGAATCTCTGGCGAGATCAATTCTAGGGTGGGTCGCAAAGTGCCTGGCGAGCGAGGGCATCAATCCCAACTGTTGAGCCGCTGTTGGAATTCGGTTGACACCGAATCCCGGCCCATGTCGCTTGCCTGGTCCCCTGCGATCTTTAGACTCGGACAGTAGAGTATAAGGTCGGTGCGACCAGTGTCGTCAGAATTCGCCGGACTTCAACGAGGCGGGGGGGAGAGTTATGGGAGATGTGGGGAACGCACCTGAAAAGGGGGATTTCGACATCGCTTTGGGATTGCCCACCTCGGGGACGGGAGATGTGATTACGGCCCGGAAAGCGGGGACGATCACCGATCTGGAGATGTCGATCTCGCCGCAGACTCAAACCGAGGCGTTGGCCCTCAGGAATCTTGCCAAGGCACTCAATCTGGCACTCAAATCCGACTTCCTGGAGACCGATCTCGATCAGGTCTACAAGGCCGCCCAGGTCCGCAAGGGGGCCGTTCGAGTGTTGCATAAAGACTACATCGGCCTCGGAGACGGACTGTTTGCCAGCATCGGGAAGACGGCGAAGTCGTTCAAACTGACCCTGCAGGGTCCCGATCCCGCTTCTCCCGAGGGGGAGAAATGGGTGACTCAACACGGGTTTTCGTCCCTGACCGGGGTTCTCGACCTGATCGGCCGCAAGCTGAACCTCATCCAGGAATATGAAGACAAGGTGCCGATCTACGTCGAACAGACCCTCGATCGGCTGGAATCGCGGCGAATGATCCGCGACTGGCATCGCAACGAGTGGAAGATCGAAACGACGGCCATCGGGCTGGACATTATCATCACCCCCATCCGGGATGATACGCTAGAGACTCAGACGAAGTGACCAGAGACAAGACGCTGCGAGCGTCATTGCAGGGGAGGACAACCGTGCTCGTTCAAATGGAACTGGCCCGGATCATGATCAGCGAGATCAACGACCAGCAGGTGGTTTTCCTGCGGGAGGTTGAAGGTGAACGATCGCTGCCGATTCTGATCGGGTTTTTCGAGGCCTCAAGTATCGATCGCCGCGTGCAGCAGGTTGTGCCGCCACGACCGCCGACGCACGAACTCCTTAAGAATGCGATCGAACTGCTGGGAGGCGAGGTTCAAGACATAGTGGTCACGAGCTTGGTCGATCAGGTTTATTACGCCGAGATTCGCATCATGCGGGAGGGAGAATTACTGTCGCTCGACAGTCGGCCCAGTGACGCCATCGCGTTGGCGGTGCATCACGATCCGATTCTGCCCATTTACGTCCATGTCGATGTGTTGGACGAGGTCGCCAGTTGATCGGGGCTGTTGTGCAGAACTTGCATGGGATGTTGCAAGAGTTTCCGAAATGGCATCGGCTGGAATCGCCGATGCTGCCCTTGCTCGGATCGTCCTGGGGAGGGATAATTCGTTCGCAATGGATTGCAGCAGTGGAGAATCAGCCTCGAGTGATCCATCGCAGGCCGACGAGCGTCTGGGATTTTCTGGGCGAATCGATTTTCGCGTGGATTGGCCTGTGTGTTGCTCTGCTGATACTTGCCGGAGTTGTGTACCGACTTCGTTCCTGGTGGCGGGAAGATGCAGGTCGTGCGGCTGACTCGAATGAATTGCTGACGCAATTCAGAGAGTTGCGCCGGGAAGGTGACCTGACCGAAGAAGAATTCCGATCCATCAGGAGTCGTCTGGCGGCAAACGTGCCGACAGACTCACCTCCTCCAAAAGAAGGTGAGAGGCAGTCCGAGTAAATCGGAATTGCCGACGATTAGGAGACGGCACACCGTTCGGCATGTACGTGTCGTGCGGATCATGATGATTCACAATACCATCGACTCTGGCGGCCGAGAATCGGAGGCGGCTTCAGAGTGAAGTGGATCGAGTTTCGATCGACAGCCTTGAAGGACCACGAATGCCTTCCGAGAAAGATTTGGGAACCAAACGGGGAACTGGCAAGAAAAATGCCAATTGTTCCTTCTGTGGGAAGAGCTACCGCGACGTCGGCCCCCTCGTCGAGGGTCCAACCGACGTTTATATTTGCGGTGAATGCATCGACCTGTGCCACTCCATCCTCGATAAGGAGCGGAAGCGCCGGGGCGAGCCGAAGAAGCTCTTCACGCGCATTCCCGCTCCACGCGAGATTGTTGCCCATCTCGATCAGTATGTGATCGGGCAGACAAGGGCCAAGCGTATTCTCGCGGTCGCGGTTCACAACCACTACAAGCGACTCACCGCCGCCGAATCGGGTGACGCCGACATCGAGATCGATAAGTCGAACGTCCTCTTCATCGGCCCCACGGGATGCGGCAAGACGTTGATGGCGCGGAGCCTTGCGAAGTACCTGCAAGTCCCCTTCGCCATCGGCGACGCGACCACTCTCACCGAGGCGGGATACGTCGGCGAAGACGTCGAGAACCTGTTGCTCAAACTGCTGCATGCCGCCGATTTCGAGATCGAGTCGGCTCAGCGGGGCATCATCTTTATCGACGAGATCGACAAGATCGGGAAGACGAGCCACAACGTCTCGATCACCCGCGACGTATCGGGCGAGGGCGTTCAGCAGTCGCTCTTGAAGATGCTCGAAGGAACGGTCTCCAACGTGCCGCCGCAAGGGGGACGTAAGCACCCCGAGCAGCAGTACATTCAGGTCGACACCACGAACATCCTCTTCATCTGCGGTGGAACCTTCGTCGGTCTGGCCGAAATCGTCGGCCGCCGATTGGGTCGCAAGATGATCGGCTTCGGCCAGGATCCGAAGCAGGCCAAGGAGCAACAGCAGGAACTCCTCGCTCAAGTGAGTGTCGAAGACATCCTCGAATTCGGCCTGATTCCCGAACTCGTCGGTCGGCTCCCGATCCTCACGACGTTGGCTCCGCTGGGAGAATCGGACCTCGTCCGCATTCTTACCGAGCCGAAGAATTCGCTGGTCCGTCAGTTCCAGAAGTTCTTCGAAATGGAGGAATCGACTGTCGAGTTCCACGCCGATGCACTGAGGGAGATCGCCAAGATCGCGAAGGCCCGTGAAACGGGTGCTCGCGGACTGCGTGCCGTCGTCGAGGAAGTGATGTTCGACATCATGTTCGAGCTCCCCGACCAGGAGCCCGGCCAGAAGTACCTCATCACGCCGGAAATCGTCCGCGGCGAACGCCCGCTGTTCAACAAAGACGGCTCGGTGGCCGCATAGTCGCCTTTCGCTCCGCGAAAGTCGCGTCGGAACGACCATCGACTCCTAGCCCCAAATCAAACGCCGCTCGCAAGAGCGGCGTTTTTCATTCACGCTCTCGAATGCTCCGGTGGCATTCGAAGTCTGGTGGGGCAGATTTGTTTCGCGATCAAGAGTAGATGGCCCGTCAGTTCGTCATTCCGCGGCCGCGACTTCCAGATCGGGATCTTCCCAGGTGCGATAATCGAAGCTCTCCCGGTATCGGGCGTAGCCTTCACCGGGGCCGGTGATGAGCGGCTCAATCCCCAGTCGACGCCGATAGGCATAGATGTTCGAGTCGGAGGGGAATTCGAAGTCCTGTCCGCGGATGCCGTGCGTAAAGCCCCCCAGGTTCCTGCGGCCCGAGAACGAGATGATGCGTTCCAGCCCGTCGGCATCCGTCCCTCCCCAGAATCGGCTCCATGACGCCGCATCGGTGACGCGCGTGTTGATCGTTCGCGCCGCGCCGACCCATTGCGTGACTTCGTACAGGTTGTTCGATCCAGTCCAGGTCAAACCTTCGTGTCCGTTCGGTTCGCGGAGCATCTGGGATCCCAGGAATTGCGCCTTCAAGGCGCAGCCATTGCAGACGATGTCGACGGGATTCGTCAGACGAGGAAAGAAGAAAATCTCCTCGCCATGAATCGCGCAGCGCTGCAGCGTCAATTCGAGCTTGGCGTCGGTGCCCGCCGCTCCATTGAAGACATGAAAAGCATGTGTAGCGAAAACGATGCTGTTCTCGATCGTCACCTGATGCAGGCCGGTCGTCAGGATTTCCACGGCCGCGCGTCCCCCGACGCAGATGCAATTACGAAGAAACACTTCCCCCGGCTGAGTGATGTAAATCCCCGCGGCTCCCGCTCCGTTCGACTCGCTGATACGGCAGTTGAGCAATCGCAGATTGCCTCCCTCGACGCGAATCGTCGACCAGTCGGTAATGGCGCGGCCGAGATTGGGCGGATCGAACTGCAACAGCAGCCCTTCCATTTCCAGCGTTCCCGCACGCGTGCGGATCATGTGGCGGGCCTCGCGATCTTCCTCCGGACGCGAGCGACGACCGTCGGCATCGTAACCGATCTCGTAAATGAACACAGGTTCGTATCCGGCACCCGCCACGATGCGCACACTCTGATCGAGATCGATGTGAGGCATCTCGAAGGGACCATCTCCTTCCACGTGAATCACGTCTCCGTCGGCCGCCGCCGCGAGGGCTTCGACCAGCGTGCGGAAACGCGGTTCTTCTTCCTGACTGATGATTTGGAAGGCTTCGTCCGGCTCTCCTTCGAGCAGCCGCGAAATATCGCTTCCCAGATTCGCCCTTCGCAAGAACAGAATGGCAAACGACGTATCGCTCAGCTTGCCCCAGGTGCCATGTTCCCATGAGCCGTCTTCGCCTTGAGTGGCAATGAGCGCCGCAGCCCCGCGGGTGAACCAGTCGGTCGTGCCGAATTGTTCGAGGCCGAGCAACACGCCCAGCCGCTCGACCGACCACAGGAAGTAGCGCGGTGACCCGTTTCCGATACCGCCCGCGAACTGCCCCGCGCGTTCGAGCCCGTGAGAGAACACCGGGTCGGTGATCAACGAATCACCTTCGGACGAATCGTCGTTCCCCGCGTTCCCCGCCGACTGTGTTCTCGCTTGCTCTTCACGAAGTTCGGTCGCGCGGGCGACGGTGAGACAGAACAGGCCGGCAAACGTCATCGACGACCCGGAGGCGGCCTCTTCCACGCCATGATTGTACGGCCAGCCGCCATCTTCCTCTTGAGTATCGGTGAACCGCTGATCGACGTTCACCATCGTCTCTTCGATATCGACGCCCCAGCGCGACGCGACCCAGAGTCCGAGCACGGCGAATTGCGTGCAACTGTTGTCCCCCGTCCCTTCGGGCGGATCGGGTCGGTCGTTCTTGTTGGTGAGCAGGCTCGACGGAACCTTCGGGTTTGTGTAGCTCCAACCCCCTTCGGTGTTCTGACCACAGATCAGCCGGCAGGCCAACGTGCGAACGGCATCACGGTCTTCGCGATCGCCGATGCGGTCGATCAGCAGGATCGACAGTGCGAGATCGTAGGTGTTTCGCTGCTCATCATGATTGCGGACGACGTAACGATGAGCACGCTCAATCGTCAGGTCCGACACCGGCACGCCGTTCTCGATCAATGCCAGCGCACACAGCGCCGTGATGCCGACCGAGTGTCCCTCATAAATCCAGCTTCCATCTTCCTGTTGTTCGGACTGAATGTACTTCAGTCCCAGCAGGCGCGCCTCTTCGATCTCGTCAGCGGTCTGTGCCCAACATGCCGCCGGCATGGCAAGCACCGTTGCAACGAGCACTATTCCGAGGCAAAACTTGGACTGCGACATGGTCGATGCTCCGTTAAGCGCGAAGTAAACATCATCAAGATTTGATGAATGACAGTCTTGTGTACTTTTCGAGCAGAATCAAGCATGTTGCGGGATCGGGGGCAACGAGTCGGTCGACCAGTTCACTCCGGCTCATCAGCGGGGATGACCCACGGCAGCTCTGCAGCGAACTCGAGTTGGACGAGCGGCAATCCTGCAAAGGGCTCGCGCATGAGCGCGACATCGGTGTTTAATGCCACCGACAACGTCTCTGACAGCGATTCCCAGTCGTCGTCGCTGGTCAGCGGCGACTTATCGATACCCGATTCAATAGTCCCCACGAAGTGAAACCAGCCCCCGTAGTGGTGAAGGCCGGATGCCGATCGCCCCATTTCGTACACTTCGACTTCCCAGGGGGGCGTGATGCCCAACTCGTCCAGGATGCCGCCAAGCGGACCAGCAAGGAGTTGCGGTCGAACGGCCTCGAAGTTCTGACAACCGGTACAGGAGCACTTCGCAGCTCCACTCTGATTGAGTTTCGAGTGGGCCTCTCGTGTCCGATCCACGTCAGCCCGGACCAACCAACGGCCGATCTGAATTCCCTCATTCATGGGGCTTTCCGGCGAAACAGCAACTCACTCGACCGTTTCGAGCAATCGCGCAACGACATTCTCCACGCTGACCCCTTCCGCCTCGGCGCGGTAGTTAATCAGCACCCGGTGCCGGAAAACAGGGCGGGCCAGCGACTGGATGTCTTCCTTCGACACATGGCTTCTCCCCTTGATGACCGCCCGCGCCTTCGCTCCCAGAATGAGGTACTGCGAAGCCCGCGTACCGGCCCCCCAGCTCACCCAGTCGTTCACGAAGCCCGGCGTCCCCTCGCGGTGAGGGCGTGTCGCCGCCGAGAGCCGCACGGCGTACTCGATCATCTCTCGGGCGACCGGCACTTTGCGAACCATTTCGTGGAACTGTTGGACGTCTTCGCCGGAGAAGAGTGCTTCGATCGTCTCGTTGGAGACCGACGTGGTGCGCTCGACAACCGTCACTTCGTCGGCCAGCGGGAGATAGTCGATCACGACATTGAGCATGAAGCGATCGAGCTGCGCTTCGGGAAGCGGATACGTTCCTTCCATCTCGATCGGATTTTGTGTCGCAAGGACGAAGAACGGCAGCGGCAGCCCGTAACGCTGGCCGGCAGCCGTCACCTGATGCTCCTGCATCGCTTCCAGCAATGCGGCCTGAGTCTTCGGCGGCGTGCGGTTGATTTCGTCGGCCAGCAACACGTTGGTAAAGATCGGACCGCGGACGAACACGAGTTGACGCTTGCCTTCCGCATCCTCTTCCAGAATCTCGGTGCCGGTGATGTCGGCGGGCATCAGATCGGGTGTGAACTGAATGCGCTGAAACTTGAGATGGAACACCTGCGCGATCGACTTCACCAGCAGCGTCTTCGCCAGTCCCGGCGCGCCAGTGATCAAGCAATGGCCGCCGGAGAAGAGTGTGATCAGCACCTGTTCGATCACATCGTGCTGACCGACGATCGCCTTCGAGAGTTCGACGCCGATCGACTTTTGCGCGGATCGAAGCCGCTCTAAAACCTGCTGAGGATCGCTGGCATTCACGGGCGGCTCATTCCTTCAGACGGTGAGGGAGGATTTCAAAAGGCTAGGCATTGGCCGTCTCGGTCTGCTGCAACCGAGCGGCATCCTGCACGGCACGAATGATCTTGTCGTAGCCCGTACAGCGACAAAGATTGCCGGCGAGGTAGAAGCGAATCTCTTCTTCGCTCGGATCGGGGTTCTCGGCCAACAGGGCTTTGGCCGACATGATGAACCCGGGCGTGCAGATGCCGCACTGCAACGCCGCGTTTTCGAGAAACGTCTTCTGCAGCGGAGCGAGGCAGCCGTTTGTGGCGACTCCCTCGATCGTCTCGATGACGGCTCCCTCGCACTCAACGGCGAGCACGAGGCAAGCAACGACCGGCCGACCGCCGATCAGCACGGTGCAGGCCCCACAGTTTCCGTTGCCGCAACCCTCCTTGGGTCCGGTCAGCCCGAGAGTGTCACGCAGCACTTCGAGCAACGTCTGCCGTGGCTCGCAGAGGAATGATTCTTCCCGGCAGTTGATCGTCGCAGTGACAACGCGTTTTTGTGGCATGACTTCTTAATGACAATCAGTCGATCGAGACGCATCTGAAGATGGGATGTATCGTAGGCACCCATCACCGATTCCAAAAGCGTCGGCAACGGTTGGAGAGCACGCATCGATCACTTCCGCCCGCGATCGGCATCATTCTCGACGACACGGGCCAGCGGGGAGCAGTTGACCGCAGGTCGGACTCTCACATTCCTCGCTCCTCGCGTTGTTTAATTTTTCGCCATCGCTCCGAACGAAGCGGCGGCCCCGTCAAACTTGCGCGAACAGTCCTGAGAGTCGAGAAATGAGAGACGAAGATGTGACTCCTCGCCCCTCATTTCTCTTCTTCTCACAAAACCGTTCCGGTAGTTCATTCGCTTGCTACCGGAGATCGTCGTTCTGACCAGAATCATCCCGAATGGGGTGAGCATTCGGGATGATGTCTGAATCCGAAGTCAACAACCAGGGACGGACGCGCAGGGCGCCCGCCTGGGCCGATCGACCCTACGGGGGAGCTCGTGCTGAGTGACGCAGCGGCTCATTCACGCGCCGGGTCCGTGGA
Organism: uncultured Planctomycetaceae bacterium; assembly: GCA_942492405.1. GTDB lineage: Bacteria > Planctomycetota > Planctomycetia > Planctomycetales > Planctomycetaceae > JANNSB01. The sequence continues at coordinate 27,286 of CALOES010000033.1, forward strand.
AACTTCCGTCGTGTGCGCACACATCGGACGACGAGCAAGGAATAGGCCTCCCGCCGGCTGCCACGGCCCGACTACGCCTTGAGGACACGTTGTCCTCCAGGACGTCACCGGACGAACTCACATTTCTACCCCTACCGTCGCGGTTGCGCCTGGTCGTCATTGAGCCCCCGGTCCACGACCGGGGGAATGACGGATGACGAATTCCGCAACGTCGATGCAGACGCCACCCCAAGCAGAAACCAGGCGCAACCCCACGATGCCCACTTGTGTTTCAGCCGGCTGAAGGCCCACCGTTGCCACTCGTCGTCAATTGGCCATAATAAAGGGGCGAGACCAGGATCCTTTCGGTCTCGTCCGAACTCGGCACTCCGTGAGCAGTACGCAAGCGAGTAGTGCTCCCGCCTCAATTCCATTTCTGTGGAGGATTCGATGACTCGTTTTTCATTACTGCTGGGGCTGTGCCTCGCATGCGTCAGCCTCACGACGGCTGAGGCCCAATGGGGTAACTTCGAAGGCCAGTTTATCGTCGGTGGCGACGTCCCTGAGATTCCTCCGCTCATCGCGCAGGGAGATGCGACGGTTAAAGATGCCGCTGTCTGTGCCGCCGAAGCGATTCCGGATCAATCGCGTCAGTTCGATCCCGAAACCGGCGGCGTTTCGCATGTTTTCATTTATATGCGGTCGGCTCCCGACAGCATCCATCCGGACCTGGCGGCCAGTGTTGAAGATGAAGTGATGTTCGACCAGAAAGGATGTGTGTTCCTGCCGCATACGATGATCGTACGGACTGATCAGGCCATCCGGCTGATCTCGAACGATGCGGTGGCCCACAACGTCCATACGTATCCCTTCCGCAATCAGCCCTTCAACAGCATTCTGACGGCGAACGACCAGACGGGAATCGCGTTAGAGATGCCGCAGCCGGAATCGCTGCCCGTAAAGGTGGGTTGCGATATCCACCCGCACATGGGGGCGTACTGGGTCGTTGTCGATCATCCTTATGCCACCGTCACCGATGCCGAAGGACGTTTTACGATCGAGAACCTGCCGGCAGGGACGCACGAGTTTCGCGTCTGGCACGAACGGGTGGGCTACGTCGAGCGATCCCTCGAAGTTGAGATCGTCAACGGCGAAACGACGACTCTCGATCCGATCGAGATCCCGGTGAGCAAGTTCTTCGAGAACTAAGTCGAACTTCTCGGGGCGAATCCGAGCGAAAGAGAACGCAAGTCTTGACCGGCGATCGGTCGATGCTACCCTTGAAGGTTGGATGGTTCGCGGGATATCCCGCGAATCGAAAGCCGCGAACGATGTATTGATGCGTCGGGAGCGGCTTTCAACGAGTTTTTCACTTGCATCCTCAGGGGGCGATCGGAATCGACTGGTTCTCCGGGAATGTCGGTGGCGTGTCGTGGTTGATCAGTTTGCCACGTAAAAAGCTGATCACACACTAACTGCCAATCCGCAGTTTTCTATGGCTGCCTAATAACGGCAACCCCAGTCTAGGAATCCCCGCCTGAGGAGTCCGAAAGCTGGTCAAAAAATCGGGCTGGCTACCGGTCACTGGTCACTACGCCGGTAGCGAGACTTGTTGCGACCTGGCCGCGTCACGCTTTGTCTAGTGTGCTGAAGCGCGGCGAGACTCGAACAACAGACTACACACGTAGAAGCTGCCATTTAGGGTTCTCAGGACGGGGGTTCAATTCCCCCCGCCTCCACTCCTAAATCCCTTGCCAGTAACGACTTAAGTCGTTACTGGCTTTCTTTTTAGGCGAATCCGCCTGTTTCATTTGGACTCGGAAAACACCCCGAAATCGGCCAAAAATGGTCTGATTGGTCTGATTTACGGGGTCGAGTGATCTGATTAAGGGCTGAAACTGTACCTATTCGGCTTTGCTGCGTCTTGCAGGTAGTTCCCGATTCAACACGGATTTGGAGCGGTTTGAGATCGAAACCTGCTCGGCAATTCTGCCGCCTTCGAGTTGCGATTTTACTAACCGCCTGATTCGTGGTGCGAATCTGGTTGTCGCAACACCGAGCAGGAGGAAGCCAGTTGAAGCCGAATCGCCGCAGATCCCCGCGATGAGAACGAGTCCGACCAGTTACATATTGCTTTCCGCAACGTCTGGTACGAAGTACCCGTGGCGGTTGGCATGGAGATTCTCAACGGTCTGGAGAACCCAATCGGCGAAGACGGTGACATTGAGGGAGCCGACAGCTACGACGAAGCGGTGCGGAAGTATTCTCAGTGGGCTGAGGCACAGCCCTGCATGTTCAGCCAGCCAAATAGGAGACTTAGCGAGAATCTGTCCTGGTTCAGCGTGAACTGGAATTCTGACTGGTCGGCGTTAGTGAGTTGAGGTGTCGACGTCGTGTCGTTGTGTCGCGGCATCGTGCCGCGAAGGTTTTTCGCTTTGGTGTTGAAGTTGAAGGTGTTGAATTGGGGCCGAGCCGAAGAGGTCTCCGACTCGGCCTTCAACTCCAACCCTTGGGTCGGCGCTCCGGTTGCACCGCTGCAGAGCCGTATCCTCCGCCCAAGTCGAAGTCGATTGTCGTCTGCGGGAGACCATCAGGCAACCTCCTGCAGGTTCCCGCGCGAGTTGGCGGCGCTGGCGGGCCTCTTCCAGCTTGCGGTCGCGTTCGGCGTGGATCACCTCCGCCAGGTCGTTCAGCTTGTCGGCCGGAGTGATGTAGCCGATCGACGAGTGGAGCCGCACGTGGTTGTAATGCTCGACGAACGCAGCCACTCGGCGCCGGGCCTCGTCGAGCGTCGCAGGACACGTGGGCCGGATGCACTCCCGCTTGAGGCTGCCGTGCCAGCGTTCGAGCTTGCCGTTGGACTGGGGATAGTAAGGACTTGTCCGCACGTGGGTGACGCCCGTCAGACGGATGAACTCCTTGAAGTCTCGCGCGATGAACTGCGGCCCGTTGTCGGAGATGATCCGGGGCTTCTCGTCGGCGTGCTGCTCCAGCGCCTTCTGCAGGATGATCTCCACATCCTGCTCGGTCAGCGCGGCCACGAGATTGTGCGCCAGGCAGTGCAGGTTCACGCGGAAGCAGTTGGCCATGAAGCGGTGGTCCCTGAGGCGGTCGACGCACAGGTCGCACTTGAGTTCCTTGTTGCGGTTCTCGCTCTCTCCGCGGAGGGCGTAGTTGCGATAGACGCCCGCGGGATCGCGCGCGGCCTCGGGCAGGTTGGTGATCACGACCCGCTGGCTGCTGGAGTGCGCGGTGACTTCGGTCTTCACGACCACCGTCTTGGGCGTCTTCCAGTACTTGGACTTGGACTTCTCCAGCGCCAGATAACGCAGTTGCGGCCGGCCGGTGGCGGCGTGCGCGGCCCGGGCCTCCTCCAGTGGAGCTGCCGCCAGACGCTTGATTTTCTGGTTGATCTTCATGCCCAGCGTGTAGGTCACCCCAGGGAGCGACTCCAGCACGCGATACTCCTCGGGTCCGCCGAATCCCGAGTCCCCGCGGAAGTGGATCGGCATCTCCGGGAACCGCTCCCGCAGTCGCGTCACGATCTGCTGCCACTCGTCGGCCGCGCCCAGCTTGGGAGAGGCATCGCCGAACAACAGTGTAGGGAGGACCACCTGATCGTTCTCGGCACAGGTCGTCAGCCGCACCTGGTACTGATACTGTCGGTAGTAGCCATGAAACAGCGTCAGTTGTTGCTTGCCGTGCGCCGGGTCGTCCATGGTGTCGACATCCAGCGTCAGCCGCTCAGGCGGCGTCTGGAACGATTCCACGAAGCGGTCGATGAACCAGTCCCGCATCCGCAGCAGATCGCCGGCCGTTACCGCGTTCTCCAACCGCGAGAGGCTGGGCTGGCTGGCCAGATCCTCCTGCGTGGGGGTGCGGCGCGCCATCAGCTTGAAGATCACATCGCTCCGCAGCGTGTCGTGATCGTTCTGGTCCTCGTAACCGGCGATGATGCCGAACACCCGCTGGCACACCATGCTCCACGCCGAATGCTCCGGGCGTCGACGACGATCGGTGATCAACTCGCTGAAGCTCTAGCAACTGGCCTCCGTCGGAACTGAGGTTCTCCTCAGCCGCCTCCCACTCGACCTCTCGCCCCAGCCAACGAAACCCTGCAAAACGACTCGCACTCTGTATACTCATCATCGGCCTCCGCTGCGGTGGTTAAGTTGCCCAACAACTACAACTTAAACCCAGCAGAGGCCCTTTCCGTTCACACCTTCGTGAATAATCCAGGTTAAACGAAGTGCG
>CALOES010000034.1:0-4630 GCA_942492405.1 uncultured Planctomycetaceae bacterium
TAACCCACCGCCCGTTTCGCCTGCAGCAGCATGTGCTCTGGATTATGCGACAAGTGCTGATACACCCGCGCCAACATCGAGGGATCCTTATGCCCCATCAGGATCGCTACCGTCAACGGATCGACCCCCCGTTCGAGGGCATGCGTCGCCCAGGAGTGACGCAGGGCGTAGAGCGAGTAGGACGGGACCACGGCGGCCCGCTTTCGTTTCCACAGTTTCTTGCGAGCCTCTTCGCGGAGTTCGGCCTCCGTCTTCGTCAGCGGACGGCCGTGCCGTCGACGGACCGGATTCAGCTCGCCGATACAGGCTTCGATCTCGGCTGCGGTCAACTGGACTCCTTGTTCCTCCAGAATCGCCTTGCCCATCCGCTCGCGAATGCGGCGGATACCACAGTTGACCGCGTCGGTTGTCCAGGCCCGTCCGTCGCCGTTGCGAAACAGTTTCCCGGACGGATACTTCAACAGCTGCCGCTGCGTGATCGCCAAGGCTTCGTCCGTCAGGTAGACGATCCTGACGCCCGTCTTGCCTTCCGACTCGGGAAACACCCAGCGCGAGCGCTCGATGTCGACATGCCGGGCCTCGACCCGCAGCGACTCTTGGGGCCGGCAGCCCGTCTCCCAGGTGACGACGAGCAGGTCACGCAGGTTGTCATCTCCGGCCAATCGGACCAGCGTCTCGTATTCGGATTGAGAGACGACGATCTCTCGCCGCTCAGCGCCCGGCAACTCCAGATGCTGAATTGGGCTCTGGTCGAGGTAACCCTGCGTGACTGCCCACTGCAAACATCTTTTGATCGAACGCATGAGGTTTCGGCGAGAGTTGTTCGAAAGCTCGTACGAGTCCACCCATTGCTGGACGTCGTAGGGCCGCAGATCACTGATCCGCATGTCAGGGTGACGCCCGACGAATCGCTGCAAGCGGTATCGATACCACTCGTAGGTCTCCGGGGATCGCGCCTTCTGCGTCCACTCCAAAAAGGCGTCGATGACGACCGCCAACGATTCCGACGTGGCCCGCTGCTTCTTCGGTCGCGCCAACAGCTGCTTGTACTGCGCAAACGCAACCTTCCGATCACGACCAAGATTGATCTGCCGGCCATCCAAGGTGACGTACCACGTCTTGCGAGACTCGCGGTACCACGGTTTCGAAAACTTCTGCATCACAAACCTCCCGACCAGGAATAGGAAACCCGGAACGAGCCGAAAGGTTCGTGGCGGCCGACGTCAGTGACAGCTGACGCCGGCCGTTTTTCTGTGACAACTTCTGTGACAGACAGGATAGTCGAGATGAGGGCTCGACGTAAGTCCTTTCCCTGTCAAGTATCCCCGGCTGGATTCGAACCAGCAACCTTTGGCTTCGGAGGCCAACGATCTATCCAATTGATCTACGGGGACGCGCGTGCTACCCATTCTCGTGGCGGCGAAACGCCAACAGCATCGATGGCAACTGTCAAACTATCACCAACTGCTGACGCCATTCGGCACGCTCAGGTTCGCAGCTTGTGTGTCACGATGACTCGAACCGAGTCTGATTCTCGCGTCGGAGAAAGGATGCGTCAACAGTCTCGACGGGGCAGCTCCGCATACCCGTAATGCAGAGCATGCTGCAATCAAGAGCGAGATATCGAACTTGATCGAGTAGATTCAGTATCATTTCCGGTGCCGGCGGCTGTGTTCATTTCATCATGCATCAGGCGATGTTCGGCGGAATGCACGTTTCACGAATAGCAACCTGACTATCTGCAATCAGCCGCGACAAAGGAGTCACATGTTCAATCGACGACGCTTCGTGCAACTTCTGGCAATCACTGGTGGCGCGGCTCAATGGCCTTGGTCTGTAGTCGGTGACGATGCCACCACGAACGGCGTGTCAATTGTTGAGATTGAACCTCGCGAAGATGTCTTCAGCTATGTGCGTCGACGACGTGGTGAGTTCGACATCACGCTCTATCGCCAAATCCTGGGCGCGGCCAACGACTTCAAGGAAGGGGATCAAGTCGTCGGCATCGCCGCCGCCGATGACGCTTCGCGGATCAACGCACGCCTGCTCTTGGCAAACACGAGACTGGCCGACTTGGCGGCGACTCCGGTTTACGAGGATGACCTGCACGCGTTGCTGACTTCAAACGTCGACAGCCAAGCATGGGACTCGGTTTCCGGCATGACGCTCGATGAATTGAAGCAGTTTGTCCTCACGAGAACGGAAGACGAGGTCAAGACCATCGCGATCGGCTTGCCCAGCGACATCATTGGCTGCCTGGTCAAGTTGATGAATAACGACGAATTGATCGCCGTTGGCTCAAAAGTCTTTCATCCATTGCCCGGCAGTCGTGTCGGTTCGCGGGGATACCTTGGTGCTCGCATCCAACCCAACTCACCCACCGACAACGTCGACGACATTCGCTGGCAGGTACTTGATGGGTGGGCCTTCGCGGTGGGTGATGCGCTGCTGGGGAACAATCCCGTTTCGAGTGATCCCGAATCGGTTGCGTCGATCGAAGAGTGCCTGCAGGACTTACTCGTCACGTTCGGTCTTGAGGACGTGCTGCCGCATTGCGTTCTTGCCCACATCGATGTGCAGGCCGAGGTCGAACGCAATGAACCCGGTCGAACGGCACTGTGGTTTCAAAGCATCGCGGGAAACGATGCCGCGAACAATACGTTCGACATCAGCATCGAGAAGATGCGGGACCATGCAGCTCGGCGAACCAGCAAGTACGGACTCTATTTTGAAACCGGCCAGGGGGCCGACTTCACGAATGGTCATGCGCACGGTTTCGACATGGTGTTGCACGAATCTCGCAAGTATGGTTTCGCGCGGGCTTTGACCAAAATTGTGGCCCAGGCACAGATCGAGAGTGGTCAACCGCCGGCCCCGTGGGTGCATCTCAACGATGTGGCGGGCTTCATCGGTCCCGAGGTTTTCCGCACGCGCGAGCAGCTTGTGAGGTGCTGCCTCGAAGACATTGTGATGGGCAAGCTTCACGGCCTGACGATCGGTCTCGATGTCTGTTCGACACTCCATATGGATGTGTCGCTCGATGACCTCGACTGGTGCCTCGATCAGATCATGCCCGCCAACCCCGCCTACCTGATGGCGCTGCCGACGAAGATCGACCCGATGCTCGGCTACCTGACGACGGGCTATCAGGATCATGTTCGCCTGCGCGAGCGATTCGGATACAAGGTCGATGACCGCGTGCAGGCCTTCTTTCGAGAGATCGGCATCTTGGATGATCGTGATCAGCCTACCGAGCATTTCGGTGATCCGATCTGGGTGTACGAGAAGTATCTTCGTCGCAAGGGAGACACGCGTCGCAGCGAAGTCATCCGCGAGGAAGGCCGCCGTCGGATCACTGAAGTGCGCTCGCGAGGTGTGTTTCTCGCCGAGGGGCACGGTCGGCGGACCTGGGATTTGGAGCCGACTCTCGATCGCGACATCCGTCGAATTTACGAGGATTCGAAAGCGAGCCTGTGGACCGAACTCGATGCTGCCTTCATTGCCGGCATCCCCAATCACTCGCATCTGATGACACAGTCGAGCGATCGCAGCAACTACATTCTGCATCCGCAATCGGGCGAGCAACTCTCTGTGTCGGCCATCGAGATTGTCAATCAACTCAGACGTCAGCAAGCTGGTGAGTTCGATGTGCAGATCGTGGTTTCCGATGGACTCAACTCGCTGGCGATCTCCGACCCTGGGCATCTTCAGCCGTTTCTCGACGAGGTTCGTGCGACACTCTTGAGTGAAGGGCTGAAGCCCGCGCCACAACATCCTGTGGTAACCTCGGGCCGTGTGCGGGCCGGCTATCGCATTGGAGAACTCTTGTTCGGCGGGCTGCCTGGCCGTCGAGCACTGCTGCATGTCATCGGCGAACGGCCGGGGACGGGGCATCACACATTCTCAGTCTATATCACGGCTCCCGACGGTTCCGTCTGGGGAGAAGTCGATCGCGTCGATCACAACATCACGAAGGTCGTGTCGGGTATCGCAGTGACGTCCCTCGATCCAGTGCGCGGGGCCGTCGAGACAGTGCGGGTCTTGCAGTCGATTGGTTGACGCAGTTGCCGGCTCACACGACTTCGAACCCCGCGCGCTGTTCGCGACTGAGCAGGGCATTTGCTTCCGCATCTCCTGGGAACGTTTCAGTGACGGGATCCCAGGTGAGGGGGCGGCCGAGTTTCATCGAGATGTTTCCGAGGTGGCACGTCGTCACGCTGCGGTGTTGGCCTTCGATATCGGACAACGGCGTTCTTCGTTCGCGCACACAGTCGAAGAAATTCCCCATGTGATTGACGATCGCATCGAGCTTGCCCGTGCGCTCTGGTCGTGAAAGGTTGTCGTTGTCGTAGAGCGTGAAGGCTTCTCGCGGCAGCGGATTCGACGCCAGATTATCGACTGGCGTGCCATCGACGGTGCCACGGTTCACGAAGATGCGGCCATCGGTGCCGGTGAACAAGACTCCATTGCGACCGTTGTCGGCAATCGTCAACTCGACGCCGCCGGGGAACTCGTAGCGCACGAAGAAATCGATTGGCACGTTATAGCCATCAGCGATGTTGGGATAGGTGGCCGTTCCTTCAACCCGAATGGGATTCGTGCCAATACCCCAGCGGCGATGTCGACGTGA
>CALOES010000035.1:0-155712 GCA_942492405.1 uncultured Planctomycetaceae bacterium
GGTCCGGTGACCGGAGAGCAAGCGTATTTCAAGAGTACGAGCAAGAGTATCGCAAGAGTATCACGAAGTGCGTGTCTCTACTCGTACTCTTGTACTCTTCCAAAATGGCACGAGTTCAACAATGCGATGGGATCGACGCGTCGACGGATGCGCGCCACCCGGCCAGGTTGGTGGAGGAATTCTCCCTCTCGCTTACTGAGAAACGATGAACGCGGAGCCCGGTACATTTTGGGGGTGAGGGTCGAGGTGAGTCGATCGCGGGGGAGAAGGGTTCAAGATGATTACCTATGTTCCAAACACCATTGAGGACCGCAGACTTTCGACGGCACGCGGAATCCTTCACACTGCGGCCCATGCTCGCCTTTCTCTCACTGATGCCGATCGCTGTCGTCGCTGTCTTTCTGGTTGGGCTGCGTTGGCCGGCCAGTCGGGCGATGCCGTTGTCGTATTTGACGGCTGTTGTTCTCGCGCTGGGAGTCTGGCAGGTCTCGGGCGAGCAAGTCGCGGCTGCGACGATCAAGGGATTGATCCTGTGCGCTCAGCTGCTGTTCATCATCTTCGGAGCCATTCTGCTCTTAAACACGCTCGAAGTGGGCGGAGCGTTGTCGCGCATCCGGCAGTCGTTTCGCGGCCTCTCGCCCGATCGTCGTGTGCAGGTCATCATCATTGCGTGGCTGTTCGGTTCGTTCATCGAAGGGGCATCGGGGTTCGGCACGCCGGCTGCCGTGGCTGTGCCGCTGCTGGTGGGATTGGGGTTTCCTCCTTTGGCCGCCGTGATCGCGGGAATGATGATTCAATGCACGCCCGTCTCGTTCGGAGCCGTGGGGACGCCGATCAACTTTGGCGTTTCCGAGGGATTGAGCGATCCCGTCGTGGGAGACTATGCCTCCGCGATCGGCTGGGAGCATTCGCAACTGCTGCACGTTGTCGGCCTGCGCGTGGCCGCTCTGCATGCGGTGGCGGGCTTGTTGATCCCGCTGTTCGTCGTCGCGGTGATGACGCGTCTGTTCGGAACGAATCGCTCCTTTCGCGAGGGACTCCGCGTGTGGCCGTTCGCGTTGTTCGCCTCGCTGGCAATGACGGTCCCCTATCTGTTGACGGCATGGCGACTCGGCCCCGCATTTCCCTCTCTGCTCGGCGGATTGACGGGGCTGGCCATCGTGATGACAGCCGCCAAGCGTGGCTGGTTGCTGCCGACGGATGGGACGTGGGAGTTTCCTCCGAGAGAGAGTTGGGAGCACGACTGGTCGTCGCTGCCACTCGCTGCAAGCGCGAGCGCGTCGCCCGCCGAGTCCAAGGCAGCGCACACTGTCGACTCCGCTTTAACGATCCCCACATGGCTGGCGTGGACTCCCTATGTTCTCGTGGCCCTGTTGCTCGTGATCTCCAAGGTCGATACGACGCACTGGACAGGCTGGTCGGTTTCGAAGCTGCTCAAGCGATGGTCGTTCGAGTGGAGCGAGATTCTGGGAACCACGATCACGACCGGCACGATCGCTCCATTGGCGATTCCGGGCACAGTGTTCATCGTCGTGGCGACGAGTTGTTACTTTCTGCATCGCATGTCGGCGGCTCAACTCGCAACGGCCTGGAAGAAGTCGGGACGCACGACGTTGCTTGCTTCGACCGCCCTCGTCTTTACGGTGCCGATGGTGCAAGTCTTTATCGAAAGCGCCGGGGGAGCGAATGGCTACGAGAAGATGCCTTTCGTGCTGGCGTCAGCGGTCTCCGATCTTTCTGGCCGCGCCTGGCCGATGTTTTCGCCCTTCATCGGCGGTCTCGGGGCTTTCGTCGCCGGCAGCAACACGGTAAGCAACATGATGTTCTCGCTGTTCCAGTTCAAAGTGGGATTGGATATTCATGTCGATCCGATCTGGATCGTCGCTCTGCAGGCCGTGGGCGGGGCGGCGGGGAATATGATCTGCGTTCACAATGTCGTCGCCGCCTCGGCTGTTGTCGGACTGATTGGCAAGGAGGGAGCCGTCATCCGCCGCACGCTGGTGCCGTTCGTGTACTATGCAGGCTTGGCGGGAGTGATGGGCCTGGCCATCACAAGCCGGCCCGATCAGGTCTTGGTCATCCTGCCGGCGTTCGCGGCTCTGCTGATCGTTGTCGGTTCGATTATGTACTCACGGTCGCGACGTGGAACAAATTGAGATGCCTCCCCGCTTGCTCATCATCGGACAGATTGACGACGCCGAGTTCATCGGGTTCGGTGAGTTCGTGGGAGAACTTAAGGGCGTGACGTTCGAGCAGGTTCGTCGCTTAAGCGATCTCGATAGCCAGAGTGCTTCAGTATCGAGCGCCAACCCGCCCGAACTGATCGTCGTGCTGGAACGGCATCCAGACGAGTACACGCCGATGGAGGTTCAACGACTCATCGAACGTCATCCCCTCGCGCGCATCGTCTGTGGTTATGGCCCTTGGTCGGAGTCGGCTGGCCGCACTCGGGGCGCGTGGCCACCAGCGGCGTGGGTGCCTGTCGCGGTGCTTCCCGAACGTATTCTGGCGGAACTTGCGGTGATTCGTGGTGAACGATCGCCGCTGGCAATCACGGCCGATCGAGCCGACTGCGTCGAGGAGCGGTATGCTTCACCTGCCGTCGACGCTCTCGATTCTCAATCAGCGTTCAAATCCCTCCGAGTGGCGGTCGATGGTCCCGATACGGAGTACCGCTCGATGCTGGAGGATGAACTCAACCTGCTTGCCGCTGAAGTTGTCGGTGTCGATGAAGCTTGGGACATTCTGCTGTTCGACGCCCATCCCGAGCCGCATCGCCTGCGAGAATTGCAGCGACTGTTGGACACGCATTCCAATCCAACTTTACAAAGCGGAACTCGTGAGAGTTCCGCTCCCAACGCAAGTTCGGAAGTCTCACGACTTCCGCTACCAAATACCGTGATCGTGTTGCACGAACTACCGAGTGCCGCAGTGCTTGCCCAGTGGTCGCAATCGGGATTGCAGACCGATGCTCAAGTGCGAGTCGTTTCCAAGCTGGCTCCGCTCACTTCACTACTGAGGCTCAACTGCTGGCCGAACGGTAGTGATTCAGCGACCAGTTGAAGATCCGCCGGGAGACAAACAGCATAACGAGCGTCATCACCGGAGCGAGAATGCCGACCGACCAGTTGGGGTCGAGCGTTTTGCCGAGCAGCACGCGGGCGGGCACGGTCACGACCAATAGAATCGGGATGATGAACGAAAACCCGAACCAGATCACTTCCCCCACTCCCGGACGTGCATAGATGTTCTGTGGATAGCGGGCGAACACGGTCACGTAGAACCAGAAGTCGTACAGCCCCTGGTTGCGGCCGAACCAGACACTGGTGCTGGCGAGAATGATCATCAAGCTGTAGAAGAAGGCGACACCGACGCCCAAGAGCAAGATGTACATCACCGCGTTACCCAGTGTCACGATCGTGTTCGACTGTTCGAGCGAATACCACAGCAGCACGCCGGCCATCAGAATCTGGTTGACCATCGCCCATTCGATCGTGCGGAACGACACCAAAAACTGCGTATCGATCGGCTTGAGGAGCAGAAAGTCGAGATCCCCTTTGCGGATGAGTTCACTCAGCTCCGCACAGTTCGGCATGAAGAGCGCTTCAACGATCGCGTTGATCAGCATCCCCGTCGCCATGAAGGCGAAGTATTGCGGCCGCGTCCAGTCTTCGATCATGTCGACCTGGCGGTAGATGACGTCGAACAGCACGAGCTGAGCCGCGAACCAGAAGGCGCGCGTGATGATTTCGGTGATGAAGTTGCCGCGGAACGTCATCTCGCGGACCATTGAGTTCCGCGCGCACATCGACCACACCCGCCAGTAGTTGGGGCAGAACGTGTCGACGGTGGGAGGTTCGCTGGCCATTTTCAAAGGCTACGGGCTTCGGACCTCAGGCTTCTGGAGAAGATGGGGCCTTCACCACTTGAAGCTTGAAGCCACAAAAAAACACCGACACAAACATGCCGGTGTTCAAGAGACACATTGCGTCTCACACGAGTGAATACCCCCACGGGGATTTGAACCCCGGTCTTAGGACTGAGAATCCTATGTCCTGGGCCTCTAGACGATGGGGGCCACGAACGTTCGATTATCGCGGTAGCGCGATGACTGTCAATGATTGAGGAAACATTGGTGATACGGGATTCAATTGGCCCCCTACCGTCGCGCCTGCGGATGCTTCAAATTCACCCACGCGCCCCCATCCTTGCTCGATTCGACGCACTGCGTGATGAAGAACATTCCTTCCACACCGTCATACACGTTGGGGTAAATCGTGTCCTTCGTCTCGAATTTCTCGCCCGTCGCCCGTTGTGCCATGGCGTCGTAGGCGAAGCGATAGACGTTGCCGAACGCTTCGAGATAGCCTTCCGGATGACCGGCCGGAATGCGACACGCCGACTGATGCAACGGCGTCGCGAACGGAGCATTCGGATCGCGGAAGTAAATCTGATGCGGCTTCCCGTTCTGTCGGAACGTCATCGTGTTCGGCGTCTCCTGCCGCCATTGAATGGCACCCTTCGTGCCGTCGATCTCGATGAAGATGTCGTTCTCACGACCATGCGTAATCTGGCTGGCCGTCACGGTGCCCAAGGCTCCGTTCTCGAACGTGATAACGGCGTGTCCGTAGTCGTCGAGTTGTCGACCCTTCTCGAAGATCTTCAGATTCGCGGAGACCTTCTCGGGCAGCAGTCCCGTCATGTAGCGCGCCAGGTTGTAAGCGTGAGTGCCGATGTCGCCGAAGCAGCCCGCCATTCCGCTCTTGGAAGGATCGGTCCGCCAGGCCGACTGCTTTTGTCCCGACTCTTCCAATCGCGTTCGCAGCCAACCTTGAATGTAAGACGAGCGTATCGCCTGAATCTCACCCAGTTCACCGGCCTGAATCATCTCTCGGGCCTGCCGCACGAGGGGATGACCCGTGTAGTTGTGTGATACCGCGAACACCACGCCGCTCTTCTCGACGATCTTCACCAGTTCCTCGGCCTCGGCGAGATCGAACGTCATCGGTTTGTCGCAGATGACATTGAAGCCCGCTTCGACAGCCGCCTTGGCCACCGGGAAGTGAACATGGTTGGGCGTCGCGATGCTGATGAAGTCGATCCGCTGATCCGCCGGCAGCGCCAACTCCTTCTCGATCAACTCCTGATACGATCCATACGCCCGGTCGGCGGGAATGTCGTACGCAGGGGCCGACGACTTGGCCTTTTCGGGGTTCGACGACAACGCTCCCGCCACGAGGGCGGCACGGTTATCGAGGACGGCTGCCGTCGCATGCACACGCCCGATAAAGGCCCCCTGGCCGCCGCCGACAAGGGCCATGCGAAGTTTGCGATTGAGCTTGCCGTTGGTCGTGTCCATCTTGTGATCCTTAAGCGCTAGACGTCGATGTATGGGAACCGATCTTGCCTCGAAAACCGGCGGAATGACCTTGGAAAAGAGAGTATCGGCCTCCCCTCGGAATCGCAACTGGCCGCCGGCAACGACGCTGTTCCGGATGCATCCGCTCTCTGGTGGTGTGGTGGTGTTTGGAGCAGTGGTATCCCTTTGAATCCTTCTCCCCCGCGATCGACACTGATTGCAGATCACGCGTGGAGGCGGGGGAGAAGGTGGCCGTAGGCCGGATGAGGGGCGCGCATGGGTCATCGCACGTGGGAAGCGTCTTGGTGATCCCCTCACCCCGCCCTCTCCCCCACAATGCACCTGACTCCGCGTTCATCGGTTCTCAGTGGGGGAGAGGGGGATTTCCACCACCAACCAACAGATGCACCCCGCTGTTCCCGACTTCCCGTGAGAATCAACTTCCGTACTGGTCCGCTCTCATCACTCGTCACTCAGCGATTCTCAAGCCTCCCCAATCTCGGTCGGCGACGGTATAACAAATGGAGGTCATCTGACGCGGATTCAACGTTTCCATCAAACGACCACTTCTCTCTTCGCACTCAAGGAGAACCATCATGTCGACCGCCATCGCTGCGAAACCGTATGCCCCTCCCAAGATCCGTCAGACTCGGATGCTGATTGGCGGCGAATGGTGCGATTCGCATACGGGGAAGACGTTCGAGACGATTAATCCCGTGACCGAGGAGAAGCTGGCCGATGTGGCTCTGGCCGACGCCAAAGATGTCGATCGGGCCGTCAAGGCGGCTCGCAAGGCGTTCGAGGAAGGGGACTGGCCGAAGATGGATGCCCGCGATCGCGGCATGCTTCTCTTCAGACTGGCGGACCTCGTTGAAAAGCATCTCGACGAACTTGCCGCTCTCGAAACACTCGACAACGGCAAGCCGATCAGCGATTCGCGAAAGGCTGATCTCCCGTTGGTGATCGATTGCCTCCGCTACTATGCCGGCTGGGCGGATAAGATTCAGGGCAACACCATTCCGGTTCGTGGCAACTACTTTACCTATACCCGCCGCGAACCGACGGGAGTTGTCGGACAGATCATCCCCTGGAACTTCCCACTCCTGATGATCGCCTGGAAATGGGGACCGGCTTTGGCCGCAGGCTGCACGATCGTGATGAAGCCTGCAGAGCAGACGCCCCTCTCCTGTTTGCGGATCGCCGAACTCGCGACGGAAGCGGGATTCCCGCCGGGCGTCATCAACATCGTCACCGGGTTTGGTGAGACGGGCGCGGCAATTGTGAAGCATCCCGATGTCGACAAGATCGCCTTCACGGGATCGACCGAGACGGCACAGATCATCATGCGTGAGGCGGCTCAGACCCTCAAACGTTGCACGTTCGAGTTGGGGGGCAAGAGTCCCAACATCGTCTTCGCCGACAGCGATCTCGATGCCGCCATCGCGGGAGCCGAGTTCGGGTTGTTCTTCAACCAGGGTCAATGCTGTTGCGCGGGGAGCCGGCTCTTCGTGGAAGAAAAGGTCCACAAGTCGTTCGTCGACAAACTCGTTTCACGAGCGAAGTCGCGGACGCTGGGTGATCCGTTCGATCCTGAAACGATTCAAGGCCCGCAGGTCGACAAGACGCAGTTCGACAAAGTGATGGGCTATATCGAAAGCGGCAAGATGTCGGGAGCCGACTGCGTTACTGGGGGTGGTCGCTACGGTGACAAAGGGTTCTTTATCGAGCCGACAGTCTTTGACAATGTGACCGACGACATGGAGATTGCGACCGACGAGATCTTTGGCCCGGTGTTGAGCGTGTTGCCTTTCAGCGATGTCGACGAAGTCGTCGAGCGCGGCAACCGCACGTTCTACGGACTGGCCGCAGCCGTCTGGACACGCGATGTCGCCAAGGCCCATCACATCGCCCACCGACTGCGGGCGGGAACGGTGTGGGTCAACTGCTACGACGTCTTCGACGCAGCCGCCCCGTTCGGCGGCTTCAAGATGTCGGGCATCGGCCGCGAGTTGGGCGAAGTGGCTCTGCAAAACTACACCGAGCTCAAAACGGTGACAATGAGTCTGGGATAGTCGCCTTTCGCTCCGCGAAAGTAGCGGTGGGAGCTGTTCCTCAAGCTCAAAGGACAAGCGACCGGGGGGCCGGGGGCGAAGCGATGAGTCTATTGCGATTCTGAACACCATCATCCCGGAATATAGGGGAAGCGGGGGGGGGGCGAAGTTGGTGGAAAGGGGGGGAAGGAGAGGACGGGTGCTCGTGATGTTCGAGCAGTCCTGGGCATGGCCAGATGACCTCCCCAGGCGTATCCCATCTTCATCTACGGCCCACGTCCGTGTTGTTTGGGGGAGGGGGCCGAGGTCGAGAGGCCGGCCGAGGGGAGAGGTCGTGGATCACTTGTCCATGCACATCCGTCAAGCGGAAATCGCGGCCGGTGTAGCGGTAGGTCAGACGCTCGTGATCGAAGCCGAGTAGCTGCAGCATGGTGGCGTGCAAGTCGTGAACGTGAACCTTGTTCTCGATCGCCTGGAATCCAAACTCGTCGGTGGCTCCATAGACCATGCCGCGTTTTACGCCGCCCCCGGCCATGAAGACCGTAAAGCCCCAATGGTTGTGGTCGCGGCCGTTCACCTTGCCTGAGTTCGCTCCCGGAGTCGGCAGTTCGACGACCGGAGTACGCCCGAACTCACCTCCCCAGAGGATGAGGGTTTCATCGAGCAACCCGCGTTGCCGCAAGTCCTTGATGAGCGCCGCCAGGGGCTGATCGATCTGCCCCGCGAGTCGACGGTGGTTCTGCTCCAGGTCGTCGTGATTGTCCCAAGGTTGTCCTTCGCCATGCCAGAGTTGTACGAACCGGACTCCGCGTTCGACAAGTCGCCGGGCGATCATCATCTGCCGAGCATGCACGCCGTTACCGTAGAGTTCGTGGATGTGCCTGGGCTCCTGCTCGATGTTGAATGCATCAGCCGCCTCCATCTGCATGCGATACGCCAGCTCGAACGAATGGATGCGAGATTCGAGCGCGGGATCGTTGTCGCGCTGTGCCAGATGTTGTTCGTTGAGCGTCTGCAACAGGTCGATCTGTTGGCGTTGGCGATCGAGGGGTAACTCACGATTGCGGATGTTTGCGATCAGCCGTTCGATGTCGGTGTGCTGCGTGTCGATGTAGGTTCCCTGATACGCCCCGGGCAGAAACGCACTCCGCCAGTTGGCGGTTTCGGTGATCGGGAGCCCACCCGGACACATGGCGATGAAGCCCGGCAGGTTCTGGTTCTCGGTGCCGAGTCCGTACGTCACCCAACTTCCCATGCTGGGGCGAACAAGTCGGCCGTCGCCGCAGTTCATCAGCATCAACGATGGTTCGTGATTGGGGACGTCGGCATGCATCGAGCGGATCACGCAAAGTTCATCCGCCACTGAGCCGACGTTCGAGAAGAGTTCACTGATCTCGATGCCACTCTCACCATAGCGGGAGAACGTGAACGGCGAAGCGAAGGCTGCCCCGGTCTTGCGCTCGGTCCGCAGATTGTCGATCGGCAGCGCCTGGCCGGCGTATTCGGTCAGCTTCGGTTTGCGATCGAACGTGTCGACGTGAGACGGGCCGCCGTTACAGAAGATGTGAATGACATGCTTCGCCTTTCCGGGGAAGTGCGGAGCCCGCAGAGCCATCGGCGACTCGGCCCCGAGCAGGTTGTCGTCACCGAGGATACCCGTCAGCCCCAAGGCTCCCATTCCCATTCCAGAGCGGGTCAGCAGTTCGCGTCGTGAAAGCATGGCGGTGGGTTGTTTGGGGATGGTCTTGGCGGGAAGAAACGGTGGGCCTTCATTCTACCTTCTTGATGAGGGGCCGGGAGCCACGATCTTCTAAATCTCTCAATTGTCGGGATTCTGGTCCTCAAGGATGCAGATCGAACCTGTCTGTTGGTCGTAGGCGTAGACCTGATTGGCGCGGAGGCCTTTCAATTGGACGCTGTGTCGTTCCAGGATGCTTTTGTACTCTTCGAATGAAGGGTACTCGTTATTCTCGTTCAGATTCTTCCACAACTCGATATCGTGATTGATCGCATCGATTGTGTACCGAGAGACTGCCGAGTAAATCGAGCCAGTGACAGCCGTAAAGTAATCCCCTGCGTTCACATCGTTCGTGACTTCAACCAAGTCGCGATTCGCCGCCATCGCCGCCCTCTTGTCGACCAGATCGGCTGGTCGAAGTGGCTGGATCACTTCACCTTGCGGCGCGGCGCCCCCTCCCTGCGGTGGATTGTTCTGCTGCGGAGCCACCGCACCACCTCCGCCCCCGTCGCCGGGTGGGAGCAACAGTCCCCCGACAATGCCGGTTCCGCCGCCGCTCCCCTTGGTTTCGTTCGTTTCCGTTGCGGCCGGTTCGCAACCGCAGCAGAGTGTCAACGTAAAAAGGAGAACTATGCAGCGCGTCATTTCAGGTTCCTCAAGAGTGCCGACCCACATCCTGACATACGATACCACAAGTCGTAGCGATGGACCAATTGCCGCTGTGTGCGAATTGCGGCTGGTTTCACCGGGAGGAGTCTGATCGATTCAAGACGGCTCGTGCCTTCGCTTGCAGAATACTGATCAGGTCGACGGCCTCCACGTATCCGAGGTAGTCGTCTCGCTCATCTTCGGAAAGTGATCCCGCATTCGCTTTCGCGGCCAGTGTCTCCAATGTGGCTTGCGTCGCCGGGTCAGCCCGGAGATCTGCGATTCGGCGAGCGACCTCCGGCGTCGGACAATCGGTAATCGGATCAAGCAGTCGATCAAAATGTGAAACGGCAGTGCTCATGCACGCATTATATCAGTGGGTACGAGTCTTGGGTATGAAATCTTGACGCGGTCGCGCCGAGTTCCTCAAGCGTTGCATCTCAGGTCTCCCCCAGACTCGCCGCCGCCAACGGCACGTATTTCGCGCCGCCGTGCGAGAGTTGCGATTGATACAGCACGACGCGATCGACAGGGCAGGTACCCCAGACGGGGCCTGCGTTCGCTGATTCGCCGGCGTGTTCATCCAATAGATCGAAGAACTCCTGCGGCGGCCGGGCCTTGACGCGGGCCAGCGTCAAGTGAGGATGATACGCCCGCTGCTCACGGGAGTAGCCAAGTGTTTCCAGCTGCGACGACAGTTCCTCTTCCAGCGGCACCAAAGGGGCGACATCCGCGATCCCTGCCCAGAGTACGGTTGGTCGGCGGCGATTGGGAAAAGCGCCCATCCCCTGCAGCACAATCGACGTGACCGCGAACCGGCTGCAGACAGCGTCCATCACATTCGAAATATCGACAACGGCCGCGTCGTCGATCTCTCCGAGGAATTTAAGCGTGATGTGCATCTGATCACTGAAGACCGGCTTGATCGCCCGTCCCATCAGATCGAGTCGGCGCAGAATCTGCTTCAGTTCGCGGCTAGGCTCGACAGGAACGGCGATAAACGTGCGCATGGGCGACTCACAAGACAACCTCGATTGCGCACACTATGGTAACAGTCGCCACGCGCACATCATGCATCACCACGAGACCAAGACCAAGGAATCACTCATGAAACGACTGCTCGCCCCGCTCGCTGTTCTGCTCGCCTTCTCGATGGCTGCATCCGCCTCAGCCGATAATGCCGCTAGCGACGCTGCCGACACCATCAGCGTTCTGATTGTCGATGGCCAGAACAATCACAACTGGCAGTCGACGACGCCGGTGCTGGTCGATGCCCTTGAAAGTTGTGGACGATTCACCGTCGACGTTTCAACGTCACCCGCGGGCGATGCCGACGAAACTGCCTGGAACGAGTGGCGCCCGGCGTTCGACGACTACGACGTTGTCCTCAGCAATTACAATGGCCAGCTTTGGCCCGAGGATGTTCGTACCGCGTTCAACGATTACGTCTATCAAGGTGGTGCCTTCGTCTGCGTCCATGCGGCCAACAATTCGTTTCCCGAATGGCCCGAGTACAATCGCATGATCGGTCTCGGCGGCTGGGGAGGACGCAACGAACAATCGGGGCCCTACATTCGCTTTCGCGATGGCGAGTTCGTGCTTGATGAATCTCCCGGCTCCGGCGGCAGTCACGGTCCGCAGCATGAGTTCGTCGTCACCGTTCGCGACCCCGAACATCCGATCACGGCCGGCATGCCCGAGAACTGGCTGCACACGCAGGATGAACTCTACGACTCACTCCGCGGACCGGCCCTAAGCGTCGAAGTGCTGGCGACCGCCTACAGCGACAAGAGCGGCGAGCACGAGCCGATGATGCTGACGATCGACTACGGCAAGGGCCGCGTCTTCCACACGCCGATGGGGCACGCCGACTACTCGATGCGTTGCGTCGGCTTCTACACCACCCTGCAACGCGGCACCGAATGGGCGGCCACGGGAGAGGTGACGATCCCGATCCCGGAGAACTTCCCGAGCGAAGAGGCAGTGAGCGCGGTGGAAGCAGAGTGAACCGAAGTCATTTGGACCCCTGTCATTGACGTCAATGGCAGGGGGCGAATTCGCCGCCACGGAAGGTCCGTTGCTCCACTCCGCCTGCAGATGCGTTAGCTGCACGACTTTATCGGCCATCTATACTTCTCGCGACATCGATCGTTCGAAAATGGGGTTGTCGAGATGCAAAGTACTGACAATTTCCACCTCCAACGAAGCTCGGGTGAACATGCTGCGAGCGTGAGCTAACGGAGTCTTGCCCTCTTGATCGCGGCAGTTAACGTTTGCCTTCGCATCGATTAGTGACCGCATCGCTTCGAGTAGTCGTTCTGAGTCATGCGATGTCTTCCAGAGAATCGCTGATGCGATCGCTGAATGTTTTTCCTGGTCGATGACGTTCACGTCTACTCCAAATTCAAGCAGCAGTCGGACGATCCGTGGCCAAGTCGCCGCCAGCATCAGAGGCGTCGCCCCTTCGGGAGTTCGTGTATGACTGGGATGCGGCTGCATGTCTCGACGATGAGTCGGGCACTGGCCACGGTCGGTACCCGTCGGATTGCATCGATGGCCACGTCTCACACGCTATCTGACCACGCGGTTCACACTTCTCATTCCGCAGTGGATTCTTAACCGTTCAACAAGCTACTGTGCATTTAGACGATGTCGGCCTGAATTGCGATTTGTCGGTCACTCCTTGTTGGTTCATTCATCAATCATCTCCCATGACCTTTCCACCCGTTGACGAACAACTGGCCATTATCCGCAGAGGTGTTGAGAAAATCGTCCCGGAAGACGAACTGGCCACGAAGCTGAAGAAGAGCCGCGAGACTGGGGTGCCGCTGCGGGTGAAGTACGGCATCGATCCGACCGGCATCGATCTGCATCTGGGGCATACGGTGCCGATGCGGAAGATGCGGCAGTTTCAGGAACTGGGGCATCAGGCCGTCATCATTATCGGTAACTACACCGCGATGGTCGGCGACCCCAGCGGTCGCGATGAAACCCGCGCCCGGCTCACTGAGGCGGCGGTCGAAGCCAACGCAAAAACCTATCTCGAACAGGTCGGCCGTGTGATCGACCTCACCAATGCCGAAGTGCATCGCAACGGCGACTGGTTTTCGAAGATGTCGTTCATCGACATCCTCGCCCTCACCAGCAAGGTGACAGTTGCTCAGCTTCTCACCCGCGACGACTTCGCCAAACGGATGAAAGCCGAGTCGGCCATCTTTCTGCACGAGTGCCTGTATCCGATCATGCAGGCGTGGGACTCGGTGATGATCAAGGCCGACATCGAGCTTGGCGGCACCGAGCAGCTTTACAGCTTCATGCTCGCCCGCGACCTGCAGAAAGTTGACGGTCAGTCGCCGCAGATCGGCGTGATGTCGCCCATTCTTGTCGGCCTCGACGGTGTTCGCCGCATGGGCAAGAGCCTCGGCAACTACATCGGCATCGCCGAGGCACCATACGAGATGATGAAGAAGTTCATGCAGCTTTCTGACAACGTGATGCGGATGTACTTCGAACTCCTCACCGATGTGCCGATCGCGGAAGTCGATGTCTTGCTGGCCGGTCATCCGAAGATGGCAAAGGTGACGCTCGCGAAGACGATCATCACTCAATATGCCTCGCAAGCCGACGCCGACGAAGTCGCCGACCGCTGGCAGCGCGAAATCGGTGAAGGGGCACGCCCTACGGACATTCCCATCGTCACGGTCAGTCGCGGCGACATCGGTGATGACGGAACACTACAGGCCGCCCAACTCCTCAAGCTCACGGGCCTCTGCTCCTCCACCAGCGACGCCCGCCGGTCAATCGACCAGGGGGGAGCCTACATGGGGGCCGAAAAGACGAAGATCGAAGCGTTCAATCAGCCGATCAAAGTCGAAGACGGCCTGCTGCTGTGGGTGGGGAAGAAGCGGTTCTGCGAGGTGCGCGTGGGGTGATTAGGCTCCGTGCATTTGTTGACCATTTCCTCGCTATTCCGAGTCAATACAAAACAAGGGGCCAGACGGCCTGCTCGATTTTTCCGTCGGAAACGACAATGATCGCTTCGGTCGGTACTTCTGAGTCTCCGGTAGTCAGGGCGTCATAGCTGTAGACTGTCTTCGCTCCATCAGTGCGAGTGCGATCAGCAAGCGAAAGCAATTCGCTGTACTCCACTGCGTCTTTCCCGGCGAGTTCGTCTACCCCGCTGATAATCCATTTGATCTCGCTGAGGAGTTCCTCCTGGCGTTGGTTCTCGGCCACCGTCAGGTCTTGTGACATCCACTCGCTCTTTAGAGTTTCGCTGTCACACCCAGACAGGAAGACGAGCAGCAGTACAATCAATGATCGGTACATCTACTTCCGCCACGCCCCGTTCGCCGGTGCCTTCGGTTGTGCCCCCGGGCCGAAGTAGCGGAGGCCGACCAACGGTTCCTTGCCGGTGTTCTCGAACGTCACGCCTGATTGAGCCTTCTTGGCGGTGACGAAGACTTCGTCTTCGGTCATATCGCCGAAGCGGATCATGACCGGAGAGTCGAGGACCGTCTTCTCGACGAGACCGCTCCCCTGCACGGTGATCCAGCCGTAGGCGCCGCCGTCCTTGATCGTGCATTTCGCGCCGGGAGCCAGCGTCAGTTCCTTGGCGGTGAAGAGCTGCTCGCCGTCGACGGTGCCGTAGACGATCCACTTGTCGCTGTAGCCTTTGCCTTCCTCGGAGACGATCGGCTCCAGGTAGTTGGCATCCTTGTAGCTGGGGTCGACATTCTTCTCCCAGTCGAGGGCATCGACCAGATAGGTATTGTCGTTGTGGAACTCTTCGGGGAAGTCCTTGGTGAGCAATGCCCGCGGAACTTCGCGACCTTCGACCAAGTTCTGATACATGCCGAAGACGTCACTCCCCCACTGCGGCTCGTAAGTGACCAGCGAACCAGGTGCATGCAGTACGCACGGCGGGATCAGCCAGCCGGTACCGGGCTTCAAACGATAGGCCTTCGAGAGATCGAGAATGCCGTTGTCCCCGTCGTTCCAGCGGTCGAGGCAATCGACAACATCCTGCTTCGTGGTGCCTGGCTCGAGGCCCATGAAGGTGTAGGGGAAGTTGTTCCCGATCTGATTCATCTGCGGCGGGAAGTAGTAGCTTTCGGGCTTCCCTTCCTGACCGACCTTGGCCGCCTGCTCGGCGTTCTGATGCATGTGATGCGGGATCGGCCCCATGTTGTCGAAGAACTTTGAATAGACGGGCCATTTGCCGTACTTCTTCCAGATTTCGTCGCCGATGATCTCGCCCTTGAGTTCAGCGACTGCGTCACGTAGGAGGAACTTCTCACCCCCGGCGACGACGTAAGATAGCCCTTCGTCCCAATTGCGGTTGTCGTTCGCGGCTTCGGTGGTCGAACCGAACCAGCGTTCATCAATCCCGCCGCGATGCATGCCCAAGGCATAGTAATCCTGCGGCCTGAGCTTGAGCCGGCGTCCCGGTTGCAAAAACGACCGAGGCACCCAGGTCGGGGCCAGGCGCAGAATACCGTCGGTTTCGGAAAGAGCGTTGGAAGTGAGTGTGGCAACGTTGGGCATGGTGCGTTCTCTAAGGGAAATATCGCGGAATTGTGTCTACGAAGGAGTGTCGACAGTCCTAAATTCTGACTGGATTCCACGGCCATTGCAAACTACGCCAGATCGATCGCCAACGATGAGATCTAATCCTGAACGGTGGCCGCCATTGTCCAGGATTGCAATTGCGTGACCCACGATTCCCCATCCCGACTGAAGAGCGACACTCCCAAGCTGTCGGCACGCGTCGGGAAGATTCTCTGAGTAACGCACTGCCTGCCGTTGGCAAAGACTTCAAGCATCGAATGATCGAGATAGATTCGGAGTACGAGCGGCTCGCCGGGAGCAAGCACCAGGGGTGCCTCTTGAACAGTGACTCGACGTTGGGCATCGGCTTCGTCCTCGGGCCGATGAATGCACCAACTACGATAGGTGAGGGTCGGATCGAGGGATGACTTGCTGAAGTCGATCCGCAACAGGCCCGCCTCGCGATCGAATTCGATGATCGTCTGTTCCTCGCCGTCGGGGGAGGCACGTACGATCACGCCGCAACGACTGGCGGAGTCGGCTGCAAACTCGACCTGCAGTTCCATCGTGTCGCCATGCACTTCAGGAACTGCCAATACGGTATCGGATGCAACATTGGTCGCCGCGACGTCAACAGGGCGGTGACGCAGACGGTCCAGTTCCTCGGCAGGTTCAATTTGAACGATGCCGTTCGAGTTCATGGAAAGAATGCGGGGCAGACTCATCACACCCGACCAGCCGGCCTCGATACGCTGGCCTGCGTCGCGAGGATCCATCACCCAGGCGAGCAGGACTCGGCGACCTTGATCGTCCAGTAAAGTCTCGGGGGCGAAGAAACCTCCGCCGGGCCAGTTCATGCGGGCGTGCTGTTCGGGAACGAAGTGTGTGCCGTCCCATTCACCCAGGAAGTAGCGCGCTCCGCGACGATGGCTGATGCACAACAGCATGTGCTTGTCGCCGAATGGAAAGAAGTCGGGACAACTGATGTCCTCGCCCGGCTCGTCCCACTGCTGGTCGGTCGCAATGAAGTCGCCGACGTAATCCCAATGTTCGAGTTCGCTTCCTCGAAACAACGCAGGCTGCGCGCCGCCGAAGATGCCGTAGTATGTCTCGCCTTCGATCCAACCATGCGGATCCCACGACTCGTACTTGCCGAAGTCAGGATTCCCTTCGCGCGGTATTGGCACCAGCGGGTTACTTGCAAGTTTTCGCCAATGGATGAGGTCCTCATCTTCGGCCACAGCGAGGCAATTGCCGCTTCCGACACCGTGATACAGGATCGTCGGCTGCCCATTAAGGTTGACGAACGCATTGCCGCTGAACATTCCCTGGTCGGGATCCTCGGGTGTGAAACCCAGAGCCGTGGGATGATGCGTCCAATGCACCAGGTCGATGCTCGAAGCATGTCCCCAGTGATGAATGTGCGGCGATGTCGTTTGAAAGATGTAGAACAGGTGATAACGCCCCTGCCAGTAGATCATGCCGTTGGGATCGAACGGCATATTGTCTCCCGCTTCGGGACAGACGAAGTGATAGCGTGGACGATGAGGGTCGTCTTGGAATCGCGCATTCAGTTCACGTCGAGCCGCCACAAGCTCGGCCGTGGGTGTCCAGGGAGGGCCGGGTGTGAAGGCGGCGAACTTCTCGGATTGCGCGGCTACCCAGGCGGGGCCGCCGCTGAGAGTAATGATCTCTTCATCGCTCAGCGGCCGAGACCAGAGGGCGGCATGGTCGATCAGTCCCGGAAACGGTACATCGCTGGCTCCATTATGAGTTCCCGCGCCGATCGCGAACGGCTCGGTGTTGCCCTGCCTCAACTCACCGGTACACGGCACGCGATGCATGGCCACGCCATCGACGAACAACACGAGTTCCGATCCATCATAGCGCGCGACAAGATCGTGCCAGTCGCTGGGGCCGATCTGTGGAATGAGTGCCGTCGCTTGTCCCGCCAGGCCAGGCTTCCCCTCGACGCCGACTTCGCAACCAATTCGCATCCCTGGCGGGCCTTGAGCGAAGTCGTGCGAAAAGAAATTGAAGACAAGTTGATCATGAGTGCCGCCACGAGCGAACAGTCCGCGAGTCGTCCAACGGCCCGAAGGACAACGCAATCGGATCAATGCCGTGAACGTCGAGCCTGTCAGGTTGAGTTCCCCATCGACTCCCGCACCGGCATCGAGCCAACCATGGACCAGTTCTGCCGCCAGTCCATCACCGCCGCGAAGTTGAGAGGCCGCGAATTCGTCGTCTGTCAGTTCGACGCCGATGTTCACTTCTCCGCGAGCCGTCAGTTCGCTGTTTTGTCCCACGGAGTCGCTGTAGTCACCACAATGCCAGACGGCGATTGCGGACTCGAAGACTTCAGCCGGTGTTAGCGGCTCATCGGCCAGGACGTGGGGGGTGCCAAACGTGCTGACGACCAACATCAGCGCCAACACCTTCATCACATGTCGATGCATGCGAAGAGAGTTCCCAATTTGTGGCTTCACGACAGTCTTGAACGACAAGAGCAGCATTCAGCGATTCCAATAAAAAAACAGGATGGAGGTCACTCCATCCTGTCGAGAGTATCAAGGTAGAGGTCACACCTCCACTAGAACGGCAACTCGATGGGAGTGCCATCCTGCATCGAGCCGAAGTTTCGCCAGACCGTGCGATCGATGCTGATGGAGATCGCATGTACGGCAGCGTCTGCGTTAAGAACTTGCACGATTCCTGGGTGCTCGCTGCCTGCTTCATCATAATGCTGGCGCGTGTTCGGGCTGAATCGACAACTCATCATTGTAGCGGGACCACCCCATGCCCAGCCATCACTGCTCCTCAGCACGTTGGGAGTCAGATTCTTGTACAGCACGCGTTCGGAGACCATAAGAGTCTGCGAGGTGCCGTCGTGGTTGACGTCGGACATCGTTGTCGCGGAATTGACTCCGAACATCCCGACGTTCTGGAAGAACTGCGTGTACAGAGAGCGACTAACGATTTGATTGCCGAGATTGACGTTGATGACCGTGTTCTGGAGCTGCACGGGAGTCAGCCAATAAGTTTGCCGGTCGGTGTCCTGAAATGAAATTCCCGAGCCGGAGCAGGCCGCGTAGTCATTGCCTCCCTGCAGCCAGGACTGGTCGACGCGCTCACAATTGGAATACGTGGTGTTGGCATTCATTTCGCCACGGCGCGACGGACAGTAGAACAATTCGATCTCGGTCCTCGGAGCATAGATCAGATCGTTATCCTTGGTGAGAACCCCCCAATATCCGTTCGTGTAGACGTTGTGTTGGAACTGCCAGAAATTGTACGTCACCGCCTCGTCGACGTAGGGCAGGATGTGCACCATCCAGCTTGTTCCATGACGATTGGTTGATTGCAATTGTTGCTCTAGAAAGCGGGCTTCGGTGTCGTCGACATAGCGACCGATATTGTTGACCGTGTCAACCTTGAACCACGCATTGATCTGACCGGGGGGAAAGACGTTGTGCGTGTCGTGATAGTTGTGCAACGCCAGGCCCAACTGGTGCAGATTGTTCTGACACCGCGTCTTTTGAGCGGCCTCACGCGCCCGTTGCACTGCCGGCAACAGCAGGGAAACCAGAATGGCGATGATCGCAATCACCACCAGCAATTCGATAATCGTGAATCCGCGCAGCTTCTTGTGGTGCCTCATCGGTAGCTCCAAGGATCGAATGTTCAAAAGACCATCCGCCGCTCATCGGATGCCATCGGCAGGCGCAACAAACGCAAAATAAACGATATGCGACAAATCCTGCCGACAATGGAGTGTCGACCAGAATTCATCCGAAGTCAAGAGCACACTGTGGGATCCGTTGCGTGTGCAGATATTGATTTGATGTCGCTACAATCCGACAGCACATTGATCCGGGCCCTCGACACCCTGGCGATCTCAAGACCATGAATCCGCGCTCCGTCTGCTCGAACGTCCATCAGATGTATCGGTCATGGCGGGAAATGGCACGGAGCGGTGGACTCGGCATCGCCTCAAATCGACTGGACACAATCTCATGCTTGACCTCTCGCAGTTGACTCAGGCCCTCATTTACGAACGCACGCTCAGTCGTCGACTCTTCCTGGCTTATGGAACGGCACTCTCGTCGTTGCCGTTGTTGGGACGAACCTCCTGGGCCGATGCGAATCCGACGTTTGCTTCCGATCCATTCTCGCTGGGAGTGGCTTCCGGCGACCCCGACGACAGGGGCGTGGTCCTTTGGACCCGCCTCGCTCCTGCTCCGCTCGAACCCTACGGAGGCATGCCGGCCACGCCGATCGAAGTCGCCTGGGAAGTCGCCAATGATGAGGGGATGCAAGACCTCGTCGTGTCAGGAACCACGGTCGCGACGCCACAGTTGGGACACTCGGTGCATGTCGAACTCGACAACCTCGAAGCCGACCGCTGGTATTGGTATCGCTTTCACGCGGGTGAGGCGGTTAGCCCAGTGGGACGCACGCGCACACTGCCGGCTCCCGACGTTTCGGTCGATCGGATGAAGTTCGCATTCGCGTCTTGCCAGCATTTCGAGCAGGGGCTGTTCACTGCGTATGAGCAGATGGCCCGGGATGATCTCGATCTGGTGTTTCACCTCGGCGACTACATTTACGAAGGTGCCGGCCGCGAGGGACTTGTGCGGCAGCACATCGGAGCCGAGATTGAATCACTCGGCGACTACCGCGTGAGATTGTCTCAATACCGAGCCGACCCGCTGTTGCACGGCATGCATGCGACGTGCCCCTGGTTCGTGACGTGGGACGATCACGAATTCGACAATAACTATGCTGGCGAAATATCGGAGCAGACGTTCGTCGACCCTGCCGACTTTCTGATCCGCAGGGCGAATGCCTATCAGGCGTATTACGAGATGATGCCTCTTCGGCAACGGTCGCTCCCGCGCGGACCTCACCTGCAACTCTATCGCAAGGCGTCATTCGGGCGATTGGCGGAATTGATGGTGCTCGACACGCGACAATACCGCAGCGACCAGCCCAATGATGACCGCAAGTCTCCGCTGAACGACGCGGCCCTCAATCCCGACAACTCACTGCTGGGAGCCGACCAGCGCGACTGGCTCGGGTCTTCCCTCATTCAATCCCGTTCGACATGGAACGTCCTTGCGCAGCAGGTGATGATGGGGATGGTGAGCTTTCGCAGCGACTCACAAGATCGTATCTACTCGATGGATCAATGGCCCGGCTGCGCCCATGAGCGGATGCAACTCTTGAGGTTTATGGCCGAGCGACGCGTGCCGAACCCCGTGGTGCTGACGGGAGACATTCACGCCAACTGGGTCAATAATTTGCGTGTTGACGACCGCATCGAAGAACAGCCGATCATTGCCACCGAGTTCGTGGGGACTTCGATTACCAGTGGCGGCAATGGCATCGAAGTGCCGAGCGACATCGACGATGTGACGTCGCACAATCCCTGCGTCGGGTTTTACAACCGCGAGCGCGGTTACGTGCGTTGCACGCTGACTCCCGACACCTGGACCAGCGATTACATGGTCGTGGACGACATTACGCGTCCCGGCGGCAATGTTTCGAAACGGGCCTCGTTTGTGATCGAGGCGGGTGAGGCAGGTGCGAAGCAGGCGTAGCGTTTCGGTCGCGATTCAACGATCGTACGTATCGAGTCCCTTCGCCAGTGCGCCGAGAAATACCGTTGATCGATCTCCCCGCCCCGCCATCGTGAGACGTCTTGCAGTTGCCGATACGACGTCGATTGTCACGTGCAGCGCATCATCAGGCAGGGCATCCGCGATGCGGCGGGACCACTCGATCAGGCAAACGCCGTCGCCCCAGAGATAGTCTTCCCCTCCGAGGTTGTAGAATTCCTGAGAGTCTTTCAGTCGATAGGCATCCATGTGATAGATCGGCAATCGGCCTGCGTACTCCTGCACGAGAACAAAGGTGGGACTGCCGGCCCAGAGTTGCTCGCAATCAAGCGCGTTCGTAATGGCCCGAACAAGTCGCGTCTTGCCCGCTCCCAGTGTGCCATCCAGACAAACGACGTCGCCAGGCTGCAGATGTTCGGCCATCACACGACCCAGGACATCCATCTCGTCTTCGGCGTCGATGTCGATCCGCAAGGTGCCAGATTCGAGTAGGACTCTCATTAGTGAGATCGTCGAAAGGGGGGATTGGCATGGAAGTTCATGCTCCCATTGTTGCTTTCCAGGCAAGCACTTACATCGTGCCGAAGTCTCGAATCCGTTCCCCGGGGGAAAGAATTTTCTTGACAGATTGAATTCCTTGCACGATTCTATCGCTTAGCAACTTTTGCACCAGACTTGGCTGATTTCCAGGGCGATGCAATGGGATGCGAAATGGAATGACGGGGAGACATTGGAGTCTCCCGCCAGGGAATACGGCAAACGGAACGATTGCTATTGGAAATTGTTCCATGAGGGAGGGAGACCGCAATGCTTGTCATGTCGCGTCGCTGTGACGAAGAAATCCTCTTTCCCAATCTGGGCATCACGGTCAAGGTGCTCCGCATGCAGGGAAATCGTGTACGACTGGGTGTCAACGCCCCCGAAGAGGTCGATGTCATTCGAGGGGAACTGGTTGCCGAGGCCGATGCAAAACGGCGGACATCGGCCGAGGAACACAAGTTTCGTAACGAGTTGAACGGTTTGATGCTCGCCACGCGTATGTTCCAACTGCAGATGGAACGCGGATTGGAAGACAAGGCGCATCAGACCTATCTCGAAATGCTGCACAAGCTGAAACAACTTGATTCCAGCTATCGAACGCCGACTCAGGCCGAAACTCCGCAGCCAATGGTGGCGGGATCACACGTCCTCGTTGTCGAAGATGACGCTAACGAACGCGAACTCCTCGCCGGTCTCCTGAGAATGGAAGGCTGCGATGTCGCCACGGCCGGCGACGGCATCGATGCACTGAACCACTTGGCGGTGATTGATCATCGCCCTGATGTCGTGCTGCTCGACATGCAGATGCCGCGTGCCGACGGCATCGAAACCCTCGGACGGATTCGCGCCAATCCAACGTGGAAGGATCTGCTCGTCTATGGCGTCAGCGGACGCACCGCCACTGAAGTCGGGCTGACGATTGGAACTCCAGAAGGAATTGACGACTGGTTCCAGAAGCCATTGAATCCCATGGAAATCGTTACTCGCATCCGTCGTGGCATCAAGGGGGACGCCACAATCACCGTTTGAGATCGCAAGCACACGACCGATACTCCTCGTAGCGGCAGCATCCAAACCCAGGGGGGCGATGCTGCCGCTCATTTGTTGCGCGACGATCGACTTGATCGAGCGGATGTGTGAGCTTGGTTCGGAAGAGTGTCAGAAAAACGCGACTGCCGAGGAATGTTTCTATCAACTTTTTGGAGAATCTGAGCTACGTTTTCTGCGAAGCCTGCTTGGGAGCTCCAGATGCGAGTCAATCGGCTGCGACACCGTTTGCTGTATGATGTTCTTGCTGTAGTCGGCATCGCGCTGGTTACTGCGGCGGTAGCGACCTATATCCTGTTTTTGCCCATCGAGAAACGACTGAGCTTTGGCAGGTTCGCTGAGGCGATTCCCGACCCCGTACGGGACAAAGACGGCGTTGCCATCGAATGCCCGATCGCGCTCTCCGGAGCCGACGACGCGACCGAGTGGGAACTGATCGTCGAAACGGGCGAGAACGCCAACCTCGACACCCGATACGAGATCGTGCACATCACCAGCGACCGAATATGCGAGATCATCTCGAAGGAGTTCAGTCGGGAGCAGGGAGGGAATCAGCGACGACGCTCCACGATCACCGAGTCTCAGCTTGACGGCATCCAGTCGTTTGTCGATGGGTGGCCCGAGTACGGTGTACACCGCAAATTCAACAACGCCCATACGATGGACTGGAGTATGTGGCTGACCGTTCGGCTTCGAGTCGGCAATCAACTGTGGGTCTTCAACACCGACTCGACGACGCCCCGCGACCTGGGAGACTTTCTGGCCTGGCTGAACTCCGAGATCGCCGAACCGGCGCGCCAAGAGCCGCACGAAGTTGCGTCGGATTCCGACCTCGAACGGCTGAGGTCGTACTGCACCTGGGAACTCGCGACTTGGATTCCGCGGAAGGACGTCACCAGAGAACTGATGCACGAGATTCTCGCGCGGCACGAAGAGCCGATCGAGTTTCTCAGCCTGTCGTGCACGGCAGTCAACGATCTGTCGATTCTCGATTGTGACTGCTGCCGGGAGCTGAATTCGCTTGACCTCTCGAACACGCCGATCGCCGATCTGTCGTCGCTGCCGCCGGAAGTGTGCCGACGTCTTGATCGGCTGACGATTCGAGACACTGCGATCACTGCCGAGGCGATCGCTAGGGACTGGGACAAGCTCGGCACCATCGGGCGGATCGAAACGAACGTCCCTCTGCCACCCGCCCCTATCCCGGTGACAGCCGACGCCGGCCACTGGATCGATTCGATCATCAAAGCTCCCAAAGCTCCCGCCAGTGCGTACCACTGGTTCATGGAGTGAGACGGCGAGCATCGGCATGGCCGCACTTCGACAACGCGTTCGTCACAGAATGTCAGCGGCCGAGAAACTGCTCTCGACCTTTCCCTCGACTTCACTGAACAGCCACATCAGCGGCTCGCGACTCTTTCCTGCGGTGCAGCCGTCGATGATGTTGAACGCGAGAAACAGGTTCCAGTCGTCGATGTTCGCGAGGAGAGCCGCGAATCGCTCCTGGTTGTACTTCCCTTTGCTCTCGACCTGCCTCCATAGCGCAAACCGCTCGTCGTGAAACTGCACCATCGCCAGCAGGTCGGCGTCGTCGCAGAACTCGGCCAGAAACGCCCGGGCCAGCGAGGCATGGCTGTTGGGATCGCTAATCGCCACACCGTGCGCGGCCTCGGCCTTAAAGCTGTCGTGCGTGTGGATCAGGAGTTTGAGTTTCCAGTAGTCGACTTCGCTTAGCTTCGGCCTGAGCGTTTCGAGATTGGGTTCGATCTCGGCAATATGCGCCCGCACCGTCCCCTCCGGATGCCCCTCCCGCGCCTCACCCCAATCGAGGTTCCGCAAATAACGCGGGTCGCGGATGAGGGTTTCGAAGGCGGTGCGGTAGTCAGTCATGTGCGTACCACTGCTGTCGCGACCCCATGTGTTACAGGTGGACGGTCGCCTCTCGAACAACATCTAACACACAATTCGGATCGCACCCATAGATGCCCGAACCCCATGCTCCATTGGCCTCGACGACGGCCCATTCCGATCCTTTGATATGACCAACATCCACGACAACGGATCTCGGCGTCATTGAACTCGCGCTTGCCAGGACCGCCTCGGTAAACTGCATTGCTGCGCTTCGCTCATCGTCGCTGGCGTCATATTCGCGGAGTCGTGCAAGTTCTCCCTGACGTAGATACGGAGAAAGCGTCCGAACCTTCCCATCAAGACAGAAACAGCGAAACTCGACTTCCCATTCTACAGGCTCCGCAACCAACACCGGCATCTCATCATCGAATTCCGTTGGCAATTCGTCACCAGTGTCATAGACCATTGCGGCGAAGGACTTGTCGTTAGGCGGCTTGACAAATGCCGGTTGACGGAGGCCGCGAGCCTCCCCCAATGTTGATAACTCAATCACACGATGTGTGAACTCTCGCGGGAGTCTGACGAGCCAGTCGACCGGCGGTTCCAACAATCGTCGGCCGAGCAATTGTGCGATTGTCGGTGCGAAGTGCGATTCCAGGTAAATTTCGATTTCTGAATCGTCGATGTCAGGAACGCGAATTCCTCTTGCCCTTGCCACCGACCAGTCACGACGAATCGCTGCGCGCCAAAGCGACTGATCGTCATCGGTATGCCGGGAAGACATCAAGAGGGTCGTCACGGCAGATTCTCCCGTACAGTAGTGTAGCAGGCATCCATCGAGTTCTCGCGTTCTGTATTCCTGCGACCGTGAAGCTCCTTTTCGACTCTCAACCACCTGCTACCGGCTGTCATGCCCTCCAATATGAGGTGATGGCTAGTCTGGTGACGTATGGCACAACTGGGAGTGCAAGCCCGTCCGCTTCCTACGGTCGCGGCTCGTTGCGTACACGATCACAAATCCAGCAGTTCATCCATCAATTGTGCCGTGTCTTCCAGCGAGTTGTCGCCTCCTTCTCTTGTCGCCCAGCCGGTGTAGTTGATGTCAGCGAGGGCTTGGCGGACGGCGGGCCAGTCGACGTCTCCTTCACCGAGTCGGCAGAAGCCGTTCGCGACGCCCCAGTCTTTGACGTCGAGCTTGATGACTCGATGATCGAGCACGCGAATCCATTCTTCGGGCGGGCCGAACTTGCGGACGTTGCCGATGTCGAAGTAGGCACCGACCCAGGGGCTGTCGATCGCATCGATGTAGTCGCGGTACTGCTCGGGGTCTTCGCAGAAGCCGTTCCAGACGTTTTCGATCAGGACATGAATCCCCAGTCGTGACGCCGTCGGCAGCACCTTGCGAATCTCGACGATCGACCGCTCCCAGACGTGATCGTGATTCTCATCATCCCCCGTCACCCGACCGGGGACGAGCAGCACGGTTGATCCGCCGATGGCATGTGAGTCGATGATCGCCTGTTCGAGCGCCATGCGTCCCGCTTCGCGGTCGGCCTCATTGGGGGATGAGAGTCGTTGCTGCCAGTGGACGCCATCGACGACGCCGTGCACGCGAAAACCGGTTGCCTCCATGGCCCGATTGAGGGCGGCGATGTCGGAGATATCGGGGCTGCCCCCTTCGATGCCGTCGAAGCCGAGATCGCGATAGCGTTCGAGCTTGGCAACCATCTCTTCGTAGTTCCCGCCGATGCCGCCCCCCTTGTCGGCTTTGTAGATACGACCACGGTTACTGCGAGGTCGGGCCAGGTCGTCGGCATTCACGGGAGTGGGGAAGAAACTGACTCATGGCGACACTCCCGGTAACGACGGCAGCGGATTGGAGGAATTCTCGACGTGATGCATTCATGGTTTAGGGCCTGGGGCTTGAGCGAGCGACGGTATGATACAAAGAAGAAGTACGCGTTGAAGAACTGATTTCCCTCTCCCCCGCGATCGAAGCAGATTCTTGATGGAGGGTGAATGCGGGGGAGAGGGTCAGGGTGAGGGGTCCAACAACGGGTGTCAAACGAGTGCCCCTCACCCCGGCCCTCTCCCCCACGTTGTTGCACTATGACAAATCAATTCTCTTAGTGGGGGAGAGGGAGTGTCTCTGTTTGTAATTGCTCTCTGCGGTTCCCACTGACCACTCATCCCTCGCTCACGCGTCGGGTTACCAATACATGAGACGCTTCACGTCGACATGCGCGAAAGTTCATCGAGCAAAGTTCGGAGTTCGCGATGTTGTTTCACTCCAGCGACGAGTGAATGGAACGGGACGCGGTCGCGTTGCAGATAGACCTTGAGTTCGGGCCAGATGTGTTGCTGGAAGTAGGTGCGTTGACGATAGCGAATCCATTGTACGCAGCCCATCAGACCGGCCATACCCAGCCCGGGGACGAGGAACCAGAACTGCCAGCCGATCTGCAGCCAGCTATGCAGCACAACACCCGTCCAGAAGATCGCGAGAGCACAGACCCACAACGGCATGCTTCCCCGATCGTTCAGTCGTTCGTTGGCGACGACGAGACGGCCGTAGAGTTCGGCGCTGGCAACACCACCACGCAGGTCTTCATCGGTGAAGGGCTCGCAGACGAGATCGCCGTCGCGGCGGGCAACGAGAATCGCCTCTCCTTCCTCCGGCAGAAACTCGGCCAGGTATTCCAGTTCTTCGTAGGGAGTGAACATGGAGGGGCTCACGACATCGGGGATGAATGCAGGTCTGCCATCACAAGGAAGTATCAAGGATCGAGTGACAAGTATCAAACAAGTGACAAGTCTGTAGCGGAAGTCGTGAGACTTCCAAACGGGCAACGGCGTCGGAACTCTCACGAGTTCCGCTACCTAGTCGTGTCACTTGATACTTGATATTTGGCGATTCCGCCATCTACCGCAGTCCTTGTACAACGTCCATGATCTTGTCGAAATCGTTGGCGACCACGATCGGCTTGTTCGCAAAATCGGCTGTTTTGACGCCAAAACTGCGGAGTTTTTCTGCCTGCGGCCCCTCCCCCTGAACATGGTAGGCGACCGTGGCGTCGGGGTCTTTGAGTTGATGCCCGGTGAGGATGCAGACCACCCGGTCGCTGGGGGCGATGATTCCTTGTTCACGCAGCAGTTTCGCCCCGGCGACACTGGCTCCGCTGGCCGGCTCGCAACCGAAACCCCCGGCACCCACCTGGGCCTTGCCATCAAGGATGTCGGCATCACTCACTTCGCGAACGACACCGTCACACACGTCGAGAGCGCGCAGACACTTCTTAAGATTGACGGGCCGATTGATCTCGATCGCACTGGCCAATGTTCTCGCTCTGTGATTCGTTGCATCCATCTGTTGATAGAACTCGGCCATCAGTGATTCGTCCGGCTGGCCGTCGTTCCAGCGGAGGCCGCGCTGCTCATAGAGTTCGTACAGCGTGTTCGCGCCGGCGGCATTGATGACGGCCAACCTGGGGATGCGGTCGATCAATCCGAGTTCCTTGAGTTCGGCAAACGCTTTGCCGAACGCGCTCGAGTTGCCGAGGTTGCCGCCGGGAACAACGATCCAGTCGGGAACCTGCCAGTCGAGACCTTCGAGCACCCGATACATAATCGACTTTTGCCCTTCGAGGCGAAACGGGTTCACGCTGTTGCAGAGATAGATGCCGCTGGCATCACACACCTTGCGAACTTGAGTGAGGGCGTCGTCGAAGTCACCTTCAATCTGAATTGTGACTGCTCCATAGTCGAGGGCCTGCGAGAGCTTGCCGTGCGCGATCTTGCCGCTGCCGATAAAGACGAGTACGCGAAAGAGTCCCGTCGTCCCTCCGAAGATGGCGAGCGAAGCGGAGGTGTTGCCAGTCGAGGCACAGGCCGTCATCTTCGCGCCGACCATACGAGCATGGGTCGATGCGGCGGCCATGCCGTTATCCTTGAAGCTGCCGGAAGGGTTGAGACCTTCGTATTGCAGGTACAGGGACTTGGCGTTCAGTCCGCAATACTTCGCCACAGCAGCGCTCTGCTGGAGCAGCGTCTGGCCTTCGCCGATCGTGACAATCTGGTTTTCAGGAGCGAATGCCAGCAACTCACGAAACCGCCAGACACCACTGAAGTCGAGCGGATTGCGCCGGGTCGCCCAGCGAGCTTCGAACTCCCTGAGTGAACGAGGGACCGGGATTCTGTCCCAGTCGTAGCAGACATCGAGCAGGTCTTCGGTTTCGGGGCAGGCCGTGAGAGTTTCATCCACGCCAAACGTCGCCGTCGCCCCATGGGCGATACTGCGTTGAAAGGCGACGTCGGCAAGAGCTGCGGGCATGGTCGATCTGGGCTGGTGGGTGGTATACGGCAGAAGTCATGTTATTTGCCCGGACGAGAGCAATCCAGGCATGAATTCGACTGTTGATTCAATCCTGTCGATTCAATTCCCAACGCGTCCCTTGTCGTCGGCATCGTTGTCGGGGAGACTTGCCAGCGTCGCATTGGCTGTTGTCTTCCAGAGAATTCGAGGTTCATCGCAGGAGATTCGCGTGTCGGATATGTTGACCGCCTGGACAGGTAAGCAGGTCGTGTTCGACCTCGATAGCCCGTACGTCATCATCGGAACGTTGAGCCGAACCGACGACAAGTATCTCTACCTGACCGATGCCGACGTCCATGACTTGCGAGACACCGCGACGACCCGCGACCTGTACGTCGTCGACGCCCGCCGGCACGGCGTGAACGTCAACCGCAAGGAAGTCGCTGTCCAGCGCGAACAGATCGTGAGTTTGTCGCTGCTGGATGACGTCGTCGTGTAGCGGAACTCGTGAGAGTTCCGACGCGATCTCTCGTAGGACGGCCTTCCCAGGCCGTCGAGTGGCAGGCGGGCCAGGAAGCCCGTCATGCGGGTTCGTCTTGAAACTGCCCTACACCCGCTGATGCACCCAGCTCCCTTGCAGGAAACGGGCCAGCATCAGGACGGCTCTCAGGAACATTTCGCTGCACATGCCGATCCAGGCACCGATCAATCCGCCGCCGAGAACGATTCCGAACAGATAAGCGAGCGGCAGTCGGACGCCGAACCCGCCGAGGAGCGTGACCACCATCGGATACCGCGTTTCGCCGGCACCACGCAGCGCGTTGAGGACCACGATCGCCACAGTCAATGGGATTTGAAACAGCGCTAGCAGCCGCAGTGCGGGGATGCCGAGCGTGCGGACTTCGGGATCGTTGCTCATCCATTGGTAGATCAGATTCGATCCTGCGAAATAGACGACCGTCAGTAAAGCGCCGACACCGACCATTTGCCAGATGGCGATGTTGGCCGCCTGTCTTGCCCGGTCGGGTCGCTGTGCCCCCAGTGATTGCCCCACCAGCGTGGCCGTCGCGGCTCCCCAGGCCACTGCGGGAAGATAGGTGAGAGCCTCGATGCGGATACCAATCACGTGGGCCGCCATGCTCGCATCTCCGGTCTCTCGAATGATTCGCAGGAAGATGAAGTGGCTGATCCACATCACCATGCCATCGACGGCGGCAGGGAGACCGATCGCGAGAATACGACGGACGACATCCCCCTTGAGATGGAGTTCAGCCCAATGCAGTTTCAATCCACTCGTGCCGACCGCGAGGCAGTAGACGATCGCCAGACCCCCAATGACGCGGGCGATGACGGTTCCGAGCACAATGCCATCGACTCCCATCGCGGGTATCGGTCCGATGCCCCAGACGCAGATCGGTGAGATGATGGCGTTCAGGATGTTCACGGTGCCGAGAATCCACATCGGGGTTCGCATGTCGCCGCAACCTCTCAGGGCTGCCGAACCCGACAGCGAAATGCTGGCGAAGATGAGGCCCACGGCATCGAAACGCAGGTAGTTGATCGTGATCGTTCGAACCGCCCCCTTCATTTGGAGAAAGTCAGCCATAAGCGGTGCGGAGAGCCATAACATGGCGAACGTCACCAGCCCGGTGATGAAAGCCAGAACCATCGCGCGATTGGCGACTTGATTAGCGAGATGGTCATCCCCCGCACCCATCGCCCGCGCGACGAGGGCCGTTGTCCCTGCACCGACAATGGCGAAGAGCATCGTGGCGAGCCAGCCGACATAGGCTGCGACACCGACCGCTTCGGTTGCGACGCGACTAACTCCGACTCCTTCCAGATTTCCTGCAAGCACGACATCGACCGTCCCCACCAGAAAGTTAAGCATCTGCTCGGCCAGACTCGGCAACGCCAGCAGCAGCACCAGCGACTTGAGCGGTGTTCCCAGTAACTGCTCCTGCGTGAGCCGCGACTGCCTGCGAGGGCGGGCAATCTTGAACGCTCCCGTTTCGTCCGCAGGTTCGGCCCAGGGCTGAATCAGCGAACGTGGATCGGCGATCGAGTCCTGCGGCTGCTGAGCGTCATCGGCGGGCCGGGCATCGTTCATTGCGTGTCAGTCGAAGTGGGTAGCGTCGAAGGTATCGGGCAGACAACGATCCTGCACGACATGTTCGCGACGCATCCCTCGATCGGTCGACGGCTCATCAAGCCGTGCGGGGATCAATCTTGTCGGGGTCGATACCCAAATCCTTCAAGGCC
This sequence comes from uncultured Planctomycetaceae bacterium, assembly GCA_942492405.1. GTDB lineage: Bacteria > Planctomycetota > Planctomycetia > Planctomycetales > Planctomycetaceae > JANNSB01. Next base: position 30,980 of record CALOES010000035.1, read on the forward strand.
TGTGGCAGCTTGTCGGCATCGAACTCGCCCTTTTTGGTGAGTGCTTCGAGCGTGGCGTAGGTCACGCATTCGGCATCGATCTCGAAATGCCTGCGCAAGACCTTGCGAGTGTCGCTGCGCCCGAAACCATCGGTTCCAAGGACTGTGAAGTCGCCGGGAACCCATTGCCGTATCTGATCGGGCACCAATCGAACGTTGTCGCTCGAAGCGATGAACGGTCCCGCGTTGCCATCGAGCGTCCGTTCGACGTAGCTCTTTCGGGGCTTCTCGCCGGGATGCATGCGGTTCCAGCGTGTGGTTGCCATCGCTTCGCGACAGAGTTCACTGTAACTGGTGACGCTCCAGACATCGCAGTCAATGTCAAAGCGATCCTTCAAAATCCCCTGCGCCCGCACCACTTCATTCAGGATCGTGCCTGAGCCGAAGAGTTGCGGCGTAGACTTCTTCTTCGCCGACGAACTCGCACTGGCGAGTCGGTACATTCCCTTGAGGATTCCTTCGCGGACTGAAGTGTCCTCCGGGATTGCGGGCATCTCGTAACTCTCGTTGTAGACCGAGATGTAGTAGAAGACACTCTCGTTATCGGCATACATCCGTCGCAGACCATCCTGCATGATGACGGCCAGTTCGTAGCCATACGCGGGATCAAAGGCGACCAGATTCGGAACCGTCGTTGCCATCAGATGGCTATGACCATCTTCGTGCTGCAGGCCCTCTCCATTGAGAGTCGTGCGTCCCGAAGTGCCGCCGATCAAGAAACCCTTGGCCCTGCTGTCGGCCGCGCACCAGATGAGGTCGCCGACGCGCTGGAATCCGAACATCGAGTAGTAGATGTAACAGGGGATCATCTGAATCCCGAGATTGCTGTACGCCGTCCCGGCTGCGATGAATGAACTCATCGCACCCGCTTCGTTGATCCCCTCTTCGAGAATCTGGCCGTCGATGGCTTCCTTGTAGTACTGCAATTGCTGTTTGCCACTGGCATCGAGGCGATCGACGGGATCGTACAACTGTCCTTTGCTGGAATAGATCCCGTACGAACTGAAGAAGCCCTCCATGCCAAACGTGCGGGCTTCGTCTGGGATGATGGGGACGAATCGCTCCCCAATCTGCTTGTCCTGCATCAGGCTCATCAGAATCGTGGCGTACGCCTGAGTGGTTGAAGTCGTTTTTCCTTCGTCCGTCCCTTTCATCGCTCGCGAAAATGGCTTGGCCTCGATGTTCGGAATCGGGAGTTTCTCTTCGGTCGGTCGACGAGCGGGCAGGAAGCCGCCGAGTTGCTCGCGACGGGCATGCAGGTAAGCGAGTTCTTCGCTTCCTTCGGCCGGCTTATAGAACGGTGCCTTGATGGCCTCTTCTTCCGAGATCGGGATATCGAATCGATCGCGGAACGCCAGCAGTTCCTCTGTCATCATTTTCTTAGCGCCATGGGCGACATTACGACCTTCGCCGGCCTCGCCCAGCCCGTAGCCTTTGACGGTCTTCGCCAGGATGACCGTCGGCGCTCCTTTATGATCGTAAGCTGCCTTGAACGCGGCATAGACCTTTTCGGGATCGTGTCCTCCACGTCGGATCTTCTCGAGCTTCTGGTCAGTGAGATGATCGACCAGTTCCAGCAGTTCGGGATCGGTGCCGAAGAAGTGATCGCGAATGTAGGCTCCCTCGGACGTGCTGTACTTCTGATACTGACCATCAACGACTTCGCCCATCCGCTTGACGAGCTTGCCGTTGTGGTCCTTCGCCAGCAGCGGATCCCATTCGCTCCCCCAGACGACCTTGATGCAGTTCCAACCGGCACCGCGGAAGATGCCCTCCAGTTCCTGAATGATCTTACCGTTACCGCGTACTGGTCCATCGAGTCGCTGCAGGTTGCAATTCACGACCCAGACCAGGTTGTCGAGATGTTCGCGGGCCGCGAGTCCGATGGCACCCAATGTTTCCGGCTCATCAACTTCGCCGTCGCCGATAAAACTCCAGACGTGCGACTTCGACGTGTCGAGCAGCTTGCGATGCTCCAGATACCTGAGAAACCGCGCGTGGTAGATCGAGCAGATCGGCCCCAGTCCCATCGAGACGGTGGGGAACTGCCAAAAGTCTTCCATCAGCCACGGGTGGGGATACGACGACAGGCCTTCGCCCCGCGTCGTCTCTTGTCGAAAATGCTCCAGATGGCTTTCAGTCAGGCGTCCTTCGACAAACGCTCGGGCATACATCCCGGGCGAAGCATGCCCCTGGAAGTAAATCATGTCGCCCGTATGGTCTTCGGTACGGGCGTGAAAGAAATGATTGAATCCGACTTCATACAGAGTGGCCGATGACGCAAATGTGGAGATGTGCCCGCCGATTCCGTTGTTACTCAAGTTAGCGCGGTGGACCATTGCCAGGGCGTTCCAGCGAATGATTGACTTAATCCGGCGTTCGATCTCCATATTGCCTGGAAAACGGGGCTGGTCCTCCAGTCCGATCGTGTTGATATAGGGGGTGGTCGCCGTGAAGGGCATCATCACGCCGCGAAGGTAGGCCCTTTCTCGAAGTTGTATGAGGAGTTGCTGGGTCTTTTCCGGCCCGTAGCGGTGCAGGATGTCCTCCAGCGACTCGTACCACTCCTGCAATTCCTCCGGCTCGATTCCGTGAAGGGATCCATCAATGTGTGCAAGATCGTTCAGTTGTTCCATTTGCATCTCTTTTCAGGCTGACGGACACGAGGCGATGAATGTTAGTCGATGCCCGTCGGCAGTACAGGTCTGTTCCTGCCGTATGGAATGAGTGGAAAGGGGTTTTCGGATCTGAGCAAGGGTAACCGACGGAGGAATTGCCAAATTCGGCTGATGCCACGGACTCGCTGTCGATGGTTGACGAGAGAATCATGCGACACTACTCTAAGAGACTGAGACTCAATCTCATTCTGATTTACTTTCACCACGTTTTGGACGGATCATGAATTCTCCCTCTCCGCAGTTCTCCATTCGAAAAAACAACGGGTTTACGTTGATTGAACTCCTGGTTGTGATTGCAATTATCGCGATTCTTGTTGCACTTCTGCTCCCCGCCGTTCAGCAGGCCCGAGAGGCCGCCCGACGCACCGCGTGTCGCAATAACCTCAAGCAAATTGGGCTCGCGTTGCACAACTATCTGGATGTGTTCACCAAGTTCCCCCCAGGAGGAACTTATGAGCAAGGTGTGGCCACAGGTGCGGGTTGGTCGGTGCAAGCCCGGCTTCTCCCCTATATTGAACAGGCCAATCTTCAGAATCTGATCGACTTCAGCCGTGGGTACGGTGTTCAACCCGACGTCACTCAAGAGCGGATTGAAGTCCTTCTCTGTCCCAGCGACGTGAACGATCGCGCTTACCCCGATGGCGCGCTGACGCATTACCCCCTGAGCTACGCCGCAAACTACGGTGAGTGGTTCGTCTGGAATCCGACGAGTGGAAGTGGTGGAACCGGTGCCTTCTACCCAAACAGTTCCACCGCGGATCGCGATTTTGTCGACGGCATGAGCCATACACTCGGCTTTTCGGAGGTCAGGGCGTTTCAACACTACCTTCGCGACTCGGGGCCGCTCGCCAACCCTCCCGTGCCAAATGATCCGGCCGACCTGACGGCAATGGGAGGGACACTCAAGAATTCCGGGCATGCCGAATGGGTCGACGCCCGCTCGAATCAGACGGCCTTCACAACGACGTTCGTTCCCAACACGTTCTGTCCCCATGATGACGGCGGAATGTTAGTGGACGTCGACTTCGTGAATGTTCGCGAAGGCTCCAGCACAACCGACTCAACTTATGCGGCCATGACGTCGCGCAGCTACCACGAAGGGATCGTCGTATCGCTGCTGATGGACGGCTCAGTGCGGGGTATCAACGAAAGCCTCGACCGGGGTATCTGGCGCGCGCTCGGTACTCGACGCGGCCAAGAAGTCGTCGGAGAGTTCTGACGCTCGATCGCATCAGCCCTGACGCAGGGCCTTCACGATATCGGCATTCGCCGCGTGATACGCGGGAGCGATTCCCGACAGCACGCCGATGGCCAGGGCGGCGACGGCACCATTGAGCATCATCCCCACCGACGGGACGAACGCGATCGTTACCGCCTCGGCTCCGACCGAGAGGCCACTGGTAAAGAGAAACAAGGTGGCCGTGGCAATACCGATCATTGCCCCGAACACGCTCAGCAGCATGGTTTCACAAAGCACCAGCCGAAAGACTCGGCCCATTGAGACGCCGATGGCTTGCAGCACCGCATGTTCCTGTAATCGGTCTTCGACCGACATGATCGTCGTCGTCGACAAGAGGACGATCATTAGTGCAAGACAGGCGTAGCCGAGGTACTTCGAGAGATCGATCAATTGAATCAGGTCGGAGAGGCTCGATGCCTGAAACGCTCCTTTCGTGCGTGTGTCGGTTTCGACGGGACCCCCTTCAAAGCGTTCGTCAATGATGTCGGCAATCTGTTGCGGGTCGGCCGACGCGTTGAGGAAGATTTCATGCTGAGTGACCGTCCCCACGAGATCGAGACCGCGTGTTCGCTGCAGAAAGTCGAGATGACAATAGACGTAGTCTTCCTCCGCGCGCTTCTCACTCGTAAAAATGCCGGCCACCGTCACCGTGACATCGCCGATCGAAAACTTCTCGCCGGTTTGGATGCCGCGACGTGAAGCCAGTGCGCTGCCGACAATGGCAGCATCCTGCTGCGACTCGAACTCTTCCCAGTTTCCCGACGCCAGATTGAAATCTCGCACTTCGCGGACCTGGTCGGCCTCGGTCCCATAGAAGACGACGACATCGAGGCTGGCGCGGCAGTTGTTCGTGAAGACTTGAATCGGCACCACCTCGGTGACGCCTTCAATCCGCGCGATCTGTAGTGCGTAGTCCTGTGGAAGATGGCTCGTGGCGGGACAGAACTTATTCGCTTGAAACACCACGAGAACGCGGTCGTCCTGCCGCGTGAGTTGCTCCAATCCCTGCTGGACCGACACGACGAAGCAGTAGACACCGATCGCCACGGCCGATCCCGCGACGGTCAAGAATGTCCGCACGCGATGCCGCCAGAGCGTTTTCAGAAGGTAGGGTAGGAAGGACATGAATCGTGTGTTGCCAATTTCTAAAAAACATGACTATGTGCTGGCGACAAGTCTTCCCTGTTCGAGCCGGAATTGTCTCCCTGCGATCGCGGCTGCTTGTTGATCGTGCGTCACCATCAGCAGAGTTGTGCCGAGTTCGGCGTTGAGTCGCAGGATGAGACTCAGGATCTGCTCGGATGTTTGTGAATCGAGGTCGCCGGTCGGCTCGTCGGCGACCACGATGGTCGGATCGGCCACGATGGCACGGGCAATGCCGACTCGTTGCTCCTGCCCCCCGGAGAGTTGCCGTGGATAGTGATTCGCGCGATCGACCAGGTCGACGGCTTGAAGAGCAATTTCGACACGTCGCCGCCGCTCGCGGCGGGTCATGGAAAGCAACAGCAGAGGAAGCTCGATGTTCTCGTAGGCGGTCAACACCGGTATCAGATTGTGAGTTTGAAACACGTAGCCGATATTCGCGGCCCGCCATGGTGCGAGTTTTGACCGCGACAAGTGCGTAATGTCGGTCCCTTCGACAACGATACTCCCCGAGGTCGCGCGGTCGATCCCTGCGATCAGGTTGAGCAACGTCGACTTGCCCGTGCCACTGGCCCCCATCAGCGAGACAAACTCTCCTCGCTCGATGTTGAGGTCGGCGGCATCGAGAGGCGTGATGACCTCTGATCCCTTGTGGAATTGCTTCGTCACGCCGCGAACTTCGATCAGAGACATGGTTGGTGATTGGACAATGGTCGTTGAAACTCGATGCTGCGAGTTTTGCACGGGTCAATGTTACGAATGATTCTCATCAGATGTCGTGAGTGGCTCTGTCCCCAGGGATGGATCTTCTCCTTTGACTTCGATGCGGTCTCCGTCTTCGAGATCATCGCGGCCAGTGGAGATAACGCGGCTGCCGGCAGTCAGGCCATCCGCGATCTCAAGCATTTCCGGAGTTTGAATCGGCCCCAGAGTCACCGGCGTTCGGTGAGCGGTCTCGGTACTCAGGTCGGCGACCCAGACAAATGCGGCCTCGCCTTCAAACTCGACGAGTTCACGTGGGACGAACATGCGGTACTCCGAAGATGTCGTCTCTTCTGCGTCCGCCTGCTCGGGAGCGAGAAACGTCACATCGACGAGCATGTCGGGCTTGAGCACTTCGGGAGGGGCGTCGAGCGACACTTTCACTTCGAGCGTGTTCTTCTGAATGTTGGCGAACCCCGTGAGAAACAGCACTCGCCCCGTCAGCGGGGCTGGAAACGCCGGGCTTTCGATCAGGACCGGCTGCTCTCTCGTAACTCGCGGCAGGTCTTCGAACCGCACATCGACTCGCACCTGTAACTGAGACGGCCGATACATCGACACGACCGTGCTGCCGTCGTCATTCCCCATGAGATTCGGACCTGCCATCAATTGCGTTCCCGGCGACGACAAGAGATGCAAAATCCGTCCGTCAACCGGGGCGGGAATCGTCATTCGCTCCAATCGAAGTTTGGCGGTGTCGAGAGCCACTTCGGCCTCGCGCATCCGCGCGCCTGCCGCCAGTTGACGCGCTTCAGCCACCGCCACCGCCTGATGCTCATCCGTTTTGAGTTCCAGCCGTGTGGCGAGAGCGTCGCGTTGACGCGTCAATGCTCCGAGATGGAGTCGCAGCGCGGGTTCGCGCTGTGACAGTTCATCAACGATCGCCTGTGCCATGTCCCTTTCCGCTTGCGCCTGATGGATCTGGATCTCCGGTATCCCTCCTCGTGCGGCGTTTTTGATCTCGAACGTTGTTTCGGCCAGCTGCAACCGCGACTGCGATTGCCGCAATTGATTCGGCAAGTTCGTGAGTTCGGTGTTGACTGCCGCCAAGGCGGCCTCGACTTCCGCGAGCGCCGCCTCAAGATGGGCAGGCACGTTGAGATTCGTTGTCGCCGCCTGGAGGGCCGCTTCGGCCTCCTGCAACTCGGCTTGCCGGAGAGTGACCATCGCCTCGGCTTGCTGAACAGCCAACGCGGCATCTTCATCTACAAGTCGGGCGATGGGATCACCCTCAGAAACCAACTGGTCTTCCACCACGAGCAACTCCCGTATGACCCCGGGGGCCAGGGCCGTCACGCGAATTGGTGTCGGACGCGGTTCGATCCAACCGGCCGCCTTGAACAACGGCGTCCCCGCCGTCTGAATCTCCGCGAGACTGACATAGACCGGCACGACCTGCACAGGCTTGCGCGGCAGATACGCATCGCGCGTCGTCCAGGCGAACAGCCCGAGAAACCCGACGACCAACACTCCCGGCAGCAAGTAGCGCGAAACGATGTGGGAACGCGGTGCAACCTGCTCGCTGTGAGGGCGATCACCGCGCCGTGCCAGTTCTTTGATGTCGATGGTGGACATGTCAGTTAATGATGAGTTGTTGTTCAGCCGGCTATTCCGTATCTGCGGCCGGTTCCTCGGTCGTGTGGCCGTCGTCGCCATCGTGACCGTGATCATGGGAGTGCCCATGGTCGTGTGAATGCGCGTGTTCACCTGCGGGGACTTGCGTACGGTCGCTGTCGGGGCGCACGAAGATGTTGCTGGCAAGAATTGTCAGATTGCCTTCTTCGTCGCGCTGGGCTGTCCCTTGAACAACAACCGTTTGCAATTCCGCCAGTCCAAGCAGTTCGCGGGCATCGGTTGCCAGAGGGCGTCCGTCGTCGCCGACGAATTTTATGAGAGTGCTGGCATCAGCCACGTCGGCTTCACAACAGTAGTCCCAGGGAGTCGGGCAGTTGTCCCCCTCGATGTCGCTGCACGCCAGCAGCGAATTGTCGACGATGGTAAATGCCGCCAATCCATCGACCCAGGGATTGACCGCACCACCGATCCGGCCCACGACGACGACTTCCGCATCGGCCTCCGCACCTTCGCGGGCGGCGATGACGTCGCTCGCACCTTCCGGCTCGCTCGACAACAAATACTGCTCGCCTTCGGCCGATGGTCCACTCCGACGAGATGCTCCAGCAGTTGATGAAGTACCCGATTCGTTTGACGCCGTGTCACCACCGCATCCAGCCAGAAGAAGTACAACTGAAAATCCGACCGCCGTGAATTGAAAACGCAACATTGCAGATCCTTCCCTTTTCTTAAGGTTCAAATAAAACGAGTTCACACCGATTTGAGGCCATCCACCACGGAGAGCCGAAAGATACGAATCGCCGGCGGGATCGCCCCGCCGACACCCAGAAACAACGCCGCCAGATTGCCGATGAGCAGCGTTTGCCCGTCGATCACGAGTTCGAACGCTCCCATCGTAAATTGCACCGCCATGCCGTTGACGATCCAGAGCGCGACGGCCGATGCGACGAGTGCGCCCGCCATCGACAGCACGGTCCCTTCCTGCAAGACACTCAGAACCGCGGCTCGTCGCGAGAAGCCGATCGTCTGCAACGTCGCGATCTCGCGAATTCTCCCGACGACCGCGCCATACATGGTGTTGAGCCCGATGAAGATACCTGCCCCGGCGACGAGCAGCACGACCAGCCAAGAGAGCCAGCGAACCGGGCCGTAATGCTGATTCAACGATTCGATGTACTCGGTCTGACGGATCGCCTGCAGTTCCAGATCGAGTCTTTCCTTGCAGAACAAATCGACATCCTGGAATTGCGCCGTTGGTCCCAGAGTTAGCGCGACGAGGGAGAGATCCTGCCGCTTCATCGCCTGCTGCAGATCATCGAGTCGGCACCAGAACTCTGATTCATACGTGCTTCCTGCCGCCGCGAAAGTTCCGCTGATTCGCCAGCTGCGCCCCTCGAAGAGCAATTCATTGCCGATGTGCAGGCTTCCTGCGGGAAGACCAAGTTTTGTTTCTGCGAGCCTTCCGACGAGCACTTCGTCCGGGCGCGGCCACTGACCGTCGACCAACTCCACGCGATGATGCACAAGCAACGCCGCCGGGGTAACGCCACGAACCAACCCGAATGCTTCGGGGGCTTCTTCTCCCGACCGCACCTTCGTTCCCAGATAGAGTTCGGGAGAGGTGTACTTCCGTCCGTATCGCTCGCGAACGCCTTGAACACTGGCCCCCAGCAGGTCGGCCGTACGTTGAGGAATCGACGAATACTCCAGGTTCTCTCCCATGCCGAGCGAGAAGACGATCACCGTGTCGGCATCTCCGGTGACGGCCAGCGTGCGTTCGAGTCCGCGCACGAAACCAATCACCGTCAACACCAGAAGTGTGACCGTCGTCAGTGCCAACAAAGTGAGCGCTGTCCGCAGAGGACGCCGCAACAGATTGCGGATCCCATATTCCCACGGCAGCCAACGAAAGTAGAACATCGAAGAGTTCCACGCCAGACCACATTCAGAGGGCACGCCGGCTCATACTGGCGCACGACAACAACCGAAGCGGGTTGAGCGAATCGATTAGCGCTGCAGCGAGCAGAGCGCAATGCGGGCGCGGAGCCCCGATGTACTGTCGGGATCTGCTGCCGACTCGGGGACTGAATCCACTCCCGCAAATGTCAGCAATAGTGAATCATTCAGAGTCGCAACAACATCGATCGTGAGCAGATCGACTGGAGGAGCCACATGGTCCAGTACGCCACCTTTGCACAGGCAGTGATTCTGGCAGTCGTCCTGCGGAGTGTGCTGATGATCAGGAGCAGGGGCTCGATTCAATTGCACATCGCAGCGATCTTTGTGGCAACAACAGCAACAGCCGCCTGGCAGTGAAGTCTCGCCGTGGGACGAATCACCGACTACTAATGCAGAGCAAGTGATACCGGACAGGCAAAAAACCGGACAGGAAAGTACGGTAAGAATCGTCAGATAAGTGGCAAATACATGCGTCAAAACGCTGGTCCCTGTCGCGAATGAGATCGAGCAGACGATCAACTCCATCTTCGATGCTACCGTCGGCACAACAGAGGCGTCAACGTCATCTGTCTGTCATTTCGTCGAGGCCGACGAATTGCCGCTACGAATCAATCGGTATCGCGATTATTCAAGCGTGGGAGCAACGACCAGGGCATCTCGCTGACGTTGGGCTTCGACATATTCGTCGCGTTGTCTGCGGATCTCTTCGAGTCCAGTTGCGTATTCGTCGCGGTATCGAATGCAGAGAGCCTGCATGGCGAGTTCTTCTGCCGTCTCGAACTTGCGGTTTCTTGCAGCGAGCCAGGCGAGGTTGAATAGTGCCGCGTCGTTCTCGGGTTCCTCTTCGAGGGCCTCGTTCCAGGCACTCTCGGCGGCGTGCCAATCTCCGCTCTCGGCGGCGTCGACTCCGCGTCGAACGATTCGTGAACCAGGTTGCCACCACGACCTGGTGACAAGCTGCACCTCGACCGAGACCTCGTGAGGAGCGAGAGCCGCTACGATTTCGCTGGCGCATTCGCTCAATAGATTGTCAAGGACTTCGCCTTGCGAGGGGAGCGTGCCGTTCCCGTTCACCAGACGGCCCTCGAAGCTCCGCGAAACGGTGTCAGAGACCAGGAGCTCTCCCGTCGCGGGATTGACCAGCTTGTACGAAACCGTGACGGTCCCTTCGCGAATCAGCGTATCTTCGGACGAAAAGTGGATACCCATCCCTTCGGCGTGATATCTGCCGTTTGCGGCTTCCGACTGACCGAAGCCGAAGTGTGTGGATGTAAGATTCTGATCCTCACAACGATACTCGATGACATCGCCCATCAAGACGCCGTCGACCTGTGCCTCGCGAGCAGCGGCCAGAATCACGGTGGCGTCAGTCGGCCCACCGGCAGAAGAATGAGAGGCCGTTTGAATGGGGCTAAACTGAGAGCTGTCGACAAGAGTATGGAAATCAGCGTTCCACAGCCGTGCGGAGAGAGCAGCCGCGACGGCAGGCCCGTTGTCGCCGCCGAAATTGACGACGGCCACGCGATTGACGCCCGGCAGCGAAGTTCTTGCCGGCTCCAGAGCCTGATACTTACAACAATGCTGGCAGCCTGAGCCGACGAGGACACACACCAGCAGCAGTGTCCCTCGCTGAAACATCGGCGAAATCCCGACTTGAGAAGATGGGCAAGATATGAACGCGTCGCCCGGCGACCGGCGGGGGCGGGGTATAAGGGATTCATCGTCCCTCGGCAATGTGACCCACAAGTTGGGATGGATTGGCAGGAAGGATTCGCCGAACCTTGCCGACTCCGCAGAGACCAACGGCTGAAAATGCAGGTAAAACCGTCCGAAGAGTGGAACGGCGAAATCGAGATCGGTTGACCGCCATTTACGGGGCGTTAACATGCGTTAAGACAGTTACGGGCCAAGAATCCATTCGTAATTCCAGCGTTCAGTAGTCTTCAGGACACTGACCGGGGTCGGCGTGTTTCTATCGCCACTCAGTTGGACACAATGTCATGTCGCGGTATGTGAATCGTTTCGACTGGCTTGAGACGTGGTTGCACTTGGCAGTGAACTGCCTGTTGCCGCGATGTCGACGAGCCATGTCACACGTCGGTGGTCAACGACGAAATTGGTCTTGCGCGGCAATTCCGATCGTCGCTAATGCACCACATCGATTCCCGTTGCATTCCGGCTTTGTGCCAGGATGCAACATGCGGGAAGCCAGGAGATTCGGGGATCAAGGGTTGCTTTTCGGTCCCCAGAACCTCTGGTGGTTTGACACCGGAGACCGATCGTCGGTTCTTGATCGGTTCGTCAGACATTCCTGAAACGCATGACGGTGTCCCGCTGACAGGCGTCTGACGATGCGCTCCTCATCAGCGTCCAGCGGACGTTGCGCTCAAAATAGAGGAGTCATGCACGATGGAATATGCCATCGGGGGACTGGTGGGAGTCATCGTGGGAGGGGCCTTGGGCTTCTTCTTCGACCGCCTTCGCCACGGAGCCGCCTACAAAGCTCGAGATCAGATTCTGCAGGAAGCCCGAAACGAAGCATCGAACATCAAGCGTCAGGGAGAACTGGAGGCCAAGGAACAGCTACTGCAACGGCGTGAGGAACTCGAGAAGGATCTGAACAAGACGCGCGATGAATTGCGCGATCACGAACGGAAGCTGGACAAGCGCGAGTCCTCGCTCGACGACATTCATGACGATATCCGCAAGAAGGAGCGGATGCTGGAAACGACACAGAAGCGACTGGCCGATCGCACCAAGGTGGTCGAAACCCGCGAACAGGAATTGGACCGACTGATCCGACAGGAGCAGGAAGAACTCCACAAGATCAGCGGACTCAGCAAGGACGACGCCACCAGGCGGCTGCTCGACAGACTGGAGCAGACGCTTCGGTCGGAAACTGGCGGACTAATCCTCAAGAAAGAACAGGAACTCAAGTCCCAGTCCGAACAGATGGCCCGCGAGATTATCGGCATGGCGGTCCAGCGCTATGCGTCATCACATACATCAGACACGACAGTATCGACCGTCGACATCCCCAGCGACGAAATGAAGGGGCGGATCATCGGACGCGAGGGCAGGAACATTCGCGCCTTCGAAAAGGAAACGGGTGTCGACGTCATCGTCGACGACACTCCCGGTGTGGTGGTGGTCTCTGCGTTCGACACGGTCAGGCGGGAGGTTGCCAAACTCTCGTTGCAGAAACTGATACTCGATGGACGCATCCACCCGACGCGCATCGAGGAAGTCGTTGCCGAAACACAGAAGGAGATGGATGCACACATCGACCGCCTGGGGCGCGAGGCCGCCGACGAGGCGGGAGTCGTACCTCCACACGAAAAGTTGACCTACCTGATGGGACGGCTCAATTTTCGAGTCAGTTACAGCCAGAACGTCCTCAGGCACTCCATCGAAGTTTCCCACCTGACAGGGATGATGGCCGAGCAACTCGGGCTCGACGGCAAACTCGGACGCCGATGTGGTTTCTTTCACGACATCGGCAAGGCGGCCGACCACGAGATGGAAGGTGGCCACCCCGCTATTGGAGCGGAACTGCTTAAGCGGTACGGTGAAGGAGTAGAAGTCGTCCACGCGGCTGCCGGCCATCACGACGATATCCGGCCCGAGTACATCTACACCGTGCTGACGGCGGCAGCCGACGCATGTTCTGCGTCGCGGCCCGGTTCCCGGCGAGAAACCCTTGAGAAATACGTTCGTCGACTGGAAGAACTCGAAACGCTCGCCGGTGGTTTTCCCGGGGTCGAGCAGGTTTACGCTGTCCAGGCCGGCCGCGAAGTTCGCGTGATCGTCAACCCGGTGGCGATCGACGACCGCGAGGCCGCGCGACTGGCACGGGATGTCGCACAGGCGATCGAGGAGACGATGACCTACCCCGGAGAGGTCAAAGTGGTTGTGATGCGGGAAACACGTTCAGTCGGCGTCGCCAAGTAACATGATTGTTGAAATGGCACTGATGTAGCCGATATGATCCATCAATCAGTTCACATCTGTTGGGGCGAGACCCATTGCTGGTTCTCAGCGTGAGTGATCGTCAGGTCTGATTAACAAACGCGTAGATCGCATTGATGCGACTGTCGCAATCGATTTCCGTCATTCTCGGCACCATCGCGGTCATCGCAGGGATGGCTTGGTGGTCTCAGGCACTCTCTACAGCCTTCGCCAACGGACTCGGCATTGCAGCGGGCGTTCTGCTAGTCGCACTGGCTGCTTATGTCCTCTGGCAGTTACGCAAAGGTGCAAACAAGGCACTCCAGCGAAGCGAAACGGAATACCGATGCATGGTCGAAGCGTCGAACGACCTCATCTGGTCGGTGGATGAGTCGGGCCGCTGGACGTTTGTGAACGCAGGAGCCGCGCGCCGCATCTATGGCTATGAACGCCACGAGATGGAAGGGCGGCCATTTCGCGAATTCACGGATCCGTCGCGGTTACAAGCCGACCTGTGGACATTCCAGGATCGTGTCTTGGTGGGAGAACCTCTCACGCAATACGAAACGATCCATTTGCGTAAGGATGGAAGCCAGATTCACTTGGCGTTCAATGTGATCCCCGTAAAGGACGCTCAAGGGCAAGTGGTTGGAGCAACGGGTACCGCCAGCGACATTACTCGCCGCAAGGTGGATGAATTCGCATTGCGAAAGAGCGAAGAGCAATACCGCGGCATCTTTCAGGCTTCGAGCGATGGGCTGATCCTGTTTTCCTCCGACGGGCAGATCGTCGATTCCAACCCCGCGTTTTGCGAGATGCATGGGTACACGCGGGAGGAAATGCGTGCACTCAATCCCAAGCAGTTCATCCACTCCGACGACCATGGGCTGTTTGAACAGTTTGTGACGGCAATCGGTAGTGGGAGCCCATTTCAGTGCGAAGCTCATGACATCCGCAAGGACGGCACGGTGTTCGACGTGCAGGTCCATGGCATCCCGTTTGTTCATGAAGGACAGCCGCATTTGCTGGGCATTGTTCGAGATGTGACGGAACAACGCCGGGCCGCGGAACGGATGCAGCAGTGGAACGAGCAACTCGAGATCCGCGTGGAAGAGCGGTCGTCGGAACTGAGCGTCGTTGCCCGGGAGTTGCAATCACAGGCCGAACGCACCCGGAGAATCATCGATCGCGCCAACGACGCGTTTGTCGCCATCAACGAACAAGGAACCATTTCCGATTGGAATCCCGAGGCCGAGCGGTTGTTCGGCTGGACGCGTGATGAGGCACTCGGCCAACCGGTCGCGGATTTGATCATTCCGCAGGGAGCGCGAGCGGCGCACCTTGCGGGACTGGAACGATTCCTGGCAACGGGCGAAGCACGGATTCTCGACAGACATCTGGAACTGATGGCGATTCGGAGAGATGGCGCCGAGTTTCCGGTCGAACTCACCGTGTCGGCGATTCCGCAGGATGACGAATACAGCTTTGCCGCGTTTCTGCACGATATCAGCGATCGCAAGCAAGCCGAATTGGCGCTCAAGAGTTCTCAGGCCCTGTATTCGTCGCTCGTCGAGAACCTGCCGGTCTTCGTGGTCCGTAAAGATCGTTCAGGAAAGATCGAGTACGCCAACAAGGCGTTATGCGATTTCTTCGGAATGGACGAATCGCAAGTGATCGGAAAGACCGACTTCGATTTCTTTCCCGCGGAACTCGCGCAAAAATATCGTGACGACGATCTCCGCGTGATGGAGACTGGCGAGACATTCGAGGACATCGAAGAGAACCAACATGGGAACGAGTCTCGGTTCTTCGAAGTTCGCAAAGTGCCGGTCCGAGATGCTCTCGGAGAAATCATCGGCAGTCAGGCGATCTTCTGGGACGTGACGGAACGCAAGCACGGTCAGGAAGCGCTGGTGCGCGCCAAACTCGACGCCGAAGCCGCCAACCGTGCAAAAAGCGATTTCCTCGCGAACATGAGCCACGAAATCCGCACGCCTCTCAACGCCGTCATCGGCATGACGGAACTGTTGCTCGATACGCCGCTCGAAAGGTCGCAGACAGACTACCTGCAAATGGTGCATGATTCCGGAGAAACCCTGCTGCTGCTCATCGACGACATCCTCGACTTCTCAAAGATCGAGGCCGGCAAACTTGAGTTGGAAGAGGCCAATTTCGACCTGCGGGAACGCATTGGCGACTCCATGAAGTCCCTTTCGCTGCGAGCGCACCGCAAGGGGTTGGAACTTGCATGCCATTTCGATCCCGATGTCCCGCGCGCGCTACTGGGAGACGTGGGCCGGCTTAGGCAGATCGTCATCAATCTTATCGGAAATGCACTCAAGTTCACCGAGCACGGGGAGGTGATTCTCGACATTCGCGTCAAGGAATTTCGCAATGACGATGTGGTCCTGCAGTTCACCGTCAAGGATACCGGAATCGGCATCGACCCCGATAAGTGTGAGCGCATCTTCGATGCCTTCGAACAGGCCGACACCTCCACAACCCGCCGCTACGGCGGAACTGGACTGGGACTTGCCATTTCGTCGCGGCTGGCCGAATTGATGGGGGGCACGATGTGGGTGGAAAGCGAGATCGGTCGGGGTAGCGTCTTCGGCTTCACGGCGCATTTTCGACTCGGCGTGCTGGATGATGTCGGGTTCCATGACGATTCCGAGGACCTGCTCAAGGGCATGCGAATTCTCGTCGTGGACGACAACGCGACGAATCGGTTGATTCTGGAAGAAATCCTGAAGGTGAAACACGCGGATCCCATCTCGGCCGAGTCGGTTCCCCAGGCGTTCGCTTTGGCCTGCGAGGCTAGGGACAAGGGGCATCCATTCGACCTGGTAATCACCGACATCAACATGCCCGACGACGACGGCTTCGAGTTGGCTCGGCGAATTCGTAAGGAACAGGGGCTCGATCATTTGCCGATCATCGCGCTCACATCGGGCATTCGCGCCGACGACCAGGAGGCCTGTCGACGCATTGGAATTCAGCACCACCTCCTCAAGCCGGTCAAACAGTCGGAACTCCTCAATGCCATTCTGATCAGCCTGGGACCGGAACGCACCGCGCGATGTCAACTGGCCGCCGCTCCGACGCTGCGAGAACTCCCGCGGCTACGAATTCTGCTGGCGGAAGACAGCATCCCGAATCAGACACTGGCGGTCGGCGTGCTCAACCGCTGGAAGCAGCAGGTCACCGTTGTGGAGAACGGACTGGAGGCGGTCCAAGCGGTGTTGAGCCGGCAATTCGATCTCGTTCTCATGGACGTCCAGATGCCGGAAATGGATGGACTGGCCGCAACGAGAACCATCCGTGAGCTGGAACGTGAAGGCAAGCTTCCTCGCAGCTCGGATTCCCGGCTGCCGATTATCGCGCTCACCGCGCACGCGCTCAAAGGAGACCGCGAGCGCTGCCTTGGAGCCGGAATGGACGGCTACGTCAGCAAGCCCGTCCGGCAACACGAACTTCACAAGGAGATTGTCCGGCTACTATTTCCCGATGAGCCCCGTGCGAAAGTTCCAGACCGAAATCATCGTGAAATCAGAATGGATGAACTTGTCGACTCATTGAGTAACTCGTCCGCCATCCGATCAAGGCTCGCGGGAGAGCACGCATCCTATACGGGGATCAATTGGAAAACTGCTCGCGACGTGGTGGGAGGCGACGAGGCTTTGCTGAAGGATGTCGCTCATTCCGCCATCGACGAACAACTGAAAGTATCGGCCGCCATGCGCGAGGCGCTGGCAGACTGCAACGCCCAGAAACTCCGGCTCTGTGCCCATACCATCAAGGGCATGCTCAGGACGTTCGATGTCCCCGAACTCAGAAGCCTCGCTTTCCAGGTTGAGCAGACGAGCGAAGCCGGTCAGTTGGACGGCGTCGCATCGCTTGTGGAAGAACTGCTGACCGGACTGACGCCCCTTGTCGACGAATTGCAGCAGTACGTCGCGGCAGAGTAGGACTTTGAGGCCAATCTCGCGAACGCATTGACGGCTCGAGGCTCTTCTGGCGAGCCCAGCGTTCGAGCAGGGATCGAAATGCTTTAGCGTTCAGAAATCCGTTGGGCAGATGGACCGTGGATGACGCAGACTTGGCGGATTGACACGGATCCGAAGAGTCGTGACCGACATCGACGAATCGCTTTCCGATCCGTGGCGACCAGCGTCATCCGCACGATCCGCGTTCCATCGCGGGGGCGTCATGGGCGAAAACGCGACATCAATCTGAGCTTTGCTCTGAATGAACTCATTCCGACAACGTAATTGGCCGGCCTTCGCGAGCCGATGTCAGGCAGGCATCCATCACAATCTGGGTCTTAAGAGCCACAACTCCCCAGAAGGGATCGATCTTGCCCGAGAGAACGCAATTCGCAAACGTGCGAAACAGCTTCGTCTCTTGAGACGTCGCGTGCGAACTGCTGTATTCCACAACAGCATGTCGCTGCAAATGCGACTCGATGTTGAAGTCGCAGACATCGATGTTCCCGATGGTCTGCTGCGTGAAGAACTCCACTTCGTTGCCGAAAAATGGCAGCACGAAATCCTGCAGTTGCAGATACCCCTTCGTTCCGCTGATGTTCCCCCAGCATTGATGCTCGGTGAGAAATGAATTGTAGAAGCTGGCCGACGCGCCGCCGTCAAAAAGCATCTCGGCGGAAAACTCCATCGGCACGGGATTTGGACTGTCGGCCCGTCCATGCTGCGACAGCACGCGCCCCGTCACCGTATGCGGCATCTGATAGTTCATCGCCCAGAGGCTGAAGCGGATCGTGTACCAGCCGAGATCCCCCAGGCATCCGAGCGGTTCGAGTTCGCTGCTGACGCGAATGTTTCCCGTGAGAAAGTCCTCCGGAGCGAGGAAACTGAACTGGGTCGCAATTCGCTTGATGTTGCCGATCGTCTGGCCATCATCCAACACCTCGCGCATTCGCTGGAGACGGTCGCTATGCATGAACATCACGCCATCCATGAATTGCACCCCTGCCTTGCGGCAGGCATCAAGCATCTCTCGCACCTCGCCGGCTTCGACACCGCAAGGCTTTTCACACACGATGTGCTTCCCGGCCTCGGCCGCCTTGACGACCCATTCCTTGCGAATACCTGTCGGCAACGGAATGTACACCGCGTCGATGTCGTCTCGAGCCAGTAATTCCTCATAACTGCCGCAGGCGTCGGGCTTCACAGAAAAGGCGGTATGCGACTGGCACTCGTCGATAAACTTCTGGGCCCTCGCGACATCGCGACTTGCGACAGCGGCAACGACACCGTTCCCGCTGTTCTTGATCGCCTTCCAATTCTTATGTGCAATGAATGCGGAACCCAGGATTCCCCATCGGCAGGTCTTATTCATGATTCGATCTTCGCCGGAGTGTTGGATGCTTCTTCATTCCGCCTGTAAAACGCCGACATTCGGGGCTGAGTAGCGGTGGCGTGCAACCTTAAGCTGCTGTCAAGACGAGTGCAACCAGGCGGAGCGATTCCCGCCGATGAAGCTAAGGGGCCAGTTCGACGCACACGAGAGTCGTCATCGAGCGGACGAACAGTCGCGTTCCCACGAGCGCCGGATGTGAATGCACCTCCGAGCCATCGCTGAAGAGTTGTTGACGGCCAAGCAACGAGCTTTCGTCGGCAGTCGCATCAAAGAGCATGATCTCGCCGTCGGTCGTCGCCACGAGCACACGGTCGTCAGTCGCAACGAGACTCGCGTAGTCGCGAAACTCCGGGTCGTTGTCTTCCCAGATGGTCGTCAACGAGTCCGAAAGATCGAGGCAATACATTTCACCGAAGACGCCGAAGAGTTTGTCTCCCACGACAACCGGAGTGCTCGAATCAGGCGCAAGATCGGTGTTGGCGGCAAGAGGCTCCTGAATGATGTGCCCCATCTCGTCAAAGCCGTACAGCCGTGTGCCATTGACCTCGGTCGTCACAAGCAGAGTCTCACCAATCGGGATCGGCGTGGGGACATTGAACTCGCCGTCGAGAGGAGGGATGAGTTCCCAGAGCCGTTCTCCTGTCTCCAAGTCCCAGCCTCCCAAGGAGATCTTGTCGTAACCAATCAACTGCCGTCGACCGCCGAACATGGCGCAGATGAATGAGCAATACGCCGGTTCTCTTCCCGGCGACTTCCAGATCACATTACCTGACTTGGCGTCGAGCGCCACCAGAAACGCGTCAGGGCCACCTGCCGTGACGATCAGCATTTCATCCACGAGCAACGGCGAACCACAGAAGCCCCAGATCGGGATCTCGGCTCCGAAGTCGGTGAGATAGTCCTTCTTCCAGACAATCTCGCCCGTGCCGACATCGATGCAGTGCAGATGCCCAAAGGCTCCCTGGAAGTAGGCGAACTCACCATCAAACAGAGGCGCGGCCCGCGGAGAACTTCCATAATCGAGCTCGCCGGGAGCATCATACTCAAGTGTCCAGAGCTCCAATCCGCTCTCTGCGTCGAGACAGCGGAAGATATCTTTCGTGTTGGTGATGTCGCGATCTGCAAGGAAGACGAGTTCGTGCGTCGCGATGACCCCCGCGAGCCCATCTCCCGACGTGGAAATGCTCCACAGGATGACCGGACTTCCCGTGAGCCTTTCTGGCAAATAAGTCACGCGACCATCACGGTTCAGCCCGCGCCATGCGGTCCAGCCGATCGGAACCGCGGGATCACCGCCGTTGAGCGTATCCCTAGCATCGCATTGCGATGGCTCGGCAACTGCATGCCCCGGTTCGCCGTCATTGACTTCCGGTCCGGGGCGTGTCAGTTTTTTCCCGTGTCCGCCACCGTCTCGGGTTCAGCGAGCAATTCCTCGGCCGGAGGCACAAAGCCCCGACGAGTTTCAAGAGCAATCAGCATCTGGATGTCGTACTGCACTTCCATCAACCCGGCATTCACCGCTTCACGCAGTTCGGGATCCATGTCGCTCGGTACAAATGCCGTGATAAAGGGGATCGGCTCGGTCTCCGCGATGACTCTCAGATCCCCCTTCTGTACGGTACCACATCCTTCAAGCAGCGGCTCGGCGTAGCTGGAAATGACTGCGACCGCCCTTGCGCCTGGCCCAAGTTCGATCAGTTGCGTTGCCCCATCACTGCAGGCACCACACGTCTCGACGGGATTGGGAATGCTCACGCCATGTTCGGTCATCAACGCCATGGGGACCGCCGACTTCTCATCGCAGTCTTCGGGGCCGAAGAAAATGCGGTATCCCGCGATGTCTTCGATCGTCTGGGCCGGATCGTCCGTACGCACCACGAACAGGCCGGTTTGAGTCACTTCGCCATCCTTGCCCGTGAGTTGCGCGACGGGATCGATATCCAGTTCCCGTTGATTCGCGTCAAACAGCACCACCGAATGCTTTCCGATGATGAGATCGCAATGCCCCTCGGCCTCGCCATCGAGGGCGTTGACGAGTGACGCCGAGTAGACGACGCGCACTTCGCGTCCGACGAATGGCGCGAGGAACTCTGCGAACTTGTTGTAGTCGCGTTGGGCATAGCCCTCGACGCAATCGCAGGCAAGTTCGCTGCACAGAGGGTCCATCACCACGATGGTGAATGGACGTTCTTCGGCCGGAGCGTCCTCAGCAACTAACGGAGTCGCGAACATCATCGCGAGAGAAGCCGACAGTAACGCAACCAGATGGAAACGAGCGGACATGACAATCCTTCACTCGAAACGAACGAGAGTACCCAGGGAAGTGACGCGCATCCGTTCTTCGGACTACGGTGCCAACGAAACTTCAGCAGCCTCTGCGGCCGGTTCGTCCACCTGCGCGCCCGCCGGCTGCTCCGTGCCGGACGTCACTTGATCGAGCACACAAATCGTGTTGCGAGTGACGTCGAGCATGAACAGACGCTCGCCATCGGGAGTAACGGCAATCGCCACATGCTTGCATCCGCCGACCAGGTCGACATCGGCGAGCAGCCCAAGGAATTCGCCTTCTGCAGAGTAACGCTTAATCAATCCGACGCCGGATTCGGCGGTGAGGACTTCACCGTTGCCGCAAGGACGCAGATTCATCGGGTTGCAGCAACCCTCGAAACCATTGAGACCGGTGCGGTCGGACTGGCCAAAGGAGATCAGTTCGGTCCCTTCACGATCGAAACGGCGGACGCGGTGTCGCGAGTTCTCGGCCACATACAACTCACCGTCGCAGCATTGAATGTCCATCTGGCCGCAGCAGCCCGAAAGTCCCTCGACGACGATCTCGGCGTTCTCAAAGTTGAGGTCGGTGCGGTAGACGTCGTAGCCATATCCATTGATCGAAGAACATGCGACATAGACATCGGTTTCACCTACAGCGATGCCGGGCACCTTCATCTTGTATGAAATCCAGGAATCGACATCGATGTCGACCGTCGTTGCGGTGCTGAGGGACTCGACCTGCTCCTGCAGCAGGTTCAATTGCCGTTCGGCGTTTCGCAAGCGGAGCTTGTCGATGGCGGTGCGGTCTTCTTCGGGTTTCTCGGACAGGCGGGCGACGAGTTCCTCGGCCTGTTCAATCTGATCGGTGAACTGTTCGGCTCGCAACTGATTCTGCTGGGCGATTTGCTGACCGACTTGTTCACGGAAGGTGTCCATGTCGCCGATCTGCGGCGTCGTCCCTTGAGCGACGATTTCGCCGTCTTCACTCAAGCGCGCCATTTGGCCGACGCCGGCGACATAGACCGAGCCGTCGGGACCAACGTTGAGGGACTGCGGAACAAAACTCAGAGGCCACGTTGCGAGTCGTTCGCCGTCTTGAGAGTAGACGTGAATCTCGCCGGCGACTTCTTGTGCTTCGGTGGCGCGTTCGCCATCAACGACTTGAACCGAAACCGACGAGCCACCGACGGCGACCAGCACGCGTCCCTGAGGATCGAGGCAGAACGTATTGACCTGGCAGGGAACACCGGGAGTTGCCAGATCGATAATGCCCGTCTGAACATGGGTCGCCTGATGGGAAACCGCGACATCTTCAGCCTTTGTGGCCAGGATGACTCCAAACAGGGGAATCAGAAAGGCTGCAATCCGGTTCGTGTGTGCAAACATGCGACGCTCCCTAGTGAGAAAGGTGGGGTGTGTAGGCTGCAGGCTCAGTCCAGCGGGCGAATTCCGAAACGCCATATCACGCCAAAACGAATGTTGGCGGACATTTTGAGGTGATTCCCCCCGTCGAATCGTTCTAATTATGTCGAAGCAGACTTCGAAGTGTCAATCTCTCTCCCTGAATACGCTGAATTCGCGCGAGCGTTAGCAAAAAAAGAAGACCCGGCGCTGCTTTCGCAACACCGGGCCTTTTTGCTCAGAAATCGTTGTTCGAGAAAAACGAGGTCACTGGCCGACCGGCGCGGGGGGTGGGCCAAGCAGTTCTTCGAGCAGGCGGCCCAACTCGGCTCCACGTGCGTTGAGGGAAACGACCTTCCCTTCCTGATTGATCAGGATACAGGCCGGGATGGCCGAGATTCCATATTGCCGCGCGATCGGATTGTCCCAACCCTGGTTGACCGGGTCGGCGTCAATCACCGTGGGCCATGCGATCTGCTGATCCGTCAGGAACTGCTGCAAGGCGGCGGGATCGTCATCAAGACTGACGCCGACCACCTCGAAACCCTGGCCATGATAGGCCTCGTAGTGCGCCTTCAAGTTGGGGAGTTCGCCGATACAAGGTCCGCACCAGGTCGCCCAGAAGTCGACCAGTACGACCTTGTTCTCTCCGCGAAACGTTTCGAGATCGAACGGCTGACCGTCGAGTGTTGTGCTCGTGAATTCCATCTCGTTGCCGATGAGGCCGACGTAGTTGGCCTTGCCCTGGAAGTACTCGGCAATCTGAGCGCTCCGCGGATCGGCGCTGGCGGAAACGTACTTGACGAACAACTCGTAGACCGCGGCGGCTTCCGCGGGAGCAACATCCTCCATCTGCGAGCCGAGCATCTGGGCAAACCCCAGGGCATTGTCGTCCATCTCGCCGCCGAGCGCCATGGCGATCTCTTCGATAAATGCCGCGCGGTCCTCAGCTGACAGATCGGCGAGTCCTTCGATCTTTTCCTCGGTTCGAAGTACGGCGAGCATCTGTTGCGCAACGGGGCGCTCGTCCTGTTCGAGCCGGTCCATGAAGCCTTCCAACTCAGCGGCGGCATCGGGATCACCCAGTTGCTCGCTCAGCAATTGCAGAATCTGAAGTTCGATCTGAAACGCCCCATCGAGGAGTTCTTCACTGACTTGACGCTCGGGATCCTGCAGCCCTTGTGCGAAGCGACGAATGCCCTGCAAGTGGTTCTTGACCCCGTCGGGCGTTTGCGTGGGTGGTGGTGACGACAACAGAATCTGAAACTGCTGCTGCAATTGCTCTTCCGTGGCACCTGCGGGGATCGCATAGGGATCCTCGACTGCAGCTCCCGTCGCGGGGTCATCCCCCTGGCAAACGACTGCCAGCATCAGGCACAGCGGGCCGGTCAAGGCCAACAACCATCCATACTTCTTGATACTCACCAACATTCGCATTCTCCGTTGAGGAAAGGTATTTCGAGGCTGAAAGTGTAGTCAGTCGGAATTGAGTTGACGATGGAGAACTTCACAAACTCTCCAGAAAGAGTGCGGATACGGGCATTTACGAGCAGAAGGCGAATTGGATTTTGGCCCAGACTGGCCTGATGCTCGCGATTTACCCATAATCGTAGGCGAATACGACTCTCCCGTCACCAACCCCAACTTCCACCATGATTCTCACTTCAACGTCCAGACGTTCGTTTCTCAAGTCGACCGCCGCCATCGCCGCCGGCGTGTATGTGTCTGATGTGCGTGCCGACGACGGCAACTCGCCCAACGAGAAACTCAACATCGGCATCATTGGCCCGGGAGGTCGCGGCGGTGACAACCTGAACGGCGTGTCGAGCGAAAACATCGTCGCGATTTGTGATGCCGACTTCCGCCGGGCGGAGGGGGCGTTTAGCGCATACCCGGCGGCAAAGAGATACTCAGACTTTCGCGAGATGCTCGCTCAAGAGGACGGGCTCGATGCCGTGGTGGTCAGTACGCCCGACCACATCCATGCCCATGCGAGTATCTATGCCATGCGGCAGGGGCTGCATTGCTATTGCGAAAAACCTTTGACGCATTCCGTCTGGGAAGCGCGACTGATGGCAGCGACCGCCCGGGAGTATCACCTTGCGACTCAAATGGGAACACAGATTCACGCCGGTGATAATTACCGCCGGGTTGTCGAGATCGTTCAGTCAGGAGCCATCGGGCCAGTCCATACCGTGCATGTCTGGGTCGGCAAGGGATGGGGAGGCGGCGAACGTCCCGTTGACATGCCCGAGGTTCCCGAGGGGCTGAACTGGGATGCATGGATCGGCCCCGCACCCTGGCGACCCTATCACCCGATCTACCTGCCCGCGAACTGGCGCCGCTGGTGGGACTTCGGCAACGGCACCCTCGGCGACATGGGTTGCCATTACATGGACCTCGCCTTCTGGGCGCTGGACTTGAGGCACCCATTGTCGGCGGTCGCGGAAGGGCCTGCCGTCCATCCCGAGACAGCTCCCTTGGGGATGAAAGTCACTTGGGAATTCCCGAGAGACAGCGAATCGCCGCTTACGTTTACCTGGGCCGATGGCGACCTGATCACCACCGAGTTCGATGGGCATCAGTTCCCCGGTGCCGGCGTTTACTTCGTGGGTGAGGAAGGGTCGATGTTCGCCGACTATGGTTCGTATCAGCTCTTCCCTGAATTGAAGTTCCAGGGATTCACGCCACCGCCGCAAACGATTCCCAATTCGATCGGGCACCATCAGGAATGGATTCGGGCCTGCAAGACGGGCGAACCGACGACGTGCAACTTCGACTATTCAGGAGCGCTCACGGAGACCGTGCTGCTCGGCAATGTCGCCTATCGTGTCGGCAAGCGGATCGAATGGGATCCCGTTGAGCTTGCGGTGACCAACGCTCCCGAGGCGGCCGGCCTCATCCGCAGAGAGTACCGTGAAGGTTGGGAACTGTAGAGATTTGACGTCAATGCGCGGGTCAATTCATCATGTCTGAAAGCGTTCGCAGTTCTCGCATTTGCTCGTTGAATTGCTGACGGCGGTCGGGAGCGAGGTGACGTGTCGCGAGTTCGCTCAACTCGCGGCACATTCGCCGGATGCGGGCTTCTTGAACGCGATCCCGGAGCTGCTGTGCCTCGTTGACGCCGATATTTTGATAGGTATTGATCTGGCCTTGGATGTCGTCCAGTTCCGGCAGTTGATCAAGTTCGCGAGTGAAACCGTCGACTTCGTCCCAGCGACCCTCCTTGGCCGACAATGTCGCGCGGGCCATCAGCACGGCCCCTCTGGCGACGACGTCGATCAGATGTCCCTGCAGAAGTGATAGCTCACCTTCGACCTCCAGTCGGGGGCTGTCGTTCGGCACTTCCAACTGCAGTTGCTCGCTGACACCGGGAATCATCGGCACCTTTGCCAATACCTGATCTCCGCTATGGATCATCAGAAATCGCAATGGACTCTCGGGAAACGCCGGCACCGCGACCGAACCGAACCGATCGGTGACAAGTCGAATGCGATCCTCGACAGCATCTTCCTCCGTGGGAAATCGGTCCATCACATCCACAGGTGAAGCAATCAACGGTTCGGGGGGAGTCCCACGGGCATTGATCACCAAGGTGGTTTCAGGATGCACGACCTTCAGTATCAGGCCGGCGATCTCGACACGCCGTCGTGCTTGCGGTATCGGTTGACGAAACGCGGAAATCACGGTTGCTTCGAGACGCGCCCGGTCGATGGTGTCGATACGGACGAACGTCCAGGGGATATCCTGGATCCGCTGCACCACGCGCTGCCGATCGAGATAGCGAAACGACATGGCCAGATAGTCTCCCGGACGGAACTGCGTCGCCGATTCGGAAATGGGCAGCAACTCTCCGGCCCGCGCGATCAGGACGACCGTGTCGTCGCCGACATCTTCGATTAACGCGACAGGACGAAACGCTTCCAGCATTACCGCCATCATCGTTTCGTCGATGCGCCTCGAATCGCGAGTCTCTTGAGTCAGTACTGGGCCCGGCTGCCTGATGGCTCCATCCCACTCGATTCCCGCGATTTCGTAACGACTGCCGACGCGCTCCACCGTCAGCCAGAAGACCTTGTCGTACTCGGAAGCGCTGTAGACGCCGCTGAGCAGAATTGACTTCTCCTGCAGCACCGCGCCTCCCGCGGCACCCAATTGGGGACTCATCTCAATGTCGGCCTGCCACATGGCACCGATCTGACCGTCGATCTGCTCTCGCAGCCGTTTGAGTGTAAAGGCACGAAAGCGATTGTCGAATTCCGGCTGGGCGGAGAACCCCACCGACACCAGGACGCGATAAGGACGAAGTTCCGTCGCCAGGGGGGGCGGCGGTGGTGGAGGAGGGGGCTCGGCCGGGGCCGGCTCCGCCTCTTCGGTCGGTGTCGATTCGCCGGTTCCCGTTTCATTCGGAGCTCCGGCCTCCGCAGCGGTCTCCTCGGAACTCTGTGTCGTCGTGGAATCGCCGACAGGATCGTCGGCGCGCAAACCGAAGGCCGCGAACGCCAGAGCGAGCGGCAGGATGGCAAACCAATACGTAGGGAAGGATCGAGTCATCAGGGGGTTTTCCGGCGAGGGATCATTCCGGTCGCCAACTCGGAAAATAGGCGTCCATCGTCCAGCGGTCGATGCGATCGTAACATTGCACCGGATCGCTGGGGACTCCGTCGATGTTCTTACGATAAACCATGAACTCATCCACTTCCCACAGAGGGATGAACATCGCCTCGGACGTGAGTTGCCGATGCAACGATTGGGTTTGAGTCACTGCAAGGTTCCAGTCACTCATGCGGTCGAGCACGATGAACTCCCGCTTGAGCCAATCAGGAAAGTGATCCAGATCCGCGAGTTCGGCCGTCGGTTGCTGACTCACAAACGGCCAGAGGTCGACGATCGGTTCGGTCAGTTGAGCTGTTTGATACATAATGTCCCAATCAACGGCGTCTTCCGCGGTCGGTTCCACGAGCCGCACGTTGATGCCGATGCGCTTCCAGGTGCGGATCATCTCGGCGGCGGCCAACTGTTCCACCGGGTCGGGAGGGGCCAGGAGTTTGAGTTCCGGCAACTCGCCATCCTCCATTTGTCGCTTCGCGGCGAGTGTGAGCGCAAACGCCGACGTCAAGTCGTACGGCCAAGGCTCCACGGCAACACTGTTCGCATAACTGCGTGTAAAGAATGGGCCGGAAACGATGCGGCCATGTTCCATGTTCTCATCGCGCAAGACGACGTTCTTCAG
The DNA here is from genome assembly GCA_942492405.1 of uncultured Planctomycetaceae bacterium. Classification (GTDB taxonomy): domain Bacteria; phylum Planctomycetota; class Planctomycetia; order Planctomycetales; family Planctomycetaceae; genus JANNSB01. The sequence goes on from CALOES010000035.1 coordinate 58,608, forward strand.
GATCGACTCTCGGTCCAGTCCGTAGGCCAGTGCCCTGCGCAATTCGCGCATGCGGAGCGGGCGACTCTCTGGATTAAATTGCAGCAGATGCGTCGTCGGCAGAGCGTACTGCTCGTGGAAGAAGGCGGTGTTAAACGCTTCGCTGTCGGCCAGACGGCGATAGATCCAATCGGGCAGGTGCGGCACGAGCGAAACTTCCCCTTCCAACAACCCTTGTACAAGGCGCTCGTAGTCGGGGTAACGCTGCTCGATGACCTCGGCGACATGGTACTGCCGCAGTCCATCAGGTTCCGGAAAGTCGCGTGTGTAGCGCACCATGTCGCCGCCGGCTTCTGCAATAATGAAACCACCGCGTCCGGGAAGGGGATCCACCAGTGGGTCGGCAGGAGCCTGTTCCTCGACCACGGTCGATTCACCGAATCCAAAACCGCTCGACACATCGGGTGTGTGGACGGCCCAGCGAAGCAACGGCTCTAGCCGCGCCGGCACGCGTCGAAACCTGACGGTCAACTGAATCGGTGATTCGATCGATACACCTTCGATGTACGACGCCAATCGCTCGTCGTACTTCGGATCGCCGGGCGTAATACGGTCGATGATTTCCTGGGCCACCGTTTGCGAATCCAGAATCGGCTGAAATTCCCAGGGTTGCCGCACCTGCCTCAACTGAAACTGCACGCGTCTTCCCAAGTCGAGCGGAATCCATTCGTCGAAGAACCGCGTGCGGTAAAAGACTGTGTTGCCGTCAAGACGATCGGTCTCGAAGAGCGGGATCTCCGTAAGTGCCCATTCGCGCAGTTCGGCCCGCGTGGGAGGGGGATAGGCATCGAGGTCGGTCGACATTGTGACCACGCCAACCCGGAGCCGCTGATAACGTTGCGTCAGCAACCCATGAGCACCGGAAAGTCCATTCAGCCGAGGCCAGACACGCACAGCCTCTTCGACAAGTGAGGCGGCCCGGTCATGATCTCCCGCAGCACGTGCGGCCATCGCCGCGTCGAGGTCCAATTGTGCCTGGCTCGCAAACTGATTCGCGAACTGCTGATAGACCGGGTGCTGGGGATAGGCCGAGTCGAGCCGAAACAGAAAGTAGTGGGCCTGCTTGATGTCGTTGATCGAAATCGCCCGTGCCACGATCTGTTCGATTGCCCGCCCCGTCTGCTCGCTTAACCCCGGATAGTCGGCCTGCAATCGATATAACTCGTCGGCCACAACGAGCGCCGATTCGTAGTCCTCGGCTTCCATCCGCTGAGCGAGATCGGTCATCAAGAAAGCGTTGTGACGCGGCGCGAGTTCCGGCCATTCGGGGTAAGGCCGCTCCACCTGCAGAAGAAGTTCCAACGCGGTGTTCAGGTCGCCGACCGCGAGAAGTTCGTCGATGCGCTTGAGCATGAGATCTTCGTGGTAGATGATCTGTTCGACGCGCTGCAACGAGATACGGGCCTCCGGATTCGCCCCGCCGTCCGGAAGTATGATGTAGAGAAAGTTGAGTTCGTCGCGTTCTTCCCGCCAGCGTTCGAGGTCCGGACCTGTGAGCCCGGTGCGTTCCAATTCCTTGGCGGCGATATCCTGTTGACGAATCTCCAGGAATTTTGGTCGCGGGTAAATCGGCTCGACGACAACGACCTCATCGTCTTGTAGAACAACCCAGTCGCGTGGCTCCTCGGTCAGAAGTTGCTCAGCCGTCGGGAGCACCATCTCCTCGAGCTTCGGAAGGACTTCTTCCTCTTGCGACATGGCTTGCGCGGGCCACAACGCGGCGCAAGCGATAGCGACGATCGCAACCAGCATGTCGACATGCTGGAATCGCTTGCGTCTCGGGACTGCGGACGTGGAATGCCTCATCTTGGTCTTCTATCAATTCGTAGCGGGTACGTCGGTCGCGACCTGAAGGTCGGAAGGAAGTCGGATCAACGATCCGTCCACGGTCACGAAGAGCAGGTCGTCGCCGATACTGATCGGCATTTGCGACAGGGCCGCGCCCAGATAGAACAAGTCCTGATGCTCGCCCGTCTGCAAGTTCCAGTTCACAACCTGGCCGCTTTGCAAGACGACGAGCGCATCACTGCCAGACATCACCGGAGGTCCGACGGGCAGCGACTGCACCGGTAGTTGCAAAGTGGTGTCCAGGGTATTACCCGAAACCATATTCAGCATGCCGTCAGCGGTCAGTACGAACACATTGCCCGCTGCCGACCAGGCACCGAGAACCGCGATTTCAAACGCCCGCTGTCCCACCGGCGAAAGTGTCCCGGCATCGAAGACCTGCACGTTATGATTCACATCGACCGCCACGAGCAGTTGGTCATCTCCCTGCAATGGCAATTCGATACCGGCGGGGAGCGAAAACCGGCTGATCTCACCGAGATGCGCGCGTGGTGACGTCTGCAACGCGATCAGCAGCACGTCTCCGGTACTCGTGAGGGCCGCAAGATTTGTTTCGTTGAGGGCCACGACCTGGAGCCAGCGCGACGACAGCGCTTCATCCGTCGAGAGCGCGAAATCCTGTACACCTGCGCCTCCCGGCCTGATCGCTTGATATCGAAGCTTCCCCTGCATCGGCAGAATGATTCCATCTCCCAGCAGCACGGGACTTGCCTGCAAACCTGACTCGAGCAACGTCGACCGCTCGATTTCTCCGCGAACGTTGATGATCCACAGCTTCGGTTCCGGGTCGCCACATGTGACGGCAATCTGCCCGGCTCCCAGACTGGTTGCCAGCAAAGGCTCGGTCATTTCCGGGTTCAGGGGAAGCCGCGAAGTCGATTCCGGACCGAAACCCGAAGTCTCCCACGCCATATCGGTGATACGAAACACTCCACCCTCTTCGGTCAAGCAGATGATGTTCGAATCGGAAGGACTGACAGCCAGAAGACTCGCTCCCACTTGTGCCTGCCATTCGCTCGTTTGCTCATCGCGGTCGACGGGTGTGAGCGTAACTGCCGTGCTGTACGGCCGGCGTCGCCCGTTGAAGAGGAATCCAGACTGATACTGCAGAGGTTGAGCCGCTTCCCCGATCGGCAGGTCGCTTTGTTCCGGAGTCAGGGCCGTGGAGGTCAATTGCAGCTTCATCAGGGCACTGCTCGTCATCCAGAGTTGACGGTCGGGGCCGGTCATCAGAAAGATCGGGTTGTCCCCACCATCCTGTACCTGGAACGTCGGGCCGGCAGTCAACGGAGGTTGATTCGTATCATCGGAGATCGAGAACGTCGTGACGCGTTCGCCGGTCGACGGCACGAAGAGATCGCGCCCGCGAATGACCGGTGTGTCATACACTTCACCCAGAATTTCCGCGGTGGCGACTTGAGAGATTTCGCCGCCAGTCGCGTCCAGCAACCTCAACCGGGACTCGTCCGCGGAAACGCTCTCGATCATGGCGATATACGGTCCCATCGAAAGCAATGGTGCAGTGACGGAGCCAGGAGGCTGGCCCAGGTAGCTCACTCCCACGCATTCCAACGGTCTGCCGGTCAACGTGTAGGCCACCTCTTCGTTTCCAGCCACAACGAGCGTGCCGTCCGACAGCACGACGGGCGTGGAGACTTCCTGTGAGAACGTCAGCTTGCCGATCAGCCGGCCTGTCTGCAGGTCAATCTGATACAGGCTCCCACCCATTGTCGGCAGCAGGATTTGCCCTTCGTGAATGACCGGACTCGATCGCACAGAATCATCGGTGATCGGTTGCCTCCAGATGACATTTCCCGTGTTGCGGTCGATGCGGCACAACTCCGACCAGTTGGTATCAAACACGATCAGGCTGGGAACGGTCGGTTCTTCGACGGGATAGAAACGCTGATTGAATCCAACGATTCGACGCCAGACGGGCTCGCCGGTCACCGTGTCGATGCCGTAGATCGCGTCTTTCGAAAGTGCATAGGCACACTGTCCCACGGAAACGGCGTCCAGTCGCGATCGGGCGTTAAACACTAGCGACAGCGCGGGTGGCACAGTGGCTTGCCAGTCGTCGGTGAGTGCGTCCTGGTTGATCTCGGTGTAGGTAACGAGGCTGCGTTCGGCTTCGAGGATGCGCGCCATCGCGGCGACGACTTCGCGGTCGCGAGCGAGCTCGGGATAGCGCGCCAACAAGTTCCGTCGTTCGACGAGCGCGGGAATCGGATCGGGCCGAGCGCGCGGTTGCGCTTCCGAATCGGGCGGCGGCTCGCTCCCTTCGGCAGCGGGCAATGGAACATATCCATTGATGGCAGCCAAAGCGGCCGTCAATGTCTCGTGCTTGAGGATCGAGGCTTCCGACGCCCGTCGGGCGATCTCAATCTCATTGAGAGTGGCCGCCTTCGAGTCTTCCGGCACATACAAAGTCAAAATAGTGACCGCCTCTTGTCCCGTTTGCAGCAAGTCGCGTCGATACAGCGTGCCGGCATCTTGTGTGGCACCGAGAGCAATTTCGCGAGCCCGAACGTGAATATCTTCCTTGTCGGAGTCGAAGTCGTCGGACTCCTGACGGTTATCGATAAAGAGACGCAGCGCTTCGAGTCCCTCGGGCCATTTCTTGGCCGCCCCGCGGATGTTGGAGTCGATCTGCGAGAGGCCCATCAGTCGGCGGGCGTCGTCCTCGCGGGAATGACCTGCATAGGTCGTGACGAACTCCAGCAGCATTGTGTTCGCCTGGGCATACTTCGCCTGATCGAATTGTGATTTCGCGTCCTGAAACGCGGTTTCCGCGTCCTGTCGGCCTGCAATAAAGAAGAAAATGCCGCCGAGCAGCAGGAGGACAGTGGCTGTTCCGGCCAAGCCGAGCACCAACGGAGATCGCAGCGAGTCTTCCTGACCAGGACGATAGCGCTGAGAACGCATCGCCGTCCGCATGCGATCGGTCAGTTTTGGTTCATCCGATTCGTCCTTGGAACCGCTCTTCCTGGATTCGTCGTCGGCTTCCGATTCCTCGTCGACTTCATCAAGGATTTCCGCTTCGGGTGGGGCGGGGTTTTTCGGCGCGGCAGGCTTCTTGGGCTTCTCGGGTGAACGGGCTTCGGATGCCAATGCTTCGAGGGCGTCCCAGCCCCCCGGTGATGAGTCGGCTGTCGTTTCGTCGTCGGAGGGCACAGGCTTGCGCTTCTTTGGAGGTGGAGGTTCCTTCGCTGCGGGCTTCTCTCGCGGCGTGGCGGTTGCAGTGCCGGCCGGAGCGTCTGGATCGTCGAAACGAATATCGACAGCTCCGAAACGCAGCACGTCGCCCGATTTAAGTACGGCCCGTTGCACGACGGTGCCGTTAATGTCCAGTCCCTCGACTCCCGCGGCGACGGCTTCGTATCCCGACTTGTTCCAACTGACACGGCAATGCATCAGCTCGACCGACTCGTCGTCAACGACGATGTCGTTGGTGTCATGGCTGCCGATCGTCACGGGTTGTCCCTTGGACAACTCGTGACGATCAACATCCCCCGTCATATGGAGAACTTCGAGAACAGGCATGAACGCGCGAGGAGGTATGAATCCCGGATGATTGGAAATGAACGGTGACTAGCGCCCCAGTTGTTGTCTCAGATTGGCCTCGAATTCGTCACCCCTGTCCGAGAACGGACGGTGCCGCAAGTACCATCCGCCCCAGTGCTCAATCGCTTCGGCACGCCAAGCCGCCATGATCGCTTCTTTTTGATCCTGTCCAGCATCGTCCGGCAGCCCCGACAATGGATCGTTGGACAAATCGAAACCGTTCGGTCGACGGCTGATCCAACACAAGGCGTTGTTTGCTTCGATGTTGACTCCAATATCCGGATCTTCGAGAGCCGATATTAAGAACCGTGCGAGAGACATGTCTCCCGTTCGTCCCAGTGCCCAGATGGCGGTACGCCGCACCTCGGCATTCGGATGGGAGGCGAGTTCGGCGAGTTCATCCTTGCGTTCGATCCATGCATTGCGGTCGCCGATCTGCACATCCTTGACGATGGCCTGCTGAACCTCTTCGATATTCACTTCACCCACGTCGGTCAGCGCGGCAAGCAGGTCGCTGGTCGGACCGAGATTGGGAGGGACGGTCACCGATCCGTCCGCCCCAACCATGACATCGTCAAGGTTTTCGGGCAGCCCGCGATTGCCGATTTGCAATCCCTGTCCCGCCGGATCGGGAGTTCTAGTGGGGCCGACGATCGACCCCGTCGATTTCGCCAGGAACAAGATCGCGAATGAAGTGTCTTGGATCGCCAAGGCTGGCGAGACTGACCAGGAGCCGTCGTCCTTCTGAATGCTCAGCAAATGATCGGCACAGTAGTTGTACCAGTCGTATTGCCCGATGGTATCGACGTGCGCCATCGACGCGGCGCGCTCGACGGCATAGTAATAGTAAAACGCGTGCCCCGCCTGGTTGTAATTGACGAATCGAGTGCCGAGCCAGCCGGCCGCACGTCGCATCGACTGTTGAATGCGAGTGATCGGTATGGTGGACGGCCCGTTGAGAACGACTTCCGTATCGGGCGGAGTATCGAGATCGACGATTTCCAGTGGGCCGCTCGGGAGAGTGGTCTCCATCGGGGGGGGAGCTTCGTTCTCAACCGACCCGGTAAAGAGCTTGTCGTATTGATTGGGATAAAGGTGCATCGTCGCAATCATGACGGAGCCGATTCCGGCGGCGGTCATGTTGATGCCGGCAGCCCCCTGCTCAGGTCCAATGGTCGTGCCGGGGCAGTAGGCAAAGCCGCCATCCTCGACTTGAGTGCTGAAGTGCCAGTTGATGCAGCGCTCGAAGGCACTGTTCGGAACTTCCACTCCGGCGCGTTTTGCCGCCCAAAGACCCAGAATGGCATATTGAGTAACGCTCGTGTCTCCCAAGTATGTCGACTGGTTATTGTTGTTGTGTCCTTCAGGATAGTCCCAACCTCCGTGATCCAACTGACCTGCCAGAATGTAGTCCGCAATAATTTGCAATTGGGGTCGAAAGTTTTCGCCCCCCACTTCGACCATCAGAGTCGCATCGACACCCGCTCCGTAGTAGTGATGAACACTGGGGCGATATCCATCCGCGGCACATCGTGCCACGGCTGCCTGCACGGCGTTCGCGATCGCGGGAGTGTTGGTGGGAATATGAGCCTTTACCAACGCGAGCGCTGCCAGGGATCGCCGTCCCTGGTCCGCATTGTCAACATTCCAAGTCTCAGCAGAAGCCAAGAGCGATTCGGCTCCATCGTGAATGGCAAAGAGCACCTCCTGCGGATCGGCTGCCCGCAGGGTTCCGCAATAGGACACCAAAGCCGCGATGATCGCCCAACTGATGCATGAATGTCGCATGTCGTCGGACTCCTCTCGTGTCGGATTCTCAATCGAGTGCGTCGGCGATGTGCCGCCACGCTGATTGGGTGATATGCTGGAGATTTGCTTCCGTCAAGCCCCTAACATAGCATCCGTGCAACGGAGACAGAAGTGACTGACTCAGAGACGAATACGTCGCCAATGGCGGCTGGACCCTTGAATCTACGGCGCAGCCGACACCTTCTCTCCCGCGACGAGAGCCAACTCGTCGTGATCGACGTTCAAGAGAAGTTCGTGCCTCACCTGCCCGATATCGCATCTCTGCGCGCGCAGTGCGAGCGGCTCGTCCAAGCGGCGAAATTGCTGGGAATTCCGGTGCTCGCGTCGGAGCAGAATCCCGACAAACTCGGGCCGACGGTTCCCCCGTTGCGGGAGTTGTTGCCGACGCCGGAACGAAAGATGCGATTCAGTTCCGCGGAGTGTCTGCTGAACGGAATGCGAGAGTCCGGTGACGCACGGCGTCAGGTTGTGATTTGCGGTATCGAAACCCATGTCTGCATCCTGCAAACCGCGATCGACATTCTCTCGTGGGGCTGGGATGTCTATGTCGTCGCCGACGCCGTGCAAAGCCGATTCCCATCTGATCACGACTGGGCTCTCAGGCGGCTCGAATCCAGTGGAGTGACGCTCGTCACCACGGAGTCGGCGTTGTTTGAGTGGTGTGAAACCGCCGAGGCGGCTGAATTTCGAGAAATCAGCCGCCTCGTCAAAAGTCGGTCGGAATAGGTGTCAGCAAGCAATCGTCACCAGACGATCGTGACGTTGACACTCAATGGGCCTGCGTAGTCCCAACTGCGACGATAGCTGTAATAGGGGAATCGCCCATGCGTCCCCCCTTCCCAAGCTCCACCCAGATACGGACCATTATACGGTGCCGCCCCGCTGAGGTGGGCTCCGTCATTGGAGATCATCCCACGGTTCCACTTGCCATCGTGAGGCACATAGACGGTTCCCGACGGAACGTTGTACTCTTGAACCGCTTCAGTGGCTTGAGGCGTTTGGACCCCCTCACTGGAGCGGGGCACCGACTGGGGTACGAGAAGCGGTGCCGGGGTGGAGTCATCGGCCAACGCGCATGTGCACACAAGCAGGGAGCTCATCACAAGCATAGCCAGCAAGGTTGAGTTCATCGTCAAGGTCTCCAATGAAAGTCGTTGGGTCACGAAGGACCAGGGATACTCGAAAAGTGGGGGGCGGCGATCACCAGTTGCATCGCCTTCCCCCGACATTAGCCACGTTGCCGACGGGTTGGCAGATGTCACGTTCGATTCTGCCTGCGTAATCCCTAACATTGTCCGGATCTGCGGAATCTGCTGATTGATCGACAGAATTGGCTCCTACCGCTGGGAGGCATTTGGCCGATCAGTGGATCAGGGACATCGTCTTTCCAGCGTGGCGGCTTTCCAGACACGCTCGAAGCGACCTCGAATTCACACGGACCGGTGGTGGCCATGTCCGGCCGCCAATTCAATCAGGGAGTGATCATGATTCGCTGGACATGCAGCCTCGTCGTCTGCCTCATCGTTGCGAGTAACGCACAAGCCCAGGAAATGTACCTTGGAAGCGGCTCAATCGGCAGCAGCGAACCACTCTTTCCCTACGATGACCAGGATGTGTGGAAGCACGGCTACATGCAGGTGATGCCCTACTACGGCGGTTATCACTCGTTCCGTCCGTACAATTACAAGCAGGTCTTCTCGCAATCGCAAACCGCCGCAGGCTGGGGCATGCCTTCCACGATGCCCTATTCACAGCAGTTCTGGAATCGGTATCAGCATCAGGTCGACTTGTCGCAAGGGGGCGGTATTGGCACGATGCCCACACCCGCGCCGGTGCCAGTCGAGACCCCTCATCCCAACGACATCTGGGCTCCCGTGCAACAGACGCCGACCTATGCACCGATCGGCTATCAGCAACAAGTCTATGGTGGACAGCAGGGTGTTCCGTATGGAGTTCCTGCTCAACAGACACCGATTCAGCCGTACTCGTACAGTCGCTAGTTGGACATCGGCGACGGTACGACTTGCGGCTGACTGGTTCCACGGATCGTGAGCCATTCAGCCGCCAGTTGAATCTCTGTCAGTTCGACATGCGAGTCGTCGTCGGTGAGTTCGACTTCGATAATCGCCCTGTCGGCTTCGTCCACCCAGACGGCACGATAGTTGGGCGAATCGATGGCGTCGATCTGCGGCTTGACCCGATTGCGAACCTCCTCCAGTGAGATGTTGAGTCCGCCGAGCCGCACTTCGAATAGCTGAAATCGGAGCGTTCGCGGAGCGTGGAGCGTTACTGCCCCTTCGACACTGACGATTCCCGTCCAATCTTCCCAATTAACTTCGACGCCCAACTGAAACCGGTCTTCACCGAACATGACGAGCGGCCGCGTCACACCCTCCGGAAGGACGGCCGGATTCGCCTCCGACTCGCGTGCCAGCCACGAGTTGATTTGGTTCTGTGAAAAGGTCTCGGACCACTCCGACGATTCTTCGGCATCGATTCTCAGTTCTTCCAGTTTCTGTTCGAACTGAACCGCTGCCACTTCGCGAGCCGCCGGATCGGCCACTTGGGCCGCTGCCTGCTGGTAGAACTCCGGCACCTGCTTCAGCGTCCAGAGCATATAGCCCGCGCCGAATGCCGCAGCCAGGACCAGCACCAGGCAGCCCGACAGCAGCTTTCTCCCCCGGCGGGAAGGCTGTGTTGGCACTGCCTCTTTCGCACTCGTTACGACTTGACCTTTCGCGCCCTCTTCCATGTCACTCCCGTTTCGCTGCCGCAGACAAAAATGCGACTTCTATTATTCACGTTGACTGCGGATTCACAAGTTGGCATTCGTACGTAATCATCAGGTCCATGTCTCTGAAGAGAAACTCGATGGGAGGTGAATCGCTGGCGTTCGCCGTGCTGGCGACAGGAGCGTTTTTCATCCTTGGCCTGCAACAACCGTTCACGGCGATCGGCATCTCCCTGATGGGGCTGGGCTGGTGCCGCTGGCTGATCGTGAGTGGTCGCACCCTGAATCCTGCCGCCGAACGTCAGCAGGTGATGCAACGTTGCAGTTGGATCGCGAGTTCAACGATCTTGATGGTCGCCGGGGTACTGGGTCACTGCCTTCATCCGCCGTTGGCACTACCAAGTGTGGTCATGCTACTCGTTGGTGCCTCGACGTGGTGTCTCGTCACCGGGCAGGATGCTGTGATCGTTGCCGGTGAGTCGCGGCAATCATGGACGTCCCTGCTGATCGCCGGCGGACTGTCCCGATGTGCCGCCCTCATGCTTGTCGTGCGGACCGTGCAAGATTTGTTGAGTCGCGAGTCAACCTCAGCCGCCATTTCTAACGTGGTGATTGAATGTCTCATGATCGCGAGTGCGACGGCGTGTATGTTCGGCGTCGCTCGACTTTGGAGTACGCGAAATCAGCATGTGACGACGCAGGTCTTGACCTCGATCATTCCGGTTCAGACGGCAATCATCCTGGGCGTACTGGCTGCAATGGCCTGGACACTCTTGCGATCGGAAAGCGACCAGTCGCCAATATTCACACCCCTCGGCGCGGCGTTGCCCATGACGCTCATCCTTTGGGATTCGCTGCTGATCGCGGCTTACTGTGGTTGCTCGGTGTGGAGGTTGAGCCGACAAAATCGAATCAACGCCTCCCTGGGTTCGTTGCTGTTGCTCGATCTCGCCGCTGTCCCTCCCTTACCGGGCTTCTGGCTGAATTGGTGGTCGCTGGAAAACTGTCTCTACCCTCATCACATCGAACCCTTCGCCGGGATGTTCGATCTGCATGAAGGTTTCCGTGTGTTATCGATCATGCTGACCGGTGCGCAGGCGTTCGCAGCGTTCTGCCTGCTGACCTCGCTCTTCAACAAGCAATCGGCCGGCATTTCAAGTTCCAATACCTCGCCGACAGACGCGCGCGAGTTATCGTCGCCCATTGCATCGGCCAGCCATGAATAGCGAACCACCAGTCGGCAAGTTTTCGTTTCGCGAGCGCCGGCGAAGTTTTCAGTGCGCTCTGCGCGGCGTCGTGTGGATGCTCAAGTCCGAACACAATGCAAAACTGCATCTGGCGGCGACGATCTTCGTCTGTATTCTGGGAGGAATGCTGCGAGTTTCGCTCAACGACTGGTGCTGGCTCGTGACTGCCGTCGCGATGGTCTGGGTGGCCGAATCGCTCAACACCGCATTCGAGCATCTGGCGGATGTGGCCGCCCCCAATATCCATCCTACCACGGCCCGGGCTAAAGATGTCGCAGCCGGTGCCGTTCTGATCGCCTCACTGGCGGCGGCGGCGATCGGCCTGCTCGTGCTCGGACCGCATCTGTGGCAATGGCTGCAATCGTGAGATTCACTCGCCAGACGGACGCCGCACATACGGTGTTTGTGTCGTTCCACGTGGAAGTTCGACGCCCCCCAGCGTTTCCTGCAGGAAATCGATGAGTTCCTGCGGAGTGAGGCGCAAGTCGCGGTCTTGATCGGCCGTCCCTCCATACGCAGCGATCACGCGATCGACAAACAGACTACGCTGCATGTCGCGTTTTACGACGCTGCGTTCTCCCTGGGAGCAACTTCCGATAATCGTCACTTTCGAGAGAGGCTCCGAAAGTGAAGCGAGAAGTTCCTCGGCAGAGACGATCTGATTGCGATCGGGTCCGGTACCATCAAACGAGAGATCCAATAACAGAATCACGCGTTCCGCGCTCGATGCATCGAGTTGGGAAACGAGATCAGGCAGCTTCATGCCGGTGGAGTCCATGCCATCGAAGCGAAAATCGGAGAACGCCAGCACGCCGTCGCCATTTCCATCGACGTAGGCTCGCCCGCTGATGTAAATCACCAATTCTTGACGTGTCGCGTTATTCAAGATGGCGGCCACTTGCTGCTCGACATCTCTCAGACTGGGATCGAGTACTTCCATCACTCGAGTGGCATTGACCGCGTAGCGTTCGACAAGCACTTGGGCCATCACCTGGGCATCGTCGATCGCGTGCCGGATCGGTGAAACGCCACGGTCCGAATAGGCTTCCGTTCCGATGACCAATCCCCAACGGTCGTTCAGTGGGCTCCGATGGGCGTCGATCGTTTGCGCGAGCAACGTGCCATCGGCCTCCACATCGTATCGGATCGTGAGGGAGTCGATCTGCGGGCGCAGATCACGAATTCCGATGCCGCGACGATGCAGCGTCACATCGAAGTCGTCCGCGAGTTGGAATGTCAGTGTCTCGCCGTCGTCGGTGGAAACGACCAGGGTGCCGACCGGATCATCCACAGCGACCGCCAGACCGGTAACGACCGATCGTGCGCGGGTCACCTCGATCGTATGCACACGTTCGTCGACCTGCATTCGCACCCGGTCGCCAATCGCAAGTTCCTGCAAAGGTATCGGAACCCCCATCAATCGAACGCTCAGGTCGTCGGCAAGTTCGTACACCACGTCGGCACCACCGCCGCGTCCGAAAGAAACCGTTAACCGGCGATTTGCGAGGTCGATCTCCTCCACGAAGCCGGTCGTTTCCGCGATCCTTTGTACTCTCAAAGCATTCAGCCAATGACCGCCGCGGCCGCTGGGATCCAGAACGTGATCGGCCTCAACGCGATCAGCGACATGAATGTCGCGAAACAACGCCGCGTCTCCATTGAGCGTGAACCGAGACGAATCGCGAACATTCATCACGATCTCATCGCGCACTCTCCCCTCGGTTACCGACACTGTGACCTGCGAACCGGCCGCATCGATGGCGGTCACGGTCCCTGCACTGACGATCGGCCGAGACACGTTGAGTGTGATGACGGCATCGCCATCGGCATCGCCGCGACGATCGATCTCGATCCAGTCCCCGGGCTCGATCCGACGGATGAGGATCTTCTGACTGTCATTCAGCAAAGTGATATCGGGTCGCTCCGGCAACTGAATTTCATCGGGAATGCCCGTGATTGGATCCTCGAACTCAATCATTCTTCGGTCGGCATCGACCAGTCGCACGATGCCGACCGTCGAGTCGGCCGGCCCCGAGTGGCTGCCTTCTCCCGAAGGCCAGAACAGAAGCAACAGCGACATAATGAGCGATAATCCGAACGCGCCCGCGGCAATCCAGGTCCGCTTGTTATCCGGCCCCTCGACCTTGTCGGCGGTCTCTTCACCATCGCCATCGTCCGACTTGACGAGTTTCAGGTCGATGTTGAGGTCCGACAAGGCTTCATCCGCCGTCGCATAGCGTTTGGCCGGATCCTTCTCGATGAGTTTCTGAATGACGTTCGCGAGATCGTCGGGCACTCCTTCGAGTACGCGACTGATCTCCGGCAGTTTTCGGTCGGGAGCGGCATGCCACATGATCCACGCCGCCTGCTTGTCGCGGCCGAAGGCGCTCAGTCCTGGGAAGAGATCTTCGAAGCTCGAACCACACATCAACTCGAACGCCGTGAAGCCCAGCGAATAGAGATCACTTTGCGGCCCGACTTCGCCGAACTCTTCGGAGACGAGTTCGGGAGCCATGTACTTCGTGGTTCCCTTGAGCAAGCTCCCTTCGTCGTCGCTCGCCCTTCGGGCCAGGCCGAAGTCGCCGAGCTTGATTCGCTTGCGATGATCGATCATCAAATTCGAGGGCTTGATGTCGCCGTGAATGACTCCTCTCGAATGCAAGTACTTGAGAGCCCGCAGTCCATGTGCGAGCGTTGTTCGGAGCGAGCGCAGGTCCATCTGCCGCCCTTCGAGTCGATCGCGGAGATTGGCCTGCATCAGTTCGAGGATCAGCCAGCCACGTTCTCGATAGATGTCGAAAATCGTGACGATGTTCGGATGCTGCAGCGACGCGAGGAGTTGTGATTCAGCCCAGTAGCGTTCGAGTTGCTTTGGGTCATCCAGAAACTGCTGATGAATCTGCTTGATGGCGACTTCCCGGCCCAGTTCCTTGTCCTTGGCGCGGTACACGGTCGCAAAGCTGCCGGCACCCACTTTGTCGAGAAACTCGTAACGGGAATCAACGTCCACACTGGGCCTCGTAAAAGCTGTCGTTCAGGAAGGGAGTCGATTATCGCAGCATGAGTCGGAATTCGAAAGCTGAACTGTCATCGGTCTTGAGGGTTGAATGTACCGAATTCCAACTCTTGAACTCGACCTCTTCATGCCATAAGTCTCACGCCTCTCAAATCCCCCCCAGGATCGTCGCACGGCCCACTCGGCCGATGCCGAGAATGTAGGCGGCCACGCGGAGGGAGACTTTCTTCGTCTCTGCAATGCTCCAGACACGGTCGAAACTTTCGTGCATGATCTTGTCGAGTTCGCTGCGGACACGCGAGAGTTCCCAGCGAAAGTGCTGACGGTTCTGCACCCATTCGAAGTAGCTCACCGTCACGCCCCCGGCATTCGCCAGAATATCGGGGACCACGATAATTTCGTGTTTGGCGAAAACGTCGTCCGCCTCCGGAGTAACTGGATTGTTGGCCGCCTCGATGACGACCTTGGCACGCACATCGCCGGCATTGTCCTTGGTCAGCACATTGCCGATAGCCGCCGGGATGAGGACATCGACTTCCGCAGACAACAACTCCGCGTTCGACAACGGCTCTGCCCCCGGGAATCCGATCACCCCTTCACGACTTGCCACATGTTGCAACAACGATGGAATGTCGATCCCCGTCGAATTGCGAATGCCGCCAAAGGCGTCTGAGATGGCGACGATCTTGGCCCCCATTTCATGCAGGAACTTGGCGGCGAAACTCCCCACGTTACCGAAGCCTTGAATGGCCACCGTCGCCTTTTCCATCGGCATGTTCAATTTCAACAACGTCGACTTCGTAATCTGAGCGACGCCGCGCCCCGTCGCTTCTTCACGACCGTCGGCTCCATGCAGTTCGACAGGTTTACCGGTGACGCATGCAGGTTGAAAGCCGTGGAACTTTTCGTACTGATTCATAATCCACGCCATCACCTGGGCATTGGTCCCCATGTCGGGCGCGGGGATGTCCTTGTCGGGGCCGATGACGTCGTGAATTTGATCGACGAACTTTCGCGTGATGCGTTCCAGCTCACCCGGACTGAGAGCCTTGGGATCGACCGAGATGCCGCCCTTCGCTCCTCCGTAGGGGATATTGACGACAGCGGTCTTCCACGTCATCAGCGACGCCAATGTCAGTACTTCGTCGGCATCGACCTCGGGGTGATATCGCAGACCTCCCTTCATTGGTCCGCGCGACTGGTCATGCTGAATGCGATAGCCAATGAACGTGGCGATCTGCCCATCATCCATCTCGAGGGCGACCTGCACCTTCACCTCTCTCAAGGGGGTGCAGAGCAGCGTCCGCATGTTGGCGGTCAGTCCCATGACCTCCGCCGCCTGATCGAAATACCGACGTGCCGCTTCGAAACTGGACATGGTCAGGAGTCAGGGGTCAGGAATCAGGATGGCGTCTCTCCACTCGCGTCTCGTTCTATACCTTATTACGGCAATTCGGCAACATGACCACCGCGAAATCCGAGGAATCGACGTTTCGATCTCGAATTGAGCGCGATGTCGGCGATCATTCCGGAAACATCAGCAGGTATTGGGTCTCGGCAGCAGTGTTAGGACCGTCTCCAAGAACAGGAGGAAGCTCGCGAAGCGTAAAACGAAAGTAATCCTGGAAGTTGTCGTTGCTGAGCAGTTCGCGATTGCGGTGCGACACCGGAGTCAAGAACTCGACACGCGGAAACTCGTCGGTGTTGAGCCAGGTCGTGTCGGTCCGCTCCCAACGGCCAAGAGCCAATTCCAACAAGTCGTCAGGAGTGCGCAGGTACGAATCTCCACGGTCGCGAAAGACCTCGGCCAGGCGTGCTGCCAGCAACTCTTCATCGATGTCGAGCGGTTCGAGCGTCCCGATCAGACCGAGCATCGGTTTGCTGCGGCTCATGCGGCACCACCAGATCGTCGTCTGAGGAAAGACGTGCGCGAAACTGTCGGCGATCAACTCGAACTCGTCATCGCCCACCTGGTACAACGGCACCCATTGGCAAAACACTCCGCCCGGGGCCAGTCGATCCTTGACAGCTTCGTAATGCTCGACGGTGTACAGGTAGCCTGTCTGACTCTCCCAGGGAACGAATAAGTCGGCGACGATCACGTCGTAGCGCTCGTCCGTCTGCAACAGGAAATGCCTCGCGTCGTCGACATGCACGGTGACACGCTCATTCGTGATGACGTTGTCGTTGAATTCGCCGAGCATGTCGGCTGCCAGGACGACTTCGGGAATCAGTTCGACGATTCCGATGTCTTCGACATCCGGATGCATCAGGGCTCCCGCGGCTGTCACCCCGGTCCCCAGTCCCAGGAACAAAACGTTGTGCGGATCGGGATGCAGCAAGAGAGGAATGTGCGCCTGCCGGCGTTCCCTCGGAGAGTTGTCCCCCGATGCGCCGTGTGTGTAGTGCAGATTCTGACGCACCTTCCAGACATCGCCAGTGCGTTCGTTGCGTTCGACGACGACGTCGATCCAACCGTATGCCGATTCCCAACGTTTGACGATCTCCTCGTCGAATGCGTCCGGCTGCTGCCAGCGTTCCCTGTTGCTGAACAACAAACCAATCGCCACGAGACAGGCGACGCTGATGATCGAAGCACTCACCCATTGACGCCCAGGAATCGTCGACAACAAGACAATCCCCCAGAACGCCAGAATCACTGCTCCAAACGCACCCCATAGCCCCAGAACAGGCAACAGCACGAAGCTTGCGGCCAGCGAACCGACCGCAGCGGCGATTGTGTTGACCATTGTCAGATCGCCGATCCTGCGGCCTTGGTGAACGGTGACCCAAGTCGCCTTCCAGACGAGAGGGAGAATGACGCCCGCCATCAACACGGGAAACCAGATGACGATCCCCACCAGGCTGATGGCTCCGCTGATGTAGTCCGTAAACGTCCCTTGCGAACTGAAGTACTCCATGCCCGTCTGTCGCAGGAACATCAACACCGATCCCAGCACACCCACGCCTGCAAGCCCCGCGGCCCAAGGAATCAATTGTTCCGCAGAGGCCATCTTCGTCAGCAGAGATGTCAGCAGGGCACCCGCGGCCAGCCCCGTCAAAAACACTGCGACAACAATTCCAAACGTGTAGGTGCTGTTTTGAAAGACCAGCGAGAACATGCGCGTGTAGAGAACTTCGAGAGCCAGGGTCGCAAACCCCGACAGGCCCGCGATCATCAACCAGACGACCTGCCTGCCGCGTGTCGTTTCGTGAATGACAGTCGTTTTCGCCTCAACTTGATGTGCAACAGAAGTGCTTTCAACGTCCTCTGAAGTCGAAGCTGACTTCTCACCACGCGCCAGTATCAGTGAAACGACGCCGCACGCGGCCGACACGCCCGCCGCCAGATAACTGCTGCGGGTCACTCCGACATGAACGAGCAAAACGAGCGACGATGTCAGCACGCCGATCACCGCCCCCAGGGTGTTGAGCGCATACGCGAGCGATGTCAGCCGAAATCCGGACAGCTTCTGCCTGGCAAAGTATTCGGCAATGAAAGGGAGTGTTGTTCCCAATGCGGCTGTCGCGGGAATCAACAGCACAAAGCAGGCCGCGCCACGCAGCAGGGTCTGCATGCCGGGATCCGCGCTCGACAACAGCGCCAGCCGGCCCGAGGACTCGATGTCCTTCAAAAGAAGCGGAAAGCACAACGCCCAAAGAGCCGCGATGATCTCCACGATCCCGTAGGCTGCTAAAGGATTGGCCGTCCGCGACCAGCGGCCGCCGATCGCGTATCCGATGGCGAGGCCTGTAAAGTAACTGCCGAGCACGATGGCGGCCGCATGCACGGTATGGCCGAACAACAGGCCGATCTGGCGCGACCACGAAATCTCGTAGACCAGGGCAGCCGCCCCCGACAGAAAGAACAGAAGGCAGACGATTCCGTTGCGTCTCACTTCTCACCTGTTCCGTCGAGGGGCTGTTCGTGATTCATCCCTGTCACGAAATCAATCGTGGGCGTGATCGTGCCCCTCATGATCGTGCGCGACATTCCCCTGGTAAGGCGTCCCCTCGATCATGACGGAAACTCGCGCGGTCGTCCCTTCGCTATCGAGCATTTCCACGACTGCCGCATCGCTCAACACGAACCGAGATGACTTGCCTTCCGGATCACTCGCATCGGGCGTCGCGACCATCTCGTGGGGTGTCGCCGCGCCATCATGGGTCACATTCAATGTGATCGACTCGGCTGCGATCGGCACCTGCTCTGTCGCCGCTGAGTCAAGAATGTAAATCGTGATCGACTCTTCGTCGTGCAGGAATTCGCCGTGATACTCCTCGTTCCCAAATTCAATCAACGACCCATGGTGCGGCCCCTCGCTGGGATGGGCGTGGACATCTTCGTGGGACGCAGTCGCGGATGTCGTTCCGGCCGTCGAGTCACTTGTCTCTTCACCGCCGCCGCAACCGGCGAAGGCGACGCACGCCGCAAGGGCTGTCGCACAAACTGAGATTCTGCACTGGCGAAGCATCGCAGGGGTTCCTCCTGAAAGTGAATGATGGCAGTCTGAAGTTCGGCTACTCCGCGACGAACCAGATGTTCCTGAACCGCACCGGGTTCCCGTGGTCCTGCAGGTAGAGCGGTCCTGGCTCCGATGACTCGGAATTCAGTGGTCCACCAGGCGTCCCGTGATCCAGTTCACGATCGTGAATGACGACGCCATTGAGACGAATGACGGCATGCGCGTTTGCCGTCTTGTTGCCGGCATCATTGAATCGCGCCGCCGTGAATTCAACATCATAAGTCTGCCAGACCAAAGGAGGCAGGCACATGTTCACATCGGGCTTTGAGATCGAGTAGATGCCGCCACATTCGTTGTCGAGTCCTTCGAGTCCGAACGAATCGAGAATCTGCACTTCGTAACGACCCTGCAAATACATGCCGCTGTTCGATCGCCCTTGCCCACGAGCCTTCGGCATGTAGGGGAGCAGAAATTCGAGATGGAGAGTGAAGTCTTCCATCAGTTCGGTTGTGGTCGCGCCCGGTATCAGCAGGCCATCGTCGTTGAGCCGTGCCCCGTCTCGCCAATGCGCTGCGAGTGTGTCGCTCGTGCCATCCAGCAACACGACAGCTCCTTCGGGGGCTTCCATGCCGATCGTTTCGCTGGCGCGTTCGACGCGCTTCAAGTCGTGGCTATCCAGGACGGCCTGAATCTCAGGCTGATCCCCCTCGACAGTTATCTTGCTCTCGACATCGGCTCCATCACCGGGCAGGCCACCGGGATATATGACGCAGCGAAACTGCCCGTCGCCGAGAGCAATCACCTGGGCTCCCGCATCATCGTCGGCATCCGCGTCGTTGTATTCCCCTTGAAAAGCGAAGTCCGGATCGTCGGCTGCGGCTTCGACCGTCTCATACGTGGGATTCGCATCGTCAAATGCGCACGCCGTCGTCGAAGGCGACAGGGCGATACCGAACATCAGTAACCCCGATGCAACCAAGGCTCGATGGCAGTGATTCTCAAGCAGCATGATCAATGTCTCCTCGAATTCATTGGCAATGCGAATGTCGACCCAAATCGTGCTCGGCGAGTCGTTCACTTGCATCATGACAAGTCGACTCCGCGAATGACAACTCAGGGGAGTTGGTGGGTTTCGCCTTCCTTTCCCCCATGTCTGGTGGCGCGGACACATCACGAAACGAATGCCCAAACCACGCGCCCGTCGTGTCTTCATTCATCATACATGAGACCAGCCGTCTCAACGGGGACTGCCGTCTGCACGCGGCCCACGCAACCTTTGTCTGGATCGCAGCGCCCGCTCGCCGACAACAATCGACCTTCGGACCAGCCCGCGATGCCGAGTGAGCAATCGAACTCGTATCGGCCCTGCATCTGGAAGTTGGCATCAGTGACGAGGAGAATCTTTGGATCGCCATAGCAGCCGAACCACCAGCGGTCGTGAGCAAATGTGGCCGTCTGAATTCCCAGATGCGTATGCCCACTCTCAATGACGTGTCTGTTGACGAAATTGAAATCGCCATCGTATTCGTAAACGTAGTTCTCTTGGACGCCATCGGGCAGCCCGCCGACGACGAAGAAGCGGCCCTCTCGATATCCGATGCCTCCCGCGCCATGAAATACTTCTTGGGTCTCGTAGCGGGTCAGCTCCTCCAGAGTTTCTGCATGGTAGACGTAGACCCAAGAGTCGGCGTTGCCAATTGGATCGTTGAAGCTGCCCAGGTTCACGGCGACATACAGTTTGCCGTCGTGAATGCAGAGATCGCCGTGATGATTGGCGACTGGAATCTGGATCTGCACATTGCCATCGAGATCGGTCTTCACCAGAGTTGTTGTGTACGACCAGTAGATCGATTCCGCGTCGGCACAAATGCCCTGCAGGTGGTGCGGGTAGGTTCCCTCGCAAGTGACATCGAGCGGCTCGGATGCCTGCGACAATGTCGTGGCAAGTAAGAATACGAACAACACGACGATGATTGACGAGATGAATCTCATGATCGGTCCCCTTCAGAGGTGTTTGCATCATTGTTGCGTTTGAGGAGTAGGAATGCACGTAGTTGGCACGGAACTCCGACGCTCGACCGACCTCAAGAGATCGCATAGGCTGCCAACCTCATTGCTGCGGTTGAAGCGAGTCGGCGATCGCCGGACGGAACGAGTGATTTCCTGTCACCGGGAAAGGCCGGCCAGGCATCAACCGAGGCCAATTGAGCGGCTACAATTCTCCCTCAGCATTTGATGACGCTTTGAACGCCCGATGCCGACTGTTCCCATCAATATCGAATCGATTACCGACAAGGTCGAGGCCGGGGAACGGCTGTCCTTCGACGAAGGAATGTTTCTGGAGGAACACGCCGATTTGCTGACGTTGGGCCAACTCGCGAATCTTGTCCGCGAACGCAGGCACGGCAACATCGCCTACTACAACACAAACATCCATCTCAATCCCACGAACATCTGCGTCTACCGCTGTACGTTCTGTGCGTTTCGATCTGATCTGCGAGACGAGAAATCATACGTCTTTTCGGACCAGATGCTCCGTGACCGCGTGCTCGAAGGGCGAGAAGCCGGCGCGACCGAGATTCACGTCGTCGGCGGCTTGCACCATCTCAAGAAGTTCGAGTGGTACGTGAATGTCGTCCGCGTGATCCACGAGACTTGCCCGGAGATCCACATCAAGGCCTGGACGGGGGTCGAAATCAGTTGGTTTTCGTACCTCACGAAGAAGCCCTACGACTGGGTACTCAAGGAAATGATCGACGCGGGACTCGGAAGTCTGCCGGGGGGCGGTGCCGAAATCTTCGACGAAGAGGTTCGTTCACGCATTTGCGAACACAAGGCTGACAGTCAGTCGTGGATCGACATCCATCGCACGGCACACCAGCTTGGGCTGCGATCGAACGCCACGATGTTGTATGGGCACCTGGAAGAACCGAGGCATCGGATCGACCACCTGTTACGACTGCGTGGGTTGCAGGACGAGACGGGGGGCTTTCAGACGTTCATTCCGTTGGCGTTCCATCCCGAGAACACCGGGATGAGCGATATCCCCAAGGCCACGGGGCTGATGGATCTGCGAATGATCGCCATCGCCCGCCTGATGCTCGACAATTTCGACCATATCAAAGCCTACTGGATCATGCTGGGAGAGAAGATTGCCCAGGTGGCCCTCGGCTTCGGGGCGGATGATGTCGACGGAACCGTAGTGCATGAATTGATTTATCACGATGCGGGCGCGAAGACGCCTGAAGGAATGACGGTGAGCCAACTCCATCGCTTGATCGAAGAAGCGGGGCGGGAGCCTGTCGAGCGAGACACATTGTACCGTCGGATCAATCGCGAGGGATCCCGCTGGTGGATCGATGTTGGGGATCGTGACGGCGGCTGTGCGACTCAAGGACAAGGAGGTGCGGAGTCCAGGGGATTGTCGCCAGCGACGCCGTAGTCGGGCTCCCTGTTCGTGATGTCCCATTGTGAATGTGTCTGTTTTGGTCGAATTGTGTTCCAGTTTCAGGAATCGGCGAACCCGGGATCGTGACTTGCAATCCGAAAAGTTGATGAACTATAGTTCGCGATCCTTCGGTTCGGGGTTGTCGTCTGGTATGCGCATCATTGAGTAATGTTGACTGAACCGTCGACATGACAAGGTGATAAAGCTAGCGTAGCTCAACGGCAGAGCTCCGGTTTTGTAAACCGGGGGTTGTGGGTTCGAATCCCTCCGCTAGCTCTCAACGGGCCGTGATGTTTTACTGGTTGAGTCTGAGGAGGACTGGGGGTGTACCCAAGCGGCCAAAGGGGTCAGACTGTAAATCTGATGGCCATGCCTTCGGTGGTTCGAATCCACCCGCCCCCATTCAGTTGAAGACAAATCTCAAGTGGCAAGTCCGAAGTCATTCGATTGTCTCTTGTTAGTTGATAGACGGGAACTTAAAACCTGCGGGTGTAGCTCAATGGTAGAGCTCCAGCCTTCCAAGCTGGTGGTGAGGGTTCGATTCCCTTCACCCGCTTTCAGAAGGATTCAGGAGTCTGGAACCAGGAGTCAGGAGGAAACGAGTCGTCATCCCTGAGTTCTGGAACTCGGTTCCTGGCCCCTGTCCTGCTGCTGTAGCTCAGTTGGTAGAGCGCGTCCTTGGTAAGGACGAGGTCAAGGGTTCAAGTCCCCTCAGCAGCTTCGTTCGAAAGGGGTGTCCCCTTTCAACGCATTGTGTAAGTTTTAGCCCGGTGTGGCCGTGTAAGTCACCTGGATTGCAAGTCAGCCTTACGAGGAGTTGGAGCAAGAGAAATGGCGAAGGAAGTCTTCGAACGCAAAAAGCCGCACTGCAATGTGGGAACTATCGGTCACATCGACCACGGGAAAACGACGCTCACTGCGTCGATTCTCGCCGTACAGGCAACCAAGGGGTTGGCCAAGCCAATCGCTTATGCCGACGTCGCCAAGGGAGGAACCGTCCGCGACGAAACCAAGACGGTGACCATTGCGGTCAGCCACGTGGAGTATGAATCGAACAACCGCCACTACGCCCACATCGACTGTCCCGGGCACGCGGATTACATCAAGAACATGATCACCGGTGCCGCCCAGATGGACGGTGCCATCCTGGTCGTGTCGGCTGCCGACGGACCGATGCCCCAGACGCGAGAGCACATTCTGCTCGCCCGTCAGGTCAACGTTCCCGCCCTGGTGGTCTTTCTCAACAAGTGCGATCTCGTCGACGACGAGGAACTTCTCGAACTGGTCGAGATGGAAGTTCGCGACTTGCTCAACAAGTACGACTTCCCCGGCGACGACATTCCGGTTATTCGAGGATCGGCCAAGCCTGCCCTCGATAATCCCGGCGACGCGGCGGTCAACGCCTGTATCGGCGAGTTGATGGACGCCCTCGATGCGAACATCCCGCAGCCCGACCGCGAGCAGGATAAGCCATTCATGATGGCCATCGAAGACGTCTTCTCAATTGAAGGCCGCGGAACCGTGGTCACCGGTCGTATCGAGAAGGGAATCATTAAGGTCGGCGAAAAGGTCCAGATCATCGGCCTGCGTGACACGCAGGAAACGACCTGTACCGGCGTCGAAATGTTCCGCAAGCTGCTCGACCAGGGGCAGGCGGGAGACAACGTCGGCATCCTGTTGCGAGGTACGAAGAAGGAAGACGTGCAACGTGGTCAGGTGTTGGCGGCTCCGAACTCGATCAAGCCGCACACCAAGTTCGAGGCCGAGGTCTACGTGCTGGGGAAAGATGAAGGGGGTCGCAAGACACCATTCTTCAGCGGGTATCGTCCGCAGTTCTACTTCCGGACGACCGACGTCACCGGTTCGGTGAACCTGCTCGGTGGTGCGGAAATGTGCATGCCCGGCGACAATGTCAAACTCGAAGTCGAACTCGGCAAGCCGATCGCCATGGACGTCGGGGCTCGCTTCGCCATTCGCGAAGGTGGCCGAACTGTCGGTTCGGGCATTGTGACGAAGATACTCTTGTAATTAAGTCATGGAGTCAGCGATTCAAGGGATGGCCTGTTCCGGCAGCATGGCGGGAACAGGCCATTCTGGAATCGTGGATTGAAAAGCAGATGCAAGTCGCGGCGTGTGGCCGCGATGCGGGTTTCTCCGGCGAATCGGCCGGGCGATGAGGAGTTGTTGAAATGCCTCGTGAGTATGTGTGGTTGGAATGCAGTGAGTGCAACCGCAGGAATTATCGCACTCCCAAGGAAATGCGCGGGACCGAACGGCTCGAACTCAAGAAGTTCTGTCGACACGAGCGTCGTCATACGCTCCACAAGGAATCTCGCAAGAAATGATCGATACTGGCGCAAACACGCATGAGATCCCCGTTACGGGTGTAGCTCAATTGGCAGAGCAGCGGATTCCAAATCCGCAGGTTGGGGGTTCAAGTCCCTCCGCCCGTGTTGAAGCCGGCGTCCCACGGGATGGACTCCATCGGCACGCATCGTCCCCTTCTCAACGGCTCTAGGTTATGTCGCGCGACGCTTCAATTTCGTTCCTTTCCAATCTCTGGTCTCCCGCGCTCTTTAAGCCGACGCAAGGGCAGATGGTCCGGCGAGTCACCGGCATCATTCTGGGACTGACTGTCGTGATCGGATGCTATGTCATGTCCAGGGCTGTATTCACGAACCGGCCCGACGCGATCAAGATCGGCATTCCATGTGCCCTGGGCGCACTGGGGCTGTGGGCCGTCTTCCGGCTGATTCACTATCCGAAATTCGCGAACTTCCTGGTGCAGGTCGAGGGCGAAATGACCAAGGTTTCCTGGGCCGACCAGGCGTACTTGGTCCGCGCGACGAGCGTGGTCATTGGAACAATGCTCCTCCTGGGGGCGTTCCTGCTGATCTGCGATGCCGTCTGGGTCAAGTTCTTCGACTTCATCGGGTTCCTCGACATGGACGCCTTGAACAACACCCCTTAGCGGGCCGTCGCAATTATCCGAGCAGTCACTGTTACGTTTTGAGTTCAACCGGTGGAGAGATGGCGGACAAAGGCAATCCCGAAAAGACTGGCGGCGACGCGACGGCCGTTATGGAATGGTACGTCATCAAGGTGCAAAGCAATCGTGAACGCTCGGTTCGCGATTCGCTGCTGAGACGCATCAAGATGGATGGTCTCGAAAACGAGTTCGGCGAGATCCTCATCCCCACCGACAAGGTGGTCGAGACCAAGGGGGGCAAGAAAAAGATTCGCGAGGAGAAGCGGTTCCCCGGATACATGATGATCGAGATGCACCTGACCGACGAGTCGTGGCATCTCGTTCGCGGCACCAGCGGCGTCGGCGACTTCACGGGTGCTTCGGGCAAGCCGATCGCGATGACCGCCGAAGAAGTCGCCCGCATGCGTGGCGAAACGACGATCGAAGGCGATCAGAAATCGAGTCAGCCGGTCATCAAGTTCAACATTTCCGCCGGCGACATCGTCAAGGTGAAGGAAGGCCCCTTTGAAAGCTTCGAGGGGACGATCGACAGCATCGAGGAGACCAGCGGCAAGGTGAAGGTGATTGTCGAAATCTTCGGCCGCCCCACCGAAGTCGAACTGCAGCACTATCAAGTCGAAAAGACCTGAGTCGCCTCTCGTTTGCGATCGTTCAGTCCCCGGCGAGTCGCCGGAGGAACAGTGTCTTTCACGCAAGCAGCAGCGCGATCGAGTAGCCTCATTTTTCGATCACTCTTCGGGACTCAACCATGATGCTGGCCCACAACGTCTACTTCGCCCTGAACGATGCTTCTTCAAGGGCCGTCGATCAGCTCGTCGCTGCCTGCCACAAGTACCTCAAAGAGCATCCCGGCGTCGTGTTCTATGCGGCCGGAGGGCTGGTCGAGGAACTCAACCGCCCGGTCAATCAGCGCGACTTCGACGTTGCCCTGCATGTCGTCTTCGCCGACAAGGCCAGCCACGACGCCTATCAACAGGCCGCAGATCACCTGAAGTTCATCGCCGAGCAGAAGGACAACTGGAAGCAGGTGCGAGTCTTCGATTCGTACGTCTCCGCGGAGTGAGCGGGCGGGAGTTCAGGGAATGACCTCGGTGCCATTCCGCAATCGGGAGCTTGCGTCGATCGATCAGCCCTTCCCGCGACGAACGACAGCGATAACATTGGAGTCGACATGCATCTGATCGTGTTCGACGTCGACGGCACACTGTACAGATCCGAGAGGCGGTCGATTCGCCCACGCAAATGGGAGAGTTGAGGAGCGGGAAGTATGACCAATGTCTACGAGCAACTGCATCCCCACCTCAACACTCGGCAAAGGATCCAGATCAGATGCCGTCGCGTAGGAGAGGATTTCCTAAATGGATACTTAATGGGACTGTCTCGCGACCTGGGAGTCATGCACTGTTTCGATGACTTCGAACCAGATGGCTACTCGGTTTTCCCGCTTTCAGATGTTGTCTATTTGCGATCGAGTGAACACGAACGTCATTGGGACCGAATGCTGACCGAGGAAGGGCTGCTTGACGGATTAGACCAGACACCCCATCTGGAATTGGAGGATTATCGAACAGCGATTCAATCGATCTCTGACCAATACCAGTTGATGAGTGTTCTGTGCGAAGGCGACGACCCAGACTTCAACCGTTATTACATTGGCCAACCCGCTTCGCTCGATCATTCAGAAATGCAATTCGATCACTTCAATGGTCTCGGCCAATGGGAGGCGACTCCTGTCATCGTTCCGTTAAGCGAAATCGTGTTGATTGAATTCGACACGCCGTACATCAGGATCTTCAGCAAATACTTGAGCGGCAGTCCATCCGCCACCCGCATTGATACTTACGAATGATGAAGCGTGTCCAAAACCCATCGCACCTGAGCTATTCGGTCGGCAGGCAAGTTGTGACGCTTCGAGATGTCATCGCTCCCAACAGTCGCATCTCGCATCCGCGTGGATCGATCGGCGTCGTCATCAAAGGGCCGCGCGACCTCGATCATGTCTACCGTGTCCAATTCTTGGATGGCGTGGAAGAGCCTCTCATGCCCAGTGAACTGACGCTGCTGGCCAAGCACAAGGAAGGTGACATCGGAGACAGCAGCGTTACCCACGAGAATCATGATTTGTTCATCCTTGGCATCGCGAATGGGGCCGTCGCCGAACTTCTCCGACGAACCGGAGCGAAAGTCGTCTTGTCGGATCTTCAGAGTTTTCCGATGGATTCGATCGACCCATCGGACGTGGATGCCCCCGCGGGAAGCTGATACGATCCGCCTTCCGCAATCAAACTTCACGGAGATCAGTACGTGGCTAAGGACATGGAAAAGATCGTCGCCCTCTGCAAGCGACGCGGCTTTATCTTTCAAGACTCAGAAATCTACGGCGGCCTGCAGGGCTTCTGGGACTACGGCCCCTTGGGAGTCGAACTCAAACGCAATGTCCGAAACTCCTGGTGGGAAGACATGGTCAGCAGGCACGACCCGCTCGATGCCCCGCCGTCGGCCCCCACCGCGTACCAGATGGTGGGTGTCGAAACGTCGATCATTATGCATCCCCAAGTCTGGAAATGCAGCGGTCACTACGACCTGTTCGTCGACAAAATGGTCGACTGCAAGGAATGCAAAGGCCGCTTTCGGGCCGATCACATTCCGACGATCGAATGCCCGATCAAGCCAAGCAAGATGGTCGGCCAGCACGACAAGTGCAGCCTGACTGAGCCGCGTGATTTCAATCTGATGTTCAAAACGATCATCGGCGCGCTCGGCACCGAGGAGGATGCCGCGTACCTGCGACCCGAGACCGCGCAGGGCATCTTTGTGAACTTCAAGAACGTGGTCGATTCCTCGCGCGTGAAGCTGCCGCTGGGGATCTGTCAGATCGGCAAGAGCTTTCGCAACGAGATCACGCCGAGGAACTTCACGTTCCGTTCACGCGAGTTCGAACAGATGGAGATCGAGTTCTTCTGCCATCCCAGCGACTCGCCGAAGTGGTATCAGTACTGGCGGGACCGCAGGTTCCGCTGGTACACCGATCTCGGCATCTCTTCCCAGGCTCTGCAACTGCGCGAGCACCATCAGGAGGAACTTGCCCATTACTCCTGCGGCACCGCCGACATCGAGTATGCATTCCCCTTCCTCGACGCGGGCGAATACGGCGAGCTCGAAGGCGTGGCCCATCGCGGCGATTTCGATCTCCGTTCGCACATGGAAGGCAAGCTGAAGAACGAAGACGGCAAGCTGGTGGTCGAAACGGGTGCCAATGGTCAGCCCAAATGGCGCGGAAGCGGCAAGGATCTCACTTACTTCGACGATGCCACCCGCGATCGATTCGTGCCGCATGTCATCGAGCCATCGGCAGGCGCGGACCGAGCGACGCTGGCCTTTATCTGCGAAGCCTACGCCGAGGACGAAGCTCCCGACGACAAGGGCAACATGCAGACCCGCGTGTTGATGCGACTGCATCCACGACTCGCTCCCGTGAAGGCAGCCATCTTCCCGCTGGTGAAGAAGGATGGTCAACCCGAAAAGTCGAAGGAACTCTATCGATCACTTCGCAACGCCGGCATCGCCACCGTCTACGACGAGCAGGCGGCAATCGGCAAGCGTTATCGCCGCCAGGACGAGATCGGCACTCCCTGGTGCCTGACTGTCGACAACGACACGATGGCCGACGACACAGTCACCCTCCGCGACCGCGACACGCTGGAGCAAGTACGGATCCCGTTGAAGGAAGTCGTCGACGAGATCAGCCGACGGTTGCGAGGTTAGCAATGCTCAGCGACTGCAGCTTCCCCCCGTCCACGAGGGGATTGACGGGGGGTGATATCCGCGATGGCACGGAACGTTGGCCCCCACCCCAGCCCTCCCCGTGGACGGGGAGGGAGTTACTTACACCCGCAGTTCGTCGGCTTCATTCCCGAGAGTCGATGAATACCGCTCCCGTATCGGCGTCACAACCTGTGAAATGAACGCATCGACCTGCTCGGGTGCACGGCCAACGTAACGGCTCGCGTCGAGCGTCTGGGAGATTTCGAGAGCGGCGAATGCGGCATCTCCGCGGAGTCGCGCGATCAGGTCGTTATCGCGGCCGTGCTCTTTCACTTGTCGAGCAGCTTCGAGCGAATGGACACGAATGCGCTCGTGCAGTT
This sequence comes from uncultured Planctomycetaceae bacterium, assembly GCA_942492405.1. GTDB lineage: Bacteria > Planctomycetota > Planctomycetia > Planctomycetales > Planctomycetaceae > JANNSB01. Next base: position 87,910 of record CALOES010000035.1, read on the forward strand.
CCTGTCGGTCGCCGCCGGCCTGGACGGCGGCCATCAGGATCTCCTCGGTCGCCATGAAGGGGAGTTCCTCCTGCAGATGCCGGGCGATGACGTTCGGATAAACCACCAGCCCCTGCGAGATGTTCTGGTAGAGAATCAGCGAGGCATCGACAGCCAGAAACGATTGCGGAATCGACAGCCGGCGGTTGGCACTGTCATCGAGCGTGCGTTCCATCCACTGCACAGCCGCCGTCTGATCGGCATTCGCAGTGAGCGACATCGCGAACCTTGCCAGCGAACACATGCGCTCGGCCCGCATCGGGTTTCGCTTGTAGGCCATGGCTGAAGAGCCGATCTGCTTTTCCTCAAAGGGTTCTTCAATCTCCTTTTTGTGTTGCAGGATGCGCAGATCGCTGCCTGCCTTGTGACACGACTGAGCGACACCGCCGAGCGATGCCAGCACATGGGCATCGACCTTGCGTGAATAGGTCTGCCCGGTGACGGCATACGACTCGGTGAATCCCATCTTCTCGGCCACCATCTTGTCGAGAGCTTCGACCTTGGAGTGGTCGCCATCGAAGAGTTGCAGGAACGAAGCCTGCGTGCCTGTGGTTCCCTTCACGCCGCGAAACTTAAGTGACTGGATTCGGTGTTCGATCTCCTCAAGATCCAGCACAAGGTCATAGCACCAGAGTGTCGCCCGTTTGCCGACCGTGGTGGGTTGCGCGGGCTGCAAGTGTGTGAAGCCCAGACAGGGGAGGTCTCGATACTTCGCTGCAAATGTCGCAAGAGAATCGATCACCCGCGCCAGACGGCTTGCGATGATCCGCAGACTGTCCCGCATCTGAAGCAATTCGGTATTGTCGGTGACATAGCACGATGTCGCACCGAGATGGATGATGCCACCGGCTCCCGGGCACTGATCGCGATAGGTGTGGACATGGGCCATCACATCATGCCGCAACGCCTTTTCGTGTCGGGCGGCTGCGTCGAAATCGATGTCGTCAACATGCTTCGCCAGTTCATCAATCTGCGCCTGCTTGATGTCGAGTCCCAGTTCCCGCTCGCACTCGGCCAGCGCGACCCAGAGCCTGCGCCAAGTGGAATGCTTCCGCTGGGCGGACCAGATGCCGCTCATTTCGCGCGAAGCGTAGCGGGTATTCAACGGGTTTTCGTAGAGATCGTGTGACATAGGCGACATGATAATTCATTCGCATCACAATCGCACAGCAATCGAGTCCAAAGGCGACGGTGACGCAGCTCAATTCGACAGCAGCCGCCAAGATGTCACTCGATACTCCATTCAGGTCTTACTGCTGGCTCGTCGCCGATTCTCGCAGCAGATTGAGGGCGGCCTCGACAAGCATTTCACCACCGCCCGGCTGCAAGTTGGAATTGGTGACTTCGTAGCTGCCGCCCGCATAGGCCGCCCGATGCGGGATGTAGATCGTTTCGACGGCGTTTGAGAGTTCGACAATGATCGTCGTTCGGTACGGAGACGCCTGTTTGATGGCCAGGCCCAGTTCGACGAACACTTCACCGGGCAGGCACACAATGGCGATGTCGGAACCGATCGTCATCACGGTCACGTCCACCGGCAGAGTCTCGCCGACGCCGGCCAACGAACGGCTCAGTCCCCAAGTGATATGGTCGGTTGTCGACACATAGGGATCAGCGTGCAAGAGCTGATCAAGAATGAGCTTCTTGTACGCCGTCACGTGATCCAGAAAATCGACGTTGCTACCGCTCCTTGCCAGCTCGACAATCTGCACGGCTCGTTCGACTTCCTGCCGGCTGGCCTCCTGCAGCGGCAACTGCACGACCTGCGAACCGACCCACAGTCGAGAGTCTTGTATCGGTGCCAGGTCCACGAGCCCTTCATTGATCGTCGTTCCCAGAGACTCGCCGATGACCTTGGCGCTATTGCGATCGGGAGACGAAGGATTGACGTGGTTGATGTCCCCACAACAGCCTGTCCCAAAGATCGAGATGAGATCTTCACCGCCGGCATCGCGCAGTGTGCGTTCGATAAAGAACGGATAGTCGGCACTCCACTGCGTTCCGCCGACCGTGTCGAGATGCAGAGCGAAACTACTGAGGACGCCGCGGAGCGTGCCCTCTTCAGTATCTCGAATCGTCAGCAGACCGATCTCCGGATCAATCGGGCCTGCCGCCCGCACGACCTCGGGATTGCTGTACGCCTGCCAGGTCTGCACGCTGCCGTCCCGCATCACGAAACGACGATTGAACGACACCGGCGTCGACTGAGTGACAGAGCCAGACTCCAGCAGTGACGGCCTGGCATCTTCATATGCTGTCGCAATGGCCTCAACCGGGCCGGCGATGAGTGCTTCGATGTATCCGGCTCGCAGTTCCTCTTGTGACTCTTCACCTAGAAAGAGATAGAGTTCCCGCATGTAATCGGGAGCCGTATGCGAATGCGTGGCGGCAATCACGATGTGGCTGGCCGGTATGCCTGTCCGTTCTGAAACCCGCTGGCGCACCTCTCGCGACAGGTCGGTGGCGATACCGATCAAGTCGCAAACGACGAGCGCCGCTGTTGTCTCTCCCTGGCGAAAAACAATCGCCTTGGCCTTGAGTGGATCAATCGTCCCTTCGGCGAGTCGCTCGTGATAATAACCCGCCATGGGGAAGCCGACGGGCGGCGTGATATCGACCTCCGCAACGCCAATCAGGAGTGAATCGACGGCCTTGGTTTCCGAAATGACCGCCTGACCGATGGCTTCGAACGGCAGCCCCTCGGCCCCCAGAAGCGACGTTGCAGAGAAAAACGTGGAACAAACGGCAACGAAATAACAACAGGAATGATGCATTGGACACAAGCCTTCTGGTTCATGAATCGTCGTAACGCACAATCGCAGTCTTGGAGTATAACAAACTGCCGCAAAGTGGATGCCCGTCCCTTGAAGTGTGTATTGGTGAAAGTCGCCAGAGACGCGGCAACCTGCTTCGCGCCCCTGTTCGCGAGCCTCAGAGAATTTCGCTGGCTGAGCAATGCATCTTCGTGACGACAACCTTCGCCGCACGAGTCGAACGTGTTACGCTCACCACGATACGTATCCGTTCTTGACCTCAGAGGTGAATGATGCTCGCGATCAATCGAGTTGCGATTGTCGTCAAACAGATCGAATCCCCACGTACTATGGACAAATCAATCCGCATCTTGATTTCTCTGGCACTCCTGTTGTCCATATCCAGCGACCAATTGTTTGCTCAACAGCCCCCCTACGACAACCCGCCGCCTGTTGAGTCTCCCTACTATCGAGTGCGGTACGAGGCCTCGCAGCAGCCCGGTGAATTGATCTTTCCCGTGGCGTTCACGGTGTGGATCCCGCCGGAGGTCGAGATGTTGCGCGGCGTGATCGTGCATCAACACGGCTGTGGCGAAGGTTCTTGCAGGTCGGGCCAGACCGGAGCCTTCGATCTGCACTGGCAGGCGCTGGCACGCAAGCACGACTGCGCCCTGTTGTCACCCGTGTTTGAGCAGCCCGAGGGAGCCGACTGTCAGATGTGGTGTGATCCTCGCAACGGATCGGACGTGGCCTTTCAGAACGCGTTGACGGAGTTAAGTGCGGAATGCGGTCACTCGGAACTGGCCACGGTCCCCTGGGCCTTGTGGGGACATAGCGGCGGCGGCCATTGGGCGGGCGGGATGCTGTTCATGCACCCCGAACGCGTGGCGGCGGCCTGGCTGCGCTCGGGTGTTCCCTTGTTGGAAGCCGTCGAGGGGCGATCGATTCAACCCCACGACCTGCCGGAAGCGGCACTCCATGTACCGATCATGTGCAATCTGGGCACCGAGGAAGGAGTTACCACAACCGAGGAACGGTTCGCCGGAGTCTGGCCAAGCAACCAAACGTTTTTCGGCACAATGCGAGGCAAAGGCGCGCTGATCGCCGTCGCGGTCGATCCGCTGACCAGTCACGAGTGTGGCAACCAGCGCTATCTGGCCATTCCGTGGTTCGACGCCATCTTGTCAGCGAGACTGCCCGAGACAGGCGGCGAGCCACTACGGCCGATGTCCGAGCACGACGCGTGGCTCGCGCCGCTTTACGCTGGTCAACCGGAAGTCACTGCTCCCGTGTCGGCAGCGGACTTCACTGGTGATCTGAACAACTCGATCTGGTTGCCCAATCAGGCGGTCGCCACCGCGTGGATGCAATATGTGACCGATACCGCGGTAGCCGATATCACGCCACCACCATCGCCGACGAACATGCAACTCACTGGCACCGAGTTGACTTGGGACGCGATCGCGGATTTGGAAAGTGGCATTTCCCTGTTCGTCATTGAACGCAATGGTGAGGTGATTGCGACCGTTCCCGAAACGCCGACAAATCCATTTGGCCGTCCCGTTTTCCAGGGACTGCAGTACAGCGACACACCGGTCGTGCCACTTGTTCCAACGCGATACACGTTCGGAATCGTCGACCCCGGGCAGGTGGATCAGTACCGCGTTCGGGCAGTCAACACAGTCGGATTGATGTCGGAATAGACTCGACGTTGTCGAGACTTCGCTCAGTCGACAATGAATGTTCGCCATTCGAGTGAGCGAACGCGTTGACTAACCGGCTTCATCCAGTTGCCTGGTCCACTGCTCCGACAGTTCCTGCTGCTCAGGAGAATCGAGCAGTGTGTCGATGAGCAGTCTCGCAACCTGATGGGCCTGTGGTTCATCGGGATTTACGTAGAAATCGCGAAACGCTCTGCGAAAACTAAGTAGTCGGAGCATCTCCTGTTCATCACCCGACATCAGCAGTACGTGTGGTGGAGCGGCATCGCGCGTTTCAACGACCCCTGTCGTTTCCTGAATTGTCGGCGGCAATTGAGATACGTCGTGTCGCGGCAAGCGACTCCGCAACAACTCCAGGGAATCGAGCCACGTCTGGTCTGCGTCGCGCTTGCTGACGAGCTGCCTGGCGTTCCAGCCAAGCGTGCCGTTCGGCGTACCGATCAGCTTAAAATAGATCTCAAACTCTTCCCCTCGACGAGCGTCGAGAATGTGCATCACGCCACCCGATGTGCAGAGATCCTCCGAGGTTCCGTCGACCAGATTCAACTCGCCTTGACGGTCACGATTGTGAATCACTCTTGGGCGACATGTGTGAATGCTGATCTGAACTTCCAGGCCGAGTTCATCGGTCATGAACGACGAACTCGCTCGTTCGTCTCCACCAACTTCCACCACATTGTAATCGGAATCGACGTTGTACGGGGTCAACGTGCCGATCTCGCGGAGCGGTGGCGGAGGCGCATTCCTCCAGCTTTCCAGGATCGAGGCCAAATCATCGTTGGCCTGCTGTTCAAATTGTCGGGAGACAATTGCCTGTGAAATCAATGCGCCAATAACCACGGCGCATACCATCACCACAAGCGGAATCCTGTGCCGACGCACCAAAGTCCACCTCACCCGTTTCTGATAACTATCTAATATCCCGCCGACTCGACAACGAGTTGTCCGTTGCCGAAGAGTGCTTTTGTCTGTGGACCACTAAACACGACTACGGAGTCAACGTTTCGCCGGAAAAGCTGTCAATTCAGAATTGGTCTGCGAGAAACGATGGTCGCTGTGCATCAAATCTCTGCAATACGAAGCACTTGCGACACGATTGTTGGCGAGTGGCCCTCGAGAGTTGGTATGTTAATGTTTGAATAAGCAATGTTTCGGAAAGAGTGCTTCTGGATACGATCCGTCGATGTTCGATGCCTTTTACAACCGTCGCCGAATACTGCAGGCCGGCAGTCTCGGACTCCTTGGACTGAATTGGCCCAGCCTGTTGCGTTTGCGGGCTGACGAACCGACAGCCTCCAGCGACCTCGGTCCCTCGTTTGGCCGCGCCAAGCGATGCATTCTGCTCTTCATGTGGGGTGGACCGGCGCAGCAGGAGACCTGGGATCTCAAGCCCGATGCGCCCGCCGAAGTGCGGGGCGAGTTTTCGCCGATCGACACAGTGGTACCCGGCATTCAGATTGGCGAACACTTCCCGCTGTTGTCGCAGCGGACCGATAAGCTGGCGATCATCCGTTCGATGACGCACACCAACGTCGATCACACGACATCAACACACTACCTGCTGACCGGCAAGGCTCCACCCCCTTCGGGAAACATCGATGACGACTGGCCCAGCCTCGGATCCGTGTTGTCGCGTCTGGGACGCGGTCGCGATCCGCTTCCTCCATTTGTGTCGATGCGGCCCATCGTTCCTGGTGATGTCCCCAGGTTCGTGGAACAGAGTCACGGTCAATTCGCGGGCTGGCTCGGTCCGGCGCACAACCCTCTGACGATTGATGAAGACCCGAACAACGACGACTACCAGATCGGCGATCTGACACTGCAGGAGGGTGTCAGCGACCGTCGTTTGTCGCAGCGCGCCGACTTGCGATCGAGTCTCGGGCTGCGCGGCAACTCCAGCATTCAAACAGAACTGGAGGCGATGGATCACCACTATCAGCGGGCGTTCGATCTACTGCACTCCTCCATCGGCCAGCAGGCGTTCGACGTATCACAAGAGCCAGAAGATGTGCGCGAACGCTACGGCCGCAACCCGCATGGCCAAACGGTGCTGCAGGCCCGCCGGCTTATTGAGCATGGCGTGCCGCTCGTAACGGTCTTCTGGCCGAACGATGGCATTAAGAATGTCTCGGTCTATTGGGATACGCATTCTCGCAACTTCATCGATCTCAAAGAACGCCTGATGCCCGTCACCGACCTGGCATTCTCGGCATTGCTTGATGATCTGGAGCAACGCGGACTGCTCGATGAGACACTGGTCATCTGGACTGGCGAGTTTGGTCGGACGCCCAAGATCGGCCAGCGCAACAGCGACGCGGGAGCTGGAGCCGACGGCAGGGACCACTGGCCCAACTGCTTTACCACGGTACTGGCCGGCGGAGGCATTCGCGGTGCACAGGTTTATGGGGCGAGTGACCGCCACGCCGCGTACCCTGCTGCGGATCCGGTGCATCCGGTGGATTTGATGGCGACGGTGCATCATCTTTTGGGAATCCCACCGCACCTGACGCTCACCGATCACCTCGGTCGCCCGTTGGAGATTTGTCCCGGAACGACGATCCCCGCGTTGTGGAGCTGACGCCGCTTCACCAGAACAGCCCAAACGTCACCCAGGCGCACAAGGCGAGCATGGCGATGGCCGCGAGGTTGGGGAGCCAGTTTGTCGAGGCATCGTCTGCTTCAAACGGCGGTAAACTCTCGCGACTGCGCTGCAGCCAGCCGGTCTCCGACCAGGCGAGTTCCTCGGCTTCGGTTGATCGTCCGTGGATGACCGTCACCACCACCATCGGAATCACCGTGAACACGATTGACCATAACAGCGCCACCCAGCGTTCGGTGAACCAGGGCTGTAACCAGGTGAAATCGTGGAACTGCCGATCGACGAGCGCAATCACGCCATAGGCGGAACCCCAAAGCAGTCCCGTCAGCCCACTGCGACGATGTGCGCGAGTGAAGACGCCCATGATGTAGATCGTGAAGAGCGGCGTCACGAACACGGGAATGAGCGTGGTGAACGCCTTCAACATGTTCGGCTGCTTCCAGATGAACGGGAGATACGCGAACCCGATCAACAGCACACCGGCGGTGGCGAATCGGCCGACCATGACATAATGCTCATCGTCGCGATCGGGAGCAATCAACCTCGCGTACACATCGCGCGTGAAGATCGCCGACAGCGCCGAACCCATCGAATCGAATGTGCTCACGGCCGCAGCCACCATCCCTGCCACGACCAACCCTTTGAGTCCCGGCCCCAGAAACTGGTTGGCGAGATAGAGATAAACTTCATCCGGCTTGATTCCTTCAGGGAGGTCGACAAGTCCGTGTGCGAAGACGCCCAGACAGGCTGAAGCAATCATCACCGGCAGGCTCAGTGTCACTCCGAAGACGGCCGCGTACTTCATGTCGTTGATCGAGCGAGCCCCCATCAATCGCATCGTCTGCGTGTGATTCACCGTCCAGTATCCGGCACCGATAATCGTCCATCCGAGCGCCACCAGCCACGGCGAGATCACGCCGTTGTCTCCGTGATACCTGCCCACATGCAGTAGATCGACCTGGTGCGTTTCGTTCGCGGCGTCGTTGTTGATGAGTGTCTGCTCCATGCCTGTCCATCCGCCGACAGAATTCCAGACAGCCGAGAAGATGACCAGAGCCGCCACGAGCAGCACGATGCCTTGAGCGCAATCGGTCCACACGACCGATTTGAGTCCACCCCATGCGGTGTAGAGGCCGGAGAGGACGACCAATACCACGATCAACAGCCAGGCCATTTCCGGGCTGAGTTCGACAAACTCCGTCAGGCCCAGGTGCGTCGACCAGACGATCAATCCCAGCATGCTGGTGCGGTATTGAATCTGGATCAGTGCGCTCAATATGCGACACGAGGGACCGTAGCGGGCTTCGAGATACTCGGCATTGGTGTAGAACCCGCGCCGGCTGATCTTGGGAACGATGTAGTAGGCTGCGAGGATCCCTCCCACCGCGCTGCCGAGGGCATAGACGGTGATGACATGCAGACCTTCCTTGAAGGTCTGACCCGTGACGCCGACAAGGTCGGCGTTGTCGACATTGGTCGCGAACATCGACAGCCCAATGGCCCACCAGGGAAGGGCACGGGCTGCCAGGAACCATTCGCTGCTCGACTGCGTCGTCCGCGCCAGGTACAGGCCATAGGCAATGATCGAGCCATTGATCGCCAGGACGAGAAACCAGTCGAGTGCCGTCAAAACGTCTCCTCGTGAACAGGTGGCCGAGATTCGTCACTGAAGTGCATTCCGGACAAACTGCCGGCTCTCTCTCGACACGTCGGGCAATATACGGTTTCGCGACCAATTCGATACAGTGTGGCCTGAGACTTCGTTCGACTGGCCCACAACGATGATTGGAACTGTCAAATGCCGCGCTCCCTACTGCTCCTGAGTTTGGTCTTGTTCACGCTCTGTTCATCCAAAACCTTCGCGGGTGATGAAGATTACGTTCTCGGCCCCGATTCAGTGCGGCAAGAGGGGGTGCCGCAAGGCGCGATCGAAGAAGGCGTGCATCGCAGCGAAGTGTTCCCCGGCACCATTCGGCGGTATTGGGTCTATGTCCCCGCACAGTACGACGGCAGCGAGCCGGCTGCAGTGATGGTCTTTCAGGACGGGCATGCCTACGTCGGAGAGAACGGGCAATTTCGCGTGCCGATCGTCTTTGACAATCTGATTCACGAAGGCTCGATGCCGGTGACCATCGGCATCTTTATCGACCCGGGGCACCGCAAAGAGGAACTCCCTGCGCAGCCGGGCTGGCAACCGAGTCCCGAGAATCGCAGCTTCGAGTACGACACGCTTTCCGATCAATACGCCACCATGGTCATCGACGAGTTTCTTGCTCCGCTCGGAGATCGCTACAACCTGACCGACAATCCCGACCTGCGTGCGATCGGCGGCATCAGTTCGGGAGGCATTTGCGCATTTACCGTGGCTTGGGAACGGCCTGATGAATTCCGCCGCGTGCTCAGTCATGTTGGCAGCTTCACCAACATTCGCGGCGGCGACGTCTATCCGGGAATCATTCGCAAGGCGGACGAACGACCGCTGCGCGTCTTTCTGCAGGACGGCTCTGGCGATCTCGACAATGCCCACGGGAGTTGGCCGCTGGCCAATCAACAAATGGCAGCCGCCCTGCGGTATGCCGACTACGAGTACAAGTTCGTTTACGGCACCGGAGCCCACAGCGGCGCGCACGGCGGAGCCATCCTCCCCGACTCGCTCCGCTGGCTCTGGCAAGGCTGGGACGCCGAGTGATGCGTGTGTCGTGTTGTTCCCTCTCGCTCGAGATGAGTTCGAGTGCCACTTGGGTTAGCACTGCATCGAGAGCGATCCCCACAGTGCCTGACTCGATGCCAGATGGGGGAACCCGCAGAAATCAATAGACCCCACCACTTGATGCACCGTGGACTTCCATAGAAGTGGTGCAATGGGGCAAGAGGCTCGGCGCGCGCAACCGCGACGGTAGGGGTAGAAATGTGAGTTCGTCCGGTGACGATCCTTGGGGCAATGTGCCGTGAGGCGTAGTCGGTCAGTGGTAGCCGGCGGGAGGGAGGTGTATTGCCCTGCCCGTCGTTAAGAGTGCACTCAATAAAGTTCCACTGCCCGGCGCGTGTAATCAGCCACTGCGTCACCCTTGCCACGAACTCCCCCGGAGGGTCGATCGGCCCAGGCGGTGGCTTTGCGCTCGCTCATGGCTGTTGGCCTATGACCAATAGCCGGAAGGCAAGTGGAAAGGACTGCTGGAAACGGTTGCTGAGAAGAGAAATGAGGGGCGAGGAGTCACAACCTCGTCTCTCATTTCTCGACTCTCGGCACCCTGACGCGCAACTTTGACGGTGCCGCCGCTTTGGTTCTGAGGCGATGTTCCCAAACGAGTATCAGCAATTCAACGAGCCTGCGTACGCCACGATTTGCGAGGAAGTGACAAACGCCGAATCTGCAACAGAGAACTTCGCCGAACAGACGTCATGGGATCCCAAGAAAGGTCGAAAAATTCGGAAAAATGTCGTGCTTCTGTACCCCCAAAGATGTTACACATCAGGGGGACACGGCACGATCTCGGCGATGCTGTGCAACCGCTCTCGTCTTTGAAGTGATTCATTTATGATGATGGCACGCGCTCTCACCCTTCTGGCGTTGATCGCCATCTCGATTACTCAAACTCACGCCGACGATGGGCCGGTCTATACGGATCCCGCTCAGGCCGACGAAGACTTTCAATTCCAGGGAGAGTACTGGGGCGTTGAACATCCGACGCCGAGCCAGAGGAGTTCGCGGCAGGTTGGACTGCAGATCATCGCCCTCGGCGAAAGTCAGTTTACCTGCGTGAAGTACTACGGCGGCCTCCCGGGTGCCGGCTGGAACGGTCGCGAACGCTACTTTCTCGAAGGTCACCGAGTGGGTGACATCGTGCAGTTCGGGGGCGAGGACTACGACATTGTTCTGATGGATGGTTACGCCGAGATTCGTGATCGTCGGTTCCGTCGATTGGGAACGTTGGAACGCGTCGTTCGCGAAAGTTCGACTCTTGGCGCGACTCCCCCAGATGGAGCGCGCATCTTGTTCGATGGCGACGACACATCGTCGTTTCGCAATGCCAGCGTAACTCCCGAGGGCTGGCTGCAGGCAGGGACCGAAACTCTCGAATCCCTGGGAGCCTTCCGCATGCATGCGGAGTTCATGCTTCCATATCGTCCGCTGGCTCGCGGACAGGGTCGGGCGAACAGCGGCTTCTATCTGGAGAGCCGCTACGAAGTGCAGGTTCTCGATTCGTTCGGGCTCGAAGGAGTCGAGAACGAATGCGGCGCCCTCTACCGCACACGTCGCCCCGATGTGAATATGTGCCTCCCTCCGTTGCAGTGGCAGACGTACGACATTGTCTTTCTTCCTCCCATGTTCGATGAAGCTGGCAACAAGGTCTCCGACATGCGGATCACCGTATGGCACAACGGCGTCGTGGTCCACAACGATGCCGCCATTCCCAACAAGACCGGCGGCGGCGCGATCGAAGGGACGGAGCCGTTGCCGACCAAGCTGCAGGATCACGGAAACCCGGTCGTCTTCCGCAACATCTGGCTCCTGCCTCTTAGCCCAGACGAGGTTCGCACAACGACCGACTGGGTGCCTCTCGACCCGCGCGTTGAGCCAGTGCCGATTGCCTTGTGGGGCGGGTGAACCTGTGAATGATGCCTGCAGGTGCCTGATTAGTCTTCACGACTCAGTCTTCACTACCCAAGCAGGTTGTTCCCATGGGAGTGACGGTCGAGCAGCATCTCGATCACTGGCGCATTCGCCTCGGGAAAGTCGAGATCCATCAACTTTTGGCAGGGAATCCAATTCCAACCCACAGATGGGGCAACTGCCAGATCCACAAGTCGGCAGAGGTAGAACGACAGACGCAAGCGTGAGTGCGGGTAGTCGAATTCTCGTTCGCAAAGAAGTTGATCGATATCGACGCGCAAACCCGTTTCCTCAAGACACTCGCGGATGGCACACGCCGCGCTCGTTTCGCCCGGCTCACATTTCCCACCAGGGAACTCGGCCTTGCCCGAGAGGTGAGACTGCTCACTGCGGATGCCGACAAGAAACGATCCCTCGTGTTCGATGACGGCGATCCCGATCTGTTGGCGTTGGCAATCGCGCTGGAATAAAGATTGGTTCATCACTGCTGCCAGCCGCTTGGAAGACGAAAAGGCCAGCGGACTAATCGGCCATCACGACCACACAGGTGACATTATCTTTCGAACCTCCGTCGAGTGCTGCTTGGACGATGTTCTCCGCGACTTGCTGCGGGTCGTTCTCCGCAGCGAGAATCCTGGAGATCTGATCGGGTTTGATGCCGTCGGTAACGCCGTCCGAACAGACAACGAAGCGGTCTCCCTTGAGCGGCTCGATGCGCGCGGGGTCCGTGCCGGCACTGCCGTCCTTCGTTCCCAGATACTTATAAAGAACGTTGCGATAGCGATGTGTCGTCGCTTCTTCCGGGGAGATGGTGCCGGCGTCGAGCAGCGCCTGTATCAACGAATGGTCTTTCGTGATCTGCTCGAATTTGCCTCCCCTCAGCAGATAGACGCGGCTATCGCCGACGCCTCCGACAAACAGTTTGCGTCCGGCAGCGACGATGAAGGCAATCGTCGTCCCCATGTTATGGTAATTGGGATCGAGTTCGCCCAGCGCCATGATCTCGGTGTTGGCGAAGCTGACGGCCTGATCGATGGCGGAGACGGTCTGCGTCTCGTTGTCGGCGTCGAACTGCAGATTGCGTTCGAGGCGTTCGGAGATGAGTTCGACCGCCAGTTCGCTGGCTTTTTCGCCCGCACTCTGTCCCCCCATGCCGTCCGCAACGAGAAAGAACCTCAACTGAGGGTCCACATGAAAGCGGTCCTCGTTGTTCTCTCGAAAGTTGCCGACGACGCTGACCGCGCCGTATTTGAGTTGAACCACTGCCATACCAAGGGATTTATGATCAAAAACGGCGAGTTGCCAGCCTGAAGCGTCACTCGTCAATCAGTGAATCTACTCTCGTGTATCATTCTCGATTCGGACACATGCCGCAATCGTACTCGTGGCATTTGAGTAGATGTCGTTGATTCTAGTGCGATCTCATAGGCGAAACCACTCGCTTGGATTGCATCACTTGCGGCAAATGCGCCAATTGTACCGCATTTATCGTGCAGACCGATGAGAGACTGCAACTCGCCGACAATTGAGCTAAGGTGACGCGACGGGAGCGAAGATTTCCGGCTTCGTTTCGGCCAGGATTTCGCGAATGGCTTGGCGATCTTCAACAGAAAGATGCTGAAACTCGGCACTCTGGTCCTCGCCACTCAGGATCTCTTCGAGCCGCTGTGCCAGATAGTCGCGGACGGTTTCCGGCAGAGCGTCAAAGGCGGGCGAGTAGATCAGATAGCTGCAGGGATAGCGGAAGATACGACGTTGAAGGTCGAAGTCTCTCAGCGATCTTCCCTGACTGTCACGCGGACCCAGTTGCTCGAAATGCACAGCGAACTCCGATGTACCGGCGATCGGTGACGTAAGGGCAAACTCGTCGGAAAAGAGAAGATACTTCAAGAGTTTTTCGCTGGCCGAGGCGATCCGCCGTTGGGTCGATTCACTCTGGTAATCGGGAGCGCGTTCGAGTGCTTCATTCATGATGCCGTCGTAATGTGCGGCGTGTCGTGCTTCGTAACTGGCGCGTGCGATCAGGTTTTGCATTTGGGTCTGATGCTCGAGAACCATCAGTGCGACCAGATCGCTGCCTGGCTGAAGGTAGACATCGGCATCGAAGAGCGCATGCAAGTCGACGATGTTCGCGCCGGCCTCGCGGTCAAGCTCCTCGGGACGAGCATCGGAAGCTGATATGACATTACCCATGTGACGCAACGCTCCGTGTGTGCCGGAAACATACCAGCCTCCCCAGCGTTGCTCGAGCGGACTCGTATGGTCTGTCGTAAACGTGCCAGACCCAAGTTGCGGATGGCCCTGCGCGTCGGCAAACACAGAACGCACGAGATGCCCCGGTACGCCTTGGGTGCGGGACGACGCATGACACGTCAGGCACTGGCCACGGTCGCGAACAAACAGGGGACGTTCTGTGGGTTCCTGCTTGAGAGTGTAGAAGACGGCGCCCAGTTCTGGATCGACGGTCGAGATCTCCACGACGTCGCCATGTCTGACCCAGCCGACATAGTTCTCATCGTTGAAGTAGACCGCGCGCGGAGTGTTCGGACTGATGCGATACAACTGAAAACTCGTCTTGGAAAAGACCAGCATCTGCGAAGCGGAGTCCACCTCGAGTGCGGAAAGCACGGCGGGAAGGTAGCCATGCGATTCGTCCCATTCGAGTGAGATCGTCCCGGCATCAATCTGATCCTGCAGTCGTGCCACAGGATTGATCGACTCGGTTTCGTGATACGAGAAGGGAGGCTGCTCGAACTCCACTTGTGCGAAGATGGGAGTTCCACAACAAAAGAGAAACGCGACGACGCACGCCGCGCGAAGGGACACTGAGTGATACGGCAAATTGGCGAGCATGATGTCGTTCACGAGGAGGGCGAAGGGGGAAGGGAATCAGGCGGGGAGGGAGTGCCATTCTATACAATCTTGGTCAGATGCAAGCGGTGTGCCAGCATCCATGACGCAAAGATCCCCACGCAGCATGGCTCCACGAAGTGTGACACGCGTTGCCAGGTGTGCGTATTTGCGCGCGTTCGCTGGCCGCTGCACTTTCCGGCCTTTCTAGCGAATGTGTCGCACACCCGATGCGACGCTCAGGCGACACCGCCTCCGCGCGGTCTGCAGAGCAGTTCCGGCGGAGCATTGGGCGGTTCTGCCTGGCGGTGGCCTTTACGGCACATTGAAGCCGTTGACGAGGATCGTTCCGTTCTGGCCTGCGGGGATGAAGCCCGGCACCGAGAAGGCGTCGATCTGTTGGAAGTTCATGAAGTTGTTACCGGGGCCCTGGAACAGGTTGATGGTTCCATTGACCTGCTGAATGACGATACCGCGTTCACCTGGCAGGAAGTTGAAGAAGACGTTTGTCAGGTTGGCGGTGTTGCCGCCGATCTCGACGTTTGACGGACCGGCGATGATCGGGATCAACAGGAAGGTGCCGTTGTCGATGTTGAAGTCGGCAATATTGTTGTCGATGACGACGTCGTTGAGCACGCTGTTGAAGGTGAAGTTGAAGCCGGTTGCCAGGAAGCCGTCGAACGTGAACCCGGCAATCGGGTTGTTGTTGATGTCGAGCACGAAGTTGTCGATGACGCTCATCGCGACCGGGCCGTCGAAGTCGCCGAACACTCCAGTGTTCCGCAGACCGATCCCGGCGTCGAGTTCGTTCGATTCGACGATCAAGTCGACCGGCGCGCCGGCCTGGTTCATCTCGATCTCGATGCCCATCTGGTCGTCGCCATTCCCCAGCAGGAAGTTGTTTCTGCGGAACTCGGCGGTGAGCGGGCCGTCCCAGTCGACATGAATCGTCGACACCGGTGTGGCCGCGGCGGCACCCATGCGGTCGGAATCGAAGCCTCGCAGGTTCGTGCCCGGTGTGCCGTGGTCGAGGAACGACAGTTCCAGTTCGGAACCGACGCCACCCGCGATGGTTTGAATGAGAATCAGATCGCTGCCCGTGATCTGCACCGTATCCAGGAAGACGTTGTTCACGAAGGAGTACTCGTAAGGATCGTTAATCGCGTTGACGGTGTTGACGCGAACTCGCACCTGGTTCTGCAGAGTTACAATATTTCCCGTGCCGTTCGTATCGAAGATATTGAGGGAGATGAACAGATCGTCCACGTTGAAGGCGTCGAGACCGAAACCGGCATTGTTGTTGATGTCGTTGCCGGTCAAGGTGAGAGACTCGAGCGTGTCAACGCGGATGGCGTCGTTGTTCCCGGTGTAGATTTGGTTGTCGAGCTCCACGATGTCGGAGTTGTCGGCCAATGTGCCTGCGTCCGGCGCTCCCGTGATCGTACCACCGGAGCCAACGACACCCGCCGTACCGACCACGCTGAAGGTACCGTTCGGGTTATCCACCAGCCGAATGCCGAAGTCGGGCGAATTCGACGATGAAACACTGTCGAACACCACTCCATGCGACGCGTTGGTGTCCATGTTGATCGCCCGTCCTCCGACGGCATCGATGGTGCCCGTGCCGACCGACAACGACAGATTGTTGACGGCCTCGAGGAACGTGGTTCCGGTGCTGTCGCCGAAGATCGAACCGAAGAAGATGCTGCCCGCGGGATTATTGGTGAGGTTGATCCCCGGGTCCGGTCCCACGGTGCCAGTCGCGCTCACTTGTCCGAATCGGAATGTTCCCGTCGAGCCGGTCAAGTCGATGGCCGAATCCCCCGAGCCGAGGGCGTTGGAGATCACGACGTTTCCGGTCGCGGAGAACGCTCCTGTATGGTTCAGGATCTCGATGCCGTGACTGCCACGGTTGTTAACGCTGACAAAGTTAAACGCCACGGTGGAGTTGTCGTTGAGCACTTGAATCGACGAACCTGCCACGGCATTGAGATTGGTGTTGCCCGAGACGCGGAAGTTCGCGCCGTTGTTCACCAGGATGCCGGCCCGGTCGCCAATATTGATACCAGGACCGTTGCTGCCTCCGACACCGATGTTGGAAAACAACGCGGTACCCGTGGAACTCTGGAAGTTGATCGCGGGTGCCAGTCCTGAGGCCGGCGCTCCAATGTTGATGATCCCCGTCGAACTAAATGTGCCGGCGATGTTCGTCAAATCAACGCCGGTGTCGTTGCGGTTCGTGATTGTAAGGTCACCCAGAATACTGACGGCGCCTCCTCCCTGGACCTGATCGACATCGAACGCGACCAACGTCGGATTGACGATATCGAAGTCGCCCAGAA
Organism: uncultured Planctomycetaceae bacterium; assembly: GCA_942492405.1. GTDB lineage: Bacteria > Planctomycetota > Planctomycetia > Planctomycetales > Planctomycetaceae > JANNSB01. The sequence goes on from CALOES010000035.1 coordinate 104,829, forward strand.
TTGAAACACCACCTGAGATGTTCTGAATGTCGAATGCGGCACCCACCGAATTGGCGAGAGCTCCATCGTCGAATGTAACGTTTGCGGAGGAGTTCGCCACGCGAATACCCAGGCCGCCGTCATCGTTGATGACGCTGTTCGTCATGTTGACCGAACCGCCGTTGTTCTCGATGTTGACGGCGAACCCGCTGGTGTTGTCAATCGTTCCCGAGTAGACGATGTTGGCCGTACCACCCTGTACGAAGAAGGCATTGCCTTGCGTGTTGCTGATGGCATTGTTCTGCATCAGCGATGCGCCCGTGGCGTTCTGCAGGAAGATGCCGTGGCTGGCGACGCCAATCGTCGTGTCGATGATGTTCTGGCTGGCACTGGCGTTGTTGACACCGATGCCCACGATGCCCGACCCGGTCGTGTTCACGATCGAGAAGCCCGAGAACTGGGAGTTGTTCGCCAGAGTGACGGCGTCTCCAATCGTGTTCTGCATCAATGGACGATTCACGCCCGCGGTCGCCCGGGGAAGCGGGATCGGATTTGTCAGTCCTTGTACGGGAATAAAGTGCGGCACTCCCTCGCCCAGAATCATGTCGCCGTCGTTCAGCACGACGGGACTATTGTCGTAGACGCTGTCGGCATGCACGAAGATCAGGTCGGAGTTTGGCACCGCCGCCTGTGCTTCGGCGATAAACTGGAACGGCATCGTGACGGTTCCGTCGCCAGTCGGGGCCGGGAAGTTCGGTGGCGGCGGGCTGGGGACGTTCCTCACATGGTAGATGAAGTACGGATTGCCGGTGGCGGGATTGATCGCCAACTGCGCGGCGTTCACCACCGTGTCCTCGATCGCAACCACGGTGTAGTTTCTGCGGACCCACTCCGTCATGCGGTTGAACTGACTGCTGCCGATTCGCCGCCGCGGCTCGTTGTGATGGTAGTAATTGATGTCGGCGCCAAACGTCAGATTGTCGTCGAAAACATCGTCATGAGTGAACTCGACGAACATATGCAGCAGCCGTTCCGCAACGTCGCAGTCGCTTCTTAACTTCCAGCCTGTCACGCGTGGCAGATTCGTTCCGCGAGCTTCAAAGTCGTACCAGCCGGCGGATACTTCAAGATTGAATTCCTCGGCTGTCTCGCCCGGGATGGGAGTCGAGAACAGCATGTCGACCCCTTCGGCCGAATGCGCGAACGTGGTGGTCGTGCTGAAGGAAATGTTGTTCCCCACGAACTGTTCCGATCCTGCCGAGAAGCCTGTCGCGGTGACGGCTTCCTCCTGACCGGTCGGGAAATACAAGTTCGCTCGCACATCAAGTCGCTCGGACAATAACTCCGTCGACAGTACAAGCTGTTCGAAGTCATCTTCACGAGTGCCATCGCGGTCCCAGAAGAATCCGGAGCCGAGCACGAAATTGCCTTGGGAGAAGTAGTGCCTCAGTCCGGCACCCGCACTGCCGCTCAGCCGTCCGTTGTTTGTCAGGTAGACGCGACCATCCCCGTACACCATCGAATCGTCTTGGAACACGTAGGGCGCAATTTCGACGTGCGTAATCGACTGCTTGCGGGCGTAGCTGGGTCCGGCGAGGTGTCCCAACCGCGCCATCACTCCCATGCCGCCGACTCCGATGCCGGAGTCCTCCTGATAGAGTGGAGATCCCGCGATCGTGCCCGAGGGACTCGACGACGACATCACATAGTCATCACCAGGCAGCGTCATGTAGTCGCCACCGCCCTGCGCGGATGCTGCTTGGACCATCGACAATAACGTCGCGGTCGACAGCATCAGCAACTTCGTCCATCTACGGAACGAGTCGGACAATGGGGACGTAATGCGCCCCGGGGAATTCGAGAATTCCCTTGGCGACCCGTCCGTTGGGGACGGGCAATCATGTGGTCGTTCCCCCTGTCTGGGGGACAACCACCGCAGGTTGCCGGACGTCATCGAGGCACTTCCTTGCATAACATGCTCGCCGGTACGGTTTCCACGGAGTGCTGGCGTTGTACGAATTTCGAGCGAAACACACCCGGCAGAGGACGCAGTCAGGGCGTCTCCCGTCGAGGGGGCTTCGTTGAACGACGATATGGAGGGATTCGCGCCCCGAAGGGACATGCACAGTGTCGAGAGTCCCGACCCACTCTGGGCCGAACACTCCCTGGACATGGTCTGGGGGCGCAAAAAGTGAATGGAGATTGAGAGATCGAGAGGAAGGGTCGCCACATTACTGCAAGCCCTATGACCACGGAAGACGGAATAGACCGCCTTTCCCCCCGCGGTTACGGCGATTTGCAAGCTCAAATCGCTTACAGAAGCGAACAACTTCAAGCTGTAACCCACTATGGAATAAAGGGCTTACAACCGAGGTGCGAGCAGTTGATTTGCAGCGAAACGACGCCTCAAAAACAGCGCATCACGATCCGACCTGTTCGGCGTTAATTGCCGAATCGATGAGCTACTTGCTGGCAGGATAAGGGGTTAACGCACGTTGTCGTGTGCTGGCTCGTGTTCGAGTTACCCAGCCGCTGCCCCTTGCTCGCCGTTGCTCGGAAGATGGCAACTCGACCGAAGAGCATGCTACTCTGAGGTTTTCCGCCGCTTTCATCTCTCGGGGTTTCCTGCATGTCCATCTGTCTCGTTACCGGCGGAGCCGGCTTTATCGGCAGCCATCTCACCACGCGGTTGCTCGCGGATGGCCATCAGGTCGTCGTCCTGGACGACTTCTCCACGGGTCGGCGGGATAACCTCAAGCACCTGGAAGGGCATCCGGGGCTGAAGGTCATTTCCGGGTCGATTACCGACCAGCGGCTGTTGGCCGACGCCGTCCAGGGGACCGATGTGATCTATCACCTGGCCGCCGCCGTCGGCGTGATGCTCGTCGCCAACGACCCTGTTCACACAATCGAAACGAACATCTACCCCACGGAATTGATCCTTCGACTCGCCATCCAAAAAGGGCAGCGAGTCTTTCTGGCCTCGACCAGCGAGGTCTATGGCAAGAACCCCAAGGAAGTCTGGAACGAGGAAGACGACCTGCTCCTCGGCCCCACCACTCGTCCCCGCTGGGCCTACGGCTGCTCGAAGGCGATCGACGAGTTCCTCAGCCTCGCGTATTACCAAAAGTACAAACTGCCGGTCGTCATCGGACGTTTCTTCAACGTCGTCGGCCCCAAGCAGGTCGGGCACTACGGCATGGTCGTCCCGCGTTTCGTCGACAAGGCTTTGAATGGAGAATCGCTCGAAGTCTATGACGATGGGAGTCAGGTGCGTTGCTTCGCCCATGTGGACGAAGTGGTTACATGCATCATGCAGCTCATGGAGACCCCTGCCGCCTACGGAGCCGTCTTTAACATCGGCAGCGACCAACCCGTTTCGATTCGCGAACTGGCCGAGCGGGTGATCGCCCGCGTCGATCCGTCACTCCAGATCAACTATATCCCTTACCGCGAAGCCTACGGCCACGACTTCGAAGACGTCCGCCGCCGCGTGCCCGATGTCTCGAAGCTCAAACAAACCATCGGCACAGTCCCCGGCAAGAAACTCGACGCGATCCTGGATGATGTCATCGCGTGGAAGCGGGACGAACGAGCGTAGCTCCCCGATCAACAATAGCCGCAAGCATCTCCTTCCGGTTCCGGTTCTCCTTCCGGCCAGTCGGTCACGGCGTTCGGGCGATTCAGCTTGATCTCGCGCGGGATGTTCAAACGTGCATACCTCCGCACGAGCGGCTCATAGTCGATTCGTTCTCGCGCAAACGCGATTTCTTCTCGGTAAACTGCGATTGGAGTCAGAAAACGCACAAACCGCGTGTCAGGCAAAGTACGACCATCTGCATCCAACAACAGCCAGCCACACAGTTCAGTAGTCGGTACGAGCGGCTGCGGCGGATCGGTCATCGTTTCAATAATCACAAACGTCCTCTCGCCTTCCACTTCTGCCTTGAGGACGTTTAGCCGCCCATTCGCAATGATGCGGCGTGCCAATTGTTCCAGGAGCCGCATCGGCCAACTCCAATTCGCGTCGTTTGCAGTGGTCTCATCAATCGGCCAGTCCGGAGGAATGCTCATCATCAGTTCGACGCCGTAGCCGTGATCATCGCCTTCCTCGGTCAGCATGACATCACTCATCCCGACTGTAAAAAGCAGCCGATGCTTGCGATTTGGTCCAGCCTCGCGACAGTAGATCTGAATGACGGGATCACCGGGACACTCCATCGACCAACCAGTGCACTCCTCTGACCAACCGATCAAGTAGCCCCAATGGCCGTACTCCTCCGCGTAGTCGACCATGATGTCGATAATTCGCTCGTGACTCGCTTCGTACTCAGGCGGAGTGACGTCGCGAAGGTCGACTCCACCGAGCGACTTGAGTAACGCTTTGATCTCCGGCGTGCCGGACTGCATATACGCGTTGATATGCTCCGTCCCGCCGGCATTGATGTCGGCTCCGTGACTGACGAGCAGCTTGACCATCTCGAGATCACCGAATACGGCGGCCCATTTCAAAGCCGGCGAATCGCGTACTCCAGAGCTGTCGTCATTGACCTTTGCTCCTGCGTTGAGTAGCCACTCGGCAATCTCAAGATCGCCCTTTCTTGCTGCCCTACTCAATGGAGTCTGCCGATCACGTGGACTATTTGACTCGTCGACGCCGATTCCAAACTCTTCAACCAATACGCGCACAATGTCAAGCCTACCTTTCGCTACGCCAAACCACAGCCAATTATCATGACCGTCATCGTGCCGCAATTGATTTGGATGCTTCGTCAATAAACGTCGAAACTCACCAACATCATTGCTCACAAGCGCGTCTGAGATTCGTCGCTGAACACTTCGCCATCCGAACATGCTCATTTCGCCTTTCTCTCGCGAGAATTGAACGCCGCAATCGAGTCCCTCACTCTCTCCCGCCCCATGCGGCCTCCGCGAACGTCTCCAACTGGCTGAAGTCGCTCTGCCACGTCGTGTACATCGCTCCGCTGATGCCGTTGTTGTCGCCGCCGATGGCGATCCAGTCGGCGATGTCGCGCGGGTCGTTGTCGTAGAAGCCGGAAAGAACTTGTTGATGGCCCCGCTGCCCGAAGAACGGCAGGCTCTCTTCGGCTGAACCGTGATTCCAGTTGATGATGATCATTTCCTCGGGCAATCCTTCCCATGAACCAGCGAGGTCGCCGTTGACGAGATAGAAGTCGTCGTGGGCGTTGTGATGCGGGTCGAACATGTCGGACCAGACACACAGGTCGGCATCGACATTGATACCGCGAATCACCCGCACACAGTTCCGCATGTTGTCAGCGAGCAGTTCGCCAGCGGAGCGGCCTTCCCGGTTGCACGACTGGCACCAGTTGGCGACGCGGATCTCATCATGCGAGAGAAAGTACGTCGTGGGTTCGAACAGTTCTTCCACGCTGCGCACCTGCTTTTCCAACACTTGAAAGACGCCGGGATCTCCCAGGCAGCAGGTGACTTGGTTGTCGTAAATGGTGACGGTGTGAAAGTAACTAACTCTGATCGTCTCCCCGTCTGCGATGCGTGACCCGCGCGGAATCGTCAACATCGGCGGAGCGTGAAAGACATCGAAGTTCCCCGCCCAGGGGACTTGTCCCAGTTGCGGGTCAGTGAGTGTGTCGAAGTCGCGACCTTCTTCGTAGATCGTGCCATCGTCGCCGGTAACAACAAGGGGGCAGCCGTCACGTCGTAGGAGATTGACGAAGGGAGATTCTTCCATCACAAGGTCATCCATCCAGAGTTGACCGGCGCTGCCTCCCCAGGTGCCGCAGTAGATGCGAACCTCGCTGTTGTCGAGACTGTTGAATATGACATGCTGTTCGGTCCAGTCCTGATTACGCTGCACGCCGAGATTGGAATGCGACAGCACAAAGCCATCACTTCCCATGGCGAACAACCTCACGCTCCCGCTCGATGAGAAGTCCTCGGTCTTGATCCAGACCGACAGGTGATACTGCCGCCATGGTGAGACCTCGACCACTTGCGACACACGGGCATTACTCTCAGGGTTGTCCCAACGCAGCGAGGCATCACCGGCATGTTTGATGTCGGTATCGACGAAACTCGCCGTGCCTGCTTCATCCTGAAAGCTCCAACCGGTGACGGTGTGATTGCGATGGTTTTCGAACGCCCCGCCCGGCAGAGGATCATCCAGTGACGAAACAAGTACGGCCCGGCCATTTCGCACGATGAACTGCGCATCGCGGACCGGCAACCCTTCCGCCAGATTGGGGTCGTGCGCCAGCAGGCCGTCGCTGTAACCCATCGGAGCCACGCAGGGGATGATCTCCATGCCCAGCACATCAGCATGTTCGCGAAACTCACGGGCGTGGTCGAAATAGAACTCTGGCACGCGGTCGAGAATGTTGAGCTTGTAATCGGCCAGCACGACGCCGTTGTAACCAGCCGCCTCGGCCCGCGTGAGAATCTCCTTTGCCTTTTCGACATTCTCGGCCACCTGCAAATTCATTTGCAGATAAACCCAACGCCTGGGGAGCACGTCGTCGGCCACAAGGGACCGTGTCGAGATCGCGAGGATGAGCAAGGCGAGGAAAATGCGTTTCATGGCAAAAGCCGTCGGTGATTGAACAAGGGACATTCAAAAATAGTATCGTGGACGCGATGTTGGCTGCCAATGGTGAGGCGACACACGAGCCCGGAGCGCCAGCAAGCGGCTCGGCTGCACGACGGTTGAACCGAGAGCATGCAAGGCAAACAGCGGAAGACCGTATTCCGCGCTCCACGAACGAGCGATCTCAACGTCGCCCTCGCTCATGTTGCGGGTTACCATGTATGATGCCGTTGACCAATCACAACAAAACAAGCATCAAACCTTGGAGACCTTGATGAGCCTGCCCGACTTCAATAAGCACGAATTGATTCCCGCGATTGCCCAGTGTCACGAGACCGGCACGGTCTTGATGATGGCCTGGATGAACAAGGAATCGTGGGAAGAAACTCTCAAGACAGAGAGAGCTTGCTATTTCAGTCGTAGTCGGCAGAAGTTGTGGCGCAAGGGAGAGGAAAGCGGCAACGTGCAGGAAGTGCATGGCATCTACTACGACTGCGATGCCGACACGATTCTGATCAAGGTGAACCAGATCGGCGGCGCGGCGTGTCACGAAGGCTACAAGAGCTGCTTCTTCCGCAAGATCGATCCAAAGACCGGCGAAGTGACCGTCGAAGGGGAGCGCGTGTTTGATCCAGCCGAGGTCTATAAAAAGCACTAAGGAGAGTGGATGGAGCGCTTCGCGGCTTTTGATGGCTCACAGAGGTTGGCTTGGGCATTCGTACGGTGATCTCGGTTGACGATTCGGTCTACCTTTATTGGCAGTTGCAACTGTTGCAGCACAGCCATGCGAGGGTCGGTCAGCCGGGGGCGCTCACGCGACTGGTTGCGACGAACAACCGCGACTGCGTGCGGGGCATCGATGGGGTCCAAACCGTGACGACGCAATCATTCAGTCCGCATGCCGTCACCGGCGACGAGTACGCTCCATACAACAAACCCGGGAGCCTGAATGCGTGGCTCTCCACCACATCTTTGGGAAATGAAACACTGTTGCTGATTGATCCAGACTGCGTCTTCATTCACCAAGTCACGACGGAAGTCACCGATGGAGAGCCGATCGGCGAGAATGCGACCTATCTGCGTCCTCGCGCTCCCGAGGGTGCGTTGGTCATCCGGCGTCATTGCCGTCGGCGGCAGGAACATGTGCAGTCGATCGGGATTCCGATCTTCATCACTCCATCGGACCTGCGTGCGATTTGCCCGCGCTGGCAGGAATTGACCTGCCAGATCCGAGACGACTCCGTCAGTTGCGACGCGGTGAACTGGGTCAGCGAAATGTGGGGCTACGCCATCGCCGCGGCCGAACTGGGACTCAATCACCAGGTTGGACATCATGCGTGCTTGCAATTCGACACTCACATCGATCTCCCGCTGCTCCATTATTGCTACGACACCGAGAATGAGGCCAAAACCTGGCGGTGGGGAAAACGTGAGTATCGAGCGTGGAGTCAACCGGACCCCGCACCGCCCGATGTTCCTCTCGCGGGGAGATTTCTCCACTCCTTGGTGGAAGAGCTTGCCAACAAGCTAAACTATCAAATCGTCGAGTGAATCCGCCTGTGCCGTCGCGTCATCCGCATGGTTGACTCGTTGGAGAAAGATCGAGCGAATCGCGCGTCGGAGATTCGCAAACTGATGCATCCTCCCGAAGTACAACGTTGCACGAACTGCGGCGCCACTCTCTCGAATCGGAGTGGCGGTGAAGCCACTTGCACGCTCTGTCCCAAGTGTGAGTTGTCGGGCGATGCGACAACGACTCACGCAGCACAACCGGCCGATACGGGAAGTTCGAACGACAGCGAACCCGGCAGAACGGCCGATACCCTGATCGCTCCGACCAGTGGCCCCGACGATCTCGATCAGACCGCCGACACTCCTCTGCAACCAACGAAGTCCGTCTCTGCGTCGCTGATCACGCCCAGGAAGAAAATCGGACGTTTCACGGTGATGGAGGTGATAGGTCACGGCTCGTTCGGGATCGTCTACCACGCGTTTGATCCGATCCTCGATCGCGAAGTGGCCCTCAAGGTGCCAATCGTGGCCGAGTCGAGTCTGGAATCCCAGGAGCGTTTTACGCGCGAAGCAAAGTCGGCGGCGCGACTCCGACATCCCAACATCGTCACGGTCTACGAAAGCGGCACCGAGGACGGCGCGTCCTATATTGCAACCGAGTACGTCAAAGGAGTCACACTGTCGCACGTCATGCGGACTCGGGAGATCGACATCCGCACCGCGGTTGACTGGGTGCGGCAGATCGCCGAAGCGATGCACTACGCACACCACGAAGGTGTCGTCCATCGGGACGTCAAACCGTCGAACATCATGCTGAATGCCGCCGATCGCCCTCAAGTGATGGACTTCGGACTGGCAAAGCGGGTTGCGGATGAAGCCTCGAACATGACAGTCGAAGGGCAGGTGCTGGGAACGCCGGCCTATATGTCGCCCGAGCAGGCGCGCGGCGAGATGCACAGCGTCGGCCCATTGAGCGACCAGTACAGCGTCGGTGTCCTGCTGTATGAGTTGCTGTGTCGACAGAGGATGTTCACGGGGCCGGCCTGGTCGGTGATGAGCCGCATCGGGAATCCGAACGACCGCGCCGTGCCTCCGCGATCGATTCGGGCGGAGATTCCGCGCGACCTCGAAGCCTGTTGCCTGAAGGCGACCGACAAAGTTGCGTCGGCACGCTACGTGAATCTCGGCGACCTGGCGGAAGATCTCGAACGCTGGCTCGAAGGCCGTCCGGTTCACGCGCGCCCCATCGGATATTGGGAACGGTTTCGACGCTGGACGCGGCAGAATCCCGTCATCACGGCATTGGCCTCGCTGCTGTTGCTGTTGCTGGTCGCGGCCACGATCGTCTCGTTGATTGCCGCCGTCAGTTTCCGAGAACTCGCACGATCCGAATCAGAATCGAAGACAAACCTGGAACGCGTGCTGATCGACACTTACGCCGAAGCGGGGCTGGCGGCCGCCGATCGCAATCATGCAGACCAGGCCCTCCTGTGGTTTGCCAACGCGATTGGCCTGGCCACCGATCATCCCAGTCGTCGGCAATGGAACACGATTCGTCTGGAGTCGTGGCTGGCCGAGGTGGCGATTCCGTTTCGAGCGATCGAAAGGTCGGGGTACTGGTGCGAGGCGATCGAATATCATCCATCATCTCGCTACCTGCTCGTGGAATCGATGGCGGACGTGGTCGAGATCCATGACTTGAGCACGGACCGGTCACTACCGTTGCCCTGTGACGGACCGATTGCCGATGCCGTTTGGAATCAGCAGGGAACGATGCTGGCGGTTGCATCGGGCAGTGAAGTGATTGTTGTCACGTTTCCCGAGCACGAACCTGTCTCCCGCTGGTCACATTACGATTCTGTGCTCGCGTTGGCATTCAGTCACAACGGTGAACTGCTGGCAGTTGGGGGTGAGGAGACGGTTGAGATTTGCCGAGTTAATGCCAGTCCTCCCACCGAGTGCGCGATGGTGCATTCCGGAACGATCAATTCCATGCACTTCAGCAATGATGATGTCTTCATTGCCGTCGCCACCGACGATCAAAATGTGCAGCCATACAAGTTGGCTGATGGCCTGACGTCGCTCGATCCCGTCGGACCGCCGATTCCCTCGCGTTCCGAACTGAACGAGCCAATGTATGGTTTTACCGTTGACAATCATCTCGTGGTGGCCGATGCCGGTCATGCGATTTCGTGTTGGAATCTCGACGAGTCATCCACGGTATGGGAGCATCCCGTGGGACGGATCTTTGATCTGAGTGTCTCCCCCGATGGGACGCAGATTGCCTATTCCGGGATCTCTTCGTCGAGTCTTTATCAAGCGACAATTCTCCAGGGAGGCGATGGGAGCGAAGCGGCGGCGGCGATCACACACCAAAACCACATCCTCGATGTCGATTGGCACCCCTCCGGAGAAATGCTGCTGACGGCAAGTGCCGACCATACGGCGGCCGTCTCGTTGACAGCGACAGGTGAAGGCGTGTTACCCGCCATTCGTCATTGTGGTTTTGTCCTGCGGGGAGTCTGGTCTCCCGATGGTCGCACGTTTGCCACTTGCCTCCGCGACGATCCACTAGTTCAGATCTGGAAGACTCCTGAACGTGGAACACGCGACTTCGAATTCAATACGAGGGGAGAGCGGCCGTTCTTCAAGATGCGCCCCACGCATGCGGGACATGTTATCATTCCCACCGGCTTCGACACGCGCCGCAATGGGACCGGCATCTCGATTCACGACGCCGGGACCGGAGACCGCATTGGCGAAGAAGTGAACTGTCGCGGTTTCTACAACGACAGCGAATACATTTCTGAACGCGATCTACTGATCACTTTAAGTTCGCAGGAGACCTCCGTTCCTTCGACCGTTATCTATGAGCAGGATCTCAGTCAGCCGGGCGTCATTCAGTTTTGGTCGGCCAAGACCGGCGCATCGGTGTTGCCGGATGTCGAAACCGACTCCGAGCCGATCGGGATCGCGGTGACGACGGACGGCAATCGTGTCGGAGTCGTCTGCCAGTCGGGAGAGTTCCTGTTACTTGACTGCGATACCGGCGAGGTTCTGTCTCGACACTTGTCGCTTGCGAGGCAACCCGCTGACGTAGGGTTCGTGATTCGCGATCGTATTCGCTGTTCTTCAGAGGGGTCGATATTTGCCACATGGGGATTCGGTTCACACGTGGAGTTGTGGAATACCGCGACCGGCCAGCCGGTCTTTCAAGTGCAACATGAGGGTGACTTCGTGCACGACTTGCAGTTCGCTCCTGGTGGCGAAGTGTTCGCCACTTGTTCGGAGGATGGCACGGTCTCTGTCTGGGATGCCGACGACGGTGAGCAACTTGCCTCGCTGAAACATGCAGGTTGGGTGCTGTGCGTTCGATTTTCCGATGACGGTCGTTTTCTCCTCACGGGATCGGAAGATCGTCAGGCAAGAGTCTGGGACTGGCGACGACAGTCCGTCGTCTGTTCAACTCCAGAGCTATCGAATCAAGTCTATGCCGTTGGTTTTATTGCACGCGGGCAATTCGTGGTCGGAACACTCAACGGCGAACTGACTGCCTGGGAATCGGAAACCGGCAAGCTGATCGCGCCTCCCAGAAAGTTCGACGGCGCGATCTATCAGCTCGACCTCCAGGACAACCTGCTACTCGTGTCGGGCCGGTTTCCAGTTCTTCATGGGCTTGATGTGCGTGATTGGGTTCGTGTTCCCGAAGTTCCTCACGATGCCGATGAGTTGCGGTTGCTCGTGGAACTTGTCGCGACACAGCGCATCCCGGAAACCGGCACTCCCACCGGCTTGGCGACCGGCGAATGGCTCGATCGCTGGGAGACACTGCAAGAACGATATCCCCAGTCGAGCCTGTTTGATATGCCTCACGAGTACAGGGAATAGCCTCTGAAGAGTCGTCTCCCGCGCGTTTGCAACATCACCGTGCCGATCAACATGGATTCCTGACATGCCCGACGATCAGCAGCATTTCCATGCCTACGAGATCCATCAGCAGACCGACATGCCCGTCGAGCCGGCACCGCACGATCGCGCCTGGATGGATGCGACCGACCGGAGGTTTGCCTATCGCTGCCTCCCGCTGGTGGTGGCCAATCAGTGTGGCTGGATCATTCGTTCGCCAAATCAAGTGACGATCCGCTGGAATGGTGGTGCGGCAATCACCGACCTGGAGATCTCGTTTCCGGAAGGGGTCGAAGAGAATCGCATCATGACTCACTTCGGCGAAGGGATTCTGACATTCACAGTCCCCTATCTGTTTCGCACTCCTCCGGGAATCAATCTCTGGGTTAAGGGGCCGGCCAACGCAATTAAGGATGGCGTACAACCTCTCGAAGGGATCGTCGAGGCCGACTGGGCGGAATCGACCTTCACAATGAACTGGAAGGTAACGCGCGCTAATCACCCCATCGTCTTTGAGCAGGGAGAGCCGATTTGCATGCTCGTGCCGATCCCTCGCGAACTGACCTCCTCGCTGATACCGATACGGCAGAAGCTCAGTGACAATCCCGAGCTCGACCAGCGTTTCCAGAAATGGAGCGCTTCGCGCAAGCAATTCAACGAGGCTCTGGAAGGAGGGGACCCTGAAGTCGCCAAACTGGGCTGGCAACGCGACTACATGCTCGGTCGACAAATCGATGGCGAGCACTTTCCGCAGCATCAAACGAAGTTGCAGGTTCGACCATTTCGCCACGATTCATGAGCCGGTTCGCGTATGTCGTCTCTGCCGAGAACAACCATTACATGGTCTGGCAGGCGATGCTGTTTCACTATTCCTGCCTCACCGTGACGGGCCAGGCCCCGGTCATCATGGTGCATGGTGATGGGGAGCCGTTGCTCGATGGTTTTACACTGATCGAACGATACGGAGGTCGCATTCAGCAAGCTCCCAATTATCGTTGGAACGATGGCGTGCATTACCCACCTCGCAACACGGCGGCGTCGCTGCTGCATGTCGATATCGATGCCGATGTCATTGTTCTCTGTGACCCCGACATGATTTTTCTGCACGACCCTGCCCTTGATCGTATCGCGATTGACGACGATCAGGTGAGTTTCGATCGTCTCACTTACCTGGATCTCGATCGCACTGAATTCCGCGAACTGCTCGAGCAGGTGTGCTCCAACGTCGGCGTGCCTGTCGAGGCGCTCGAACAAACGCCGATCAACGGAGGTGTGCCGCACCTGGTTCCCCGCGGTGTGAAGGAATCACTTGCCCACGAATGGATGGCGATGATCGCGGCGTTTCCCGCCGACTCTCCCTACGGAGATGTACGAGTGAATGTTCCGCATATCAACTGGATGTCGACGATGTGGGCCGTTGTCCTCGCAGTCCATCGTCTTGGATTGCGCCCCATGATGACCGAATTAAGCACCACCAATTGGAAGGGCGAGCAGATTCTCGGCGGCCGCAATTTCACGTCCCCGTCGATGATTCACTATTGCTACCCCCAAGAAGGATTCAACAAGCAGATCTACGACAAGCCCGATTGCTGGGAAGATGTCTGGCGTGTGCCTGCGGGCGATGCCACGCTTTCCGGACAGATACGAACCCAGATCGAATGCGCCCGCCGCTGGTACGGGTTGTGACAGTTGGGGATCCGCTGCAGGACTCATTCCCCTCATTCCCTGAGAGCGGTTGCCACCAAGACTGCTGTCTGTGATAATCCGTCTACGTTGGCTGCTTCACTGTGGTCCGAGGTCTCGTCCAGGAAGAGCGGGAGTCACCAGAAGGGATTCGTTGTCGTTGAAGCGCGTGTGATACGAAAGGTTGCAGAATGCCGGCACCTCCCACTCCTCCGTCCCCTCCATCTCCGCCAAAGCCACCGCCTCCGCCGCCCCCCCATATTCCTCCCGCGCCAGTCTAATCGACGCAGTGCGGAAATCGGTTTTGTGCGGCTGCTCGAGAAATCAAGCAGCCGTTTCTTTGTATCCAGTTCATTAAGAAGTGAAGTCGCGAGCGTCGATCGGCACAATCTAAAACAGCGTGCGTTCCCAGCCGGGTTCGACCTTCTGCATCGTGTTGGCGTCATCCCGCTGTCGCATACCGCATCGCTGATACGCTTCGTGTGCCCGCGCCAGTTTGTCGCGGTCGATCGTCACACCGACACCTGGAGCCGTCGGCACCTGCATCTTGCCTTGAGCAATGCGCAAGTTCGGACCTTCAATGATGTCGGCACCTTCCACCAGCCACGGGTAATGCGTATCACTGGGATGCATGAGCCGTGGGATCACTGCCGCCAGATGAATCATCGCGGCCATTGTGATTCCCGCGTGGTTATTGCTGTGCTGGCTGAGCGCCCAGCCGAGTGTTTCCGAGAGAATCCCCAGCGACTGACATGCCGGAATTCCGCCCCAGACATGATGATCGCAGAGCACCACGTCGATCGGCTGCGTTGTGATGGCCTCTGGAATGTGAGCGAACCGAGTGACACAGGCATTCGTGCTCATCGGCAGCCCCGTCGCCTGTCGTACTTCCGCCATCGCCTCCTGTCCCGACACGGGATCCTCATAGTACTCAATCGGCAGTCCGCGATCGCGCATCTCTCGTCCCACACGGATAGCCGTCTCGACAGTCCAGCGGCCGTTGGGATCGATACGCAGCGGCATGCGGCCATCGAATCGTTCGTTGATCGCCCGCAGCGCCGCCAGTTCCACATCGGGAGGCAGTACCCCCGCCTTCAGTTTCTGACTGACAAATCCCCAGCGCTGATGCCACTGCCAGGCCGTCTCGGCCATCGCCTCGGGAGTGCGGACCTCGCCCCATTGATCGAGGGCATCGTCTCCGCGACCGCGATCGTCGACGATTCGAGCATCGTCGATCAGCCTGGGATCATCCGCCGCATAGCGAAAGAAGAGGTACGCACCAAACTCGACTTCATCATGGATCGGGCCTCCCAAGAGTTGGCTGATGCTCAATCCCGACGCTTTCCCCACGGCATCGAGACACGCAAGTTCGATCGCCGCGTAAACCGCATTGCCCAACTCCTTGATCTCGCTCGCGAACGCGGCGTAAGCAAACGCACTCTCGCCGAGAATGATGTCGCGACAGCGCAATAAGTCTTCCGTGCGACGTTCGCCGCCATGCGTCTCGCCGATTCCGACAATGCCATCGGCCGTGTGGACCTCGACGATGTTCCTCAAGAAGTACGGTCCATGGCAGCCTGAAGCCGCGAGGATAGGTGGATCCGGCAAAGCAATCGGAGTGACGACCAAGTCGGTGATCGTTAGATCTTTCGAGCTGCCACTCGTCGGCTGAGCCGATGCTGTTCGGGGTTCGAAACCCGCCAAAGCGGCCAGCGATCCCAGTCCGCCAGCCTTCAGAAAGTCGCGTCGTCGAGTCATTTGGCCCTCTCATTTCAGACTCACCATCGAAGACTCTCATAGTCTGCGCACAACGCGGTGAAAGTGCAATTCTACTTCGCGGTCGATCACGCGGCGCACACCTTCGCACAGACAGCGGGGTTCGTGGTCGCTCTCACCGAGACGGATGATTTCTTCGAGCGATGTTCCCGGCATCACCGTGAATGTCGCCTGATGGATGATCTGATTCCCCGCATCGAGTTCCGGCACGATAAAGTGAATCGTCGCCCCATACGTCAGCATGTGGTGGCTGTGCGCGTCCTGATACGGCTGAAAGCCCGGGAACGACGGCAACAATCCATGATGCAGATTGATGATCCTTCCCCCCGCGAACTCCCAGCACGTGCGCGGCGGCAAGATGCGCATGTAGCGCGCGAGCACGATGTAGTCGACGTCGTACTCGTCGAATAGCTCGGCCATCCGTCGATTGTCGGGGTTCCCTTTCGCGTCTCCCACGTTATGGAAATCGACGCCGAACTGCTCCGCAATCCCCTGACACGCGGAACGGTTGCCGATCATCACGGCGGCCTCGGCCTTCAGTCGACCGTCGCGAATGTCCCGCAGAATCGCCAACGGCGGCTCGGTGCGATAAGTCGTGCAGATCGCCAGTCGGGGTGGGCGCGAGTGTTCATCCCGCGACCAGGTCCGCACCGCGAGACCGGTCGACTGGCCGATGGCGTCCATTCGCGCCCGCAACTCGGCCACCGATGACTTCTCCTGAGGCCACTCCACACGAACCAGCATCGCGAACAGCTTCTCGCGATCGTGGTCGTACATCTGAATTTCGTGGATGTTCGCCCCCGATGTCGTGACATGATGCACGATCGGATCCGCCAACCCCCGATTATCCGGCCCCACGGCAGTAATGGTGACTTGCATGCAAGTGATGTAGCCCACGCCGGTGAAGGCGTCAATCGGATTCCCCTCGTACCCCGTCGGATCGGTCGGCGTCATCTGCAGGCGACGGTCTCCGTGCCATTCTGGATGGCGACTGCGAATGATGCTTGACAATGACGCAGGTCTGCGGAATACTGTACTAGGACGATAGTACAGTCATGCTCTTCCACATCGACCCACATAACGGCATCGCGATCTACGAACAGATCGTTCGGCATCTCAAATTCCGGATTGCCGACGGTTCGCTCGCCGCGGGAGCTCACGTCCCCTCGGTGCGTGAGATGGCGATGCAGTTGGCCGTCAATCCGAACACAGTTGCCAGAGCCTATCGCGATCTGCAGGGTGAAGGGATTCTTGAACTGGAGCGTGGCACCGGACTGGCCGTCACTTCGCAAGCTCTCAAACACTGCAAGTCCGCGCGGAGCGACATGGTTCGGCAGCGATTGCAGTCGGCCTTCATGGAAGCTCTGCAACACGGATTGACCGAAGACGAACTCAATGCGCTCGCAGCCGACGCTCTGAGAAACGTAAGGAAGGGAAAGAAGTGATGAACCTCTCGCACTTACGGAAATAACCATGACCCCTGCCATCCAACTGCACGCCCTCTCAAAGCGATTCGGCAAAACCGTCGCTCTCGACGATGTCTCGTTCTCGGTGCCTCAAGGCGTGGTCTGTGCCCTGCTGGGTGCCAACGGGGCCGGCAAGACGACAGCCATTCGCATTTTGCTCGGATTGGAATCACCCGACTCAGGGACTTCCGAAGTCCTGGGCATGTCGACCGCGAAGCAGAGTCTCGACATTCGCAGAAGGGTCGGCTATGTCGCCGAGAAACCGCCGCTCTACGATTGGATGCGGGTCGGCGAGATCGGCTGGTTCGCGGCGGGCTTCTATCCGCCAGGGTATGAAGCCTCGTACTCGTCATACATCGCAAGGTTTGGCCTCGACTCGAAGCAGAAGATCAAACATCTCTCGAAAGGGATGCGATCGAAGGTCGCACTTTCACTCGCGCTGGCTCATGCCCCCGACTTGTTGATCCTGGATGAGCCGACATCGGGACTTGATCCCCTCGTGCGGCGGGAGTTCCTCGAAAGCATGGCCGACGTTGCCGCCAGCGGACGCACGGTGTTGCTCAGCAGTCATCAGGTGAGTGAGGTCGAACGGGTGGCCGACATCGTTGTCATCCTGCTGGGCGGAAAGCTGATTGCTTTCGAGTCGCTTGATGATCTCAAGCGCGGCGTGAAGGAGGTCGTCGCCACATTGCCCGCCATCGACACACCCGCACCGGAGATGCCTGGCCAGGTGCTGGCCCACGCCAAGTTCGGGTGCGATCACCAATGGATGGTGCGCGAACTGGACGAGAGTCGACTGCAAGAAACCCTCCCACCCATCGGCTCCTTCAGCGTCCGCCAACCCAATCTCGAAGACATACTGCTCGTGATGCTGCGCGAATCGCGGATGACTCTGAGTCCCCTCTCCCCCGCAGTTGGCGAACGTATCTGGGAAGAACGCCCCGAGCGGGGGAGAGGGAGAAAGTTCGATCACCTGATTCACACACAGTCAACGACCTCACCACCCGGTACTTGTTGATTGAACCCGGAGCACACCCATGCCCGTAGCCCTCATCTGGCGACTCATCTGGAAAGACGCCCGCACGCTGCTGCCGATCTGGCTGGCCGTGCTCGGGATGGCTGTGGGGATGCAGGTGGTCTGTGTGATCGGCGATGCGGCGGGACAGTCACGACAGGCCGACATGGCCATGATGATGGTGGCCGTGGTCATATCGTTCTTTCCATTGCCGATTGCAGCGGGGGCTGTTCAGTTTGCTGGAGAGACAGAGGAAGAAACTGTGGACTGGCTGCGTCAACTGCCCATCCCGGCATGGTGGCTAGCGGCGACGAAGCTGATTACGCCGGTCATCGCTTGCGTGTTTTACTTTGTCGCCGCGATTTCGACGGGCCTAGTTCTCACTCGCTTTCAAGAGCTTCCGGCTATCGATATGCCGGCTTTTGGGTCCACAAGCATGGTCTTTTTGTGGCTCTTTGCATGCAACGCTTTCTTTTCGTTGCAGATGCGAAGAGTGATACCAGCTGCTGCTTTGGGCTTGGTGTGCGCGGGTCTGATGCTGCCCTTAGTGGTGGATCCGATTCTTGAATTCATCGGATTGGATGCGCGTGGCCGATTGGTTCACTACTTCATTCTGCTCGTTGCGTTGTTGCTGATCGATTTCGTACTCGCCGTCCGATGGGCGCAGGGCAGGCCGATGCGTCCTTCGCTGCGCAAATGGCTTCAAGTCTTCCCGACGAAGAAAGAAAGCTTCTGGCAGCCATCACTCGAATGGTCGGTCGCACGAAGCGATCCTGCCATTCGCTCGTCGATGGTCTTGGCCTGGAAAGAGCTGCGCAGCATTGTCATGTTCCTGATTCTCTGGGGACTGATGGGCTGGATCATCGTCGACGGCTCGTTCCTGTTCATGAACGAACTGAATGGAATCAGCATCCTGTATATGCTGTTGACACCGCTGGTCGCCGGGCTGATGGCCTACATGGTCGACCAGTCGCGGGAGACGCAGTTGTTTCTCGGGAGTCGCGGCGTCTCGCCGTCCTTGGTCTGGATCACTCGCAACACGCTCTGGTTCTCGGTTGCGATCGTGCTGGTACTGGGGTGGAGTTTGTGGGACCGCTACGGAGTCCATTCAAACGAAGGGCCGAAGCAGCACGGCTCAAAGTATGTCCATCAGTCGGCGTTGCGGATCCTTGATGAAGTCCGGACACACTACCCGGTGTTTGAAATGCGGCCATATCCCCCCGCCACCTCAGCAGACATCGCATTGCAGACCAGCCTGGTGGGTTCGCTGCTGCTGGGATGCTTCGCGCTGGGCGGGATGTGCGGCATGTGGTTTCGACGTCCGGTCGTGGCGGCATCGGCCGCAGTCTCTGGAGGTGTCTTCCTGTTTCTTTGGCACTGGCTGGCGTTAAAAGCCGCCGTTCCGCTGTGGTTGACGACCTGGCCACTGGCAATCGTGTGGTTCGTTGCCACTTGGAGGTCTCGTGACCGCTGGCTGATCGCCCGCACGCAATGGGGCCGTCAGTGCGTTTGGCTGTTCATCCCCTGGCTGTTCGTCGTCGTGATGTTTCCCATCGCAAGGTATTACCAGATACCGACGGTCGATGTGTCGCTGGATGAGATCGAGGCGCGGCATACCGCGTCCGATCCCGAGCAGGCTCGAGAATGGGAAAAGTTGCGAGAGATTCTCCGCGAGAAACGGAAACTGAGCGTTCTCTGGAATGACACTCCCGAACTAACACAAGCGTTTGTCGACCAGTTGCACAAGATCGCGACGATGCCGCCGGGCCGCTGGGCGCTCACGCCGGAACAACGATTTTATAGTGGTGAACTGCGAGCATCGTTGATGGGAGTGGTGGGTAACGGAAGAGGCGACAGTTACTTCGAGTCGCTGCGAAACGAACATCGTTTCCGCGAAGCGATGACGCTGTGTCTCGATCTGCTCGCGGTGATCGAACGCATTCCTCCTTTGCAGATCTCGCACGCCTCGTGGTTACGCAAAGACCAGAAGCAATTGCTGCAGCACATCGCCGACTGTGCCAACGATCCTGAATGTGATCTTGAGACTTTGCAGTACGCATTTGAATCACTCCGCATGGAGGAAGGATTGGAGAATCGTCTGGGGCGTGTCGAATCCTTCGAGTTCCTGCTGGACGAAGCCCGCGAGGCAGAAGTCGTCGTGGCCCGTCAGTTGCTCCACGAAAGAGGAGCCTATTTCGAATTGCTCAACGACAATCCCTCCCCGCGAGACTTCGACTATCATGAATCGGAACAACAGGCACCGCCGCCCCAGTGGCTCCGGTCTCTCTACTACTGGAGTGGTGAGCACGCGCGTTACGACCGACTGGCAGCCGCCATTCTTGCGGAGCCGCAGCCGGATGCACCCATCGCCTCCGACAAAGTTCTGGCGTGGTTGCGAACGACTCCTCAGCTTACTGCGAGCGGCGACGAACTGGAGATCGGCGAAGAATTGGAGTGGCGGTACTGGACTGACTTTGTGAATCAAGAGCAGGGCCGAATGTTAGAGTCGTCGACCCGTCGATGGGAACGTGAGTTGCCCACCACCTATCGACAGACGTTGCTGATCATCGCGTTGCAAATCTATCGTCGTGAGCACGGCGAGTTCCCCGAGAGTCTTTCGCAATTGCGAACTGCATGGGATGCCGAGTTCGACGTGCCGGGCGATCCGTATTCAAGACCGGCGGAAGGCGGTTTTGAAGGCGATTTTCTCTGGTATCCGCACGGGCTGGACGCAACCTATGCCTTTGCTAGCGGTTCCATTGTTCCAGCAGGTCAACCTTTGTTGTTGAGCGTCGGTTCTGGACGCTGGTTGCTGCGATTCGAGGGGCCGTTCACCAATCCATCTGAAGTTGGTGCCTTGAGCGCCGGGTTGTATGTCGACGGCAGCAACTCGAGCATGTCCGCCGGGGAGTCTCTCAGAGAGACACGGTCGGAGTACGCAACGCCGTTGCTATACACCATCGAGGCTGGCCCTTCAGACGTCGTCGCCGCCGCCATCATGGGAAATGGATGGTGCTTTGGCGGCACCTTCGCGAATCGCCACACAACAGAAAATGAGGCAAGCGAATGACGCTATGGCAGTTGTAGGGAACAACACCCAGTCCGTTCCCTACAAGGTTGGAATCCACCACAATCGCCCTTGTGGAACCTGTTGCTGTCTCATTTGACGAACTGGCTGCGGAGATTGACCGCGCGTGGGGGAGGGACCGCGCGGAACTAAAGAAACTACTGGAGTGGATGCGGCGGCGGAGTCAGCAGGGAGAGCCGTTCGATCGGAAGCTCGACGCCTTTCGCCGACAACTCGTGGAGTCGGTCGCGGCTCGACAACAGCGGGAACTGTTGAGGCCGACAATCACGTATGACGACGCTCTCCCCATCACGGCTGCCAGGGACGAAATCGCGGCGACCATTCGCGATCGGCAGGTACTCGTGCTGTGCGGCGAAACGGGATCAGGGAAGTCGACGCAGTTGCCGAAGATGTGCCTGGAGCTGGGACGCGGGATTGACGGCATCATCGGGCACACACAGCCACGCCGACTGGCCGCCCGCTCGGTGGCCGCCCGAGTGGCGGAGGAACTGGGGACCGCCGTCGGCAGCATCGTCGGCTTCAAGATTCGCTTCACCGATGCCACGTCGAACAAGACGCTCATCAAGTTGATGACCGACGGCATCCTGCTCGCCGAAACTCAAAGCGATCCGCTGCTCTCGCAGTACGACACACTCATCATCGACGAAGCTCACGAGCGCTCGCTCAACATCGACTTTCTGTTGGGGTACGTGAAGCGCATCCTGCCGCGCCGACCTGATCTGCGGCTCATCATCACGTCGGCCACGATCGATGTCGAACGGTATGCCGAGTTCTTTGCCGATGAAAGTGGGCCGGCGCCGATCATCGAAGTCTCCGGAAGAATGTATCCCGTCGAAGTTCGTTATCTGCCGCCGGAACTGAATGACGATGACGATGGCGAGATCGACTGGCAGCGATCAACAGCCGATGCGTGCCAGATGCTGGCCGCCGAAGGTCCGGGGGACATGCTCGTCTTCATGCCGACCGAGCGCGACATTCGAGAAACGTGCAAAGTGCTGCGCGGGCGATCGTTCGCGGGAGACTTCGACAATCAGAAGACAGAGATCGTGCCGCTCTTCGGTCGACTGTCTGAGGCCGAGCAGAATCGCATCTTTCAATCTCATCAGGGAAGACGGATCGTCGTCGCCACGAATGTCGCGGAGTCTTCTTTGACCGTGCCGGGCATTCGCTATGTGGTCGATCCTGGATTGGCGAGAATCAGCCGATTCGCGCCTTCATCAAAAGTGCAAAGGTTGCCGATCGAGCCGATCTCGCAGGCATCGGCCGATCAACGCAAGGGACGTTGCGGACGCGTCGGACCTGGTATTTGTGTTCGACTCTACTCCCAACAGGACTTCCAAGGGCGCGAACGATTCACGCCGCCGGAGATCCTGAGAACGAATCTCGCAGCCGTGCTGTTGCAGATGAAGTCGCTCGATCTCGGCAGGATCGAAGACTTCCCGTTGCTCGATCCTCCCAAGCCCGGCGCCATTCGCGGGGGATTGAAGACGCTCTACGAACTGGGAGCAATCGATGAAGCCGAGCAACTGACTGCGATCGGGCGAACACTGGGAAAGCTCCCTGTCGATCCCCGCATCGGTCGCATGATCCTGGCTGCTGCCGACGAAGGCTGTCTGCACGAAGTAATCGTCGTCGCCAGCGCGCTCGAAGTTCGTGATCCGCGTGATCGACCGGTCGATAAACAGCAGCAGGCCGATGCCGCACATGCGAAGTTCAATGACGAAGAGTCGGACTTCCTCAGCATCCTCAAGCTCTGGAAATTCTACGATGAACTGGACGACAAGCTCTCGACGAGCAAGCTCCGCAAGGCGTGTCATCAGAACTTTCTTTCGTACAACCGCATGCGGGAATGGCGCGATCTCTATCGACAGTTGAATGAGATCGTGAAGTCATCGGGTGTTGTCGCGGTAACGACATCGAAAGAGCCGCGTACGCCAGTAAGCGGAAACAATGCGACGCCCGAACCGCTTACTGGCGTACGCGGCTCTTTGGAACGCGATCGTGCCGACGCCTTTCATCGTGCCATCCTCACCGGCCTTCTCTCGAACGTCGGCAATGCGAGCGAAACACACGAGTACAACGGGGCCAGTTCGCAAACGTTCTTTCTCTGGCCCGGTTCGGTCGCCTTCAAGAAGAAACCGAAATGGATCATGGCGGCCGAACTGGTTGAAACGACCAAGCGCTTCGCCCGCTGCGTGGCTCCCATTCAACCGGAATGGATCGAACGACTCGCAGCACATCTCATCAAGCGCACCTACAGCGAACCTCATTGGAGTAAGAAGTCGGCTGCCGTCATGGCGTGGGAGAAAGTGCTACTGTTCGGTTTGCCCATCATCCCGAGGCGACTGTGCCGGTATGGGCCGATCGATCCGAAGTTGTCGCGGGATCTCTTCATTCGACATGGCCTGGTGGAGGGAGACTACGTCTCTCGCGGCGACTTCGTGGTGCACAATCAACTGGTGAAGGAAGAGCTCGCCGAGTGGCAGGCCAAGCTGAGACAGGGAAGTATGTTTCATGCCGAAGATCGAGAGGTCGCCTTCTTTGACGATCGTCTGCCTGCCGACGTGTATGACGGACCCAGCTTCGAAAAGTGGCGCAAGGAAGCAGAACGAACACAACCCGAACTGCTGTGGATGACGCGCGAATCGTTGTTGGACGATCCGCATGCGGGGCCGGCTCGTGATGACTTCCCGGATGCGATGCAGGTCGGATCGATGAAGCTCCCGCTCGAGTATCGGCTCGACCCTGGCGCGGCACAGGATGGAGTGACGATTGTCGTCCCTCAAGAAGGCCTGCAACAGCTCTCATCCACGCGACTCGAATGGCTCGTTCCCGGTCTGATCGAGGAAAAGGTCGCGGCCCTCATCAAGACGCTCCCCAAGGAACTGCGGAAGATGTTCGTCCCCGTTCCCGACACGGCTCGCGAACTGATTCCGCAACTGGAGTTTGGGAAAGGGGACCTTAAGGAAGCCCTTTCGGTGTTGTTACGTCGTCGCTCGGGAGAGCATGTCCCTGCCGATGCGTTTGACGACTCGCGACTCCCATCTCATTTGCAGATCAACATTCGCGAGGTGGATGGCGCGGGGAAGGAGATCACGACGGGAAGCAGCATCGCCGAACTCAAGCAACAGCTCAGTCAACGCAACTCGACCGCGGTACAGGAAGTTCGTGATGAACGCTGGTCGCGAGATGGGATCACCACTTGGGACTTCGGCGACTTACCGACGCAGATCGCCATCGAACGCAATGGCATCAAAGTAACCGCGTTTCCGATGCTGGTGGACGAAGGGGCATCGGCGGCGTTGCGACTGAGTGATCGTGCTTCCGTAGCCGAGCGTTCGTCGAAGCGGGCGATGATTCGACTGTTCCTCGTCTCAGATAAGCGGCGTGTCGAGGAACAGGTGGCCCACCTGCCGAGACTCGAGCAACTGAAGCTGCTCGCCACAACACTGCCGGGAGGAACGCCCTTGAAGGACGCACTCGCCTGGCGGATGGCCGACCGGTCGATGTTTGCAGTCACTAAGGAACTGCCGAGAACCTCCGATGCCTGGCAACAGCGCTTGAAGCAAGCGCGCAACCATCTCGGCGTCGCCGCTCAAGATGTGACAGCACTCATCGAGCCGTTACTGACATCGTACCGCGACATCCGCCGACTGCTGGAACCGACACCGCCGGCTGCGCTGCGTGAAGTGCATGGCGATCTCGCTTCACAACTCGAATTGCTAACGATGCCGGGGTTCTTCATGGACACGCCGTGGGGTTGGTTGATGCAGTATCCGCGCTACTTTCAGGCGATGACACACCGCTGGGGTCGAATCACCTCTGGAGGTTTCCAGAAAGACCAGCGGGCGATGCAGGATTTGCTCCCGTGGCTCGACCGACTGCGGCTGGCACTCAGTTGGCACGACTCCCGGCCCCATCTCGCAGCCGCGATCGAAGGCTTTCGCTGGCTGGTAGAAGAGTATCGCGTTTCGCTCTTTGCTCAACAGATGAAGACCGCGGTTCCGGTGTCGGTGAAGCGTCTGCAACAGGTATGGGAAGGGATTGAAAAGGGATAACGCCGTAGCGGAAGTCGTGAGACTTCCGAGGATTGGAGAGCGACTCGATCGGAAGTCTCACGACTTCCGCTACGGATGCGTTATGCCCCTGCCAACGCCGGGCAGCACAGGTTGTCGCGGCCGTGCCATTCGTGGGGGATGCCGCGCATCAGCAGGGCGCAGTCGAACACGACCGAGCCGCGAGGGAATCGCGATTGATCCTCGAAGTAACTCGATTCGACATGATCGACGGCGAGGGCATCGACGTGCCAGTGGTCGCACTTGAGTTCCAGCCCATCATATAGCCCTTCGCTGTGCGTCGGCGAATATCCGAGCGATCCCAACTCAAAGAACTGCGACGCGGCCTTCAGTGATGAAAAGATCGACGCCGTCGGCAGTCGATCGGTGACCGTCCCCGAGACATGCACCTTGGCCTTGCGATCGTCGCTGACCATCGTGACCGACAACTCCTCCGCGCTCTCACGAACATCGAACTTCGCATGATGATGCAGTCCCGGGAAGAGCGTCCCGCCCACCAGCGTGTTGAATCGCGAATTCGTGTCGCGTCGCGGGATGTAGACCCCTTCGCGGGTTTCGCCATCCACATCCCATTCGACAGCGATGCGATGAGCGGCATTCTCCGATCGCATCCCAATCGGCAACGGGAGAAAACGGGGCTTCACACCGACCAAGCGAATGAGGCAGATGCCACCGATGGCGTACCCGCCGAACAACTTGGGTCGAAACGGTTCAGGCAACACGCGGGCCATCACCTCCGGCTCCACCCGAAAGTTCGCCAGAATACGCCGATCAATAATGCCACGAATAACGGGGATCCGCATGCCGCCATGTTACCAGCACGCGGGTGGTGAGTTCTATGGTGGGATCGGTTCACTTCGCGTCCAAAAGTACGCCAATGGGCAGCCCAAGGGCGGAATGGCGAGCGTGAGCAGGATCCATCCCCACCGCCGCGAGTCGCCAGGCATACGCCTTTCGAGCAGAAACCCAGTCGTCAAAAACGTGGCCATCACCAGTGCCAGGCAGACGGCCGCCAGTCCAAACATCGGCCATGAGATGTACCGGGGCGTTTCCGGATTCTCGAACGGCGACACATGCCCGCCAGCGGGAATGATCAGGCAGAAGAACCAGACATAGTACGCCGTCGACCACACGGGGAAGGCCGTGAACCAGAGATCGAGATATCGTCGTTGATGACTCATGGACCGGTGTCACGATTCGAGTTCTTCGATTCTCCTCTCGATGGATTCAATTGAAACATGAGGTGCGACGACTCGGAATTGACGCGATCCCATCCAGATGATTGCTCCGATTCCGCAGAAGAATCCTCCGAGGTGACCCGCACATTGCAACGCGAACTGGTTAATTGCCCTTTCACCCGCCCACATGATCGACAGGCACAGCAACATCGCTCCTCCCACGAAAATCAGACTGCCGTAGGAACTTTGCGATCGTACTCCAAAGTCAGGCTTCTCGAGAAGCCGCTGCCATTCGAGAAGAATCTTGTGTTCATTGACCGGGCTCATGTCGTACCCACTCTCAAAGAGAAAACTGCATCACTCCCACATCAATCGATAAATCCCCTGCCCATTCTGTGCCGGCGTGGTGATGAAGACCTCGCCCTGTTCATCCTCGCCGAACGCCAGCACGGGGAGGCCGTTCCAGGGGATTGACATGTTGCGGATGACTTCGTCGCTCTCTTGATCGTAGTGCAGTCCCCAGAGTTTGCCGGTCACGAAATCGCCGTAGAGGTAGTGGCCGACGAGTTCGGGGAACTGCGATCCGCGGTAGACGCAGCCGCCGGTGATCGATTTGCCGAGACGATGGTCGTACTGCCAGACCGGGTCAATCGCTGCGACCTGTTCGGCTCCCGGTGCGTTGCCGAAGGCGTAGCTTCCTTCACGAACGCTCCAGCCGTAGTTACCGCCGCTCTCGATGATGTCGATCTCTTCCCACAGATCCTGACCGACATCAGCCAGCCAGAGGTTGCCGGTCTCGCGATCGAAGGCGATGCGCCACGGATTGCGAATGCCGTAGGCGTAGACCTCGGGAGGGACGCCGGGGTGACCGATGAAGGGGTTGTCGTCGGGGATGGCATACGGCAATTCGCCCGTCTGATGATCGACATCGATCCGCAGGATGCAGCCCATCATCGTTTCGTTGTGTGCCTGCCCGTATCCCAGCGGATCGTTCCTCCCGCCACCATCTCCCATGCCGATGTAGAGATAGCCATCGGGGCCAAACACCATCGGGCCTCCGTTGTGATTGGCGAAGGGCTGCTCGAGTTGCAGCAGCACTTCTTCGCTTTCCATGTCGGCTCGATCCGCGTCATCGGCCGACACGGTCATTCGCGACAGCCAGCCACCACGAGGTTGAGATTCGGGGCTGTAGTAGATGAAGAACTCGCCATTCTCGGCATAGTTGGGATGGAAGGCAAACCCGAGCAGACCTTCCTCGTCATCGATCTTGAAGTGATGCACGCGATCTCGCAGGTCGGCAAAAAGCTTCGCCTCCGTGGCGGCAGGGTCATTCGGCAGCACGTGAATCATGCCGCTTTGGTCGATTACGAAGATGCGATTGCTGCCATCTCCAGCATGGGAGATTTGAATCGGACGCAACGGCGGGTTGAATCGCCCTTGCTCGTCAACAGGTTCCCAGCCTTCCCAGGTGATGTTGGGGAAGGCGAGTTCGGCCCGCAATGGCAACACACCGTCGATCGGTTCGGGGACACTTCCATCGTTGGAGATCTCACGAATCTTGATGTTGCGAAACGAAATCACGTCCCCGTGGTCTTGCAGACAAATGTGGCCAGTGTCGGCTGCCGCGAACGTGGTAACATCGGCGAACTTGCTGGCGGCAACGCGTGCATTCCAGTCGTCGCTCCCTTCGACGAAGTTGAAGTAGCTGACGCCGTTCATGCAGACTTCGCTCTGCCTGGGATCGACACGCAGGTAGATGTGGTTCCACTCACCGGCGGGACGCGTGGCATCGATGTCATCGGGACTGATGATGCCGACCTGATTCTCGAAGCGAATCGCCCATGCCGGCTTGACCGGTTGATACAACTGATAGAGCCAGCCCGCCTTTTGAGGATCATGCCCCTCCTCATTGTCGAGGAGTTGCACTTCCGGCCCCGACCAGCCTGACGAGTCGGCGTCTTCTGTGACGTGATACATGATGCCGCTGTTGCCGGCAGGTGCGATGCGATACTCGATCTGCAGCTCGAAAGCTCCAAACTGTTCGCGCGTGATGATGTCCCCCGCGCCGTCGGTGGCCCTGGTGAGGATACCGTCTTCGATCACCCAGCCGTCACTCACGGTGTCGCTACGATAATTCCGCCACTGGTCGAGCGACTCGCCATCGAAGAGCATCCGCCAGCCACTACGCTGCTCGGCAGGGGTCAGACCATTGAGAGGCGTGTCGGCCTTTGAGGACCTCATCGAAAGTCCGGAGAGAATGAGGGCGGCGCACGCGAGCGCGGTTTTTACGTTCATCGTGGTTGTGAGGAGATGGGTTGAGCGAATGATCACCGATCCATGAATGCTAGTGGATTCGAGGTGCCATTGGCAGCAGTCGCACGTCCTGCCATTCCCTGAAAGGGGTCGGGAGGGCTCAACGAGTTGAGACTTCCCTCCTGTGCTACCGGACCGGCGAGTTCTCGCGAACTTCCAGATGCAGTCGGCTGAGCAGTTCTTCATCCGTTGGATACTTACTTGGTCGCAGTTGCTTGAGTGGCAGCGGGATTTCGTCCATCCGGTAAATCGTGCCGGGGGCGTCGAGGCCGTAGACGGCTGAAGTGAACTGGACACGCGGCGTGAATGGAGGGTGTGTTCCGGGGTAGTCAATCGCGATGACGGGTATCGACTGCAGAGCCGCCAACGCGCCTGGCGAGAAGGCCATCAAACTTTCGCTGCCGATGAGCAGGCAGCAATCGACGTCGCCGCGAGCGAGCAGATCGTTGGCAGTGAACTCGCCGGGATTGTAACGCGGATAGCTTCGCGAGAAATCAACTCCGAAGGGAAAGCCCGTTTGCCAGCACAGGACGCTGTCGGCCCCTGTCACGTCGCCGGGAATACGCATCCGCCTGGCGGTGAAGCGTGTGTGAGAATTGAGTTCCGCCACCATTCTCAGCAGCGCGTCGACGGTCAGGTGGCCCAGGTTCGACTGAGCCAGCCCCAGTCCGAAGAAGGCGACTCCGTAACGGCATTCCTTCAATTGATCGGCCAGCCGTCGCAACTCCGCCAGCGGCACACCGCAGCGGGGAACTTGCTCGGGTTCGATTCCGCGAATGAGCAGCCTGAGGGCCCAGATCATTTCAAAATCACGACCGGGAGCGATCTTGATGAACTGATCGGCGATCTCGCAGCTCGCGGTCGGTTTGACGTCCACGATAATCACGGTGCGATCACTGCGGCCGTTTGGCAGGAACTCGCTGACAGGATCGACAGAGTACCGCTCCCCATGTCGCGGATGACTCTTGAGTGGATCGGCCCCCCAGAAGATCACGAGGTCGGCACGCTGCTTCACTTCGCCGAGCGAGCAGGTCGACTCCCCCACTTCCTGAATCGCCATGATCGACGGACCATGGCAGACCGAAGCCGTGGTATCGATCACGCCTCCCAGCGTCTCCGCCAACGCGATGGCGGCCCTTTGCCCGCCGGTACTGCTGCGAGAGAGGCCGTAGACCAACGGCGCGTGAGCAGAATTCAGGATCTGTGCCGCCACATCAATTGCGGCATCGAGCGAAACAGCTTGACCGTCAATCCGAGCGGCAACCGGCGACTCGCTGGAGAGAGATGCATACCACGGCAGAGCCAGTTCGCAGGCGCGTTCGATCTCGACGATCGTGTCGCCCTTCATGCGAATGGCGAGATCGTCGCACGTACACCCGCAGGCGGGGCAGACGACATCCGTGTGTATTACTTCCATGGACGAGGTATTCGCGGCAATCAACGGTGTGGCGTCGACTCATAAGTCACGCCAAATAGCCTCGTCGCGGCGGCTCACTTCGCGGCGGCTCACTTCGCGGTCGTCGGTCGCTGAGTCCACTCTTCGATCGCCCGTCGGAGGCTGAAAATCTGAATCCCCAGCGCGCAAATCGAAATGGCAACTGCGACAATAGCGATGGTGATTCCCAGCATGGTAACGACCCCTCGGTTTGGAAGGCAGTTCGCGCATGGCAAACGCGATGAACTCCGACGAACGCACACGTCGGACGCGATTCAAGCCTAGTTCACACTTGCCTGAAAGTGATCGAGGCCGAGTCGTTTTGACATGGAGCACTGGCGACCTTGCTGTTCGTGCGGATTTTGACGGCATTCCGCCGGCACCCCTTCACCGGCTCCGGGCGTAGTCTGCGAACCGATTCCACAAGCCGTCGAAGACCTGCTGAAAGTCGTGCAGCAGGGCCGCCTCGCCGGTCACGATCAAATTCTCCTGATTGTCGCGGGCGGCTCCGAGGGTCCAGTTATAGCTTCCAGTCAATAGGGCGGTGCCGTCAAAGATCGCGAACTTATGATGCATGTGATACGGAGAATCATCGATGCGAACCGGCACTCCCGCCTCGGCCAGTTGCGCGATATCTGACCCGAGATCGTTGGCCTTGTCGTTGTCGGATACGATGCGAATTCGAGTGCCGCGACGATGCGCGGCCCGAATCTCCTCGGAAATCCGATTGTCGGTGATCGTGAAGACGCAAATGTCGACCGTGGACTTGGCATGCCGGATCAGGCTCGTGATCCGATTGACGCAAGCATCTCCCGGACTGAAGCAGGCATCCGAGCGTGTGACTTTCCCCTGTTGGGATTCGTCCGAGCGCAACACTTTGAGGGCTTCATCGAGCCAGTCGAAAACGTCCCCGGGCTGTTGAGATTTCGTTACCGCCTCGCGGGCCAGCCGAAAGGCATCGGCCCGCAGAACATTGCGATCGTGATCGGACAGAGGAATTCCCTCCAGCATCGTTTCGATCGCGCGGCGTTCGCCGCGCGAGAGCTTCAGGTCGCTCAGGGAATCTTCCAAAGCCGATTTGATATCGCGGGGAGTCATCTTGTTGCCTTCGAGTCTTGGCGTCACGAGCAGGTGCAGCGGCAGGGATCGCCGAGGGTAACGGCGGCGTTTCTCGATTGCCAATCCCGCGCTCGTCACCTGTGCGACTGCGATGCCAATCTTCAGCGCGGCCGGACGTCCTGAAATGTCGTCAGAACCGTCACGATCGACGGCCTGTCGTGCGCGAGTCCACCACGGCGAATGGTTTGGCGTCGTTGCACACTATAGAGTAGTGACACCCACAAATAATGGCAGGCGCGGAACGCCGAAGTCCCCGCCCATTCGATGAATTGGTAAGCTCAAAACGCGGAGAATCTTGTGAAAGTTGTGATGATTGGAACCGGGTATGTCGGCCTGGTGACGGGAACCTGTTTCGCCGACAACGGCAACCACGTGACGTGCATCGACATCGATCGAAACAAGATCGACATGCTCAATCGTGGAGAGGTGCCGATCTACGAGCCCGGTCTGACGGAAATGATCCAGCGGAACGCCAAGTCGGGCCGCTTGCATTTCACGACCGACGCGCAGTCCTCGGTCTCACAGGCACGCTGTGTCTTCCTCGCGGTCGGGACACCTCAAGCCGACGATGGGTCAGCCAACCTTTCCTATTTATTCGCGGCTGCGGAGTCGATCGCTCCGCACCTCTTGCCGACGGCCGTGGTAGTGGTGAAGAGCACGGTGCCGGTGGGAACGAATCGCAAGATTCAGAACCGACTGAAGGAGTTGACGGGCCGGGATGTCGATGTTGCATCGAATCCCGAGTTTTTGAAGGAAGGCTGTGCGATCGACGATTTCACGAAACCCGATCGCGTGGTGGTCGGTTCCGATCGTCCGGAAGTCGCCGCAGTGCTCCAAGAACTCTACAAGCCGTTCCTGCGCACCGAGAACCCCTTCCTCGCGATGGGACTCGAGAGCGCGGAGATGACGAAATACGTGGCCAACTGTCTCCTGGCGACGAAGATCAGCTTCATCAACGAAATGGCCAACCTGTGCGAGCGTGTCGGGGCCGACGTGAACGATGTTCGCCGGGGAATTGGTCACGACCAGCGGATTGGCTTCGCCTTCTTGTTCCCCGGTGTCGGATATGGGGGATCGTGCTTTCCGAAGGATGTGCGCGCCTTGGGAGCCGTTGCCCGCGAGCACAACATGAAGCTGCGAATGCTCGAAGCGGTGGATGAGATCAACGACCTGCAAAAGCACGTCTTGTTTGAGAAAGTCGAGCGTCACTTCGATGGGAAACTCAAGGGACGCAAGATCGCACTGTGGGGATTGGCTTTCAAGCCACGCACCGATGATATTCGCGAAGCCCCGTCACTGGTGCTGATCGATCATCTGCTTAAAGCCGGCGCGGAGGTCCATGTGCATGATCCGGTCGCAATGGAGAATGTCCGCAAGTTGCATCCGAATCTGGTCTTCTTTCACGACCACCACTACGACGCGCTTGATGGGATCGAAGCGTTGTGCATCGTCACCGAGTGGAGCGAGTATCGCACACCCGATTTTGACTACATGAAGCATAAGATGGCCTCGCCCGTCATCTTCGACGGACGCAATCTCTATCAGCCCGCGCAAATGGCCGCCCGCGGAATCCATTACTTCGGCATCGGCCTGAAGTCGGTGCCTGTGGGATAGAGCAGCAGGCAGGGAGCCTGGAGCAGGGAGGCAACGTGACCAGAGATCGACTCTGAATCGGACTCCTATTCCTTGCCAACGATTCTCAGCCCTTCGCCGCAGAATTTGCAGGCGACGCGCTCGCCGACGTACTTCTCGGCTGCACGCAATTCCTTATGGCATTTGGGGCACGAGAGGTAGACGGCATCGCACGCAATCCCTTCATGCTTCCCGGGATGGCAATGGAAGTCTGCCGAGCAATGCTTGCATTGCACGTGCTTTCCGACAAACTGATGGTCGACTCTCAAGACCTGTCGGCACTGCGGACAGTTGATGAAGTAGCCCTTCACGTCGACGTCGATCGTCGATCGCAATTCCGCCAGCGGGGCAAAATCAGGCGCATGGATGATGCGCGGTTTGAGGTCCGAATTCAGCAACGCTCGGCAGCAAGCGCACCGCACGAGATTCGCCGGCATGTCGTCGCCACATTCTGGGCAAGGTCCGCCGGGCCAGGCTGGCATGCATCAATCCTGTTGTGATTAAAGGGTGCGTTCACTCAAACTCCCGGCTGAACCGCCGAGGCTCGAAAAGGTCGGGAGTTTCGGGGACATGAGTGCGTGGTGAAGGGGCCCATATGGCGATGCACTCCATTGTTCTAAACTTCAACACGCCCCACAACAAGTTAAGGGCCGAGATTTTCGCAACGGATAAGTAATCCGCCGCGATGATCTCGTACCGGCGCCAGACAACTCATGGATATTTCGTCAGACGAAGATCAACGACTTTCGCCATTCGCACGAGCGATTGCGCTCGTGTCGAGTGGCATTGGTGCGCTCGGCCTGGCGACACTGCTCATCCCCCACGAAGTGATTCGTGGCAGGTTGGATGCCGCAGCCTTCGACGGCTCGGCAGAGCCCTACACGCCGGAACTTCACACGCGACTTCAGATCGCTGCGGCAGTCTTGGGGACGCTGTTCCTGGCTGCCGGAATCACATGCTTTGTCACTCGAGGTCGATGGATTGCGATTACGCGCCCGACGTTTTTGAAACTCAAGTCAGATGCCCGTGTTGCGGGACGCCAGCTCTTCGAGTTCATCAGAAGCGAATGGATCCTGCTTGGAGTTGTCGCCGTGGTGGCGTTGGGGATGAGACTCCCCTGGATCGACCAGCCGATTCGCTACGACGAAGCGACGAGCTGGCTCGACTATGCGTCGCAGCCGCTGTTCGTGACGGTGTCGAAGTACGACACGCCGAACAATCATGTCTTTCACAATCTTTGCATGGGCCTGGCGATTCGCTGCTTCGGATCGACCTTGTTCGCCATTCGGCTGACGGCTCTCGCCGCGGGCGTACTCACCTGCGTGCTGACGGCGGGACTGGCATTTGCACAAAGCCTTTCGAGTTCCGGCGACCGGGGTGTTGCACGTTTCTGTGGACTGCTGGCAGGTCTGTTGGTGGCGGTGTCGTCATTCATGATCGAATACTCAACTTTGGGACGCGGATATACGTTGATCGCCTGTTTGTTCCTGCTCTGCTGGATGACGGCCCGTGAAGCAGCACTCTCGCGGAATCTGTTTCTCGTCGCTGTCTGCGTTCTTTCGGCTGCCGTCGGATTGTGGACCATTCCCGTAATGCTCTACTCGCTGGTGATGGCGACAATCCTGTTGTTATGGGATCCCGCGATTCGGAATCCGTCAACTACAGAAAATACAGTTGGCGGAATTGAAACTGCGAACGTGGCTGGAGCGATCACCCGGAAGGCGCTTCACCGCGGGCTCATCGTCGGCTGGCTCGCGGTGATCGGACTCACGGCTCTGCTTTACCTTCCCGTGCTGCTTGTGGGTGGATTTCAATCACTCGCGGGAAACACCTATGTCACGCCGATGGGCATCGGTCATTGGCTCGCCACATGGTCGGGTGTCGCGTATCGCGGACAGTTTCTCGTGTGGCGGGGCATCTCCGTCCCGATTCGCTGCCTCTGGATCTTTGGCATTGCCGGACTGGTGACGCGGCCTGACAACTGGCGGTCTCGGCTGATCTTGCTCGCCGTGCTCGTTGTCCCCGTGGGAATGATGCCGATGCTGCAGCGCGTGCATCCTCCATCGCGTGTATGGCTCTTTCTTGTATCGGTCCTGGCGATCCTTTCCGCCTGGGGCTGGTCGGGAAGAATCCGTGCTCTGAAGTCGCGGAAATGGGCGGCAATTCTCAAGGTCAGCGTAGTTGCCGCGATGGTCGTCTGGCCGGCATTGACGAATTTGATCACCGATCCGATCACGTTCTCCGAAGAAACCGGCCAAGCCCATCAAGCCCGCGAGGCTGTCGAATTCTTGAAGCGCGAACTGCAATTGAATGAGCCGATCGTTGCGGTCTGTCCGGCTTCGGCCCCCATTCGATACTACGCAACGCGTGAAGGTATCGATTGGATTCATTTCGACTGGCCGTCGTCGACCCGCACACGCGACGACATGGCCATCGTCGTTGTGTCTCAAGAAGGAGGGTACGATCAATCCGTTGCCGACGTGCTTTCCGCTTTGAATCTCGATGAAGCGTTCCGCGATTGGACGCCGACCGAAATCTGGTCTCAACCCGGGCTGACATTGTATCGACTGAATCGCCCGTGAGAGTCAATCTATCGAGTTGGCGATCCGTCCCGATTCTTCGAGGACTCCGCCTTCAAATCCCACCATGTCAAGCCGTCCAGTGGCCTGCTTGATGTGGGGATGACAAAACTCATCACGTACCCCACGGCCACCGTCGTGCCAATGCCGATCAGGGAATAGAGATAGAGGTTGATGTGAGTGGTGTTTGAAACGATCAACAGGAGCGAGAAGCTGGCGATGGCGCCGATCAACACGCCGATCGAGTTGGCCCTGCGGGTGAAGATCGCCAACACGAAGACTCCCGCAACGCCGCTGGTCACGAGACCCAATAACTTCTGGAACGCTAGGAACAGCGAATTGATCGGCAACGCCACAAGTACCATCGCGAGGACGGTGCCGATGATTCCGACGATGGCGGTCGTCCATTTGGCGAACTTCAATGCAGCCCCATCGGGGACGGCGGGACGAAACCTGCGATAGAAGTCGGTCGTCAACGCGGTCGCGACACTGTGCATGCTGCTGTCGAGTGATGACATCGTGGCCGCGAAGACGCCGGCAATCACCAGACCCGCGACTCCCGCGGGGAGCGACTCCACTACAAAACGTGGCACGATCGAATCGCGGTCGGCACCGATCTCCAGCAGTCCTGAATGGGATTGGTAGTACACATACAACCCGGCTCCCAGCAGCAGAAACAATGCACTGAAGGGAATCGCCAGGATGCCGTTAAGCCAGATTCCTCGGGCGGCAGCCGCTTCGTCCTTCGTCGTAAGGTAGCGCTGAATCACCGCTTGATCGACCGTGTACGGACCGAGTTGATTGCCGATGTTGCCGAGCAGTATCAACCAGGCGGCCATCTCGGTCGTCTGCCAATTCCAGTTGAACATCGTCAACTTATGCCCCTGTTGCGCGGTTTCGATGAGTGGAGCAAGCCCCCCGACATCCGCAATCACAACGGCGAGCATCGCGAAGAGGCCTCCCCAGAGAACGATGGCCTGCGCGACATCGGTCCAGATGACGGCCTCCATCCCTCCGAGCACCGTGTAGAGCGTGGAGAGCACTCCCATGATGACGATCGCGACGTAGACGTTCATGCCCGTCACAGCGGACAACGCAAGCGCGGGGAGGAACACCACAATCGACATTCGCCCCAGTTGATAGATGATGAACGACAAACTGCCATACAGCCTGACAGGGAGATTGAAGCGTCGCTCCAGATACTCATAAGCCGTTGTGACGTTCAGTCGCCTGAAGAACGGCAAGTAGCAGGCAATTCACCAATGGAGCGACCAGCAGGATCGACCACTGACCGGGAAACGTGAGCCAGTTCTCTCCATAGGCCAGCGCCGGCAGCGAGAGGTAGGTGAGCGCACTGAGTTGCGTGACATAGATACTCAGTCCCGCGGCCCACCAGGGGATGCGTCGGCCCGCCAAGAAATAGTCATCGGTCGCATTCTCTCGACGTGAGAAGTAGATGCCGATAGCGACGAGAATAGTCAAGTATCCAATCAGGACGGTCCAGTTGAGCGTGCCGAAACCGCGCGAGGTGGCGTGCAGTTCAAGCATCTGCACTTTCGGAGTTCGCACCGCCGGCTGCACTTCGCCGCTGGGAATGACGATACCCCCATTCCATTCGACGGCTGATGTGGTGACGACGCCGATGGGCATTTCGCCCACGATCGTCCAGGTATCCGTGATCGTGTGATACGCCAGCACTTCGCGCGGAAACGGCATGCGCTCGGGATGCGGGATCGTGAGGTACCGACCTTCATCACCACTGAAGAGCAAGATGTGCGACTGACCGACCGCGATACAGGGTGATGCAACTGCGGGTCGACGTTCCGCATCAAACATCGTCGGGACGCCGGTAAAGCCTGTCTCTCCGTCGGGGACAGTCATCCAGCGACCCTGGTCGGCGTCGAAGTCGTAGAGTGATAAATCCATGAAGCGCATCTCAGGCACGGCTGGCAGATCGGCGATTGGGCTCCATTCATTCGAGCGCGGCGAATAGCGATAGCCATCAGTGAAATACTCCCACAACGCGGGATCGCTGACGCCTTCGGCGTTCTTTACCCAGGTCGAACCACTGATGACATACAAACATTGCTGCGACCCGAAACGGTCATCGGCCCCGCTGGTCTGCACCGCGATGGCCATCTTCTCCCGCGGCGCACCCGGACAAGGTGGGAGTGTGCGCCACTTGCTCACCGTGTCTGGCGAATTGTCCAATGCAGCCGCGAGGTCGATCGACCAGAATGCTGATTCATCGAGTCGTAAGCTTTCCTCTGAACTCGCATGAGATGCGACAACGTATAGAGTTGTTCCAATAACACCCACTCCGTGATAGCTGCACGGCATGGGAAGCGGAGGGACGATGTCTTCTTCTATCTCGATGGTTTGAGAGGTTGCGTTCCAGCGAAGTCGCAAGACGTCGGCGACATTGAAGGGCTCGTGAATCACTCGGCCAGCATCGTCCTCAACGATGCGCGAAGACTCGCCCCCCACGACAAAGATGCCATCCTTCGTCGACACGACTGCCGCATAGGCACGTGGAGCGGGAAGACGACCGACCTCGATCCATTCGCCTCCATTCGACAGCAAGCGCGAAGATACGATCGAGCCACACCTTCGTCCCCGGCGGCTGATTCCCGACCGGCCAGGGTGGTCCCCCGGGAAAGTTGGCACCACCCGCGACGATCAGCACACCCTCATTCACACCCACAATGGGACCACCGAAACCAAACTCGTCCGGTAGGTCGGGGAAGCCGCACTCCAATTGAGGGCGGTCTGCGTGTTGATGGCCGGAGGGCGACTTGTGTCATCGCCGGCTGGCAAACGAGTCGCGAAGAGTGATACAACGACTCCGACGATCACTCGCATCAAGAGCGAGAAATGAGAGCACTCGTGAGGATGATTCGTCACAACAACAGATGCCCCGAGCGATTGTGCATGCATGGCCGGAATGTAGCGAAATCCCGGGAATAAACCGACCAACGTCTGGATCAAATAGAGCGGAACGTGATCTCTCACGCTTGCCAAAAGGAGATGCCATGCTTGCTCGCCTTCCCTCCCGGGTGTTTGCTGTCTGCGTGGTCGCAATAAGCGTCGCCGGTTGCACCCGACGTGAATACCAGATCGAGATGTCGCTGGGCGACGATGGGCTCCATCGCCGATTGACGGCTTGGCAGGAACGCACCGAGAACGATCGAACGATTATTGATTCGCTAAATCCCGCAGAACTCGACACGCTGCGATCTGCCTACGGTGCCGACGGCCGACTGGACGACGAGGGGCGGATGGTGTTCGAAGGATTGATTGACGACGTCACTCCCTCCGACGTCGGCGGAATGGTCACCGTCGCTCGTTGGACGACTTCACTGGGCACACTCACGGCCTACAGCGAGCGTGTGCGCGGCTCTGACGATCTGGTTGGCCGTTGGGAAGAACGTATGCAGAAGATCGACCGGTCCTGCGAGCTAATGAGTGGCTGGGCCGCCGAGAACGCTGTTGATGCTGAACAGGGAGCCAATGTGACCGAGTTCATTCGCGGCCCGCTGCGAGATGATCTCAAAAACGTCGCGATGCATTGCTTTGCATTCGCGGCCATGGCTCCCTTGCAGAACGATCGGAAACTTTTCGAAGAAACCGTCGCGAGATTAATCCAATTCGGCATCGAGCATGACTACGTGACCGCTCAGGACATCCGACTCGTCCACCGCCTCGGGATGTCGGCCGACTCGCAGGAAGTCTCCGACATTATCCTCAGCATTCTGGACCACAAACGCGGCACAGGCGCAACGCCGTTGAAGGAGATCATTCCGGCTTTGCAGTCCGTCGAAACGCTCGAGGCATCGCTCGCAGATTACCTCGCAGACACTCCCGAGGCGGACGAACTGCGACAGCGCGCCTCTAACAACGATCTCGAAAGGGAAGACTTGCTCGGCATCCCAGTTGACCTGCTCTGGGAAGCCATGCTCTTCGGTGTATTCTTCGGTGGCGGCGATCATGTCTCAATTCGCTTTGCGACCGAGCAAGAGCCGTTTGTGACCAATGGTGAGTGGGATCCTGCGACACAGAGCGTCACTTGGAACAACAGCGTCGAATCTCGCGGGAGCGAGCCGTACCACGTACTTCCAACGTTGTGCTACGCCAGTTGGACAGAGCCGGACTCTGTATTTCAGAGTGAACACTTCGGGCGCGTCGTCTTCACGGGCAAGCAATTGGCGGAATACACGATTTGGTACGAAGGACTTGATGAATCGGAGGTCGAGCAGTGGGATCGGTTCATTGCGAGTTTCGCGCCTACCGACAATCTGAACCAGTCATTTCTGCGATTTCGTTTCGAAGGCGAACCGGTGTCGAGCGAGGAAGTAAGCCTCCTGTCTGATATGCCTCGTCGAATCCTTCGGGACGCTTTGGACAATGCCGAAGTAGGTCGCTGAATACACCATGTTCCCAACGCCCGGGACGCCTGTCGGCTGGGCGTTAAACAAAGACGAGTCCCTTCAATCAATCAAACAAATCGCTCACCGATTCGTTCCGGTGGATCCGGCGAATCGCCTCACCGAGCAGCGGAGCGAGGCTGACTTGTCGCAGATTGTCAGGACGCTGGTCTTCGGTGACGGGGAGCGAATTCGTGACGATAATCTCCTTGACCCCCGATTCACTCAGCCGTTGTTTCGCGGGGCCGCAGAAAACGCCGTGCGTCGCGGCGATGTAGATTTCACGCGCGCCCGCCTTCCTCACGACATCCGCCGCCCCGACGATCGAGCCGGCGGTGCTGATCATGTCGTCGACGATCAGGCCGACCTTCCCCTCGATGGGTCCGCCGATGAGGTGCGCCTGCTTGGCTTCCATCGCGCTCGATCGGCGTTTATCCATAATGGCCAGTGACCCGTGCAGTCGTTCCTGATGCTGCAACACTCGTTTGATACTCCCTCGTCGGGGCTGACGATCACCAGGTCACCCTGCGGGATGTTCAGCGTTTCGATGTAGGCATCGATGATTGGGGCCGCGTAAAGGTGGTCGACCGGCACGTCGAAGAAGCCCTGAATCTGAGCCGCGTGCAGGTCGACTGTCAGGACGCGGTCGGCTCCCGCCTTCGTGATGAGATTGGCGACCAGCTTTGAAGTGATCGGCACGCGGCCGGAGTCCTTGCGATCCTGTCGGGCATAACCGAAGTAAGGAAGGACAGCCGTAATGCGTTCGGCACTCGCCCGTTGGCAGGTGTCGATCAGCACGAGAAGTTCGATCAGGTTGTCGTTGACCGGCGGCCCGGTCGGCTGAATGAGATAAACATCCCTGCCACGGATGTTCTGATTCAGCTTGCAGCCCACCTCCCCATCGGGAAAGTCGTACAGATCGACCTTCGCCAGAGGCACCTGCAGGTAGTCCGCAATCTCATTGGCCAAAGCCGGATGGGCGCGTCCCGAGATCAGCGTCAGTTGCTCGTGCATGGTTTATGGTAACCCGACGCGTTAGCGAGGGCCGCTTCGAGTTTGAGGTGCAGTTACAGGAGAAGAGTGCATTTCATGACGATCCAGACCCATGCGAGCTTGAGCGATCTCTGATGTAAAGGGTGACGGCTTCCACACCCGAATCATCGAGTACCCATCGGATACTCCCGCGCTCCGCCCACCAATGCTCGCGAATCGCGTCAGATTGCTCTCGAAGTCGACGTGTGCACCACGCCTTGAGATCTTCGCGGATCTTTTTCGGTCCCACATCTTTCACACTGACCAGCGCGTGCATGTGATTCGAGCGGCAGGTGCGTGCATGGAGCGTCCAGCCACGAAAGCGACACGTTTCATCCAATTGCTTCTCGACAATCGATCGCTCGGCCTGCGAGAGAATGCAGGCGTCCTCGCGCATTATCGCTTTAGCCTCGAGTTCTCGCACTGGATCGGGCATCTTCCAACCCTTGGTGATACTCCACCCACCCGCGAGCATCGCCTGGCAGCCAGGTTCCGTAGGTTGAGATCGTAAGGAAGAACGCAATGGGGTCGTTCATCTGCCACTCTTCCCCCGATTTGTTGAAGCCCTCGCTAACGCGTCGGGTTACCAGTAGGACGTCACAAATACCGATTGATCAAATTCTCAATCCATTCTTTGCCGGCCGGACTCGTTCGGGGGCGGCTTCGCCTTTGTCGAGCATGTAGGTCTCGAGGTCGGCCAGTGTTGCGGTGCCGTCTTCGATCTTCTTGCCGATCCCTTCGTCGAAGCTGCGATAGCGCCGAGTAACGAACTCGTCGATGATGCCTTCCTTTCGAATGGCCGCAGCCACCTTGGCTCCGCGGGCGAAGGCGTCCATCCCGCCGATATGGGCGTGGAACAGATCGATCGGATCGAACGATTCTCGCCGCACCTTGGCATCGAAGTTGGTGCCACCAGTTCCCAGTCCCCCTTGCTTGAGGATGACCAGCATGATCTGAGCGGTGAGGTAGACATCAGTCGGGAACTGATCGGTATCCCAACCCAGCAACAGGTCGCCGGTATTGGCATCGATTGAACCCAAAGCGTTGTGAATGCGGGCAT
This sequence comes from uncultured Planctomycetaceae bacterium, assembly GCA_942492405.1. GTDB lineage: Bacteria > Planctomycetota > Planctomycetia > Planctomycetales > Planctomycetaceae > JANNSB01. The sequence goes on from CALOES010000035.1 coordinate 146,688, forward strand.
ATTCGAGCTCGTGCATCATTGTGTGACTCGCGAGCGTTGCATGGTTCGTCTCGATGTTAAGCTTCACGATGCCGTCAAGTCCGTTGCGACCGATGAAGTTCAAACAGGCCGCGGCATCGAAATCGTATTGATGCTTCGTCGGCTCCTTGGGCTTGGGTTCGAACAGGAACTGCCTGTTGAAGCCGATCGACTTGGCGTGATCGTGAGCCATATGCATGAAGCGGGCGAGATGGTCCGGAGCTCCCGCTGCATGTTGGTGTTAAAGAGGTTGTGATACCCCTCGCGTCCGCCCCAGAAGACGCAGTTCTCGCCGCCGAGTGCATGTGTGACCTCGACGGCTTTCTTCACCTGAGCCCCGGCATAGGCGAAGATGTCGGCATTGCAGGAGGTGGCTCCTCCGTGCATGAAAGCGCGGATGGCTGAAGAGGTTGGCCGTCCCCCAGAGGAGCTTGATGCCAGTCTCTTTCTGCTTCTCCTTGAGCTTGGCTGCGATCTTATCGAGGTTGGCGTTGGCCTCCTTGAGGGTCTTGCCATCGGGGGCGACGTCGCGATCGTGGAAGCAGTAGAAAGGAGCCTGCAGCTTCGACATGAACTCGAAAGCGACATCGACTCGCTTGAGGGCGTTTTCGATTGAGTTCGAGCCATCATCCCAGGGACGATGGAGGGTCGGAGCACCGAACGGATCGACTCCTGTCCCTCGGAAGGTGTGCCAGTAGCAGACGGAGAAGCGGAAGAGATCCCGCATCGTCTGCCCTTCGATCTTCTCTTCGGGGTTGTAGTGTTTGAACGCCAGGTCGTTCTTCGACTGCGGGCCTTCGTACTGAATTGTCGGAACTTCGGGGAAGTAGTCGGCCATGATGTGGACTCAAATGGAGATTAGGGGCCCAGGAGGAACGATTGCAATCGCAAGTTTATGGGGTCGCGCGGTGGAGGGAAAGCGTCGCCGGATAGCCGAAAATGGAGATCGGGGATTTTGGATTGGGCGTTTGGAGAATGGTGCATCAAGACTTCGATTGCCGCCGTGCCTGTCGTCTGCAAGAATCATCTGGTGCGCTAGTGATTGAGCGAACAACTGACGTTATAGCTTTAGTTCGGGGTGATCGTTTCCACCAAATCGAGGAGGCGATAATAGATCCACGGGGAATTTTATTCCCTTTTTCCATCACCTTTATCCTGACACCTGGCGTAGGAGAGTGTCGATGAGTTTATTGCGTCAACCGGCGATTCGTCGGCTGCGATATCATAAACACGCATACGAATTCGTCTTTAAGGCGCGCTCCACTTCACGCAGGAGACCTTGCAAAAGACGTCCGAAGTCGAGGCGGAAGCCCATGTCAGCGGCGGCGAACTTCTTGAAGGGGCCCGCGAGTACGCCCGTCAGCAATACGGCAGGCTCGCTCGCGTCGTGCTCGAGCACTGGGGTGTCCGCCGCACCGACGACATTGGCCGCATCGTCTTCGAACTCGTTGAACGTGGCGAGATGCGCAAGACCGACCGCGATACCCTCGCCGATTTCTATGACGTTTACGATTTCGAGACCGTCTTCGAACGCGAATACGAGATCGACGTGCGGGCATTTCGGACGGCGTCAGTGATGTCGACACGACCACCCGTTCTCGTAGCCGTTTCGAAGAGCCGATGCGCGCCACTCGCGACAGACAGGAGGTCACCGCGTGAACGAGGCCCCCAGCCAGCCGGTAGCGGGAAACAACGCCCCTCGTCGGCGGTTCTTCGTGGCTGGCATCTGCCTGTTCGCATTCTGGGTCGCGGGACTGGTGACGCTTGTTGTCACGTCGTCGAACCCGGTGACGCTCAACGTCGCTCAGCTCAAGGAAGCAGACTGCGTCGTTGTGGCGAAATTGTCGGATGCGGACGCCGGAGAGTTCACACTCGTTTCCACGATTAAGGGGGTCGCCCCCGAAACATTTCGAGTCTTGACGACGGCAGAGATCACTTCCCCCGAATCCGAAAACTGGCTGCTTCCACTCTATCAGGAACGTGCGGGCACCTCGGTCGTCCCCGTTCCGTACCGCGACCGCGAGCCGCTGCTCGTCTATCCCGCAACCGACGACGTGGTCGCAGAGATGCGGAAACTCGTCGGGCCGATTGTCGACTGAAGTTCGACTGCGATTCTTAGGCGTGTCGGGGGCACCTTGTCCACTACACATCCGATACACATTGCTGTCGGTCTGACGCACCTCGTGACAATGTTGCGGCTCTCGGTTGCCCTTTCGCGGCTGTCCGATTAGGAAGGGGACATGCCTTCCCACGAACGGCCTGCCGCATGGAGGACGACGATGTATTGGTGGATGCGGTGCGATCGATTCGACGCGGCTGCGTGCGACCGGTATTGCCCTAGTTGGATCCTCTGACATTGCCGATGCCGGCGAAGGCAACTGCTGAGACTCCCATTGTCGAACTGGGACGCACCTTCTTCTTCATCCCCGATTGTCGGGCGATGCGAGTCTTTCAGTGCGACGTGTCACGATCCGGAGACCGCATTCGTCGATCAACGTCAGTTCTCGCGTGGCTATCCCGGCACCGAATACTTTCGCAACACGCCTACGCTGTTGAATGTTTCTCGCAGAGAAACTGGTATGCGGTTCCTTGCTGTAGTGCGTTTCCGCGCCTTCGTGCTGCCCGGTCCAGGCCAGCTCCTTGCGCCCTTCGGGTTTAGCCGGGTTCACCGGCAGCAGTTGCACCCGGTAGGTGGCCGCAGGCAGCACTGCCTCGATCTTCTGCTTCATATCCAGGGCCATATCGGCGCTGTCCATCAAAAGCCTCCAATCTCGGTATTGAGATCAACCGAGCGCGGGTCCAGGTTCATGGAGCCAATAAACAGCTTTTTCTGGCCAATGACGAACAGCTTGGCGTGCAGGCTGGCAGCGGAAGAACCCTTGAATGACAGATTGTGGTCCTGCTCCGAGCCAGGATCTAAGCCGGGGTTCATCTCATACAACTCCACGCCGCCCTGCAGTAACTTCTTGCGCCACTTTTTGTAGCCAGCGTGTACTGCGCCAACATCGGTGGAAGCCAGGGAGTTGGTCAGCACCTGTACCCTGACTCCGCGCCGGGCAGCATCCATTCCACCACCCGGGTGCCCACTTTGCCCGGCACAAAATACGGCGACACGATCAACAGCTCAGATTTGGCCTGGCCAATCAGGTTGCCGAGTTGCTGCAGCAGTAACTCGGGCTGTTCATCACCGCCCTTATTCACCTCGGCCTTGACGGAGAGAATCATACAGCGCCGTGATTGTGGCCCAGTGGAATTCCAACTGCTCGGCTTCCAACTGCAGCCCCAACGGCGTTGCCTGCATCGCCTGGTAGTACTGCCCTGCGCTGTGCTCCACAGCAGCGTCCAGCGCGGCACGGCCCTGTGCCAGGTCTGCCGCGCTGGCGGGTTCTGGGTGAAAAGCGCTGATGGGGAAGGCGGCGCGACTGTTCCAGTAAGCGTCAAAGCTGTCCACAACCTGTGAGGCTGCAGGCCCGATGGCCAATACATCCATGTCAGCGAAATTGACCAGTTCGTCCATGTCAAAATATTCATTACCGATATTGCGCCCGCCCACCACGGTCACCGTGCTGTCGGCTGTCATCGACTTGTTGTGCATCCGGTGGTTCAGGCGGCCTGCATCACTGAGTAACCCGAGTTTGCGGGAATCGCGCAGGGCGATTGGGTTGAACAACTCGATACTGACTTGCGGGTGGGCATCAACCCAACGGAAGACATCATCATTGGCAGCACCCACACCCAGATCGTCCAGCAGCAGGCGCACGCGCACGCCGCGGTCGGCAGCGTCCAGCAGTTCCTTGAGCAGGATGCGCCCGGAGTCATCGCCGTGCCAGATGTAGTACTGCACATCCAGGGACTTCTCGGCCAGTCGCGCCAGAGCAACGCGGGCAGCCAGTGCCTCCATCCCCTGGCCCAGGGGATAGGCTCCGCTCAGGTCCGGGTGGGCATTGGCAAATGCGGCAAACTCGCGCGCCAGGGTTGTGTCCCTACATCAAGTTTGACGATGTCTTCGCGGGTATAGCTCTGCGGGTAGGGAGGCGCAGCCCGATAGCAGAGTCAATCCCAGCAACAAAAGTGCCGGTGCCAAGCTTCGGCGCAGTCTGGTCAAGCCGGGATCCCGGTTGAAAGCAACGGTAGACGAGAACTGATTACCAGTTGAAATTCACTGAAAGCGCCGGGCCATCCTGGGTAAGTTGCACATTGCCGAGCCAGTTGTTTTTCTCAACATCAACATCGATCTCGAAAAACTGGTACGACAAGCCGAAGCCCACATGCTCCCAGGGCTGGTAGTTGATACCGAAACCGGCGTTCCACAAGCTGCCCGAATAATCACCGATCGAGGTGCTGAACCAATCCAGGCGAGTGGTAAACAGCCACTTTTCTGACAGCGAGCGCATGTTCCACATGCCGATATTCGGCAGCGGCAGGTCCGCAGTGACGGACTCTGCGCCGCACACCGCGTGACTCATTGTTAACGAACATTTCACCCTCGACGAACGCGCCTACCTGCAACCAATGCAGCCCCAGGCCCAAGCCGAATTCATGATATGGCTCTGCGGTGAAGAACTCACGACCCAGGAAAACGCGTACCAGGTCGAGATCGGCACCGGCGCCAATATTACTGCCGGCGCGCAGCACGTTGTCACGCCAGGTGATGTCTTCTTCCAGAACCAACTGCCGGCTGTCGCGGGTTGCGTAGTACTGGCCTGCCACGGACCATTTCTCACCGAATTTCCAACGGAAATTCAACGCTGCGGTGGCTTCCTCGTCCACCACCGCAGCGTCTCGATCGAAATCAATTTCCTGGTTGGAGCTTTCGCCGTCGACACTGATCTTGAACTTTTTGCGCGGATAAAAGCCACCCACTGAGATGATGAAGTCATCTTCAAGCCAGGGGTGAACACCCGAACTGCCCTGCGCGAATGCAGCAGGAGTCAGTGCAGCGAAAAGGCCGGTAGCGATGGCAACCAGGACGAGGGTTTTGGCAGCTTTCACGGTATTAATTCCCTTTGTCTGACTGGGGCACAGTGACATCTCGCCGGGTCGGCCTGGCTTGATGCAGATTGTCGTGCTTGGGTTGATGGACAGCCACCCGAAAAACTACCGGGTGAATGTGTTTGAATTTCTGGGCGCAAGCTCATTTCGGGTTGTTCATCATGACTTTTCGGGTCAATCCCAAAGCCGGGACAGGCCGGGGCTCACTTGCCACGCCGTCATCTGGCCAGGAAATGGGACAAGCCACTTAATGGGCAGGATGAAAGCACCAGGTTTCTCCTTGCCCGATAATACATACATGTGAGAGGAACAGCCATGAAACAAGTGCTGCTGAAGGCCACGAATCCAGGACACGAATTGAGTGGTGACCGGCTTGTGCGTCAGTCGCTGCAGGCGACCGATTCAAATCCATCGCCAAACACATCACCCGGTGATCGATAAACCAGCCGCAGCCGTGGCCGGCTTCCGGCCTCGGTATTGTTGACGCTGTTGAAGCGGCGAGCCGAACCACCTGCGTCTTCATTACCCAGCAGCACCCAGCCAAAATTCACCCCGGAGTCATCCAACCAGTGCTGCAGGTCGGCCACCATGCCGGGCGAACAATTCCAGCCGTAATCCTGCAGCGCCAGGCCTACCGTGGTGAATGCACTGGCTGATGGTGCGAACACCCCGCCTGCTTCGGTCCACAGCACTGTGTTGTAAAAGCTGTGGAACCAGGTGGCGTCTCCCGGCTGGGCCGGAGCACCCTGGCCCTCCGGCCCGATACCATCCGAGCTGCCTTCGCCCCAGTCCTCGAGTGCGCGGTGCAGGCTCATGGTTACGGGGAAAGCATTGGGCGAAATATGCGACTGGTACAAAACCAGTTCTGCCGACAGGATGTGCGATCCGGGTGGTATCCCTGCAAGGTCAAAGTGAATCAAACCACGCCGCAAGCGGAAACCCGAATCGAGATTGGTGCGCCCTGCAAACAGGAAACTGCCCGCGCCGTTGCTGACTTCATTCGGGTCATCGGGCCCATCCATATCGGTTTCGTAAAGCGTGTTGTCCTTGTCTGGGTAAAGAACAACTTCCGACCATGCCAATGCGGTTGGCGACAGCATGAGGGCAATGACGAACAGGCCGGCACCTGCACCGGAGTGGTGCAGGATCGCCCGGCGCTCCTGTGACAATTTCTGCGGACTGGCGTTGCTTCCAGACAGGCTTCATGCAGCAGACAATATCAGGCCTCGAAGCTGTTTTCGAAAATCATATCCGGCTCGGGTCCAAGTCCCTGGAAAATGCCCATCGGCGAATAACCTGTGTAACCCGGAAACACCGAATTCGCAAGCGTGGCGGGTGTGTGCTCGCAGCGCCGGTCAAGATATTCGCTCAGCACGCGGCGGAAATCCGTGGTGGTCGCCAGCGCGCCCTGGAAAAGTTCCGGTGTGGTGCTGCCGGTAGCCGGGTTCGGGTAGTTGACAAAACCGTCCTGGGTGCCGGGATAAAGACCCGGCCAGTCGCCATATATCGCTCCGCCGTTGACGGACTTGCCCACCACCAGCATCAGGTTGCCATTGCCGTGGTCGGTGCCGCTGGAAATGTTCTCATACAGGCGGCGTCCGAATTCGCTCTGGATGATGATCGTGGTCCGGTCGGCATAGACGCCGCCGCTGCTTTCCAGGTCATCGAGAAAGGCCGCCAGCGCACTGCTCAGTTGCGCCACCAGGTCGTTATAATTCGCCGGCTGGTATTGATTGGTATGCGAATCGTAATTGTTGTAATCCAGCGTGAAAATGCGGGTGCCCAGGTCCAGCTTGATCAGCTGGGCCACGTCACTGAGCCGGTTGCCGATGGAGTTGTCGCCGGTAGGGAATGTTCCTGCTGCCGGTGTAGTTCGGACTGGTAGCTGGTGCGCAGAATGGCTTCGGCTGCCAGCGCCTGGCTCACCGGCGTGGCTGAATTCATCGGGATTCGCGATCGTAGATCTCCGGCAACATGTCCAGCTGCATGTAGCCAGTATCCTCCACATTCCAGCGCCAGTGGGCATTGTCCAGCTTGAAGTCGGCGGGTGACCAAACGGTCAGGGTTGAGTTGTTGCCCAGCAGGCTGGCCGGCGGCGTGTTGCGGAAGGCGATAATCGGCAGGAAGATTTCTTCCGGGTACAGCCCCAGTGTCGTTGACATCGACTGAAAGTGACGGTGCAGCCAGCCGGAAGTGTTCCAACCCAGTCCCGGTGTGCCCAGCTCGACGTATTTTTCGGCATCGAAGTGGCTGCGCGAAGCAATATCATCCGGCGTGCCGACCGCCTGCACCACGGCCAGGTGACCGGCGTTGTACAGGTCCAGCATGGGGGCCAGCGACCGGGTTGAAGCCAAACGGTTCAGCACCGATCGGCAGGGCTGCACCCGTTGCCGGTATCCGGGATTGCCAGCGTAGGGCGCATGATGGAGTAGTACTCGTGGTCCTTGTCGCCCAGCGGTACCACCAGGTTGGCAGCCATCGATGCCGCCGCGCAGAAAAATATGGACCAGGATCTGTTCGTTATAGGCTGGCGCCGCCATGGCCTGGCCGGCGCGCGAGCGTGCTGCCGAGGGTGCCTATCCGAGTGCGCTGGTTTGAGGAAATTGCGTCGTTTCATGAATGTTCCTCCTAGCGCAGCAGGTTGTCGGGCAGCATGGCAATGCTGGCCACCAGGGTTTGCAGGCGTTGCGGCACATAGGCCTGCCAGGCCTGGTCCGCCCCAACCGTTGGATCCAGGTCCAGCACCGTGTCCAGCGCTGGCGGCATCCTGCTGCATGAAAGCCACCAGGCGGCGCGCACCGCCGCATCCAGTTGGGGTGTTGCCGGGCTGGCGGCGTCGTATCCCAGCAAGCGGTTGACCCAGAAGTTGACGATCTTGTTGGCGGTCCGCTCGTTGGCGCCAGTGCGGTCTTGGTGGTCGCGATTGCATCGATCGGAAAAGTATTCGTGCCAGTTCCCGTTCGGATTGGCCAGATCATCCGGCGCCCAGTCCAGGAACAACATGTTCAGCAAACGCCAGGTCATGATCAGCGGCGTGCTGCCCAGCCAGGCGGGCTTGGTATCCGGAAAACCATCGGGTGTCACCCAGGCCAAACGGCATGTGCCCGGTTTCGGACATGCATCCAGTAAAGGTCCTGGCTGAACTTGTAGTTCTCGCCCTTGAGCATATTGGCTGCCCAGTCGCTGAAAGGGTCCGGGCCGCACCAGTTTTTCTGTCGGGCCACCACAGCTGCGCAGTGCGCCCGCCACCAGCTCAAAAGGCCGTTTGGTCTTGGCGCCCCAGTTGGCGGCATCCTTGAAATTCCGTCGACAGCAGGATGGTGCGGACCACCTGCTTGAGCTGGTCCGGTGCCTGCCACTGGTCGTTGAACACCACCGCTGCCGCTTCAACGATGGATTCCGGCGGATTGTCGCTGATCAGGCGGCGACACAGCTTGCGGCAGACATAGCGCGCCGTGTTGGGATGCATCGCCAGCAGGTCGAGCACCTGTTCGGTTTCATCCTGACCATTGGACTGCGTGATGTCGATGCCCAGCACGCGCTTGGTCGAGGTGTCGTGCCAGTTTGAGTAATAGACAAACTCGCCGGTGTCTGCCACCGGTCGTGTAGCCGTTGCTGATGGTCCAGCCGGTCAGGCACAGTGTGACCTGGCGTACATCTGTTCCGAGTAGCCGGCTTTCAGGCCTGCCGGTAGCACGGCGGATTGAGCCGGCCATCGTGGTGGCGGCGGGAATGTCGCTTCGGGGGTGAAGCCCCAGGAATGCACTGCGCCCAGGGTATGCAGTTCCTGCAATTCACGGGCGTAATTTTCGTTCGGCCCCCAGCGCGAATTCCACACGTTGTCGAGGTAGTACATCATCGCCGTGCTTTTGGTCACGGCGCTCAGCATCTGGCGGAAATTGCCCAGCATGTTGGGCCGGATGACATCCCGGTCGTAGTGTACGAACACCGGCGAGACTTCGAACTTGCCGCCATCGACGCTGAAATGGGTATGCCAGAAATCCGCCAGCACCTC
>CALOES010000036.1:0-6778 GCA_942492405.1 uncultured Planctomycetaceae bacterium
AACTTGCCATTCCATTTGCGATCGAGAATTGGCAACCCCTTGTGAATCGCATCGAGGACCACTGTCGGCAGCACCTCATGCAGGTCGGCGCACTTCACTCCACGTTGATACGAGGAAGGAATCGCTGCATCGGTCGATCGCTTGTGATTCAAAAAGTCTTTCGCCCAAGTGATGGGAATGCGGTAGTCGCTACCGCCGATGCGAAAGGCGGCTGACTCGAAACGTCGCTGAAGTTCGACGCCCGCCAACGGATGATCGCTGCCGAACTCGTTCGTTTCGAGCGTGACCATCAACCCGCTGTTGGCGAACTCGCTGTCGTGGCGTGAGTTGCTCATGCCGTTGGTGCAGACATACCCCGGCTCGGAGACGCTGGGAATGACGTATCCGCCGGCACACATGCAGAACGAATAGAGGTCACGTTCGCCCTTCGCCACGAGTGAGTAGTCGGCCGCGCCGAGGATGTCGAGATAGCGTTCGTGGCCGTACTTCCAACGATTGACGTTCGCTTGCGGATGTTCGATGCGCAATCCGAGTTGAAACGCTTTCTGCTTCATGGGGACGCCGGAGGCGTGCAGCATTTCGAGCGTGTCGCGAGCACTGTGACCGGTTCCGAGGATGACGGCATCCGCAGCGATGTAGCCGGTCGATGTGCGGAGGCCGATCACACGACCATCATGAATGTCGATCCCTTCGACGGTGCATTGAAATCGATACTCGCCTCCCCACTGTTCGATCTTGCGCCGGAGGTTGCGACAGATGAGCGGGAGCTTGTTGCTGCCGAGATGGGGGCGATGCTCGTAGCGGAGCGAGTCGCGACCTCCGCAGTCGACGAACGATTGCAGAACCCAATCGACATCGGGCCCACTCATGCGGCACGTCAGTTTGCCATCGGAGAAGCAACCGGCTCCCCCTTCACCAAACAGATAGTTGTTTTCGGGATCGTGAGGGCCTCCGCAATCGAAGTCGCGAATGGCCGGGACGCGAGCCTTGACGGGATGCCCCCGCTCTAAGAGGAGCGGGTGATAACCACGCTTCGCCAGATAGTAACCGGCGAGCAAACCCGCCGGCCCTGTGCCGATGATGACGGGCCGGTGGTGTAGGGCACCTTCGCCCTGTGGAGGATCGTCGAAGGGTTCGGCGGCGAAGACGTCGACATCGGGAAGATTTCGTCCGGCGAGGGAGGCTGGGTCGCGCGGTTCAACCAGAACCGTGTAGACGAATCGCAAGTCAGTGCGACTGCGGGCATCGAGGCTCTTCTTGAGGAGCCGCCAGTGAGCGATCTCCTCGGGGGCAAGGCGCAACCGCCTCGCAATGGAGGAGAGGATCTCGGATTCGGGATGGTCGACCGACAACCGAAGATTGCGGAGTCGAAAAGGCATGGCGCAACTCGAATTTCGGGTACGCCCGTCGACCAACTTCTTCGCGAGTCTCCATGGCAGTCGCAGGAGAGGATCGCGCCCGGACTACTTCTTGGCACCCTTGGCCGCAGGTTTCGCAGCGGCCTTGCCGGCGTCGCCAGCCTTCGCGGGAGTGGCTTCGTCCCCTTCTTCCTTCTTCTTCTTTTTCTTGCCGATCATGGCCTTGAAGACGCGAACCTTGGGGAGACCGAGCGGACTGCGGCCCTCTTCCCAACGCTCGTTTTCGCGGAGCTTCGCAATGCGTTCGTCCCGTGTGAGAACGTTTCTTGAACGAACCAGTCTCCCTCGGCGTTTCAGGCTGCGATCTACCGTCATGTTCAAAACCTCCTGGGGTGGGCGTCGATCACCCGGCTCCAGGCTAAATTCCAATGAATGTTGTTTATGGGGAGGGGAGTCTAATACGGAATTGTGTCGAACACAATCAAGGAATCTGGCCCATTGCGAGGCAAATCGACCGGTTTTGCATCCCGGTTCACGACATGTCACACTGCTGGAACACATGCAGGACGCATCCGTTTATTGAAAACCACATGGCACTTCACCATTCGACGTCAGCACTTGCGAGTTCCAGGCAGGTCGATGATGTCACGATACTGATCTTCGGTGCCTCCGGAGATTTGACGGCTAGAAAGCTCATTCCGGCCCTCTACCAGCTCAGGCGGCAGGGGTTTCTTGGGGAAAAGTACCTTGTCACGGGAGTCGCTCGGCGGGAGAAGACCGACGACGAGTATCGCGGTGAGCTGGAAGTCGCGGTCCGTCAGCATTCCAAGGAGGACCTATTTGACAGCCAATCCTGGGAGGAGTTCGCCCGCAACGTCACATACACCAGTTGCGATGTATCGGACGCGTCGCAAGTCGAGCGCCTTCGTGACAACATCTTAATCGAGGAGAAGAAAAGGAATCTGCCCGGACGCAGAATCGTCTATCTGGCGACGGCTCCCCAGTTGTTCCTTCCCTCTGTGGAGGCATTGTCGACGGCGGGTTTCGTGCCTCCGCATGATGAGAAGGATCGATTGCGAGTCGTCTTCGAGAAGCCCTTCGGCACCAACCTGCAATCAGCCCAGGAACTCACCGCTTCGCTCTCGACGCTGCTGGCCGAGGAACAGGTCTATCGCATCGATCATTACCTGGGCAAGGAGACGGTTCAGAACATCCTGTTGTTTCGCTGCGGCAATGCGATTTTTGAACCGTTGTTTAATCGGCAACACGTGGACCATGTGCAGATCACAGTGGCCGAGTCTCAAGGCATGGAACGAGGCCGCGGCGGCTATTACGACGCCTCGGGAGCACTCAGGGATGTGCTGCAGAATCACGTACTGCAACTGTTGTGCCTGGTCGCCATGGAGCCTCCAGCACTGTTCGAGGCGGAATACATTCGCGATGAGAAGCTCAAAGTGCTGCACTCGATGGCACCGGCGGGACACAACGTCAACGAATGGGCAGTCGCGGGACAGTATGCCACTGGACAGTCCAACGGGAAGAAGATGCAGGGATATCTTGATGAAGAAAACATCCCCCCAAGTTCAAGACGGGAAACCTATGTCGCTCTTGAATGCCGCATCGATAACTGGCGCTGGGCCGGCGTCCCATTCTACTTGAGAACAGGCAAGCGCATGGCCGAGCGCGTGACGGAAATTGTCGTTCAGTTCAAGCACCCACCACTTAATCTGTTCTCGACAATTGAGTGCGATGGCTCGATGTGCCAGGTGGTCGAGGCGCGTCCCAATCGACTGGTGTTTCGCATTCAGCCGGAAGAATCTATCTCCCTGAGGTTCTCAGCGAAGCGTCCCGGCATGCAGTATCAAGTGCAGCCGGTCGACATGAACTTCCACTACCACGAGTCGTTCGACATTGCCGTCCCAGAAGCCTACGAGCGGCTGCTGCTTGATGTGATGCGTGGGGACTCGACGCTGTTTACACGTAGTGACGAGTTGGAAGCCGCCTGGAAGTTCGTCGATCCTCTGCTGAATGCCTGGGAGAACCCTAAACATCAACCCCAACTCTATTCTGCGGGTTCGTGGGGTCCGAATGAGGCCGACCAATTGCTGCAGCGAACCGGTCGATCGTGGAGAAACCCGGTCGTCAATGGAGTAGGATGAAGTCAGAACACTCGCAATTCAAATACTGATCGTGATGCAACAAACGAACGCCCCACCACGATTCCGATTCGCCAATCGACTGATCTGTGCCGGCATCGTCGGTTTAGTCGTAATCGGCAGGTTCACCTTAAGTATCGCGGATGACGTCAGCGACGAGGCGTCGCAGATCACGTTCTTCGACCGCGAAGTCGCCCCGGTACTATTGCGACACTGTCTCGATTGCCATCGCGGCGCTGACCCCAAGGGGGGACTCGATCTCTCGACGCGCGAATCGATGCTGGCCGGTGGAGACAGTGGTGTCGTCGTGGTTCCCGGCTCGATTGAGGAGAGCCTCCTATGGGAATACGTCAACGATGGCTTCATGCCTCCACGGGAGAACGCCAGTTCCGAAGATCAACTCACCAATGCTGAGTTAGAAGTGTTGCAACAGTGGATCGAGTCTGGAGCCGCGTGGTCGGATGAGCCCCTGGATCTGTTTCGCTACACGACCAGCAAGCGGGCAGGTTACGACTGGTGGTCGCTGCAGCCACTTCGGAATGTTTCACCTCCAGATTCTTCTACATCACCACATGCCGATTGGGTCAGGAATCCGCTGGATGCATTCATCCTGTCCGGTTTAGAGAACCAGGGACTGTCACCGTCCATCGAGGCCGATCGTCGAACGTTGATTCGCCGATTGTCATTCGACCTGATCGGCTTGCCTCCGACTCCCGAAGAGGTCGACACGTTCGTCAGGGACGATGACTCTCATGCTTATGAGAACCTCGTCGAGCGACTGCTCGCCTCTCCTCACTACGGCGAACGCTGGGCGCGGCACTGGCTCGATATCGCTCGATTTGGAGAATCGCAAGGCTTCGAGCGCGACAAACTCCGCGAGAACTCATGGCAATATCGTGACTGGGTCATCAACGCTTTGAACGACGACCTCCCTTACGACGAGTTCGTGCGCATGCAACTCGCGGGTGATGTCCTGTCGCCAGACACGGCCGAGGGCATCATCGCCACTGGCTTCCTCGTTGCCGGCGCCTATGACGAAGTCGGACAGTCGCAACAGAGCGAAGTGATGCGCCGCGTTGTCCGACAGGATGAGTTGGAAGACTACATCAGCACGGTCGGACAAGCCTTTCTCGGCCTGACCGTGCATTGTGCGCGCTGCCACGATCATAAGTTCGACCCGATCACTCAGCAGGAGTACTACCAATTGGCGGCCGCCCTCGGAGGAGTCCGACATGGCGAGCGAACAATCATGACCACCCCGATGCGGGCCGAGATCGCGTCGCTTCAGAACGAACAACAGCGTCACGTCGAGGAATTGATCGCGCTGGAGTCGCCCATCCGCGATGCAGTTCTCGATGAGCGCGAAGGGAATCCCGAGTCTCAGCCAAGTCCGCAGCCGCTGGTGCGCTGGAGCTTCGATGAGGGAACCACGGACGAATTGCTTGCGGTAACCGGTCGTCTGCATGGCGACGCACGGCTCGAAGACGGATTCCTCATCCTGGATGGTGCGACGGGTTACTTCGCATCCGATCCGTTGCCGAAGTCCATCGGCCAGAAAACACTCGAGGCGTGGGTGTTGCTCGAATCACTCGATCAGCAGGGGGGAGCGGCGATTTCGATTCAATCGCTCGATGGCGGCGTGTTCGACGCTATCGTGTTCGGCGAGCGCGAACCGCGTCGCTGGATGGCAGGCAGTAACGGCTTCGTACGCACGCAGAGTTTTAGCGGCCCCGAGGAAACGATTCATTCCGGCAGCGAGAACGCCGAGTTGGTGCATTTCGCCATAGTCTACGAATCGGATGGTCGCATCACTGGTTATCGTAACGGCCTTCCTTATGGAGAGTCGTATGTCACATCTCCTCCTCCGACTTTCTTGCGGGACGATTCACAAGTGATCGTCGGATTGCGGCATGGGACGTCTGCCGCGATCGGACGGATGTTGTCGGGAAGAATCGACCGAGTGCAGTTGTACGATCGCGCACTCTCTGCCGATGAAATCGCTGCATCGGCAGCACGTCGCGATTTCGTATCGACGACCGAGTTGCTGGCCCACATGACTCAGGAGCAGCAGGCGACTCGTCAGCAGATCGTTGATCGGCAGCAGGCCATCGACGAAAGATTGACCGAACTCAACCATCTCAAGGTCTATGCCGTCAACCCGCAGCAGCCTGATTTGACGCATGTGCTCCATCGCGGCAATTCGGAGGAACCTCGCGATGTCGTCGCGGCAATGGGGCTGAAGTGCGTACAGGGGCCGGAGTGGAACTTTGGGCTCACAGAGGATGCGCCGGAGTCACAGCGGCGCGCGATGCTGGCCGAGTGGATGACATCACCAGAGAACCCGTTGACGTCGCGCGTGATCGTCAATCGCATCTGGATGTATCATTTCGGCCAGGGACTCGTCCATTCTCCGAGTGACTTTGGATTCAACGGAGGGCACCCCAGTCACCCGCAACTCTTGGATTACCTCGCCAGACAGTTCATCGAACAGGGTTGGAGCCTGAAGGCGTTGCACCGGGAAATCGTGACCTCGGCGACCTACCGGCAGCAGTCATTGCCGCGTGAGGATTGCGTAGCAATCGATGCTTCCAATCTCTGGCTCTGGAGGTATTCGCCCCAACGCGTTGAAGCCGAGGTCTTGAGGGACACGCTGCTCAGCGTGGCCGGCGAACTCAATCCTCAATTGGGAGGCCCTCCCTATCATGACTTCGAGACGTTCAACTTCAATGCTCAGTTCTACGAAATGCGCGATCCCATCGGTGCCGAATACCAGCGGCGCACGATCTATCGCGCGTGGGTTCGTTCGGCCCGAAGTCCGATTCTCGATGTGTTCGACTGCCCCGATCCCTCGACGACGACGCCTCGGCGAGCCGTCACGACAACGCCATTGCAGGCGCTGGCGATGCTCAATAACTCCTTCGCTCTCAGAATGGCCGACCAGCTCGCCGAACGAGCCACGGAGATCGCCGGCGCGGATGGCGCTTCGGCACAGATCGAACAGGTCTTTCGACTGGCCTATCAGCGGCCCCCCACGGGTGACGAACTTCAAGTCGCGACACCCTTCGTTTCAGAACATGGACTGAGCGCATTCTGCCGGGTCGTCGTCAACAGCAACGAGTTCTTAATCGTCGAATGAACAGTCCCATTGACGGGACTTGTTCTTCCCGCGAGACTCGATATCCTCAGCACAACACATTGCACCCCTAGCTCAATTGGATAGAGCATCGGTCTACGGAACCGAAGGTTACTGGTTCGAATCCAGTG
>CALOES010000037.1:0-414475 GCA_942492405.1 uncultured Planctomycetaceae bacterium
GTGCAACTGGTCGGCTGTTTCGAAGTACAGATCGTAGACACCTTCGTCGTCGTATTCGCAGTCATCGGTCGAATAGCTGCGACAGATTTGCGGGCGGGTTTCGTAGATGCCGCAGCGGAGGTCGTCCTGCAGGTGATCGCAGACATTGTGAATCATCAGGTACCAGGCCCCATCCTCGACGAAAACGCTCACGCTCCCATGAATCATGTACCATCGTAGATGATCAAATTCCGACTCCTCGGTGGGAGTATCGATCTGCAACGCGAAATACTTACAGCACTTGGCGGTGCAGTAGCTGCACAAACACTCCCCGGCGGGCAAGTCTTTACGCTGCATCTTGGTCGTTGCGGTGGCTGACATGCGTTCGTGAAATTGAAGTTTCAGTGACGTGGTGAGTCGATTGGCCCGGCTGGGAGAATTCTAGTGGCCTTCTCCGTCGATCGGAATCGTTCATGACGTTGACCGTGCCGACGGACTGGTCAACGCTCGGCGAACAAACGAAGATGTCGGAAGGCGGAATACCCGCCCGATCTCAATTTGGAGGTTCATTTGATGCAGCCACTTCAATCTTTGCCAACCATGCGACGGAATCGATTCGATACTCACCTCGCAAGTTGCGCGATTCTGCTGTGCCTGGCCGGGTGTGGCGGAGGCGATGGTGCGAGTGAATCGTCAGCCTCTCCCGCGGCGAGTGGACAGACGACGACCGTGGCCAGCGTTAACGATAACGCCGGTACGTCTGCAGACGACCCCGCGCCGATGGTCATTGTACCCCTGTCACTGGATGACGTTTCACGTCCTTCCGGAACCACGGTCGCCGCAGATGATGGCGAGGGAGGACAGGAATCGCTCCTCGAGGCGATGGAACCCTTGAAGGTGCTCACCGGGGCGTGGCGGGCGACGCCACAGCGCGCGAATGCCGGCGACACGCTCGAAGAACCGAGTTGGGCCTGGGACTTTCGCACGGAACCGGGACATCCCGCACTCGTGATGTCGACCAGCGACAGCCCGTACTTTCGCAACATTCGGCTGAGCTACGATGTCGAGTCGCGTCAGTTCACGATGACGATCGAAGGAGTCGATGAACAGATCCGCGAACTGCGTGGCACTTTTGAAACTCCGCCGACGGAGTTTCAAGGAGATGATCGACGGATGCATGTCACGTATAAGCTGACGTTGGACGAAGTCGAACCCGCCGACGAACGTGACCAATGGCAGATCGCGCTCAACCAGCAGGACAACAACCGCTATCTGGTCGAACTCTCACGCCATCGCAGCAATGGGTTCGCCCGTTTCGACACCATCAACACGCAACGACAGGGAACATCATTTGCTGCAGCCGACGACGACTACGGCGAGCGGACCTGCATCATCTCCGGCGGTCTCGGCACGATGACGGTTTCGTTCGAAGGCAAGTCGTACTGGGTTTGCTGTTCGGGCTGCCAGGCGGCCTTCAATGATGACCCCGAAAAATGGATCGCCCGCTTCGAGGAGAAGCAGCGGGAAGAATGACGCAGTAGCACAGGCATTCCTGTCTGTGCCTCCGTTGGAGAACTGATGGAGTCTGTTCCTCGTGCATTCATCGACGATCTGCGCCGCCGGGGCATCACGGAGGAACGCACTCTTGCAGCGATGGCGAACGTGCCGAGACATCTCTTCGTTCCCGAAGAGATCCGCGAGCACGCCTACGACGACCGGGCCCTACCGATCGACTGCCGCCAGACGATTAGCCAGCCCTTTATCGTCGCCTGGATGACGCAGCTGCTCAAGCTGGCGGGAGACGAATGCGTCCTCGAGGTCGGCACGGGATCGGGTTATCAAACCGCCGTTCTTGCGGAGATGTGTGATCGAGTCGTCACGATCGAACGCCATCTACATCTTGCACAAGACGCTCGCGAGTTGTTGTCGCAATTGGGGTATCGCAATATCGAGTTCCATGTCGGCGACGGCTCGCTGGGCTGGCCGGACGCCGCCCCCTACGATGCCTGCCTGGTGGCCGCTGCCTCGCCGGGGATTCCGCGTCCATTGACCGAACAACTCGCAGTCGGCGGCCGCCTCGTCATCCCCGTGGGGACAACTGAAGATCAGGAGATGTTACTCGTCGTGAAAGGTGAAGATGGTCGATTGCGACAAAAGTCCAGCGGTGGATGTCGATTTGTGAAACTGATCGGCGAGCAGGGATGGGATGGTGAGGACCAGTAGCAAATCCTGATTCATCTGAGTTCCACTGGTTCGAGTTCGCCATGTCCTCTCCAATTGAAGTCTTGCTCGATTGCTACAACGGCAATGATTCGATTCCTGACTTGCCAACAGCAGTAATAGAACTCGGTAAGAAGAATATCCGAGTGATCTCCATCGAACTCTTTTCATGGATCCGACGGCAGCACCGATTCAGGAATGAGAAGTCGCTGACATTGAATATGGAATCCACATGGTGCCGTGAGCTGATCCGACTCCTCAAACTGTGGCCCGAGCTGGACGAAATACTGGAAGCGAAATCCGAAAAATGCAACTTTCGCGAGAGCGTGCCGCGGACCGATCTCGACTACATTCGAAAGCTCGTCATCGAGAAATACAAGCCAGCCATCAGAAGATGAAGCCAGAATCGAACAGCATCATGTTGATCCAATTCCACTCTCTCTACGCGGGGTTGATAACGGTCGTGTTAGTTCTCATGTCGAGACCGTCGTTTTGGCTCGGCATCGTTGTGATACCCGTTTGCCTCATGACCGAGTCTGGACACTTCGGTGATCGACTCCGACAATCGCGAAACGCTTGGTCGTACGCGGCCGTCTCACTATTGCAGAGTATCGTTCTCTTCGGTGTCTACGCCCTCTTGTGGGTGATGCTCTTTTGAGGGTGCGGGAATGAGAGTGGGTGGATTCGAGAACTTGCGAGTTCCCGCAACAGACTCGTTTAACGATGAAATCCGAGCACATACTCGCCCTCTGGCTGGACGTGGCGTTGCTGCTATTCACCGCTAAACTTTGAATATGCAAAACATCCTCATCCAATTCGACACTGACACCGATCCTAGTGTCTTCGACCGCGTCGTCGCCGTCGATGCGGGGGTCGAGCAGTTGTTCAGCTATGGATCGATCACACCCGAGACAGTCACACCGCTGGTGCATGGGGCGATCTTCACGCGCGGGATGAACGACCTCAGAAGCACCGCGATCTTCATCGGTGGCAGCAACGTCGAAGCCGGTGAGAAGTTGCTCAAGGCCGTCAAGAAAGCATTCTTCGGGCCGATGCGGGTGTCAGTGATGGTCGACTCCAACGGCTCGAACACGACCGCAGCTGCGGCTGTGCTGGCGGCTGGTCGGCACATCGAACTCGCCAAGTCGCGAGCCGTCGTATTGGGTGGCACTGGCCCCGTCGGTTTTCGGGCGGCCCAATTGCTCGCCGGTGAAGGGGCGACGGTGGTTCTCACCTCTCGCACGATCGAGAAGGCCCAGCAGGCGTGCGAACAGATCGGCAGTTCGTCTGGCTCTGTCGAACCAGGCATGTCGTCGGGTGATGGTCTAATGCAAGCCCTCGCTGGCGCGAACCTCATCATTGCAGCTGGCGCGGCAGGGGTGCAGTTCCTCGATGAATCTCAATGGTCGAGTCTGCCATCCCTGCAAGTGGCTGTTGATGTGAACGCCGTCCCACCCTTGGGACTGGCTGGCATCAACGCAACCGACAAGGCCGTCGTGAAAGGGAACATCACCTGCTACGGCGCACTTGGCGTCGGCGGCACCAAGATGAAGATCCACAAAGCTGCCCTCAAACGTCTGTACGAAGCGAACGATCAAATCCTCGACACGCAGACGATCTACGAAATCGGAAAGTCGCTGACGTGAACCATCCCGGATGCTCTGAGCATCCGGGATAGTGGCATATCACCCCGCCTTGCGTTTTCGGCGTTGCGTAGCGGCAACCTGGTAGAGATTCCCCCGCCCTTGTTTGCCGATCAAGTCGATGACGTTCATGCCGCGCAGGCAGTAGGTCATCTTCTGAGCGAGTTGTCGTTCGATGCCCAGCTCCTTCGAGAGATCTTGTGTGGTGAATGTGGTATCGAGCGACTTGGGCAGCAGGCCTCGCCAGTCGGCGGGCTTTTCGAACAGCCGTCGGTCGACGACTTCGAGTAGGCGACGCTCCTCGGTCCGCCAGCCTCGGTTGCGCCACTTCCGGCCTCCCACAAAACGGCGGACTTCCTCTTCCCGGATGAGCACGACTTCGAGCGCGAAGTTGGCATAGGTCGGCAACCACGGGACACTCACCATCTCCCAGAAAAGATCCTCCACGCGACCGCGTTTGGGCGACTTGCGACGCGAAGCCCTGCCGATGCCGATACGCGGCTGCTTGACGATCCACTTCTCGCAGGCAATCGGATAGATCACTCGCACTTTGTACGATGCAGCCAGCGCCTTCATCTTCGTTTTGATCGACGCGAAGTTGCCGGTCTGAATCTCCAGCAAGAGACCATCCCGCACGACATCGACGACATATCCGTCAACGGGTTGTTCGAATCGGTCCCCCGGCTGTGCGTACCACTCCTTGAGCGACGCATGCAGCGGCTTCTCGTTCAGTAATCCAATGCCTGACATGCCCGGTGCCTGATTCTTCCTTGACGGACGAACGCCCTACGCCGTGGCGGGGATTCACAATCTGCAGCCCTGTTCAAGCGGCATTCTACTGATTCAGTGAGATTTCGTAACGGCGAGTTTTGGCGTGTCGTCGAACAATTGAGGGTACGTCGCGATAGTGAGCCGCTTATTCGCCGATTGTCCCATCGAGCCAAGCCTGGGCATCGAGCCGTTCGACCTCGGCGTAGTAGCGATCGTGGGCGGTGGCTGGATCGTGTTGGGTTCCTGGTCTCAAGAGATCATTGAGATGCATCGCAAGAACCGTGGCGATCGCGTGCAGGGTGTCGTGTCGAGACAGCCCTTGAACTTGAAGCCGGTCCATTGCTCGCACGACGCAATCGAGCCCTTCAGCGATCTGGTTCTCGACAACGACATGTAATGAGGCATGCACCCGGCTGTTGGGTAACTCGATGCGATGCTTGCGGTGGTACTTCTCGACGAGCTGATTCCGTTCGTCTTCGTCGAGGGCCAGCCACTGCTTGGCATCAGGAGTTTTGTCGGGATCGTAACGGTGCATCGCAGAGTTTCGTACAGACCAGCCCTCGGCGAGTCGTCGAGGAGATACCCACTCATTTTTGATGAAAGACAGATCGCAGATCAACAGTATCGGGTTCGCAGTATACACGCTGGCTAATTCGTCTCAGCGGTCCAGACTCGAAAGCTTTCCAGGTTGGCGACGCCGAATGCCGTCGTGAGCGCGACATCGACGGCGTCCCGACCACGTGCCATGAGGACGCGGCCCGATCGCGGTGTGTTGTGTCGCGCGTCCATCGTCCACCAGCGGCCTCCCAGGTAGACCTCGAACCAGGCGCTGAAGTCCATGGGAGCCGGATCGACAGGGACTCCGATGTCTCCCAGATACCCGGTGGCATAACGGGCAGGAATGTTCAGGCAACGGCAGAATGTAATCGCCAGATGGGTAAAGTCGCGACAGACGCCCCGCCGCTCCCGGTACACGTCTGCTGCTGACTTCGTTGCATCGGCGAACTGGTAACCGAACGTCACATGGGAATGGCACCAATCGCAAATCGCCTGCGCTCGAGACCATCCCGGCGGCACCTGCGAAAAGAGTTGCCACGCGGCGTCCTTCAGCAAGTCGACTTCGCAATAGCGACTTGCCATCAGGAACTGCAGCACATCTGGGGGAAGCCGCTCCACAGGGTATTGCGCTGCCGTACGATCAACTTCGTCCAGTTGGCCCGAGTCTTCAATGATCGCATCATTACACAGGCGAAACCGACCCGCCGGAGCGAGTACGCGACTGCACGTGTTGCCAAACGCATCGGTATAGAACCACATCGGCACGTGCGGCTCGACGTTGAGCGACTCCAATCCGCGTAGCCGGGAAAACTCCGAGGGATGCACATTAAGAGCCAGCAACATCGGAGTCGCCACCGGAAGCTGAAAGACAACATCAAAGCCAATGCGGATTAACACGAGGCAACTCTCTGAAAAGTGTGAAACTGAAAAAGAGACGTTGCGCGCCGTATCTTTGACGGGTGACACAGTCATCATCAGGGTTTGCCGCCGGCATTGCCAGTGTGATTCGCGGACAGCAGTCGGGCGGACTGGTTCCCAAAAAATCATCGCTCCCTGTCGATTCGCCGCTCGTTCGATCGACTATGCTGAGAAATCGCGGGTTCGCCAACATCACCAACACGAGAGAAACCATGAAATTCTTAGTAATGCTCTACGCCGAGCCCGGTGCCTGGCCTCCGGAAGAACATAAAATCGCTCTGCAGGAATCGATCGACCTGTGTCACTCGCTGCACGCGGAGGGGCAGTATCGGGGTGCCGCTCCTCTGCAACCTGTCGATACCGCCAAATGTGTGAGGGTGCGGGAAGGCAAGCAGCACGTCTTCGACGGCCCCTATGCCGAAACCAAGGAGCAGCTGGGGGGCTACTTCCTGATCGATGTCGAGAACATGGACGAAGCGGTTGCCGTCGCCGCCCGCATCCCCGGCTCCCGCCGCGGCACCGCCGAAATCCGCCCCATCCTCGAAGTCTCCGGGCTACCGAAGCTCACGTAGGTGCGCCGTGAGGTCGACCAGCGGGAGTGGCTGAGGCGCGAGCCGGCCAGTACGGAACTCACGAAGAAACGACGGTGCATGGACAGAGTGCCTGCCGACACGAGAGTTCAACTTAATCAGCGATCAGGAAAGAATCCCTTGAACGATTCGTCCATGCACATCGGTCAGGCGGAAGTCTCGTCCAGCGTGCCGGTAGGTGAGACGTGTATGGTCGATCCCCATCAAGTGCAAGATCGTGGCGTGGAGATCATGCACATCCACTTCGTCGCGCACGATCGATTTGCCGATGTCGTCGGTTTCGCCATGTACGATTCCCCCTTTGATTCCTCCGCCAGCCAGCCAGATCGAAAAACAGTCTCCATGATGGCCGCGGCCGTTGTTACCCTCTTTGTGGGGAGTGCGGCCGAATTCGGTGGCCCACACGATGAGTGTTTCGTCCAGCATGCCGCGCTGCTTCAGATCCTGAATCAGGGCGGCGATCGGTTGGTCGACCGCCTTGGCGAGCGGGACATGCTCGTTCATGTCGCCGTGTGAATCCCAGTTGGGTCGAGAACCGGTGTCGATCAGTTCGATGAATCGCACGCCCCGCTCGGCCAGTCGCCGCGCGACCAGGCACTGCCAACCGAAGCCGGTATTCTCACCACGGCGGATGGCGTAGGCGTCGAGCGTTCTGTCATCTTCACCATCAACATCGAATGCTTCCGGACCGGAAGTTTGCATCTGGAATGCCGTTTCAAACGCCGAGATGCGCGCCGCCAGTTGCGAGTCGTCCTGTCGGAGTCTCAGGTGGCCGCGATTGAGCGCATCGGTCAAGCCGAGTTCCAGTTCCTGAAGGCCGTTCCGGTTTGTGCGCGGAGACAGGTTTTCGATGGGACGTTCGCCGGGAATTACTCGTGTCCCCTGATGGTAGGCCGGCAAGAAATCGCTGGCGTAGACTTGTGTGCCACCATACGGGAGATGGGGCGCGATCACGATGAACGACGGAAGATTCTGGTTAAAGGTACCCAGCCCGTAGCTGAGCCACGACCCCATGCTGGGCCGTGCAAATGTCGGTGAACCCGTATGCATGCCGACAGCCGCTTCGGTGTGATCGAAGTGTGCTGACTTCATCGATCGGATCACGCAAATGTCGTCCATCTGTTCGCGCAAGTGCGGGAACAGATCACTGACTTCCGTGCCGCAGCGACTGTTGGAACTGAACGGGAACTTGCTCCCCATGAGTTTGTCTGAACCACTGCCGTCGCGACCATTGGCTGAAGACTTCGGATCGAACGTATCAATGTGCGAGACGCCCCCAGTCGCGAACAGGAAGATGACGCGTTTCGCCTTGGGGGCAAACTGAGGAGGTCTGGCGGCGAGTGGGCCAACCATCTCTCCGGACACGGCGTCGTCGGCCAGCAACTCCGACAGAATACCTGGCATAAGAATCGATCCCGCAACCATGGATTGGATTGCGGATCGACGTGAGATGCTTGAATTCAATGGACTCATGACTCGTCTTCTCTGAAATTTTGAGTATCAGCGAAATCGATCTCTGGCGATTCACCAGAAAGCAGTTCTTCCTTAGTCGACATACAGAAATTCATTCGTGCGGAACAGGCCGCGGGCAAGACTGCTCCAGCAATCGCGTTCTCGATCGCTTTGCGCCCCGGTCTCTCCAGATTCCAGATTTCCGCGCACGCGCATCAGGAACTCACGAGCGGTGACGATCTCATCGTCGTTGGGTGGTCGACCCAGGATCATTTGAAACGCAAGTGTGATTCGTTCATTCTCGCTATCGCTTTGTTCCAGCAGTCGGAGTGCGAAGTGTGTCGCGCATTGATGGATGAATTCGTCATTCAGAAAATACAGCGATTGTACCGCAGTGACCGAACTGTCACGGTGGGCCGTGGACGCGTTACCGTCGGCACCGTCGAATGTCGTGAAGAATGTCCGAGAATTCAGCCGGGCCGTCATCAAATACACGCTGCGGCGATTGCTCTCGTAGCTGTCTCGGAACGGATGATGCTGCGTGAACTGCCACTGATCGGAGGGCGGAAATGGATGGGGTTCATCCATTCTCGTCGTGTCTAACTGACCGCTGAGCATCAACAGGGCATCTCGGAGCGATTCCGCGTCGAGTCGCTGACGGCTAAATCTCCAGCGCATCGCGTTCGTCGGATCGACATCCATTGGCCCGGAAGTCTCCTGAGGACTCGGTGATGTGCTGGCAAGTTGATAGACGCGTGAGTGCATGATGAGGCGGTGCATCTGCTTGATCGACCAGCCACTCTCCATAAAACGTGTCGCGAGCCAGTCGAGCAATTCCGGGTGAGTCGGAGGCTGACCACGAGCACCAAAATCGCTCGGCGTATTCACCAGGCCCTGGCCAAAATGATACTGCCAGATGCGATTCACCATGACGCGCGCGGTGAGTGGATTGGAGGAATCCGTCAGCCATTCGGCGAGTTGCAGGCGACCGCTGTGTCGGGCTTGTTCGTCGGTAAGTCGCTGGCCGCCGAGCAAGTCGATGAACTTACGAGGGATGATGTCGCCGGGATGATCCGGCTCTCCGCGAAGGTGCAGCGGGGCATCGCCTGGTTGGCCGTCAATTACGGCGTATGCCAATTCGTCGCCGGGCTCTCCGTTGACATACAGCGACACAAAATCCCGCGGCTCCTTGTCAAGTTCGATGCCAGGGAACGGGTATCTCGTGCTTTCCAGAATGCCGTAGAGGCCGTAGTAGTCAGTCTGCAGAATCGGGTCGAACTTGTGATCGTGGCACCGCGCGCATGACAGCGTCAAACCCAGAAAGACACGCCCCATGTTGTCGATGGTGTCTTCGATCGTCAGGTGCTGTGGATAATTCTCGATCACCGAGCCGAACCGCCGCGCGATGGCAATGTAGCCGGTCGCAACGATCTGTTCGTTTCGGTCCTCGTCGTTGGTGGCAGGCATGAGATCGCCCGCAATCTGTTCGCGGATGAATTCGTCGTACGGCTTGTCGTCGTTAAACGCGTCGATGATGTAGTTGCGATAACGGTACGCCTGAGGGATCGGAAAATCGGAGTTCTCGCCCGCTGTGTCGGCGTAGCGAACCAGATCCATCCAATGTCGGCCCCAGCGTTCACCGTATTGCGGCGATGCCAGCAATCGCTCAACAACCTTCTCGAAGGCATCGGGAGAGTTGTCGTCGACGAACGCTTCAACCTCGGCGGGCGTCGGTGGCAGTCCAATCAGGTCAAAGGTGGCTCGACGGATCAGTGTCCGTTTGTCGGCAAGTTCGACGGGGCTCATATCGCTGCTTTCGAGTTGCGACAGTATGAACCGATCGATATCGGAGGCCGGCCACGCGGCATCCCG
Source organism: uncultured Planctomycetaceae bacterium (assembly GCA_942492405.1). Classification (GTDB taxonomy): domain Bacteria; phylum Planctomycetota; class Planctomycetia; order Planctomycetales; family Planctomycetaceae; genus JANNSB01. The sequence goes on from CALOES010000037.1 coordinate 10,004, forward strand.
AACGATCGGAACATCGGGATCCGTGATCGGTTGGAACGACCAGAACTTGCGAGCCTCGGCGACATCGATCGTTCTCAGCGGGATATGCGTCGTATCTCGGCGGGGATCGGGGGCGTCCCCGTGGATCCACTCTTCCAGACTGGCAATCTCCGCATCCGACAACTTGCCGTCCGGTGGCATCTGGAGATCGTCATTGTCGTAACGAACCGCCTTGATCAACAGACTGCTGGAGATGTCGCCCGGGACGATCGCCGGCCCGGACGCGCCGCCACGGAGCAGCGTGGGTGAGGAATCGACCAGCAATCCGCCCTCCGCCGTTTCCGACTCTTCGCTGTGACACTCGTAGCAGTGGTTGACCAGCAACGGTCGGATGCGATTCTCGAAAAACGTGGTTTGTTCCTCGGTCAGTGCAACAGCAACGGAACCGTCATGCTCTCCACGCCAGATCTCGATTCCGGAAAAATTGGCCGCCCCACCCTGGCTGGTGATGAGTATCCGCCCCTCCTGCGCATCGGTGTACCACGGGCCCAGTCGCTCCCAACTCCCACCGCGCCCGCTGTTGTAGGACCGCAGAACTTCACTGCCGTTCACAGAGACGCTGTACGTCTCCGGGTTGTTGTCTTCCCAGACATAAACGAACACCGTGTAGCGACCATCAGGGATGTCGGTGAGCTCAACACGGTTACCACCCCAGCGGCTGGAGCGGATCATTTGCGCGCGGGCGACATCGGTCGAAGGAAAAAGGTCGACGTCTTGAGACTCAAAAGCTCGGTCGTTGCAGACGTAGTAACTCGCATCTTTACCGTCCCAGGCATTGCCATCAATCGTGACGGGCGGGCCATTCAGATTCAGGCCGCAATGAAAGCTTGGAGCCGGATCTGCGGCGTGAGCCGAGACGACGAGACTCGTCATCATAAGCATGCCGCGGATCGTCCTAATGACGAGGCGACAGCAGGAATTGCTTGCCATAATTCAGATGGTGCTTAAGTGCCTCGGTAGCCTGATCGGCGTTTCCGATCATCACCGCCTCGGCGATTGCGAGGTGTTCCTGATAGCTTGGTGTCAGGCGATCAGGATTCTGGTCAAAGACGCGTGTGACGACTCGATGCATTTTTTCCCGCAGATGCAGCATCACACGGAGTATCTCCTGGTTCCCGAGGAACTCACAGAACAGGGAGTGAAACTCGGAATCAAGCTGCGACGATGTCGCAACATCATTTCGGTTCGCAGCTTGCTGCTGCCGTCGTAAATTGGTCCGCAGTCGTGCAGTCTTGTCGTCGTTCAGTTTCCCGGCGAGGCTCCGCAACACGAAGCTTTCCAATGCCAGACGAATCTCGAACTGGTCGGCGATCTCGTGAATCGAAAGGTCGCGAACAACGATCCCCTGCTGTGGCGAGACCGAAACAAAGCCCTCGGCTTCCAGACGCTCAAGTGCCGCCTTGACTGGCGTCTTGCTCATCCCCAACTCAGTCGCCAGGTTTCGCTCCGAAAGAAACGTTCCGGGTTGGAACGTGGCATTCTGGATGCGGCCTTTTAGTTCCTCATAGGCCCGTTGTTTCAGCAACGACTTGTCAACGGTCCCAGACGCCGAGGCGATTCGAGAACGCGTGTGCTTCTGGGCTGTCGTACTGGCAGGCATGAATTCCCTGTCGATGCTCTTTGAGCCTTGGCTTCGGATACTGGAAATCAAACTGAGATCTCAATATGATCTCAAAGCCGTCGCAATAATGATACTCGCCACAGCGAGAACTGCAATGGTCAGTGCCTTGCTGTCGAAAATCAGATGAACGCCCACGATTGATGACCGCCCCTTTTCGAATCGGGCTGACGCGAGACTTTCTCAAGCCCGATGGATCACTCGGCTTTGGCGACATCGGCGTTGATCTTTTGGACACCTCACCGCGCGTGGTGTGGGAGTTTCTGCCGGATGACGTTGGTGAAATTCCACCGGAGGTCGCGGATCGATACGACGGGCTATTGGTTCTGTCTCCTCAAGTTTCCGCAGCGACATTGGACGATTGCCAGCGATTGACCGTTGTCGCGCGATTCGGAGTCGGTTACGACAACGTCGACGTCGCAGCCTGCACACGGAACAACACGCTGTTGACGATCACGCCCGACGGAGTACGTCGTCCCGTGGCCGTTTCAGCCTTGGCGTTCTTGCTTGCGCTGTCGCACCGCATGTTCGCCAAAGATCGCCTGACACGTGACGGTCGCTGGGCCGAACGATTGGACTACATGGGCTTCGGCACCACGGGCCGGACGCTGGGCCTGATTGGTTTAGGCAACATCGGTTGCGAAATCGTCCAGATCACGAAACCACTGGAGATGCGACACGTTGCTTTCGACCCGTTTGCGTCGCCTGAATCGGCCACCCAGATTGGCGTTGAACTCCTGGGGCTCGATGAAGTGCTCACTACTTCTGACTTCGTCTGCGTGTGCTGCGCATTGACATCGGAGACACATCACCTGTTGGACTCCGAGCGATTGGCACGCATGAAGCCCCAGGCGTATTTGATCAATGTTGCACGAGGCCCCATCATCGATCAGCAAGCGCTGACTCGGCTACTCACCGAACAACGGATTGCCGGAGCGGCACTCGATGTCTTTGAACAGGAACCAATCGCCGCTGATGACCCATTGCTGAAACTCGACAACGTCATCCTGGCACCACACGCCATCTGCTGGACCGACGAGTTATTCCGGGGAAACGGTCGTGCGGCTTGTCGCAGCTTGCTCGATGTCGCGGCAGGACGAACACCAAGGCATGTTGTCAATCGAGCGGTCCTCGACCAGCCCGTCATGCTGGAAAAGCTACGACGATATGTAGCCGACTGATGGCAAGACATACGCAAACTTCTGCAACGGAACCAAATCCATGAAGCGTAACACGATCAAACAGAACCTGAACAATGGCGGCGTGTCGATTGGCACATTCATGTTTGAATTCAACACGACTGGCATTGCCCGTCTGGCTGCCAATGCGGGTGCAGATTTTGCCATCTTCGACATGGAGCACTCCGGCTGGAGCGTGGAAACGATTCGAATGTTGATCGCGACCTGCGGCTCGACTCCCATGCTGCCTTTCGTCCGGGTTCCGGCCACCGAATACCACTTCATGGCCCGTGTTCTGGATATGGGCGCGGCAGGCATCATGGTTCCAATGGTCGAATCAGCCGCACAGGCTCACAAGATTGTGCAGTCGGCGAAGTATCCGCCAGTTGGGCAGCGTGGCGCAGCCTTCACGATTTCGCACGACGACTTCACTGGTGGCGACATTGTGGAGAAGATGCACACCGCCAACCGTGAGACCCTGTTGATTGCTCAGATCGAGACCGCGGAAGGTGTCCGCAACGTGAACGAAATCGCCTCCGTCGACGGCATCGATGTCCTCTGGGTCGGCCACTTTGATCTCAGCAATTCACTGGGAATTCCTGGCCAGTTCGACCATCCCGAATTCCAGGCGGCATTGCAAGCCGTACTCAACGCTTGTCATCGCCACAACAAAATTCCGGGATTCTTGGCTGGCGATGTCCCCAGCGGTCAACGTTTGCTCGACCAAGGCTTTCGCATGCTGGCCTCTGGTGGTGATCTTTGGCTGTATCAGACGGCTCTTCGTCAGTGCGTCACTGAACTGAAGGCTTACCGCCCGTGATTCCCCCAAATCGTCGACAACCAACGTCCCGCCACACGAAAACGCCACACTCGAAAGGATGGTGCTCGTTTCGACGAATAACGTGCGAATTCGATTCGGTCAGACCGCTCGACGATGAGCACGGCAGGCGACCGCACAACCTTGTCACCCAATCGCCAACTCAAACATATTCTGCGGCGATTCGTTGCGTTGGCCGAGAACCGGTGAGTAGTCGTGTGTCTGTACGGCGTGACCATCGGGACGGAACTCCATGAGTCGCAGCCAGCCATCACCGCCGGAGGGCTTCATCTGGAAGTTCACCAGCATCTGATGCACTTCAGTTCCCCCGGCTGTCGGAGACGTCATCCGGCCGAGGCCATCGTCGAGGACGTGGCCGTTCAGCGTCATGATGAAGTTGTCGTGCCGACTGACAAGTTGCGTCCAGAGTTCTTCGCCGTCGGTTACATCATCATTGGTCGCGCCGGCCACGCCGTATGAGTGCGGGTTCCAGTGCTGGTCGGGACCGCGGGTTTCCCAGTTGTAACGCGTCTCATCGAAATACATATAGGCATGCGTGGTGAGAATCGCCTGCCGGTCGGCGTGTTTCTCGGCCACCTCGTTCGCCCAGCGGACGACATCCCGGCGCGGGCCGAATTCGAGACCGATCACCACGAAGTCTCGCCCCTCCGCGGTGAAGAGGTGATACGAGTTCTCCATGCGATCGGGTTCCTGATCGTACGTGCCGCCGAACGTGGGGAGTTCGCGAAACTTGTCGGCTGGGAAGTAGTCGTTCATCAGCGTGGTGCGGTCGGAGCAACGGCCACCGTCGCTGTAGTCGTGATTGCCCGGCACCATAAAGTAGGGAACTTCGCCGTCGAGCAGGTTCATGGCGGCGACGGCGTTCTCCCACTGCTCGGGCGTGTTGTGATTGGTGATGTCACCCAGATGCAGCACGCACGCGATGTTTCTGGCTTCACGGTTTTCGACGATCCACCGCGTCTGAGCGAGGTAGTTCTCGGGAAATCGTTCGCTGTAGTTCTGAGTGTCGGGAAGCACCGCGATCGTGAAGCCGCCGGCTTCAGGAAGGGGCGGCTCGCCATCGATCAGCACGGCGTCGTCGTAAGGCCCCGCAAATGCTCTGGAGGGAGAGAGGCTCATCCAGGCTGGCAGCAGGAGGCTGCTTGCGGAGGCTTGCAAAAAACTGCGTCGAGAAAGTGGAGACATCACCGAGCCTTTCGCGAATTGAGCGGCAGAGAAAATCGTGAAGGTCGCCGTGATTATGGCGCGCTGAGTAAGATGTGCAAGCCAGACCTCAACGGGCTGATTCTCACGTAGTGCACCTGGAGTTTGAAATGGATCCCACTCAGCGTCTAATCTTGAACATCGCCCTTGTGGTCGTGTTATTTGCGATCTTGGGATACTACATGTGGCGAGATCGCAGGAATCAAGAGACATACCGAAGGCAATCCGCCGCAGTTGACGCACAACATCAGCACTCCGATGAAATGCTGTCTCGCAACGAAGCGATCCTTCACGCCGCACTTGAGCAAACCGATCGTGCCGCGAAGCTCTATGATCGCGGTGAAGCGTTGCTCAGTCGAATGGAAGCACTGGTTGATCGACTTGAGCAGAGACGCGACTTGTGATGTCCCACGACGCTCGAAACACGTGATGCCAGCGGCACACTTTCGTACGTCTCAGCCGACATCGGCGGTTTCATCGAGCTTGAGAACCCATTCACCGAGGCGGCGTTGGGCGTCTTCGACATCGCGCAGGCGAATCGCGGGGAGCGAATCCATACGTTTCTGAAGCATCATCGATGTCGATCGCGAAAGACTCTTGAGCACATGCTCCTGAATCTGCGTCGACGCCCCCGACAACGCCAGTGCCCAGGGCTCATCGGGCAGGCAGCGGTACAGCTTCTGAATCGACTCGGCATCAAGCCAACCGAGGTGTTCAAAGGCTGCAAGAGGATCGGCTTCGTGTTCGGATGCTGATTCGGACTCGGACTTCGTTAATCTGTCTCGCTCTGTGAATGCCTCATGCGAAGGACTCGAATGCGAGTCGACGTGCTCCGACGGCGATCCTTGTGTGTGCGGCGATGTCATTCGCGATTTCTGCATCTCAGTATCGCCATTCGCCTCAGAGCGAGACGGCCTCGATGTGATGGTGAGTTCAGGCGACGTGACGTCACTACTGCTTCGTAGCCCTCTCATGACTGCGACGAGGACAATCACTCCGACGAAAACCCAGACGAAGAAGCGAAAGTCGTTCCGTAACGCGAAGCCGTTCGAGGCGGAATCTCGCGATACAGTCGCAACGGTACTCGCTGTACGGTCGCGCGACGGCTGGGCGACAACGGTTGCCCACGCTGGCGTGTCGGCGGGCGGAGGTGGTTCGATTTCGCGGTCCTGATCAACCTCGGATGTCGCCACGACTGGCGTACTCGCTCGAAGAGTCTCCCACGGGACGCCAAGTTCATCGGATGAGGCATCATCGACCGTCAAATCGGATGAGTGGACCCACGTGGAATGCATTGCCGGATCGTCGTACTCGCGATAAAACGACGAATAGCTCGGCGACTCCTGCATCATGAACATCGACGACGATGATCCGAGCGAACTGTCCGACCAGTCGTGTGCCGGCTGACCGTAATAATAGTGTGTGCTAATGCCTCTCGTGGTTTGCACTTCGCTCGGGAGTGAGAGAGTCGATCCCTTGTCGACGGCGGTTGTCTGTGCCGTTTCAAAAACATGTTCAGCAATCGGCTCCTCCGTCATCGCTGCCGAGACGCGGTGCGTCATTCCGGTTGAGAGATCCATCACGATCACATCGTCGGCTGCGAGATTGGCTTTGCTTCCGGCGACGGCTTCGCGAATCGATTCGACGATCTGCGGAGTCAAATGGCCATCAGAGGTCGGGCGAATGTAGACGGTGGCGCGAACGGTCGATTCCTGTCGAAAGCCGCGCCCGGCCTGCTCGTCCCAGACGACGTCGGCATGCTCTACACCCGGCATGCCACTGAGCATTTGACTGATCCGCCTGGCCCGGGCGATCTCGCGCGCGGCCGAGCGTTCACTGGCACTTGAGAAGGGATTGAGCTGCTCGTTCGCTCGTTGCCATTCGTCGGCCCAGGTCGCGTGATCGGCCGTGGACTCCTGCAAAAACTGCCGACAGCGAGCTTCATCGTTGGCGGCGACGACCAGAAACCCGTCGTTGACGGACACGTTGTCGATGCCGAGAGCCTTGAATGTCGCCACAACTTCGTGTGCGGGCTGACGTGCCAGGTCGTCCGTCAATGGAATCCGCACGCTTTGTCGAGCGGCAAACGAGTTCCAGACGATGACTCCAAGCACCACCAGCGCCACACCGCAGATCGCAAGGGTCGGCGGATGGGCTAGTCGCGAACGCCAGCCGATGTGAACGGGATGTGTCTCCGCCGGAGTGGTCATGCGTCTTTCAGCAGGTAAGCCGGCGGCCGCGCCCCGGGGACGCGGCCGTTGATCGTGATTGCTTCTCGCGGCATTGCGGGACGATGGAGATAGACTCTTCCGTCACGCGGCCGTGCATGATCGGCGACCGCCGATCACGCCACCTTGCGATTGGAGCCTGGCCCGCCGCGTGGGGGGTAGCCGTAATCTCGCAGCTTGCCCGACAGCGTTCGCACACCCATCTGCAGCGAGCGGGCTGTGAGTTCGCGGTTGCCGTTGTAACGGGTAAAGGTGGCTTCGATCAGCTTGCGTTCCATTTCCTGGAGCGTGAGTCCCGGCGACAATGTCTGCTCGGCACTTTGAACTTGTGAAATCCAGGCGTCGATCTGTTCCGGTTGAACTTCCTGCCCGTCCGAGAGGGCAAGGCAGCAGTGCATCACGTTCGAGAGTTCACGCACGTTGCCGGCCCAGTCGTGTTGACGCAACCGCTGAATCGCTTCAGTTCCCAGTCGTGGGGCGACTTCGCCGTTGCGGGTTGCATAGTCCCACAGAAAGTGCTCGGACAATGGGGCGATGTCGACACGCCGTTCGCGAAGAGGAGCGATGGAGATGCGGTCATCGGGATGGAAGAGGTGCAGCAGTTCCGGCAGGATGCGGTCTTGCCAGGCATCAATCTGTCGGAGCGGCAACTGAGTCGTCGCGAACAATCGCACATGATTCTGGTCGGGTTCCTGCTTGCCGAGTTGACGACGACGGAACTCATGAACGAGCCGTTCTTGAGTGATAAGCGGAATGTGCTCGATGTCGCTCAAGAGCAACGTGCCGCCGGCAGCGGAGTCGAGTCGGCCCGCCCAGCCCGGTTCGCCGAACAGTTCTTGTTCGATGGCCGATGCGGTGAGGACCAGACATCGCAGACGGACATGGGGCCGCGCCTTGCCATGCTGCAAGAGATGGATCGAGCGGGCGGTGATGCCTGTTCCAACGCCGGACTCGCCGTGGACCAGAACAGGGCGATGATGGCTGATGGCTCGCTCGACACGCTCGCGAATCTCTCGGATCACGGAGCTATGTCCGACGAGTTGATCGGCCAGACGCGTCGCGGGGCGGGCGGTTTCTTCGGGAGACTGTCCCGCCAGTTTCTTCGAGCGTCCCACCGATGCGAATAAAGCGCGTCCGAGATGCTCGGCGGTGTGCGGCGGCTTCAGCACGTCGCAGCGATGCGTTTCGTGCTCGGGGACGGCGAATCCGAGACCACTCAGGCTCGGAAGCAGCAGAAACTGCGTCGTCCGGCCACAGTCGTGGGCGGCCGACTGCAGGCGACGAACATACTCCTCACCCGGCGGCTCATCGACGATACAAGCGTCGATTTCGCTTTGTTGCAGTGCCTGTGTGACGTTCTCCAGCGTCGCAGGGATCGGCTCGAAGCCGTGCCGCTGAACGATCTCGCACAGTTGCTGAAGCGAACGAGGATAGCCGGAGCAGATGGCGACCCGGCCGGTCATCCGCAACGTCGATCCGTAGGAGGAAGTTGTTTCGTGCATGGCGATCGAGAGGCTGAAAGTGAGAGAACGATGGACTCGAACCACTCACACAACCCAAGCGACAACCTGGCCATGCCGTTCCACTCGATGGAGATCCAACTTCAAGAGGCGACAAGTCTTGAGAAGGACGTGACGCGAATGAAATCTGAAATCGAGAGGAACGCGGCGTGCAGTGACCGTAAGGCAGACTCCGGTTGTTTCGCATTGGTGGAACGCAAAACAGAGAGCATTTCAAATGTCGAGAGCGCGACGCGCCGTGACGACACTTGCTGCCAGGTTGTGGAGAGGATTGAGGGAGAGGTGGGAGACGAGATGTGAGAGGAGACGTGAGGGAGGGAGTGATAATGGCATCGCCCGATCAGGGTCAACACGGTTTGTACAATCTTTCAATCATTCCACTGTACGAATTGTAGAAACGACAAGAATCGGCGTGTCTGTATTCGCGAGTATGCTGGGTCAACGTCGCCTTCCTCACAGTCGACTCCCGAGTCCTGGGCCGAGCCTGCGGCCTTGTCAAAGTTGCGTTGCGGTTACCGAGAGTCGAGAAATATCACAGTCACCCGTCCCAGGCCGTGAGAGCATCCGGTGTCCTCCAGCTGATTCAACCACACAGTTCAATCACCAGCGTTAACGACCCCGAATCTCGTCCAGGATTCGGAGGGCCAGTAGATGTAGTCGACGTACCCGATGACGTCTCCAATATGGATCGCTCCAAAGTTCCGGCTGTCGTTCGAGCGGTCTCGATTGTCACCCAGCACAAAGACATGACGCTCGGGGACTGTGATCTCGAATTGCCTCTCCGCGCCCGTTCCATCGGGAGCGTCTTCGTAAGCGACCAGATAGCGCTGGGCAGAGTTCACCTCGTAGGAGACTTGTCCTTTGACGTCTTCTCCAAGGATTCTCAAGCTCTCATCAGGCACACGTTCCCTTTCCAATTCTCTGCCGTTGATCAGTAGCCGCGTGCCATCCATCTGGACGTGATCGCCGGCAACGGCCACGACCCGCTTGACGAATGTCGTGCCGCCGGTCGGCTCCGGGTTGCGGAATACGATCAAGTCGCCGCGATCGGGAAAGTGATGCATTGGCAACAGCTTTCTGACGAGTATGCGGTCCCCGCTGAGGATGTTGGGGCTCATACTGCTGGCTGGAACCAGGAAAGCTTCATACACCATGCCGCGCACACCGGCGACCAGCCCGATGGGGTAGATGATCTGGACGATAATCAGCAGCCAGTAGACCGCCGCGCGATTGAAATCTCGCGGCGTATACTCCGAACCGATCTCATGCGCAAGTCGCCACGCATCAATGGCGGCATAAAAATAGACGATGATGATGCCCAGCACGGGCAGAATCACCAGCAGCACGAGACTGGCCTCGGAGGGCGGCCCCAGTGCCGCCGCCGTCACACAGAGCGGAATAAGAATCCAGGCAAAGTACAGCGGCAGCCCCTTGGCGATTCGGCCACAGTAAATGTGGCCCACGCCGGCTGACAGGAAGGAGAGGGCTAACGCCACCCAGGGAATGCGTCTCGATGTCACCATATTTGCCATGTTCCACACTCCTCAGAAAGTCACGAACTGGGCGACGTACGCCAGATAAAGAAACGGCACACTGCCCACCACCAACGCAACACCGCAGACGGCCCAGCGACTGACCCACGAATGCTCAACACGCTGCATCAGCCGCAGCCACCAGACGGCATGCTGGTGTCGCTCCATCTCACCGACGCGCTGCATGATCTGATCGGAAAGAGTCGGCGGTGGAAGTTCCTGCCGGCGCTGGGCAAGCCACTCGTTGTAGAAATCGTCTGTCACTTCGATGCTCTCATCACGGGCTCAAGTAAGGAACGAAGTCGTTGTTTAGCTCGATGCACGCGCGACTTCACGGTGCCGACGGAAGTACGTTCGATCCGCGAGATTTCGGCGTACGGCAATCCCTCGATTTCGGCCAAGACGAAGGCGGAACGCTGTTCCATCGGCAAAGCTGCCAACGCTCGTTCAAGCTGCTGCGCGACCTCCTGAATGGCGAGCGCATCGCGCGGCGCGACATCTTGGACCGCAGTCTCTTCGTCAAGTGCCGCCGGACGAGGCCGCTTAAGCAGATTGATGCAGCGATTACGGGCAATGGTGAACAGCCACGTCGAGAAGGACGCGCGCGAGGCGACGTAGCTGGATAAATTGGCGAACGCTGCAAGAAATACATCCTGTGTCACGTCGTCGGCATCCTCCCGGTTCCAGAGCAGGCCGCGGGTGAAGCGATAGACCGACGGCTGGTAGCGCTCCAGGAGCACACGAAAATCGTCCGTGTGCCCGGCGAGCACGCGCCGAACAAGCTCTCGATCTTCGACTACCACGCGTGCTGATCCCGGACCGTTGGAAAGTTTGTGATTGATCTCTGCCGAGTTATACAGCCCGCGAAGTGAAAAGTTCCCTGTTTTGTCTGGAAATCTACAGAGGGCAAGAAACACGGGCGACGAAGAGTGAAGCTATGAGTGAAAGGTCGCGTCGGCTTTGTGGTGTGCTCTGGATCCGCGGTCGACGTGAGACGATTCGTGTCCCTTTTCCACACAGCGAGGACGACAATTTCGTATGCCAGCTGTGACCTGCAGAAGCAGACGACCACCATTTCCGTCATGAATAAAATGAGAACCGTTGTTTTCTGCAAGCCGCGGCCGTGTGTCGGCGGATGGCTCGCCGCCACCACCAACGAACATATCGTGCGGGCGCATTATTGGTCGTCGACGATCGTCGGCACGATGCCGAAGCGTGTGGCGAGATCGATCAGGATGCGGTCGGTCGGACTCAGCAACGCTCGCTCGTCGAGAACGCGGCGCGCGAGGGCGGGCCGATCCGTGATGAGATTATCCACTCCCCGGCTGATCATCGTCGACATCGCGGGGGCGTCGTTCAGCGTCCAGGCGTAGACGGCCTTGCCTCGCTGGTTTGCCCGCCGCACGAACTCCGGCGTCGCCAGCGAAGCGTTCACCGCGAGGAAGTCGGCCTCGGCTCGTGTCAGATCGCCGGCCGAGACAGCCGTCAGCAGTCCCACGGTCCAGTCAGGCCGCAGCCGTTTGACGTTGTGAATCAGCTCGGCCTCGAGCGACATGATGACCACGTCATTCGCCATGTCAAATTCCTCGACGATGTCGATCACCTTCTGTTCCAGCGCGACATTGTGTCCATAGAACTTGAGTTCGATGTTGACTCCCACTCTCCCACGGCAGACTTCGAGCACTTCGGCGAGAGTCGGCATGCGCTCACTGGCGAATTGGGGATCAAAGTAACTGCCAATGTCGTGTGATCGCAGTTGCTCGGCCGTTCCGTCCCAGACTTTGAGATCGACGCCGGCAACTCGGGACAGATCGCTATCGTGAATCACAAGCACGACTCCGTCGCTTGATTCCTGCACATCGATCTCGACCCAGTCGGCACCGTCTTCAATCGCCTGCCGGATGGCGGCCAGCGTGTTTTCCGGAGCAACGGCGGATGCTCCACGGTGCGCGGTGATCTCGACATTGTCTTCCAACTTCACCGAGCGAATCGTCAGGACTCCCATGGCCGTGGCCGCCGCGAGCGACATCACCAGCGCAGAAGCAACTCGACCTCTCGTCCATCGGAATGCAGTCGCTGGCATAACTGCGTCGGAACCCGGGATGTGGAATCTTTCCGTTCGTCCAAAGCGGTCGTAGACATGCGCTTGCAACAAAGCGAAAGAGATGACGGCCAGCAGATTCGCGGCGAGATTGACGGCCCCCAACACGAACAGCAGGCATCCCAACGCGAACACGAGTCTCCACAATGAATGCACAACATCGGGAATCATCCATTCCCCGATGCCGATGACCAATCCAGTAGCGAGGCTTCCGATGAATGAACACAGCAACCACCAGACGACGACCCACATTGCGATCGTGCGGCGATTTCCCTGCACGCGGTCGTGGCTTGTCTTCAGGCAAGTGCCAGATTCGATCCCTTCAAACAGATGCAACTGAATCGCAATCGACCAACTCACGATTCGACTGACGATGAGAGCCAGCAGCGACAGCAGAATCGCGCCAATCAGCCCGACAGCCCACCAGAACTTCGGCGGTTTGTGAGCCAGATAGAAGTTGATGTCGCGATCGGTGAGCAACAGCACATAGAGGCCGCCGCCGGCCGCCAGAAACGGCGCCGCCAGCAGCAACACTCGGCCCACCATGCGTCTGGTGATTCGCAACACACCTCCGGCCTTGCCTGCGACAAACGTGAACGCCTCGCGGATGCCGAGCGACTTGCCATGCGCGGCAGTCAGGCTGATCGTCATCAGCACCGATTGTTCGAGGGCGAGAATCCCAATGGCTCCCCCGCCGACAATGATGACCGTCAACCATCCCAAGGGATGCAGTAGAAATTTCGCGATGTCGGCATCCGCAAGAATCGTGCGTCCCGAGATCGCCAGAAAGAGGCGAAACAGCAGACTGACCAAAGGAGTCAGCAACACGAACGCGACCACCTTGAAGACGAGGTCGGTCGCAACCAGTGGCTTCCAGGTGGATCGCAAGCCCTGGTGATCGGCGTCAAACATGACGCCGTCCTCTGTTTGCGCATCGAGTCCGGAGGTCAAACACGAATCGAGTCGACGGAATGGGCGTCGCGCTGAGTGGGACCGAGACGATCGCTGACATCCATCGCGGTGAGCATCGTGTTGTAAACGTCGAGCCCCTCCGCGCCAACATCGACAATGTCGCCCGTCTTGAACCGTCCATTGGCTCCGGTGATCGCATGAAAGACCCCCGACAGTTCGCGCTCGACGTTGTTGTGACGGCCATCGCCCGATTCGGTGGAGATCGTGATCATCGAGTTCTCCAGAATCGTGCGTCCGTTCGCTTCGAGTGACTCGGGGCCGTCCAGGTTCTGCAGGAAGTAGGCCACTTCGCGCATCTTCATATGTGCATGAGCCCGCAGTTGTATGTTCTCCTTATCGGGATCGAACTTGTGCCACCATTCGTGACTGCAGCCATCAGAGCCACTCGCGTTGTGGTCTCTTCCATCGTCGAAGTGATAGACCAGGCGGCCGTCGTACTCGTAATCTCCGGTGAGCCTGATGCGCTCCCCTGCCGCCAGGAATGTGAGCGAACCAAACCGCACGCGGTCACATTGAATGGCGAGAGCGTAAAGGTCGGCCATCAGCCGCCATTCTTCGGTGAGTTCTTCCAGCGTGATGTCGATCCCTTCGCCGCCGGGGTCGGCCTCGTCACCATGCAGCAACCGCGAGTCGGGAGGCGTTTCGACCTGCACCGTACGTTGCATCTCAAACGCACGCTGCTCGTACTCGCGGACACGCTCCAGATGCTCGGCAATGCGAACCCGCGATGCCGCGCTGAGAGGCGAGCCGGTCCCCGTGTAGTAACGGTATTGATCGACCACCGAATCGAGCACGCTGCGCCGTAGTCGTTGCTGACTGCCATTGGTCGGACCTTCGGGGAGATCGATCTCGCCGAAAACGCGATCGAAGAGATCTCGCGGCTTCTCCTGCATCGCGGCCGCCGCGGTTCCGTCGCCATTGTAACTGTGAACGTATCGGCTGAGCCGACTGCGACGGAAGAATGTGCCGCCGATCAATGTCTGCACCATTCCGGGAGGCATTCCCTGCGGATAATGCGACATTCGCACCATCTGATCGATCGACGGGCCGCCCGACTTTGCTTCGCCATTGGGAGGCTCGGCCGTGAAGGCACCCGAGGCACCGTCAAAATGTGCGTTGATGCCGTCCTCGTCGCACCGCACCTGACTGATGTTCCGCATGATGAGCAGTTTGTCGCTCAACGGTCGCAACGGTTCGAGGACGCCGTCAAAACCTTCAGTCTGCAACGGCGCGGGGATGCCCAAGCCGAAGAAGACATTGAAGGCCCGCGTCGGCACGGCCTCGACTTGTGTCGCGGCCACGGCCTTCGGCAACATTTCCTCCAGGAACGGCAAGCCGATGGTTACACCACCGAGCCCTTTGAGCATTGATCGCCGGCTGATGAATCGCTTCGTCATGGAGAGTTCTCCGTTCGAGTCTTGCGCACGAGGTCGCTCATGATAACTGCCGTCATCAGGTCGGCATAGGTTCCACCGGCGTCATGCGCAGTCTGGTGAATCTCACTTAATGAACAGACATCTGATTGCGCGAGGGGGCGACCGATTGCAAACTGCGTGACTTTCATGGTCAGGCATTGTCGCACGCGTTCACTCTCGCCAAGTAGATCGAGCAGCTGTCGCGTGTTCTCGTACCGAATCGCTTCGTCGGCTTCAGGAAAGAGGATTTCTCCATCGCTTCGTAGTTGATTACCGTGCTCATCCCGTTCGCCGAACGCACCGATGCCGTCGAAGACTTCGAGTCCGAAGGCCAACGGTTCGAAGTGGGCGTGACAGCCACCGCATGAGTGATCGGCCATGCGCTGCTCGGCGATTTCGCGATGCGACAGCCCGGGTTCCGTCGGCACCGGCGTGGTGTCGACGCAGGGAGGCGGGTCGCTGACACCACTGGCAAGTACGTCGTGCAGCACGAACAGCCCTCGGGCGACCATCGACGCGTTGTCGCCGCCGACCGTCAGTACGCTTCCCTGGGTCAGCAGTCCACCGCGTTCTGGAATTGCCGTCAGATTGTAGCGAGACACGCTGCCGCCGGTTGACTCAATCTCATCTTCCGACAACACACGATTGAAGACGGCCACCAGATGAAGCGTCCCGAGCCAGGGTCGGTCCCCTGTCGCTTCGTTGGCGAGTCCGAACGAGAAGCTGCTGTCCCAATTGGAGAGATCGCCGGAAATCTGTTCGGCACCCTGCAGTTCTCCATTCACGTAGATCTTCGCCAAGCCTCCGGCTTCGCGCGTGTAGACCACATGCGTCGGCATCAACGTCGCCGAATAGGGGTTTGACCGGAGTCCTGGCGAACCGTTGGTGCCGCGATCTGTGGTCCGGCAGCGAAACTCGTACAGAGCGGCATCCTGTCCTAACGTGAAGTTGCGATAGCTGGTCGTTGTGGAAAGGGTCACGATGCGCGCGGGCCCCGTCTGTTCGGTGTTGGCCGGAGTAACCCATGCCTCCAACGAGAATTCCTGCGTCGACTTGATCGCATCGACCAGTTCCGCGGAAGAAGTCGCGGTGCTGATCCATGTCGGAGATGTGATTTGGAGTCCGGCGTCGGTCCATTGAACCGCGTCCCGATCGGGGATCTGCAAATGCAGCGGGTCGCCGGCCTCCGAGACATCGTGTATCGTCTCGCCCTCCCGTTCGTGAAACGTGTAGAGGGCGAGCAAGCCTTCGGTGTTGCGTTGCGGTCCTTGAACGGTGTCGCTCGTTGAATAGCCCAAGGCCTCGTTCCACGGCAGTCCGTAGTGTGCCGCCAGTCGCGGCGTGGCGTAGGTGAACTGCGCGTGCATCAGTTCCGTTAACGGCTGGTCTTGTTGCCACGCGAGTTCGGCGAAGTAGGCCAGCGTCTCCTCTCGCATGTCGGCGGCGAGTTGATCGTTCCACGTCGGAAAGCGTTCGGGATTCGGTCGGAGCGAACTCAAGCGATCGAGATCGAGCCACTCGGTAATGAACTGCCGCGAACGTTCGATGGCACGCGGATCCTGCAGCATGCGTTCGACTTGACTCTGGACATTCGCCGCATCCAACAATTCTCCATTCTCGGCAGCCTGCATCAATTCGCGGTCGGGGGGCGCTCCCCAGAGGATATAACTCATTCTCGCAGCCAACTCATAATCGCCGAGCAGGCGGGGAGCCCCATTCCCCTGGCGATTCTCGATCAGATAGAGAAACCTGGGGGACTGCAGCATGGCACGCAGCACATAGCCGACGGCATCGCGAAACTCCCCTTGCTCCTCGGCAACGGCTCGTGAGATGTTGAGATAGGTTTCGACCTCATGTTCGTTTAATGGACCACGCAGTACCCACGTTCCCATGCGCGTAATGACATCGCTCATATTCTCGTCGGTCAGCTCTCGCGCGGATGCGAACTCATCCACGAACGCGACGACGTCAATCTGACCGACGACGATATCCGCCAGTCGTGCATATGCTTGAATATGTCCCAGGTCGACCGTCAGGTTGTAGGCCGTGTTGTTGAAGCCGTCGGCTCTGATGTCCCTTGGGAAGTAGCGCTCGGCATCGGCGGTGATATCGACATCAAAGACGCTCTGTACCGTGTTGATGTATTCCGACAATGTCAGGCGTCGCAGCGGAGCGGGCCCCGGATCGCCGCTGTCGGCGATGCAGTCGAACTCGTGATGCCGTTCGATCGGAGCATCGGCTTCGGGAGCCGCGACGTCATCGACAAACGCCGTAACCGCATCCCCCTCGAGGTACACGAGGCCAAAAGCAATAACGACAATGACCAACCAGTCGCTTGCGGTTCTCATCAATGAGCCTTGTGAAACTGGGAGAGTTCAGTAGAGAAAGCGTGACTGCTGGGTCGGAATGACTCCAGCAGTTAACATGCAGACTACGGCAGGGGGAAGCGCAATTCAATCGAGGTCGAACGTCGCTACACTCATGTGCGGACGATTGGTGAGCATTGCCACCGCATCAGAAAGAATCGAGTCCGGACACAGAGTCACGACAAAGCGTCACAATGAGGAGGAAGGGACGGTAGATGCCCAACACGCGGTTTCGAGTGCAGGTGACGAAAGATCACCTGGTGTTCAGCGCGGCCCACTTCATCACATTTAATGGCGATGTGTGTGAACGGCTGCATGGGCACAACTGGCGGGCGTCGGTCGAGGTCGCCGGTCCACTCGATGAGAACCACTACGTCTACGACTTTATCGCGCTCCGGGATCATCTGCAGGCGTTGGTGAACGAACTCGACCACCATGTGCTGCTGCCGATGTCGCATCCGCTGATTGAAGTCACGTCTACCGACAACGAAGTGACCGCAAGATTTCGCGACAAGCGGTGGATCTTTCCCAGTGAGGATTGCCGGCTGTTGCCGATCGCCAACACGACGGCCGAACTCATCGCCCAATGGATCGGCGAACAGTTGCTCGATCGCCTGGGAGAATCGTTCCGCCAGACAATGTCGACACTCTGGATTCGTGTCGAAGAGAATTTCGGCCAATGGGCCGAGTGTGAAATGTGTGTTGGCAGTGGGTAGTGAGTTGATTCCGTTTGCTGTTGATCAAGTCCTGGCTCCTGCCCCTTTATCGTTTTAACTTCCCACCTTTCTTCCATGGAATTCGAGTTCGAACAAACACAGCAACTGCTGTCGCGGGACTCCAGTCATCCGGAAGGCGTGAGGTGGCTGAAGCGCGCGGATCGCGTTGCGATTGCTGTAGGGTTGCTTTCGACGATCGTCGATCATGGGCAGCAGTCGGGATCGCATCCCGTCGCTCGAGTGCTCGTGGTACTGGCGATGGCCGTCATTACCGCCAGTATCATCTTGCGATATCGCTGGAGCCTCGCGAAACCTTCTTTCTTTCGCAGGCATCGCGTGATCGTGCTGTCCGCGGGAGCCTGGATCGTCGGCATCTTCGCAGGCTTCCTGCTCGGACCGACACTTGCGGAAACCGACCTAGCAGTCTCGTCGCGCTGGGAAGCGATCGTCTTCGTCACGAAGACGATAATGGTCTTGTATTCGTTGTTTGGTTTCGTGCGTGGCGTGCGTGAGATTGCAGCCCGCGGCATCAATCCGGCGACCGTGCTTATCGGATCGTTTCTGGTGCTCATCATGTTTGGAACCGTCGCGCTCATGCTGCCGCGAAGTTCCGCGGATGGGACTTCCGCCCCGTTTCAGACCGCCCTCTTCACTGCGACGAGCGCCAGTTGCGTGACAGGCCTGGTTGTCGTCGACACCGGCGTCTACTGGAGTCGATTTGGCCAATGCGTGATTCTGCTGCTGATCCAATGCGGAGGATTGGGAATCATGACATTTGGCGCGATCTTCGCTGCCATTGCCGGGCGCGGAGCGGGACTGCGCGAATCGGCCACAATGCGCGAATTGCTCGTGGCCGAGGGGCAGCAGGATCTCAATCGCCTTGTCCTGGCGATTATCGGCTTCACGCTGATCGCCGAAGTGGTCGGAGCCGTCTTGCTCTCGGGACTTTGGAGCCATTTACCGCTGGGAGAGTGCGTATTTCAAAGCGTGTTTCACTCCGTCAGCGGATTTTGCAACGCGGGATTCGCGCTCACCGAGAACAGTCTCGTCGGCATGGCGGGTTACTGGCAGATTTGGGGCGTAATGGCGCTATTGATTATCGTCGGAGGAATGGGATTTGGCACGTTGCAGAATCTGTCGACGTACTGCCGTCGTTTCATACCTAGACGTTCGCAACTGATCAGCCGACCGGCGCGAGTCAAGTTGCGATTGCATCTCACAACGCGGGTCGCCCTCATCACAACGGCTTGCCTGCTCGTCGGCGGCACGATCCTGTATCTACTGATTGAAAGACAAGGAGAGTCGGAGTCGATTGCCGACAGGTTTGCCAATGCGTGGTTTCAGTCCGTCACGTTCCGCACGGCCGGCTTCAACACGGTCGAGATCGGCGAGCTGCAGCCCTCGACCAAGTTGTTCGGCATCCTGCTGATGTTTATCGGAGCCTGTCCCGGATCGACGGCGGGAGGCATTAAGACGACGGTGTTTGGCGTTTCGATATTGGGACTCGCTTCGATTCTTAAGGGGCGACAGCAGGTGGAATGTTTCGGCCGCACGATTCCGTTCGAACTGGTGAATCGCGCGTTTGCCGTCACCTTTCTTGCAGCGCTCGTGGTGATGTCCGGCACGTTGCTGGTCGTGCTGCTCGAGCATCGCCCCGAATTGTTCCTCGATCATATGTTCGAAGTGAGCAGTGCCGCGGGAACTGTCGGCCTCTCTTCGTCGGTGACAGTCGGCGGCGAGACGATGTCGATCACCAAGTCGCTGACGCCTGGGTCGCTGTGGGTGATTACGATCATCATGTTCCTGGGCCGCGTCGGCCCGCTGACACTGCTGATCGCCCTCGCCGGCCGCCACTCCAGCGGGCGTTACGAATACCCGACCGAGCGCGTCGTGCTCGGGTAATGCGGTTCCATCAACGCCCAAATCTCTCGCCAACAGCAACTTCCGTGAATCTGCTGATTTCAAGAAATTCGACTGAAGCGGTTGTAACGGTTGTTCCGATAACGTGGATGGATGGGGCCGCGTTGCGCCTTCGTCCGAGCGTGCGCACTGGCTGACGAGCCAGCATCGGCAGATTCTGCCGGCGTTCGACTTACCAATGGAACTCGCCAAGAGGGACACGATGTCCGCGATTGACCCTGCCGCTGTGACTGCGAACCCAGATGCATCAACGCCGTCGACGACTGAACGGCCTTCTTCCACCGATGGAGGCCTGCTGACGTCTCCCTGGTTCTGGACGACACTCTTTCTAGTGGCGTTCTACCAGGCGATTCCGCATCTGCCGTTCTCGCAGGAGTTCATGCAACGGTACTTCTGCGGACACCCGATCGAGTACGCGGAGATGGGCTTGTTCGTGCTCGGGATGTCGATCCTGGGAATCAAACTGTTTCGTCTGCGACGTGAACGCCAGGCTTTGGCCGGCGACATCCTTCCCGAACGTGGAGAGATCGAGAAGCTGAATGCCATCGAACGGGCAGAGCATCTCGAAGCCCGCATTCACTCGGAACCAGCTATCTACCGTCAGACATGGTGGTTTCAGCGGATACTCGATGCTTGCCGTCATGTGCAGCGCACCGGACGCAGTGCCGGGCTCGATGACGAACTCAAACACTTCTCCGATCAGGGATACAACCGCCTGCACGATTCGTATGCATTGCTGCAGACGATTACGTGGGCGATTCCCATCATGGGATTCCTCGGCACGGTAATGGGTGTGACGATCTCGATCGCTAACATCACGCCCGATCAACTCGATTCGTCGCTCAACGACGTCACCGGCGGCCTCGCGGTCGCATTCGACACGACGGCCCTGGCTCTGTCACTCTCGCTGGTGCTCGTCTTCTCGTACTTCTTCGTGAAGCGGAGCGAAGAATCGATCATCACACAAGTCGAGGACCTGGCGGCTCATCAGTTGTCGACGGTTCTCAATGATCCCGCATCCGCCGAGAGTTCACTGGTCGACGCCGAAGCACATGCGGCTCAGCAACTCGTGAAGAACACCGAGTCGTTGCTGCACAAGCATGTCGAATTGTGGGACGATTCGCTCAACGAGCTCCGCGACCGCTGGAGCGCGACACTCAGCGAACGACATTCGCACCTGTCGGAATCACTCGTCGACGGCGTCGCCCTGTCGCTTGATGAGCATCGCCGACTGGTCGATGAACTGCAGGGCAAAGTGCTGACCGCATTCGACGCCTGCTCTCAGATGTTGATCGACAGTGTCGACTCGGCCGATCAGCGTCGCTACTCCCAGCAGGAAAAGTTCGCCACGGGTCTGCAGGAGATGGGTCAACAACTCCACGCCCACTTGCTCGAAGCGCAGTCGGGTTTCGAACGCCGACAGTTGGCACTTGCGGAGTCGATGTCGGTGCAGGTCGGTGTCTGGCAGGACCGCCTCGAAGGGGCGACGAACGCGATCGAACGCCAGATCGAGACTCTTACCGCGCAGGGCGATCTGCTCGCGCAGGTCGTCGCGAATGAAGAGCATCTCGTCCGGCTGCAAGACCGTTTGACCAGCAACCTCGAAGCCGTGCGTGCGGCCGAAACGTTTGAAGAAACACTGCATCAGTTGACGGCCGCCGTTCACATGTTGACGACCCGCGTGCGGCCGCAAGCCGCTTAAGTTGGCGAACTCTTCACAGGAGTGAGCCAGTCGTCTCGCAGTTGTCACATTCGGATCCACGTTCATGTCTGCCCGCCGCAAATCGAGGCCTGCCGTCTCGCTCTTTGAGTTTCTGGCAGTGCTGGTCTGCGCGATGGGAGCCCTGATCCTGCTGCTGCTCGTGACGACACGCCGCATTCGGCAGCAGGCGCTGGAGGAAATGAACCAAACGGAAGCCCCTGCCGTCGTGGTTGCGGTTGACGAGCCAGCGGCTGAAAAGCCTGAAGTCGAAGTGACGGCTGTGCCGCTGATCGTACTCGCGACACCCGATTCCGATGCTCCGCGGTGGTCTGTTCCTCAAACCACTTGGGAACCGGCACCCGTTCCACCTGCGGCGGAACTCGATCCATACGCCGAGGCGGTCCGGAAGAACGAGGAATTGCGTCGCGAATGGCAGACAAACGTCATCAATCTTGAGTCGCGTCGGACGACTCTCGAACAGAACTGGGAAGAATGGCAGGCCACGCTCTCCGCCGCGAATCGCGTGATTCAGAATCTCGCAGCGCAACGCCTGCAACTCGACAATGAGGCTCGCTCGGTCCTTGAACAACAGGCCGCGCTCGATGCCGACGCACAGCGATTGCATCAATCCCATGCGGCACTCACACGTGAGATCGACGCGACCGCCACACAGTTGCAAGTGGCTCGCAATTCACCGACGCCGGCGGCATCGCAATACTCCATCCTGCCTTACGATTACTCGACCGGTACGTCGCGCCGGCCGATCATCATCGAATGCACCGCCAACGAAATTCGGTTTGCGTCGGAATCTGTGTTCTTAAGCGCCGAGGACATCCAGGGGTTCACGCCTTCGTACAACCCTCTCCAGGCGGGGGCCGACGTGCTGGTTCGGTATTGGAATCAGCACGATACGCAAGCAGGTGCAGGCGGCGACCCCTACATCTTGCTTGTCGTTCGGCCGGGGGGAACGATCTCCTACTACATCGCCCGCAAGCTGCTCGAGTCGGTCGGAGAACGCTTTGGTTACGAGTTGGTCGGAGCCGATCAGCAATTCGCCTGGCCCGAATCGACGCCGGAAGCGACCCAGCTCTGTCGCGAAGCCGTCGAGTCATGTCTCGCCGATCGCAATCGTGTGAGAGACCGAGTCGGCGGAGGCAACTTGCCGCTGGCCGGACCGCTGCAGTTCATGGATTCGCGCGGCAACTTCTATCTGGACGAAGTGGCCCAGCTTCAAGGCGTCGCCAATGAAGGATCAACGGGCAATGGGGGTTCGCAATCGCCTGGTTCTGGACCAGATCGCGGCGATCTGTCGGCCATCTTCGGTACGCCTGTCGATTCCTCTCGTCCGGGAGGTTCGTCAAGTTCACAGGAGCAGTCCGCCGGTCGCACGCATCAACTTCATCAACCGCAAGGAACGGGTCCATCATCGCAAGGTGAATCGCAAACCGCGCAGCCCCAGCAGGGTCAACCTCAAGCAGGTCAACAACACCAGGGCCAGCAAGACCAGGGTCAGCAACGCCAGGGTCAGTCCAACCAAAGCGATGGGCAGGAGACGCAGCCGCGACAAGGAGGGGACAGCCCCAGCCGCGAAAGCCAAGGGGGCAATCCAGGGCAAGGAATGGGTGAAGGACCGCAGTCACCGCGACAATCGTCGCCGTCGAGTTCCCCTTCTTGGATTGAGCGCCCTCGTGGGCCAGACAGCTCGCCGTCGTATCAAACACACCCTGGCCTGTTCGGCGGAGCAGAGACTGGCAGCTCGCCAGGTCGTCAAAGCTCAACGGGGCCGATGCGACCGCTGGTGATTGAGACATCGAACCCGTCTGGCAATGGAGGGACGGGAGACTCGGGAACCACGTCATCCAACACGTCGCCCGCGCCGGTCGTGCGCGGGTCGAATGAACCGGGTCAGCCGCAAGGCACGCTCGGCTATCAGCGCGACGTCTACATTTATATCGACGGCACATCGTTCCAGGTTGCCGGCGAACAGGCCGTGGGGATTACGTCCAACATGAGTCGCGAACAGGTGGCCGCGTTGCTCGCGGAACGTCTGCGGTCGCGTATGGCGACTTGGGAAGCTGCTCCCGAGGGCGGAACCTGGGTGCCGCGGATACGGTTCGAGATTCGCCGCGGTGGCAACGCCCATTTACGACAAATGGCAGACATCGTCAGCGAATGGCAAATCAACTGGTCGGCCAACTACACATCCGAATGACTTTCGAACATGTCTCGTAAGAATCGCGATAACGAACAGTCGTTCGGTTCCGATGCCTTCCTCGATGTTATTGCGAACATCGTGGGCATCTTGATCATTCTGATCGTTGTCGCCGGAGTGAAGGTCAGCCGCGCGCCATTGATAACGGCTCCCCTCAACGTCCCCGACGTTGAAGGGCCGACAATCGAACTGGACATACCGACGATCGTGATTGAAGCGGCTCCGATGTTTGCGGATCTGGGTCAGTCCGCCGGCTGGCCGAGCGCGTTTCTCCCGGAGCCTGTTCCCGAAGTGGTCGTGGAACCGGCTCCGATCCGTCCTCCTCCGCCCGAGGTGCGTCCCCCTGCGGAACTTGTTGACCAATCGCAGACGCTCAACGGAATGATTGCTGATCTGGAGCAACGCATTTCCGAAGCGCAACGTCAATACGCCACGCTCGACCAACAACATCGTGATGCGCAGACCGCCATCTCCGAGCACACTGCAATGCTTGCTGCACAACGGGGTTCGCTCGCGGAAGAGGCGTCACAACTGGATCAGATGCAGGCGGCCCTGCTGCAGACGGAGAGTCAGTTGAGCGAACTGCGTTACGCGCTCGATGTCGAATCGCAACGCGAACCGGAAGTCGAAGTGCTGGAACATCGACTCACACCGCTCGGGCGTGTCGTCACACAACGCGAAGTTCATTTCCGTCTGGCGGAGGGGCGCATCTCGCATGTCCCCATCGAGGAACTGGCAGCGTTGGTGCAAACGGACATCCAACGCCAGCGGGATCTGTTGCTCAAGCTGCGCTACTACAAAGGGAGTGTCGGCCCCGAGGAGGGCTTTCGCATGGAGTACATCGTGCAGCAGCAGGACATGTCGCTGCTGGATGAACTGAGAGCGGGAGGCACCAACATGATCCGCGTCGGCGTGACGCAATGGCTGCTGGTCCCCGAGCCTGGTTTAGAAGGAGAAACTCCTGACGTGGCACTGCGAGAGGGTTCGCGGTTCCTGCGCATTCTCAGACGTTATCCGGGAGCAACGCTGACTTTCTGGGTCTACCCCGACAGCTTCGAGGCCCATCAAACGCTCAACACGTTCGTCCGCGAGGCCGGCTTCGAAGTCGCCGCCCGTCCGCTGCCAGCGGGAGTGCCAATCGCCGGATCACCGAACGGCTCGCGATCGGTGTCGCAATAAGAACTGGCAAAGCCAAGAGAATTCAAGCGGCAATTCGATCAGCGGCAGCCGACGTGGACTGCTTGCGGCGGCGATAGGCCAAGATTCCCGGAATGAGCACGCTCGCCATGAGCAAAGCACTCGGTTCAGGAACGGAAGAGCCATTCAACTGCACATTGTCGATGAACCAGTCGGAACTGGTACCGGAATTGGCGTCGTTGTATCCGACGAAGCGAATCGTGGCCGAACTCAGTCCAGTGAAGGCTGAGAGATCGAGGTCGCGTGCCGAGGTCGTTGTGAGAGAAGTGAGTTCTCCCAGCAGTGTGCCGTTCACCTGAACCTGGAAGTTCGCCGGTCCCGAGGCCTCGCGGATCTCGTCAAAGGTGAGGTTCGTGAGATTCAGCGCGCGACCGGGAACTGCAGTAACCGTGAATTGCCAGTAATCCATTGCAGTGAGAGCGGCAGCCGCACTCGCAGTGCGAAAGCCTCTGCCACCCGCATTCGCATCGGCATAAGAGACGAAGTTGACTCCACTCCCCCCATCGAAATTTGACGCCGTGACGTCGGCATGTACGACATTCGCGACGGCGTTGCCATCATCGAAGTTGTACTCCACGATCAACGCCGCTTGAGACTCATGCGCCATAACCAAGCCAAGCAGGGCGACGCACACCCGGATCCCGAATCGTTCCATTTCTCACTTTTCGTTTCGTAGTTTGTTCGCGGCAGGCGACGTGGTCGATGCAGCGATGGAGTTACAACTGGTAAAATAGGTAACTTCACTACGATAGATAACATCACGAAACGAGAGTTTGCAAGCAGGTCGACAAGGTTTTCTCTGACTTGTTGGAGCGGCTCTGATCGGTGACATTTCAAGTCCACCGTATCTGACTGCTCAGCAAGCACTTTCAGCAAATGAATTGAGCCATGCTGCCATATTGGCAGCATAAAAATGGGCCGTCCGCGGATGACGGAGAGGACCGCCATACGCAGATCATACCGAGAGCTCATCACATTCGGGGCAAGAACGTGCTGGCCCAGGACAGCAAAGCCACCCACGTTGAAGGCTGGGCGAAGCCGCTCACGATCGGGAGAGCTTCCAACGACACTGACGGTAAAGACTGCGGCATCAGAGATCGACCACAGCTCGCGATATTAAACCAAGTTCAAATTGAGAGGCGGAGTTTTCGATCTGAGGTCGAGTTCGAAGCGTGGCGAGTCGTTGGGTGATTTTCAGAGGTTCGCGATTGAGGGTGTCGATGACTCTTTGCAGGCGATGACAGGGCTTCATGTTTTGTGGCAGCGTGTTGGTCACCTCTTCCCGCATCCATTTCCAAAGTCCTTCGATCGGGTTCAGGTCTGGACGTATCCCGGAAGTGGAATGAGTTCGATGTTCAGCGGGTTTTTCCTTGAGATGTTGGCGATGCCACGGAGTCCGTCCAGAGGATGATCACCGGACGATCGGTGTTCCCCAGCCATTCCGCATGCTCAGAATGAGCGTGTTGGCCGAATTGCACCGACCTTCATTCCAAATCAGACAGCGGCCCTGTGTGAAATTGTAAGCCCGTACAGTTGATTTTCGAAAGACCAGGGCAGTCGTCAGCCGCCACAGCTCACTTTTCGGCCCCACGAGAATCGGTCCAGATCCCGGTGAAAATGCGCTTCATCCACATAGATCAGGATCACTTCGCCCGCGCACATTTGCCGGTAGAGTTTCTCGAACTGTCGCAGGACCTTCGCGTTGAGCGGGGTTGGCCTTACCGAGCGTTCTTGCACTTCTTCCACGTCAAGCCGGCGACGCGACGATTGTGTTGCGGCAGAGTGTGGTGCCTAACCCCCGCCACCCACGCCTGAGTTTTTCAATGTCTTAGCGGTCGGAGGCATTCGAGCGGGCATGACAGAACGCATCAAAGCCCACGTCCCTCAGCAAGATGGCTCTGTTCAGGGGACACGTCGGCTGGCACACCAATGGTGATTCTGGCGTCGGTTTCGGGATCTCCCTTCGTCGACGTGAGGGCACGAGCGAAAGATTCGTCCACGTCATGGAACAAGAAACACCGAGCTTCGCGGCTGCCAAAGCCAACAGAACGAAATCTCGCAACAACGTGATCGCACTGTGACCCCACTGCCGCACAGCGGGCGAGATTGAGCCGCTTCTTTTACAAGTCAATCTTCCCCCGCAAGCCGAAGATGATTGCAGTGTCGTTGGCCTCAATCGCGGGCTCGACGACTTGCAGGTCGGCTGTCAGGTTAAACCAGTTGTTGATCTGGGCGTTGTAATAGATTTCGGCTCCATGCACATCGCCTAACGGTGTTACCGGAGCGATCAAGTCCTGGAAGTCGTTGCTCAGGCCGCTGTAGAAGTAGGCAACGCCCATGGTGTCTTGTTCGCGGCCAGCAACGAGGCCCTGCCCTTGCACCGCAACGTTCGCGACCCAATGGTAGGGGCAAGTGTCCGGATCAGCCAAACCCCATTGGCTCAGCAGTCCGACATTGCGTGTTGGCACACGTGAGTCGACCCAGAGTTTCTGCTCGAGAATGTACGCGGCACTCCACGTTCCCGAGTTTTCAGGGGCCATCAGTCCCATGCCCGGGTCGAACGACCAGCCGGTCCGGTCGAGTGATGTAAACGTTCCGTCGGCATATGTCCCCATGAACAGATGCGAACCGGGGAGGCCGTTCATCTCGGTGAAGAACCTCCAGAAGCCCATGACGTTGGCACCATTGTCGAACAGATGGTCGAATCCCGACGTCGTCGGAATGTTATTGCTGTCGTAGATCAACAGTCCCCCCTGGAATTGCCCTTCATGCAATCGCAGCACGCCTGCTCCCAGAAACGAAAGGGGGACTGTGCGGGCCACGGTCAATGGCAGAAACGACGAGGCGTTCATGAATCCGTCCACACCACGCCCCGTCTGCGGGTACATCGTGTTGAACAGGTCGAGCGTGTTGATCTTGCCGAACGTCACGGCCCACTCTTCGCTGAACGCCTGCAAGATCTGTAAACCGGTGATTGCCGTCTCGTTTTCGAGTGACGGATAAAGCATGTTCGCATTCACCGGAGCGAGGCCGGCCGCGTCAAGAATGCTGTCCTGCCCATAGCGCGTCTCGGCATGGATGATGGCCGTGAAGCCCTTGTTGATTCCAAGAGGTTCACCCAGGAACGTGAAGTTGTAGTCGAGCTTTCCGCCGTAGCGAAAACGCTCGTCGACTCCGCCACGCGTGACCCCCTGATAGAACTGAGTGAGGTAAAGGTCGGCGACGATGCCTTCTTCGGCGAGTGAAGTCCGCGCTCCGAAGAGGTCGCCCGACATGTGCGGGCTGTCCCACCAGTTCTGGGCAGTCGACGCGTAGAACGACTCCAGATAGGGAGCACAGGCAAACTCCGAGTCGCAGTCTTGCGCGACGGTTTTGCCGGCGGGGATGGTTATGACGATTGCAAGCAATGCAATGCCGCTCAGCGCTGGTCGAACTCTAGCATCCATAAGTCATCCTTGGTGGTGCGGTCGCATCAAGCTCCATTCTTGGCATCTCATTCCATCGGGATGTGAGAACGTCGCAAGTAAGCCATGCCGAATCGTTCTCGGGCAATTCATACAATCCTCACCGAATGGACCGGTTACGCGGATCACGATTGCCGCGTCGTCCCCTTCGATTGCGCGAGAGAATCGGCCCGAATACTTGCCCAATTGTGAAGAGCCGCAGGTTGCGAGACAGCGATCGCAATGCCACTGGCGGTCCCTTTCCACACGGGAGGCCGGTCGCTAGTTTACCTGTTCAAACCACTTCACTTTCTTCAACTGCAATTCCACAAGCGTCACGCAGACTTGTGGAATTCATCGCCGGGCTGACGCACTTCCCGTTGAATCGTGTTTTCAGGCACCGCGCGAGCGCTCTTTCAGATTTCAGGTCGCCAATCCACCGACCGGAATTGAAGACGGTCGGTGCCATTTGAATTTCCAAACAGAACGTCACACGCATGAAATCGAACACGCACAAGTCCAGAATGGCATGGCTCACGGTATTGATTCTGACTGGCATGCTCCCTTGGTCCGTTGCGACGGCAGATGATGCGGCCGCCACACTTCCGTATACGGATTACGAAGTGCCTGTTGACCGTCGGGTACTGCCAATCGAAGCGCCGTGGTTGCCCGCGAGTACGATTCTCGATGCGCGCGACGCGGTGGCGCCACCGGTGTTTCAGGTGCGAGCCCCCGAGGGTGCGCCCAATGTGCTGCTCATCATGATTGATGATCTGGGTTTCGCCGGCACCAGCGCCTTCGGCGGACCGGTCCCCACGCCGACGTTCGATCGGCTCGCCAGCAATGGCCTGATGTACAACCACTTTCACTCGTGTGCCCTGTGCTCGCCGACGCGCCAGGCCTTGCAGACGGGGCGTAATCATCACTCCGTTAACATGGGATCGATCACGGAGATGGCGACGGCCTTTCCCGGCAACACCGGCATTCTCCCTGAAGATTGCGCGAAGCTGCCCGAGATCCTCAGGCTCAACGGCTACAGCACCGCCCATTTCGGCAAGTGTCACGAAGTCGCGGTCTGGGAGATCAGTCCATCGGGTCCGCTGACCCGCTGGCCGACGTTGTCGGGGTACGACAAGTTCTACGGCTTCCTCGGCGGTGAAACGAACCAGTGGTCTCCCGCACTCTATGATGGAGTCACGCCTGTTGATGACCCGACCGGAGGCGATCCGAACTATCACTTCATGAACGACATGACGACGCAGGCGATTCATTGGATCCAAGCCCAACAATCGTTGACACCTGAAAAGCCGTTCTTCACGTACTTCGTCCCCGGGGCGACGCATGCTCCGCATCATGTTCCGGAGTCGTACATCGAGAAATACAAAGGTGCGTTTGACGCAGGCTGGGATGTGATTCGCCAGGAGATCTTTGAACGTCAACTCGAACTGGGCGTCATCCCTGCGGGTACGAATCTGGCAGAGAAGCCGGCGGACATCGTTGATTGGGACACGCTGACGGACGACGAGAAGAAGCTCTTCGCCCGACAGGCTGAGGTCTTCGCGGCATTCCTGGATATGTGTGATACCGAAATCGGCCGCCTCATCGACGCGCTGGATGAAATGGGTGAACTCGACAGCACGATGATCGTCTTCATTGCCGGCGACAACGGCACCAGTGCCGAGGGTGGCATGCATGGCCTCTTCAATGAGATGACCTACTTCAACAACGAACCTTCCGGCAGCAATGTCGAATTCATGCTGCAATACTACGACCAATGGGGGAGTCCGAGTACGTATCCGCACATGGCAGCCGGCTGGGCGGTTTGTTTTGATTCGCCATTCACCTGGACCAAGCAAGTCGCGTCGAACTACGGCGGCACTCGGCAGGGAATGGTCATTCACTGGCCGGAGCGGATCAATGCTCATGGTGAGTTGCGAACGCAGTGGCATCATGTGATTGACATCGCCCCCACGGTGTTGGAGGCCATCGGTCTGCCACAACCGGGAAGCGTGAACGGCGTTCCGCAGCGGCCGATGGAAGGGGTCAGCATGGTCTACACCTTCGATGAACCCGAAGCCGCCGATCGCCATCTGGTGCAGTATTTCGAGATCTTCGGCAATCGTGGCATTTATTATGATGGTTGGTTTGCAGGGACCGTCCACTCGTATCCCTGGGGGAATCCACTGCATCCATTGACCGAAGACGTTTGGGAACTCTACCACGTCGCCGAAGACTTCAGCATGTCGGTCGACTTGTCCGCTCGATATCCCGATAAGCTTGCCGAGTTGCAGGAATTGTTCCTCTCGGAAGCCGAGAAGTATCAGGTACTGCCGATCGATGATCGACGACAGGAACGGGCCAATGCGACGCTTGCCGGACGCCCGACTTTGATGGGAAACCGTACCTCGCTGACGGTTTACGAAGGCATGGGATTTCTGCCGGAGAATGACTTTATCGACACGAAGAATCGCTCGTTCGAGATCGTCGCTCTAGTCGAAACGCATCCCGATCACACTGATGGCGTGATCGTCAGCCAGGCAGGACGGTTCGGCGGTTGGAGCTTCTATGTGCAAGACGGCAAACCGGTCTACACGTATAACTATCTCGGTCTGGAGTCGTACTCCGTCACGGGTGATTCAGTACTGCCAGACGGGGAAGCCACCATCAAGGTCGAGTTTGCCTACGACGGCGGAATGACTAATGGTCGCCCTGCATTGGGGGCCGGCGGCACGGCCACGATCTTTGTGAATGATCAGCAGGTCGGAACCGGCCGCATCGACAAGACCCAGTTCGCGGCCTGGTCGGCTGATGAAACAGCCAACGTCGGCATCGATCGCGAGACCTCCGTCTCAACCGACTATACGGAAGAGACGAGCCAATTCCAGGGTTCGATCGACCATGTGACGATCACGGTCAAGTAGACAGCAACTGCGGCCGACCATTGCGGAGCGATTCGTAGTGGTCGGCTTTTTTGCTGCGCGATCACTTCTGTTGAAAGTGCCTGCTGAGCACACGGATGCGGTGGACTTGAAACGTCACCATGCCGCCGATGACGGCCAGGACCATCATGTAGAGAAACGGGTAGTGCGTCATCACACCCTCGTCGGGAATACGCTGGCTGAGAATGGCGTATCCGACAATACAGGCGACGGTCATCACCAGCACGAGACGTTCCTGAATCCATAATCCCGCCGCGACGATCAACAGCGCGAATCCGCCGACGATGGGGCCGAGCGGGGATCCGACGACTCCCAGCAGCACGGTAAAGACAGCCGCGTCGGAGATCGACCACAGCTCACGCCCCCATTTCTCAGTGGGGGGCCAATCGAGAAGACGCTGCATGCCGAAACAGACGAGCGCCCAGATCGCCATCAGCATGATGGCCCAGTAATGCTGCGGATGGGGCTGCGGCCCGAACAGATGATTCCCCTGCGATAGAATTGCCGCGACACCGATGCCGATCAGCCGCGACGCGAGCGCCGGCTCACGTCGCATCCAACGATTGATGCGTCGCCCCAGCCCTGGAGGTTTTGACAACAGCGGCTCGCCGCTGAGGTAACGCTGCAGGTCATCCGCCAGGTCGGCCGCCGTCGCATACCGGCGTTGCGGTGATTTCTCGAGACACCTCAGGCAAATCCGCTCCAGGTCGGGAGGAATGTTCTTATGGTGGTGTGACGGGGGATCGGGCTCGGTTTCGAGTACCTGCAGAAGAACGTCGAGCGGGTTCTCTTCTTTAAACGGTGGTCGACCCGTCAACATTTCGTACAGCACCGCTCCGAGGCTGTAGACATCGCTACGAACCGAGACGTCGGTCGTGCGACCCCTTGCCTGCTCGGGAGACATATAGGCCGGCGTGCCAATGATGGTGCCGGTGGTGGTGGCGTCGGTTTCGGGATGCTCGAGCTTCGCCAGCCCGAAGTCGGTGATGTGCGCCTGGTTGCCTCGACCCAGCATCACGTTCGATGGTTTGAGATCGCGATGAATCACTCCCTTGGAATGCAGGTAGTCGACCGCCTGGGCGACCTGCAACAGAATCTCGGCGGCTTCATCCGGCGCGATCAGCCCATGCTCCGTCATGCGTTGCGAAAGAGTGGATCCTTCCACCAGGTCCATTGTCAGAAAATGAATCCCATCGCGCTCGCCGATGTCATGCACTCGGACGATGCCGGGATGATTGAGTCGCGCCGCCGCCTGCGCTTCGCGATAGAACCGTTGAATCTCGTCATCACTGGCGAGTTGACTCGAACGAATCATCTTGACCGCGACGTCGGCCTTCAGCCCGGTGTGATGAGCGCGATAGACGACTCCCATCCCGCCGCGTCCGAGTTCCTCGGTGAGTTCGTAGGGGCCGAAGTCACAGGGAAGTTTGAGTATTGTCGAACCGCTGGTCCGAGCCTTGGGAGACTTGTTGTCGGTCTTTTGCCCGATGAGAACTGTCGCGTCGTCGGTGGCGGCGTCTTCCGGTGGGTGGGTGTCCTGTCCGGATCTCTCGGATTGGCGAGGGGCGTCCACGGCCAGCAGATCGAGTTGATTCATGCATTTGAGCAGCCGCCGCAGTTCCTCCCCATCGGGACCATCGGCCTGCGATTGCAGCCCTTCTTCGTCGATTTCCCCTTCCAGGTGCTGCTCCAGCAACTTCAGGAGTCGCGATTCGTCCGTGCTGAGATCCCCAGGCACGGGGGAGTGATCAGGTCGATGAGAATCCGGGACCATGGGAAATGCAGTGGTAGGGGACGATCCAGCCGCATACTATCATGCAAGGCGGCCTCCAGGACGTGCAACCGATGCTGCCGAACGAGTTTCCTGTTTCTTCCGCAATGAATTTGGCCTCGATGGTTGTCCCGAGCACAAAGAGCCGAGAGCCGACCGACCACACGGCACCCGCTGTGTCGTCCGCGAACGCAGTCGATGCCGACAGCCGGAAGAGTCCGCGACCATTCTGGCAACGCTTTCTCCTGCGGATGTGCGTCTACTTCTCGATCTATGTCATCTCACTGGGACCGATGTACTGGCAATGGTGGGAAGGGAAGTACATGAACGGCTCGAAACTCGTGGCAGCCTTTTACGAGCCGTTGTTCCTGATTTCCGGCTGGATTCCTCCTCTCGGCTGGTTTGTGAACAGTTACGTCCACCTCTGGGTATTCGACCTGCAATTGTGGATGGCGTGAGGAAGTGGGCAATTTACAAGAGCGAGGCATCGCGTCGCTTTCCACTGCTATCCGCCCGTTCAAACTCTTCAAACCGGCTCCCCTTTACGTCACCTGTGGCATCGACGAATATACGTCAGGCACACACCACGCCCTGGTATTATCGGGATGCGACATGTCTGACACGCAGTCGTTTGACGCCCTCTGTCAGGAAGCCCGGGGGTTGATCAAGCAGCGGGAATTCACCAAGGCAATTGCGGTTTACCAGCAAGCGCTTGCGCTCGATGCGCGCTCGGTGCCGGTTCACGAAGCGTTGGCGACTGCGTTCTTCGCCATCAAGGACTATCCGCACGCGCTGGAGCACTTCCGCAAAGTGACCCTGATCGACCCGAAGAGGTCGAAAGCTCTCGTGAATATCGGAGCTGTCTACAACAGGCAGCACGATTACAACAACGCCGTCAAGTCGCTTCGGCAGGCCCTTGCCAAGGACCGCAAGTGCGCCGAGGCCTACTACAACCTCGGCATCGCCCACAAAGGGTTGAAGCAATACGGCATGGCGGTCTCGGCCTATAAAGAAGCGATCCGCCTCAACCCCGAAATGGCCGAGGCGTATCAGAACCTGGCGAACGCACTATTGGAAATGGGCAACGCCACGCAGGCGATCACCAACTTTCGCCGGGCGCTCGAACTGCGGCCCGATTTCGAATCGGCACGCAACGGGTTACAGAAGGCGACATCGCATGCCGATGCCGCCAAGAAGGCGATCAGCCCTTTCGGCCGCCTGGTCGACGTGCAGCAGATGGAGAGCGGAATCCATCAGTTGGATTCGCGACAGTTGTCACCACAAGAACGATTTGATGACCGTATGGCGCTGCACCGCATCGCCAAGGAGATCGAGGGTGCCACCGCGGTCCTGCTCAACCAACTCCGCGACGAAGTCGAACCGAGTCTGCTCCGACTGACGCATACATTTGCTCAAGGAAACACGACGGCGAGGGAGTTCGACGCGTATGTACCGGCGATCGGCCGCCTTCGCGATACCTGGAATCGCCTCTTGAACATCACGAAGGAATTGCGGGATCACGAGCAACGGATGAATACGGACGCGACTTCAACATAAAGTGATTGCATTGCCCAGTCGACAGCGCAAGCCGGCTGCGTCGACGACGATTTTTTCAAACGCTCCCCCAAAACAAATCGAGTGGCATTGATGGACAATAAGATTCAACTGAAGCAGCCCACACCCAAGGAGCAGCCGACTGGCGATCGCGGATCCTCGGGCAAGGGAGGAGGGGCTAAGCCCGCGCCGGCAAAACCCGCATCTCCGCCGCCCGCCCGCCTCGTATCGCTCGACGCCTATCGCGGCCTCATCATGACGATGCTGGCCGCGAATGCGTTTGGCATTTACGCGTTCACTCAAATCGATGCGGCCTCTCCACTCTGGGGGCGGCACGATCACGGTTTCTGGCAGCAGGTAGGTTTCCATTTCGAGCATCCCGAGTGGGAAAGCAAGTTTGGACTGATGGGGATTTCGTTCTGGGATCTCATTCAGCCCGCCTTCATGTTCATGGTCGGCGTGGCAATGCCCTTCTCGTATCGCCGTCGAGAGTCGCAGGGACAGAAGTCGTGGACGCGTCATATTCACGCCTTCATCCGCGCTTTGGTGCTGGTGTTGTTGGGAGTCTTTCTGTCGTCGACCGATCGACCGCAGACGAACTGGATCTTTCCCAACGTGTTGTGTCAGATCGGGCTGGGATACCTGTTTACTTACGCCTTGCTGGGCTGCCGATGGTATTGGCAGACGACGGCGATCACGGCCATTCTTGTCGGGTACTGGGCGCTGTTCTATTTCAACCCGCCTAATCCGGACTACGACTTCGCAGCAGTACTCACGGAGTACCCAACCGTCATCGATCACGTCGAGGATGTTGAGGTTCCGGGTGCTATCGAGGGTGATGCAACGACCGAGGGCGAAGCCGAGCCTGATGCATCGATTGACGGCAATGCGGCTTCATCCGACGCGGAGCCAACCGCGGCGGACGAGGAAGTCGCCATCGTCGAAGAGGTCGAAGAAGAGGCTGAACCGGAGCCCGGCGTCATCTACGAAGGAAGATTCCGTCCCTGGTCGAAGAACGGCAACATCGCGCACCGTGTCGATGTCCAGTTGCTGAACTGGTTCCCACGACCGGACGAAAGAGTGGGCAATCGCGACGACGAAGACGAGAATGGTCGCTTCCTCTACAACCGTGGAGGTTACCAGACGCTTAACTTCGTCCCCTCGATCGCCACGATGCTCTTGGGCGTTTTGTGTGGTCAGATTCTCTTGATAGGAAGTTGGGGAGCCTGGAAGAAGATTGGCATTCTTATTCTGCTGGGAGGCGTTTGTTTCGGCCTGTCCCTGGCAGCCGAGCTTGTGTGTCCCGTGGTCAAACGCATCTGGACGCCTTCATGGGTGCTGTTCAGCGGGGCGTATGTCATCTGGGGATTGGCCGCCTTCTACATGCTGTTTGATGCCCTTCCCTTCAAGTGGCTCGCGTTTCCGCTGGTCGTCGTGGGAATGAACTCGATCCTGATGTACATGATGGGGCAACTTATCGGTAGCTGGACGATCCGACAGGTTCACATTCATTTTGGGATCCCCATCACCACAGTCCTGGGGGCAAATGCCCTGAACGACATGATGTACCAGCCCATCGTCGATAGCACCGCGAAATTCCTCGTCTTCTGGCTGATCGCCTACTGGCTCTACCGTCAGCGATACTTCCTGCGTATCTGAGACGTGAGTTCGGGTTTACGAAACCGAGGAGACTTGGAAAGATCCTTGATAGATTTATCGCGGACCTCGTGAGAGTTCCGTCGCGTTCCTCCTCGGAAGTCTCACGGCTTCCGCGACACCCATGCCCCTGAAGACCGAAACACCTGACGATCCCGGGATCAATCTGACCCCGATGGTCGATGTCGTGTTTTTGCTGGTCATCTTTTTCATGGTGGGGACGCAGTTCGCCGAGACCGAGAAGTACCACGAGATCAACCTCCCATCGGTAACCGATGCGCGGCCGATCACGGGGTTGCCCGACGAAATCGTCATCAATGTCACGCGCGAAGGAACAGTGCTGGTGGGGCGCGAGCCTCAGACGTTCGAGCAACTCGATGTCACGCTGCAAGAGGCACACGACCGATATGCCGATCAAATCATTGTCGTTCGGGGTGATGAAGAGACGCAGTACCGGGCGATCATGACGATCATCAACGCCTGCCAGCGCGCCGGACTGGCGAACATCAAGCTGGCGGGACGGCCCTTGCAGGAGGGACCGACGTGACATCGACGACTGTCACTTTCGCCGAACTCGACATGGGGAGCGAATTCCGCCATCTCGCGGGGATCGTTCTGTCCTTGCTGCAGCCCCTGCTGGTGATGCTGCTTTGCGTCGGCTTTATCTTCGCCCTCGCCCATCTCCTGATCATGCTGGGCACCCGTTGGGGAGACCGTCGCGTCACCTCCAAGGCTCTCTTCTTCTCCGTGGCGGTACACATTTCTCTGGCCTTCGGCATCATCGCGCTCGTTCCCGAGTATCGGCAGCGGTTTCTGCTCAGCATGCCGAGTGAAGACGAGACGCCTCCCGTGCGGATCGAAACCCTCCCCTTCGAGGCGGAGATTCCCAGCGATTCGGATCAAGCCGGCAATACACCCGTCTGGGAGCAGATGCCAGACCTCCCTTCACCGGAGGCAACGCGCATCGCGCGCACGACCGATCCCGAGCAAGCCGACCCTTTCGCACCCAAGCCCGAGTTTGAGATTGAAGAGCGTCCGACGCCCGACGTCTCTTACATGCCGCTGGAAACCGAAGTCCTGCCGCAACAACGTCCCGAAGCCGAGAGCGGTCCGATGGAGATCGCCGCCATTCCGCTCCCGGTGGATGACCCTGTCGCGGAGGCCCGTCCGGAAGTCGAATTCCCTTCGACGTCTCAGGAACGCAGCCCGGTCGTATCCAACGCGACTCCGCTCCCCGAAGAAGCCGACCGGCCTGAACTCGGCATGGTGGAACGGTTGACACCCGACTTCGATCCGCAGGTGGACTCCACGAATCTCGATGCGCGCATACTGCCCGATGCACCGCTGCGAAACGACAATCCCGATGTTGACATCACGCGCCGCGAAGGCCCCGCTCCGTCGATGCTCCCCAGCGATCTGGCAGGAGTCGGCGAATCCGATCCCTCGCAAGCCGCGATGAATACCGCTCCAGGCCCGCCTCAAGTGGTCCGCGAGCGATCGCGCAGCCCGCAGAACATCACCGATTCGGGTGTGCAACGTGTTCGGCCTGGAACGCGGCCGCAACTACCCGATGTCACGCCCGGCGATCCGATCGCGTCGATCACCGGAAGTTCGGGATCAAGTTCGACGATACCCAACGATCTGCCCGGCATCCGCGACTCCGACAACGCCAGCGGACGCTTGGACGAGATCCCCGTACCGGCCACATATCAGATGCGAACGCCGCAGCAGCAGGACCGCGCCGTTCGCGAGTTCGGCGGCACCGAGGAGTCAGAAGAGGCCGTCGAGCTGGCTCTCAAATGGCTGGCGAGCGTGCAAACGTCAGCCGGGAGCTGGGACGGCGAATCTCACGGAGCGGGGCGCGTTGAACAAGATGAAGTCGGCCGCGAAAACGCGGGACAACAGGCGGACGCCGGCCTCACCGGTCTGGCAATCCTCGCCTTCCTTGCGAAGCAGCACACCTACGAACAGGGCGAACATGCCGGCACCGTCGAACGCGGATTGCGCTGGCTCATCTCGCAACAGCGTGCCGATGGTTTCCTGGGAGGCGAAGCGTCGAAAGTCTCGGCGATGTACTGTCATGCGATGGCGACGTTTGCCCTTGCGGAAGCGTACGCAATGCGCACCGATCCGACGTCGGGTGACTGGATCCACGGTCCGCTCGAGTCGGCCGTCGCATACATACTCTCCTGTCAACTGGCCGATGGCGGCTGGCGTTACGAGCGCGGCCAACCCGATGGCGACATGAGCATGTTCGGCTGGCAATTGATGGCCCTCAAGAGCGCCGAGCAGGCGGGCATCAGCATTCCCGACGATGTCCGCACGCGCATGGTCGGTTTCCTCAGAGACCGCAGTCTGGGGGATACGGGCGGACTGGCGTCGTATCGAACCAACGAAGCCGTCTCTCCATCCATGACGGCCGAAGCCCTCTTCTGCAAACAGATGCTCGGCATGACGCGCGAGAACCCCGCGAGCATCGAAGCCGTTGCCTATCTGGAAAATCACGCACCACGGCGGACCGAACTCAATCTCTACTACTGGTATTACGGCACGCTCGCCATGTTTCAATACGGCGGCGAGTCATGGGAAGGTTGGAACGAATCGGTCCGCGATATTCTCGTGCTGGAGCAACGTACCACCGGACCGCTTGCCGGCAGCTGGGATCCTCGCGACCCCTGGGGACCGTATGGAGGCCGTATCTATTCGACGGCTCTGTCGGCTCTTTGCCTCGAAGTCTATTACCGCTACTTACCGCTCTATCAAAGTGGCGGGAGATATGGCGAGGAGTGAAGCGCCACACCAAAAAAGCCGCGTCCCGAGGGACGCGGCATGAATCGTCTCCAGACTTGATCGTCCGACTCTATTGTTCGATGCACTGCAGCGCGATGCGAGCAGATTCACGAACTTCCGGCATGTCGCCCAAAGCCAGTTCTTCGAGTTTCGAAGTACAGGCAGATGCGGCGTGGCCAAAACCGCCGAGGCTCAGAGCGGCAGCCGACCGAACTTCGGCGTTCTCATCATTGAGCAGGTAAGCCAGGGCCGGCACGACCGTCTCACTGTGCGAGGCATCGACGCCCCCCAGAGTAAACGCCGCCAGCAGACGGCACTCGATGTCGATCGACCGCGACGCACCAACGATGCGATCGATCGAATCGCGCTGGCCGGGTTCAATCTTCGCCAACGCTTCTGCGGCGAGAATGGCCGTCGATTCTTCAGCCGTGTCGCGGACAGTGCGCAGTGTCGGCGATGCGACTTCCGCCGCCGGTCCGAACTCGCCCAGGAAGTAACAGGCGACCTCGACGATGTGAGTATCTTCGTGCTCCAGCAACTCGACGAGAGCCGGAACGGTCTCGGAAGTACTCCCACTGGACTTCCACGTCGCGAATGCCGACTGTGCCCGTTGAATCGCGGGAATCGTCGAGCTGCTTGCCATCAATTGATCGGCACGGGAAGCGGAAAAATCACTCCGCGTCGAACTCTCTTGTTGATCGTCGACGATGGGATCAACGAACGCATCGTCGTCAATCGCGGCAATCGCGAATGGTGCCACGGGTTCGGCCGGCTCGCACCAGCCCGTGTCATTGGATACCGACACGGCAGATGTGACGGAATCGATCGCATCGACAGCAGGCGAATGAGCCCATTCCAAACTGCTGATCGCATTCCGCTCGGCAGCAATCGGCTCGTCCATGGCGACGGCGGGATTCTCAGTCTGAAGTTCTGATTCTGGCTCGGGATTGGTTGCGGCTCGCCAGAGATTCGAACCCGTGGAGACGACGTGCGCCATGATCGGTCGGCTCGGTTGCTGAGGATCGGCGTCAGCATCGGATGCCGCCAGGTCTTCCGTCTGCGTTTCGGGATTGATCTGAGTCGGTGAATCGAAGTGACGTCGCGTTTGTTCCTGCGACCGGATGACCGTGTCTTGCCACGAATCGGGGCCTGTCGCGACATCGGCTGCGGCCAACTCTGCGCGAGGCGTCTCTGGCGAGGGAGGCGTCACGGTCGCGAAAAGTGACTCCGGCGTGCGGGTTGGAGTCGGCGGCTCCACCGAAGGTGGTGGTGGAAGAAGTTCGACTTGAGAGACACCACGAGCAGTCACGTCGGCGAACTCTCGTGGAGATGATTGCGAAATCAATGGCGACGGAGCTTGTGACGCGGCGTGAGCAGCCGTCTGCGATTGCGGTTCATCAGCCCAAGTAATCTCCAGGTGGCTAAACTCCTCGGGTAGCGGCGACGTCGCGGCAAACTGCGGTTGGGCCGAGGGCTCGCTCGAACGTTCGGCGAGCTGCCGTTCTTGATGTTGTTGAGCGATCACTTCCTGGACGTTGGCCGTCAGGGCTCCCTGCGCCTCGGAACTGAGAATCCCATAGGAGGCCAGTGCCTGCAGGCGTCGCCTCACTTGCACTCGGCTGGGATCGCTTCGCAGCAGCTCTTCATAGAGCCGGGCGGCATGACCATA
This sequence comes from uncultured Planctomycetaceae bacterium, assembly GCA_942492405.1. Lineage (GTDB taxonomy): Bacteria > Planctomycetota > Planctomycetia > Planctomycetales > Planctomycetaceae > JANNSB01. The sequence goes on from CALOES010000037.1 coordinate 50,583, forward strand.
GTCTCCCTCCCTTTCGAACTGCTCGGCACGAACCAGGAGCTCCGACGTGGGAGCCTGCCGGAAAGAGCCTTTTGACTCAGGCCAATCACCCGTGATGGATGTGCAGCCTGAAATGGAAATGGACGCGGCCAAAAAGGCCGCCATTGGCGATGAGAACCGCATTGACTCCCCCCTGAGAGGTCACGGCTGATTCGGACGGGTTCACGTCCGCATCGGCGGACAGTGAGTCGATCACGCGTGCTCAATTCGAGCGTTGCGGGCGTGACCGGCTCTTCCAGTTGTATCGGGCATGGGACGTATAGGGATGGAAGGATCTGGACTGAATTTGCGGCATAAAACGAGTCCAGACGTGATATCCTTCCCCGGCTTCCCAGCTTGACAGCGAGCGTGTTCATGCTGCGGCAGAGTCATTGGCGGCATGCCATTCAGCCGGCCACCGGCAGGCGATACAATCCCCCCAGATTGAGTGTTCACACAGAATTGAAGGACGGTAACCTCGTATGACGGATGCAACGCAGGACAACCCCGAAGCCCCGAAGCTCGACTTCATTCGGCAGATCGTTGCCGACGATATCGCCGCCGGTAAGCATGGCGGCAAAGTTCAGACGCGATTCCCCCCTGAACCGAACGGCTACCTGCATATCGGCCACGCCAAGGCGATCTGCGTCGACTTCGGCATCGCCCGCGACTTCGGGGGGCGATGCAATCTGCGGTTCGACGACACCAACCCGACCAAGGAAGACACCGAATACGTCGATGCCATCCAGGAAGACATCCGCTGGCTCGGCTTCGAGTGGGACGAACTTCATTACGCTTCCGACTACTTCGGCAAGTTGTACGACATGGCCGGCGACCTGATCCGCAAGGGGCTGGCCTACGTCGATTCACAGAACCTGGACCAAATCCGGGCCCAGCGGGGCACGGCCACTCAGCCGGGAACGAACTCTCCCAACCGTGATCGTTCGGTGGAAGAGAATCTCGATCTCTTCGCCAAGATGAAGTCCGGCGAGTTTCCCGATGGGGCCCATGTCCTGAGGGCCAAGATCGACATGGCTTCACCCCACCTCATTCTGCGGGATCCCTTGATGTACCGCATTCGGCATGCGGAACATCACCGAACGGGGAACGAGTGGTGCATCTATCCGATGTACGACTATGCCCACGGACAGAGCGATGCCATCGAAGAAGTGACGCACTCCCTCTGCTCGCTCGAATTCGACACACATCGCCCACTTTATGACTGGTTCATCGAGAAGCTGGAGATCTTCCCCTCCAAGCAATACGAATTCGGCAGACTGAACCTCACTCACATGATCACGAGCAAGCGCAAGCTGCTGGAACTTGTCGAGGGAGGACACGTTTCCGGCTGGGACGACCCGCGCATGCCGACGCTTCGTGGACTGCGGCGACGCGGTTACACCCCGGAATCGATCCGTAATTTCTGCACCGAGGCCGGCGTCACTCGCTACACCGGGATGACCGACATCGTCGTGCTTGAAAACTCATTGCGGAACGAACTGAACCGCAAGGCCGAGCGACGACTGGCGGTGCTCAGGCCCCTTAAGGTCGTCATCACGAACTATCCCGAAAGACAAGTTGAAGAACTTGATGCCGTCAACAATCCGGAAGATGCCTCTGCCGGCACTCGCAAGGTTCCGTTCAGTCGGGAACTCTATATCGAGCAGGATGACTTCATGGAGGATGCACCGAAGAAGTTCTTCCGACTGGCCCCCGGACAGGAAGTGCGACTTCGCTGGGCCTACTTCCTCAAGTGTACCGACGTCATCAAGAACTCTGATGGACAGATCACTGAACTTCACTGCACCTACGATCCGGCTACCAAAGGGGGGAACGCTCCCGACGGCCGTAAAGTGAAAGGGACGATCCATTGGGTCTCGGCTCCGCACGCCGTCGATGCCGAGGTGCGACTGTACGATCACCTCATCAAAGTTCCCGACCTGTCCGACCTGCCGGAGGGCGTCGATTGGAAAACCGCCATCAACGAAGCCTCGCTCGAAACGCTGCGGGGCTGCAAGCTGGAACCCTCACTGGCTGATTGCGAGCCAGGCACCCCCGTACAGTTCGAGCGATTGGGATACTTCACCGTCGATGCGCTCGACTCCAACCCAACCGCGCTGGTCTTCAATCGCAGCGTCACGTTGAAGGACACCTGGTCGAAGGTGAAGGACAAAGCGTGAGAAGCCGAGACCGACAGGGAGCGAATGCGTTCGTGAAGGCGATACCACATCCGCTTCCTAATGGGCGCGGCTCTTTCCAGCGAACAATCTCGCTCGAAATTGCTATTTCCACCAAATTCGGCTCAAGTTAGACTTCGCGACCTCTCAATCTCTCAATTTCACACCACTCCTGGCGTGCTCACGTTCGTGGGCTCCTCCGCCATTCCCCAATTGTCAAACCGAACGTTCAGGTGCCGCCGATGACGGCGTCTCCTTCCCCCGAGCGGCAACCCGCCACAAGCGCCCATGTTCCGGTGCTGGTGCGGGAGGTTCTGCAATGTCTCCAACTGCGCCCCGATTCGATCGTCGTCGATGCCACCTTCGGTGGTGGGGGACACGCTGCGCACATTCTCAAGGCGTTGGGGCCGAACGGTCGCTTGATCGGCATCGACCGCGACCCGCTCGCCATCCAGAAGGGAACCGAGCGGATCGACGATGCGCGTTGCCGGTTGTTGTGTCACAGCTATGTCGAACTGCCGACGGCGCTCCAGGCCGCGGGGCTGACGGCGTGCGATGCGATTCTGGCCGACCTGGGACTCTCGTCGGATCAACTGGCCGATGCGGAACGTGGTTTCGGCATTCAGGCGGGTGGGCCACTCGACCTGCGTTTCAACCCACACCAGGGCGATTCGGCGGCGGAACTGATCGCTCGGGCCTCGGAAGCGGAACTCACAACGATCTTTCAGGACTTCGGAGAAGAGCGCCACGCAGCGTTAATCGCACGGAAGATCGTCGAGCGGCGCTCATCAAATCCGATCGCAACGACCGATCAGCTTTCGCGATTGATTACCGAAGTCGCATCCTCGTCGCAAAAGGGGATCCATCCCGCCACGCGTGTGATTCAGGCACTGCGAATCGCCGTCAATCGCGAACTCGATGCCGTGCAGACATTGATGGTCGATATCCTGCCGAGGTGTCTGAAGCCCGGCGGGCGGGCGGCGATCATCTCTTTCCATTCTCTCGAAGACCGCATCGTCAAGCAGGCGTTTCGCGATCGCGAGGTCTGGGACGACGCCACGAAGAAACCCATTACAGCCAGTCCGAAGGAAGTTCGACTGAATCCGCGCAGCCGCAGCGCCAAACTGCGGGCAGCCACACTTAAGACTTCACAAGGTCACGGAGGATCGTCATGAGAGCAGAATCTCGCATCGCACTCGTGCTCGTCGTTTGTCTGCTGGGAGGTCTCGGCTTCTTCGTTCAGCAGCGATTGAAGAGCGACACCAACGAGATTACGGATGAGTCTCTGGCTCAGTTCCTTGCGGCCGATCAGTCAGACTCGGGGTCGTCGAATACCGACACTTCTGAGACTCAGACAGTTAACACACACCCAGCGCAAGCGTCCTCCGCGCAGACTCCCCCGGCGCAGAACGATGAGCCGCCACGCGATCTGTTCACATCGGATGAGTTTGCGACGCCGCGAGAAACCACACGGACAGCCAACACCGGATCGTCGGCCGTTTCTCCCAACCCCTGGTCGCAAACGCCTGCTCAACCGACGACGCCGTCCGATTCGAGGACGGGTGTCGCGACCGCCGGACCACTCGGAAGTATTTCACAACGAGCCGCGACAACCGTCTTCCTCCGGCAGTCCGGCATGGAGTGGAGCAGGTGTGACTCAGGTCTCCGGCACCGAACAGGCGTCTCCAGCATCGAATCCGTTCGCGACCCCATCTCGCGGTGAATCGGCCGAACCAGCGAGCACGCCACAAGCATTCGCACCTCGTAACTTGATCGTTGAATCCGATGCCACCATGTCGTCGACTACGTCACCCGCCGGAGACGTCTTTCTCCCCACGAACGGCGCACCGCCAGCCGCCGAAAGCGATCCCTTTGCGAACAGCAGTCCTTGGGGCAGTTCTCCCGCGAGACAGCCTGCCCCGGTCGCAACCGCGGAGGGCTTCCCTGCCCCGTCGGCCACCCAGCGAACGGCCGAACCGGTCTTCTATCAAACTCCCGCTCCATCTGTTGAGGCTCCCGGCGCGACTCAGCCGATGAACCAGCAACCAGCCAGTCCCTTCGACTCCCCGGCCGCGCAGACACCGCCCGCCAACACTCCTCCGTCCGACCCATTTGCACCCGTTCCGACAAACCCCTCGGCTCCGACGGGCAATGCCCCAGCGGCAGCACCGACGTTCAATTTTGGAAATCCGCCTGCCACGTCGCAGTCACCGGCACCCGCGCAATCGACGCCGGCGCCCAGTCTGACGCCGACTCCTTCAGGCAACCCGTTTGGGAATCCATCTGCCAACGCGACGACGGGAACTGCCGCTCAACAACCGGCCTACGATCCTCAGGGCTTGTCGAGCGCTCCAGGAGGCGATCCGGGAACAAGGGTTTATGAAGTACAGCCAGGCGACAACTACTGGACGATCTCTCGCAAAGTTTACGGAGCCGGTCGCTACTTCTCGGCTCTGGCCGAGTACAACCGCCCGCGCATCGAGAACCCCGATCTCCTCGCTCCCGGCATGATGGTACTGGTCCCGACCACCGAGATACTCGATCAGCGATTCGACGAGATCATCAGCGGCCCCTCACCGAATGCCGTTGTTGAGCCTGCCGGCTTCTTCGTCGATGCCGGTGGTCAGCCGATGTACCGCGTGGGGGATGCCGACACGTTGTCCGACATCTCTCAGCGCTATTTGGGCCGGTCGTCGCGATGGGTCCAGATATACGGATTGAATCGAGACGTCATAGAGAATGCGGATGCCCTGAAACCAGGAACGGTCTTGCAGCTTCCGCCCGACGCCGCCCCAATCGCCCTTGCTCCGGGCGAGTCGGTGATCCGATGAATACCTTGAGGGGTCAGGCTTCAGGAGTCAGGAGTCAAGGAATGGATGTCGTTCCTCGATTCCTGACCCCTGGCCCCTGAATCCTGGTCCTTCTCAATGCTCGTTCGTTTCCTCGCATTGCTGTCTTTGCTCGTCGCGGTGGCCTTGGCCAACATCGCGATTGAGAAGCAGATTCTGGAGGTGAAGCGGGCACAGACGGTGCAGGTCTATCAGACTGAAGTGCTGCTGGAGCGTCACGCCCGCCTGCGGATGCTTATCGAAGAACTGACGGGGCCAACCCGCACGAGCACGTATCTGCAAGCCGAGGCTTCGAGTTCACGCGGCCGCTCACAACGCTGACCCGGGAGTTGTGAGATGAGCACTCAAGTCAAACCGCGCCGACCGCTTCGCCCACGTCGACAGTCCTCGACGATAACGCCGCTGCCGAATGCGGAAGACGTCGTCGAACCCCATTCCACCTGGACACTGCGTGAGCGCTGGGTTCTTGCCACTCTCTCGCTCTGCTGGGTGACGATCACACTCCGGCTGCTGCAGATTCAGGTCTGGCAACAGCCCGAGTTCACGCAGCAGGCGCTCCGACAACAGACGACTGAAGAAACCATCCCCGCGCGGCCGGGCGACATTCTCGATCGCAACGGACGACTGCTGGCGACAACGATCAAACGTTACAGCCTCTATCTCAATCCCACATCGGTTGAAGACATTCGCCATCTGGCCGCGCAACTGGCTCCTGCACTCGACCTGGATACGGCCGCTCTCGAACATCGCCTGGAAGCGAACGCATCGAGCCAATTCCTTTGGGTGAAGCGACGTCTCTCGGATGCCGAACTCGATGCCGTCCGCGCGCTCGACCTTCTGGGGCTCGAATGGGGCTTTCAGCCTGAGTTTCAACGCCTCTATCCCCAGGGACAACTCGCGGCCCATGTCATCGGTCTCAGAGACATTGACGGCCAAGGCCAAGGCGGTGTTGAAGAGTGGTTTGACAGTACACTGCGCGGCTCCGACGGCAGCCGAACCTTGGTGCGTGATGCGCGCGGTTATATCCTCGAAGTGCAGCGCGAGGCAGTCGTGCCGGAGATGGGAGAGTCGATCGTGCTGACGATCGACTCCGTGATTCAACTCTATGCGGAGCAGTCGCTCGATGAACTTGTGCTGCAGCATCGTCCGACAAATGCATGCGCGATCGTCCTCGATCCGCATACGGGAGATGTGCTGGCAATGGCCTCAAGGCCGACGTTCGATCCCAACAATCTTGCTGAAGTACCCGTCGGTGGTTGGACCAACTCCGCCGTGACCGCCGCTTTTGAGCCGGGTTCGACGTTTAAGCCGTTCATCGTCGCGTGGGCACTCGATCAAGGGGTGCTCGAAAGAGAGCAGACCATCGACTGCGAATGGGGAGCGTACCGCATGGGGCGGCGCACGCTGCACGACCATCACTCCTACGGCAATCTCTCGGTCGAAGACATCCTCGTGAAGTCGAGCAACATCGGCATGGCCAAGATCGGCGAACTGCTCGGCAACGAACAACTTCACGCGGCTGCCGTGACGTTCGGGTTCGGTCGCCGCACTGGCATCGAGATCCCCGGTGAACTCCCCGGTATGCTGAGGCCGCTCGATGAATGGACCTCCTACTCGACCGGCTCCATCCCCATGGGTCAGGAACTGACGGCCACGCCACTGCAGATCATTACGGCCCATGCCGCGCTCGCGGGGGGTGGCGACTTCATCACTCCCCATCTGCTATTGAGAAGTGAGTCCCGCGGCATGCAAGCCCGGCAGGTTGTCGTCTTCCCCGTCGTCGAACACGATACGGCAGAGTGGCTCGTCGAAGGACCGATGACGGCCGTCATCGAGCGTGGCACCGGACGCCAAGCTCAGATCGAAGGATACGATGTCTTCGGCAAGACGGGGACGGCGCAAAAGGTCGATCCCGAAACCGGTCGCTACTCGCACACCCTGCATGTCAGTTCGTTCATCTGCGGAGCGCCCTCCGACAACCCCGAAGTTCTGGTGCTGGTGTGCGTCGACGAGCCTCACGGAGCCGACCAATACGGCGGCACGGTCGCCGCGCCAGCAGCGGCAACGATTCTGGAGCAGACGCTGCAGTATCTGGGCATACCGCCAAAGGAGTGAGTGGCAACACCCGAATCAAACTCCCTTTTCGAGTTTGATTCGGGCGAACAGCCTCTTCAGCCGCAAGCGTGTCAAGCAACACGCTTACTCACTCGACCGGTTATTCCTCTCAGCCGCCCTGAGACTCTCGATGTCCTCGGCCGACAGTTGCGGACGATCGACGGTCACCGTCAACTTGTCCAGCGTGCCGGTGAAAGTGAACGGCGTATGGTAATCACTGTCGTCAACCGGGGTGCCGGTATCGGAACCGATATCGAAGCTCTCGTCCCACTGGAGAATCAATGGCAGCGTGTGCTCCATTTTCTTCTCGTCGACGGAAGTTCCGTCAACCTTCAAGGTGCCCGTGCCGCCGCCGCCGATGCCGCTCATGCTGTTGAAGGCCAGCGTGCCGGCACCCAGTCCATCGTAGGTGAAGTCGAACTCGATGACGTGATGGCCCGGCGTCAAGGCTTCGGTCCCTGCCCAGCGCTCGCGATTAAGGTCAACCATGTTCCATGTGAAGACCGGCTTGCCCTCCAGCACGTAGAGCCCGTAGCCGCCGAACCGCCCGCCCGATGTCAACAACATGCCTTCGCAGTTGCCCTCGGGAATCTCGACTTCGGCCTTAATCGTGTACGAGCAGTTGAGCAGCAGCGGCGAATCGCCCTGCGGCAGCCCCGTCATCGGCAGCGTGTACACGAACTCGGTGCGGCCCGCTGTGATGTTGGGCCGCGGAGCGGCCAACCGGGTAGCAACCGAAGAATCGAGCGGAAACACCTGATATTTCGCGGCTTCCTGGGCAAAGAGTTCCTGCATCTCCTTGAGCTTATCGGGATTCTCCTCCGCTAAGTTATGCGACTGCGTCCAGTCGCTCGTTAAGTCGTAGAGTTCCCACTCCATGCCACCATACGGATCGGTAATCGTGGCGCCGGTGATTTCCCACGGCGGACGGACGACCTTGGTACTGGCGATCCAGCCATCGTGGTAGATCGCGTGGTCGCCCATCATTTCAAAATACTGCGTGTGGTGTTGCGAAGGCGCATCGGCATTCTCCTTGGCAAATGTATAGGCGAAGCTCACCCCCTCGATCGGTGCCTGTGGAATGCCGTCGACGTTTGCGGGTGCGGGAATGCCGGTGACTTCCAGGAGAGTCGGCACGACGTCGATCACATGCGAAAACTGGTGACGCACGCCCCCCACGTCCTCGATATGGCCCGGCCAGGAAACGCACATCCCCTGGCGAATGCCGCCGAAATGTGAAGCAACCTGTTTTGTCCAACTGAACGGAGTATCAAACGCCCACGACCAGGCCACCGCCATATGGTTATAGGTTTCGTCGCTCCCCCACACGTCGTAGAAATTCGCGAGCTGATCGGCGATCGGCACGTTGATGCCATTGAACGAAGCCACTTCGTTAGGCGTGCCGAGCAAGGTTCCCTCGGCACTCCCTCCATTGTCGCCGCTGATGTAGATGATGATCGTGTTGTCGAGTTTGCCCATGTCTTCGACGGCCTGAATCACACGACCGATTTCGTGATCGGTGTAGGCGAGGTAGGCGGCATAGACTTCGACCTGCCTGATGAACATCTTCTTCTCGTCGTCGGTGCAGTCCTCCCAAGGCTTAAGCAGATCATCCGGCCAAGGCGTCATTTCGGCGTCTTCGGGAATCACACCCAGCCGCTTCTGATTCGCGAAAATCTCGTCTCGCAGCGCATTCCAACCCTCGTCGAACAGGTGCATTTCGCTGATCTTCTCGATCCACTCTGGAGTTGCGTGATGCGGCGCGTGTGTACCCCCGGGGACGTAGTAACAGAAGAACGGCTTGCTGGGGTCGATCTGGTTGATGCGGTTCATCCAGTCGATGGCATCATCGGCCATCGCGGTCGTGAGATTCCAATCCTCCTGTCCGACATAGGGATAGATCTGCGTGGTGTTGCGGAACAAATTCGGCTGCCACTGACTCGTATCCCCTCCGACAAATCCGTAGAAGTACTCAAACCCCATGCCGCAGGGCCAATGGTCGAATGGGCCGACTTGGCTGGCCTCGAACGTCGGAGTATTGTGATCCTTGCCGAACCACGAAGTGGCGTAGCCGTTCTCCAACAGGACGCGGCCGATCGTCGCTTTGTCCTCGCCCATGATGCTGTTGTAACCAGGAAAGCCTGTCGACTGCTCCGAGATGACGCCAAAGCCCATCGAGTGGTGATTGCGCCCGCTGATCAACGCGGCACGGGTGGGCGAGCAGAGTGCCGTCGAATGAAACTGCGTGTAGCGCAGACCGTTATTCGCGATACGATCGAGCGCGGGCGTGGGAATGACACCGCCGAACGTACTGGGAGCTCCAAATCCCACGTCGTCTGTCATGATTAATAACACGTTGGGCGCGTTCTCGGGAGGCGCGATGCGCGGGGCCCACCAAGCCGTTGATTCCGAGGCATTGTCCTTGATTTCGCCACCGAACGCCGGCTCGGGAGCGGGAAGTTGCGATCCGCTGATCGTGGTCGTCGAACTAGGCGAGCCGGGATCACCAGTTGTTTGAGGTGTAAAAGACGCATTCGTATCGGCCGATGCAGTCTCGTCATGCGAAGACGTGGCCTCGTCATGCGCTTCGGAACCCTGCGATGGGCTCGTTGTTGTCGTCGGAGAAGCCGGCTCCGAACAACCGCTCACCATTACGAGCAACACGACGGCCAGCCCCGACAACAAGTGTTGGGTTCGCATCAATGGAAAGTAATATTTCATGGTGTAATCGTTCCAGCCGATTCGACTCGGCATACCCGCGTTGATAGGGGAAGGCGTTCATCGAAAGACAGACCAAGAGCCGATCATTCGATGATTCTGCGACGAAGTGAGTTTGAAAGAAGTGATCGTGAAAATGGAGAGCGCGTTGGATCGCTGTACTCTAACGAACTGTATCCGCGTGTCCAACTGGTGCCGTGCTATTGTGGTATCGTCAACGCGGTGACTTGTCGCTGAATGGGCTTGCCCTCCATAGTGTCCGGTATGTCGGTTGATGTGCTCATCATCGGTGGAGGTGTGATCGGCTTGTCTGCCGCGTGGCGGTTGGCTCAGTCGGGGCTGAAGGTGCGGGTCGTCGATCGCCAGGACATGGGTCGCGAGGCGAGTTGGGCCGGCGCCGGGATCATTCCGCCGGGACTGATGGGGGATGCGGCGTCGTGGCTCGGGCGACTGTATGCCGAGTCGAAACGGAGTTGGCCGTTGTGGACGGAAGAACTCCGGTCTTTGGTGGGCATCGACAACGGATATCACCGCTGCGGCGGCATTGAACTCGTGGATGATGTGACGGCAATAGAAGCGGATATTCGCTCATGGAATCAAGTGGATGAGTCGGCGACCGAACTGGATGCTGCCGCCCTCAAGAAACTCGAACCAGAGTTACATCTGGGAACACATCATGCCTATCACCTGCCGGGACTGGCTCAGGTGCGCAATCCCTGGCATCTCAACGCTCTGCAGGCAGCTTGTTTGAAAGCGGGCGTTGAATTGAGGCCCTTTCTGGCGGCGGAGACGTTCAAAACCGAAGGGTACAAGATCACGGGATGCAAAACGGTCGGCGGAATCATGCAGGCCGGTCATTACGTGGTGGCCGGTGGAGCCTGGTCGCAAAGTCTGCTGCAAGGCGTCGGCATGACCTGCAATATCGAGCCGATCAAGGGGCAGATCGCGCTCTTGAAAAGTCCACCTGGATTGATGAAGCATGTGATCGAAGTCGGCCCGCGCTACATCGTTCCGCGTCGCGATGGGTACATCCTCATCGGATCGACCGAAGAGCGTGTCGGATTCGACAAGTCGACATCATCCGAGGGGATCAAAGGGCTGCATCAGTTCGCGGCGAGTCTGGTGCCAAAGCTCGCGGAATTGCCGATCGAACGGGCGTGGGCCGGCTTGCGGCCCTGGCTGGCCGATGGTCCGTTCGTGGGTCGCGCGACAGATCATGAGAACCTGACAGTCGCCACCGGACATTTTCGGTCGGGATTAACGCTCTCCCCCGCGACGGCGATGTTGCTGACGACGATCATCACGGGAAACACTCCCTCTGGCGGCGAATCGGCAACGTAATGCACATACCGCACCTTCATCAATTCTTCATGAACCCTTGAGGGCTGCACGACGTTGATTCGAGTGCAGAACATGATTGAGAGACATCGAATGCCTGAATCGCGAGAACAGATTCTAAACCGACTGCGAGTCAAAGTAGCGGCTGGTCAGCCGATTGTCGGTGGGGGCGCGGGGACGGGACTCAGTGCCAAGCTTGAAGAGGCGGGAGGCATCGACCTCATCGTCATTTACAACTCCGGTCGGTTTCGCATGGCGGGACGGGGTTCTCTGGCTGGCATGATGCCCTACGGAGACGCCAACGGCATCGTGATGGAGATGGCCAGCGAAGTGCTCCCCGTCGCGAGAAAGACTCCCGTGCTGGCGGGCGTGTGCGGGACCGATCCCTTTCGACTGATGCCCGTCTTTCTCAAGCAGGTGCAGGCAGCAGGCTTCGCGGGTGTTCAGAATTTCCCGACAGTCGGACTGATTGATGGAACGTTTCGTCAGGGACTTGAAGAGACTGGCATGGGGTATGGTCTCGAAGTCGACATGATTCGTATGGCCCGCGAGATGGATTTGTTCACGACGCCTTACTGCTTCAATCCCGATGAAGCTGCCGCGATGGCCGAAGCCGGCGCGGACTTGTTGATTCCCCATCTGGGACTGACCACCAAAGGGATGATCGGTGCGACGTCGGCGGTCACGCTGGAAGATGGTGCCAAGCGGGTGCAGGCGATGCATGATGCCGCGAAGCGTGTGCGGCCCGACATCCTTGTGCTGTGTCATGGTGGGCCGATCGCGGAGCCTGAAGATGCCCAGTACATCCTCGATCATACGGAAGGCATCGTCGGTTTTTATGGGGCCAGCAGTATGGAGCGACTCCCCGTCGAGCCGGCGATCACGCAGCGGATACAGGAGTTTACACGATTGAAGTTCAAATAGCGGAACTCGTGAGAGTTCCGCTGGATGCTACGAGGCTTTCTGATTGGCAACGTTTCTGTCGTGAAGATCGGAAGTCTCATGACTTCCGCTACGAGCGGCGAAAGGCGACTAAGGACAACATCATGAGTGGCCAACGTCTCGACGCAGCGCGAATCATCGATACCGTGGCAACGCTTAAGAAGCGGATCCACGAGCGCTTTCCCGATGCGGGTCTGTACCACGTCTGCGATCAGTTGCTGACGATCGCGAAGGCGGCACAACAGCGGTCAATCAAGATCGCTCGGCCCAACTACTGGGCACGGCTGATTCCGGTGCTGGTGGTGATCGTCGTGATCGGTGCCACGGCAGCCACAGTGATGGCCATCAAGACCAAGGACGAGGCACTGTCGATTGCCGAATGGATACAGGTGTCCGAAGCGGGGGCGAATGACATCATTATCATTGGGGCGGTCGTCTTCTTTGCGATGACGCTCGAATCGAAATGGAAGCGCAAAAAGATTCTGGCCGCCATTCACGAATTGCGATCCTTGGCGCACATCATTGATATGCATCAGCTGACCAAGGATCCCGAACGATTGATGTCGACATCAGCCAAGCTCGACACGGCTTCCTCCCCCAAACGGACGATGGATCGGTTTCAACTCAGTCGCTATCTCGATTACTGTTCCGAGATGCTGTCGCTGATTGGTAAGATTGGCGTATTGTATGTCCAAGATTACCCCGATACCGAAGCGGTCGGAGCCGTCAACGATATCGAAACGCTAACGACGGGCCTGGCCCGTAAGATTTGGCAGAAGATCATGATCCTCCACGAGGGAACGGAAAAGGGATGACACGGAGGCTAAGGGAATTGAGGATTCGGAATTGGGGATTGGGCGATTACGTGCGTTGTGTCCAATTGTCAGGCGTCTTGATCGCTGGGTGCCTGCTGATGCCCGGTTGCTCGGGGGATGATGCTCCAGTCGAATCCGAAAGTGGTGGGTCGACGTCAACCGCCGCGACCAATCCGACGGATGACACGTCGAACGACGATCGCCAGGTCGCCGATCCTGTCACCGACACCCCCCTCGACACGCAGCCGACCGAACCGGCGACGCCGATCGTCCAGGAATCTGAGCAAACAAGTCGGGCACGAGAAGTATTTGCTTCCCTCATGACACCGCTCACGCCCGAGGAATGGGATGCGGCACAACTGGAACTCGAAGAACTGGGCGCGGACGTCACACCCGTGCTGATCGAAGCGCTCGAGTCGAACAATCTTGTCGAGCGCGAAATGGCGGCCCAGGAACTGGTCATTTTAGTGCTCGATGTTTCCGACTATCGCGAACAACTGCTGGCCGCTTTGAACGACGATTCGATGCAAGTACGGGGAGTCTGTGCCGTCGCGTTGCTCACGCAGTCTCCCGAATCGGCCGACCGCGTGATGGCCGCCCTGATCGACGTGCTCGGCACCGGTGATGCATCGCTGCGTGAAATGGCGTCCGTCAACCTTCGTACGTTTCCCGAAGTCGTCATCAGCGAACTGCCGCAAGTGATCGCGGCCTTGCGAGACGCCCCTCCCAAGGTGGCACTCCCCCTTATCGCCGCACTGGAGGCCGCCGGACCGCAGGCAGCCGACGCCAGCGACGTATTGCACGAACTCGCGGAGGGAGACAACGCCGAGATCGCGACGGCGGCCCGTCAGGCTCTCGAGACCATTGATGGAACGACAGAGTGACCGCGCCTCTTCGCTTCCGGCACTGCCAGCGGTTACGCAGTCCGCGTGACTTCGAACGCGTCTATGGCCAGAAGCAACGGGCCAGCGATCACAGCCTGCTGATCTACATGGCTCGAAATCAACTCCCCTGGTCGCGCGTCGGATTCAGTGTGTCGCGCAAGCACGGAAACTCGGTCGTAAGGCATCGCCTGCGTCGACTGCTGCGGGAGGCGTTTCGACTGACGCAACACGAGTTGCCTGCGGGTTGGGATTTCATATTGATTCCCAAACAGGGTGCCCAGCCAACGGTGGAAACGCTGCAACGGTCGCTGAAAGGATTGGCGGCACGAGTCGCCCGAAATTCGGAGAAAGCGTGAGCCGCACGGCAGATCAATCAGACTTCATCAGTGCCGCCGTCCCATCGATATTTGCGAGCCCCCAACGCATCACGGCAGCCAGCACGGGCCGTAGCGACTTCCCCTTAGGGGTGAGCCGGTAAGCTTCGCGCCCCGGATGCTCGGACGATGCGTACTTTTCAGCCAATCCATGTTCGACCAGGCGATTCAGGCGGTCGGTGAGAATGTTGGTCGCGATTCCTTCGGGGGACTTGAGGAACTCTTTGAAATGGGCGCGTCCGCACATCAAATCGCGCACCACCAGCAGCGTCCACTTGTCGCCGACAATGTCGAGCGCACAGGCGACCGGGCAGACTGAGCGATGCTGTTCCATTCCCATCTCGATGGACTCCCATGGATCGCGCGTGATGGAGACACACGCGGGCTTCCCATGATCTGTATCTCGACCACTTGCAACATGCAAGCATTATTGCGGAGAGTCTTGGCGAGATTCTCGCCGCCGAAGCGTACGGAATCCCGAACCGAACGTGTCGAAACACTCTCCGTCGTGAATGCTTGCAGTGGATGTTGGTGCGAGCATCTCGAAAGCTGAAAACTCCCTCTCCCCCGCTGACGACGATCCACTCAGTGGCAAGTATCCAGCGGGGGAGAGGGATGGGGTGAGGGGCCTGGAGCGAGGCGTCCAACTTGTTTCCCACACCCGAGTATCCTCTGTTGTCACGACTCTGCGTCTCGATCGATGTCACGGCCGCGACAACATACGATGCAACTTCCGGCAGATTCCGACACGCATCCGCAACAACACGCCATGTACATCCCCGCTTCATTTGCCGAGACCGACATCGACAAGCTGCATGCCTTCATCGAGCAGCACAGTTTCGCGACTCTGGTCTCTCACCACGCCGGCGACATGCAGGCGAGCCATTTGCCGATCTTGCTTGATCACGATCATGGCTCTCACGGACGCCTCGTCGGCCACATGGCTCGTGCGAATCCGCAGTGGCGAGAGGCCGATGGCCAGCGCGTGCTGACGATCTTCAACGGTCCGCACGCCTACATTTCTCCAACTTGGTACGAATCTGAGAATGTCGTCCCGACCTGGAATTATGTGACGGTGCATGCGAGCGGAGTGTTTCGCATTATCGAAGACGCCGACCAGCTTCGCAGTTTGATCGTGCGAACCGTCGACCTCTATGAATCGAGGCAACCGCAGCCCTGGCGGATGGATTCGCAGGAAGCCGGCTTCATCGACAAACTCCTGTCGGCGATCGTCGGCTTCACGATTGAAATCGAAACACTCGAAGGCAAATGGAAACTCAACCAGAATCACAATGTCGAGCGCCGCGAACGCGTGATCGCCCGGTTGGAAGCCTGCGACGACGAAGATTCTCGCCAGGTCGCGAGCTTGATGCGTGAGACACTGGGTTGATGCGAGTTCTCTGATCTATTCCCGCCGTAGCAGCGCCGTGTATCCGCCGTCGCACGGTTGCCCGGGAGAGTGATGCAGTTCGCAATCGACAAGCCAATCGGCGTGTGTCTCAACGAAACTTGCCAACTGCTGCTGATTCTCAGCTGGGTCGATGCTGCAGGTGGAATAGACCAGCCTGCCACCGGGCCTTACCTGCTTTGCGGAATTCTCAAGCAGTCGGGCCTGGATGTCGGCCAGTTCGCTAAAGTCTTTCGTTTTCAGCCGCCAGCGGACCTCGGGACGCTTTCCCATCACTCCCGTGTTCGAGCAGGGGACGTCGAGCAACACGGCGTCGAATCTCTCGTCGGGCATGTCGCGACCGTGCCGGCTGATCGTCTTGACTTCGATGCTCGAGAGTTGCAATCGTTCACACGCCTCGCGGACCCGGTCGAGACGCTCAACGGAAACATCTGTCGCCAGAATGCTTACTCGGTCTCCCGCCAATTCGGCCAGATGCGTCGTCTTCCCACCCGGGGCGGCGCACACATCCCAGATGCGTTCGCCGGGTTGCGGGGCCAGCAGTCGTGCGCTCCACATGGCCGATTCATCCTGCAGAGTCGCGCGCCCTTCCGTCATGGCCGCCAGATGCTGGAAGGCTCCGGTGCCGACGATGCGAATCGCTTCTTCGATCGCGCCGGGTTCACAAATTACGCCGGCTTCGTTCAGTTCGGCCAGCAGAGTTTCTCGATCACTACGCAGCGTGTTGACTCGGAAGCACAACCGGCCGGGCGTGTTGAACCACGTGCATTCCTGGAGCGCCGTCTGCCAACTGACGGCGTTCAACCGCCGCTCGATGTACCTCGGTGGAAAACTGCACGCCTTGCTGAGATAGGCCACCGACTCGCGAACAGGGTCGGGCAACAACGCCTTTGTCAGTTTCAATCCTTCGCAAGCGGGGACTGATTCTGCAGAGTCGTTCGAGTCGCTTGCAACAACGCTATTTGGAATCACATTCGCGGCCACCGGGCCGGAATAGGCACCCTCCAAGAGACTGGCGATGTTCCTCAGCACGGCATTCGTGATGCCGACCCAGCGCTCCTTCTTGATCTGCCGGGCAACGTTGACGGTCTCATGCACCGCGGCGTGGCTGGGCATGTCGGGGAGAAACACCTGCTGATAGGCTCCAAGCCGAAGGAGCGCGATCAGTCCTGGTTCCATCCCTGGCAAGGGCTGTCGCACCACCGCGCTCAGCATCGTATCGAGTGTGAGATGCCTGCGAATCACGCCGTACACCAACTCGACGACCAGACCGCGATCGGGTCCGGAAAGTTGGTGTCTCTCGGTCAGTTGGCGGATGGCCGGCTCCACGCGGTCTTGCGGATGGCAAAACCAGTCGTGCAGCACCTGCCAGGCGACCCGCCTCGATGTTGCGCTGCTCACTCCTCCCCCTTGACCATCCGCACGATGCTCGACCCGACCAGAATACTCCCCAGCAACGCGAAGATACCGAGAATGCCCCACTTTCCAATCAGGTTGTAGAGGCCGATCACGATAACTGGTATCCGCATACTGCCGCCGTTCGTCTCCAGACGATTGAACAGGAAGTACCCTCCGACGCCGATGGCGATCAGAAAGAGCCCTCCCAACAGATTGTTCAAGGGTGAGCCGTCTTGATTGCTCATGCGTGCTCCCTGGCTGAAGCGGAGTGCGAATTAACAGGCCCGGGTGGCCGGATCGGGATTCTCATTCAACACGCTGCAGGCTGCAAGCCGCGAGAGATTGTGCTTGCCCGATGAGGTTGCCACGACACAACTTCACTGGATCGGACTGGAGAACCGTCAACCGGAATTGTTAATCTGGTCATGTATTCCATTCTAAGTCCTTTCTTCAGCATTCTGTTGCGGTGCCAACCCCGATTGATTCCGGCGTGATTCAATTGGCCCAGACTCTGGGCCGGCACGCTCAACATGCGTATTCGACCGGCCTGAAATTGCGCCGCGCCCTGGTCGAGTACGACGCCGTCGGGCTGTTTCAACGGGATCAGGGGTATCTCACGAGTACGTTGGAGCAGATCATCATTTCGTTCGCCGGATCGCGCGCGGCTGAATCGACCTTCGGGCTCGATGACTGGTGCGACAATTTGACCGCCCGACTTGATGAACATGCCGGCGGCAGAGTCCACTCGGGATGCCATCGGCAGACACAATTCTACTTGAAAGAGGAGATGCTTCGCGGGCTGGAGAAACTCTACACGGGACAAACGATTCTGTTGACAGGTCATTCACGCGGCGGAGCGGCTCGCGCTGCTGGCGGCCCATGAACTGCAACAGGCGGGTTTTCTGCAAGTGGTCGTCTTCATGTTCGGTGCGCCCAAGGTGGGCGACCAGGCGTTTGCCGACTCGTGCGGCTTCCCTGTGTATCGAATCGAATGTGAAGGGGATCCGGTGCCGCTCTTGCCCCCTCTCGATGGCTATGTCTCGGTCGGCAACAGCATCTGGCTCGCCGACGACGGTCGCATCCACACATCACAGGATCCCGTCGAGCATCTGGTGCGTAAGGGAATCAGTTGGGGCGAGCGCATCCTGCAGATCATCCGCCAGCGATCACTCTCCCCCGATATGCTCACTCACCATGGCATCGACTGCTACCTCGACCGGCTGGAGAACGGCAAGCTGGTGACAAGTGACGAGTGATCAACAAAGCGGCGAGCGTTTCTTGAATGATCTCGTAATCGTTCAGCCAAGTAAGCCGGCGATCACGTGTCCGTCGTTGGGGGCGAGGCGGTAGGGGCGGCCGAACTGGTCGTGAAGTTCGGTCTCCGGAGGAATGCCAAACTGATTGTAAATCGTCGCCATGATGTCGGACGGTTTCAGCGGATCGGCTGCAGGGAACGCTCCGATTTCGTCGCTGCGGCCATAGATCAGCCCCTTTCCAAAGCCCCCGCCGATAAGCATCAGGCTGTAGCAGAAGTTCCAATGGTCGCGACCCGCGTTGTTGGCGTTGATCTTGGGTGTCCGTCCGAAATCTCCCATCACGGCGACCAGCGTGCGGTCGAGCATGCCGCGAAGGTTCAGATCCTCAACCAAGCTGGCACAGGCGGAATCGAACTGAGGCAGCAGTGTCGACCGCAGCTTCTCGAAGTTCCCACCATGTGTGTCCCATGTCGCATTGGCATCGGGAGCCCAGGAGACGGTGACGAGTCGAGTGCCAGCCTCGATCAGTCGGCGAGCCAGTAGAACGCTTTGACCATAGATGTTGCGACCGTAGGCATCCCGCAACGCATCGGTCTCCCGATCGAGTCGAAAGGCCGACTGAGTTTGTTCAGACGTGAGCAGCTCGAGAGCCCGTTCCTGAAAGCGCGTCATCTCTCCCGAGTCGTGCGATCCGGTGGAATCGTCCAACCCCGAGAAGAGATGCCGACGGCGCTCGAATCGCGACTCCGACATCCCACCGGGGAGGGATAGTTCGGGAACCGCGAATTCGGGATCGTTTGGATCCTTCAACACAAAGAATGGATCGTGTGAATGACCGAGAAACCCGCCGAAGAAACCCGGCTGAGGCGGTCCACCGGCTCCCTCTTTGGTGACATACGGCAAGCAGACGTGAGGCACGCATCCCGACGGGACCGGCCTCAACAGACTGGTCACCGAACCGGGCGATGGATAATCGGTCGATCGCGTCCCACCGCCAATCTCGCCGCGATCGTGACCCGTCAACGCACAATAAACGGCGGCGGCATGCGCGTTGTTGACACTGTGATGCATCGACCGCACCACGGTCGCCAAATGCATCTGCTGGGCCAGCCTCGGCATCTGGTCGGTGACCCGATAACCAGGAACTGAAGTGGCGATCGGAGAGAACTCGCCGCGAACTTCCGCCGCCGCGTCGGGCTTCGGATCCCACATGTCGATGTGACTGGGACCGCCGTTGAGAAACAGCAGGATGCACGAATCGATCGCCGGTGCGGCCAGGCTGCTCTCCGAAGCGAACGCCTGCCCTTCGAGCATCCGCGACAGCGACAACCCGGCCATGCCGAGCGAACCAACCTCGAGCAGCCCTCGGCGGGATAGGCGATCGTGTGTACGAAGGAGACTGCGCATGAATTCTCTCGGAGTCGAATCAAACGGCAACTTCATGGAATGCCGAAACGAAAGTATAGCGCGCGACGAGAGCAATGCGAAGGACCGATTGACTGCCGCTGATGCGTATCAGCCAAGATTCAATGACTCGCCGACTCCCTCGGTCAACAACAGCGGCCCTTCGGCGGTGAGAG
Source organism: uncultured Planctomycetaceae bacterium (assembly GCA_942492405.1). GTDB lineage: Bacteria > Planctomycetota > Planctomycetia > Planctomycetales > Planctomycetaceae > JANNSB01. Next base: position 70,455 of record CALOES010000037.1, read on the forward strand.
CGACGGTGTGTTCGAAGTGGACGCTGGGGCGGCCATCAGCGGTCACGACGGTCCATTTGTCCGGCAGAACGCGAACTTCGTGCGTTCCCGCGTTGAGCATCGGCTCGATGGCGAGAACCAGTCCGGGCTTAAGAGTAAAGTCGCTGTCCTTCACCGAGGCATTGGTGTAGTTGGGCACCTGCGGAGGTTCGTGCATCTCCTTACCGATGCCGTGACCGACGAACTGCTCGACGAGACTGAACTTCGCATCGCGCGCGGCCTTCATCATCTGACGCGCGACCTGCGACCACTTCGAACATGTGCCAAACGCTCTGATGGCGATCGCCAGCAGTTCGCGGCCGGCGTCCATCAGACGCCGTTTCTCGTCGTTGATCTCCCCGACCGCGTAGGTCCAGGCGGAATCCCCACACCAGCCTCCCAGCCTGCAGCCGGTATCGATGCTGACGATGTCGCCATCCTTCAAGATGTAGTCGCCCGGGATGCCGTGAACAACCTGTTCGTTGACGCTGATACAGGTGACCGATGGGAAGGGAACTTCACCCGGAAACCCCTTGAACAACGGCGTTGCCGACGCACGGGTGAACAAGTCTTCGACCGCCAGATCGATCTCGCGGGTCGTCACACCGGGGCGGGCCAGTCCGGCGGCGATGTGGTGCGCTTCGGCGACAAGCTTGCCGGCCTCGCGCATCAATCCGAGCTCTCGGCGGCTCTTAAGCGTAATCACGTGAAGTCAGAATGAGTTGCGCCCGAACGCAGTATCCATCGTGTCCGGGACAAGTTCGATCGAGCCGGCGTCAGCCTTGATCCGTGTCGAGCAGCCCCGGCTTGTTTCGCATCACCAAGTGACTGTCGATCTTCTGGACGAGGTCGAGGGCCACGGAGACGACAATCAACAAGCCGGTTCCCCCGTAGAAGCTTGCCACGAGGAACGGGATGTTCATGCTGGTCGCCACGACCGTGGGAATGATCGCCACCAAAGAGAGGAATCCTGCCCCGACGTAGGTGATGCGGGTCATCACTTCTTCCAGGAATTGCGCGGTTCGCGTTCCAGGACGGTAGCCGGGAACGAAACTGCCGATGTCCTTCAAGTTGTCGGCGATATCCCGGGGATTGAACGTGACCGCGGTCCAGAAGTAGCAGAAGAAGTAGATCAGCCCGACGTAACTGAGATTATAGATGTAGCCTCGCCCCCCCGGGTTGAAGATGGCTGCCATGTTGCGACTGAAATCGCCAACGACGCTGCTGAAGAAGCCCGCGTCTTCGGCCGGAGGAAACGCGGAACCCAGGTAGCTGAAAATGAACATCGGGATCATCAGCAGGCTGGAAGCGAAGATAATGGGCATCACGCCTGCCTGATTGACGCGGAGCGGCAGGTGCTGGCGGGTGCCGCCCATCACGCGGCGTCCTCGGACATGCTTGGCACTCTGAATGGGAATGCGGCGTTGGGCCTGGGTAATGGCGATCACGCCCACGATCACCGCGATAAACAAACCGGCCAGGAGCAGCAGCTTGTCGATACCGGTATCGGTTCCCAGCGAGATATTGAGTTGATTGCCGGTGAAGGCCGGCTTGAGCAATTGAATCAGAGCGGCAGGCATTTGAGACAGAATCCCCGCCATAATCAGCAGGCTGATCCCGTTACCGACGCCGTATTCGTCGATCTGCTCGCCGATCCACATCAGCAGAATCGTGCCGGCCGTCATCGTGATGGCACCGATAATGTGATACCACAAGGTGTCGTAGCTCTCGACAATGAGCCCGGAAACACCGGATCCCAAGCCGCTGCGCATCATGCGGATCATCACGAAGCTCTGCAGCAGGCAGATGGCGACCGTGGCGTAGCGGGTATATTCATTGATCTTCTTACGCCCTGCTTCGCCCTCCTTCTTCAGGCGTTCGAGCGGCGGGTAGACCTCACCCAGCAACTGGAACACGATCGACGCGGAGATATAGGGCATAATGCCCAGTCCATAAATCGTGGCGTTCCCCAGCGAGGAAGCGGAGAAGAGAGCGACGGTCTGCATCAAGGTGCCGATGCCGCCCTGTTGATCAGCCATCGCCTCGCGCATGGCCGCGAACTGCGACTGATCGATAAACGGCAGGGGGATGCTAAACCCCATGCGATAGACGGCCAGCAGCACCAGCGTCAAAACGATCTTTTGACGCAGCTCGGGAATACGAAGAATCGTGATGAATCGAGACCACATGGAGGATTAGTCCTTCAACCCTGTTGGGTGACCCGGTAATCGGCAAACCGGACATCGGTGACCGGCGAATCGATGGAAAAGGGTCATGGCGACGAGTTTCGTGGTGCTTCCGTTCAGGCGAGAATTCGCTCGACCTGCCCTCCGGCAGCGGTAATTTTCTCCTCGGCGGACCGGGAAAATCCATGGGCCTGGACCGTCAACTTCTTGGAAAGGTTACCATTCCCAAGGATCTTGATCGAGTCGAATCGTCCCTTGACCAGTCCCTGCTCCTTAAGTGTCTCGGGACTGACCACGGCACCGTCTTGAAACCGCTCGTCCAACGCAGCCACATTGACCGCAATGACCTTGTCGGCAAACGCGTTGTTGTTGAAGCCCCGCTTCGCAATCTGGCGGAAGATTGGCATCTGGCCCCCTTCGAAGCCCTTCCGCCGCTGGTAACCCGACCGGCTCTTGGCCCCCTTGTTGCCGCGGCCGGACGTCTTGCCGTGCCCCGACCCGACGCCGCGCCCCACTCTCTTGGCGCGGTCGTTTTTCTTAATGCCACGATGTACGTCGTCAATTATCATCTCTTTAGACCTCCACCCCTCGCAAACGGGACACGTCTTCGCGCGACCGTAGTTGCTCCAGGGCGTTCAATGTCGCCTTCACCAGATTCGACGGGTTATTCGATCCCCGGCTCTTCGTCAAAATGTCCTTGATTCCGACTGATTCGACCACGGCGCGAACCGTTGCGCCGGCGATAATGCCCGTTCCCGGACTGGCCGGCATCAGCAGTACCTTGGCCGCGCCGAACCGACCGATCACCTGATGCGGAATCGTCGTCCCGGAAACCGGGTATTGCGTCATGCGGCGGTTGGCCTGCTTGGTCGCCTTTTCGACGGCAATCGGCACTTCCAGGGCCTTGCCGTACCCACAGCCAACCTTGCCGCGCTCATCTCCGACGACCACCAGGGCCGCGAAACTGAACCGGCGACCACCCTTTACCACGCAGGCGCAGCGACGGATCTGGACGACCTTCTCCGGCCGGGATGACATTGAATCGTTCGACACGCGCTACTCCTCGTGACTTTGTCTCGTGTGGAGACTCCTGGTCTCCAAGAATCAAAACTCCAGACCACTTTCACGGGCGGCATCGGCCAACGCGGCGACACGACCATGAAAACGATACTCCCCCCGGTCGAACGCCACTTGCGTAATGCCTGCCTGTGTCGCACGTTCGGCGATTGCCTTTCCGACACGGCGGGCCGCGTCGACATTCCCCTGGTCGCTCCCCGAGCCCCCCACCGACTTCTCGGTTGACGCGGCAGACACCAAGGTGCGGCCCTGCTGATCGTCAACGATCTGGGCGTAAATATGCAGGTTGCTGCGGAAAACCGTCAATCTCGGACGCTTCGAAGCCCGCACCCGATTGCGGATGCGATGCTTGCGACGTACGCGGGACTTGGAAACTCGAACCGATGCCTTCATCTCAAATGCCCTTCAAATACAGCAACTCGCGGCACTGATGCCAATTTGCATAGCCCGCTGTGGAGCCACTGGTGAGGATGGACGCTAGATACAACAGATAATACGATCAACCGCCGGCTGCGGCCTTGCCTTCCTTCCTGCGGACCTGTTCGCCAACGTAGCGAATTCCTTTCCCTTTGTAAGGCTCAGGCGGCCGGACACGACGAATGTTGGCGGCAAACTGTCCGACAGCATGTTTGTCGACGCTGCGGACGATGATTTGTGTGGGGGCCGGCACTTCGCAAATGACCTTCTCGGGGACTGGAAGTTCAATTGTGTTGGCGAAGCCGACCTGCAATTTGAGTACCTTGCCGGCCAACGTCGCCTGATAACCGGTCCCCTGGATTTCCAGGCGTTTCTCGAACGGGACCTTGACGCCGATCACCATATTGTTGATCAGAGCCCGCACCAAGCCGTGAAACGCCCGCGTGCTTCGATGGTCGTCCGGACGAGAAACCACGACCTGCCGGTCTGGCTCGTTGAAGGCGACCGACACCTTGTCGGGCAGCTTCATCGAGAGTTCCCCATGAGGCCCCTTGACGCTGATCTTGTCCCCCGACACCGCGACGTTGACGTCGCCGGGGACTTGCACAGGTTGTTTTCCAATTCGAGACATCTCGCCACCAATCACAGAGGTCCGCGAAGTTCGCGGCAGATTTCCAATGAACTCACCACACCTTGCAGAGCAATTCGCCGCCGACATGCTTGGCCCGCGCCTCGCGCGTGCTCAAGAGTCCCGCGGGAGTCGACAGGATGCAAATCCCAAGACCTTGTAGAACCTCGGGAATGTCGTCGTGACCGACGTACACTCGCAGGCCCGGCTTGCTGATGCGCTCCAGATGCTGAATCACACGTTCGCCATTGGGACCATACTTGATATTGAGACGCAGAATGTCTTGGGGCTTGTTTTCCACGACCTCGAATTCCCAGATGTATCCTTCGCGCTCGAGTACCTGAGCCAGGCCCACTTTGACCTTGGAACTCGGCATCTCAACGACCAGACTTTCATTGAGCATCGCATTTCGGATGCGAGTCAACATGTCGGCAATCGGATCGGTCATCATCGTCGCGTGTCCTCGTCTTCTTCTCTCGTTTTACTTGAATGCGGTCGCTGGCTTACCAGCTCGCCTTCTTAACCCCTGGCACCAACCCGTCCAGACACAGGTTGCGAAAACAGATGCGGCAGACCGTGAACTTGCGGTACACCGCCCGCGGACGCCCACACAACTGGCAGCGACGCACAATGCGGCTGCTGAATTTGGGCTTTCTGTTCGCTTTAACAATCTGTGCGGTAGTGGCCATTTCGTTTTCTCAAATCTTGACAGTGAATAAGATTCGGATGTCAGGCAACGACATCCTTGCGGAAGGGCATCCCCAGTTCCCGAAGCAGGAGTCGGCCTTCGTCGTCGGTTCCCGCCGATGTCACAATCGCAATGTTCATCCCCTGGATGTGCTTGACCTTGTCGGCGTTAATCTCGGGAAACACCACCTGTTCGTTGAGTCCCAAACTGTAGTTGCCGCGACCGTCGAACGCCTTGGGGTTCAGTCCACGAAAGTCGCGAACGCGGGGAAGCACCAGCGAAATCAGTCGGTCGAGAAACTCGTACATGCGATCGCCGCGAAGCGTCACACAACAGCCGATCTTCATCCCTTCGCGGAGTTTGAACTGAGCCACAGAACGCCGGGAAATCGTAATCACAGGCTTCTGACCGGTAATCTGTCCCAAATGCTCGACCGCCTCGTCCAGAATCTTTGAATCCTGAATCGCCTGGCCGACGCCCATATTCACGACGATCTTCTGCAGCTTCGGGAGCGCGTGCAGGTTGTCGCGCCCCAGCTCGGTTTTCAGCTTGGGAACGATGTCCGTGGTGTAAATACTTCTTAATCGGGCCGACATGACAAATGCCTCTTTTCGCGAAACTTATCTCTATGCTCTCAATTGATGCATCTACTTCTTGGAGTAGACCGCTTTGGCCGGGCTGACCTGGCCCACCGTTTTTCCACACTTACGGCAATGGCGAACCTTGGCCCCGTCGTCGGTGTAACGCAGCCCCAACCGGACTCCCTTCTGGCACGACTCGCAGTAAAACAGCACCTTGGCCGAATGGATCGGCATCTCCTTGCGGAGCCGACCTCCCTGCGGGCTCTTCGGATGCCCTCGGCGCACATGCTTGTACACCAGGTTGACCCCTTCGATCACCAGCTTGTTACCGCCGTCAAGGACTTCCGAAACCCGCCGCGGAGTGCGGCTGGCGTCGTCGCCCGAACTGACTACAACCAAGTCTCCCTTTTTGATCTTCATCACACCACCTCACTCGCCAGGCTGACGATCTTCATGAACCGGCGATCTCGCAATTCCCTGGCGACTGCCCCGAAGATACGCGTTCCTCGTGGGGTACCGTCCGTGTCCACCAGCACGATCGCATTGCGATCGAAACGGACATAACTGCCGTCGGCACGGCGCGTCGGCTGCTTGCAACGGACGATGACGCCTCGCGTCACCTTGCCGGCACGCACAAGTTCCGGGGCACCGGGAATCGCCTTCTGCACACTGACGACGACGATGTCGCCCAGTCCGGCAGTCCGCCGTTTGGTGCCTCCCAACACGCGGATACAGCGCACGGTCTTCGCTCCGCTGTTATCCGCGACATCCAATATGGTCTGCATCTGTATCATGGCTGTCTCAATCCACCTCGTGGAAAACCGTCACTCTCAATTTCCTGCTGTCTCTGTTTCCGGACCCGCCTTCAGCGTCGCCACCAGTTCGGGATTGGCACGCGTCACAACGCGAACGACTTCCCAGCGCTTGAGCTTCGAGAGCGGTCGGCTTTCGACGATCTCGACCACATCGCCTTCGTGCGAGTCGTTCTGCTCATCATGAGCGTGACAGACCGTTCGCCCCTGAACGATCTTGCCATATTTCTTATGACGAAAGTCGCGTCGCACCTCGACCCGGCGGGTCTTGCTGCATTTGTCGCTCGTCACTGTGCCGGTCAACGTCTTCTTCATATCTCGTTTGCGCTCGTCTGATGGTTCCGACTGGCTTAATGATTAACGGGTGACCGTTTCGCGTTCCCGTTGAATGGTCAAGATCCTGGCAACCTCCCGCCGCAACTTGAGAAGCTGGCTCGGGGCGTCGAGTTTCTCTGTGGCGGCTTGAAATCGCAACTTGAACAACTGATTCCGGGTTTCCGTCAGGGCGAAACCCAGTTGCTCGTCGTTCATTTCTCTCAGTTCACTGGCTTTAGACATCTCTCTCACCGTGCCTTGGACCACAAAGGGAGTTCCTCAAGCGGAACGCCGCGTCACAAATCTCACCTTGATCGGCAACTTATGAGCCACGCGATTGAAGCAATCGCGCGCCGCATCCCGTGTCGCCCCGAGAATCTCGAACAGGACCATGCCAGGCTTGACAACCGCGACCCAGTGGTCGGGTTCGCCTTTACCCTTACCCATTCGAGTTTCGAGCGGACGCGCGGTCACCGACTTGTCCGGAAAGATCCGGATGTACAGTTTACCGTCGCCGCGAATGTACTGATTAGCCGCAATTCGGCACGCTTCGATCGTCTGAGCGCTCACATGGCCGGGTTGAACCGCCTGCAAGCCCCAGTCGCCGAACGCCACGGTGTTCCCGCGGGTCGCGTTACCTCTTATACGACCTCTTTGGCTTTTGCGGTGCTTGACCCGTTTGGGCATTAGCGCCATGGCCGGACTCCTCTTCGTCGTAGTAACCTCGGTCGATCCAAACCTTTACACCAATCACTCCCTGTGCCGTCTTCGAGATCGAAAACCCGTAATCAATATGTCGACGCAACGTCGACAACGGGATCGATCCGCGGCTGGCCTTCTCGCAACGGGACATTTCCGCCCCGCCGAGACGGCCTGACAGTTCCACTTTGATTCCATACACGCCCGATTCCATCACCTGGTCGAGCGTCTTCTTGATCGCTCGGCGGAAGCTTCCCCGCTTCGCCAGTTGCTGGGCGATGTCGTCGGCAACCAGCTTCGCCGCGCGAAACGGGTTGTCGATCTCGATAATCTTGATTTCCGTGCGACGGCCGATCAGGTCTTCGATACGAGCCTTCAGTCGATCGATCTCCTGACCCTTCTTTCCAATGATGATGCCGGGACGAGCCGAATGGAGCTCGACCGTCACCTGGTCCCGTGTTCGCTCGACCACCACGCGCTCGATCGCCGCCGACTTGTATTCGTCGGCGATGAACTTGCGGATCTTCTGATCCTCGACGAGGAGTGCGCCGTATTCCTTTTTTGAGGCGTACCAGCGGCTACGCCACCCCTCAACAATGCCGACCCGAAATCCCGTTGGTCGTGTCTTTTGTCCCATTACCAGCCTCGTCCGTCAGAAACGTAATTCACCGTAAACTCCTCCGGCTCAAGCCGACTCGGGGGCTTCGATCGCCACATGGATATGTGAAAACCGCTTGCGGATGACAAACCCCATCCCACGGGCGTGTGGGACGATTCGCTTGAACATCGGGCCGCCGTCGACCTGAACTTCGACCACCTTGAGCCCCTCGACGTTTCGCGCTCCACGGTCGGCCGCGTTCGCCGCACAACTCTTAAGCACTTCTTTGAGAAACTTTGCCCCACGGTTGGGAACAAACTTCAGAGCGTGCTCTGCCTCCTCGACCGTCATCCCGCGAATCATGTCCGCGAAAGGACGCACCTTCGTCGCGGCGATTCTGGCGAATCGATGTGTTGCTCGAATGCGTGCCATGACTTTCCTTGATTCTCATTCGCCGAGCGGCACAGACATTCGCGTCCGTGGTCCCGACCAACCAACTACCGTGAGCCCTTCGCCCCGTGACCTCGAAACGTGCGCGTCGGAGAAAACTCGCCCAGCTTGTGGCCGACCATTTCTTCCGTCACATACACATTGATGAACATCTTGCCGTTGTGAACCAGAAACGTATGACCGATGAACTCCGGAGAGATCGTCGAACGCCTGGCCCACGTCTTGATCGGCTCCTTGCGACCAGCCGAATCGAGTCGGTTGATCTTCTTGAGGAGCTTCTCGTCAACAAACGGCCCCTTTTTCAGTGAACGTCCCATAACCGCCTCTATCGCCTTCGGTCACCACGAATTCAAATCAAACCAGTTTTTGTCCATTACGCCGTGAACGACGACGACGCAAAATCGCCTTGCCGCTGGGCTTCCGCTTCTTTCGCGTGTTGCCCCCCTTGGCCAGTCGGCCTGTCGGGCTACACGGGTGACGGCCACCCGAAGAGCGTCCTTCACCACCACCCATCGCATGGGCCACCGGATTCATCGCAACGCCGCGAGTGTGCGGCCTGCGACCCATCCAGCGTTTACGACCTGCCTTGCCCAGCACGATGCTGCTGTGCTCGACATTGCCGATCTGTCCAATTGTCGCCCGGCACGATGCCGGCAATCGCCGAACCTCGCCCGAGGGCAATGTAATCTGTGCCCATTTCTTTTCGCGAGCGGAGAGGACGGCACCAACGCCCGCCGACCTGCAGAGTTGCCCGCCGCGACCTGGTTGCATTTCAATATTGTGAATCGTCGTGCCGAGCGGAATCCGCACCAGCGGCATCGAATTACCCAGATTGGGTTCGACGCCACCATCACCACTCTCGATCACGTCACCCGCCTTGAGGCCCACGGGAGAGAGGATGTAACGCTTCTCGCCGTCCTCATACTTGATGAGGGCGATTCGGGCCGAGCGATTGGGATCATACTCGACCGATTCGACCGTCCCCCGCACCCCGTCCTTATTCCGCTTGAAATCGATAATGCGGTACTGCTTCTTGTGTCCACCGCCACGATGCCGAGCCGTGATCTTCCCCTGGAAGTTGCGCCCACCCGTCTTCTTGAGACGGACCATCAACTTCTTTTCCGGCTTCTTCTTGCGGTCGGTAATATCCGCGAAGTCGCTGACCGAAGCGCCGCGGCGCCCGGGTGTGGTCGGTTTGTATTGCCTGATTCCCATGATCTTCAGCCGTCTCTATTGACCAATGCCTTCCTGACGGTTCGGCACTAGAAGAAGTTGATACGGTCCTCGTCGTGAAGTTGTACGATCGCCTTTTTCCAGTCGCGAGTGTGCGCGATCCGATTCTTGTGCCGACGCGGCTTCCCCTTGCGGGTTTGCGTGCGAACCTTGGTCGCACGCACATGCCACAACTCGGCAACCGCATCCTTAATCTGTTCCTTGGTCGCCTGTGGATGCACTTCGAAGGCGTAAACGTTGTATCGTTCCGACTGATGAGTCCCCTTCTCGGTAACGAGCGGACGGACGATCACCTGGTACGGTTCTAACTGCAGAAGTGGTGTTGTTTTCATCGTCATGGCAGCTTCCTCAATCAGGCGGCTTCTCCGTCTGTGTTCCGCAGGGCGTCGAGAGCCTCGCGCGTCACCAGCAGGTGCCGCGACTTGAGCAGGCTGTAGGCATTGATTTCCCGCGAGGGAGCCACACTCAAACCTGCAATGTTTCGTGACGACTTCCAGACAACCTCGTTGTGATCCCGAATCGTCAGCAGGCACGACTTGCCGGCGAGCCCGACAGCCTTCAGCAGCGAAGCCACGACGCGCGTCTTCGGAGCATCGACAGACAAACTGTCGAGCACCACCGCCTGCCCATCCTGAAACTTGCTGAGCAGCGCCATACGCGTTGCCAGCCGAATGGCCTTCTTGGGGAGACGATAACTGAAGTCCCGAGGGCGCTTCGCAAACGTGTGACCACCACCGACTCGAACCGGAGAACGACGGGTACCCGCTCGTGCGCGCCCGGTCCCCTTCTGCTTGAACATCTTCTGCTTGTTGCCGGCCACCTCGGCACGACTCTTCGTACGCATGGTTCCGACGCTGGTTGGCCTCATACATGACCACCACGTCGTGCAACAACTGCTTGTTGATGCCATCGGCCAACTCAGAGGGGTCGAACGAATACGTTCCCACCTCTTTGCCGGACATATCTACAACGGGCACCGAAATCATTGGTCGTTTCACTCCAGGATTCAGAACTCAGAACTCAGAGCCAGACCCGAAGGATACCGACTCCGGATTCCCGACTTCTCATTACCCCACCTTGTTTGTCTTACGAATCAACACATACCCCCCGTTCGGGCCGGGGATCGCACCACAGACGAGCAGCAAATGATTCTCGGCGTCCACCTTGACCAGCTTGAGATTCCGCACGGTGATCCGGACATTGCCGTATTGCCCGTTCATCTTCTTTCCCTTGGAAATACGCCCCGAAGTACCACGGTTTGTGGCGTGGGCCCCAATCGAACCACCACGTCGATGCACCTTCTTGGCACCGTGGCTGGCTGGCTGGCCGGCGAAATTGTGCCGCTTCATGACACCGGCGGTGCCGCGACCCTTGTTCGTGCCGACCACATCGACTCGCTCGACACCGTCGAACAGCGAAACAGTCAACTCCTGCCCCACTTCGCAACCAGCCTCGCCATCCCCCTCCATGCGGAATTCACGAATGAACCGCTTCGGCTCACACTCAGCCTTGGGAACAGTAGCCACACCGGCGGCTTCGCGAGACTTTTGACGCGCGCTGGCCAGCTTCTTCACATGACCACGCTCCGCCCTCGAAGCCCGCTTACGGTTACGCCGATCGGGCGAACGTTCTTTGTCGGCGTCGCTCAACTTGTCGTCGAAACCGATCTGCACGGCAGAGTAGCCGTCACGCTCTTGCGAACGAACCTGCAACACCGTACATGGACCGGCTTCGATCACAGTCACAGGCAGGATGACCCCATCCGCGCCGTAGACTTGCGTCATGCCGATTTTTCGACCTAGTAGTCCGACAGTCATTCCATCACCCAATAAGTCCCGATAGGTTCAGCCCGTGTTGAACCAAAAAACACAGGAGTCACCCAGCCTCGGTAACTCCTGCCCCTAAGCGAACCATGCCGAATCGACGAATCCCTTTCGGGAGCGATTCAGCCAGACGCCTTAATCTTGATGTCGACACCAGCCGGCAACGAGAGCTTATTCAAAGCATCAATCGTTTTACCGGTGGGCTGTACGATGTCGATCACCCTTTTGTGTGTCCTAATCTCAAACGACTCACGAGACTTCTTGTCCACGTGAGGACTCCGCAAAACGGTATACCTTTCAATCCGAGTCGGGAGTGGGATTGGCCCATGCACGATCGCACCGGTACGCTTCGCGGTATCGACGATATCGCTCGCCGATGCATCGAGCACCGAGTGATCGTAGGCTTCCATCCGAATTCGGATCTTCTGCTCACTACCTGCCACGCTGGCCATTCCTTCTAATGCAACCTCTTGTCGCGCCCAGATTTACGTACAATTCATAGATCCCGGCACGGGGAACCGCGAATCGTAATGATGCCGATTCGCAATGTCAACAACGCCGAACGACTGTTTTTCAGCGAAAACCAGCATGCCGTGGGAAATTCATGACGGTCTGCTGGATCCACTTTCTTAACTCACTCCGGCATCGCATCGTACGCCGTCCAGAACTCCGCTGGGGTGCGGACCGGGGGGCCGTCGGATTCGAATTGAACGTCGAGCTGCTGCAAGGTCGACATCTGGCGAACGATGTCGAGGCCCGTTTCGATCTTTTCCGGCGTGAAGATCAGCCGCTGCAGCCGTAATCCGGCCAAGGGAGTGAGATCAGTCACTTGCGAGCCTGCAATGTTCAATCGCTGCAGCGAGCCGTGTCCAATAAGGGGAGAAAGGTCGGAGACCTGGCTGTCCTGAACGTCGAGACTCACCAGAGCGATGTCGGCCAGCGGGGAGATGTCGCTCACTTGCGTTCCCCGCAACCAGAGTGTGCCGAGTATCGGCATCGTGCGGACGACTTCGATATTTGTCACTTGCGTGTCGAACAAGTTGAGTTGCTCGAACGGCATCCCCGCCAATGGAGAAATGTCGGCCACGGGGCAATGTTCCATCCGCAGGTTTCTCAGCGGCATCCCCCTGACGACGCTGATGTCGGTCACCTGCGTCCCTTCGAGGTAGAGTTCCTGCAACGGCATGCCCGCAAGGGGAGAAATGTCGGCCACGTTCGTCTCGGTCAGATCGAGAAACTGGAGAGGCAAGCCCGCCAGTGGAGTGATGTCGGTCACCGGTGACTGCACCAGCGACAACGTCGTAAGTGTCTCCATGCCGGTGAATACCGTAAGATCGAGAACCCGTGTCTGGAACAGGTACGCCACTTCCAGAGGCATCCCCTCCAGCGGCGAGATGTCGGTGACTTCGTTCTTTGAAAGATCGATGATCTTGAGTGGCATGCCGGCGAGCGGCGACAGGTCGGTCACTCCGGAGTCGGCGAGGTAAGCCTCGACGAACTCTCCTCGTACCTTCTGAAAATTGGCATTCTCGTTCGCCCCCAACTGCCGGCGGAGTTGGTCGACTGTAAGTGTGGCCGCCGGGGCCAACGGAATCGACGTGTCGCGAGTCTGCTCTCCGTCTCGTTCGACGACACTCGTGCCATCGCCGCAACCGGCGGCGAACAAGCTGAAGAGAAGCAGAAAGGCGGGGATTGAGGGCTTCACTCGGAGGGCTCCAGCAGTTGGCGGTAGTCGGGGGGGATCTCGATCGATTCGAGTTTGCCATCGGGCTTGCAGATGCAGCAGGCGGCCTTCGAAGAACCTTCGGCCACGAGGTTTCCATCCTTGAAGAACCCAACGCGATAGGTCACCGATTTGAAGCCGACACGTTCGACATCGAATTGCACGTCGATTTCGTCTTCATATGTCAGCGGGGCGGCAAAGCGGCATTGGGCCGAAACTCGGGGCCAGCCGAGGTAGGTGCCGTCGTCCCGTTTCTGCATGATCGACAGCCCGAGCGACCGCAAGAACTCGTGCTCGGCCTGCTCCATCCACTTGTAGTAGTTGGCGAAATGCACGATGCCGGCCATATCGGTCTCGTGAAACTGCACGCGCCGCTGAGTTACGAATCGAGCCACGGGAGAGAGATGCTGAAGGAACGAAGTCGGCTGCCGCCGTGAATTGCCCACGCCGTCAGCATACCGAGCATCCCCCCCCGCTGCACGCGGGATGAATCGCCAGCAAATCGATCAACCTCACTCAGACATTGAAGCGGACCACAATCTCGTCGCCATCGCGCATGACGTATTCCTTTCCTTCGGTGCGATGCAGGCCGGCCGCTTTGACTTCGCGCTCCGAGCCGAGACGCAGCAGATCGTCGGTCGACATGATCTCAGCTCGAATGAACCCACGGGCCAGATCAGTATGAATCGTGCCGGCCGCCTCAAGAGAAGTCGAACCCTTCTTGAGGAGCCAGGCATGCACTTCCTTTTCATCACACGTATAGAAAGTGATGTAGTCTGTAATCTCGAAAATCGCCTGCAGCAGTTTTTCGCGGCACGACTCGGTGAGGCCCATCTCGGCTGCGAAGAGTTCGCGTTCATCCTCGCCCAACTGCTGGACCTCGAGTTCGAGACCGACGGGACCGGTGACGACCTGATAGCCCTTCGCCTCGATCTTCGCGGCGGCCTCGGGCGTTTCGCTGTCGGATGTATTCAGGAGCACAAGATGGCGTTTGCGCGACAGAAGCGAGAACGACTTGGTGACCTTCTCCTGGACTTCGTTGAATTCCATGTCCCAGACAGGACGGCCATCGCTCAATCGAGCTTCGATCGGTTCCAGTGCGACGAGTTCGTCCTGGAGTTCCTCACGATTCGGGATCGGCTTGGTGACATCCTTCTTGATGCGTTCGATGCGGTTCGACATCACCTGCAGGTCGGCCAGCACGATATCAGTGAGGAACGCCTCGACATCGCTGACGGCATCGCGACCGGCGAACGCCCCGACGACATGCACCAGCGCCGTCGACTCGCGAATGACGCCGAGCCGCTGGGCGTTGCCGTGCTGCTCGCTGCGACTGAGACCGGGAGTGTCGAAGAGTTCGATCTTCGCGGGAGAGAGCTTCTTGGGCTTATAGTGGTCGACGAGCCGATTGAAACGCTCGTCGGGAACAACGGTGATCGCCACTTGCCCCTGGTGAGCCTTCGAGACGTCGGGTTTGACTCCCGTGAGGAGTTCGAACACGGTGCTCTTACCCGAACCTTGATATCCAACAATACCGATCCGCATAGTCAATCACATGAAATGGGCTATTTTGACAGTTTCCGAAGCGACGTAGGCTCCCCGAACCGTGTCGGGTTTGCAAGCACGCCGGGCTTCTCCTTCCGTTCTCAACATTCGCATCATTGATCCATGTCGACTGATCCAAAATCGAAGCGTCAACTTGTCACTTCCGGCACCCCCTGGGAATCGTCCGTCGGCTACTCGCGGGCGGTGCGAGTGGGGAATCTGATTTACATCTCAGGAACGACGGCGTCGGATGAGCAGGGAAACACGGTCGCTGTCGGGCAGCCCTACAAACAGGCGGTGTTCATTCTGCGAAAGATCGAGTCGGCATTGAACGCCCTCGGCGCGTCGTTGACCGACGTCGTAAGGACACGAATGTTCGTCACCGATATCACGCAGTGGGAGGCATTCGGCCGGGCTCACGGCGAGTTCTTCGGAGACATCCGCCCGGCGGCAACGATGATCGAGGTGAGCCGAATCATCAATCCCGATCACTTGATTGAAATCGAGGTCGATGCCGTGGTGGGATAGTCGACTTACTGTGCGCTCACCATGTCGGGCCGCAGGCGTTTCGTGTCTCTCAGATAGACATGCACGATTTCCTGTTGAGCCTTGTCGGTGTTGACGTGCAACAGAATACGGATGCAGCGAGGCATGCCCGTGGGAACGGCGATCTCGGAGGCGCAGAGCAGCGGCACCTGATTCATCCCCAGACCGCGGGCCGCTTCGGCGGGAAAACAGGCGGTGAGGTCGGTCGTCGTGGTGAAGAAGGCCGAGACAACTTCGGAGAACTCGGTAATCGCGTTCAACTTCAGGACTTCCTGCAGCAATTCGCGAGTACCCGCAAGAATCGCCTCGGGCGTATTCTCGTCGACGTTAATGGCTCCACGAACTCCACGGACTGGCATGTCTCGAATTCCTTGTCACTTCGCAAAAACGCCGTTTGGGCAATGGTGAGTTTCGCACGAACGAGGACTGTAGGGACTGTCGGTGACGTCTCGCCAGTCACCGGCCGGTCTGGTCGTTGCGTCGGCCTAGATGATCGACGCCTCGTCGTCGGACTTCGCGTCTGGCCAATTGACGAGAGCTATCCCGGCCGCCACACAGAGGCCGCAGACAAGCAGGCTGCTCGTGAGCTGGTCGCCCCTTAGAAGATTCGCGAACAAGACGCCGACCACCGGCGTCAAGAAACTGAAAACGCTGATGCTCCCCGCGCTGTGATGCTGCAACAGCCACGCATGAGCCGCGAAACAAAACCCTGAAACCACCGGCCCAATATACAAGAGCGCCAGGACGGTCGCAGTCGGCAGGCGAACGTCGGAGACATCTTCCAGCAGCAGTCCGCCGGCCGCGAACAGAATGGTGCCAACGACATTGTGCCAGAACATCAACGGCCCCGGCTTCACGGTGCGCACGGCATGCTTGGTGTAGCAGACCTTTACCGCGAGAAGCAGGCTGCTGAGGAGCAGCATCAAGTCGCCGGCCAAGCTCGCGGGATCTTGCTGCTCGGTGGCCGTGCCTCCCGTCGAGGTCTGCTGAAAGAGCAGCACGACCCCCGCGAAGGCAACGAGCAACCCAATGAGTTGCGATACACGCAGTCGATGCGTTCGCGTGATGAAGTGCTCGTAACCGGCCACCCAGAAGAGATACGTATTGATAATGACCGAGGCGTGCGAACCATTCGACCAGGCGATTCCGATGTTGAACGAGCAGATCTGAACGAACAACAGCATCCCCAGCACGCCGACAGGAAGGTACTCGCCGCGAGTAAGCCGCAGTCGGCTTGTCTGCCAGCGGCACCAGAGCCAGAGGACAAGCAGCGTACTCGCGAACCTGAGCGCCCCGAGCAGCAAGGGAGGGACGGTATCGGCGGCGATGCGCGTGCCAACCGCCGTCCCCGCCCAGAGGACAGCCGTCAACGTCGTGAGGGCGGCCGACCAGAATCCGAGAGGTCGGTCGACGTGAGGAGACGCGATTTCGGTTGCCAAAGTCTTCGCGGAGTTCTCCTGGCTCACGAACCCTGGTCCTCGGATCCGGTCGACCCTGTGTTCTCACCGCTCGGAGTCTCGCTTTGAGGCTCATCGGAAGTTGTCGAGGGTGTTTCAGCGGCAGCCAATTTCTCCCGCTGTTCCGCGGCCGCGATGCCCGACAGTGGGAGTGCATCAGCGCGCGTTTGCATATCGGCCTCGTGAATCTCATCCAAAGGGGTCGCATCGACCGACTTCCTGAGAAGCAAATACGACAGTCCGCAGGCGGTCCAGAAGAATGACGCCACGAATCCGACGCACAACGTGGCCCATATCCACAGCCAGAAGCCGCCGATGGCCGCCGCCAGCTCTCCCCCCTCGACGGGGACACTTTCAGTTCGAATCAACGAAGGAGTTAACAATGTGATCTGATCGATCCCCGCATGCCCCCCCGACGCCTGCTCGGCCAAGTGAGCCGACGATGAGATGATCGTTACCAGAAAGGCGAACACCACCGAGCCGTACAACGTCGTCAATAGCAGCAGCCACAATGCGTACCATGGCCGGCCGAAGACGTAGCTGAAGGCTCGCGTGAAACCTTCAAAGGCATCACCTCGATCAACCGCCATTGTGCAGATCATCAACGGCCAACCGGCCGCAAGCAGCATCAGGATGATGGCGATTCCCAGCCCGCAAAGCAGATCGACAATCCAGAAGACGGCGACGACGGGCCTCAGCCAACTTACAAGCGCGAGCCAGCCGGCGATGCGGCAGGCGAGATAGAGTCCGCCGAGTGCCACAGACGGGAGAATGACGGAACCAATCGCGCTCGTCAGTTGTTCGCCGGAGAACTTGAGCGATCCCGACAATGAAGGCGATTCACGTCCCGCAAACTCCAGCACGACGATACGAACGATCGCCACGCCCAACGCCGACCAGACAAGCAGTGCCCAGATCAACTTGCACCAATTGAGTGCCGCGTCCTTCCAGTTGAGATTCGCCGAGAACAAGACAGTCGCCGGTTCGATAACGGTCCGCGCCGGCCAGAGGATGACGTGGCCAAAGTTGATCGACGACTTCAACACCTTACCGGGATCTTCAGCCATGCCGGCGATGCTGGCACTGGTTAAGAGTTCGTCCTCCTCGCTCGAATCGATCAAGAAGCCGGGTTCCCAGGGCCAGGTGGTGCGAATAGGCCCTTCATCACCGTCGTCGGTCGGCTGATTCATCTGCGGGGCGAAGGGAAGCCACGAGATGGCATACTCGCCGGCCGAGAGGAGCCCTCCAGCCAGAATCCCGAGCATCAGCACTCGCAAACCGATCGCCAGTCGAAAGGCGCGGAACAGATTGAGCCAGGGCAAAAATCGCTTCACCTTGACTCCGTCGGATTCAAAGAACTGTTCCTGCAGCGGGTCGCTCATCGTTGGTTCTCCTCATGTGGTGACGGCAGGAGTATAACGGAACGCCTGATGAGAAGAACGGTTGCCCCAGCATCAGGCCGATGCGAGACCTCAAGTGTTTCGCGGTCCCATTGGTCACAGCTTGTCGAACCCGACATCAACGGTTCGGCGTTGGTACCGAAATCGATTCGACGTACGGGAGATTGGTAATCATGCCATCCAGCAATCCCGCGATGGTTTGGCCGGAAATCTTGTGAGCCTTGGCAAACGCGACCGCGAGAAACGGAGGCCAGAGGAGGTGAACCACCTGCACCATTTGCACGGTCTGCCAACGGACGGCAGGGCTGGGATGATTGACGACCAATGTCTTGATGAGCGTAAAGCCCGCGATGATCGCCACGAGGCCAATCCCCGACAACCACCAGGCCCATTTCGGTGCCTGAGAGCGCTGCTGCCACACCGATCGGGAGATCTCTGTGCGTTCTTCCCCCAAGGGGGTAAGCGAGATATCGATCCGCGCGAAACCGATCCACTGACCAAAACGAATCGGCTCCAGGACGATCGACTGCGGCGACTGCGAGGTGATCTGGGCAGCCGGCAACTTCTGTGCGATCTGCCGGGCGAGGCGCAGCGACAGTTCCACGAAGTGACCTACTACCTGAAGGTTTGCGGACGAAGCCGGGACCAATGGCTCGTCTTCTTTCGTCGCCACCGAATGCGCCTCCTGAGAGACGTCATAGCGATCGTCAGCGTCGTCCACTTTCGACGACTTTGGATGATCGAGAAGCCACAAGCACCGAAATGCGATCATCCAGACCACACACGCAACACCGGTGATCAGGTACAGGACAAGGTCGGCGGTATCAGGACTCATCGTTGCTTCTGCATGCTGGATCAGAGCCGCGTTCGTCAGGAAGCGCTTGAGCTGGCAGTCCTTGCGTTCGTTCTCAAACGCTCGTGACTCTGAAGTCACGTGTTTCGATCGTCAAATGTAGATGCCATGTCCCAGGCATCCCAGCAGCACGAGAAGTAACAGGGTTTTGCTGTCTCGTTCTGAGTTGGGCTTGGCCTGGATTTCGATCACGCCCGGCTCAATCTCGGTGATGGTCGGAGTGAGGTCCGGTTGGTAATACCAGGTCCGGGCGGCAATTCCGCCTCCCCGCGGACTATCCGTGAGATACCGCGCGATGGCCGTATCGGATTCCGCATCGAACCAAAATGCGAATCCTTTCGCTTGATCATCGGGAACATTGGCCGGCGCGGGAGGACGAAGTGGTGATGAAGGATCGTCCTGGGCATATTCCGTGCGGTAATGTCGCATTCCCCAGATAGGTGAGTCTTGATTGATGTGCTCCCATTCGGGAAAGGTCTCGGGAAAGGCGAGATCAGAGTGCTCCTCGTTCATACGAGCGATCAATATTTCGATGTAGTCCTGGTTCGTCGCGCACAGAAGGACTCCGGGTCGCGCCTGGGCCACGAAAAACATCCATTCATCGTTTTCCAAAGTCTTGGTAAAGACCGCCGCAGTGATGTCGCCAATCTCGATAGTGCGTTCCGCATCGGAAATCGCCAGCTCGACTGTGGTCTCAATGGCAGCATGGCTCGCGGCGTCAAAGACAATGATCTGGCAGCCTTCGTAGGGCATCAAGCCGAGATTGTTGGGCGATGTGAATCGCCGGCTCCCTTCTACCGCCAATACGACGTTGGCTTCGCTCAGCGGATCGAGCAGTTGTCCATCACTAATCTGGGTAAGTAGATGGAAAGTAAAGTGCTGAACCGACGACAGAACCGATGCGTCGTGCTGAATCTCATGGGGAATCTGAAACGGGCCATTGGCGACGAGCAGCGACTCGCTGTCGGGGGGCAACCAGTTGAGGATTTCATCCAGCGTCGCGGCGGGTACCTCCGCGTCATCGCCGCGCGCGATGGATAACGACAACACTCCGAGGCAGAAGATGACGAACGCAGCGCGTTGCATGTTGAACATAGCACGCTCTTTCTTCTTGCAAGTCGCAACACCGTTGCCATCCCGGATGCTTGGAGCATCCGGGATGGTGGAACACACTTCCCTGGCAGTTAGCGCCTTCGGCCCGTCGCCTCATCTCACAATAATATCCTTCACGGTCTTTCCACCGGGGATCATCGGCAGCACGTGCTCCTGGTAGGGGCAGATGACATCGAGGAGGTACGGTCCGGGGTGTTCGATCATCGTCTTGATCGCCGACGCCAGATCCGACTTGCGGCGCACATGAGCCGCCTTGACGCCGAAGCCTTCTGCGATCTGCACGAAGTTGGGATAGGTCTCTTCGTAGAACGACCCGTCTCCCTCACCGAGCCATTCCGGGTGATCAATCGGGCCGAGGTAGGTGTGGGCGCGCTTTCCGTCCATGAAGCGATCTTCCCACTGCACCACCATGCCGAGGTGCTGATTGTTGAGCAGCAACACCTTCACGGGCAGTTTCTCGCAGTTGAGGGTGGCCAATTCCTGAATGTTCATCAGGATCGAGCCATCGCCATCGATATCGAACACGAGTGACTCGGGATGAGCCGCCTGCACCCCCATTGCTGCGGGAAGACCGAAGCCCATCGTTCCCAGGCCGCTGCTGCTGAGCCAGTGCTTCGGCTTATTGAATTTGAAGAATTGGGCCGCCCACATTTGATGCTGCCCCACTCCCACGGCCACAAAGGGGTCGAGTTCACGGGTCTGCTTCCAGAGTTCTTCGATTGCCGCCTGCGGGAGAATGTGTTCGTCGGCCTCCCGATAAGAGAGCGGAAACTCTTTGCGCCACTCTTCGATTTGCTTCCACCACGCATCGAGGTCGGGTTTGTCCTTGTCGGTGAACGCGGCGTTGAGCGACGTCAAAAACTCCTTCACATCGGCCACGATCGGGATATGTGCCTCTTTGTTCTTATGCATCTCCGACGGATCGATGTCGACATGCACGATCTTGCCGTGCTTGGCAAACTCTTCGAGCTTGCCGGTCACGCGGTCGTCGAACCGCACTCCCAAGGCGATCAACAGGTCGGCCTCATTGACGGCATAGTTGGCGTAAACGGTGCCGTGCATGCCGAGCATGTGCAGCGACTGCGGGTCGTCGCCGGGAAACGCACCGAGTCCCATGACGGTCATCGTGACCGGGATCCCGGACTTGCGAGCAAACTCGGTGAGAACCTCGGAAGCTCCGGAGTTGATAATGCCGCCGCCGACGTAGAGGATCGGCTTCCGCGATCGACGGATCTGCCCGATCACGTGGTTGATCTTCTCCTGAGCAACGGTACGCAACTCCGGTCGATAGCCAGGCAGGTTCATCGGCGGATCGAGATCGATTTCCCCTTCGAGCGTTGCCAACTGAATATTCTTCGGGAAGTCAACGAGCACCGGACCGGGACGGCCGGTGCGGGCAATGTGAAAGGCTTCCTTCACGATCCTCGGAATCGATCGCAACGTCTGCTGCACCGACTCGTGATCGGCTGGATCGTCTGCCGTGATCAAGTAGGTGTGCTTCGTGATCTGCTGACAGACCGAAACGATCGGCGTCTCTTGAAAGGCGTCGGTGCCGATCACCTGCTGAAATACTTGCCCTGTGACGGCAACCATCGGAATGCTGTCGAGCTTGGCATCGGCGATCGCGGTGACGAGGTTGGTCGCCCCGGGGCCGCTGGTCGCCATGCAGACACCGACCGAATCGGTGGTGCGCGACACCCCCTGCGCGGCGAAGCCTCCCCCTTGTTCATGTCGAGGGAGCACGGTGCGAATCTGCTCGCGATACTTTCGCAGGGCCTGATGGAGGGGCATGCTGGCCCCTCCCGGATATGCGAAACAGAACTGAGCCCCTTGCTGGATGAGCGACATCACCAGTAAGTCGGCCCCATTAATCGTTGCCTGCTGTGTCGCCGGATCAAGGACTGTCGCCACGGTCGTTACCTCGAAAAACTTGGGATCTCGAATCAAGGTGTGCTGATTCGTCACATGCGAAGAATGCAGTTTAGACGAACGATTCTGGGCCGTGAAGGAGGCGGCCACTTTGGTGGTTCATCTGCGGGTTCGGGCCGAGTCGAAGGCGGTCCATCCGCTACGCTCGTTACAAAGCGCAGCGTTCGATTCGATTCACGAAGTCGAGCCGACACGGGAAAAGAGAGCGGGGTTCAACCTGCCCAGCGAAGATCGCCCGGTTCGGCAGCGTCGACCGGCTCAGTGGCAGGTGGGGACACCTTGCGTTTCCCTCGCACCTTCGGCTCGCTTTTCCAGCGGCGGTGAACCCAGAAGTACTGCTCCGGAGCCCGACGGATCGCCCTTTCCAGCGCTGCTGTGTACTGCTGAGTAATCTCCCGCACTTCGTCTTTCGCGGTCATCAAACGCGGATCGATGATGGCCTCGCAGCCAATTTCAAATCGCGCCCAGCGGGCATTGGGGTCATCGGGGAGCCGAAGTCCGTAGCCCACCGCGATCAAGGCATCATATTCCATCGCCATCAAGGCGATCGACTTGAAAGTCGAAGCCGGCTTACCGAAGAAGTCGACGAAGACGCCGCGCTGGCCGGCGTCTTGATCAGCGAGCAGAATCAGATTGCCGCCGGCGGCGACGACGTCGATCATGCCGTCCAGACCACCGCGTTTAAGATAGAGTCGGTGCCCGGTCGCCTCGCGCGTGCGGACAAACCAACGATGGAGATATGGATTGTCGAGATGCCTCGCGACAACTCCCATGGGAAACCCGAAGTGGCCGAACGTCGCGAGCGAGACTTCCCAGTTCCCGAAGTGACCGGCCAACACGATCACAGGTCGGTCACCGCACAGGGCCTTCACCAAAGGCTGACGGTCGCGAAAGACAATCGCTTCGCGGCAGTTCTCGAGTCTCAATCGCCGCGGCCATTGGATCGACTCAACGACGACGCGGAACAAATGGCTCCACATGCCTCGAATGATTTCGTCGATCTGCTCCGTCGTGAGTTCGTTTCCGAACGCGCGTTCGACGTTTTCGCGGGCAATGTCGTAGCGGGTGAGTTTCCGGGGAAGGACGTTGGTCAGCAACCATCCGAATCCACGCGCCAATCGGGCGGTCTGCCGAACGCTGAGCAACTCGAAGAGGCAGGCGAGCGAGCGAAAGAGGAAGTACTCCAATGCAAAGCGCAACTTGCGCATCGGCCCCACCGGGCGATGATGCGGTGCGAGCTTATCCCGCTTGTGCGTTTGCGGAATCCAACTCATACGTCTGACGATGCCTCCCTGCTGCGACCGATGCCATCCAAGAGGGGCATAGGGTACGCCGAAGGCCAAAAATGCAGAAGACCGGTTCGGAAAAGCACGTCGAGGTTCGACACCGATCACACTTCCGTAAGAATGCGGACGTAACTTTCATACCGTGATTGAGAGATGCCGTCGTGCATAACAGCCTGCTTGACCGCACACCCCGTTTCGTGGACGTGAGTGCAATTGGGAAACTTGCAATGGGGAATATGCGGTAAAAACTCGACGAAATAGGCTTCCAATTCCCCGGATCCAACGTCCCAAAGCTGAAACTGCCGAATGCCCGGCGTATCAATGACCCATCCGTCGTCCCCCAGTGCCACGAGTTCGGCCACACGCGTTGTGTGTCGTCCTTTGCCCGAATCATCACTGACCTCGTTGGTCGGCCGTGCCATTCCCGGTTGTACGGCATTCAGCAGACTCGATTTCCCCACGCCGCTCTGGCCGGCGAACGTAGTGACGCGACCGGCAAGCGAATCACGCAATTCATCGATGCCGGCACCTGTTGACGCACTACACAGCACGACCTGATACCCCGCGGTGCGATAGACGCCGATTAGCGCATCGAAGTCGGCGGCCTCTTCAGCATCGAGTTCGGAATAGAGGTCGAGTTTGTTGATGCAGATGATGGGCCGGGCGTCGCCCTTGAGCGCGCTGACGATAAAGCGGTCGATCAGTCCTGGTTTCAGATTCGGTTGAGCGACCGAGGCGACAATGACCGCCTGATCGACGTTGGCGGCGATCACATGTTCCTTGCGGTCATGGAATCGCGACAGGGTCGAACGCCGGGGTTCGATGCGCTCAACGACGCCTTCCGAATCGGAAATCGGCAGAATCCAGACGAAATCGCCGGCAACGACGGCATTGCGCTGGTCGCGCGAGAGTTTCCTGACAACTTGACGCACCGTGCAGCGGCGAATCACTCCGTCGTCGGTGCGGACTCGGCAGTCGAGCGCGCCGATGTACTGAATGACCCGTCCAGGGAGGCACGTAGTTTCATCCACATTTCGGACAGCGTCGGAATCGGAGACGATCGTGCGGAAGCGAGTCAAGTCTCCCTTGCCGGAGAGCCGTTCCGAGAAGCGGGCATCCTCCGTCGCTTCGGCGTCGGTATGGACTTCACGCGTCAGGTCGTTCTTCCGCTGCCGGTTCTGGCGGTTCTTCTGGAACGAGACTCGCAGCTTCTTCTTCTTGCGGGAGCTCACTTCATTCGTCGTCCGATAGCCAGTTCATCGCTTGATTCTCTTCTTCGCTGAAGTCTTCCTTCGCCGGCTTTGCGGGCTTCAAGGGCTGGCGAGCCGCGCGGGGCAATTCACCCCTGCGTTCCCGGTCGCGTCTACTCTCGAGTCCCGCCTTCTCCATCAGGCTCATTTCAAAGGGGTCTTCCTCCACCGGAGCCGGCATGTCGCCCGAAGGTTCGTACTTAATCTCAAAATGATGCTTCGCGATCGACAACGTATCCCCAGGGTGGAGGAACTTCGAGTCGACCCGCTCACCATTCACCTTGATGCCGTTTCGGCTGCGCAGGTCGCGGATAAACCAATACCCGTTCTGCAACTCCAACTGGCAATGATGGGAGGAAACATTGGGAAACAGCAGTACCACGTCGCAACTGCTGCGACGGCCGATCAAGATCGTCGACTTCGACAGGGAAATGGGATCTCCCCCGCCACAGGGGATCAATCGACCGAATTCAGTGGAATTGGACTCCATATGTTCTGAATTGTAAGCCCGCTGAAGAGATGTGAGCGACCGCAAATGATTATATCTCGGCACGCACGCATCTCCAGCGAGAATCGCATTCAGAAGAAACTTCTCCTCGCCGGGGGACGGCCACTCGAAACTCCCCTTGTGGAATTCTGTCCACGTCGCAACAGTTCTGCTTCCCGTGGCGATTGTCGCAATCAGCAGTGCCACGTCCGAAAGCAGCTAGAAAACAGACACGCGGAGCGTGTGATGTCGCAAAGGAAGGCAAAGGCTGAATCGCTCACTCACGATCCGACGGGCGAGAGTGGGATGTTTGTCTGCCCAGGCAGCACGGTTCCAATCACCCGCAGCGTCCATCTCTCCAGACTGCGACGCGGATTTGAAGACTGCATCGCGTGTCCTCATCGCGAAGAACTGGGACAACTTCGCCCTCCGAAGGCAGCTTCACCAAGTTCAGAGAGCCATGCTTCCACTTGGCTGCGCGATGGAGGGATTCGCGCCCCCTATCTCAACGAACTGACCCGCCCGGTGATGGCCCGGCTGGCGGAAGCTGTCGCAACGATGTTGTGGAACGATCTGGGAGGAACGGTCACCAAACCCGATGGGCCCTGCCCCGTCGTCGTTGTGGGACGCGATTCGCGACCGATGTCCGCTGATCTGGCGGCGGGTGCCGTCGCGGGTCTGAGACGTATGGGCTGTCATGTCATTGAAGTCGGCGAACTCACACGGCCGGAGTTTTGGTTTGCGACGCGCCATCTCGAGGCATTCGCCGGCCTCTGGGTTAACGGCGTTGGAGCCGACGCGAATTGCGGCGGGTTCGATGTCGTGCAAGGGGGCCGATGCTGGTCGTCTCCAGGAAGGCTACAGGAACTATGGAGCCGCCGAGACTTGATTATCACCCGTCCACAAAATCGCAAGGGGACGCTGGCGACCTTTCAGACGTCGCGCGTCTATCTCGCCAGCCTGCAGAAGCACTTTCATGCCTTCCGCCCGCTGACGATCCTACTCGCAAGTGGCGAGCCATTGCTCAAGAGTTATTTCAAGTCGCTGCTCGCGGAGTCGCCCATCAACGTCCTGTGGGAACATCATGCCCGCCTCGTGGGAAGTGGATTGGAAGAGCAGTCGTCCTGCGAAGTGATTCAAGAGCATCTCTATTCCCATCGCGTCGATGCCGTCATCGCGATTAACGACGACGCACAGACCTGCCGCTTCTGGGACGAGAAGGGCCGCGAGATCTCTCCATTTCGACTGCTGCGCCCCATGTTGGACATGCTGGAACGCCGCAGACCATCGCGGACATCGCGGCCTGCCACCAACACATCGGCAGGGCAAGTGAGCCACAATCGATCAGGTCCGAACTGGTTGCGAGCCCGCACGGCATTCGTTCGCTCTCAAGGAACGCACGATCGCGACGTGACTCAAAGCATTCCCGTCGTCCCGTCAGCAGTGCCGCATGAAGACCCTCCTCGCGATATTGCCGGCAACGAGTCATCGCCGATAGTCGTCGGCGCGGGACTCGCTCCCGAGGCCGCTCAGATGGGCATCGACGTTGCGTCCGGCGGAGAGACGCTCGAGGCGATGTCAAAGGCGATGCACGAATATCAGGCTCGGTTGGGGCTCGACCATCGCGGCGCGTTCTGGTTTGACGAGTCAGGTCCGACGTCCGATGCACTGCTATCGGTCGCCAGAATGCTGCAATGGTTGAGTTCGAGCGATATCCCGCTATCGCGAATCTGGGCGGAGTAGCGTTTCCCTTCGCTCAGCAAGCTCCCCGGACAACAAATCTTCCAACGCTGGCCGGCGGCGGGACGTATTGAATAGCGGCTCCCGCCTGGCGCATTGATTGGGCACTGGTTTATTCCCGTCACGCGGGAGCGTTTTCTTGTCCGTGCCCTCAATTAAAGTTTTCCTCTATTCATCCTCGCCATTTTCGCCGACAGCGACGGGATGAATGAACGTTTCGCCTGCATGAACCTCCTCGAGTTCATTGAGGAACAGATAGGCGTCGCTTTCGCACATCGTCACCGACGATCTTGCTTCAACGGCTTCCGCTTTGGGAGCGGAAGGCAAATCGTACGCCCGTGTCGGCTTTTGCATCTCAGGCGACTGAAGGGCTTTCGCAGGACTCACAAACGACGTACGCGTGTGCCGATTCGTATCCCACCAGTTGCGTGCTTCTTCGAATGACCACTGGTTCGACGCCTTGCAAGCCGACAACAAGGCCGCGAGTTGAATCGCGCTTGGTGGCCGCAGGTCGGGCGACTTCTCCAGACAGTTAAGAATGACGGCTTCGAGGTCGTCGTCGATCGAACGCCCCAACCGTTCGGACGGAGTTTGCGGCTGTTCCTCGAGCTGTGCCCGCAGCAGTTTGGGAACCACGGGAATGGGAAACACCGGCTCGCCCGTCAAGAGAAAGTATCCGACTCCTCCCAGTGCGTAGATGTCGGTGCGGTGGTCGATTTCACCCGGACGATGAATCGACTCGGGTGACATGTACTCCGGCGTTCCCGCGAGAAACTTCTGTTCTCCGGCATCGACTTTGCCGTTCAGGAAATGGACGAGTCCGAAGTCCACCACCTTGGCGAAGTCGCAAACGCCGCCCGATTCGCAAAGGGCAATGTTATCGGGCTTGATGTCGCGATGAATCAACCCCTTCGAGTGGGCTTCTTCCAATGATCCACAAACCTGACAAAGGATATGGATCACGCGGCTTTCCGGCAGTGGCCCATAACGCTCGACCAGTTCTCGAAGAGACATACCGTTCAAGTATTCCATCACATAGTACAGCACGCCGTTCGTCGTGATTCCGTAGTCATACACATGCACGGTGTGAGGGCTTTGCAGTTGACTGGTGGCCTGTGCTTCGCGTTCGAAACGGTTGAGGGCCGTCGCATCGAAATGCGTCGTGTTCATCAGCTTGATGGCCGCGGGCCGACGCAACATGGCATGGCGGGCTCGATACACCGTTCCCATCGCCCCCTTGCCGATCTCTTCCTCGATGAAGTAACGGCCCAGTTGAGAGCCGATCCACGACGACTTCTTCCGTTGCTCTTCCAGCGTCCCCATCGCCAGGCGGTGGAGCGTCTCGGACAGAGGCTCGGATTGCGCGGATCCCGGCTCGATGCGTTCGAGCTCTTCATCCGTTTCCGCGGCGATCTGAAAGAACTCGAACTCGGGTACTTTCTCCTGAATGTGGACAAGCCGACGCAAACCTTCCGGCTCCTGTCGCATCAAGTCGGGCAACATGCCGGCGGCAATATTTGCCCCCACAATCGTGCGTTGCAGCTCGTGGTCTTCGAGCAGAATTTCGATATCGTGGTGGCAGGCGACGCAGAGGACCACTTCCTCGGGAAAGTTCCAGGCCTTGAGCAGACCGGCGGTCACCAGTCCGTGGTCCCAACCAAATTGCTTACGTTCACCTTCGCATATGGAACCACCCGCTGCGGTTATCGTCGAATAGTCCTTGGGATACCCGCGCTTCAGGCAGGGGAGCAGCAAGTCCTGCAGCATCCCTGCAACATAGGCATAGTCTGAGTCGACTCCCATCGCCTCCGCCGACAGACGAGCGAAGACCGCGCGGCGCTGTGCTTCCCAAAGGAGCAGTCCACCATCGGCCTCATCCCATTGAAAACGCCGCAGCGAGGCTTGCAATGCGGCACTCATCACGACCATCTTCGACCGCCGTGCCCCCAGTCGACCGACGGCTGTGCGAACAAGGTGTGTCTTGGGAACCCAGGCATGCGCGCTCGAATTGGCCATGCGTAGAATGCTGGCCGTCAGGTCCGGAGCCTTCTCAATAACCTTGCTGAGCACGCTCAGGTCGACATCGGTGCGGTCGGCCAGTTCAATGAACTTTGCCACGTTTCGCGGCGGGTGCAGACACTGCAACGACTTGGGGATCGGTGGTAATTCCACCGTTTCCAGTCGTTCGCTGACAATCTCCGCCCACCGCATGGTGTTTCTCGCGTTGGAATTCTCAACCGCCTGTCGGCGACCTGCCTTCAGGCCGTCGAGAAAGGTACCTCATTAAGTCCTAGCTCGATTTGAGGGACGATGCCGTGCCGAAAGTCGGTTTCCGACTGATTCCAAGGCAAACGGGCGATCTCTGAGGAATCGCGGGGGAGTCGAGAAGGAGTTGATTGTGACGGAATCCGCGAGCAACTCTCCACATTCTTTGCACACGGACTCAACGATCTAGCAAGGTTGTAACATGCGAGAATGAAACACGTTACAAACAGATTCAATCCGTTGAGGCAACCAAGAGACGAATCAATGCCTTCGTGGATCACAAAAACGTGAGGCATATGGCGCATTCGCCCACCCGATTGTGTCGGTCATATGCATTCTGATGAGGATCTCCGCACACAGCGTGCCCTTCCATTGGAAATCTATTTGAGGCAATGCTTCCTCTTTGATCAGCCATGATCTCTCAGAAACTGCACTTGTCCCGATTCTGCAAACTGTGAGACACTCCGCGCTTCGGGCCGGCATTTCTCATGGACTCCCCCCATTTCAGCCCTCGCACCCCAGGCGAGATGGCGACTATTCCCCTCACACTTCGGAAACCTCGCGACTGTCCGACGTTTGCAACCTGCAGACGCTGGCCCGGGATCGTTCTGTGCCTGCTCCTCCTTCAAATGGGGTGTGCCTTCTCCGAAACATCTCCGTTGCTGGTCCACGCTCCCACAGGGCCGTCGGTTCCGAATCCGCTCTATGTCGGAGTCGCCACCGGTCCGCAGCAGCATGAATGGCTGTGGGAACGGACCATCTCTGTGCTCCATGACTATCATTTTGCAATTCAACGCGAAGATCGTTTCGCGTCGGTCATCGAAACCGACTATCGCACAGGATCGGGAATCCTTGAGCCTTGGCACCTCGATTCCGTCGGCATGTTCAATCGCCTCGAAAGCACTTTGCAACCGATCCGTCGCAAGGTCCAGGTGAGCCTGTTCCCTGCCGAGAATGGTTCAGGCTACCGCGTAGCTGTCGAAGCCTGGAAAGAGATTGAGTACATCCCGGGCCTGGCCGCCAACTCTCCCGGTGGTGCCACGTTCTCAGAGAGCACACCCCTCGAACGGGATCTCAATCCCGTCGTCGGACAAACGGCCCCGTCGCAATGGGTTCGCCAGGGACGCGATGTGGAACTCGAACAGGCAATTCTCAAAAGCCTGAACATCGAGTATAGCCGACAGTAAGTGCGGCTCGGCGTGTTTCAGCCTGCGCGTATGTAGCAGTGGTTGTCACCTAATATCCTGCCGCGCAGCCATCTTTGCGGGGGTCGGTGCCACCAAAGAGCGTGCCGAATTCGGGATGGATCATGATTCCCTGATACCCCCCGTGCCCGCCGGCGGCGGGCATCTCCGTCAGTTTGTGGCCACGCTCGACCAAAGCGGCGATCACCTCTTCGGGAATGCCCGATTCGCAGACAATCACACCGCCGCCGACCGTCATTGGATCGCCCGTGGGTGTTGCGGAACCATCGTGACGAATGCGTGCGGCGTCACCGGCCGCCTGCACGTTCATTCCGAAATCGATCATGTTCAGCAACACCTGCACCTGCCCCTGCGGCTGCATGTCTCCCCCCATCACTCCAAAACACAACCAGGGCTGACCATCTTTGGTGACCATGGCCGGAATGATCGTATGAAAGGGACGCTTACCAGGCTCAAGATAGTTGGGATGCTCCGGATCGAGCGAGAAGAGCGCTCCGCGGTTCTGAAGTGTGAAGCCCAGGTTGCCGGGCGTCATCTTTGAGCCGAACCCGTGGAAGTTGCTCTGAATCAGCGAGCAGCAGTTCCCTTCGCCATCGACAACCGAGAGATACACGGTGTCGGCCGTATCCATCAATGGATTGCCAGCGGCGACATCGACGGCCGCGACGTTGGGATCAATCCGCCGGCGTTGCACGGCGGCATAGTCCTCTGAGATCAGTTCTTCAATGGGAACATCGGCAAAGTCGGGGTCGGCATAGAATTTCGCCCGGTCGGCGAACGCGAGTTTCTTCGCTTCGATCAGCAAGTGAAGATAGTCGGGGCTGTTGTGTCCTAACGCCGCGATATCGTAGGCCTCCAGAATGTTAAGCATCTGCAGGACGGCGATACCTTGACCATTGGGAGGGAGTTCCCAGACATCGTAACCACGATAGTTGGTCGAGACGGGATCGACCCACTGCGAGCGATGATTGGCGAAGTCTTCCAACGAGAAGTAACCACCATTCGCTTCACTGAAGGCGACGATCTCCTCGGCGATCGGCCCGCGATAAAACGCATCGGGGCCTTGTTCGGCAATCAGCCTCAGTGATGTCGCCAGATTCGGATTACGAAAGATCTCGCCAACTGCCGGCGGCCTGCCGTCGATGAGCCAGGTGGAGGCCGAATCGGGATAAACAGCGAGCGCCGCTTGAGCGTCCACCCAGTGCGAAGCGATGACTTCGGAGACCGGAAAGCCTTCCTCGGCATAGTAAATAGCCGGTGCCAGCAATTCAGCCAGCGGTTTCGTCCCAAACCGCGAACGGAGTTCTTCCCACCCATCAACGCAGCCTGGAACACTCCAGCAGAGCGGACCGGTGAGAGGAATGGCCGTCATCTCCTGTTCTGTAAAGACCTCGGGAGTGAGTTGCATCGGTGCCCGGCCGGACGCATTCAATCCGTAGAGTTGTTGAGTCTCGGCATCCCAATAGAGGACAAACAGATCACCGCCGATGCCGCAACTCATCGGCTCGACCACTGCCAGCATGGCGTTGGCGGCAATGGCCGCGTCGACGGCGTTGCCACCAGATTGCAAGACCTCCAACCCCGCTTGCACCGCCAGGGGCTGGCTCGTCGCGACCATGCCGTGCTCGGCGATCACCATTGAGCGACTTTGGTGAGCCGCACCGGTTGGACGATCGAAGTCAGCAGCAGGCGTTGGGCGAAGAGCCATGAAAACGGTTAGCAACAGAGCCGAGAATGCAAGAAATCTCTGGGGCCGAAGAAGTCGAAAGCAAAGCACGGGCGGGCTCATGAGTTCGTCATCGTGATGAGTCTCGGGGGGATAGCTTCAGCATCCGGGGAAAGGATCTAAGATTCAACCCTGGAAATAGTGAAACGTCAAGAGAATCGTTGGAATGTAGGATAGCCGACAGGCTCCGGGCATTTGAGAAGCAGGCAGGTCAATCACCCAATCCCCGAACTCAAACGCCCTACTCCAGCAGGTCCGAAATGTGAGGGACGCGCTCGACGAGGGGGATCACCTGAGGGAAATAGATTTCCTGGTAAGCACGTTCGTTGCGGTGGGCTTTCCAGGCCTCTTCCGACGCCCAACGCTCGCAAAGCATGAAGACCTTTCGGTCGGACTGGGAATGGCAACCTTCGTACGCAACGCAGCCCGGCTCCGCGCGTGACAGTCGTCCACATGCGGTGAGGAGTTCGCGCACCTTGTCGATATTGGCTTCATCCTGAACGGTGAGAATCACATTGATGCAGAACATGGCGATATACGTTGAGGTTTGCGATTGTTGGATGGGATCACTCTATGCCGATTTGTCCCTGGAAGGAAGCGGCCCGTGAGTGAATTCGGCGTGTTCCGCTTCCGACGGTCGCGGCTCGTTGTATGCAGCCTAACTCAGCAGCATCTGCAAATCATCCACCGTCAGCGTGCGGATCAAACTGTCGTTCGCGGTGACGATGGCGTCGGCCAGTTCTTTCTTGGTGCGTTGCAGTTCGACAACCTTTTCTTCAACGGTGTCCTTCGCGATGAAACGATAGGCGAACACCGGGCGAGACTGGCCGATGCGATGAGCGCGATCGACTGCCTGCGCCTCCACCGCAGGGTTCCACCAGGGGTCGAGAATGAAGACATAGTCGGCAGCCGTCAGATTCAAGCCCTGTCCGCCGGCCTTCAGACTGATTAGGAACAACCTGCTGTCGGCATCATTCTGAAACCGATCAACCTCCGCCTTGCGATTGCGAGTCTTTCCATCCAGATACTGATAGCTGACGCCCTGCTCATCCAGGCGGGTGCGAACGATCTTCAGGAGTGACGTGAACTGCGAAAAGACGAGAGCCTTGTGGCCTTCGGAGGAGACCTCTTGCAGTTGTTGCAGCAGCGTATCGATCTTGGCGCTGCCGGCGCTGGACTTTGTGCGATCGATCAATCCCGGATGGCAGGCCGCCTGACGCAGTCGGAGCAATGCCTCGAGGACATGAATCTTCGCTTGCTTCAACCCTCCCGGTTCCTGAATCTTGCTTGTCAGCAGGGCGCGGTAGTGGTCGCGGAGTTCGTTGTAGTAGCGACGCTCTTCGTTCGACAGCGTGCAATGAATCGTCTGTTCGGTCTTCTCGGGGAGATCCTTCAGCACCTGCTGCTTGGTGCGCCGCAGCAGAAACGGACCGACGGCTCGCGAGACCGCTTGCAGCACCTGGGGCTCGTCGGCCACTCGCTTTGTGAGCGTTTGAAAACTCTGCGCGCGTCCCAGCATGCCGGGATTGAGGAAGTCGAACAGCGACCAGAGTTCTCCCATATGGTTTTCCACGGGGGTTCCCGTCATCGCGAGTCGATGCCGGGCTTGAATGAGCCGACAGGCCTTGGCCGAGAGCGACTTGGAATTCTTGACGGCTTGCGCCTCGTCCAGAATCGCGTAGTCGAACGAAATGTCCTTCAGCAGCCGGATGTCCTTCCGCAGCGTGCCATACGTGGTGACGACGACATCAAACTCATCAAATCGCTCGCGCAGCGCGTGTCGTTCCCGCGTGGTGTAGTTGCACACTTTGAGTTGGGGCGTGAATCGAGCTGACTCCTCCACCCAATTGAACACGAGACTGCGAGGGACGACGATTAAAGACGGACGACGTGGTTCATCGGCCTTGCGTCGCCGTGTTCTCCATCGATCGAGCAGCGCCAGCACTTGAATCGTCTTGCCGAGACCCATGTCGTCTGCCAGACATCCACCGAAGCTGAACTTCTGCAGGAAGGTGAGCCAGCCGAGCCCTTCCTCCTGATAGGGCCTGAGTTCCCCTTGAAATGCCTTCGGTGCCTGCTTGGGTGAGACTCCCGATAACGATTGCAGATCCTTCCGCCAACGGCGAAACGGGGCATCCGCCGTGAAATGGTCCTTTTCGTCCAGCAATGCATCAAGCAGCGCAGCTTGGGATCGTTGGAATCGCAGTCCCGTCGTTTTGGCGTTCGAACCAGCGAAGTCGGCCAAAGACTGGAGGCGTTTCAAAACGTGATCGGGCAACATCCCCTGAGAGCCATCGCTGAGCGTGATGAACCGCTCGTTCTGCTGCAGCGACTTCAACAGTTCGGGGACCGTGAGAGTCATGCCGTCGAAGTCGATCGAGCCATCGAGGTCGAACCAGTCGATGCCCGATGTGACGTTCAGCTTGAACGCGCCGGCCGATCGCACGGGACGGCCCTCGATCTCGACGCCCCAGCCGCGCCCACTCAGCTTCTCGGTCAGTTCCAGCAACTGCTCTTCCCGAGCGCGATAGTGACCCTGGCGAGACAACGGAATGAGTGGCGCCTCATCTAGACAGCCGTTCGCCTGACGTTCGGCATCGAGATTGCGAACAATGATCCGTTGTGTGTCGGGATCGTAAACCTCCGAAGCGGCGCTGTCGGCTTCCAGCAAATGGTTGTCATATTTGAAATAGACGGCCGCCTGCAGTTCGGGTTTCTTGCGCGTGAATCGATCGACGGGCGTGTGCGTCAACCTCAATACCGGAGTAGGCGCGACTTGATGATCGACCGTGACTCCGAAACTTCCGGGGAGTTCGAGTGGCGGATGGTTCGGCAGAGTGTAGAACTGCTTGAGAAACTCGGGCGCGTCCTGCTTGGGGATTCGTAAGTCGCCCTGTTCGCGGAGTGCTTCGCACCATGTTGAGTTCGCCGAAGCTTCCGCGCGGCAAATGCGATCTTGGAAAATCAGGAATTCATCCAGCGAGAGGACGATATCGCCCAGCGGCCTCGATTCACCGTCGCGAACGATTCTGCCTTGCAGCAGCAAGTCATCGGGCTTGCCACCATTCGCATTGTCGTTTGCCGGAATCAACTGCAATCGCAGCGACCAGGGGGAACCGTCATCCCCACTCAGTGGTTGAAAGGGTTCAAGAGGATGGCCATCGTCGAGGTACCATAAGAGGCGCCTCGACTGAACCAACTGCGGAACCAGCAACTGTTGGGCGTCACTTTCGAGAGCAACGAAATCGGATTCCCGAAACGTGGGGCGATAGTAGTAACTGTTGTATCTGTCGTACGCGTCGTAGCCGTAATCGTAGTCGGATGCATCGAACTCGTGCAGCTTTTCGGCAAGTCCCTGCAACTCCTCGGGGACGCTTTGCGACGCTTTGCGCGAGATCTTCAACGGCTTCAAGACGCCCCATTCGCCGTTCTGCTTGATCTGTTGTTGTCGGCAGTCGATGACCAATTGCTTGCGTTGCATCGACTGCGACACATTGATGACGAACCAGACTCGCACAGGAGTGATGGATGCATCGAATGACGTCGGCCCGATTGGCGATTGACGTTCGATCGCAGTGAGAAGGGTCTGCCACTGTGGAACCTTCGGCGGCTGCTTCTTGGCTTTCGAAGGCTTTGACTTGCGTGAAGCCGCGACACTTCCCTTCTTATCGGAACGGGTGTTGCGGCGGGCTGTGCTGGGAGAAACATACTGGTGCGCGTTCCCGACTTCACCCAGTCCGAGGCAATCGTCGATCTCGACCAGCGTGGCCCAGATGTGCTTGCAATCGAAGCCATCGGCGAAGTGGGGGCAACTGCATTCCACATCCAGGTTGCTTGTTCCAGAAGTCCCCAGAAAGATGGAAACCGTGTACGAATCGGTGCCATCTACTGACGCAACGATCTCGTAATCATCCCATGACTTGATGCGGACGCGCCCCTGCGCAGCGTAGAGTTCACCTTTCGTACGCGTCTGAGTTGAAAAGAAATCCTTGAATGTCTCGGTCAAGTACGTCATCACATCCCTGCTGGTTTCAAGTTCAATGCGACACCTTCGATAAATTAGCGCGGCTGTATCGTATAGACAAGTTTGAAATCAGACGGCAAGTGAAATCTTTGACGGAATGCCGAGTTATCCCTCGGTGCTTTTTTCCCATTCGCTGACAGGTCGGCTGACGGACCAATAGGGAGTCTCTTGTTCGGGCTGGCGTTGATAGAGGTGAACTTCGAAGATCTCGTATTCACCCATCGCGGCATGCTCGCTCGCGAGTTGAAACAGACGCGCGGCCCTTTCTTCGGACAACTCCTCTTCCAGCGTGGGATTAAACTCGCAACGGACGACCAGACGCAGAGTCGTCGGCTGGTCGCTGTCTCCCTTGATTCTGCCTCCGATGGCGCGGGGGCTCGATCCCTCGAATTCTTCCGCGATGGCGTTCTGGAGTTCGCGAAAAGGAAGCGTGTAGAAATGCCAGTAGAGACCCATCGCCCCGGTGAGCAGACCGGCGAATGCGAACATCCCTCCGACGATCCAGCGGCCCGAAAGCTGTCGGCCGAGCACGCCGGTGTCGGTGTCCGTTTCTCCTTGAGTCTTTGTGTTCATTGACGTAATTGTAGCCAGAATTGAGAAGAATGGCTTCTCGTGAGTCGCGAGCGTATAATCGAAAGCAGGTGGATGCCTTCCGTGGTGCCGCCTCCTCCCTTGTCAGTCGGCGACGCCGACCCCGCCCCAGTTCTAACCGCTCGAATCTGCTTCGGG
Organism: uncultured Planctomycetaceae bacterium; assembly: GCA_942492405.1. Taxonomy (GTDB): domain Bacteria; phylum Planctomycetota; class Planctomycetia; order Planctomycetales; family Planctomycetaceae; genus JANNSB01. Next base: position 107,258 of record CALOES010000037.1, read on the forward strand.
CAATGTGGTTGCATGATTCCCAACTTTCATACTTGCGCGACCCATCCTCGCATGCGATTCCGTTCGTGGCTTGTCCTGTTGACGCTCGCGGTGCTTACCGGCTGTCGCGAAGAAGAGGGGATCAGTCAATACTCCGTGCCGCAACAAGCGGCAACGTCGGAACCGGAATATGCGTGGCACATCAAACTGACCGGCCCCCCAGAGGCAGTGGAACAGGTGGCAGAGCAGTTTCAGGAGTTCGTGGCCTCGATCGAAGTGGGGCAATCGTCAGATGGCACTCCCACATGGCAACTCCCGGAGGGCTGGGCCGAAACGCCGCCGGCGAGCAGTATCACGTTCAAGCAATTCACGACGAGCGACCCAGAAGTGGCGTGTTCGGTCACGGTGCTGCCGGTCAACGGGGGGACCGTCAACGATTTGCACAGCAATTACAATCGCTGGTTGGGCCAGGTCGGTCGACCCGAAGTTCCCGGCGTGCTTTGGCAGATCGATGCCGATGCCGCGGGACAACATCAGACAATTGAAGGTGCCGCTGGCGACATTGAATTGTTCGATTTGCGAACCGACGAAGATGCCGATGAACCGAAGCGCATCGTGGCGGCCGTGGTCTTTCAGGAAACTGGTCCGGTGCCGGTCAGTGAACTACCGGCGACAACCGGAACGTTGCCAGATGGTCATCCGCCGATCGGGGGAGGCAGTGCTACGGCAGGTCCAGGGGAGATGGGTGATATTCCGCTCACGTTCGATGTACCTGCGAACTGGGTCGCCGGTGCCGCCAATACGGGGTTCGGACAGCTACGATTGTGGAACATTGATGTCGACGGCATGCCGGTGAAAGTGGCGATCAGTCATACAGGGGGTAATCTGACTCAGAACATTGCTCGCTGGGGTACTCAGGCGGGCGTGACTGTGACGTCGGAAGAAGATGTCGCCAATGCCACAGAAGCTTCGATGGTCGACGGAATTCGCTCCCTGAACGTGATGTTCGAAGGCCCCGAGAAGGCCGTCGGCGGAACGATTATTCCCTCGGGAAGCACCGAAGGCTTCTTCTGGTTTCTCAAGATCGACGGGCCGACGGCTTCCGTCGCGAAAATCCTTCCCGAATTCGAGGCATTTGTCGCGTCGGTGAAGTTTGTTGAGTAGGATGAATCGATTGGCGATCCCACAACCCAAGTGGTAACGATATGGCGAGTACGATTGACGACAAACTGGAAGCGGCGCGCGAATCCGTTACCAGACCCGGTTCCGCGGCAACCGACGAGGGCTTCGGGGAAACCTACAGCCTCGACCTCTGGGGACCGTTTCGGACGGTCTTGAAGCCGCTCGCGTCGCTCAAACTGTCGGTCGTTCTGTTCGCCTTCGCGATTGCCATCGTGCTGGCGGGTACGTTTGCCCAGGCGCGGATGCCCCTCGACGATGCCATCGGGACGTTCTTCCGAATCAAGCCGAGTGAACTCGTGCAGGAAGGCTTCCCGTGGATCCGTCCCGATCGCCTCTTTGTTTGGGTGCCGGCCAACACGTTCCTCGTGCCGGCCTTCGGCTTCGCGGAGGCCCCCCTCTCCAACCGATGGGGCATCGCCCTCCCCAAGGGGTGGACGGTCGGCCTCTTGATGATGATCAACCTGCTGGCAGCGCATATCGTGCGATTCAAAGTGCAGTCGGAAGGGACAAGACTCGTCAGTGGCTTGGGAGTGATGGCATTCGGCGCACTGGTGTCGTGGCTCGTGGTGTTGAGTGGATCCAGTTCCAATGGTCTGCAGGAAACGCCGATCATCAGCTACGGCACGCTCTGGATGATGCTGAAGGTGAGCCTGTTCGCGATTTCCCTGGCGTCGTTCTACGCGGCAATCACGATGAAGTCGCTCGTACGCGTCAAGCGCGGATTGCTGGCGGCCAGCGGTGTCGTCGCGGCCGGGGCCTGCGCCTGGACACTGCTGGGTGGACAGTCGGCCCAACTCGGCGATTCGGATTTGCGTATTCTCTATCAACTCATCAAGGGGTTGGTGGCGGGACTGATTCTGCTCGTCGGGGCGTGGCTGGCCTTCGGAAAGCGGGCTGGCATCGTCGTCATCCACCTCGGCGTCGGCCTGTTGATGGTCAGTGAAGTCTTCGTCGGCTTGAAGGCCGTCGAAACCCAGATGTTGATTGGTGAAGGGGAGACCAGCAACTTCCTGATGGACCCGAGTTCCGTCGAGCTGGCAATTATCGACCACAATCATCCCGATCACCCCGGCGAAGACGTGGTGATAGTCATCCCTCAGTCGATGCTGGTGGAGGGTGAAGTGATCGACGATGAGCGACTGCCGTTCACGGTCGCCGTCGACGACTACTTCCCGAATATCGAATGGGTCCGTCCTTCGGCCGACAATCCTGCGACGCACGGCCTCGGGGTCGATGGGGTCATGATGCCCGGCACCAGGGGTATTCAAGTCCGCGAGGCGGAACGCATCGTCGGCACCGATTCACGCCGCGATATGCCCTCCGCCTATGTTACGGTGAAGGAACGCGAGGACGACGACGAACAAAAGATCGGCACCTGGCTGGTCAGCTCGGTATTCGATGTCCCTGTTCCCGCACGAGAAGTTCCCCGAACTGTCGTTTCCGGACAATTCGTACCCCACGGAGGAAGGCGATCGGTAGGAGATCGGACTCCGGCATCGCAGATTCTATGTCCCGTTTGAGTTCACTTTGCATGACATCGAAGTGGAGTTCTATGTCGGCAGCCGAGACCGCCAAGAGCTATGAGGCCCTGGTTCGTGTGCGAAACTCGGACGACGGTTTCGAGCAGGACAACGTCAAGATTTGGATGAATAATCCACTGCGTTATGCGGGATACACTTTCTACCAATCGGGATACATCGGCGATTCACGCAGCGGAATCGAGACGACAACGTTGCAGGTTGTGAGCAATCAGCGGCTGGATGGTTCCCTACTTGTCCTGCATGATTGTCCTGGTCGGTCTGTGGTGGCAATTCGGCACGTCGCTGGTGCGGTTCATTGATCGACGCGCCCGCATGTCGACCGTGTCATCCATGGATCCCATCGACGTCGAACGCCAGTTGACGCGCAACGAACGCCGACGTCTCGAACGCGACCAGGCCCATTCATAGCAGCGGGTGGAAGTCTTGCGGTGTTCGAAGGAATCTTTCCGTGGATCGTCGCGATGGCGGCCGTGGGCTATCTGCTGGTCGTGGTTGATCTCGCTCGTCTTCACCGTCCAGGACCTGGTGAATTCAACATTGCCCTGTTCGGTCAGGCTTGCCGGTCGTCGAACGGTGGCCGTGATTCAAGCCGATCGATTCCCTTGCCCGCAAGACTTTGCTGGCAGTCTCCGATATTCAGACATTTGAATCGCCTCGTGGCGACGAAGATGAAAGCCGCTCGGCGACACAGTGGTGGCTGGAGATGCTGATTCAATCGGAAGACTATCGAACCGCCGAAGTTATTCGGATCGAGAACGAAGAGCTGATCCAGGACTTGGGTCTCGAACCCCACCGTCCCGGGCTGCGATACGCGGTCGACGAGATGGACGAGCAGAGACTCACCGCCATCGAGGACGAGTACGCCGATCTCGATGTCCTTTCGAGAGATAAGCAGGCGGTGCTGACACCCTATCAGCACCCAAGGTGGTTCCCGTCGAGGATCCCGTATCGGGTCTCGGTGAATGGAGGCCCCTATTCGCTGATCAAGACCGAGGTCCAACTCAAGGAATCCGAACAGGAAATGGGAGCACAGTTGCCCCCGATACTCCAGGACGTCTCCGCCGACGGCGGTGAGTACTTCGTGCTTATGCAGAAGGCCCTGACGGCGTATGCAGAGGGAGAGTCACTCACGTTCAATGGAACTGTCGCGCAGATGCATCAGCTCGCGAGTGAAATGGACATCCCTAATTTCAATCGAAGAAAGTCGGATCGAAGCATTCTACAACGGCGTGGCGCCCTTTCTGCATGCCTGGGTGCTGTCGATCGTCGCCTTTCTACTGGTCGCGGGGAAGTTGGTTGGGATGGAGCCAACCTCTGCGGAGGTCCGCGTTCTGGACGATGGTTTTCGCATTTTCGTTGATCACGCTCGCGATTGTCGCTCGCATTTACATTTCCGGACGACCTCCGGTAACGAATCTCTACTCTTCGGCGGTCTTCATCGCCTTCGCAGGCATCTCTATTCGGATTGGTCTTCGAATGCATCTACCGGAACTCGATGGGGCTGGCTGTTTCCACGCTCTGGCCGGACTCCTCACGCTTGAAAGTTGCCCATGCCTCGGATCGGGTGGGGATACCTTTGCCGTTCTGCAACCAGTCCTCGATACGCAGTTATGGCTGGCGACGCACGTGGTCACGATCACAATGGGGTACGCCACGACGTATGTGGCCGGGTTATTTGGGCTGATGTATCTGCTGTCGAGTTTCGCTGCCGAGCTGTTCCCGCATCATGTGTCGGACAGTCAAATCGGCGAACTTAAGAAGAACCTCGTTCGCATGATGTACGGCACATTGTGCTTCGCCCTGTTCTTCTCATTCGTCGGCACTGTACTTGGCGGACTCTGGGCCGATGATTCGTGGGGCCGCTTCTGGGGCTGGGATCCCAAGGAGAACGGGGCACTTATCATCGTGCTCTGGAACGCGTTGGTTCTGCACGCCCGTTGGGACCGCATCGTTCGCGACCGCGGACTGGCAGCCTTGTGCGTGCTCGGAAACATCACTGTCAGTTGGTCCTGGTTCGGAACCAACGCCCTCGGCATCGGCCTGCACGCTTACGGCTTTACCAAAGGCACGCTCCTGTGGCTCGGCATCTTCGTTGGCTCGCAGATCGCCATCGCGGGGCTGGCACTTCTGCCCGAACGTTCGCAGACGGCAGACGAAGTAAGCAGTCAGGCTTAGGAAACCCAAAGAGCCGCTTCTTGTCGGGCGCGGCTCTGCAAACAAGAAGACCCGGACGCATCCGATCGTCCGGGTCTCTCGTGGCGTTAGTCAATCTGGAATCGTTACGCCGCCCGCCGACGCGTGAGGGACAGGATTTCCGGCTCGGCTTGAGTCTTGCAGCCTTCGACTAGCGACTCGAAGACCTGCATGTCGAGGGCCGACGCCGAAGCGCTTTCGGGATGGAACTGGACGCCGACGCACCACCAGTTTTCTTCAATCGACTCATAACCCTCGACGACGCCGTCCATCGACGTGGCGCTGACGCGGAAGACGTTCGCGAGGTTGTCGATCCCCATGTGATGGTCGCTGTTGACGCGAATTTCGCCCGGGCCGTAGATCGCATCCATTCGGCTGCCGGGGACGATCTCGATCACATGCCGCAGGCACTTCTCGACGGGGTCGCGGTGGCAAAGCGACTTCAGCACGTCTTCTTGAAGGTGTTGGAACAGGCTGCCGCCGCAGATAACGTTGAGAATCTGCATGCCCGATCCGATGGCCAGGGTCGGGATCTTCATTTCGTACGCGAGGCTCGCGAGGCGGCGATCGAAGTCTTCGCGGCGGAGCGGCATGGGGCGCGAGGCAGGGTGTTTTTCCAAACCCATCCGCACGGGATCGAGGTCGAGCTTGCAGCCGGTCAGGACCAAGCCATCGACCTGATGCAGCAAGGACCGCAAATCGTCGTCACTGGCCATCGGCGGGACAATCATCGGAATGCCGCCGGACTTGGTCACGCCGTCGAAGTAGCCGGCATTCAGCCAGACGAGTTCGGGGGAATCGATCTTCGATTGGCGATAATCGGCATTGATGGCGATGATGGGCTTGCGACTCATGTACTTTCCTCCCTGAAAGGTTTGGTGAGAAACGACTCTTCCTGGAGTCGTTGGCCGCCGAGAGCAGTTGCGGGCCAAGGAGCGGAGGTCGTGGAAAGCCGAACACCAGCCGCCTCATTCCCTGGTGGGAAAAGGCGATCACAAAGGATGCTGGTGTACACTTCCTGGTACGACAACATGGTCCGATCCTTGGACAAAGGGAGTTGAAGAAGCGTCTTCCTCGACTCCCGACAACATCGCTGCTCTGCAGCTAACCATCCCCGAGCACCGGTCAATCATGCCGATCACTCGACGACGCGATGAAACTAGCCTTGCGTTTTCAAGATGTAAAGAACCTCAAAGATTTTGTGGAAAACCACGCCTCGGACACTAGATATAGTGGGTCGGAGGGTCGGAGGTCGGAGGATAACATCGTCATCACCACTCCACCGCTGCCATGGTCGAACTGAGGCCGCTGCCGATGCCGAGCAGGGCAATGGTATTTCCCTGCTGAATGTGGCCGGCCTGAACTCCCAGCGACCAGGCCATCGGGAGGGCGACGGCTCCGGTGTTGCCCAGAAACTCGACAGTCGGATAATCAAGCTCTTCCGAAAGCCCCAGACGTTCGAGCAGCAGCTTGCGGTGTGCCCTGCCCACCTGATGGGTAACGACGCGATCGATCTCGTCAGACTTCCAATCCATCTCGCTCAGAAAGGCCTGCCAAGTTTGCTCCGCGAGATTTACTCCGGCGTGCAGCAGAGCTTCGGAGTCGGTCGACATGCTTGGCCGGCCATCGTTCGATGACTCACTCAGGCTGCCCCCGTGGCACAGTCGATGGCTCGATGTGTCGGTCAACGTCACTGCTCCGCGCAGGCGATGACCTGTGCGGCTGATGTCGCGTTGGCACAGTACTATCGCTGCTGCCCCCGAGCCAATCGTCAGCGAAGCAAACTCGTACTTGATCGTCTTGCGCGTGATGTTCTCGTCCTTCAGCAGTCGGTCGATTGTCCCTTGAACGAGCGGGCCGCCGATTTCGGCCCCGGTGACAATTCCAACTTGATAGCGCCCCGCCTCGATCCCTTCCGCCAGCAGCAGCATTCCATTCAGCAGTCCCAGGCAGGCATTGCTGACGTCGAGAAACATCGCGGTGGGAGAAAGTCCGAGGGCATGATGCACGCCGGCCGCCGTGGCAGGCTCCATCTGGTCACGACAGACCGATCCATGGATCAGCGCGCCGACCTGTGCTGGCTCGAATCGTGCTGATTTAAGGGCCGACACCGCCACTTGAGCGGCCGGCCCGCTGGGGAGCGTTCCCTGGGGGAAAAACCTGCGTTCGCGGATGCCCGTCATCAATTCGAGACGTCCGGCAGGCAAATGGAGGCGATCATAGACGGGAGCCAGTTGGCGCTCGATCTCCTCGGACGTGACGATTTCCGGAGGCAGCAGTGCCTCGATCGCCTCGATACAGACATTCTGGAATCGCATGCGTTCTTCGTGTTCCCTGGTTCCGAGCAGGCCGATCCATCAACGTTCACCGGTGTGCATCGCCGTCAGGACCGTCACATCTGCTCACACGGAAGAGGACGATCATCAGTGAGATTCGATGGTCAGCCTTCCGTCGATGCACGTTCGATCCTGGTGAGATAGATCTTCACATCGATGGTCCAGTTGTCAACGCATGCGGGAATTCAGGGAGTGCATGGCAGAAACAAGAGTTCGTTGTCGACGCCTGTCTTGTCCCCTTGAGAACACAGAACTAGAATTCCCGCAGTGAACAGCAATTCATCAGCGAGAGTCGATTCAAGGGATGGATTCCAAGTCAGCGCCCCAGCGTTGTCTGGCAGGGATTGATTGTTCAATCCGCGCTTGCATCATCTGAGGCAGACACAGGAGACAATTCATGTACGAGAGATTCACCGATCGGGCTCGAAAGGTCATGCAACTGGCCAATCAGGAAGCCCAGCGTTTCAACCACGAGTACATCGGCACCGAGCACATCCTGCTCGGGCTGGTGAAGGAAGGTTCGGGCGTCGCGGCCAATGTTTTGAAGAACCTCGATGTCGACCTCCGCAAGATTCGCATCGAAGTCGAGAAGATCGTCCAGTCGGGACCAGACATGGTGACGATGGGCAAGCTCCCGCAGACGCCAAGAGCCAAGAAGGTCATCGAATACGCGATGGAAGAGGCGCGAAACCTCAACCACAACTACGTCGGCACCGAGCACCTCTTGCTCGGCCTGCTGCGCGAGCAGGAAGGAGTCGCCGCTCAGGTGTTGATGAACCTCGGCCTCAAGCTCGAAGACGTGCGCGAGGAAGTTCTCAATCTGCTCGGTCATGGGCTCGAAGGTTCCGAGGTGGGTGACCGTCCGACCGCCGGCCCTTCCGGCAAGGCGAGCAAGAGCAAGACGCCCGCACTCGACAGTTTCGGCCGCGACCTGACCGAACTCGCTCGTCAGTCAAAGCTCGACCCGGTGATCGGGCGTGAGAATGAGATTGAGAGAGTCACACAGATCCTCTGCCGTCGTCAAAAGAACAACCCCGTGTTGTTGGGTGAAGCCGGCGTCGGCAAGACCGCCATCGTTGAAGGCTTCGCACAACTGGTCGTCGACGGCAACGTGCCCGAACTCCTCAGAGACCGACGCATCGTCGTACTCGATCTGGCGATGATGGTCGCCGGCACGAAGTATCGCGGTCAGTTCGAGGAACGTATCAAGGCGGTGATGAACGAAGTCCGCCGTGCGCGCAATGTCATTCTGTTCATTGACGAACTTCACACACTCGTCGGTGCCGGTGGTGCCGAAGGAGCGATCGACGCTTCCAACGTGCTGAAGCCCGCGCTCAGTCGTGGCGAGTTGCAGTGCATCGGTGCCACAACGCTCGATGAATACCGCAAGTACATCGAGAAAGACGCTGCTTTGGAACGCCGGTTCCAGATGGTGATGGTCGATCCCCCCTCAAAGTCCGAGACGATCTCGATCCTGAAGGGATTGCGCGAACGCTACGAGCAGCATCACCGTGTGCAGTACACTGACGACGCCCTCGAAAAGTCCGTCGAGCTCTCGTCACGCTACATCACCGGACGCTGCCTGCCGGATAAGGCGATCGACGTCATCGACGAAGCCGGCGCGCGTGTTCGGCTCAAGTCGATGGTTCGTCCGCCTGACCTCAAGGAACTCGAAGAAGAGATCGAACGGCTCAACACCAAGAAAGACGAAGCCGTCGCCAGTCAGGACTTCGAGAAGGCGGCCAAGTTGCGCGATCAAGCTGATAAGCTCAAGCGGAAGAAGGAGCAGATCAACCGCGAATGGCGGCAAAAGTCGGAAGAAACCGATGGCACCGTCGATGCCGAGGTGATCGCGGAAGTCGTGTCGAAGATGACGGGCGTCCCGCTCACGCGACTTTCGAGCGAAGACACCGTTCGCCTGCTGGAAATGGAAACGGAGCTTCATCGCCGCGTCGTCAGCCAGGACGAAGCGATCAAGGTGGTCTGCAAGGCAGTTCGTCGCAGCCGCAGTGGATTGAAGGATCCCAAGCGGCCCCTCGCGACGTTCCTCTTCTCCGGCCCCACGGGTGTCGGCAAGACGTTACTTGCCAAGACGCTCGCCGAGTTCATGTTCGGCGAAGAAGAAGCCCTGGTGCAGGTCGACATGAGCGAGTACCAGGAGCGGTACAACATCAGTCGGCTGATTGGTGCCCCTCCCGGATATGTCGGTTACGAGGAAGGTGGTCAGCTCACCGAGCGCATCCGCCGTCGGCCCTATTCGGTCGTGCTGCTGGATGAGATCGAGAAGGCTCACCCCGACGTCTACAACATGTTGTTGCAGATCATGGAGGAAGGCCACCTGACCGACAGTTTCGGTCGCAAGGTCGACTTCAAGAACACGATTCTCATCATGACGACGAACGTCGGTGCCAAGGCAATCTCAAGTCCCGCCTTCGGGTTCACCGGCGGAGACGGCGAGGCCGCACACGATGAGATGAAGAAGAACGTGATGGCCGAGGTCAGTAAGCGGTTCAAGCCTGAATTCATCGGCCGTCTCGACGAGATCGTGGTTTTCAAGAAGCTCACCGAAGACAATATGAAGGAGATCGTCGACATCGAGCTGTCGAAGGTTCGCGAGCGACTCAAGGAACGCGGCCTGACGATCGAACTGACCGACGCCGCCAAGGCGTACGTCGTTTCCAACGTCAAGAAGGATGGCGACCGCGATCACAACGATTACGGTGCCCGACCCCTCAGGCGTTCGGTCGAGATGTATGTCGAGGATCCCCTCGCCGAGGAACTATTGCGTGGGGCCTTCGAAGGGAAGAATCATATTCGCGTCGACGTGAAGGAGGTCGGCGACGAAAAGCGACTCGACTTTGAAGGAATGATCGTCGATCAGGATCCGCCGGACCAACCCGAACTCGCCGCCGTGGGGACTTCGGAGTCGACGGGAGATTCCGCAGAGTAACGCCGTCCCGCGGCTCAACAACGAGCCGCGCCCGACAGGAAGCGGAATTCGGTGGGTTGCACCGAATCCAATCGCTCCCTGTCGGTCGCGGCTCTATTCGTGCGCTGGCACTATCAACGACTAAGGCTTCCGCCGGACCTTCCCCAGCATGGGACGCAGCTCGTCGACGAAATCGTTTACGTCCTGGAAGGCGCGGTATACCGACGCGAATCGCACATAGGCCACCTGATCGACCGACTTGAGTTTCTCACACACCAGTTCGCCGATGGTTCGCGACGGGACTTCGCGGTCGTAGTTCTCATAGATGTGGAGTTCGATGTCGCCGATAATGCGATCGATCACCTCGGGGCTGACGGGGCGTTTGTAACAGGCCTTTTCGAGACCCGAAGAGATCTTCGAGCGATCGAAGGGAATCCGGGTGCCATCTTTCTTGATGACCATTACCGGCGATTCCTCGATCTTCTCGTAGGTGGTGAATCTCCTGCCGCAATGCAGACATTCACGCCGCCGACGGATGACGAAATCCTGGCTTCCCCGGGAATCGATGACCTTCGATTCACTTTGTCGGCAAAACGGACACAGCATGTCGCCTGACCACTCCCTTGACGCGACCGAGAGCAAACTCCCTTAACGCAAGGAGTTTCAGCCACGCAGGCAACGATGTCAATGGGAGAGCAGGCCAGAGACCTGAGGAGCGAAGTCAGAAGTCTTGAGACGTCAGCGTGTTCTCAATCCTCAAGACAAATGTCTATCGCGCGCCCTGGGCGTCTTGCAGCGCCCGGTATTCGGCGTGGGCCTGGCGGGTTCGCGGCAATTGCGTTTCCGGGCCGGCCGGGAAGAACTGCACATCGTCCGTCAGATAGTTGGGCGACGGCAGCGTCTGGCCGCCGATGCTCGTCTGGCAGCCGGTGTTCAACAGCGACAACATGGCCGAGCCACACAGGAGACATGCCGATGTCCAGCGGTGGAAGCGGGAAGCCTTCATGAGGTGACTCGCGACGTTTTTTGCCAGGATAAGTCGTTAGCCGCACGCATGCGGCCACACAGTCCGGTGACCGTTGATCGGTCCCTATACACAGGTATCGGCCATTTCCTTCCTTAACTTGGGAAGAACCCGCAAAATTGTCACAGATTCACATGTCTGAATATCCAATCTGGACGCGGCGCCGCAACTTATTGAATCACAGCGACTTGCAACCTTCCTCGTTGAATGCACTGTGAGGGAATCTGAAGTCCGTCTGGCTGCTTTGAAGCTCCCTTTCTGCGTGAAAATCGAACTTCCCCGTTTCTGAGGAGTCTGGTAGCGGCCGCCCCAGGACGACAGATTGTGTTTCTGGGACGATTCAGCCGGCGAAACCTCAAACCATGCTGCAGCACGTGGCGAGTCGACTATCATGCACCGAATTCATTGCCTCCGGTCGCGAATCGATCGGTCATCCCCGATCCTGCCGCGAATTGTCCGTCCCAACCTGGATCCCCTTTCCCCTACCGACCTCGATTCTTGAACTCTCTCTTCGCCCAGTCCGACACCCAAATTGCTGAACTCCTCTCCGAACGCATCCTCATCATGGATGGTTCGATGGGGGCGCTATTGTTTCAAAGGCAGCTTCAGGAGGCCGACTATCGTGGGGACCGTTTCCTCGATCACCCCGTCGATCTCAAAAACGCTCACGACCTGCTCTGTCTGACGCGCCCACACGTCATCGGTGACATCCATCGGGAATATCTGGATGCCGGGGCCGACATCATCGAGACGAATACGTTCGGCGCAAACATCATCACCTTCAGAGAGTTCGGCCTCGAATCGTTGACGCGCGAAGTCAACAAGGCAGCCGCTGAACTCGCCCGACAGGCCGCAGATGAGTTCACCAAACGCACCCCCACGAAACCTCGATTCGTGGCAGGCAGCATCGGCCCGACGAACGTGCAACTTTCGCTGAATGCCAAAGACCCCGGGACACGACCGATCCAGTACGACGACATGGTCGCCTCCTACGCCGAGCAGGTTCGCGGCCTCTTGGACGGCGGCGTCGATTTGCTGCTACCGGAGACGTCGTTCGACACCCTCAACATGAAGGCCTGTCTGTTCGCGATCGAACAGGTCTTCGACGAACGCGTCACGCACGTGCCGGTAATGGTCTCGGGAACCATCTTTCCAGGCGGGCGCACGCTGACGGCACAAACGGTCGAGGCGTTCTACACCTCTGTGTCGCACTTTCCGATGTCGGCGGTCGGACTCAACTGTTCTCTCGGGCCGGCGCAGATGCGGCCCTACATCGAGTCACTCTCGCAGCTCGCGCCTCTGCCGATCATCTGTTATCCCAACGCCGGACTCCCTGACGGCATGGGAGGCTTCGACTCGACCAAGGAGCAGTTCGTTCCGCAACTGCTCGAGTTCGCCCAGAACGGCTGGGTGAACATCGTCGGCGGCTGCTGCGGCACGCGCCCCGACTGGATTCGCGGCGTCGCCGACGCCGTGAAGGACATCAAGCCCCGCCAGATTCCGCACGTCGAACCAGTCTCGGCGTACTCGGGCCTCGAGCGCTACGAACTGCGCCCCGAGTCGAACTTCTACATGATCGGCGAGCGCACGAACGTCACCGGATCACGCAAGTTTGCTCGCCTCATCAAGGAAGAAAGCTACGACGAAGCCCTCTCGATCGTGCGTCAGCAGGTCGAAGGAGGCGCGAACATGATCGACGTCAACATGGACGAAGGTCTGCTCGACTCGGCCCGCTGCATGGAGAAGTTCCTGTGGCTGATCAGTGACGATGGCGATATCCCCGTGCCGATCATGGTCGACTCGTCCGACTTCAAGGTGATCGAAGCCGGCCTCAAGTGTGTGCAAGGCAAAGGGGTCGTCAACTCGATCAGTCTGAAGGAAGGTGAAGCCAAGTTCCTCGAACAGGCCCGCCTGATTCGAAGGTACGGAGCCGCCGTCGTCGTGATGGCCTTCGACGAAGAAGGCCAGGCGGTCTCGGTCGACGACAAGGTTCGTATCTGCAAGCGGGCTTACAAGCTCCTTACCGAGCAGGTCGGCTATCCGCCCGAGGACATCATCTTCGATGCGAACATCCTCACCGTGGCGACGGGGATGGAAGAGCACAACGACTATGCCGTCGCCTTCATCGAAGCCGTCAAGCGTATTAAGCAGGAATGCCCCGGTGCGAAGACCTCCGGCGGCGTGAGCAATGTGTCGTTCTCGTTTCGGGGCAACGATGTCGTGCGGGAAGCGATCAATGCCTGCTTCCTCTTTCACGCGATTGCTGCCGGCCTCGACATGGGGATCGTCAATGCTGGGCAGCTTGAAGTCTACGACGAAATCGAACCCAAGCTGCGCGACCTGATCGAAGACGTCCTGCTCAATCGGAATCCCGAGGCGACCGATCGACTCATTGAGTATGCCGAAGAGATTAAGGCTCGCGGCGGCAAGCAGAAGACGGAAGCCGAGATCCAGGAATGGCGTAACGGAACCGTCGAAGAGCGATTGCAGCACTCTTTGCTGAAGGGACTCACAGAACACATCGAGGCCGACACCGAGGAAGCCCGCCAGAAATACGCCCGGCCCCTCAATGTCATCCAAGGTCCGTTGATGGACGGCATGAGCGTCGTCGGCGACTTGTTCGGCCAAGGGAAAATGTTCCTGCCCCAAGTGGTCAAGAGTGCCCGCGTGATGAAACGCGCGGTGGCGTATCTCGAACCGTTCATGGAGGAGGAACGGCTGGCAGAAGCGTCCAGGGTCGAGAGTCTAGAGTCTAGGGATTCGGAGCAGACCGGCGAATCAGCACTTCCTAGTCCCTCGACCCTAGACGCTAGTCCAAACTCACGCGGCACCATCGTTCTCGCCACCGTTAAGGGCGACGTCCACGATATCGGCAAAAACATCGTCGGCGTCGTCCTGCGATGCAACAACTTCGAGGTGATCGATCTCGGCGTGATGGTTTCGTGTGAGAAGATTCTGGAGACTGCGAAGGAGAAGAAGGCAGACATCATCGGCCTTTCGGGGCTGATCACGCCATCGCTCGAAGAAATGGTGCATGTGGCGAAGGAGATGAAGCGGCTGGACTACACGGTGCCACTGCTGATTGGGGGCGCGACGACATCGGCACGTCACACGGCGGTCAAGATCGCGCCGCATTATGTCGAGCCGGTGGTGCATGTGAAGGATGCCTCGCTGTCGGTGCCGGCTGTCGAATCGCTCATCGATCCCGATAGCAAACAAGCCTTCGTGGCCAAGGTGCGTCTCGATCAAGAACGCGATCGGCAAGCCTACGCAGGTCGGCAAGAGCGTTCGCTCGTCGGTTATGCCGACGCCCGAGAGCGGCGTTTTCAGACCGACTGGGCCAACATCGATATTCCCACGCCGTCGTTTCTCGGCCTGAAAACGATCGACGACATGGACCTCAATGTCCTCCGCAAATACATCGACTGGTCGCCGTTCTTCTCGACTTGGGAACTCAAAGGCAAGTACCCCCGCATCTTCGAAGACGAGATCGTCGGCGAAGAAGCCCGCAAGCTCTTTAACGATGCCAACACGCTGCTCGATCGCGTCATCAAGGAGAATCTGCTGATGGCGAAAGGTGTGTATGGATTCTGGGAGGCGTGTTCAAAGGGAGATGACGTCGTTGTTGGTCTAGGGGCGAGGGTCGAGGGTCTAGAGTCAGGAATCAGGGAGCATTCTTCGTTTAACGCCCAGCCGAAGGCGCCAGCTGATGGAAGAGACGAGCCGGATGTCAGCCGTCTCCCGTCCCTAGACTCTAGTCCCTCGACCCTAGACGCCCCACTCACCTTCCCCATGCTCCGCCAGCAGTGGGAACGCGAAGGGCAGAAGGACTTTCGCTCACTCGCCGACTACATCGCACCGGCGGACTCCGGTCGGCAGGACTACATCGGGGCCTTCGCCGTTACCACCGGCATTGGCTGCGATGAACTCGCTCAGCAGTTCGAGGCCGAGCATGACGATTACATGTCGATCATGACCAAGGCGGTGGCCGATCGACTGGCTGAGGCGTTTGCCGAGTATCTGCATCATCATGTCCGCACCGAGGTCTGGGGTTACGAGGCGAAAGATGCCTTCGACACCGAAGCACTCGTGGCCGAAAAGTATCGCGGTATCCGTCCCGCGTTCGGATACCCTGCCTGTCCCGACCACATTCCGAAGGGAACGTTGTGGCAACTGCTCGATGCCGAGAAGAACACCGGCATCAAACTGACCGAAAGCTACGCGATGTGGCCCGCCGCTTCGGTGAGCGGCCTCTACTTCGCTCATCCGCACTCCCGCTACTTCGCCGTCGATCGACTGACGAAAGACCAAGTCGAAAGCTACGCCGCGCGCAGCGGGATGGACATCAAGACGATCGAACGCTGGCTCGCTCCGAATCTGAGTTACGACACATGACGAGCCGCGCGCGCAGTAAGCGGAAAACGCAGCAAGCGGCGATGCCCCGTCCGCTTACCGCGCGCGGCTCGTCTTGAACCGGAATTCGTGATTCCACACAGTCCCTCACTCTGCCTGATCGGCACACGCGAGTCATCAATACTGGTCCTCGCGCTCGTCGCTGCTCATAATGCCAATCCAAAATCAACCGGGTCCAGTCAAATCCTCTTCTGATCCAACAACTCTTCGCACAACGGGGTGATTCGATGGGAAGCGTCCGCATCGTTTGGATTCTTGTTGCCGGTCTTGCAGTGCTTGCGTCAGGTTGCCCAGAAGAGGTTGTCGTCGTTGCTCCTTCATCGGGAAAGACGCCGACGCGGATGATGCCGAGCGCTTCGGGCCCGGTGTTTCAGACATTGTCGCAGGCACGGCAGGGTTTCCGCACGGTCATCATCCGTGATGACGGCCCTGCCGGCCCGCCCGACGAGCCACCGCCCGAGGTCTTTCTGCTGACGACCTATCCTTCTCCAGCAGGTGAACTCGCCGCGTATGTGTCACCGGATCCTGGGGATGGCGAGCGACATCCGGCGATCATCTGGATTACGGGTGGCGACTGCAATTCGATCGGCGACGTCTGGTCCGAGCGAGATCCTTCCAACGATCAATCGGCCAGCGCCTTTCGTGAACATGGCATCGTGATGATGTTCCCCAGCTTGCGCGGTGGCAATGAGAACCCGGGTCAGCGTGAGGGATTCTTCGGCGAAGTCGACGATGTTCTGGCCGCCGCCGACTTCCTGGAACAGTTGCCTTACGTCGACCCGACACAAGTCTACCTCGGGGGGCACAGCACGGGTGGGACACTGGCGCTGCTGGTAGCCGAATGCTCGGATCGTTTCCAGTCGGTCTTCTCATTCGGGCCTGTGGCGATGGTCATGAACTATGGGGGCGAGTTCTACTATTCAGATCCGACGAATTCGCAGGAAACGTCACTGCGTGACCCGGCCCGTTGGTTGCTCTCGGTGAAGAATCACGTCTACGTCTTTGAAGGGACGATCGACGGCAACTGGCCTGTGCTCGAGATGATGCAGAACGCAAACCACAATCCGCAGGTGTTGTTCTTCCCCGTCCCAAGGCACGATCACTTCAGCGTGCTGGACCCCGTCACACATCTGCTGGCCGAGCAAATCGAGCAGGGGACGATGCAGATCAACCAGGCAACATTGAATGGATTGTAAGTTTCCTGAAAGATGGAGGAGCGACTCGAACAAGACGCCGAGTCTTGATGTTAGTTTTATCAAGCGAGAGCCGCATGCCGGAATCAGGTGGGAGACTGACGATCGATGGACATGAGGTCCGCATCACATACGTCGACTGCACACTCTTTGCCGGCCGACTCGATATCGATTTCGGCTCGCTGGAGTCCAGTGACGGTGGCGGAGAGATCTATCAGATCCCCGTCGGCGACGAGATCGAGTATGTTGCACTGCACGACTGCGTCATTTCGATCGACGACTGTCGTAACATGGTCATTGAAGGTCCGTCCTCCAAACTGTGGTTTGCCTGGAATCGCGAGACTTACCTCATCACGTCACTGCATGTCGATTGCATCAAGTACGAACCCGAAATTCATCAACTCTCGCTGAACATCAAGCTCACGGGCGAACATCATGAGCGCGGCACGCCCATTTCGGTGAAGGCGGAACTCGTCGCCGAATGTAATCCGATCGACGCGACGTTCTTGCGTCGTCGCATGTGCGTACTCCCGGAAAGCATACCGATTCGCTTCGCGAGCCACTATTTGCGGATGGTGGGACTTCCCGAAATGCCCGTCGGTATCTCGCGTGATCAGGTCATTGCGCTGATCGGACCGCCGAACAATGAAGGCGGCGGACACCATCCTAAGTTCGGCCAAATTCCAGCCTGGAGCACTCACTTGTTGTCGGACTGGGTGGTATGTTTTGAGTTTGACGCGGAGCAGGTCACGAACGTCATGTTCTGTCCTGCAACCGACAACCTCGGTATTCAACTTGCTTCCGGTCGAAGTGAGGCTTGAATCAGTCTGTCGAGTTCACCGAATCTCGTCGCGTTCCAGGCAACCGTAGCCGGTGAAGACGAGTGTGTCGGGATGCATCGCAAGCCACTCTTTCCACGAGGTGGCAACGAAGGGAATGTCGACGACGGGCAATTCGGGACTCATCTGCTCGTAAGTCGTGCTTCCGACAACGAGCAGCATGCCGTCGTCCCAACCGCCGACCGCGATGTCGAGTGGAGTGCATTCAGCAGCGGCTTCGGAGACGTTTGAGGAATCCGATGTGAAGACGCGCGTCGTACTCTTCAAGTTGCAATGCGTCACCGTGACCGCCGTGTTCCCGACGACGTCGTTGATCACATGCGCTGACAGTTCCGACCACTGAGTAACATCGAAGACTTCGAGGGCGTCTCTCAAGTAGGCCCGGGGATCTCCATCAACCACGATGCCGATCACGGGAGAGATGTCGGCAACGTGTGCCAGATTGGCAGGACATAACTCGGGCAGAACAATGCCCGGTACGACGAACGACTCCGTGGAAGGCGGTGTGGAATCCATGTCGCTGGTGACGGGAGAAAACGACCCGATGCGAGAGCGTCGCTCGGCATTCAGCACGCGCCAGGAACAACAGATCAGGAGGACGACTGTGAACGAGGCAATCAGAAGAGTTCGCATGCGGGAAGGATGTCAATGGCCGCGAAGCAGGCGCACGCCAACCGAACTGCCGCGCAACAACTGCGCGCGGAGTCATGCTAAAGTCGTGTTGCCGACCGCTGCCGCCTGGTATGGAAATATGATAAGCCCGTAACGCCTTTCGGCTGCTCGTTACAACAACACGAAAGCTATTACGCGGCACGAGTTTCAGTTGAGGTGTGAAACCCCAACACGTCGACAAGGTGTCGCCATTTGTCGAAACAATGGCTGCTTCAGATCGACCGCGACGCAGGTTGAGAAACAAGCGTAAAACCGGACAAGTTTCACTTGAAAGTATCACTATTCATGAGAACGCGGCGGCAGCCTCGGCGTCTCGGTAGCCAACCGACTCGGATGTGACTACAACGAAACATGGCGAAAACAGAGATGTCACCGAACGATTCACCCATGCACGACGACGCGGACGACGCTACCGAGAATGTTACGGAAAGTACGACTGGCGACGAGTCGTCGGTCACGGAGGGCAAGCCTGCGCTGATGAAGGACTTGCCGCAGGTGGAGCCCCCCTCGGCGGGCTTTATCGTGCAGTTGTTCGTCGTACCGGCGTTGATCGTAATGGCCGTGCTGGGGGTGTGGTTGCTCTTCGGGCAGTTGGCCACGGGCGAACTCGACTGGCGGCGGGCGGTGGCGAATATCAAGAGCGAAAATCCGCATATCCGCTGGCGCGCGGCGATGACGCTTTCGGAAATGCTCGACGCCGACCACGCCCGAGGAGACGAGGGACAGCATCTCGCGCAGAACGTCGAGATCGCGCATGCGATCAGCGACATTTATGCCAACTTCCTCACAAGGCAGCAGTTCACCGACGAAGAGCGCGAGCAGATGGAGTTCCTGTCGAAAGCGATCGGCCGACTCGACGTCCCCGAAGTGGTGAACCCCGTGTTGTTGCAGGCAATGCAACATGACGACGAGGATATTCAGCGCCAGTCGCTTGTTGCCGCGTCGATGATCGCCGGCGAAGACATGGAGCACGGCCGGCCGTATGCCGATGCCGATGTCATCGACGCGGCGCTCGACATGTCGTTCTCGGAAACGTCGATGATTCGCCAATCTGCCGTCTACTTTCTGGGGCTTGTCGAGTCGGAGGAGGCCCAGCGGCGGCTCGCGGCGCTGCTTGATCATGGTGATCGAATCACGCAAATCAATGCCGCCATCGGCCTCGCGCGCAGTGGATCGACAGAGGGACTCGTGGTATTCGAGAAGGCGGTCGACGGCGCGATCAGCGATCCCCCGCGGGATCCCGGGCGCGAGGCGACCGTGGAGGTACAGAATTCCTATCTGCAAGAGTTGCTCATTCTCAACAACACGATCAAGGCGATCGAATTACTCAAGGAATCACTCAGCGCGGACGAGAGAACCGCGTGGGCCGACCGGCTGCAGCGACTGGCCGACGTCTGCGACAACGAGGTGATCCGCCTGCAGGCCCTGCAGACGCGCGAAGATCTATGAGAGGCCATGCCCAACGACCACGCGACTGCTCAATCGTTACCGGACATTCTCGACGCCGTCTGGAGTGAGTGGACCGTCGCGAAAGGGCAAATGGATCATCCTTTGCGACTGGGCGTTCTCGCGACTCGCACGCAACGCGGCGTCGCTCAACGAACTTTGGTGTTGCGGGACTGCGATCGCAGTTCGCGCACGTTGACGGCTTTCACGGATATCCGATCGGAGAAAGTACGAGAGATCGCCGCGCATCCCCAAGTCAGTTGGCACTTCTACGACCCGCGTCCCAAAGCTCAGATTCGTGTCGAAGGAACCGTAAGTCTCCATATCGACGACGACGTCGCGGACGCCTGCTGGTCGGCTGCTCCCAAGGCCAGCCAGATAAACTATCTGGAAATTCTCCCACCGGGAACCCCCATCGATGCCCCCAATTCAAATCTGCCTTCGGACGCGAAGATTCTTCTTGATTCAGATTCCGAGAGTGATCGCGCCGACGATCTCGCGCAGCGGGGACGACACAACTTCGGTGTGCTCGTAACCGTTGTCGACCAGATCGACTGGCTGCGCCTGGATGAATGTGGTCACAGGCGCTGCCGTTTTGAGTTTGATGCCGAAACTCATGTCTGGCGTCAAACCTGGGTAACGCCGTGAAGGTGAGAAAGCTCACTCCTCAGATCGCCATTGCAGTACTATTTCGGCGGAGCCGACGTGCTGCTCGCCTGGCTGAACTGGGCGAGTGGTCGGTAGATCGTCGACTGCGTACCCCCAACTGCTGGAGGCGATCCCGGATACGTCCCCGTTGGTGACAGAGCCGACGAGTGTTGCGAGCCGAGATCGACGCGAGGTTGTAGCCCCGTGGTGCGTGTGGCGGCACCCGTGACTCCCAACCGGCTGGCCCCCCATGCGAGCACCAGTCCCATCAACGCGGGCTGCAACAATAGTTCGAGCGGTTCTCGAAACCAGATGCCGACAATGCTGACGGCAAACCCCAGGCAGAGAATTGGCAATGGGCCGCGAAACACCGGAAACCGCGTCAGCAGAAAACCCAGCAACAACGTGATTCCCGCGCCGAGCAAGACGATCAACGGGCGGCTCATCCAGATCAGGGAGGAACGTGATGTCGCACCGAATCGGCTGAAGCCATACCGCGCTCCGCTGCGTGCTTGTCCGGGAGCAACTTCGGTTAACGATTGACGGGCGGCAAGGAATCGCTCGGTCGGCTGTCGCGTCCAGAAGGCACCATTCCGCTGCCACTGGAATTCCTGAGTCCAGCCCGTTGGGGAAGTGAACAGGTGCATGCCGTCGGGGAGGATCGTTTCCAGGAACAGTTCCTCGATCCAGATCGACTCGGAGACCAGCGGCAACTCGATGGCGGCTTCTCCCCACAAGCTGCCCCCCCGTGTCGCGGGAATCGTATATTCGATACGCAGCATGCCGAGTTCGAGTTGTTCGGGCGTCAACCTCAAGGCGTGGCTAATGCGCCCATTGAGTGTTGCCCGCTGAGGTTCGACGTTCCTCTCTCCGACAAAGAATTGTTCTCCCTGGGCCTTCGCGGGGAGTTCACACGACCAGAACTGAGTGTCGGGATGCAGATCGTAGCGTGCGGTTACGCGGCACGCACCATCTGGTTGAAAGACGACCGTGCAGAATGCAGTCGCCACCGACTGCCGGGCGAACTGAGCGGTTTCAGCGGGTTGGATCGCCAGCGGAATCGCGAACGTCGAGCCGGCATACTCCCACTTCTGTGTATCGGGCGCGGTGGGAACCTGCTGCCAGCCTTGTCCCTCGACGATCACGGGAACAAGTTCCGTTCCCGGGATCGAGCAGCGCGTCATCGTGGTCTGTTCCAACGAAAACGCCAGCACGGGGAGGCTCAACCGTTCGCGAAGCGCATGGTCCCACGGAAACTTGAAACGCGCCTCGACGATCGCTTCCCCACGCAGCGGCTCGTGTGAGACATCCAGCTCGACGGTACGCTGCGCGGCATCGTCCCATGTGAACTCTACCGGCTTCCCGTCGACCCGGAACTCGATCGCTGCCTGCGAAAGTTGAGGCTGCATTTGCGCGTACAACGCATCGGGGATCAGAAACTGAATCGTCGGCAACCTGCCGTAACGAATGTCGAGTTCGAATTCTTGCGAGACCTGGATCCATTGCTGAGCCAGGCCTTCGATGGTGACGGTCGACGAGGCCTCGACTTCCCGCGTATGAATACTAAGAGCCGCCTGAATGGGCCCCTGTTCAGTCGCATACGGTCGAACGTCTCCTTCGTCGGGCACGAACTCGGCAGGGTAGCTGAAATCAATCGGCGACGGGTCGGCGGCAAAGCGTCCTTCCTCGATGGTCAATGCCAGCACCACTTCGTCGTCGCTTTGCTGGATCAGCCAACCCGGTTCCACCAGCGGTGCCTGCACGCCAGGGAGTGTGAACACGAACGCCCCAGACGAGCCGATGGGACGCGAAAACCTCATTCGCAGCACATTGGAATTGGCAGGCATCGGCAGACTGAGGCTCCCCGACTGGAACGCCACATCGACTTCGGCGTCGATCTCATTCTGTGTGCGGTCGTTAATCCATTCGATCTTCCAGCCCTCTTCCGCCGCCGTCGGCCACACAACCTGCAGCAGGCGAACTGGCTCACCCTCTTCGTCGATCTCGAACTCGGCCTGCAATTCCAACTGTTGAGCGGTCGCGTTAAGAAACCATCGCGGGCGAATCACGGCCAGTGGGAGCCGTTCCTTCAGCTCCAACGTCAAACGGAACGGCTGAAACTGGTAACCGAATGTCAGTCCTCCTGATGTTGGGGAAACTCGTGCGGTTCTGGGATTCTGACGGTCCACGCCATCACTGGCGGATTGCAACCATCCCAACTGCCAGCCGGCGGGAGTCTCCACCGAGATGTCTCCGGTCTGCCGATGCGCTCCGGCGACATCCAGCCCGTCAAGAGTCACTTCGGTGCCTCTTTCGGTGATGTTGCGACTGAACCTCCAGCGCAGTTGGAAGAAGGCGTCTGCGTTCAAGAGATGGACGCGCATCAGTCCGGTGTCGGGAAGTATCTCATGCGAGAGGTATCGTTCCCCTGTCACAGAGACAAATTCCCAGTTCTCGGGCAGGCGGACGTCGATGGATTCCACCGCGCCATGTTCGGGAAGCAGAAGTTGCTCCACGGAAGCAAACAGTCGATCTTCTTCAAGACTTTGATCGTGTTGTACGGTCCATTGGGATTCGACTTCGGCCACCTGGGCAACATTCGTGCGTGCGTCTTCCCAAGTGATGTCGAGCCGAGGACCGGTGACGCCGGCCGTGACGATGGTTTGACCCGCATCGTCGGTCGTCTGGCGAAACATGGTTTCCTCCGCCGGACGACGAACGCGCACGGTCGCGCCGAAACGCAACTCGACACGCGATTCAAACTCTCGCGGCAACGGAGGAAGAGCCAACAGCAGTTGGTACCCCGTCGGGGTACGATGAACGGGGGTCCGCATGGTGAGGGTCAATCGGTGTCGACCAATCCCGCGAAACTGCCACTGCAATCCGTTGTCCCGCGCCGGGCTGACCACAGGGTTCGATTCCCCGCTCCCCTCGTATTCCCAATTGCGACAGATCGCTTGATTCAGATTGAGGTTCAAATCATGCCAGCCGTGATTGCGGGTCACGACCACTTCCACGACGAGTCGGCCGTCGACAAATCCATCGGCGACGTCGCCGTCGAATTCAACGGCAGCCACATAGGCAGCCGGATGTTCCTCACCGGTCTCACCGACGAGAGGCAAAGGCAGATCAGCAGGCGCGCCGGGAGTGATGATCGTTTCGCCGTCGTCACCCAATCGCAGAGAATCGACCTGTGTCCCGATCTGGGCAGCGGCACCAGGCAATGACCCGCGCCCCGTGGGGGGAGAGCTATCGGCTGGCAAAGACGAGGTTGAAGCCCCCGAATTGGCCCCCGTGGCATTGGGCTGCGCATGCGTGAACTGGGAAACCAGGATGAAGCATCCCCAGATCAAAATGAGAGGGCGCAGATTCATTCCCTGCCCGATTCGCGGACGTGACTGTTAGTTGGGTCTTGAACGCAAGAACTTGCTGTGGCTTACATTGTGGCCTGCGGGTTTCCGAAGGTCAAACTCCTTCTCGTCGCCTCAGGCAAGTTGCAAGAATTGAGACGATCCCTCCCAACGTCGCCATCGCGCTCACAGCGAAGCCCCAACGGACCAAGGAAGGCCGATAGTGCCACGTCACAACATGCTGCCCCGCAGGAACATCAACCGCACGAAACATCCCTTCGAATTGCTGCGGCTCACCTATTTCGCCATCGATCTCCACCTCCCACCCGGGAAACCAAAGGTCCGCGAGGACCAATGTTTCCGGTTGTAAGGAGTGCAATTCGATCGTGATTACGTCCCCCGAGTCCGACACGACACTTGGGGGATGAGGCTCCCTCTCCCCTGCCCTCTGCCTCTGCACGTCGGCAAAGCGCGTGCGTCCCGGGGCATCAAGCAGTCTGTAGAGGTAGAGCGGCTCCCGAGTTCGCGCCCACGATCGGCTGACCATTTCGTCCATCCCCTCCCAGACCAACTCGACCGGCCAGACTTGAAGTGAGAGCTTCTCCTGGCAGAGCAAGTGTGTCACACCCGCCCAGCGCAGCCATTCCACTTGAGCATCGATTTCTTCGGCCGGCACCTCACGGACATCGGGATACGGGGGCCGAAGCGCCGGGTCGAAATACTCTGCAGGCCCCAATCCCAGATAGGGAGGCGACGATGCGAAGCCTGTTAATGTTGGGAGGTTTGGCCCCGGTGCAAATAACCGCGAGTTTGGCCCCAGTTCCAACGCCATTTCTCGCAACACGCTCTGTTCGCGATAAGCCAACGGCGGCGTTGACACTGGCTCGGCATAAAAGACCCAGCGGCTGACCTGAAACAAATCCGCGATCGTCAACGTGAGGACGACAAGCGTGATCATCACAGGCTTCAACACGCTGCGTTTTGATGGCGTGGTGTGATGGACGTCGCGCCTTTCCGTCCAATGATCGAATTCCCTTCCGGCCAGCAGTCCGGCAACAAGGGTGATGATCACCCCATACCGTCCCGGCCCCATGAAGTAACTGAACCCCGGCAGGTGCTGTGTCAACGGCAAGAGCCAGCCTGTGGTGTAGACTGTGGCCGCGACGGCGATGGCGATCCACACCAGCCAACTCCTGCGCCCGTCGGGCTGATGTCGCAAGCGCCATGTTGCGATCAGCGCCATCACCATCGGCAGCATGCCGAAGTAAAGATGGGCCTCGACTTTGTTAGTCCGTTCATCGTAAGCGCCGCACGAAAGCTGTTGCATCGCGAGGTCGAAGTCGATGTCGGGGGGATACCACATCCAGGGTGCAACCGTCTGCAACAGGTACAACGGGGGGATGTGTCCATACCCCGGATTGTGTGCGGCCCCAACATCCGCCCGCTGGCTGAGTTGCTTCAACTCCCAGGTCGCGAGCACTTGCGGAGCGGCAATCGCAAAACCGAGTGCCAGCATCCCTCCCACGACGAGCATCGATCGCAATCGGTGCGAGCCGATTTGCGTCTGACAGTCTTCACGCGCCCAAAAGAGCCGTGCGGTCAACCAGATGCCGCAGACCAGAAGGTTGATGAAGGCCAGATTGTAGTGGCCCGCGAGCAGATGAGTTCCCAACAACCACGGGAGCGGCGTCAGCCATCGAAATCTCCCTGATTGCAGCCAGCCCTCGAGACACAACAGCATCCAGGGGAGGAAGGCCGCCCCGATCGGTGCCCACTCCAGACACATTCGAGGCGGAAGCCAGCCGAAGACGTAGACCGTCGCCGCGAGAATGCTGCCTGGGACTCTCAACCCCAGTCGATGTGCCAACAACGCCATGCCGGCGAACGCGAGCACCAGATGCAGAAGTTGTGAGACGTTGTACGCGGCATTCACATCGAGGAATCGGTAGAGCAGCAGGTTCGTTGGATAGAGCACTCCCGTCTGACTCTCTCCCAACACCGGATATCCATGCCCGACCAGCGGATTCCATAGCGGAATGCGTCCCTCGGTCCATTGATCGGCGAAGTAGGTCTTCTGCGGAAAGAAGTAGCTGTAGATATCGCCGCCAATCAGCCCGCCACCCTGCCACAACGGCCACCAGAACAATGCCGTCAACCCCACTGCCAGCACCAGGCTGATGCACAAGATCGGCAAACTACGGTTCGGAGATGGCATGCGGGGATGATAGACAGAGCGAGTTACGAGTTGCGAGTTGCGACGAGCAGGCCCGATTCGCTACTGGCGATTCGCGTCGCTCGTTTCCCGTGTTGAATCGGCCACGGTCTTCGCGTTCAATACACTGGGGTGATGCGTTGCCGACGATTCAGGGTGCGCGCCGAGAGTGCCCACCATCGGCCAGCATGTCTCCCCGCGTCCGCCCCCATTCGAGGAGCCCCGTGATGAGCCGATTCCACCTGTCGCTTGCCCTTGCCTTCACTCTGGCCCCATTCGGAGCAATCGACTGCCATGCGAATGACACGTCAGTCGTCTACATCGACCCGGCTCCCCACCTGCCGGAAGTGATGACGCAGATCGTCTCCGAGACACTGACCGACATCTCACTCAAGGAACTGGCGGAGCATGTCAGCCAACAGTACGGCTTCACCTGCCTGTTGCGTGAGCGAGAACTGGGCAATGAAGGAGTCGTTGCGGAGGCCAAGATATCGCTGTTCCTCGCGGGGTTGCCGCTCTATCAGGCATTGGACCTGGCCTGTGAAGACGTGGCAGGTGTGAAACTCGCATGGGCTATCAACGACGGTATCCTCTGGATCACGACAGAGCGTCACGCGTTTCACTTCGAAATCTCGCAAGTTTACGATGTCACTCACTTGCTGGAACGGGGTTGGGATTCGCAACGGTTGTTCGATGTTGTTCAGCGCTTCACCAGCGGCAATTGGATACGCGTCGATGGACATGGGGGCGAGTTCAACATGTCGCGCAACATGCTCGCTGTGCGGCAGGAACAAATCGTGCAGCGAGAGGTTGCCACGATGCTCGACGCGCTCGGCCGCGATGGGGACATGATACTTGTCGACCATCCACCACAGCATGCTGAGTTGTTCGCCGCTCTCAACCGCACGGTAGAACTCGATGTCGATCGCCAACCCTTGCATGCCGTGTTGGCCGAACTGTCGATGCAGGCGGGTGTCACTCTCTGGCCGATCACCAGCCCTCTGGCCGACATTGGCATCCAACTCGATGCCCCCGTCACGTACCACGCCGGCCCTCGGGCGCTTAGAGAAGTCTTGTCGCGGCTGCTGGTCGGCGGATTCAGTTTCAAGAACCTCACGTACCGCATTCGTCACGGCGTCATCATCATCACCTCCGAGGAGGCGGCCTGTGTTCCGGGCGATCGCATTCTTTATGACGTTAGTGATCTGTTATCAGGAGCGACCGACGACGACTTTGTGAAAGTCGTCCGTTCGGCAACTCTCGCTGCTCCCTGGGGATGTGAAGAGGAGATCGGGATCATCCCTGATGGATACCTCGCGGTTTCTCGTTCTCCAGGCGCTCATTCCATTCTGCAGAAACTGTTGATCGAGATGCGGGCGAAGTGGGTGCCGCCGATGGTTCAGGCGGTTGATCCACAGCAGTCCGAAGTGCGATACTACTTCGTCTCGCAGATGCTGGCCGACAACCTGCAATTCCTGCTGCCAAAGGTGATCGCCCCCGACACCTGGCAGGCGGTCGCCCCCTATGACCTGGACGCCAATGGCTGGATCCTGGCGGTTCTGGTGTCAGATGACTTCGGTCGCGAAGACGTTCGATCGGGACCGAGATTCACCAGGCGTGTTCAACAATTCAACGGAGGATTCGGTGGCGGTGGACCAGGCTACTTCCAAATGCCGATCGGCCCTGTCACTCAATCGGCTGTTGCATTCCAGGGGTTCGGCGGCGCGCCACGAGCTGAAGTGCCGCCATCCAGAAGAACCGGCGGGAGCATGCGGCATGAAGTCGCTCTCCTCATTCGACAAACAGTGGAAGTGCATGAGCAGATCGACGCCCTCATTGAGGAACTGATCGATCCGGAGGACGAGTCTCGTGGAGCTTTCACGCCCGGCATCCGGTCTGATGTTCTGAGCGATCGTGAAGGCACACTGCTGCAACGGCCCAGCCACTGGCGCGTGGAGGGCGTGCTGCGAGAGCGGGAGTATGCCTCAGCCGACCCGTGGGTATCGCTGCCTGAAGTGATGAGACAACCGGTGACAACCGCACTGGTGGACGTGCCACTCTCGGACACCGTCGAGTTCCTGCACGAGGCAACAGGCTTGGAAGTGGTCCTTCACGAATCAGACCTGGCGGATGAAGGAGTGGTGCCGACCGACCCTGTCTCATTACCCTCCGGCGTCCCGTTGCATCTGGCGTTGAATCAAGCATACAGGGACGTTGCATGGGCCGAACTGGAGTGGTATCTGGACGATGGAATCCTGCACATCACAACCGCGACCGCGGCCAGCGACGTGATGACGATCGGAGTGTACGACATCAGTCGCTTCGAACTTGACGAGTCCGAAGTGAGGGACCTGATCGATCTGATTCAGTCGCAAACTTACGACGATGGGAACGTGCAATGGATGGACATCGACGGCTTCGGCGGCAACATCGAGCGCATCGGCAACCTGTTGGTCGTCCCGCAAACGCATTCCGTACACCGGGAGGTCGCGGCAATTCTCGATGCGTTGACAATGGAAGCCCGCATGATCGTTGTGGGCGAACCTCAGGAACATCAGGCGCTGCGCGAGGCGCTCAACAAGCCTGTTTCGATCGACGCCGACCAGATGTCGATGGCGGAACTGGCCGCGACCCTGTCGGCCCAGCTCGGCGTGCCAGTCAACCTGCGCGCCGTAGACTTGGCGGACGAAGGCGTTGCCGAGGATGATGAGATCAGCGGTACGTTGCACGAAGTCCCCTTGTCGTTGTTGATAGGCGCACTCGTCGACGATTTGAGTGGGGCCAAATTGACCTACACTCTTGATGACGGCGCGATCTGGATTACGACGGATTCCTCTGCGGACGATGAGCAATACTCGGTGATCTATGATGTGAACGACATCATCGCGAGCATGAGCGATTCGCTCGCTGAACCCGATTACCAGTCGCTGATCGACATGATCCAGGCCCAAACGGGGGGGCAGTGGAACGATATCGACGGATTCGGCGGCGAGATCGATTCCGTTTCCCAAGGGCGGCTCTTCATCCGCGCCAATCGCTTTGTTCATGACGAGATTGAGCATTTGCTGAGCGAGTTGCGTGCCAGATTTCCACAAGCACCAGCACCGGATGAGTTCGACCCGGATCGGATCGAGTCGCGTTACTACGAACTCCCCAGGGTGACCGCAGACTGCCTGGCGGCATTGCTGCCACAGCTTATTGAACCCGAGACTTGGAGCAGTATCGACCATCCTGAGCACGTAGGGTTGATCTTCAATATCGAGACGGAGGAAGTCGTGGACACTCAAGACGGCGAGACCGGCAACTTCGTGACCCCGGTACCGGAGATGAATGAAGAGACGCCGGTCGCCAACGCCGAGGCGGGCGAGATCGTGGATGTCGCGGTGTCCCTGCCGGTCAATCGGCTGTTGATTACGCAGACCGCTCGCAACCATCGGCGGATCGCGTTGTTTCTCGACGAATTGAAAACCGGAATCCCTGCCTCCGAACCGTGCAGCCACGAGGCGAAGCAAGGCCTTAATTACATCGAAGGCATTCTGTCGACGATTGTGGCACCAAGGTGAGTGTTTCTGAAACCATGGAGTACCAAGTTGCGGTCGCATGATCGACGAGTGGCATGGCCGTGCGCGAACGCGGGAGAACTCGGGTAGGAAGGCCATTCTCTATCAATTGGTTGTGATACAATCTCCCATGGACCAAACTGTCTCTGACAACTGGCTTCGAGGAGAATCACGCGTCGGCCGGTGACATCAATCGTTCGATGGTGTGACTTCCCATGTAATCCGACGAAGCCTCACCAGCCTTCATTCTTTGCCAATGGAGATCACATGCGTTCCCTAGCCTTGTTGGTTGCGGTCGTGGTCACTGTCGCATTTTCTGGTCAGTGTAAGGCTCACTATCTGTTTCTCGGTGTCGACGGCGAAGGGGAACATGGCCGGGTGAATGTCTACTTCGAGGAGGGGCCTCAGCCCGGAACGGGGGAATACCTTGATCCGTTTATTGAACGGGGTACCACCTGGATTCGCACGATCGACTCGCCGGATCCAGTAGCGATCGAACTCGAAGAAGTCGTGACCGATGCTGGCCGCTGGCTCAGGGGACCGTTGCCGGTCGGACAGCCGCGCAGCATCGAGAGCGTCGGTACGTTCGGCGTCTATCGCTATGGCCAAACCGACGTGCTGCTGCATTATCGTGCGAAGTTCATCCATGTCTCCAACGAGGAAGAACTGCAAGCCTTGTCGCGTGCCGAAGACCTCGATCTCGACATCGCCCCTTCGATCTCAGAAGGTCGCGTTGTTGCGACGGTCTTATGGCAGGGCGAGCCGGTGAACGGTCGGGAAGTCTTGATTCGGAGTCGCGGTCTGCGTCTCACTTTGACTACCGATGCCGAGGGTCGGATCGAATTCGATGCGACCGTTCCGGGTGACTTCATCTTTCGCACGAGTTACGACCTACCCGATGGGGCTGGAGAGTTCGAAGGGAAGGAACATCAGCTCACGCGGTATCATTCCACACTCTCCGTCTGGCTGCCGTTAGCGGAGTAGAGTCTTCTTTCGAAATCCAAACTCAAAGATGTCACACCGAATCTTCGTCGCAATGTTGTTAACGCTGTGTCTGGCGGCATCGGTTGCCGCCGATGATCGTCCGATTCTGAGTGGTCCGCTCGTCGATGTGTTGGATGTCGAAGGACTCGTCGCGCCGCCTGGCTTCCCCAACCTGCAAGCCGTCCAGGCAGCCATCCTGCAGGGACAAGTCCCGATGGCGGATCTCATTCCTCGGATCCCGGCAAGCGTCGCGCTGCGTGAAAACGTCGAGTACGGGCGCGTTCGCAACGAACGACTGCGGCTCGATGTCTATATGCCCACGGACTCGTCGGAACCGAGACCGGGATTGATACTCATTCACGGCGGTGCCTGGGTGGGGGGGAGCAAAAGCGATTACCGCTGTTATGGAGTGACGTTCGCCGAGATGGGGTACGTTGTCGCGAGCATCGATTATCGACTGGCTCCGCAGTGGCACTATCCCGCGCAGGTCGAAGACGCCAAGTGTGCCGTTCGCTGGATGCGAGCCAATGCCGAGGAACTGGGTGTCGATCCCGAACGAATCGCCGTGATGGGGGGATCGGCCGGAGGTCATCTGGCAATGATGGTCGGCTACTCGTCCAATGTGCCAGAACTCGAAGGGAATGGCGGGCACGAAGGAGTGTCGAGCAGCGTAAGTGCGGTGATTCAACTTTACGGACCGGTCGACTTCACCCTGCCGACCGTTTTGAACGATCCGACTTCCATGGAACTGTTGCGGACATTTCTGGAAGCGACGTATCAGGCAAATCCGGAGCTGTATCGGGCATCGTCGCCGATTCATTATCTTGATGCGGATGATCCTCCCACGCTCATGTTGCACGGCACGATCGACTCGGTCGTAAGGATCGACCAGGCCGATACGCTCGCGGCCCGCATGGATGAACTCAATCAGACATACTTCTACGATCGTCTCCCCGGCTGGCCACACGCGATGGATATCACGCGCGATGTCAACTACCGCGTCGTGCGATTGACGGGGATGTTTCTGGAGCATGTGTGGAGCAATTAGCAGGTATCTCACCCACTTAGCCACCGGCGAGTCGCCGGGGGAATTGGGGCAAAACGAGGAAAGCCAATGTGTGATGGACTGCTGTTCCTCTCCCCTGTTGTTGACGGGGGCTAAGCGTTATGACTGATTAGTATGTCCAGCGATCCCACGAGCTATCACACGTTGCGGCTCGAAACTCGGGCGATGGGGTGCCAGTGGGCGGTGATCTTGAACCCCGGCGCGGCGGCCGAAATGATGCAAGCCTCGTCGGCGCTCGACATTGTCTATGCCCTCGAGCAGAAGATGTCGACGTTCCGCGATGACAGCGATCTGTGTCGCATCAATCGCACCGCCGCTGAGTCGCCGCAACCACTTGATGACGATCTATTCGACGCGCTCAGGCTCTCGATGTCGATCGGGCGTGAGACAGCCGGTGCGTTCGATCCGACATCGCGACCTCTCAGCCGACTATGGAAGCGCTGCCGGGACGAACAACGGATTCCCACCAGCGACGAACTCACCCACACGCTCAAGTTCACCGGTCTCGACAAGGTCGAGCTGGATGAGCCGGCGAGGCAAATTCGGTTTCTTGCTCCGTCTGCTAAGTCCAGCGGGGAGGCAGGCCGCGTCGAAATCGACTTGGGAGGCATCGGCAAGGGGTATGCGATCGACCGTTCGGCACGCATCCTTCTGGAGGAGGGAACTGTCGACTTTCTGGTTCATGGAGGTTTCAGCAGTCTCTACGCGGCCGGGGTCCATTTCGATCAGCCTGGATGGCCGGTGGGACTGAAGAATCCGTTGCTGGAACGGGGGGACTACGTCAACGTATTTCTAAAGGACCAGGGACTTTCGACCAGCGGCACGAATGTGCAGTTCTTTCGGCATGAGGGCCGCCGATATGGGCATATCCTCGATCCCCGCACCGGCTGGCCGGCCGAGGGCCTTTTGTCGGTCACAGTGCTCGCTCCGACTGCGGCGGAGGCTGACGCTCTCTCGACGGCATTTTACGTAATGGGGGTCGAGGACTCGATTTCCTGGTGCCGTGAACATCCCTCGATCGGCGCGATCTTGGTGCCGGAAGCGACGTCCAGCAAGCTGCTGAAGCCGATCGTTGTCGGAATTCCGCAGGAACAACTGGTGTTTCAGGAAGAAGATGTGGCTCCCGACTGGCATCCGCAACAGCCGTGAAATACGCTGCCCGGTACAGACGGCTAACGCGCATCCTACATCGATTCACCGGCAGTTCAGTGAAAGACATCAAACGCATCTCGGTGCTGGCCATCATCATCTTGGTGGCACTTCGGATCTCGATTGGCTGGCAGTTCCTGTACGAGGGATTGTGGAAGCACAGCACTCTCAACGGCCCCAATCCCTGGTCGGCCGAGGGTTACCTCAAGCAGTCCCAGGGACCATTCCGCGACATGTACGTCGAGATGGCGGGTGGAGATCCCTACGACCTGCGCTGGTTCGACTTCGAGCACGTCTCACAGGAATGGACGGATTACCTCGATCGTTTCAAATCGCATTACGACTTGACCGAGGATCAGTTGAAGGCGCTCGAAGAACTGGAGAACGGTCCCGAGACCTACACCGCTCCACTCACGCGCTTGCCGGCGGTGCTGGAAACCGACGCGGCTGCCAAGCGTAAATGGGAGTCGCTGCGCGACACGATCTGGTTCGACAACGACCAACTCGTCGTTTCCGGAATTGAGCCGATCACGCCACGTGAAATTTCGGATCTGCAGAATCTCGTCGACGTCGTGAAAACGCCCGATGGCCAGTACGTAATGAAGGCCGAGGATGGTTCGCCCATCTACATCGATCCCGATGGCGAAGTGTTGTTAATGGGGCCCAACGGAATTCCGGCGCATCTCGACGAGAACGGCCTGCCCGACCCGGAACAAGAAGTGGAAGACTGGAGCTATCAGCCAGCCGACGGCGACGAGCGTTTGTACTTTATTCGTCTTGAGCAATTGCTGACGAAGTGCTCGCGCGGCCTGGGGTATCGTCAACGGCTCGCAGCCGTCCTCCTGGGGGATCCCGAACTGGTCGGAGTGTCATGGAAGTACGATGACGAAGACAACCGTTGGGAAACGACCATGGCCGGCGGTGAATGGAATCCCGAAACCGATGGCCCTCTGCTGACCTTCGGCAAGATTCAGGAATACAAAGACACCGTCGCGCAGTACCTCGAAGCGACAGAGCGTGCCGAGACCACCGGACTGGCCTTTCACTATGAACACGCCGACCGACTGGAAACCAAGTTTCGCAGCCTGCGGAGCGAAGTCGTTGGCCCCGTCATGGCACTCGATGCCGAGTTTCGTGAAAAAGTGTTCGACCTGCTTGAGGTGGAACAACTGGAACGTCGCCCGCTACCTCCGGAAGACACAGCGGGCCATCGGGCGAGCATGCAGGCGATGTGGGGGCTGCTGATTCTGGGTCCACTCTTGATTCTCGGACTCTGCTCGCGACTGGCGGCGTTTGCCGGCGCGGTGATGGTTTTGTCGTTCTACCTCGTCATTCCTCCCTGGCCGGGCGTGCCTCCGGAGCTGGCGTTGCCCGAACATGCCTTGTTTGTCAACAAGAACCTGATCGAGGCCCTGGCCTTGCTGGGACTGGCGGCCGTCCCCTCCGGGACGTGGTTCGGCCTCGACGGGCTGATCGCTCGCTGCTGGAGTTCTTTCCGCAATCGAGGCAGCAAACAACCGGAACCTGCAGCGCCTCCGAAACCAGCCGCACCGAAGGCGGGTTCTCCACCGGCAACGAAGAAGTGAGCGATCGCAGACGAATTCACCGATGACATGGCGCATTCATTGTGAACCCGCGCGGCAACCGACACCTGGGACCATTCCTTGTATCGCATCACGCAAGAAATCGATTTCTGCTACGGCCACCGGTTGCTGGATTATGGCGGTAAGTGCCGGCATCTGCATGGGCACAACGGGCGGGCCGTCATCGTCCTCGAGGGGACGGAACTCGACAGTTGCGGCATGCTGCTCGACTTTTCAACGATCAAGTCGAAGCTGCATGAATGGATCGACAATCATCTCGATCACCGCATGATTCTCCGGCGCGATGATCCCGCCGTTCCGATGCTGCAGGATCTTGGCGAGCCACTGTTTCTGCTCGATCACAACCCGACCGCCGAGAACATTGCCCGGCTGATCTTCCACACCTCGCGCGGGCTCGATTTCCCCGTGGTGGAAGTGGCGATCTGGGAAACACGGCGATCGTGCGCGACTTACCGCGAGCGTCCAGACGGTCACGCCACGTTTGCCAACGAGTAGTTGCAACAGGGCGTCAGTCGTTGCGACGGTATCGGCTGCGGCGGTCGATCCATTCGCTCTCTACGGTTTTCAGATTCTCGTTGAGAAACGTCAGAATCGTGGGCTCGATGCGGGCTGAATTGTTCAAAAAGAGATCCTCGCCGCGGGCATTCGTCATTGGTTCGAGCAACATCGAACGATCTTCGTTCAGCCTCGATACGATGCCGTACAGACTTTCGGTGTGCCCATCGTCGATGGGATCCTCGGCACCGGCAATAAACAGGAAGCTGATGCCGAAAGCGGGATCCTTCAAGAAGTTCATCGGGCTGTTGTTGTTTAATCTCCCCGCGGACGAATCGGGTGAAATCAGAATCAGCGAACGTACATCCTGGCCGCGGGGCGTACCGAATGATCCGCCAGGGCCGTCCTGAAATGGCTGAGTGCGCCAGTCCTCGGCGGCGAATGCGAGCGCCAATGGGACCGACATCTCCATGGCGATGATCGCGGTCTTATTCATGTTGAGACGATGGGCCATATGCTCATCGAAGATGAAACTCTTCACGGCAACAAGATCGCCCGCCACCATTTTGATGTAGTCGGTCGGTCGCACCGTTTGCTCCTGCCCGTCGATAACACTCTCGCCGTGCTGTCTGAGGTCAACGGTAATCACCGCGATGCCCAGCGAGTTGACGGCTTCCGCGAACGGCAAACCATCCTGTGTGTTCGGACGCGAGGCACGGTCCCAGAACAGTCGGCTCCCCTCGGTCCCATGCAGCATGATGACCACCGGTGCCGAATCCATGTTGCCGGCGGGATACATCTCCTCCGTCACCGGCAGGTAGGTGATGTGGATCGGAAAACGATCCCCCTCGGCAGGAATGGTCTGGTAATCGGGCTCCGCCGGCGTGTGCTGAAACGCAGCCGCAGGCGCGCAATACGCGAGAAATGACAAGGCGACGACAATGTTCTTCGGCGAGGTGTATTTCATGGGATCCCTTGCACGGAAGCAGACGCAAGTTCTGAAATTCGAGGACACGGCGGCATTTGCCGCTCGTTTCGCGAGGAAATGGACTGATGTCAGTTTATGCGTGTG
Source organism: uncultured Planctomycetaceae bacterium (assembly GCA_942492405.1). Taxonomy (GTDB): domain Bacteria; phylum Planctomycetota; class Planctomycetia; order Planctomycetales; family Planctomycetaceae; genus JANNSB01. Next base: position 143,145 of record CALOES010000037.1, read on the forward strand.
CCGGAATCGGGTCAATGTGCGAGTGTCGATTGATCGTGCGATTCACCCGCGCCAACGCGATTGGCGAGTGCTGTATCGGTTAGGAAAACTGGTCCGAAAGACGTTCAGTACTCCATGCACGATAATTCACGCAGATTGGCTTCCACCACGGTACGCGGGCACGACCAGACGAGAAAGAACATCGCTTCTCTTACGGCTCGTTCGGCCGGGTGCCCCGACACAAACCCGGCTCCCTTCGATGCCGCCAGCCAGGCCTGCGTGATCCGCAACACAAGCGAGTTCGCCGACTCGCGAACCAGCTCGGGCGTGCAGTTTGCGGACTGTGCGGAGTCCCCCTGGAGTGCCATCGCGAACCTTTCCTGACACGTTGCGTACTCACGCTGAAACGACTCCGCGATGGGCATCAGTTCCGTCCGGCGTTGGGCCTCCGACAGCAACGCCGCGAGGGCGCGTGCCGAGAGTCCCAGTGCCAAGGCCGATGTGGCGAGTGAACCAGTCCCTCCGAGGTGAGTCTGCATCACATGTTCGACAGGGCCAGCGACCAGGTAGCGGTCGTCAACCTGCACTCCGTCGAGTTGAACGCTCGCCGTCTGAGAGCCACTCAAAGCAAGCAGTCGAGCGGGTGGACCGACGGTGATGCCCGGCCTGTCCATCGGGAGCGCGATCAGAACTTGCCTGCCGTCATCGAAGCTCCCTCCCGTCACAATCAGATCGGCCTGCGGAGCTCCGGTGACCCAGGGGACTTCGCCATCGAGCACGAAGCCGCCGTTCTTGGACTCCGTCACACGCACGGTCGGTTGCTTCCAGTGTTGCCGCGACGTGCTGAGATGCGAGATCCCAACGGTTGCGAACAGTTTCCCATTCGCCAGATCAGGAAGGTATTCGGACTTCAGCCACACGTTGTCGCAGCCCGCAATCCGGCTGCAAGCTCCGTTTCTCTGCGTGAGGACAAACGTCGTCGTCAGACAGGCCCGCGCGAGGGAATGATAGCCGTGCATCAGTTCCTCGGCCGACACCGCACTGCCGCCGAACTCGTTTGGGATCACCCAACCAAGCACACAGGCCTCGGCCAGCCACACCAACTGCTCACCGGGCCATTGATCCACACGCTCCACGTCCCCCGCGGCCTGTTCCAGCCGTTGGCAAAGTGGAGTCGGAACGAAATCGTCGGGAATTGAGAGCATGGCGAGGAAAAGGGCAATCGACAGAACAATCCCTGAAACTGTAGCTGCAATGGCCATACGGAACTATCATGCACCCGACGGGCGGGCGATCGGCAAGAATTCATCTTCCAACGAACAAGGAATACGTCTCATGTGGCGACTCACAACCCTGGTGACTACGATAACACTCGCGCTCGTTGTCGGACTCTGCTGGAGTACCATGAATCTCGCGGATGATGCCAATACCGAAGGGGACCGCCTGCTGCGGCATGTCGTCTGCTTCAAGTTTACGGAAGAGGCGACTCCAGACCAGATTCGGCAGGTCGAGGAAGAGTTTGCGCTCCTCCCCTCGCGAATCGAGTCCATTGTCGACTTCGAATGGGGCATCAACAACAGTCCCGAAGACCATGCCAAGGGGTTTACGCATTGTTTTGTCGTCACGTTTCGTGACGACGAGGGACGATCCGCCTATCTTCCCCACGAGGCCCACCAGGCCTTCGTGCAAATCGTCGGCCCCATCATCGACGATGTCTTTGTCATCGATTACTGGACGCCGGTCGAATAAGCACCGAAATGCTTTCTTCATAGATCAGGAAGTGCGCTCCTGAATTCAACCCGATCCATTCCAACTTCTGACTTCTCACTTTCCACTCATGCCCCTCTCGATTCGTGTTCCTTCCGTCGGAGAATCGATCTCCGAAGTGTTTATCGGCGAATGGTATTGCCAGGAAGGGGCGTGGATCGACCTCGACCAGAAACTCGTCGGTCTCGAAACCGACAAGGCCACATTCGACGTCCCTGCCCCGGCAGCGGGCATCGTCAAGAAGATCACCAAGAAGGCGGGACAGACTGCTGCCATCGGAGAAGTGATCGGCGAGATGGAAGAGGCCCCGCGTCCCGCCACGGTGAAAGAAGCCAAGGGAGCGTCGAAAGATTCCGCCGCGAAGGGGGACGACTCGAAGTCGGCGAAGTCTTCCCAAGGACGCGCTGACGAAGGGAACGGCGGACCCGGACACGTCATGCCAGCAGCCTCGCGGATGTTGGCCGAGCACGGCATTAAGGCAGACGACGTTTCACCCAGCGGTCCCGGCGGCAGGCTGCTCAAGGAAGACGTCGAACGTCATCTCGCTGGCAAGGGATCGGGGACGGCCACTGCAGCCGGCTCTGGTGGACGCTCCGAAACGCGCGTCCCGATGTCTCCCATGCGGCAAACCATCGCCCGCAGGCTCGTGCAGGCGCAGCAGTCGGCTGCGTTGCTCACGACCTTCAACGAATGCGATATGACCGCCATCAAGACGCTCCGGAGCCAGTATCAGGATGTCTTTCAGGCCAAGCACGGCATCAAGCTCGGGTTTATGTCGTTCTTCGTGAAGGCCGTCGTCGACGGACTCAATCAGTTCCCTCAGATCGGTGCCGAGATCGACGGCAACGAACTCGTCTATCGCAACTACTGCGACATCGGCGTCGCCATCGGTGGCGGCAAGGGGTTGGTCGTCCCCGTTCTGAGAAACGCCGAGCGGATGAGCTTTGCCGAGATCGAACTCGCAATCGCCGACTTCGCCAACCGCGCCAAGCAGAACAAGCTGTCGCTGGAGGATCTTGAAGGAGGGACGTTTACGATCACGAACGGAGGTATCTATGGCTCGCTGCTGTCGACGCCGATCGTCAATCCTCCGCAGAGCGGCGTGCTCGGCATGCACGGCATCTTCGATCGACCGATCGCGCTCAATGGCCAGGTCGTCATCCGCCCGATGATGTACCTCGCCCTGACGTACGATCACCGCGTCGTCGACGGCCGCGAAGCCGTCTCGTTCCTCAAACGCGTGAAGGACGTGATCGAGGACCCCTCACGAATCATCCTTGAAGTCTGACGGCGACGCACATCACGCCAACTGCTTGCGGAATCGCGACAGGCTGATGAAAAAGATCGCCACGGTGCAGATCAGCAGTCCGATCACGTGCGGCAGCAGATCGACGACATCGGCTCCGCGTAGTACCACGCCCCGAAGGATTTCGAGGTAGTACGTCACTGGAATTGCGAATGTCACGATGTAGATGGGTAACGGCATCTGAGCGCGCGGGAACATGAACCCCGACAACAGGACCGATGGGAGCATGATCAAGAACGCAAACTGAATCGCGGCCAGTTGCGTCTTCGCAAGCGTCGACACGAGCAGCCCCAGGCCGAGTCCGCACATCAGGAATACCAGCGACAGTGCGAGGAGTTGGGCCAGGTTGCCGCGAATAGCCACTTCAAAGCCGTAAACCATCACGCTCAGCACGATCAACACTTCGAGAAAGCCGATAATTGCATACGGCAACAGCTTGCCCAGCAGCAATCCGACGCGGCTGACAGGCGTGACAAAGAGCTGTTCGAGCGTACCGAGTTCCCGCTCACGCACGATCGCGAACGACGTGAGAAACAACGTGACGAGTTGCAGAATGATCCCCACCAGCCCGGGGACGAAGAAGTGTGAACTCTCGAGGTTCGGGTTGTAGAGCAGCCGGGGACGCATCTCGATTGGCATGGCGGCTTCCCCTTCCGCAGTGCGTGCGGGAACGACCGCCAGCGAATCGACAAACGGTCGCGTACTTCGAAGCGACAAGTTGACACCCAGAAGATTCGCGGAGTTGAGGGCCGTCGTCGCGACCTGCGAGTCACTGCCGTCGATGAGTACCTGCACCTGTGCCTGCTCACGATGGAGCAATCGCTCGCTGAAATCGGGGGGGATGCGAATGCCTACCTTGGCGACGCCCGAATCGATTGCCTGGCGAAACTCCTCTTCGCTCGTCACGCGCCCGACGATCTCGAACGTCTGCGTGTTCTGAAACGCATCACGCAACTCCCGGGCGGCCTGTCGTCCGTCGAGGTCGTACACCACCGTCGGAATGTCCTCAATCTCGGTGTTGATCGCGAACCCGAAAATCAGCGTCTGCATCACGGGCACGACCAGCATAAAGAACAGCGTCGATGGCTGTCTGCGAATATGCGAGAATTCTTTCAGCAGAATGGCTGTCAATCCGAAGAATCGCGGCATCCGCTCCTTCGACTTCGCACTCTTCGGCTTGTTCGATTTCGATTCGGAACGCGCGTTTTCCGGCTGGCCGGTATCGGTGGAAAGCGGCAGACTTTCGGATTTCCCTTCAGCCGCCGGCACGTCATCGGAAATGTTCCGCGTCAGCGTGACAAAAACATCCTCAAGCGTCGGAGTGATGGCTCGGACTCGGGTGTCCGGATCCTGCGTGACCTCCATCCACTCGGCTTCGCTCAGCGATTCATCGGCGAGGGCGTGAATCGCATCACCGAACAACGTCGCATCGCGAACGCCTGCGTGCCTGCGAAGTTTCGCGAGTTTCTCGGTGGGATGGGCGACCGTCAGTTCCCAGCGTCGCGTGCCGGGAGGTGTGACATCCTCACGCTGCTTCAGTTCTTCCGGACGGCCGCGAACCACCATCCGCGACGAATGGAGATAGCCAATCTCGCTGCAACGTTCGGCTTCGTCCATGTAGTGTGTCGTCACGAGTAAGGCGACACCTTCGCCGGCAAGTTGAAACAGCAGATCCCATAAGTCCCTCCGGGCCACGGGATCGATGCCGGCCGTCGGCTCATCAAGAAACAGCAGCTTCGGCTCGTGAACGAGCGCGCATGCCAACGCCAGTCGCTGCTTCCACCCGCCCGAAAGCGTGCTGGCCAACTGATCGACGCGGTCGCCCAGCGACGTCAGGTCGAGCACCGCCTGGGTTCGCTCCTCGAACTTAGGCGACTTCAGACCATAGATGCGGGCATAGAAGTGAATGTTCTCGATGACGCTCAAATCGCCATACAGACTGAAGCTCTGCGACATGTAACCGATATGCCGTTTGATCTCTTCGCTTTGCGTGACGACGTCGAATCCCAGCACCTCCGCCGTGCCGGCCGTGGGGGGCAGAACGCCGCAGAGCATGCGGATGATCGTCGACTTCCCGCTGCCGTTGGGGCCGAGCAACCCGAAGATCGCTCCGGGATAGACTTGAAAAGAGACGTTGTTGACGGCAACGAGTTCGCCGAATTTCCGCGTCAAACCGTGGACGTCGATGACGGGAGTGGTCATGGAGTCCCTTCCAGCCAGACGTCGGCCGCCATGCCGGGCCGCAGCCGGTCGTGCCCTTCCAGCAGTGTCACCTTGATGCGAAAGACCTGCTTCGAACGCTCCTCGGGCGTCTGAACATTTGAAGGCGTGAACTCGGCCTGTCGCGCGATAAATGTGACTTCCCCCTCGAACGTCTCACCCGGATAGCTGTCGACGGTGACTTGAACATGCTGGCCGAGCGTGAGGTCGAGCTGATCTTCCGGCACATACGCCCGCACCCACAAGCTCGACGAATCGACAAGCGAGATGACCGGTGCATTCGGGGAAACAAGATCGCCCGGTTCCAGTTCGAGGGCTTCGATGGCACCCGCCGTGGGAGCCTTGACTTCCAACTCCTTGAGTTGTTGATCGATCGCCGCCAGGGCGCTCTCGGCCGCTTTCATGGCGTGATAGGCTTCGGTCACTTCTTCGTCGCGATATCCATTTTGGACCAGATTGAGAGCCTCTTCCGATTCGCGGGTTCGAGCTTCCGCGATCGTGATCTCTTCGCTGCGCGTCCCTTCTTCCAAGAGTGCGAGTTGCTCCCGCTGAGCGTTCACCCGCTCAGTGGCGGCTCGCAACTCCTTGGTCGCGCGGTCGACGGCATCTTGCGAGGCCGCGCCGTCTTGTCGAAGATCGACTGTGCGATTGTGAAGCTCTTCCGCGAGTTCAAGTTCCGCAAGGGCCAGATTCAACTCGGCCCGAGCCGTTTCCAGATCCTGTTCGCGCGGGCCGTTTTGCAACATCAATAGATTGGCCGCTGCCTGATCGTATCTCGCCTGAGCCTGGGCGATTTCTTCTTCGCGATAACCCTTGACCAGAAGTTCATACTCGGTGACTCGCTGATTCCACACCGCTTCGGCCTCGGCTCGACGCTGTCGCAGATCGTAGGGTTCGAGTTCGAGGAGCACTTCGCCGGCCTCGACATCCTGTCCCTCTTCGACGTAGACCGCATGCACTCGGCCTCCCACACGCGAGCCCAGGCGGATTTCGTCGGACTCGATGAATCCCGACACCTTGAGCGCTACCGGCCGCTGCTGACTGTAGATCAGGCCCGCAATCAGCAGCAGAGCAATCAGAATGAAACCAGCAATGCGGCGAATCATGGATGACCTGGAAAACTCTAGATCTTGAACCGTGTGGCAATCTCGACAACACCCCTAGTTTGACACACTGTTGCGGCAGACGCGATGGCGAAACGCTGCGTCCCGGACGCGACCTTCTGCTGTTCTTCGCCCATTCTCGCTTGCACGCCGACCGAGCGGATTGCAACATCAGGCAGGAAACCTGTTCCGACGACGGCCCTGTTTGTGGAGGCGCGATGACCGCGAGTTGGCTCAAAGTGGCACTCTGGGCCACGCTGTCGGCGACCGTGGCTCTGTTCGTCGGCGGTGCATCGAGTGACGACGCAACAGACACTCGCTTGCTGACAGCGGATACTGATTCTGAGCAATTCGACGAACAGGTGCCGCAATTCCTCCAGCATCACTGCCAGGAGTGTCACGGCGAAGAAGAGCCTGAGGGTGATTTCCGACTCGATCAACTGTCACACGACTTCGCGGAGGCGTCAGCGCGTCGCCGATGGCTGACAGTTGCCGAGAGAATCAGCAGTGGAGAGATGCCGCCGGAAGACAAGCCTCGTCCGACGCCGGAAGATGTCGACGCTCTCACGGATTGGATTCGCTCTCGAGTCGAAAGTGCCGAGATCGCTCAGCGTGCCGTCGAGGGTCGCGTCGTGTTGCGACGACTCAATCGCGTCGAATACCAGAACACGATCAACGATCTGTTCGGGTTGCAACTCAATCTGATCGACGAACTGCCGCACGACGGCTCCGCCGACGGGTTTGATAACGCCGGAGCCGCGTTGCACACCTCATCGTTCTTGATGGAGCGTTATCTGGAAGCAGCCGACATCGCCTTGAACGAGGCGATCACCAACCTGCCCCAACCGGCGCTGGTGCAGGAACGCATGTATTGCTGGGACCAGCACCACGTCAAGACGTCGACCGAGCGCGTCTTTCGACGGCTCGAAGATTCCGTGGTCCTCTTCAGTTCATCGGAATGGAATTCGGTCCACATGTACGAATTCTATCCACGCGATCGCGGCCGCTATCGGTTTCGCATTTCGGCCAACGCTTACCAGAGCAACGGGCAACCTGTCACTTATCGCGTCGTCGTCGGCAACACTCAGTTAAACGGCACCAACGGCCTCGTCGGCTACTTCGACGCGCCGCCGGACGAGCATACCGTCGTCGAATTCGAGCGCTGGATGGAACCGCACAAAACGATTGTCATCCTCCCGTATGGCCTCGCTCGGGCGCAAGCGGTCGACGCAGTGGGAGCCGATGATTGGGAAGGTCCGGGCCTCGAAGTGCAGTGGGTCGATGTCGAGGGTCCGTTGTATGACTCGTGGCCGCCGGAAAGTCATCGACGTCTGTTTGGAGATCTCGCGCAAGAGCCGGCACCGATCTATAACCACAGCGATCGTGTGGAAGTCATTTCGGAACAGCCGCTGATTGACGCCGAGAACATTCTGCGGCCCTTCGTTCGACGGGCATTTCGTCGCCGTGTGACCGATGCCGACGTGCAGCCCTTCGTGGCCGTCGTCGAAGAACGCCTGTCGGCAGGTTATTCCTTCGAGCAGGCCATGCGTGCGGCCTTCAAAGGCGTGCTTCTCTCGCCGGACTTTCTGTTTCTGCGAGAAACGCCCGGTCAATTGGACGACTTCTCGCTCGCCAGCAGGTTGTCGTATTTCCTCTGGAGCACCATGCCCGATGAGGAACTCCTCACGTTGGCTGAAGAAGACCAGCTGGGTGATGCCGACACGCTGCGCGCTCAGGTCGAACGAATGCTCAATCACCCAAAAGCGTCGGCACTCACGGAAAACTTTCTCGGCCAATGGCTGAACCTGCGCGAAATCGACTTCACCGAGCCGAGTCACATTCTCTATCCGGAATACGACCATTTGCTCAAGGTGTCGATGCTGCGGGAGACCGAGTTGTTCTTCGAGGAACTGCTCGAACACGACCTCAGTCTGACAAACTTCATCAGCTCTGACTTCACAATGTTGAACGGTCGCCTGGCGAGGCACTATGGAATCGACGGACCGGTCGGCTGGGAATTCGAACGAACACCGCTCCCGGAAAATGCGCATCGCGGCGGGGTACTGACGATGGCCAGCGTGCTGAAGGTAACAGCCAATGGCACGACGACGTCTCCGGTGTTGCGCGGAGCCTGGGTACTCGACCGTATTCTGGGCATGCCACCTCCTCCGCCCCCGGACAACGTCGGAGTGATCGATCCTGACATTCGCGGCACGACGACGATCCGCGAACAATTGGAGGCTCACCGTGCTTCCCCAAGTTGCGCCGGCTGCCATGCACAGATCGACCCGCCGGGCTTTGCTTTGGAGAGTTTCGACTGCATCGGCGGGTGGCGCGACTATTATCGCTCAACCGGCAACGGCGAAGAGGTGATTATCGATGGCCAACGCATGCACTATCTGCACGGACAGCCTGTCGATCCTTCGGGCGTGAGTCCTGCCGGCGAGACGTTCAACGATATTGATGAATTCAAGGCACTCCTGCTGCAGGATACCGATCAGATCGCGCGGGCATTGACGATCAAACTTGTCACCTATGGCACGGGAGGCGCGCCGACGTCGCTGGATCAACCAGAAATCGAGGCAATCGTCGCGGAGATTCGTGAACACGACTACGGTCTGCGCTCGCTGGTGCATGCCGTCGTGCAAAGTGAGATGTTTCGCCACAAGTAGACAGTTGGCATAATGACGAGAGTCGGATCCCAGCCTAAGAGGAACGATGATGCGAATTCACCGCCGTACATTCTTGCGTGGCACCGGCGTGGCTCTTGGATTGCCGCTGCTCGACGCCATGCGCCTGCCGCTGCGAGCCGATGACGGTTCGGCCTCCACAAGACGGCGGATGGTCTGCATCAACACGCCGCTCGGACTGCATGGCCCCTCGTTCTTTCCGCAGACTGCGGGTCGCGACTACGAACTCTCTCCCTATCTCGAAACCGTCGGCGAGTTTCGCGACGACTTCACGGTCATCTCCGGGTTGACCCATCCCGACGTTGGCCCCAGTCACGATTCTAACGACAGCTTCCTCACGGCCGCCCCCCATCCAGAACGGCGGGCGGGATTTCGCAATTCGATTTCGCTCGATCAACTTGCGGCCGAGCATCTGCTGGGGGAAACGCGGTTCCCCAGCCTTTCTTTGTCCTGCGAGGGCGAAACACTTTCGTGGACGCGCAGCGGCGCGCCGGTTCCCGCAGACAGTTTTCCCAGCGGCGTATTTGCCCGGCTGTTTCTTGATGGCCGTCCCGACGAAGTCGCGGCTCAAACCCGAAGACTGCAGGATGGTCAAAGTATTCTCGACGCCGTTCGCGATCAGGCCCGACGGATGCAGTCTGCTGTCGGCAGCAGCGACCGCGAAAAACTCGATGAGTACTTCACCAGTGTGCGCGAACTCGAACAGCGCCTCGCGCTGGCAGAAGCCTGGTCACAGCGTCCCAAGCCGCATGTCGACGTCGAACCCCCGCAAGACATCGCCAACAGCACCGACCTCATCGGCAAGACACGGCTCTGGTTCGATCTCATTCACTTAGCTCTGCAGACCGATTCGACACGCCTGGTGACGCTGCAACTCCTTGGCACGAGCGGCGTCCCCCCGATCGACGGAGTGAGCCAGGGGCATCACGATTTGTCGCATCATGGTCAAGACCCGAGCAAGATCGAGCAGCTTCAGCGATTAGAACTGCAGAAAATGACGACGCTGCGCGACTTCCTGGTGCAACTCCGCCAGACGCAGGAAGAAGAGGGCTCGTTGCTCGATCGAACGATGGTCTTCTTCAGCAGCAATCTGGGCAACGCGGCCACGCACGACACGAAGAACATGCCGGTGCTGCTCGCCGGCGGCGGCTTCCGTCACGGACAGCACCTCGCTTTCGACGCCGACAACGGCCCTCCGTTGTGCAACCTGTTCGTCAGCATGCTGCAGCGACTGGGAATCGAAACCGACCAATTCGCCTCCAGCACCGGCACACTGAACGGACTCGAAAGCGTAAGCTGAAACAGGTCGTCACTCGGACAACAGACATGCATGTCAGTCGTCACTCAGGTTGACGGCGTCTTCGCCGAGGTCGGCAGGACCAAAGACGTAGGTCGTGATGCCGATCTTGTCGAGTAACGCTCCATCTTCGCGATAGGCGATTGTCAGAGTGTGGTCACCTGGAGTGAGTTGCGTGCTCATCAGTTCCACCCAGTCCCAGCCGACCGTTCGCAATCCGTTGGCGGTGACAAACTCTCCATCGTCGACTTTGATCCAGAACGAATCATCATCGGCAGTGGGGCAGTTCACTCGGGCGAAGACGTAATACTTCGCATCCATGGTGACTGAAAACGGAATCTGAATCGTGCCGTCATCTCCCCTCGGAGCGGCATTGGTACTATTGAGACCCGATTCGATCGTCAGGTATTCGCTGTTGGATGCGCGTTCATCCGCGAGAAGGTTCCAATTCGCACCAAACTCTGCGAGTTCCACCTCATAGAAAACGGATTCGACATCGGCGGAGTCCGGTTCCGGGAAGGTGGATGTCCCCGTCAGCCAGCCATCATACCAGTGGATGTATTCGACGTTCTCGAAGGGATGCTTCGTCACCGATGTGTCGGCGTCGGTTTCACCGAGCAGAAACTTGTCGACGAACGCTTCGACTTCAGGCCGTTGGCTCTGGGGAAGTTGACAATGGGGATGTCCCCCTACGATCGAAAACCCAAATCGGTCGCCGACGCCAAAGGTTTTCCACACCTCATGGGCCGCTCGGCATGAGACATATCCCGACTCATCCGCCAGCCATTCGTAGTCCGGGTTTCCGAGGATGAGCAAGGCTCGTGGTGCCACCATCGCCATCAACTCATGATGGTCGTAGGGAAGTTTCGGAACACGATTTGCGAATCGAAACATGTCTTCGGTAAACCACGCACTGCTGGTGTTCCCCAGGGTTTCGACATTGCCGAGCGTCTCCGAAACGCGCCATGCCGCGGCACCACCGCCACCCGACTCTTGCGCAATAGTCAGCGCGATGCGCTCATCGAAGGCTCCGGCGAAGAGCGCCATCTTCCCTGCGAAGGAACAGCCGGTGATGCCAAGATGGTCGAGATCGATCGGAAGATCCTCTTGAACCAGTTCCAAACCATCGATCAATCGGCTCACTCCCCACGACCACGCGCTGTAGGCACCGATGTACGTCAACTCGGGATAGAGCCGATTGATCGGCTCTCGACCGCGAGTTTGCGTATGGGACATCACTTGCGAGAAGTTGAATGCTATTCGCGCGATGTCGCGACTCTCAAAGATGTCGGCAGGCAGACTACCGGTACCCGCGCCGATCCCGATCACAGCCGGGAACGGACCCTCGCCGGCCGGTAGCGCAACCCGCGCGGTGAGCGTAAGCGTTTCACCATTCTCGGTGATGTTGACGGTGAGTGTGCCTGCCGAGTAACTGGCAGTGATATCTTCCGGACGAGGTGGCTTGAGTCCGATGCCGTAATGTTCGATCTCCGCCTTGATCTCGGCCCGCCTGCGACTCCAGTCGCTGAAGTCGGTTGATCGGCCGCTTCCATCGGACCATGCGAAGGGATCGGTCAAAGGCCTGACGATCGGCAGGTCTTCGAAAGCAGGCAACACCGGCAACGGAAAGCTCGCGCCAGTGTGCTCGACGTGGTAGACCAGAGGCACTTCTTGAGCGAACGAACTCGCTGCAAAAGACGTCGTCGCGATCAGCAGCAGCCATGCTCCAGGTCTCATTCGATCTCTCCCCGATCATTAAGTTTCAATCCCCATTCGTCGACCACACCCTATCAGTTGGCACAGCCACACCCAACGGGACGAAAGTGAACCCTCATGTCAACGACCTCGGTTGGCGAATCCAGTGTCACATAACCAAATGGCGCATCACTCGCCATTGCCCCCCAACGCTCCGTGTTCCGCCCCCCAGGGTGCAATGATCTCGAGCCCCTTCGGTTCGAGTGCCCGATAGCAGTCGGGGAGATCGAAGTGAGCCAGCACGTCGGGCAGAAACGTGGAGAGGGGCCAGTCGTAGTGTTCGGACTCGGCGATCTCCGCGTACGACGTGAGGGCGTGCTTCAAAGTCACTTGAACCACCGTGTCGGAGAGCAGTGCCGCGAACGTCGCCGGCAGCGCGCCCCAACCGTTGCCGACAAGATGAACCTGTCCGTAACCATGGTCTCTCATCCAATCAAGAACGCGCAGCACGTCGTGAGTCTTTCCCCCCAGATAGGGACGATCGAGCATCAGACTATGAATGGCGTAGAAATAATCGCATCCGTAGGGACTCTCGAACGAGCCCACGCCGCACGTCTCAGGACGGGACTCCCCGATGCCGCGCACATCGCAGGTGAACACCTGGGTGTCCGGATCGGCGGCGATCACATCTCTCAGCAACGATTCATCGCGAAGTTCTGCATCACTCGAGTGGTGTGAAACGTACAAGACCGCACGGCTCTCTCCATCTCCCTGCGGCGGGCGCGAGTACCACCCTTCGTCAGCCAGCATGTAAACGAGAGCAAACAAGTCGGGCTCGGTTTCGACGGCGTAGGCGATCGCGGCCGACTTGGGATAACCGCGGCTCTGCAGATACCGCAACACGCGAAAATCAGGGGCATTGCTGTCTTGATTCGGCCTCAGCCTGAGGACGCCGCGAACTCGGCGCAACAGTTCGTCTCCGCTCACATCGCCACGCTCTTCGGAGAGGCGTTTTGATTTTTCCTGTGTGAAGCTGAAGACCGTCCTCACTCCTTCCAGTTCCGCCACTTGTCCATTCGGCGTACACCACAGCGTTTCGTCGGCCTCGATCGTGATCTCCGGTTCAGTCCGAGCATCGGAGACCTGAGTGACGCCGTTGAACCAGCGGTACATCGCCTCTCGGTTTTCTTGCGAGTACCCATGCGTCGTCGGCCCGACGAACATTCCAATATTCTCCTCGGCTCCAAGCAATTCGTAGAGCCTGCGCAGTCGCTCGTAGGCCTCTTGAGCACCGCGAACGTCGAAGTAGTCGCGTTCCTTGGCCAGAACGATGACCGGTTTCGGGGCCATTGCGGCCAGAAAATCGTCGTGATCGAGATTGAGAGCCAGAGCCTTAGGCGGACATTGCTCGGTGTCGGCGGGAAGTTCGTTCTCCATGTTGTGCAGAAACGTGGTGACAAAACACGACGGCGCCCCCATCGTCCAGCGGTTCTCGACGCCGCACAGCCAGGTCGTCATCGTTCCGCCGCCGGAGTTGCCGGTCACGCCCAGGTGTTGCGGATCGACTTCGTCCCGTGTGAGCAGATAGTCGAGCGCCCGCATGCCATCCCACGCGCGCCACATCCCCAGAAACTCGCCGACGAGAAACTGTTGATTGCCGGCATGCAGATGATCGTGAACGCTGCCGCCGACGGTGGGGTCGAGATCTTCATCGAGATACTGAATCCTCTCGCCCTGTCCGAGCGGATCGTAAATCAGGCACGCGTACCCCAGCCGCGCGAGCCCCTGCGCGAACGCCTGATACGGTTCCGCCGCCTTGCCATTCATCGAATGTCCGCACGTTCCGATCACACCTGGAACCTTGGTATCGGCCCCGGCTCCTTGGGGAATGTACAGGTTCGCCGTCACGGGAAAGTTGGGGCGACTGTCGAAGATGACCTTCTCAATTCGGTACGTGTCGCGCTCGACGATCCCGGTCACGCGCGGATTGAGGGGCGTCCGTTCCGGCTCGGGGCCGAAGCATTCGCGAATCTTCTCGCGTACCGTGGCAACGTATCGTTCCGCATCTTCCTTGGTTTCAAGTCGCGACATGATCCGCAGCTTCCGCTGCTCGGCGCGACGGACCTGCCTGACGAAATACTCATGCACCATCCGTGGAAACCGCTGATGCGGATCAACATCATCCGCCGCGGCCTGCCCCGACAGGCCAAACGGCCACGCACACATCGATCCCGCCGACGCACTCGCCCAACCCAACATGCTCCGACGCGACAGCCGTTGGTTGTCCGCAATCAACGATGTAAAATTGAAGGAGTCTTGCACATTCTGTTGCATGGAGCGTTCCTCAACCTGCGGTGAAGTAGGACCGACGGGTCACACGGTCGTCGTTGACGCCGAACCGTGTTCCGGCCGACGAGAGCATATCACGTCAGCTTTCCCCCGACACTGGCGGAGCCGTCTTTGCCGGTGTCGCACTGTCAAGATGCAAACTTAATTCATCGAAGTGGTTGCAAGACCGCTTCTACCGACAGTCCCACCCGCCGTTTCAGCAGTGAAGAATCATTCGTCCGTGTTCGGTGATCGCTACAGTGAGCCGCGCTGGCGCAGTTGGTCCACTAATGACCTTGCCCGCTGAGCGTTTCTTCCGCGTTCGACAGACTCTCGCGTAATTCCACGTTTTCAGGTTCGATCTCCAGGGCGTGTTCGTAGTGAACGATCGCCTCGTCGACGCGGCCCTGGCTCAACAGCAAGTCGCCGAGAGTGCGGCGGGCCTCGACGTGATCGGGATCGACTGCCAGCGCGCCTCGTAGCCAACCTTCGGCCTGAGCCGGATCGCTCACGGAGAACAATTCCGCCAGGCGCAAGAAGGAGTCGATCATCTTGGGTTTGTGATCGAGGGACCGTCGATAGCATTCGGCGGCCTGTTCGGTGTCTCCTGATTCGCGGTAGACGTCACCGAGGATGTACCACATCCCTGCGTTGTCGGGATAACGCTCGACGGCGATCCGCCCGATGCGGGCCGCCTCGGCGAACTCGCCCAGCATCCGCTGGCTCGTGACCAGATCGTAATAGACTGCGGGAATTACAATCAGTTGCCGTCCGGCTTCCGCATGGTCGTACGCTTCGAGCAGAAGTTCGCGAGCAGCTTCGGGTTGATCTTCCTCAATCAACTGCTTGGCCTGAGTGATCAGTCCAGCCGAGAGATTCACGCGCGAGTACATGTTGTCTTCTGTGACGGCCAGCGCGCGGCGAAACAGAATCACATCGTTTTGCCAGTAGGGCAACTGCTGAGACGTGGCCCAGGCCATCAGCACGAGACTGCCATACATGGCCACTGGGATCAGTTGCTTGAGGATTCCGGGAACGACGGTTCCCAGACGGACCGCGAACATGCCGATCAACAGCGAAAGTCCGATCAACGGAAAATACATGTACCGGTCGGCATGTGAGGCCGACCCGAGTTGGATCATGCCCACCATCGGCAACAACGTCCCCAGAAACCAGAACCAGCCACTCGCGAGGTAGGCGGTCTCGGTGTCCTTGCGAACGAACCACGAGGCGAGAGCCAGCACACAGACCGTGGCGAGCAACGTGGCCCGCGCGATCCACCAACCATCGATCTGCAATTCGTCGAATGGATGGGGATAGAACGGGCACAGTTCGCTGGGCCATGCCGCGAGCTGCAGATACGTCGAGAAACCGTTGACCGTGTTAATCAGCCGGACGGAAAGATCGACGTCGGTCCTGAGCGCCCCCCCCTCGGACTGCGCATTGATGATGGCGACACCGAAGAAGATCGACATCGCCAGCATCGGCAATTTTTCAATCACCAACTTTCGCAATCGCTGGGGCCAGCCTGGTTCAAAGAGTTGCAGGCGATTCAGGGGCCAGACATCCAATAGCAGCAGGAGAAACGGGAACGTAATGAGCGTCTGTTTCGCAAGCAGACTCAGCAGCAGCAGACCGCAGACCGCCAGATAGCGTTTGCGAGTCTGCTGACGCGTGTATCGCAAATACATCAGCATGGCCCAGAGCCCGAACAGAATGCTCAGCACATCTTTTCGCGAAGCGATCCAGACGACCGACTCGATATGCAACGGATGGAGCGCAAAGACGCCGGCCATCCACCACGCCAGCCCTTTGCGGCCCGTCAGCTCTCGACTCAGCAGGAAGACCAACGCGGTGTTGATGACATGCAAGACGATGTTCGTCAGCCGATACCCCCAGGGGACTTTCCCGAAGATCGACGTGTCGAGCATGTACGACAGCCAGGTGAGTGGATGCCAGTTACAAAAATAGTAGGTCGTGCAGGCCCAACTGGCGTTCTCCGGCGTCAGGCCGTCGTCCATATGCGAGTTGATCTCGATGTACTGGTGGTCGTCGTAGACGAACTCGTACGGCAGCGTTGGCAGGTAGAGTGCCAGAATCACTGCCAGCAGCACGATCCCATGGATGACAACAATCGCAGAACGCATGGATTGCGGGGAAAAGACCCGTGGAATGAAGGTCAGGACGGTGCATGAGACGACAGTCGTTCGCGGAATGTTAGCAGAACGAAAGTGCCATGTTCGGGATTCGAGTGCGTTTCGCTCACATCGACACGCCCGGGCGATACGATTCCGGGAATTGGCAATGCACTGTAACCCGAAAGAGATGGCCGATTATCGGGCTGGAGTGACGCATGGCCGACCGCCCTCACAATCTGCGCAGTTTGCCGAGGCCGCGTGATCCGGCGATTCTCCGAGTTGCCGAGAGGTTTGCGATTTGTGTTCGTTGAACATTAACCTTGCTCTGCCACACTGCGTTCCCCGAAAGTGACCGAAACTCCATTTATTCATGGCATCCACTCCGAGTCGTTCCGCCGAATCCATCACTCGCGAAGTGGCCGGTGATGCCGAGACCGAGGCTTTGAGCCAGTCGGAGTCGGCACAGCCAGCCGCGTCTACAGTCGTTGCACCATCGGTCGACAAGCGAGAGCCGGTTCCGGCATTCACGCTCTACAATCGCGCCGTCACGCGGATCACTTCCTCAGAAACTGGCGGCATCGAATGTCCGATGTGCGCCAACCTGAGTGGTGTACCGACGTTCGAGATCGAGGGGCTCGACTCTCAAGTCGCTGTCTGCAAGCAGTGCGCCTTCGGCTACCTGCATCCCCTCCCCTCGACAGAAGAAATCGCGACCTTCTATCCGCCCGAGTATTACGGCAGCACTGGGCGAAAGTTTACGGGACTCGTGGAGTTCGCGGTCCGGCGGGTGGCGGGTCGGCATGTGAAGTTTCTGGCACGACGAGTTCCACAAGGTGGACGCATCCTCGACGTCGGATGCGGGCGGGGTGTACTCTTGAAGGAACTGGCCGACCGTGGTTTCGAGTCGTATGGTTTTGAAGTGAACCCGTCGGCTGCCGTGGGAGTCGATCCACGAATCGAGATGCGTATCGGAGACGACTTGCGGGATGTCGAGTATCCGTCGGGCTTCTTCGACCAGGTCATCATCTGGCATGTGCTGGAGCATGTGTCGGACCCACGGGCGACGATCGAAGAGATTCATCGCATCCTCAAGCCCGGCGGCGAGATCGTGGTCGCGGTCCCCAACTTCTCGAGCCTGCAGTCGCGCTGGTCGGGACCGGCATGGTTCCATCTCGACTTGCCGAGGCACCTGCATCATTTTCCAGCCGATGGACTGGCGAAGTTGCTTGCAGAGAGCGGCTTTCGCGTCGAGTCGGCTCATCACTTCTCACTAAGGCAGAACCCCTATGGGTGGGTGCAGTCGGCTCTCAACAAGTTGTCGTGGCTGCCGCGCAATGGGCTGTACGAACTGCTGCACAAGCGGAACGGCGAGAAGCCCGCGTTCAGCATGCTTACGCGTCTGGCTCTCTATTCCGCGTTTCTCTTAGGGATGCCGCTCGCGCTCGCCATCGAAATCGTTGCGGCGATGTTCCGCACCGGAGCCACGATCCATCTCGTCGCGAAGTCGGAGTGATCGGTCGATTGGCAGGTCGACGTCGTCGTTGCGATATTCAGCTTCGCATCAACGCTTCGGCCGCCCGTTCGCCGGAGTGAATCGCATCGGGGATACCCACGCCTTCGGTGTAATTCCCCGCCAGTTGCAGCCATGGGAGTTGTCCGGTTGCCACTTCAATGCGTTCGACGCGACTTGCGTGGCCGACGTGATACTGCGGCATCGCGTTGCGATAGCGGGCCAGCTTCGCAAACAAAGGAGCTTCCGTGACGCCCAGCAAGTCGCGCAGTTCCTCCATTACGATCTCCTGCAATCGTTGATCATCGTGTTCCAGAAGTTCCGGTTGCAGTTCGCCACCGACGAACGTGCGGAGGATGGCCATGCCTTCCGGTGCGCGGCCGATGAATTTGCGATGCAGGAACGACACCGCCAGTATCCGCCGTCCCTCGATATACGGTATGACGAGGCCGAAGGCATCGAGCGGATGGCGGATGTCGGCCGAATGATGGACCGAAACGAGAATGGCGCTCGAAGCATAGGGAATCGCATCGAGCGCATCCGCCAGTTCAGTCAGCCTCGGCGTCGCATTTGCATTCGTGTTGCGTCGCAGGAGTGATGCCGTTCGATGTGCGGGAAGAGCGACGATCACGCGGTCGAACGATTCTTCGCGTCCGTCCCGTTGCAAAACGACCCCTTGCTTGCCGTCAGCGACAACGCGCACCCCGTCGACTTCGGCCTGAAGTTCAATGCGTCCCGCGGCAGCAATGGCCTGTTGAAGTCGATCAACGAGTTCCCCCATGCCGTCCTTCAGCGACACGAACAACCCGTATCGCGCGCCGCTGGCATGTGACTCGCCTTCACTCGAGCGGCCGGCGCTGCGCAGGCCGCGAATCACGCTGCCATGTTTGGCTTCCATCTCGACGAACCTGGGCAGCGTCGCCTGCAGACTGAGCTTCGCGGGGTCCGATGTGTAGATGCCTCCCACCATCGGCTGCACGATGCGTTCGAGTGCCTCACGGCCAAACCGCCGGACGACAAACTGCTCCAGACTCTCTTCGACACCATCGGAACGTGGCGCAACAAAGTACTCCCGCAACATGCGGAACTTGCCACCCCAAGAGAGCAACGGCGACTTGAGAAACGGCCACACCTTCGCCGGTGCCAGCAGATTGAAACCCTCCGGAGTCTCAACGGGTTTGCCGCGATGCAGGATGAGTGACTTACGGAATCGCCCGTCGGTCGAAATCAGACGATCTTTCAGACCTAATCGCCTGCAAAGGTTGATACCCCACGGTTTGTTCGTGATGAAGGAATCGGGCCCTTCTTCCACGAGACAGTGTTCCACATGCGTCGTGCGGATGATGCCCCCCAGACGATCGGAGGCCTCAAACAACGTCACATCGATCGAACGCCTGGACTCCGCCGACAGTTCACTCAGCCGGTGAGCAGCCGCCAACCCGGAGATTCCTCCTCCGATCACCGCGATTCGCAACGGAGAAGCGTTTTCGGACATGAATTCGAGTTCGGGCGATCGAGGGTGTTGGTTGCCCACGCGGGCGGGAGGCCATAACTTTAGGCAGGGCCGCGATCGGCAACCACTCACGCGGCGTAACGATTTCACCCGTAGCGGAAGTCGTGAGACTTCCGATATCTCCCAAGCAGGGCCGGTCGGAACTCTCACGAGTTCCGCTACAGGAAGAACATCAAGCAAATCGATCCCATGCAACGCCATCGACAATCGACCTGCATCGTTCTTTTGACGACCGCCGCCGCTGCCAGTTGTCTCACGACCACGGCCCGCTCTGACGACGCGCGCCCCAACATTCTCTGGATCAGTGCGGAAGACATCTCTCCCACTCTCGGATGCTACGGCGACGAGTACGCCGACACACCAAACATTGATGCCTTCGCCGAACAGGGTGTTGTGTTCGACCGTGCTTTTTCGCATGCGGGTGTCTGTGCCGTCGCCAGGAGCGGCATCATCACCGGGATGTACCCGGTCTCAATCGGCAGCCAGCACATGCGTTCGCGAATCGTGCCGCCGGCATACGTGCAGTGCTTCCCCGAATACCTGAGGGCAGCAGGCTACTACTGCACGAACAACTCGAAGACCGACTACAACTTCGACGCCCCCGCCACGGCCTGGGATGAGAACGGCAAGGATCACGACGACTGGCGCGGGCGTGCCGAGGGGCAACCGTTCTTTAGCGTGATCAATCTTACTGTCTCGCATGAGAGCCAGATTCGCGCGGAGTTCGATCAGCCGATTCACGATCCCGCACTCGCTCCGCTTCCTCCTTACATTCCCGATACGCCCATCACGCGCAGAGACTGGGCACGTTACTACGACATCGTCACCACGATGGATCATCAGACAGGAGCGATTCTCGATCGACTCGAAGCTGACGGCTTGGCCGACAACACGATCGTTTTCTTCTGGGGAGATCATGGACAAGGCCTCTCCCGCGGGAAGCGCTGGGTTTATGACTCCGGCATTCACGTCCCTTTGGCGATCCGCTGGCCGGGCGTGATTGAACCCAGTTCCCGACGGGATGACCTCGTCTGCTTTCTCGACTTCGCACCCACGGTGTTGTCGTTGGCCGGCGTCGAGAGGCCGGACCATTTTCATGGTCAGGTCATCATCGGTCCCGAGCAGGCTCCGCCGCGCGAGTACATCTTCGCCCATCGCGACCGCATGGATGAAACCTACGACATGATTCGTGCCGTGCGCGATGAACGGTTCAAATACATCCGCAACTACATGCCCGAACGGACTCCTGCCCAGAACATCGACTACATGAACATGATGCCCACGATGCAGGAAATGCGCCGGCTGTTCGCGGCAGGAGAACTCAACGCGGCACAGTCACTCTATTTTCTCTTCCGCAAACCCGAGGAGGAATTGTACGACCTCGATGCCGACCCGCATGAGGTTCACAACCTCGCGAGTGATCCCGCATATGCTGAAGAACTGGCTCGATTGAGGGGCGTCCTCGAAGAGTGGCAGGTCGATGTCGGCGACATGGGACTGCTGCCCGAACCACTCTTGATGGAAGAGATGCTGCCGGAGGGAGTGCGACCGCAGACGTCGGTCCCGGAGATTGGCGTGATTCAAAACGAGATCGGCGGCCCCGCTTCCATCGTGCTGCTGTGCGAAACCGAGGGAGCCTCGCTGACCTATCGAGTGATCGAGGGCAACAACCAGGGCCGCTGGCAACTCTATGTCGAGCCGTTCGATGTCGCTGGCAACGTCACCATTGAAGCAAAGGGGTGTCGACTGGGATACCGTGACAGCCCTGTGCATCGGCTCCCGCTCGGAGGATGAACGAGCGCAGCCCCGCTGGACTTCCCGCCGCTGGGGCCCTTCAGCAAGCTTCGAAAGTTGGGCACGAGAAAACCTCAATGATTGGTGGCCATTGAGACGCCAAGTTGAGATTCCGTGCGCCACCCGCGAGAATGGACCGCGAACGATCAACTTCCACACCGTAACAGGAGCGTATTGAGGAATGAGTCAGCAACCACTTGTCGGCATCGTGATGGGAAGCAAGTCCGACTGGGACACGATGAAGAATTGTCGCGATACCCTCGCCGACTTCGGCATCGCCGCCGATTGCCGCGTGCTGTCGGCTCACCGCACTCCGCATGAAGCTTGCGAATGGGCAGCGACCGCTGAAGAGCGCGGACTGGAAGTCATCGTTGCCGCAGCAGGCGGAGCGGCCCATCTCGCGGGAGTGATGGCGGCTCACACCGTGTTGCCCGTACTCGGCGTCCCAATGGCGGCATGGTCACTCGATGGACTCGATTCACTCCTGTCGACGGCCCAAATGCCGCGCGGCATTCCGGTCGGCACGCTCGCGATCGGCAAGGCCGGCGCGGTGAACGCGGGCCTCTTGGCCGTCGCCATCCTCGCCGGCAGTCGCCCCGAACTGCGCACGAAGCTGAAAGAGTTCCGCAAGAAGCAAACCGAGTCAATCCTGGCGGAGAAGCTGGAATAGAATTGGAAACCCGATGCGTTAGCGAGGGAATCGTATGCGTTCGCGTTCATCAAGATTGAACTCAGCTTGCGGAAGACGGCTCTCGATCTTGATGACCGCGTCATTCCGCCTGGCGCGCTCGAACCGATGCGATCACCCAACTTCACGCTCCCCTCGCTAACGCGTCGGGTTACCATGAGAAATAAATGAACCTCGAAACCTACACCCGCGACACCGCTCTCAAGGCCCGCGATGCTTCGCGCAAGCTGGTGACCATCACAGGGCAACAGAAGATCGACTGGCTGCAAAAGTGTGCGGCGGCACTGCGATCGCGAACCGCCGAGATTGTCGCCGCCAACGCGCAGGACATCGCGAAGGCCCCCGAGTATGGACTGAACTCCGCTGCCGTCGATCGACTGAAACTCAATGCCGACCGCATCGAGGCCATTGCCAAAGCGGTTGAAGAGATCATCGCCCTGCCCGATCCGGTGGGCGAGATCATCGACAGCAACGTGCGACCCAATGGGCTGCTTGTCACTCGCGTTCGCGTGCCGTTGGGTGTGGTGTTCTTCATTTACGAATCGCGGCCCAATGTCACTGTCGATGCGGCGGCGTTGTGCATCAAGAGCGGCAACGCCGTCATCCTGCGCGGAGGGAAGGAAGCTTTTCACAGCAATCAGGCGTTGTATCAGGTACTGGCCGATTCGCTCGAAGCCGCCGGCCTGCCGCGCGATGCCGTGCAACTCGTCAGCACGACCGACCGCGATGCTGTCGGACATTTCTTGAAGCTCAGCGACCTCATTGATGTCACCATCCCTCGCGGTGGCAAGTCGCTCATCGAGCGGGTGGCGGCGGAGGCGACGATGCCCGTCATCAAACACTTCGACGGCGTGTGTCATGTCTACATCGATAAGAGTGCCGACCTGGAGCTCGCGGTCGATCTGCTCATCAACAGCAAATGCCAGCGACCCGGCGTGTGCAATGCCGCTGAGTCGTTTCTGGTGCATCGCGATGTGGCGGATGCATTCCTGCCGATGGCGGGTGATGCTCTCCACGAGAACAAAGTCGAGATTCGCGGTGATGAGCGCATCTGCAAAGCAATCCCCGCAGCGAAGCTCGCGACCGACGCCGACTACCGCACCGAGTATCTCGACCTGAAGATCTCCGCCAAGGTCGTCGGCTCGCTCGACGAGGCGATCGCCCACATCACCGAGTACGGCTCCAAACACACCGATGTGATCATCACTCGCGACCTGCTGGCGGCGAGGCGGTTCACGCAGGAGGTCGATTCGGCAGCGGTGATCGTCAACGCCAGCACCCGCTTCAACGACGGCGGCGAGTTCGGCCTCGGAGCCGAGATCGGCATCAGCACCGACAAATTCCACGCCCGCGGCCCCTGCGGCCTGAAGGAGCTGACGAGCTACAAGTACGTGGCGTGGGGGAACGGGCAGCGGAAGGGGTGATGGCCAAAGTGCTTCGTTTCGTCGCGGAGAATGAGGATCGGTTCAGCAACAATGTT
Source organism: uncultured Planctomycetaceae bacterium (assembly GCA_942492405.1). Classification (GTDB taxonomy): domain Bacteria; phylum Planctomycetota; class Planctomycetia; order Planctomycetales; family Planctomycetaceae; genus JANNSB01. Next base: position 166,653 of record CALOES010000037.1, read on the forward strand.
GACATCGCAACCAGTATTTGTGCTTGGCGCCGGATTCACGAAGGCGTTCTTGCCAACGGCACCTCTACTTGTTGATGACTTCGGCGGCGAAAAACTAAGGACTGAATTCGCCCCATATCCTGATGTAGCTGCGTTAGTCGACCTGGAACTCAGTGATTGCTCTCATCCACGTCCTGGTTTGATCAATCTTGAGCGACTCATGACTCGGCTCGACGCAGGTATGCCATATGACAAGCGAATTGGCAATCCGCATGCGATGACGATGCTACTTAAGTCACTGAAGGACTCACTTGCTAGACGCATTGCTGACGCCCGAGCGGAATCCACAGAGAGTGCAGGAGAACTGTTGCTATTCGCCAGGAATTGTTGCAGCAAAGCAGCGCACTGCATCACATTCAATTACGACGATCTTTTGGATGAGGCACTGGGGACAACTCTGAGTTGGGCACCAGATTTCGGCTATGGGTTTCCATGTCGGGCGGCATCAACGCTCCTGACCTTGCGATATGACATGCACCATATCGCAAGAATGCTGCTCCTTAAGCTGCACGGATCCGTGAATTGGCGTGTCGCACTTGGCCAACCACGCCCATTTCTCACGAATTCAATCCTGCATTTCGGACGTTGGCACAGTGGGAGCCAAGGAATTGGTGCGACAGATGTTGAGTACTTGAAGGATGTCGAACCATTCTTGGATCCGGAACCGTTCATCGTTCCACCTGTGCTGTCAAAGGCTGATCTCTCAGTGCATCCTGTCCTTGCAAGAGTTTGGGAGGTGGCCCTGTCTTCATTGAAACAAGCGACGAGCGTCGTGTTCATCGGATACTCGATGCCGCTCACCGATGTGTCAACTGGGTTCTTGTTTCGTGAAGGTCTAACGCACCTGCCGAGTACCCAAATAACAGTCGTTGACCTTTCTCCGGAACCTGGCGAGAAACGCGAAAGACTAAAATCAGCGTTTCGATCGGTGTTCCCGACGCTCGCTGAAGAACAATTCTACTTCAAGGGCGCGGTACCGTGGATCCGCGAGCACTTGACCAACTGGCTTTTCGATTCAAACGGCAGCCCCGTTGCGTTCGAGTCTTCTGGATGGTTCGTCTCAAAGCATGGACGAGTTTTAGGCTCAAGGTATGCGAACACACAGATCGGCTTCAATCGTCAGTATCGCGGAGAGACCATTGATCAGCGCATCTTCCATCGACTTGCTCCACCCAGCGAAGATGCACCACGAGAATCGCGAATACCGCAAATGCCCGCGGTACCGCCGATGCCGTCGAGTGCGTCAGCAGTCCCACTGCCTTCTGGGTTCCGAGACTTGACCGAAGATGAACTGACACCGCAAGCGACTTAGGCGCGAGGCACGTTGCCGTCGCAACGTATTCAAGGCACTCGACACTGCGTGGCCGCACGATGGCATTGCCCCGAAGGGGCTTGGCAGAATAGCCCAAGGCAGAGCGCAGCGCCGCCCTGGGTTGGAAGACCCCAGAACCACAAGAGCCCTGAAGGGGCGACGCAACAATCTCGCAGCCATGCCGCAGTCACTCGTCCGAAACCTTGTTCATCTCGTCTACAGTACAAAGAACCGCCATCCGTGGATCGTCGACGATGTTCGCGATGACCTGTACGCCTTTCAGGCCGGCATCTTCAAAGACTGCCAGAGTCAGGCCATCATCATCGGCGGCGTGGCCGACCATGTACACGCGTTGTTTGCGCTCTCGAAGAACTGGTCGCTGGCCGATGTCGTCGAGGAAGTTAAGAAAGGAAGTTCGAGATGGATGAAATCGAAGGCTGGTTCTGGGAATCGAGACTTTCAGTGGCAAGCCGGATACGCAGGGTTCTCGGTGAGTCCATCGCAGGAGCCGACGGTCTACTCCTACGTTGAAAATCAACCTGAGCACCACAAACGGAGATCGTATCAAGACGAACTGCGTGCACTACTCAAACGGCACCGCATTGAATTCGACGAACGGTATTTGTGGGATTGACGGATCTGCGTTGCCCTTTCAGGGCGATGCGGTTGTTGTTGAATCGTTACCCAGGGCGGCGCTGCGCTTTGCCCTGGGCTATTCTGCAACGCCCCTTCGGGGCGGCTCGGCTGCTGCGGCCCATGTTCCGCGGGAGAGCGTCGACTCGATTTCCGCGTCGATCCGCATCGTGAGGCCCATTCCCCCGGTCGTTGACCGGGGGCTAAAGGAGGGCCCCATGCGCAACCAACGTACGACACTGACGCTCGCATCGATGACGGGGAACCCCGCAGTCATCAACAACCCCACCACTTGATTCACAGTGGACGTTCATGGAGTTGGCACCTGGCGCAACCGCGCGCCATAGGGTAGAGGAACGTGTACAAGGACGAACCTTCGTCCGCGCGGGCCGACAACTGGAGAGCAAGGGTATTCCAAGAGTACGAGCAAGAGTATCGCAAGAGTATCACCAAGTGCGTGTCTCTACGCTTGTACTCTTGGACTCTTGCCCGCCAAAACGGCAGGAGTTCAAGAATGCGAGGCGATCGACACGTCGAAGGCCGGGACGACCCCAACGAGCATGCGCAACCGTCGGGGTGCTGGTCCGGCTACTGGCTGAAATTTCTTCGAATTCGTCGGCGGTGCGCGGCCAAGACTTCGGCGGGCAAGCGTGTTGTAATGCAACGGGATGGCTCACGGTCAGCCGACGCCTGCGGCAGGGCGCTCAACGAGGGCCGGTGGCTCACTTACGAAACTCGTCGGCCGCTTGTGATCACCACCCAGTTGCGTCAAAATCGACTTCACCGTGAGAGGCCGTCTTGTTTGGCCATTCGAGATTCCGTTCACTTCTCACACCCACGCTCGCCCTATGAACAATCACACCACCCGTCGCTCATTCCTCAAATCGTCCACTGCTGCCGGCGCGAGTCTTGCGTTGCCCCTCTGGTGGCGGAAGTCGCATGGCGACGACTCGGCGAATGATCGCCTGACGCTCGGCTCGATCGGCACCGGGGTCTATTCCAATCGTTACACCGGGGCGGGCGATCATCCGGGGCGCGGGATGACCATCGCTCTGCAAGCGGCCACGTTGGGAGACACGGTGGCTGTTGCCGATGTCAACCTGGCTCACGGGCGGTTCTTCCAGGATCGGCTTGGTCATGAGATCAACATCTATCAAGACTACCGTGAACTGCTCGATCGGCAGGATATTGATGCCGTCACCATTGGCACGCCCGATCACTGGCATGTGAAGATCGCCATCGATGCGATGCAGGCCGGCAAGCACGTCTACTGCGAAAAGCCGATGTCGCTCACCGTTGATGAAGGGCGGCAACTCTGTCGCGTCGCCGAAGAGACCGGCAAGGTGATTCAGATCGGCACGCAGCAGCGCAGCGAGTTTGGCCGCATCTTCCTCAAGGCGATCGCCATTGCCCGCAGCGGCCGTCTCGGTGATCAGTTGCACGCTCTCGTTTCCGTCGGCACCGGCGAGGTCGGTGGACCGTTCGAGAACAGCGAGGCTCCCGCCGAACTCGACTGGGACATGTGGCTCGGCCCAACGGCTGCCGTCCCTTATTGCGAGAAGCGGTGCGATTACGACTTCCGCTGGTGGCTCGAGTACTCGGGCGGACAGGTCACCGATTGGGGCGTCCACCACATGGACATCGCCCTCTGGGCTTTGGGACTGGAGAACACCGGCCCCGTCGCGATCGAGGGAACCGGCAACTATCCCGACATCCCTAACGGCTACAACGTGGCTCAGAACTTCGACTGCAATCTCACGTTCGCCGACGGTCAGGTCTGCCGGCTCTACAGTGGGACGAACGAACTGATCATCTCCGGCGACAAAGGACGCATCCGCGTCAATCGCGGCGGACTGACTGGCGCTCCCGTCGAGGCTCTCACTCCCGAAGATGACGACTGGATCAACGAGGCCATTGTCGAACTCTGCCACGGCAAGGATCCCTCCGGCGAAGATGGCAACGACAATCGGGCCGGTGCTCACATGCACAACTTCTTCGACTGCATCAAAGACGGTGGCAAGACCATTTCGGATCCGTGGACGCATCACCGTTCCGTCAGCGCCTGTCATCTGGCCAATATCGCGATGCAACTGGGCCGCCCTCTGGAGTTCGATCCCGATGCGGAGACGTTCCCGCATGATGAAGAAGCGACCGCGATGCTGCGGCGCGAGCAGCGGGAGGATTATTCGATTTACACGTAGGCCAATGGGTGGCGGCGTTCAACATCGGCAGGTCTTGTCCCGATATCTGTTATACTGTGGGGCGTGACTCTCGTGCCGTGTTGGTTGATGTGAGACGCTTTTATGACGTTCGACATCGCTTCTCGACATTTCTCACGCCGGCGATCGTTGCAGGTCGGCGGATTGGGATTTCTCGGCCTCACGCTTCCCAGGCTGTTGAAGGCCGAGGGGACCGCCAATGCTCCGCCGGTGCGGGCGAAGTCGATCATCTTTCTGTATCAGTTCGGCGGGCCGAGCCATGTTGATACGTTCGACATGAAACCCGATGCCCCCGATGGGATTCGCAGTCAGTACGAACAGATTGCGACGTCGGTACCCGGGCTGCCGATTTGTGAGCATCTGCCTGAGATGGCCAAGGTGATGGACAAAGTGACCCTCATCCGGTCGATGCATCACAACATGAAGAACCACAACTCGGCGTCGTACTACGCCCTGACCGGGCATGCGCCGCCGCTGGACGACATCCGACTGCGGGATTCGATCGAACTCTTCCCTGCGTATGGTTCTTTCGTCGACATGCTGGCCCCAACACTCGATTACGAAGCCTCTTCGACACTACCCAGGTTCGTGGCCTATCCCCATGTGATTCGCGATGGTTCGATCACGCCGGGCCAGCACGCGAGCTTTCTGGGGAAGCGACACGATCCACTTCTTATCACTGAGGATCCGGCTGAAGAGAACTTCCGATTGCCGGAACTGAGCCTGCCTGCGGGCCTCAGCCTCGATCGTCTGCACGACCGGCGCGGATTGCAGAACATCATTAATCAGCAGTCGCGGTTGCTGGAGTTCTCTCCCGAGGCGCAGGGGATCGATGAGTTCTATGACCGCACGGTGGCGATGCTCAATTCGACTCAGGTGCGTGATGCCTTTGATCTCTCGCAAGAGCCCGCCGAACTGCGCGACCGCTATGGCCGCACATCGTATGGACAGAGTTGCCTGCTCGCCCGCAGGCTCGTCGAGTCGGGTGTGCGATTCGTGAACGTTTATTTCGATCGCAGCATCGGCGGTCAAAGCACATCATCGGGAGGTTGGGATACGCACGGCTTCAACAACACGCGGATGTATCCGATCCTCACCGAACGGCATCTCCCGATCACCGATCACACATTGCCGGTGCTGCTGAACGACCTGGAGGAGCGAGGCCTCTTGGATGACACCCTCATCGTGTGGATGGGAGAATTCGGACGCACGCCGCGGATCAACGACAACATCAGCCGCGACCATTGGCCGACTTGCTATACAACATTGCTGGCCGGCGGTGGCGTGAAGCGGGGCTACATCCATGGAGCCTCGGACCGGCATGGAGCCTTCCCCGACCTCGACATCGTGCGCCCCGACGATCTGGCAGCGACGATGTACTACCTGATGGGCATCGACCCGGCGACCGAAGTTCGCGACTCATTGAATCGCCCGTTGCCGATTGCGGCGGGATCACCGGTGATGGGCGTCGTGGCGTAGGGCCGAGGTGCCGTCGAATCAGTGGTTTGTTCGATTGAGATCGATGGCGCACGTCGACGTTGATTGCTTCAACAGGCAGGGTGCCGGGGTCTACTCCAATCAGTATGGAGCGAATGCACGAACCGTCGTAAACTGACGCGAAATCGGACTTTCTGCACTCGCATCGCCCAAGGCAGGCAATATCCGGTAGCCTGCCGCGTATCATATTGACTGAAAGCAGCTTCATATCACTTTGCAGTATTTGTGAGCGGTTCGTTCCGTTGGAGTTTCGGAATCATCGCAAAGCCTGCCAAATCCGCACATCATGATGACACCATTGCTGGCCGACGATGCCTTTGCCGTTTCGACGAGCGACCTGCTGAGCCAGGTCAGCCGGTTGTCGACGCCCATCATCGGGGCGCTGTTCGCCGTCCATTTGTTCATCTTTTTTCTGCTCTGGGTCTGGGCGAAACGCGACCTGCGCAACATGGCGTCGTGCCTGTTCGACTTCACGCGAGGGCTGAGGAACCAGAGCCTGCTCGGTTCGACGGCCCATCTCTCCGACCAGGTCGAGGCATTTCTTGCGGATGTGAATGACGTTCTCGACGACTCCTCCCGGCAGGCCGACCGGCGTTCGTTGCTCGATCGGATGAAGATTCTCGATGAACGTCGTCATTACCTCGATTCGATGTCTTTCGAAACCATCTACACGATGGCGCGGACGATGATCGAAGCATATCCGCTGATGGGCATTCTCGGCACCATCCTCGCGATCGGGGCGGCATTGCAGGCGGGCGGTCCCCAGGAGAGCACCACGGTCGGCGTGATTGTCGGTCGCTTCGGCGAGGCGATCTGGAGTACGTTCGCGGGACTCATTGCCGCCATTCTGCTGATGTTCGTCAACAGCATGCTGGAGACCTCGTTCGGGCGACTGGCGGAGAATCGCAACCATGTGCGTGAAACCGTCGCTCGCGCCAAGCGGGAACTGTCGATTCGTACCGGCCAGGAACAGGAGCTGCATGCATGATTCGGCGACAACGCCTTTCACTGCAGCTCACGCCGTTGCTCGATCTGTTGTTGATCGTGCTCTTCGCGCAGTACATGGATGTGCGCGATCAGGAGACGGTTCGCGACGAGGGACTGTCAGCGCAGTCACAACGCCTGGAACTTGCGGAGCAGCAACTGGCCGACTTGCAGCCGCAGGTCGCGCAGCTCGATGAGCTGCGCCGGCAGAGCAATACGCTCTCGCAGCAGTTTGCCATTGTCGAGAGTCAGCTTGGCGAGTCACGCATCGAGAACGAACAGCTCGCGCTGCAGAACGCCATCTTGAACGAGGATCTGGCTCGTATCGAATCTCAACAGGAGGTGCTCGGTGAGTTGATGTCGCGGCTGTTTCAGGTGTCACCCGATCAGGTCGATGCCGTTCTCGACCCGAACCGCGTGCCGCCTCTTTCTGAATCACCGACGGAACTGCAGCAACTCCGTCAGGAATTCGCGGCCATGGCGCAACAGTCTCCGGCGCGAACGATCATGCATTTGCTTACGTATCACGAGATTCGCAAATGGTGCGATGTCTGGGAACTTCGAGTCGATCGTAACTTCTTCACACTGACCGCCGGGGATGAAGTGTTTCGCCGTCGGTTGCCCGTGACTGCCGACAACCTGCTCGATTCTGCAGCCGCTCAGCAGGACTTGTTCGATGTAATGAAGTCGCTCGGAGCCCCTAAGGAACTGGTCGTGATTCTCGTGACCTTTGACCGCTCGTGCCTGATCGACACCGAAACGCAGATTCGCCGCTTTATGCCCGATCTGGTCTCTCAATACCGGTCCAATATCCCCGGCGACAAGCAGGTCCACTACGCCGACTTCGGTCATGGGTTCGAGTGATTGCCCGGTGGCCCAGACATTCCTGTCTGGGCAATCCGCGGTGTCAATCACAGTAGGTCATACGGCCTACGACATGGTTCAATCCACGAACACGAATTCATTTGAGCACAACAGGAGTTGGGCGAGTTGTTCGATCGGCGTGAGTTGCTGAGCCGTCGTCATCGGGAAGTCCTCTCGCGAGTTCCAGGTCGTGACCTGTCCGCTGGCTTCGACACCTTCAGCCAGTTGCTCCGTCAGCGATACTTCCCACAGGTACTGGTCGCTGTTGAGGACGTCGCCAATGTCGACAATGAAGTCGACAATCTCACCAGCTTCGACGACGATCGAGTCGGCATTCAAATCCAGGGTGTCGTGATGAATGTGTGTCGACGCCAGCACGCCGGCTCGCGAACTGACGATGAACACGCGGATGCCGTCACCTTGTTCGGGTTGATGAACGAGTTCGGAAGCGATGGTGACCGTCATGGCTCGCGGAGCGGTCCAGCGACGGATGGCGGCATGGTCGCGGTCGTTGCCGGGATGGCCCCCGTCGGCTGTTAACTGCACCCAGCCGAGCGTGGCATCGGGCCAGCTTGCTCCCCCCTGCCAGGCGGTTCCAGTGAAATAGGGCAAGGGTGTGAACGCGGCGGTCTGTCCCGCAGTTTCATCCAATGTTCCGTAGCCGTAGTGCCAGTCGTCCTTCGTGGGTGCCTGATCAATTGGCTCGACGTCTGCTGATGCTCTCAAGAATGCGACGCCGGCAAGCTGTTGTCCTTCCGTCGGTTCGCGCTGATACACCCGCTGATAGAGCACGCGCACCGCGTCTTCGAACGGGACACCTTCCGGCACGATGGCTGCGAGTGATTTCGCCCGCTCCAGCACGACGGGATGATTCATCAGGAACAATGCCTGTTGCGGCACCGTTGTTTCGCTGCGCTCGGGGATGTGCAGGTCGGGGTTCGCGAAATCGAACATCCGCAGCGTGCTTGGCAAGAACTGCCGATCGACCCGGCCATACAGCGTGCGTCTCGTCGGAAACGGCTGGGTAAACAGTTCGCTCGACTTGCCCCCCAGGGTGAGGTCGAGATCGTCGCCGGCAGCGAGCATCGAGTCGCGAATCTCTTCGAAGGTCAGTCTGCGGGCGTTCATCCGCCACAAGAGTCGATTATCGGGATCGATCTGCAATGCCCTGGCGAGAATGTCATCTTCAGTCTCGACTGAGGACTGCATAAACGCGGCCGACAGCATGATCTGGCGATGGAGCCACTTGAGACTCCAGCCATGCTCGATGAACTGCGTTGCGAGCCAATCGAGCAACTCCGGATGCGAAGGGGTCTCCGCCCGGGTGCCGAAGTCGCTGGGAGTGTTGACGAGACCAACTCCGAAGTGATGCGCCCAGACGCGATTCACGATCACTCGTGCCGTCAGCGGGTTTGCGGGATCGATGATCGCTTCGGCCAGTTCGTAGCGCCCACTGCCGTGATGGAAGGGTTGGCGATCATCACCACTCAAGAGCGACAAGAACTGACGCGGAACTTCCTCGCCCAGATTCTTGGGATTGCCACGTTGGAAGATGCGCGGATGGGCCGGAGTTTCACGATCCACGAGCGCTAGAGCATACGGAGCGTTGAACGTCGAATTGATGACCCAGCGATCGACCTCACCCTGCGCGGCCCACATGGCAACGCAAGTGCCGCTGTCGAAGAAGTACTCGATCTGCACGACCGGCTCATCCGGCACTTCGCAGACCGCTCCGGTGCCGTACAGCACTCGACGCAACTGCTCCTCGTCAACATTGTCAAACTGCGTGGGGGCTTCGCCTTGCGCATCGCCAGCGAGCATTAGCTGTTCCTGCCAGCGGACGTCGATCTCGTGCAGCAGGACGCCGTACCGCTCGGCCACTTCCACCATCGAAGTCGGTGGAGTCTCGAATGCCGACAGCACTATTGGATTGACGGCCTCCGACTGCGACTGAAGCTGCGCCGTTACTTCGATTGCCTGCGATGAGAAATCTTCCTCAGACAACTGCAAATACGCATGCCAGGGAATCCAGACGGGGTCGTGGTTCCGCTCGGCGTCCTCCAGATAGGTCTGCCAATAGCGGATGAAGTCGGGAATGAGATCCGACTTTTCGATCACAATGTCGAACCCTTGAGCCGGAAGTTTTTCCAGCTCGAGTTGGGCCAGCAGATAGTCTCCCGCCCGACTGCGAACGCGGTTCGACGTCTCCAGCCGATTGGCAGTGAGTGCTTCTTCCAGAGCCTGCTGTCGGGTGGCGAGTTCGGCACGATACGCATCGTCTCCATGCGACTCGGGATCGATGGCGACCAGTTCTTCTCGGCAACTGTCGAAGACGCCGTACAGCGAATAATAGTCGGCTGTCGGAATCGGATCGTACTTGTGATCGTGACATCTCGCACAACCGACGGTGAGTCCCATGGTGCCGCGACAGACGACATCGATACGATCATCCACGATGTCGCGTTCGACACCGAGAAACCGCCGGCCGATGGTGAGGAAGCCCATCGCGGCGAGATCGCTCTCTCGTCGATCCTGCACTTGATCGGCCGCGATCTGCAACAGCAGAAAGCGATCGTACGACATGTCTTCGTTGAGGGCATTCACCACCCAGTCTCGATAGTTCCAGGCGTGAACCCAGAAACGCTCTTCGCGGGCGTAGACATAGCCCTTCGTGTCGGAATAACGGGCGACGTCGAGCCAATGCCTGGCCCAATGCTCACCGTACTGTGGTGAGGCCAGGAGTTCGTCGATCAAGTGTTCGTAGGCGGCGGGGTCGTCGTTGTTGACGAATCGTTCGACCGCTTCCGGTGAGGGAGGCAAACCCGTGAGCGAATAATACGCCCGGCGAATGAGCGTGTGCTTGTCTGCTTCAACACTCGGTGCCAATTCCGCATTTTGCAACGTCGCGAGGACGAACGCATCGATCGGCGTGCGGACCCAGGGGTCGTTTGCCGTTTCTGGAATCTCGGCCGGCTGCACGGGTTGAAACGCCCAATGTTCCTCGGCGGGTGAAGTGATTCGCGCAACAGACTCCGGCCAGTAGGCACCCAGTTCAATCCAGCGGGAGAAGACCGCGATCTGGGCGGCTTCCAGTTGACCATCGGGAGGCATCTGCAGATCAGGAGAATAGTTGATCGCATTAACCAGCAGGCTGATTGCTGGTTCTCCCGGAACAATCGCCGCCCCCTGATCTCCTCCCGTCAGAATCGCTTCGCGACTATCGAGCCTCAGATTGGCTTCCTGCCGTTGGGCTCCGTGACACTCCAGGCAATTGTCGACCAGCAGCGGACGGATCTCGTTCTCGAAGAACGCTTCCTGTTCGTCATCCGCCGCCGCCGTGGAAAGCGACGCCAGCAACGACAGGCCAGCGATGAAACACGATCGAAAACGGTCACGAACTGTCATGGGCATCATCGGGATTCGACTGAATAGGGGAGGCTCTGGCCTCGCCAATACCGGAGATGGTCATCTTTCTCGCGTACCTCTGCGGTAGTGCCTTCGGCCATCACTTCGAGTCTAACAAATCATCAACTGAAGTGAATGCGTGCCCGCGAGGATGTGTGGGATGCTACGCGTCGCCCCTTTCAGCGAGTAGAATCCAGAAGATTAGCCCGAAGAAGCCTGTCGCTGCCAATGCGATATGCAACCCGTTGAGATTGACGATGCCCACGAGGCTGTTTCCTTCGGCAAACGGCCAATAGGGGTGCATGTCGCGATGCATGAAACTGTCGAGCAGAATGTGAGAGACGCCTCCGAGAATGCCTGCGGCGATCGATTCGATCAGCCGCCGGCGTTGTCGCTTTGTCACAGCCGCTGAACCGCCCTCCTCGTCCGACATGGAACGTTGACATGTATCCGGTGGAGTCACACCCTGTTGCAGACGGAACATCCGAATCACGTTCTCAACAACAAAGTAAATCAGCACACCCGACAACGTCCCGATCGCCAGACCGCCGATGTACGTATGCAGATAGCGATGCAGCGGCCGCTCTCCCAGACTGAGGTAGTAGGCCACCTCGCAGTCGATCAAAACGTTGGCTGCCATGAACGACGTGAGCCAGAACCGACGCGGCTCAATCGCCTTGATCGCCAGACTAGGGCCGAAATGAAAAGGAGTGAAGGGCATGCTGTTTCAGCCAGCGTCAACGTTTGCTGCCGTCGTGTCAGATCGACATCATAAATCCACTTCAGGATTGTCGGCCTCCACTTGAGCACGGATTGCATCCTTCAGAGAGAAATCGACATGCAGTTCACGCAACGTCGAGACTGTTCCCAGCCGTGACGCAGACTCCGCAGCAATGGCCGTTGAGTACAACCACAGCGACCGCAACTTCGGAGGGGGGGTGGCGATCAACTGGTTGAGGCCGTCATTGGTGATCTCGGTATTGCTCAGATTCAGCACCTGCAGGTTTGGACAACCTCCTGCAAGAATCAGCGCCAATTGTTCATCGCCAATTGGGACTTGATTGAGATTGAGATAGCTGAGCATCGGCAACTGTCCGAGTGCCTGGAGAAACTCATCGTCCATTTCCATTCTCACATCCTCTAGGCTGAGCATTTCGAGCGATGCAAGAGAAGAGATCGATCCGGCAATCGCGGGATCGACGTTGCGCCGTGACAGATTGAGGCCCTTGAGATTCGGGATTGCCGTCAGCCCTTCGATGATCTGAGCGGTGACCATTGGAGTGTTGATCTCGACGTATTCCAGTGACTGACAACCCGCCCATGCGGCGAATCCGGAACCATCAATTCCGTCCGCACCCAGCCTGAGAGATCGCAGATTCACGAGTCTTCCGAGGTGTGTCAGGCCGACATCACTCACCGCAACAAAACCAGGTTCGGCGACAATCCTGAGATGCCGCAGCCCCTGAAGTGAGCCGAGGGCCGCGAATCCGACTTCCGAAATCGTCGGCACATACAGTCGCGAGACGTTGAACTCCCCCAGATTCAATTCATACACCTGATGCAGTTCTGCAAGTTGACGACACTGCACGTCTCCCATCGGTTCGCAATCGTAGAGTGACAGATCCCGCAAGTGGGGCAGTGCTGCCAGCACCGTCAGGTCGACGGTGTCGAGTTCCAGGTTTGAATAGAGCTTCAATGACTGCAGGCCGCGGATCGACGCAATCAGTTCAAGCCCTTCGGTGGTAATGTGGCCATCCAGTTCAGCTTGCGAAATCAACGGGTTTTCTTTGATCTGATCGATCACTTGGCGAAAGGCGTCGATGTCGGAACCACTGGCGTTGCTGTTGGCGCGAATCACGTAGGTGTCGTTCGTTTCCTCGATGTGAAACGGCATCTGCATCGTGCCGAGACTCGGAAACTGAACTTCTTTGATATGAGCCTCGAGGGCGACGACTTCGGCCAATGCGGCAGCAAAGTCATTGGCCGTAGGAACGGCTGGCAGAGTGTCGTCGTTGGCCAGGATATCGCTGATTCTCGCACTGTTGATCTTTGGACCGCCGAATGAATCTTCATACGTCCCTTCAATCACAACCTCGGATCCACATCCGATCGGTTCAGAAGGAACTTCCGAAAGTTCACATTCAACATCGTCAAAAGATCCTCCGCCGAACTCACTGTGCGGACCGTACAGAATGACGACTCGCTTTTGTCTCTCCGAAAAGTTGAACTGATTCAGATTGATCGAACGCACGGTGCCGCGAACTCGAACTTCGGGGCGGCGGCCTTCCGGTGGACTCGCCAGCAGTTCCGCCACTGAAATTACAGTGTCGCGTCGGGCTTCCTGCATGAGACCGGGCTGCTGGGGAGTAACCGAGCCTGGGACACCTGAGGGCACAATTGTCTGCTGAGCCGACGGCGGTGTCGCAACATGTGATGATGACACTGCGGAAGGAGTGCTTGATACCGGGGCCGGTGACGCCTCTTCTCCGCCACCACACCCTGCGAGGATCAGGATGAAACCGACCAAAGTGATTGAACATCGCGCAGCCATCGTACTCTCCGGGCCTGAACTGCAAGGAATGTCGGCAACTGTACCTACTGCAGAATCTATCTGAGCGTTTGTGACTTCACACCCGGAGCCGACGTGTGGTCATTCATCCGTCACACAGCCTTCGCTCGCGCTCTTCACGTTCTTGATGTACTTGTAGAGTGTGCCGCGAGTCGACTTGTAGGGGGGCGGGGTGAACGCCTTGCGGCGGGATTCCAGTTCCCCGGGGGGGAGATCGACGTTGATTTCGTTGACCTCGGCATCGATTGTGATCGCGTCGCCATCCTTCAGCAGCGCGATCGTGCCGCCGACCTGAGCTTCGGGGGTGACGTGACCGATGATGAAGCCGTGACTCCCCCCGGAGAAACGGCCATCGGTCATCAAAGCAACTTTGTCGCCGAGTCCTGCCCCCATGATGGCCGATGTCGGCGTGAGCATTTCGGGCATTCCCGGTCCTCCTTGCGGACCTTCGTAACGGATGACGATCACTTGACCGGCCACGATGCGGCCTTGCTCCAGGCCCTTCAGCATTTCTTCTTCGCTGTCGAAACAGATCGCCGGACCTTTGAAGACCAAACCTTCCTTGCCCGTGATCTTCGCGACAGCGCCATCGGGACAGACATTGCCGCGCATGATGCAGATATGGCCCGTCGCCTTGATCGGTTTGTCGAGGGTCCGCACAATCGGCTGACCTTCTTTCAATCCCGGCAGGTCGGCGACATTCTCGGCGAGCGTCTTGCCGGTGACGGTCATGCAACTCCCGTTGAGCAGCCCCTGCTCCAGCAAGTACTTGATGACAGCAGGCACGCCGCCGACGGCATGAAGGTCTTCCATCACGTACTTGCCCGACGGCTTGAGGTCGGCGATGAACGGAATACGGTCGGAGACCTTCTGGAAGTCGTCGATCGTCAACGGCACATCGACACTGCGAGCCATCGCGATCAGATGCAGCACGGCGTTCGTCGAACCGCCCAAAGCCATTGTGACGACCATCGCATTCTCGAACGCTTCGCGGGTCATGATGTCGCGCGGTTTCAGATCGAGTTCCAGCAATCGCATGATCGCCTTGCCCGCCTGCTTGCATTCTTCGATCTTCGCATCGTCTTCCGCCGGGATCGAAGACGAGTAGGGCAGCGACATGCCCAGCGTTTCGATCGCAGAGGCCATGGTGTTCGCGGTGTACATGCCCCCACAGGCACCGGCGCCGGGACAGGCGTGTCGCACGACCTCTTGTCGCTGCGCCTCGGTGATGCCGTGGCTGAGGTATTGCCCATACGCTTGAAACGCTGACACGATGTCGAGCTTGTCGCCATCGACCCCCTTCACGCCTTGCAACTTGGTCGAGCAGCCCGCACGAATGGTGCCGCCATAGATCATGATGGCGGGCCTGTTGAGTCGTCCCATCGCGATCAGGCAGCCGGGCATGTTCTTGTCGCAGCCAGGAATGGCAATCAGGCCGTCGTACCATTGCCCCCCCATCACGGTTTCGATGGAGTCGGCGATCAGATCCCGCGACTGCAGCGAGAAGCTCATCCCCTCGGTCCCCATCGAGATGCCGTCGGAGACGCCGATCGTGTTGAACCGCATGCCGATCGCCCCGGCGTCTTGGACGCCCGACTTCACGTTGCCGGCCAGCCCCAGCAGGTGCATATTGCAGGGGTTGCCTTCGTACCAGACGCTGGCAATCCCCACTTGAGGCTTGTTCATGTCGGCTTCGTTCATCCCCGTGGCGTACAACATCGCCTGCGAGGCCCCCTGAGAAGCAGGCTGTGTGATGCGGGAGGAGTACTTGTTGAGCTGAGACATTCTTGTGTATTTCGTCTGACTGTCGGTTGTTGGATTTGCCTGAAACCGCGAGTTTGAGATGGAGAAGCCGTGTCGTCAACCACGCCGCCTTCGCCGTGCCGAATGCGGCATTCCTGCCGGGATTCAGACCAACGACTTTGCTATTCTGAAAAACTCTTAACGGACATTGTTCAGCTTAGAGTGTTTCGTGGAATTGACGGGAATGACCACTTGAAGGAACCGCTTTCACCTGCAGACAAGTCACCGCCTTCCGTCGTTCGCCGCGTCGCAGGTGCGTTCTTTCTCCTGGCTGGCTTGTTGGCAATAGCCGGGGTCGGATGGACCTGGAACGAAGCGCGTCTCCGACCCGTTGCGATATCGCCCCTCTGGACGGCAGGAGCCTTGCTTATTGGAATTGCCGGTGTCTTTTGCATGTTATTGGGGACTGCGACGATGCGCGGTGACTGGAAGAACGTGATCAGCTACGCCTTGTGTGGGACCGTCGCAGGTGCATCAGGGGTGCCGCTCTTATTGGTTTTCTAGACACGCGGAGCTCGCCCCCGTGCATTCGTTCCTGACCAACCTCCCCGACATGTCGGCCGAACTGAATCGGCTGCTGGGGCAGATTCCGCGAGGTCGGGTCACAACTTACGGCGACATTGCCGAGGCGTTGGGTGATGTAAAAGCCGCCCGCTGGGTGGCGGAAGCCCTCAATCGCATTGAGGGACACTGGCATTCCGATAGATGTTCGTGCCATCGCGTCATCCGCAAGACAGGGGAATTCGGTGGATACATCGGCGATGAGACAGAGAAGGTCAACCGTCTGCTCGTGGAGAACGTGATCGTTCGCGATGGCAAGGTCGACTTGTCTTGCCGTTGGAGCGATTTCGAGTGTGCAGCTCCATTGAGGCAACTGGCGGCATTGCAAGATGAGATCGCCGTGCGCGTTCAAACAGATCCCATCATTCGCAGACCCAAACTGGTCGCGGGAGTGGATGCGGCATTCGTTGGTGGGAGCATCATTTCGACTTGCGTCACGCTGTCGTTTCCAGAGTTGGAAAAGTGTTCCGAATGGTCGCATGTCGCGAAAGTCGCTTTCCCATACATCCCCGGCTACCTTGCCTTTCGCGAACTGCCGGCTCTTTGGGAATTGTGGCAACGCATTGAAGAAACACATCGCCCCGACCTCGTGATCGTCGACGGCAACGGACGCCTCCATCCACGCCGAGCCGGCATTGCCTCGTGCTTCGGCGTAATGACGGGCGTTCCCACCATTGGCATCGGGAAGTCGTTGCTGTGCGGCCGTGTCGATCACTCGCAAGCATTCAAGACGCGAGGCTCCGACGAGTTCTCTTCGCAGCCGGTGCTCGATGAAGACGAATGGCTGGCGGACTGCATCACTCGTAAACCGAAGTCGAAGCCCATCTACGCCTCGATCGGTCATTTGATCGACCTGAAGAGCCTGCGAGTGCTGTTGCCTCAACTGTTTCTGAACCATCGACTGCCGGAGCCGGTCTATCAAGCCGACCGATTGTCGAAGGTTGTGGCGAAACAAGTGCGACAACGGTCTCTGCCGTGAATCCCCGGCCGCCGCGCGATAAGCTATCATCCTGCTGACGACACGACGTCGTTGATCGATCTTTCGCACTGGACGTGCGCATTCACTCTCAGCACTCAGGAGTACGGCATGCATCCTCAATCGAATTCGACGCGGCGGAGTTTCCTCAAGGGATCGGCATCGCTGGCGGCTGCGGCCACTGCGGCCACCGTGCTTCCTTCGCGAGTGCTGGGCCTCGATGATGCGACAGCTCCCAGCGAGACGCTCACCCTCGGCGTGATCGGCATCGGTCCACGCTGCACGTATGACCTTACTTCGATGCTGCAGTTCGAAGATATTCGTTGCATCGCCATCGCCGACGTGCAGCAGAGCCGTCGCGATGCCGGTAAGACGCTCGTCGACACGCACTACGGCAACAGCGACTGCGAACTCTATCGCGACTTCCGCGAAATCCTCGATCGCGACGATATCGATGCCGTGCTGATCGCCACCGGCGACCGCTGGCATGCGGCCGCTTCGATGCTGGCGGCCGAAGCCGGGAAGGACGTCTACAGCGAGAAGCCTTGCGGCATTACGATTGAACTCTGTCAGCAGTTGGCCGACACGATGCACCGCACCGGTCGCGTATTCCAGGCAGGAACACAAAGACGCAGCGTGCCGAACTTCAAGACGGCTGTTGACATGGTTCACAGCGGCAAGCTCGGCCAACTGCATACGATGCATGCGTCGATTTATCTGCCGGTCCTCGACAACACCTGGCTTCCGGCGCAGCCGACACCTCCGAAGGAGGTCGTCGATTGGAACATGTGGCTGGGACCGGCGGCATGGCGGCCGTTCAATCAGGAATACTGCAACGGTCGCTGGCGCGGACAATGGGACTTTGATTCCGGAGCGAAGCTCCTCGACTGGGGTGCCCACACCGTCGACCTCTGCCAGTGGGCCAATCAGGCCGACGACACCATGCCCATCGAGTACGAGCCGATGGAGGATAAGATCGTCTGCCGCTACTCGAACGGCGTGCAGCTCATCATCGATTTCCTGCCCGAGCCGTTCCGCGAGCGCTCGCCGCATTACATCACGCGGCTGGGAACCTGCCCGGTGCGCTTCATCGGTGACGAAGGCTGGGTCGAGACGGGAGACGAAGGGGAGATCGTCATCGAACCGGCATCGTTGGCAAACGATCTGCCCGACACGCGACGTGTGCGCGGGCTGGATGTCTCGGCACATTCGCGAAACTTCTTTGATTGCATCCGCAGTCGAGGCGTGACGAACGCGAACGCCGACGTAATGCGCCGCTCGCACATCGCCTGTCATGCCGCCGCCGCTTCGTGGATTTTGGGCCGCAAGCTGGAGATCGATCCGGTGACGGAGGAGTTCATCAACGATCCGGAAGCCAACATGCTGCGGTCGCGACCGGCACGGGACTGGAGAGTCTAGGCGGAATAGGCACACCGTTCCCCTCGCATTGTTAATTCCTGCCGTCACCTGCCGTTTTGGGGGGGCAAGCGTACAAGAGTACAACAGTAGAGACACACACCTGGTGATACTCTTGCCATACTCTTGACGGCCCGCACGGACGCAGATTCGTCCGAGTTCACGTTCCGACTACCCTAAGGCGCGCGGTTGCGCCAGGCGCAACTGGTGCCGGCCTCAGCGGGGTGCCATACGGCACCCATGCGAACGAACTTGCTTCGAGTTCGTCGCTTCTCGTCGCGAAGCGCCGGCCTTGCGACGTTACATTTTTCGGGGCCGCAAGCGACCTGACCACAGGCCACTTGTCGTTGTGTCTGGAAGCGATGATGGCCGAGTGCGGGCGAATCGCGAGAGAGTAGGTCCCGTCTGCCGGACGGGACCTGGACGTTAGGCTTTGCTCTCCGCGCGAGGTCCCGCTCGGCAAGCGGGACCTACTTGCTCGCATACGCAGGCAGCGAGTTGACGATCTCGACTGTCTCGACGCTGACGCGAATCACTTGACCGACGAGTCGGACAATGTATTCGGGGTCGTCATCGCGGTTGGGGTCCGATGTGATGCCGCTGCGTTTGTCGGTCTTCACGCGATACTGGTCAATCACCCAATCGAGGGCCGAGCGGTTGCCGAGACGGTAGTCGAAGGCTTCGGGCGGTATGCCGGCGAGTGTGAGAGACGGGTTCACGGTCAGTCGCAGCTTATCCTTCGATAACCGCATCTTGTCCTCGACACGGTACGAGAGGGGGACTTTCGGCGCTTCGATGAAGCCCAGATCCCAGGGCTTGAGCTGTTCGTAACCCAGATGCAGGTCGGCCAGCTTCTTTCCCGCCTTGGCAAAGGCGCGGAAGTCGGGCGCGAAAGGGATTCGCGGTAACTCGCGCTTCAGGTTGTCGGCGAACTTCTCGCGATATACGGCACCTTACAGGCGAGACACGATCAGCGACCGATGCGACTCAGACTCAACATCGAAGCATAATCTGCGATCGGCACTGGTAAAGCCGGCAAAGCCAGTGGCACACTCTCATTTCAGAACTCTTTCGACAGTGGCACCCGGCGGGTGGCTGTGGTCGACCAGCGGGAGCCCACAGGCGAGTGGTGCGTTGACGTTGGTTCGTGAAAGTTCTTGGGTAGCCCCTCACCCCGGCCATCTATGAGACGCTGTGTGTCAAGTGGTCATGGTGGTGTTTCGGATTCGTGGTTGTCATTGAGTCTGCGTCGGGCGATGCGCTTAACCATCTATTCGCCAGGTGCCACTGTTGAAGCGAGCAAGTGTAGTGGTAGGTCTAATGATAAATGTCATGCCATTTGAACGAGTTTCGTGCGATTTGTCCTGACGGGAATGTTTGAGCCACCTGACAATTACGGGTAGATGAACCAGTAGGTCAGGCTGTGCCTGACGGATTTGAGCGAGACTCTGATCCTGGAGTTCGTCAGGCACTAGTCTAGGGGAACGGCAAGGAGTCCGTTCCCTACAGAGGAGCGCGCGTCCCCGACTCCCCATCCGGCAGGCACAGCCTGCCCTACACTCACTGGCCGGGCTACCCGGGCCACCTGCCTACACTTACTTGATCAAGTTTTCACGGTAATGATATGTGAACGTATCGCAATTGAAATTGTCCTTCTTTTACGCGAGGTGTCTCAATCGCCTTCCCGCTGTGAGTTCGGTCCTTAGTCGCATTGAGATTGGAGTTTTCACTTATGCCATCAAATTCGCTTCAGTATGCTGCTGATAACGCCGCTTACCGCACGTTCCGTGTAGCGCTTGCAACTGCAAAGGCTCTGACATTTGCCTTGGTTGGTGAGACCACGAACGCGGTGAAGTCGTTCCTTGAAACGTCATCGAAGGCACTACGTGAATCGGACGTGCCCGATACGATGATTGCAATGCGCGGACCGCACTCGAATCGGCTCGGGTACCCTGGCATTCTGAGCATCACATCAGACGAGATCCAACTTGTCGAATCTCAACCCGGTGGATTCAAGACACAAGCACTTGCCTTGGTGTACCGTGAAATCCATGGACTTACCCACGTTTGGTGGGCGCGGTTGATGGTTATGCGGCCTGTTCGAAGTTCAGCGGGGATTGGTATCCGAGTGCTGAGTGTCGACGGACGCGGTTATAGAAGACTTCGATGTACTCAAACAGGCTTTGACGGGCCTGTTCTCGGGTTTTGTAATGCTCGTGATGCACGTGTTCTTTCTTGAGGGTGGCGAAGAACGATTCCATCGGCGCGTTGTCCCAGCAGTTGGCCTTGCGGCTCATCGAGCAGGTGATGCCGTGCTGGCTCAAGAGTCGCTGGTAGTGCTCGCTGGCGTACTGCACGCCGCGATCGGAATGGGCCACCAGGTCGTTTCCAGGCAGTTCCCGCTGCAGCGCCATCTGCAAGGCATCGACCACCAGACGGCTGTCGATCCGCTCCGACATCGACCAGCCCACGATCTTCCGCGAGAACAGATCCTCGACGGCAGCCAGATACAACCAGCCCTCATCGGTCGGAATGTACGTGATGTCCGCCACCCAGGTCTGGTTCTTCTCAGAGGGAGAAAACTCCCGATCCACGATGTTTGCAGCCACCGGATGCGAATGCTTCGAATCGGTCGTGGTCACGCGGAACCTCTTCACCGTCCTGGCCTGAATGCCCGCCGATTTCATACACCGGGCCACCGTCTTGCGATTGCAGACCTGACCCTGAGCCAGCAATTCCCGATGCACTCGCGGCGCTCCATAAACGTCGTGATGCGGCTGCTCGTGAATCGCCCGAATGCGCTGCGTCAGTTCCTCCCAACGCCGAGCCCGGGCACTGGGCGGACGCTTCCGCCAGGCGTAATACCCGCTGCGGGAGACCTGCAGCACGGCGCACTGAACCGCAATCGGCCACCGCTCACGATGCGCTTCAATGAAGGCATATCTCATCGCGACTCCTTGACGAAGAAGGCCGTCGCTTTTTTTAAAATCTCTCGCTCCATCCGCAGCCGTTCATTCTCGGCTCGCAGACGCGTATTCTCCGCTTCCAGGGCCGAAGGCTGCTGTGGACTGGCCGGCGCCCCGTGCTTCTCCAACGACTGCTTCCAATTTCGCAGCAGGTTGGCATGGATCCCCAATCGCCGAGCCGCCTCCGCCAGACTCAAACCTCGCTGAGTGACCAGCCGCACAGCTTCCTGCTTGAACTCCGACGTATACCTCCGACGTGTGCTCACTGACGTTTCAATTTGATTCATCCCTCTCGCTCCTTTCACGGGAGTCTACACTCCCCACAGAGCGCCCACCAAACGTGGGTAAGTCCACCATAGGGTGTTCGAGACGTTTATGGTAGATCTCTTCGAAGAGATCGCGAACTGCGAAAAGCGAGTGCTATACACAGCGAATAAGATCACACATGAGGATGCACTTCGAGCGAAGGATCCACTTGAACTACAACGGCATATCATCGAAGACCGGAAGGGAGAATTGACACGAGCTGGATTCGTTGGAATTGAAAAGGTATTCGAAAAGTTCGGATTACCAGTTCTTCCTGAAGCGAAATTGTCGGACCAATCCGAAGCACGAGATCAGATTCGGGAATCACTGCTTTGGATGAGCGCGTTGAGGAATCTCATTGAACACAATCGCTGGATCGTGAACAGGGAGTTCTTCACGCAGTTCCCAGACTCGGGGCTCAAAGTAGGTGACTGCATTGATATCACTCTGTCAGACATTTGCGAAGCAATTGGAGTTGTTGAATGGACTGCAGATAATCTGAACGATCGCGCAGTCGAGAAATTCAAAATCGGAAGTGAACTGAAAAGCCCATGACCGAGCCGCTCTGCAGAATTGATGCAGAGCGATACACGCGCCGGGAGTTGGGGGTCAGGTTGCCGGGAGTTGGCTTGACTGTCAATGAGACGGCACCGGCAACCTGTCCCCAGTTCGCGCGAGGTATGCCAACTCCACCACTCAACAGTGGCGTCCCGTTTGGTCGACCTCAGCCACCCGTAGTGAAATCCGGCTCGGAATCACCTCAGCAACTTTTCCAGGCGTGGCGAGAAAACCTTCTTGAGACGGATAAGCTTCTCAATGGCCCATTCTCGTGCGATCTCAAGTTCGTCCGGGGGTGAAGCGATCGTCGTTTCTCGATAGATCCCGATGCGACTTGCACGCCGCTCATCTAACTCCTCCCAACTGAGCGGCTCTCCGAATTCGAGTTCAATCTCTTCTCGTTGGGCAAGCAGTGTTTTGAAGACTCGCTTGTTTTCGTCTTGTTCGCCCGAATCCAAGTAAACTTCCGCTCTCAGTCCCTGCTGAGTGAAAGCTACGGAGTAGGGCACACGTGCGAACCCAGATGCAAAGGAATACCAGTTTTGGGGCTGAGCCACTCGCGCATTCGTAAACTGATGGTCTTCGCGAAGCGAATCGATGAGTGCTTGGAACCATGGTAGGTATGCCTCGCCTCTGCCTCGCATTTCGCGTTGCTTGCGGACATCCTTCCGTTCACGTCTGATGATAAAACTCTCGGCTTCTGGAAGCGGAATGATGACTGAACAATCCACCAGAAGCTGTCCGCCGACCTGATAAGGTCGAAGACGTACTGCAGAGATGTCGAGATCGAAGGAGCGAAGCCACAACAGCGTGGCCGTTATCTCTGCCGGAAACTCCTCTGCGGCGAGGATGATCCGCGGCTGATCATCGAACTCCACAAACTCAGGGTTTTCCAGGAACTCAATAATGATCTCGCGTGCCTCTGCGGCGCTTAGGTCCTTTTGCGTTCGCTGCTTTAAGTGCGCTGCGTGCAACTCAGCGAGGTCGTCGATTCCCAGAGTCGAGCAGTATGCAGCGTAACGCAGGGCCTGCAAGTCGGCTTTGCTTCCGACTGCAGTACGCTTGAGTTCGATGACGACCAGTTTCCCGCGTTTATCGACTGCAAGCAGATCAAGGCGTTCCGAGGTACGATCGAAACGATCAAACTCAACAGTGATAATGAGGAGTTCTTCACCCAATAGCTCGGGACATGCAAGAATCCACTCTTGAATGTCGAATCGCTCCTTCAACGTCATTTCCGCAAACGTCGGTTGCGGTGCAGCCGAAGCCGTCTTCGTGGTTTGATCAACGACGAACAACATGTGGCAGTTCCCGTGGCCCAATCACTAACATTCGCGCGCCGCTCTCCACGACGCCCTCGCCCATGCTTCGGGTTACCTGGGGCGGCCTGGGAAGGCCGCCCTACGGGACACCACTCAATCCGCGAACGCGGCGTCGAACGCTCGGCCGCTGGGGGCGAAGTCAATGTTCTTGCAGAACTGGCACGCTTCGGCGGCGCCGGCTTCGCGGTCCATGCCGCTGTCTTCCCATTCGACTGAGAGGGGCATGTCCTGGGGATAGCCGGCAGCGTTCA
Organism: uncultured Planctomycetaceae bacterium; assembly: GCA_942492405.1. Lineage (GTDB taxonomy): Bacteria > Planctomycetota > Planctomycetia > Planctomycetales > Planctomycetaceae > JANNSB01. The sequence goes on from CALOES010000037.1 coordinate 190,334, forward strand.
GGGCGCGGATGATCTCTTCGAAGCGCACTCCGCCGCGGCCGACGCTGCGGAAGTCCCAGCCGCGACGGGCATCGCCGAATCGCAGATGACTCGACAGGATGCCGGTGCGGCCATTCAGCGTGACAGCCGAGTCCTTCATGTGGACGTGATAGATGCGATCGGGGAACTCGCGAATGAACTCCGCCGGATCGACTCCCTGCCAGATGAGGTGGCTCGGATCGAAGTTGAAACCAAACTCCGGACGACGATCGAGAACTTCAAGTGCCTTGTGAGACGAGTAAACGTCGAAAGCGATCTCGGTCGGATGGACTTCGAGCGCGAACTTCACTCCGCACTCTTCGAAGACATCGAGAATCGGGTTCCAGCGGTCGGCAAAGAGTTGATAGCCCTCGTCATACTGCGACTGCAGGATAGGAGGAAAATCATAAATGAGATGCCAGATGCTCGAACCGGTGAAGCCGTTGACGACGCCGACGCCGAGTTTCTGAGCGGCCCGTGCGGTGTTCTTCATCTCATCGATGGCCCGCTGATTGACGCCGGCGGGATTGCCGTCTCCCCAGACATAGGGAGGGAGAATCTGCTTGTGACGGGCATCGATGTTATCGAGCACCGCCTGTCCGACGAGATGTGCGGAGATGGCGAACAGCTTCAGGTCGTGCTTTTCGAGCAGATCACGTTTGCGGGCACAGTAGGTGTCATCGGAAAGAGCTTTGTCGACCTCGAAGTGGTCTCCCCAGCATGCGAGTTCCAGGCCGTCGTAACCAAACTCGGCTGCCTTCTTGCAGAGGGTTTCGAGAGGCAGGTCGGCCCATTGACCGGTGAAGAGCGTGACAGGTCGTCCCATGGCAGATGTCTCCAAAGATCGGCGGCCCTTGTGTTCCTTGGGTGCCAACGCATGCGAGTGGGCTGGATCACCGTATCCAGCGTGATAGATTCTAACTTCGCGTCGCAAGTGAAATGATAAACGTCATTTCTGGTGACGATCGGCGTCTAGCCGCGCGACACGTCATCCCAGGCGAATCCACACGTTAGCCGCCCCGAATACGGTTTTCAAACGAGTTGGGTCCGCCAGTTGCCGCCGGGAATCTCGCGGCCAGATCGTCGGCGTCAGTCGCAGAGACCACGCAGCCCATTTTGCCCCATCCTCTGGGTAATATGGGCTTTATGCGCAGGAAGCGGTTTCCAATCCATCGTCGGATGGGCTTCCTCGCTCTTCTGGCTGTGCTCGCCGGCCTGGGAAGGCCATCCTACTGAGATAGGAAACTGCCTGTCGGAAGGCTTCGATCAAGACCGCGACGGCCCCGCCTCCGAGTTTGCCTCGCCTCTCGAACGACTGCAGTGAACCATTACTGATCCATTTGCGTCATATCGATCAGCACCAGGGCGATTGGACGCCGCATTTGGTTGTCGAGTCCGGCGCGCAGCAGGTACTCTGTCGAACCTCAACGACAGGACTGTTCGGTTCTGATTGCCAGGGGCTGTAGCTCAACGGTTAGAGCAGAGGACTCATAATCCTTTGGTTGCGGGTTCGAATCCCTCCAGCCCCATTTCGACTTTCTCCTCTCGCTTCACTCGACGATCGCGCTCATGCCATTCATCCGATTGTTCATCGTATCTCTGATGGCACTGGTTGCCGCGCCTTCCGCGATGGCCGACGAGGCCCGGCCCAATGTGCTTATCATTCTGGCCGACGATCTGGGGTACTCGGACCTGGGTTGTTACGGCAGCGAGATCGACACCCCACATCTCGACGGGCTGGCAGCCAACGGGCTGCGGTTCACTCAGTGCTACAACACCGCGCGATGTTGGCCGACGCGAGCCGTGTTGATGACGGGCTACTACGCACAACAAGTTCGTCGAGACTCTCTGCCAGGAATCCCCAGCGGTGGTCGAGGCGTGCGACCTGACTGGGCGAGGCTCCTTCCCGAAGTATTGCATCAGGCGGACTACCGGTCGTTTCATTCCGGCAAGTGGCACATCGACGGCACGCCTGTCGCGACGGGATTCGATCACTCCTACTACCTGCAGGACACGGGACGCTTCTTCTCTCCGCGAGTCCTCTTCGAGGATGATCAACCATTGATGTCGGTCGAACCGGGTACGGGATACTACTCATCGATCGCAATCGCCGATCGCGCGATTGAATTCCTGCAGGAGCATGAAGCACAGTTTCCCGAACAGCCCTTCTTTCAATACCTGGCGTTCGCCGCGCCGCACTTCCCGCTGCATGCCCTGCCGGAGGACATCGACAAGTATCGCGAGCGATACCTCGTCGGCTGGGATCAGATACGTGCCGAGCGCTGGCAACGCATGCAGGAGATGGGACTCGTGACTGGCCCATTGTCGGACGTGGAGTATGACGTTGGTCCCCCCTACGACTTTCCCGAAGACATCGAGGCCCTCGGTCCCGGCGAAGTGAATCGACCCTTGCCGTGGGATGAACTGACGCAAGAACAGCAGGAGTTTCAGGCGACGAAGATGGCGATTCATGCCGCGATGATCGACCGCATGGATCACGAGATCGGTCGCGTGCTCGATCAGTTGCGCGCGATGGAGGCTCTCGATAACACCTTGATCATGTTCCTCTCCGACAATGGAGCGAGCGCGGAAATCATGGTGCGTGGTGATGGTCACGACCCCGCAGCCCCTCCCGGCTCGGCGGAGACGCATCTCTGTCTGGGGCCGGGCTGGTCGACGGCGTGCAACACTCCGTTTCGCCGACATAAGACTTGGGTTCACGAAGGAGGGATCTCCACACCACTCATCGTGAGTTGGCCGAACGGCATCGCCGCTCGCTATGAACTTCGGCACGACGCGGTGCACATCATCGATGTTGTGCCGACGATCCTCGATGTGGCCCAGACAGAACGTCTTCGCATCTGGGACAATTCGCCGACACCGTTGCCGCCGGGGCTGAGCCTGCGCCCCGCGTTTGAAGGCGATGGGCTGATGCATCATCCCGATCTCTGGTGGCAGCACGAAGGGAATCGGGCGTATCGTCAGGGAGACTGGAAGATCGTGGCTGCGGGAGAGGACGCCGCGTGGGAACTCTACAACATGAGCGTCGATCGCGCGGAGACGATGAATGTCGCAGCCGACCATCCCGATCTGGTCAATCAACTGGTTCAGGCGTGGCAAGCGCGTTGGAATGAGTTTCAGCGACTGGCGGTGGACGATCTGGAGGATGTCGAAGTTGCGAGTGAGCCGATCAAGTCGTTGATCCTGCCGGGCGAATCATTTCTCGTTGCGGGTCGTCCAGCCTTCGTGATGTTGCCTCCGGAAGAGTTGCGAAAAACGCCACAGCCCTGGGTGATGTACGGCCCAACGCTTCCTCCCTATCCCGATGTGCATGAGCAATGGATGCACGAACAGTTTCTCGCGGCTGGTGTCGCCGTCGCCGGCATCGATGTTGGCGAGGCGTATGGCAGTCCCTGGGGAAACGAGGGGCTCGATGCCCTTTACCACACAATGTTGCAACGCGGTTATGCCGAGCGACCCTGTCTGCTGGGGCGCAGTCGCGGAGGTCTCTGGGTGAGCAGTTGGGCGATACACAATCCTGAAAAGGTGGCCGGGATCGCGGGGATCTATCCCGTGTTCGATTTGCGAACCTATCCCGGTCTCGATCGCGCCGCCCCCGCTTACGGCATGACCACGACAGCACTCGAATCACACTTGGACACGCTGAATCCCATCGAACGTGTGAGCGTGCTGGCCGATGCACGAATCCCCGCGTTGTTCATCCACGGAGACGAGGATGTCGTTGTTCCGCTGGCCGCCAACTCGGCCGCATTCAAGCAGAATTACGTCGATGCAGGGGCAGGCGAGTTCGTCGAATTGATCGTGGCCGAAGGACAGGGTCACAATTTCTGGGAAGGTTTCTTCCACTGCCAGGAGCTGGTCGACTTTGTTATCGAACACGCGACGAGTGGCAACAATGAGCGTCCATAATTCTGTTGGACTTGTTGAAGACGAGTGAAGATTTTGCACGCACACACAATTGGCTACGACTGCCGCTTCCGCTTACTACGTGCGCGGCTCGTTTGGCGGCAATAAGGACCGACGAACTGTGAAAACCTGTCGCGACCGATTTCGTGCGCGACGATTTAGACGTCCCCCTCTTCTCTAAGGACATGTCATGAAGCCGCTGCTGCTTTCAATTCTCGTACTCTTCACTCTGGTAACAGATATCAAGGCGCAGCCGAATCAGGACCGCCGACTGCCTGATGGAGTCGTCGCGCATCGCGACATCGATTACGTGGGCGACGGTGACGAGCGACACACGCTTGATCTCTATCTTCCTGCCGGCGAAGCAGAGTCGTCGAGACCCCTGGTGATCTGGATTCATGGTGGAGCGTGGCTGGGTGGAAACAAGGACCACACTCCTGCCTTGTTTCTAGTGCGTGAAGGGTATGCCGTCGCGAGCATCAATTACCGACTCAGCCAGCATGCGACGTTTCCGGCACAGAGTTACGACTGCAAAGCCGCAATCCGCTGGCTGCGGGCGCATGCGGACGAGTATCAGCTCGATGCCGACCACTTCGGAGTCTGGGGCGCGTCTGCAGGCGGACATCTTGTCGCTCTCATGGGAACCGCCGGCGACATCGAGGAACTCGAAGGGGATCTCGGCACGACGGGCGTGTCGAGCGAAGTGCAGGCGGTGTGCGACTACTTCGGGCCGAGCGACTTCCCCAACATCGACGCTCATTGCACCGAGGTCAGCCGACTCGATCACGCGGCGGCCGACTCACCCGAAGCTCGGTTGATCGGCGGTGCGATCAGTGAAATGCCCGAAGAGGCCGTGGCCGTCAGCCCGATTACGTATGTCACGGAAGACGACCCGCCGTTCTTGATCGTGCATGGTGATGCCGATCCGATCGTACCGTTTCTGCAGAGCCAGGTGCTGCATGACGCGCTGATTGCGGCTGAAGTCGAGAGCGAATTGATCGTGATCGAAGGTGGCGGCCACGGCGGGTTTGGTGAGCAGGATCCCAGGGATGAAGTCCGCGCGTTCTTCGATCGACACTTAAAGGAGTGAACGAGAAGAATGAGCCACGCACGCCAATGAGCCACGCACGCAGTAAGTGGATAGCGTGTTCCACTTACTGCGTGCGTGGCTCCTTAGAAGTCATACCAACAAACAAAAACAGGAGGCCTGGAAGCTCCGCTTCCAGACCCCCTGCTCTCACAGGACCCCCTGCTATCGATTGATACTCACTGGGCGGCGTTCAGCAGCGTCAGTGGCAGTTCGGCATAGAGGGTGCGATCGGCGTTGAAGATCAAGAGCGTTGCATCGGTGGCACCGGCGAAGTTCATCGTCGGCATCTGCACTTCGATCATGCCTTCCTGCCACACGTTGATGGCGAGGGGCATCTCGAAGCCGCCAAAACTCAGCACGCAGAATCCGGGAACATCGCCGCAGCCGAGGGCTGTCAGTTGCAGAGGCAACCCCATGAAGGCCTCGTTGCGAATTGCATCCACGACGGGCGGTGCTGTTTCGAACTGCGTGGGAACGACTGGTCCTTCGAACACGGGGCCTTCGACAACTGGTGCCGGCAAGCCGGGAGCTTCAAAAACTGGTCCCTGAGCGACTGGGGCCGGATTGACGGGAGCCGGAAACACAGGAGCTTCGATGATCGGTGACGCCACAACAGGCGGTGCGATCGCAACGGGTTGCACGACAGGCTGAGCGACGACACCGGGGCCGGGGCCGGGAACAAACTGCGGCGCGGGGATCGCGACCGGTCCACCTTGCGGATGGCCGACTTCAACAGGAAGCGGACCCGTCGGACCGGAGCCGGGGTAAGGCATGCCCGGGTATGGCTGACTCGGGTAAGGCTGACCGGGGTAAGGTTGTGCAACGCCGGGATAGGGATAGCCGGGGTATTGGTAGGTCGGCTCCACATGGTAAGAAGGTTGCGTATGGCAAGAGGGATAGCTGGGGTACGTCGGCTGTGCATGGTACGACTGATAACCATGTGACGAGTGACTTGAATAGCTTCGTGAGCGATGACAGCCTCCCGCTTCGACGGAAGTGGTCACTGCAACACAAGTGACTGCAAGGGCGATGGTTGTGACAAGACGGCTCATTGGAATTCTCCAGGGTTTTTATTGATTGAGTGGCGGCCGAGGCCGTGATGCCTCGTGATACACCACACAGCGAACACCCGGAGCAACTGTTACAAAGATTCTTCCAGCATCGGGATTTGCCAACCCATCGACGACGACAACCAATCAATCCCATCTTTCCCTGATCCCAGAAATCTGCTACCAACCCCACCTTCGCGGAACGCCCCGAGGGCGTTTGGCCGCTGATATCAGAAATGGATTTCGGAATTGCTTTGGGGAAAGGACTCCCGATGCCAGGCTCCTTTTGGAAGATCACCGCGCTGGTTGGGGTATTGGGCCTGGGTTGCCTGATCGTGCTGCATGCGCAAAAAGGCATGTCGGATGCCACGAGCAACTCCGACGACAGCTACGAAGATCTCGATGCCGCGTTCGACGACCTCGCCGACGACGACGATGTTCTCAATTCCCCCGAGTCGGACGACGACGGCTCACCGACACCATCACCGACACCATTTGCATTCAACGAGCCCACGCCGGCGCAGCCGGGTGCCGACGACTTCGGTACGGGCGACGATGGCTTCCCCTGGCGACCGACCACAGCGGCACCAGCCGGCAACAACGAACTCTTCGCCACTCCCCCGACGATTGTGAGTACACCGGTTGGCAGCACTTCGCCGACTGTCATTGTCGAAGAGGCAGAAGAACTGATCGCGGATGACGAGTTCGCCAACGACGACAACATCATCGATGCCGACGATCTGATCGTCGCGGCTGATGGAGTCGCTGTGGATGATGCTGCAGAGGGTGGCGAATTACTGTTAGCGGCCAATGAGGTTCCCTCGAATCCGTTTGCAACGGGTTCGCGAACATCGTCGACGCAAAGTGCTCCACCATCTCAAACGCAAACTCAAGCGGGAGGCAACCCGTTCCTGGTGCTGCCGCCGCGCAGTGACAGCGAGACGGCCACGACGCCCGATGCGCCGTCACCCGCCAGCCCGACGTTGAATTTCTTGCCCAGTGAATACGACTCCCCTGCCCTGCTGCCGACGCCGTCGCCTTCCAGTGATGATGCGGGCCAGACGGAGCCATCGCCGGCCTACCTGAGGGACGACGTTCAGTACTTCCCAGCGGGACCGGACTCTTCGATCCCTCGAACTCGAACGTCAACCACACAGAGCCAAGAAGCGTCAGACTCGGCAGGTTTCACGATCACCGCCGGTGCCACTGATGATGGTTCGTCCGCGCCGGCTGTCACTAACCCCTTCGGAGCTTCGTCGAGCACGCCCGCACCCAGCAGTCAGCCGACGTCATCGCCGCCGCGCACATTGTCATTCCCCGCCGCGGGCGGAAGTGCGACCAGCAATCCCTTCGGACCAACGACGCCAAGCATTCCCAGCAGCGATCCCTTTGCTCCCACCACTACCCAGGCGACCGATCCACCGTCCAGTTCGACGGGCGACACTTCGGCACCGCCATCAGTCAGTCCGTCATCGGTCCCGAGCGGAAGTTCGAATCCGTTTGGCGCCACTTCTGGCCAACCGGCAACAAGCGAGTCTTCGGCACCGGCACGCATTTCGATTCCGGGACGCGCTTCGCTTGATGATCCTGCTCCGGCTTCGGATGCCCCGATCGATGCCGAACCAACGCCGGCAACTCTGCCATCCAGCGCTCCGTCGAATCCCTTCCCGCAATCAACTAATCCTCGCCCGATTGATGCCGGTTCTCAGACGGAGCCGACTCAAGCCCCGGCACGGATGACGTTCCCTTCAGTCAATCCTTCCACCACTCCAGCGACGGACTCCACTTCGCCTTCCCCGTTCCCGGCGACTTCACCACCCGCGGCCACACAAACACCGTCGCCGTTCGCGACGCAGCCAGGCACGACCAGTCCCACGACGTCGTTTCCTGCGCGAACCGCCGAGATTCCCGCGACTTCGCCGAGTTCTGTCCCGACCAGCCCCACGACGCCGACCACGCCGGCCAACAATACTTATGTGGGTGATGGTACGGTCGATGGAATCGTCTCTTCGAACCATCAGCCCGAACTTCAGATTCAAAAGGTGGCTCCGCCTCAGGCCATCGTCGGCGAGTTCTTGATCTACGAAATCCACGTTCGCAACGTCGGACAGTCGGCCGCCCATCATGTGGTGGTCGAAGACCGCATCCCGCTCGGCTCGGAACTGCGAGGGACCAGTCCCGTCGCCAATCTCGTCGGCACACAACTGGTGTGGACTTTGAACACACTGGAGCCTGGACAAGAGCAGATCATCAAGGTGCGTGTCATCCCGACGGCTGCCGGCGAGCTCGGCAGTGTGGCGACGGTCAGCTTTCGTGCCGAGGTCGCCGCGACCACTGTCATCACCGCTCCTGAGTTGTCGGTCGACATGACCGGCCCCGCCGAAATGGCGATGGGTGAAGAAGGTGCCTATCAATTCACGATTCGTAACGACGGCGACGGAGAAGCCCGAGATGTCGTGATTGTCGCGATGCTCCCCGACGGCTTGAACCATCCGGGTGGCCGCGAACTCGAATACGCCATTGGCAACATTGCCCCGGGTGAAGTGCGCACCGCCGACCTGGTGTTGACGGCCGCCTCGTCGGGCGCCGTCAGCCCGGTCGCTCAAGTAACCATCGCCGGCCAAGTGCATGACCAGGCCGAACTCGACATCAACTTGCTCGAATCGCGCATCGAAGTGCGTCGCCAGGGACCGATTCGCCGTTTCGTCGGTCGGCCTGCCACATATACGAACGTCGTCACCAATCTATCAGCGCAGCCCCTCACGAACGTCGCGGTGGTCGAAGCGATTCCGCAAGGGCTCGATCTGGCCTCGATTCCCGAGGGAGGCCGATTCGATCCGTTGACGCGCACGATCACCTGGACGATTCCTCAATTGGAAGCGCATGGGTCTCGCGAATTTCGTTCATCGGTCGTGGCCGCTCAGGAAGGAAACTGGGATGGCTCGCTGATCGCAAGTGACTCGGCCGGCAACCGCGCTCAACTGCAAACACAAATCGACGTCGCCGGCTTCTCGTCACTCATCGTCGATGTCGAGCATGCCGGTCAACCGGTACTCGTGGGCGAGCAGGTTTCGCTGCGACTAACGATTCGCAACGCCGGCACCGCCGCTGCCCATGGTGTGCAGGCCAGCATCGAAGTGCCTGCGGAGATGGAGTTCGTCACCGCGCAAGGCCCCGTGGCTCATCAGGTCGATGGACGAACGGTAACGTTCGAAGCGATCGATGGCCTGGCCGTTTCGGGTGAGCAGTCGTTCGACATCGTGTTGACCGCCGTCAGCCGTGGAGACGCGAGAGTTCGCATGCTGTTGAACTCGACCGACCTGGAGAACCCAATCGTCCAGGAGCAGGCCGTACGCGTGTTCGACGAGAACTGAGTTGCCAGGAGCTTGCCATGTCGGGAACGGACTCCGCTCCCGACACGGCGATCCCAAGCTCTCGACCCTGCTGCATCCGTTGGTTGGTGGTGGAATACTCCCTCTCCCCCACTGAGAAACGATGAAAGCGGAGTCTGGTGCATTGTGGGGGAGAGGGGTGAGGGGATCACTAAAACGCTGCTCACGTGCAATGTCTCACGCGCGCCCCTCATCCGGCCTACGGCCACCTTCTCCCCCGCCTCCACGCGTGATCTGCAAACAACGTCGATCGCGGGGGGAGAAGGGTTCAAAGTGATTACCCCTGCTCCAAACAACACCATTGAGCGACTGGTTCAGGGTTGACCGCGCACCGGCGTTCCGCGAATCTTGATGCCGTGCAGGTACTAATCTGCGGGAATGCCGTCCTGATTCCATGAGTTCACGTCGTGGCCGATCCCAGTGCAACGTCGACCGTCAACGAGCCCGCGAAACCAGCGGGTGAAGTTGAGGTTCAAGACGTTAAACCGAACGAATCAGTCACGACTTCGTCATCATCGCTGGCCTGGCTGCGAGCAGGCCTTCTGTTGTTGATGTTGCTGGCCGGCATCGCCATCGCGGCGAGACCGACCTACAACTGGTGGCACGCCCGGCAGTCTCAGTTCTACCGCGAAGCCTGCGAAGAGGTCGCGGAGGCCGAGTCGTGGGAGCATCTTCAGGCGAGAGCAACGCAATGGGTGGAATGGGATCCCAATTCCAGCGAAGGCTGGGTTCACCTGGCCGATGCCCTGCTGAAGCTTTCGGACTTGCAGGGTGCCGTCGATGCGCTCGCTCACGTCGATAATTCGTATCCCGGCGTCCTCGATACGCTCGCGGTGCGCGGGGACATCCTCTTCTCTGAATTGAATCAGCCCTACGAGGCGGTCGAGAACTGGCAACGCATGCTTGAAATCAACGAGCGCGCCGATGTCGCCAGGCAACGGCTGATCTACTTCTATGCGATCACAATGCAGCGGGAACGGATGCGCGAAGAGATCCTGAGGGCGATGGAACTCAAGTCCGAACCCCCGGAATCGTACGCCTACCTGCTGCTGGCCTACGAAGTCACCTTTTCGGATGGCCTGCGATTGACCCGCAAATGGCTCGAGTCGTATCCGGACGACGAAACGTTGCAGGTTGCGGCTGCTGTCTACCTGGCGAAATTCTCGGCGGACAACACGATTCGCGTCTTGGGGACCCGCTCGGTCGGCGAAGGGGACCACACACTCGTGAATGAGATGCTGGAAACCTACCCCCACAATCTGGAGATACTGGCCTTTCACCTGGAGAAGGCGATCTTCGAAGGAGACGAACAGCGCGTCGTCGAATTACTGGCGAAGTGTCCCTCCAGCGCGGAACTGGATTGCCGGTTCTGGAGAGCGCGCGGCTGGCTCCTCTCCTCCAACAATCGTTTCGAAGAGGCAGCGCAAGCGCTTGAAAGGTGTGTGGAACTGAATCCATTCGATTGGCGCGGACGATTGATGTTCTCGGGAGCATTGCGGCAACTCGGCCGTTCAGAAGAAGCTGGCCTGCAAAGCGAGATTCAACTGGAAGGGAAGCGGCTCCATGAAGTCCTCTTCATGCTGCCGAATGCTCGTTCCCTCGATTTCGAACTGGCCGAGCGGATCTACAACTACGCGACCCAGGCCGGGGCTGCGATTGTGGCCGAGTCGATGGAACGACGGATACAACCGGACAATCCCGGGGGCTTTCAGTTGTAGTTTGCCGGAGGGGCCAGCCTGGAACGTCTTGAGAATCGCCACGGAACCACAGACACTTCCGTGCGCGTTACATGTTCTGCATCAAAGGGTTACGTTCGACGCCCCAATCACACAGAACGCTCGCCTGGGATTCCTCACCAGGGGGATGTGAAGGCTGCTCCAGGCAGATTATCGCCGGAGGGAACGCGAGAAACGCGGCAACCTCGTGGATCATCCTCGATGCCTCCTTCAACCATTTTTCACGAAAAAATCACGGTAATTCGACTTGCAACGGGGATTGCCGTTGCGTTGCAACCCTCTTCGCCGTACGTTAAAGTTGCTTCTATTCAAGTTCTTCATTCATTGGGTCGAAGTCACTTCTCGAGGATCTCCATGAAATCATCGCTTATTCTGCGTACTCTCTTCGCTCTCTCTCTGGCCTTTATTTCAATTGGTTGTGGTGGCGAGGAAGGTAATCCTGGTGGTGCGACTGACGCAGAAATGCAGCAACGTGCAGCCGAAGCCAGCGGTGGTCACGGCGGTGGTGCCGGACATGGTGGAGCAGAAGGTGGCGGTGCCGCTCATGGTGGGCCGGCGACGAATTAAACAGGTAGTCCAAGTTCTTTTGCGATTTTGATCTCATTTTGCTGAATGGGCATCCTTTCCATTTTTTTATTCTTTTGAGGAGTGACTCATGACATTTCGACTTCGAAGACGCCGGCAACGCAGCGCCTTCACACTGATTGAATTGCTGGTGGTGATCGCGATCATCGCGATCTTGATCGCCTTGTTGTTACCTGCCGTTCAGCAGGCACGTGAGGCGGCACGCCGCACGCAGTGTAAGGATCACATGCACAACATCGGACTGGCGTGTCATAACTACGCAGAAGTCCATAGCGAATACCTGCCGCTGAACTACGATCCCTCGCCCGAACTGCGTTCACCTCCAGCTACCGTGGTTTGGGGTGCTGGGCAAGAACCGTTCACTGGCGTTTCCTGGATCACGTCGGCTCTCCCCTACATGGATGGGACGGCGCAATACAATCAGCTCGTCGCGGCCAACTACTTCGAAGCTGGCTTGGCGGGGACCAACGGCAGCGGACAGGGTTTCGATCATCCCATCGTCAGGCAGGTCGCGGCCAATCCGATTCCAGTCTTGCTGTGCCCCAGCAATCCTCAAGAAGCGCGTCATGCCGAGGGTTCGGGACTCTATCGTGAAGCCACCCGAGGTTGGTCGAACGTCGCTGACGCAGGTTATCAGGGGGCACGAACCGACTATGTCGGTAACATGGGCTTCGTCTGGACCGGCTGGAAGGACTGCCAGGACATGGTTCCCATGCACGATGCTGGCGGTAACAAGTGGTCCAGCCAGAGCTGGGTGACCACCTTCTCCACCGACTGGGACAACTATCCCCGTTGGCGAGGCTGCTTCTGGTCGCGTGGATCGGCTCGGTTGGCCCAGATCGCTGACGGCACCTCGAACTCCGTGATGTGCTTCGAGAATTGCCACTGGCGTAGCCGGAACAACCCCGCTCAGATGAATCGCGGGACCGCATGGATTGGACCGGGTTCGGCGATCCATTCCGGGATTGGCATGATCAACTCCGATTACACGACTAATGCTCACGGACATGATGAGAATGGTTGGGATCAAGACACCCGTTGTACTGGCTGGACCTCCAACCATGTCGGTGGTGCCCACGCCGTGATGGCCGACGGAGCCGTGCGTTTCGTCAGTGAGAACATCGATTACAATGTCGTCCAACAGGGGATCATCACCTCGGCTGGCGGCGAGACCGTGACTAACTTCTAAACGGTCGTTCGAAGACGTCACAAACTCCCGTGGTCGGTTCTCCGGCGACGGGAGTTTGTTCGTTTCTCGCTGTGTCTAACGGTCCTGCTGCACCACTAACGCGTTGGGTATCGACCAATGCGCGCTCCGTACGCCATACCACTGCTCGCTCTCTGCGTCGTCTGTCTGGGATGCCCGTCGTCCTCCGAGAACGGGACAAACCCCGCAGGCGAAGTCGCGACGAGCGCCGCTCCTGCCGACACGCCCAGCGATCTGCTCGCGGGCCTCGATTTGACGGCGAACGCCACGCGTCCGTCGAACGATCGTGCCATCGGGCAGCCTGTCTTGGTTGACGTCCATGAGGAGTTGGGCATCGACTTCGCCGTGGATAACGGTGCGTCCCCCGCCATGCTGATGGTCCAGTCGACGTGTGGCGGAGCGTCATGGCTCGACTACGACGCCGACGGCTGGTTGGACCTCTACCTTCCACAGGGGGGGAACCCATTTGAAGAAAGGGCCGATCGGCGTCCTTCCGACGATCGCCTGTTTCGCAGCGTTGCGGGAGACCGTTTTGAAGATGTCAGCGTGACGTCGATCCCCAGCGACGACGTCTACGGACATGGAGCGTACGCCGGGGACTTCGACAACGACGGTTTCGACGACATCTATGTGACGAACGTCGGTCCCGATCTGCTCTATCATAACCTGGGCGACGGCACATTCGAGAACGTGACCGAATCGGCCGGCATCGATAATTCGCTGTGGGGGACGAGCGCCGCGTGGTACGACCTCGATCAGGACGGGGATCTGGATATCTATGTCTGCAACTACCTGGACTACGACCCACTGAATCCCATTGCTTGCCTCAATTACAAGGAAGAACCAGGGATCTGCCACCCCCGAGAGCTGAATGCGGTCCCCAATCGGTGCTATTTCAATCAGGGAGATGGAACGTTTCTCGAAGAGGCCGAGGCACGGGGACTCAACGCGCCGAACGGTAAGTCGCTGGGCGTGGTCGTGGCCGATCTCAACGGCGACGATCGGCCCGATGTGTTTGTCGCCAATGATGTGTCGGCCAACCATCTGTTCGTCAATCAGGGAGACGGCACCTTCGACGAGCAGGGGCAACTGATGGGTTGTGCGCTGAGCGGGCTGGGGCAATATCAAGCCAGCATGGGAGTCGGTTTCGGCGACTTCGACGAGAATGGTTTTCCCGATCTGTACGTGACGCATTTCACTGGAGATTCGAACACGCTGTATGCCAACTACGGGCCGACCGGTTTTGAGGACGAGACCCGTAAGCGCGATCTGCATCAACCGACGCTGCCGTATCTGGCCTTCGGCACCGTGATGTCCGATCTCGATTTCGATGGCAGGCAGGATCTGTTTGTGGCGAACGGCCATATCGACGACTGGAGGGAGGACGGCGATTTGTGGTTCATGCCGGCCCAGCTTCTCGCGTTCGACGGGGATCGTTGGCACGATTGCAGCGCGGGGGGAGGCGCGTACTTCGAACGCAACACGTTGTCGCGCGGCGTCGCGTCAGCCGACTACGATCATGACGGAGACATGGATCTGGCTGTCGTGCATCAGAATGAGCCCATGGGTCTGCTGCGCAACGATTCGAAGCGCGGACATTGGCTGCAATTGCAGTTCATCGGTCACGAAAGCAATCGTCGCGGCGTGGGGGTGCAGGTCACCGTGGAGCAAGGAGAGCGTCTGTTAGTCCAGCAGTTAGCGGGTGGGACCAGTTTTTGCGTCGGACATCAGCCCGCCTTGTTCTTCGGTCTGGGGGATGTCGCCGAGGCGTGCAACGTGTCGGTTGAATGGCCCAGTGGAATCAGTCAGCAATTGAAAGACATTAAGGTCGACCAGATTCTGGTCATCAGCGAACAACATTCGGAGGCGCGGTAATGACCACTCGCACCCGAGTGCTGACGATCACCTCGCTGTTGCTTGTCGCAGCCTTGCTGATAGTCGGCGGCAGAGCACTCTTGCGGCCTCCCGAGTTCGCGCTGCCCGATCGGGATCCTGCAGGGAGCGACGAACTGCAACGCCTTTCGGCGGCCTCGGTGGAACGCCCTCCCGCGGCTGCTCAGGGTTTTGTCGGCAGTGCCGTCTGCCGTGACTGCCATGCAGGCATCTGCGACACGTTTCATCTGCACTCGATGGGACGGGCGACGGCCCGTATCGATGAAGTGGAACAAATTGAAGACTATGGCATCGATGCCGGTTTCAGCGCTCCTCCCAGCCGCCATCGCCCCTTCGATGTGCGTTACTACGCTTCCGAAGACGATGGTCTGGTCTATCACCACGAACGCGCGACCGCGCCAGATGGAACCTTGCTCTACGACCAGGCCGTGCCGGTCGACTACGAAGTGGGTTCGGGGGTGCGCGGCCGCTCGTACATCACGAATCGCGACGGCGTGCTGCTGATGTCGCCGATGAGCTGGTACTCCGGCTCAGAGCGATGGGATTTCTCTCCGGGCTATCAGATCCAGAACAAGCATTTCGAGAGGCGCATTCTGGGAGGGTGCATTCATTGCCATGTGGGTCAACTCGATCCCGTCGATGGGCTGTTGAATCAATTCGAACCGCGGCATCCCGTCATCGAGAGTGCGATCTCCTGCGAGCGTTGCCACGGGCCCGGGGAACAGCACGTCGCCTTTCGACACGGAGAACTCTCGTCGGAAGCCGAAGACGAGATCGTCAATCCGAACCGGCTGGAACCGCATCTGCGTGACAGTGTCTGCTATCAGTGCCACCTCCACGGCGTGCATCGCATGTTGCGCTACGGCCGCGACGAATACGACTTTCGTCCCGGCGACGACATTTGCGACATCTGGGCCGTGTTCGTGGATGGAACAGGTATCGAAGACAACGCGACGACCGAGGCTGTCAGTCAAACGGAGCAGATGCTTTCGAGCGTCTGCTACGAGAAGAGTGCGGGACGTTTGGGATGCGTTTCCTGCCACGATCCCCATTCGCTTCCCAGTGAATCGCAGCGGATTGACTACTACCGGTCGCGATGTCTCGACTGCCACGCGGAAAGCGATCCGCCCTGCAGCGAGCCCCTTTCGGCAAGGCTCTTGATTACTGCCGAGGATTCGTGCATTGATTGCCATATGCCGAGTGTCGCGGCCAGCGATGTGCCACACACGTCTCAGACCGATCACCGCGTGCTGCGCGTCGTCGAGGAATCCAGTCCGCAATCCGGGGACAGCCTCGTGGAAATCTTTCGCGAGGAGACGGGTGTTATTCCCGAAGCGGAACTGGCCCGCGCCCGGGCTCTCTTTCTGGTCCTGCAGGCCGAACGGTCCAACAATCCCGCCATGGCTCTCGAGGCCGTGGAGATTCTCGAGAATTGGCTGATCGCGGCTCCCGACGATTTACCGGCGATCGAAGCGCTCGGCATTGCTCTCCTAATGGGAGAGGAAGTCCAATCCGCCGTCGAGGTCTGGGAACGCGGACTGGCACTCGATCCCGACAATGAAGACTTGCTCAGCCGGTTAATGACCACCTGCCAGGACCACGGTCAAACCGACTTGGGTCTGATGTACGGACAACGGTTCGTGGAAGTGAATCCGTGTTATCACGATTACTGGGGACGACTCGCTCATCTGCTGGGGCAAAAGGGCAGGTTTGAAGAAGGGATCGAGGCGGCTGAACGAGCGATCGAAATCCGCCCATCGAGCGCCACGATTCACGGCTGGCTCGCCGAGGCCTACACATTGGTCGGCAACCCTGAAAAGGCCGCAGAACATCAAAAGTTGTTCGACTACCTGACGCTGGAATGAATCACGTCGTGTTGATTTCGCGCGATCACCAACGCGGCGTCGAGTCTTCGCCAACGAACAGACACACCCTTACGTCAGCCGATGCTTGCGGCGGAGGGACCATTCGCAAGCGAGCAATAGCGTCAACAGCAGCAGCGCCTCGGGGCGGCTCCAGAGCGGGATATGGGTGGCTTCCGACGTGGGAACGCGGCGTCCCGCGGGGAGCAGGTCGACAAGTCGATCGATGTTGTTCAGCTCGATCAGCATGCCTCCCGTCTGGTCGGCGGTCCGCTTGAGTTCCTCACGGTCGACGATGGTTTCCAGCAATTCCCGTTGCCCTGGATCGACCTGAAAGCGGCAACTCGGCAGCGTCCCCGGAACCGAAGGCGCAGACAGCCATGCGCGATAGCTGCCGGCAGGCAGCGGTGTCCCTTGCCCCTCGAGCGAAGTCGCCAGATGTTCCGACGGCGACAACGCGATTCGTGCGATGACGGCAGCATCGCGCTCGACGACGACTTCACCCAGTCCATCGCCGGGATAATGGGTTCCGCCGGCGAACTCCACACGAAACTGCACCGGTTCTCCCTCGGCATAGACGGGTTGCCGGCTGACGAGTTCAACGGCCTCCGAAGAGTCACGGTCCCTGGAGGGCGTCAGGGTGCGAATCATCTGGCTCCAGAAGCGTCCGAGATACATGTCCTCGACGGAATCACGCCATTGCCAGAACTCATCGGTGGCCAGATAAACGATCTGTCCTGCCCCGTAGCGTTGATAGATCACGGTCGGCATGTTGCCAGATGCGCCTCGCAACGTGGGATGCTCCGCCAGCGACTGCGCCCCGGCTTTCAATCGCTCGATCGGGAGCAGCCAATGCATTCGCGGCAAGTTGTTCCAAACGTCGTCGTCTCGATCGGGATCGTTGTCGAAACGCAAGAACCCAAACGTTCGGCCATCGGGTGTGCGCTGTTGCCGAAAACCCGAGATGCCCGCGGGAGCCGGCGGCGTATCAAACCCCTCGGCGGGAAACGGCAACAGCGCCGCGAGAGGCGAATCGAAATAACTCCACGGGTTGTGCTGCATCCCGCCGATCAGCACCAGTCCCCCTCCCTTGAGCCTCACAAAGTCCTGAACGTTCGCGAGTGCGTCGGGCAAGAGTGAGTCGGGATCGACGTCCCCCCAGATGATCACGTCGTATCCACCGCGTGCAATCGCTTCTGCATCTTGTCCCTGCGGTTCGATCTCTGTGGGTGGATCGATCGTCATCGGCGGAGCAACAACCGATTCGATCGGCCCCAGCAAAGCTTCGCGTGTTGAGGGAAACGCCGGCAGAGCCGTGGCATCTTCTTCGACGTAACCTGCGTCGGCCCAAAGCAGCACGGTGTCGAGTTCGACGAGTGCGTCGCGTTCGAGAATTGCCTTGAGGTGCCGATACTCCCATCGCGGCATGCGTTCGACCAGCAAGACACGGATGCGTCCTTCGCGCACATCGATGGAACGCGTGACTTGGTTGTTGTGCGTCTCGCGTTCGTCGCTCAGTGGAACGACCGTTACCTGATACTCGAATTGCCCCGACTCCGACGGCATCACCGGCAACGAAACCCATTCGCGAACATCGTTGCCATCCACCGAAATCGTCGTCTGACTCGCAGGGACGTCACTCCCCACTTGCCGCAACTCGATATCGACGTCGCGGCCGTCGGCCCCGCGGCATCTCAATTGCACGAGAAATGACACGGGCTGGCCGATCCACGCCGACTCGGGCAGGTATGCTTCGACGATCTGAATCTCGGTCAGCAACGTTTCGGAGCCGACCGGAATCGCGGCGAACGGCACCGAGGTTTCGACGAGTTCCTCCGCACGGTTCGACCAGCGGTCGTCACCGGCTGTACTCGACACGCCATCGGTCATCGCAACGATCGCTGCAATCGATTGACCACGCAAGCCGCGCAGCACATCGTCGATGGCGGCGGCGGGGCGCGTCTCGGCCGCGGCGGCTTCGAGCCCGCTCAGGCTGGTGATGGCCGTGCCGACGTCGTCGGGAGTGTCGATCGCCGCAATAAGTTGCGCATCACCTCCAAACTGATAGATCCGCACGCGATAGCGCTCGACAAGATCCCGCAATACTCGGGCGTCGTCATCGAGCAGTCGGTCGACCGCGACTCGCAGCCGTTCAGAAGGGTCTTCTTCTCCTTCATCGCTGCTAGAGACGACATCGCGTGTCGACATGCTGGCGGAGACATCGAGCATGATGACGAGTGTCGGGCGTCCGACGCTTTGGGCGGTCAGCCCGAATCCCGCGAGCAACAGGGCCACTAGCAAGACAGCCGACACCCGCAACGACAGCAGAACGATGCGGAGCCGTGACGGCAATTCACGCGACTGGCGAAAGTAGCTGACCAGCGAAACCAGGGCCAACGCTCCGATCGCGACGGCAACGCCCCATTCGATGGCCCCCGCCGGACGGGCGCGGTGCAGCACGATGCTCCAGCCGACATCCTCGCTTTCAGGACGGGCGGGCAGCCGCAGGTACCATTCGAGGAAGTTCATGTTTGGCCGGGTGTCGTCGGCTCAAGAGGCGTCGAGGGCCTGTCGCATGTCGGCCACCAGATCGTCGGGATGTTCGATCCCCACGGAAACGCGAATCGTGCGATCGGAAATGCCGGCGTTTCGGCGGGCTTCGAGCGTCATGGAGGCATGGCTCATCGTTTCGGGATACTCGACCAGTGACTCGACTCCGCCAAGCGACTCCGCCAAGGTAAAGAGCTTGATCTTCGAGAAGACCTTCTCGGCCTGTGCACGGTCCCGCTTCACGTCGAAGCTCAACATGGCCCCGAAGCCTCGCTGTTGTCGCTTCGCCAACTCGTGATGCGGATGCGTCTCGAGTCCCGGGTAGTAGACGCGATCGACGTTGGGGTGCTCGACCAGCATTCGCGCCAAAGCCATCGCCCCCCGCTGATGCGCCTCCATCCGCGGAGCGAGTGTCTTCACACCGCGTAACACCAGCCAGGCGTCAAAGGGAGAGCAGCCCAGGCCGAGTGCATTGCCGATGTACTTAACGCGCTCGGCATGCTCCTTGGTCTTGGCGATCACACAACCGCCAACCACATCGGAATGACCGTTGAGGTACTTTGTCGTGGAGTGGATAACGACATCGACGCCGAGGTCGAGCGGCCTCTGCAAGTACGGCGACATGAATGTGTTGTCGGCCACGGTAATGCAGTTGGCCTCGCGGGCGATGGCAGTGATCTCTTCGATGTTCACCAGATTGAGGAGCGGGTTGCTGGGTGTTTCGATCCAGATCCCTTTCGTCTGCGGCGTGAGCGCCTCGCGCACGCTGCCGGGGTTCTGCATGTTGATGAACGAGAACTTCATCCCCTGCTGCGTCAGTACATCGGCGAAGAGGCGATAGGTGCCGCCGTAGATGTCGTGCCCGGCGATAATGTGGTCGCCGGGTTGAAACAGATGCATGGCCAGAGTGACGGCCGCCATTCCGGTGCAGGTCGCCCAGCAATCGACGCCACCTTCGAGGGCGGCGAGGTTCTCTTCGAGCGCCCGCCGTGTGGGGTTGCCACTGCGGGTGTAATCGAAGCCCTTGTTGGTCTTCAAATCGTCCCAGGAAAACGTGGACGACGGGTAAATTGGCGTAATAACGCTGTTATAGGCCGAGTCCTTGAGGACTCCCGTGTGAACGCATTGAGTTTCGAAACGCATGATCATCCTGCTCGACAAGTGACTGGAGTTGGCGAACATCATAACATGAATCACCAGAACGACACCTCAGCATCGCGATGAATCAGATAGTGCGCACTTCACCGCGGAAACTTCCGGGCTGAGATCATCTTCCGGCGTGTGTCCAACCCTTCTCTCAAGGCCCAACCATGAGGAATCGACCGATGCGTTGGGGAAGAATCGCCATCATCGCCCTGCTGATTGGCCTGCCGATCGTGGCGTCGTGGGTTTATCGCGCATGGACATCGATCCCCGCGAAGGTCGTAATTGCCGCCGGTCCGGCCGATGGTCGTTACCTGGTGGTCGCCCGATCGCTCGAAAGCGCGCTGGAGCAGCAATACGGCATCGAAGTCGAAGTTCTGGAAACATCGGGATCGCTGCAGAATCGACAGTTGATCGAATCGGGTGAGGCCGACCTGGCGTTGTATCAGCATGGAGCCGGCGAGGACCGCGTTGATCGCGAGTCGACCGATGCGAGCGCCCTGAAGTCGATTGGCAACCTCTACTCCGAAGTCGTGCATGTGATCGGTCGCGACGGCGTTTCGCTGGAGACTCCCGACGACTGGCAGGGGCTGAGGATCGCGGTGGGAGCCAACGACTCGGGTGATTACACGACCAGTCTCTCGTTGTTGGACCATCTCAATCTCAGCGAAGCCGACGTCGACGCTCGGCATCCGACCTATCCCGAGATGATCGAGCAACTGCGCGCGGGAGAACTCGATGCCGCCATCGTGACGATGGGTCTGGGTGCTCCGGCCCTCGAAACGCTGTTGGGCGATCCGCTGAATCCCGCAGCGCGCCTGCATTCGATACCGTTTCGTGATGCCTTTGCCGCCAATCGCCGGTCGGCAATTCCGTTCGAGATTCCACGCGGCCTCTATCGCACGCGCGCTCCGGCCGAGCCGAAGGAAACGATCGAGACGATCGCCTTTCGTGCGCAGTTGCTGGTCCGCAGCCGTTCGCGGGTCTCTTTGGCCGAGGCCGTCACCGAGATATTGCTGAGCGAGCGGTTTCAAGTCGATGCGAACCTGAACGAACTCTTCAAGGAAGGGATCGAGTTCGCTCGCGAGAGCCCCGAGTTTCCACTGCATCGCGGTGCCCTCAACATTTACGACCCGAACCTCAAGCCGTTGCTCAACTCCGACTTCGTCGAATCGCTCGAAGGGCTCCGATCGTTTATTGTCTCGCTGCTCATTACGGGTTATGTTCTCTTCCGCTGGTATCGGGAGCGTCGCCGCCGGAAGCAGGAGCATCGCATGGACCGTTACATCCAGCGCGTGCTGGCGATCGAACGGCAACAACTCGACTGCGACCAGGTGGCGGGCAGCGAAGACTCCGAGAAACTGCAGAAGCTGTTGGATGATGTCACTCAGCTACGACAGGATGCGCTGGGCGTCTTCTCGGCCCATGAGATCAATGAAGACCGCGCGGTCGACTGCTTTATCGAAATGTGCCACGCCTTGAGTGACAAGATCAACGCGAAACTCACACGGCAACGCCTGGACGCCGGCTTTCGCAAGTTGGCCGAGCTGCAGAATCGCCGGCGCGCGCCCATTGCGGACGATCAGTGAGCCAACAAGGCACCGAGAGCGTTGTCTCCCGGATAGGGATGCCCTTTGTGCTGGCGGAAGGCTTCGCCGAACTGGGCTCCGATTTCCTTGCCGCGTTTGCCCGACCAGGCACGGCAATTCTCCAGGTACTGATCCATATGATGTTGCGTCCGCAGCCAGTTCCGCTGACTCTCGTGACACGCCAGCATCTGCAGTTTGAGTTCAAACACTTCGCTGATATCGACCACGAAATCGTACGGCACCGGGTTGCCGAACCAGTCGACTCCTTCGATCGGATCGACGTAATACAAGTAAGGAATCCGTTCGATCCTGGGAGCGGGATCCCACTGACCCGTGGCATAATTCGGAACCGAAGCGGCGAAGCAGGCGTCCCGAACGAGCCTGGATGTCACTTCGTGGTCGGTCATGTAATCGACGGGGGGAGCGGTGAGTACGATGTTCGGTCGCGCCCGGCGGATGGCCTCGGTCACTCGTCGCCGGCTCTCGGCATCAATATCAATCGACAGATCGGGAAACTCCAGGCACATGCACTCCGCATCCAGCAGTTTGGCCGCCTGACGGGCTTCCTCGCGTCGGACTTGAGAGATCTCTTCACGCCCCATCTCTGCACTCCCCTTGTCACCGGGGGTCATAGTGGCGACGACGATTTCGCAGCCCTTACGTTTGAGCAGAGCGAGCACTCCCGCGCACTGGAACTCAATGTCATCAGGATGTGCATGGATGGCGAGGATTCGAGTCGATGCCGGGTCAAGGCTGGGGGAATTCATGGTTTCTTCCGAAGGCTTACGTCGATAACCAAAGCGCGAGGCTCAATGACGAGTCGACACGCGCTGCATTCTTAGTCGCAAACAACGGCCTGATGATCGCAAGTCGTCCCTCCCGAGTCACGCGATAGCAACTGTGATTCCGCGATGTGACAAGGGGGGAAACATGCGGTTCCCCTGCCGACTGTTCCGGCTGGGCAAGATATTCTCGTCATTCGCGTTCCGCCGACCCTCGCGGAATGTTGATTCTCGCCTGATTTCCGCGAGAATTGATGATGGCCATGTCCGAACAGCTTCCACGAATCGACATCTGATGACTCCCCACGCTTCCGCCAACCCCGCCGAGACTTCGCCACCCGTCGAAAGACAACCTCCCGATTTCCTGGCGCGCACGAAACTCCCGACGGCGGTCTTCCCGACCTCCGATGAGGTGGGCCTGTACGTGGCTCACGAAGTGGCCGACCTCATCAGGCAGCGAAACGATGAGGGCAAGGCGACCGTGTTGGGGTTGCCGACCGGATCGACGCCGATCGGCGTCTATCGCGAGCTCATCCGCCTGCACCGCGAAGAAGGACTCGACTTCTCGCGCGTCGTGACGTTCAACCTCGATGAATATTGGCCGATGGATCCCCAATCGATCCACAGTTACCACCGGTGGATGCGTGAGAACTTCTTCGATCACGTGAACATCCCGAACGGCAACATTCACATCCCGCGCGGAGACTTGAAGCGAAAAGAGGTCGAGGCCTTCTGCCAGGAGTACGAGGCCCTAATCGCCGAGGCAGGTGGCATCGATATTCAAATGCTCGGCATTGGCCGCACGGGGCATATCGGGTTCAACGAACCCGGCAGCGAGCGAGACTCTCGCACCCGAGTGGTCACTCTCGATCCAGTGACGCGTAGGGATGCCGCCAGCGGCTTCTACGGGGAAGAACACGTTCCCTACCGTGCTGTGACGATGGGTGTCGGATCAATTCTCGATGCCCGTCGACTGATCTTGATCGCGCTCGGCGAGCACAAGGCACTCATTGTCCGCAAGACGCTCGAAGAGTCGCAGAACGACCAGATCGTGGCGAGCTTTCTGCAGTCGCACAAGAACGTGTCGTTCGTGCTCGATCGAGCGGCGGCCGCATGTCTGACGGCGATTAAAACCCCTTGGCTCACACGCCGGGTTGACTGGAACCTGGAGATGGAGCGCCGGGCCGTCATCTGGTTGTGCAAGCAGACGAAGAAGCCTTTGCTCAAACTGGAGTCGAAAGATTTCATGGAGCATCACCTGACCGACCTGGTCCACGAGAGCGGCGGGGTCGAAGGGATTCGCCAGCGCGTCTTCGATCATCTCAATCAGACAATCTGCACCGAGCCCGGTGGAGTGGAGCCGCGAACGGTGATCGTCTTCAGCCCGCACCCCGATGATGATGTCATCTCGATGGGCGGGACGCTGATCAATCTCGCCTCGCGCGGCCACGATGTGCATATCGCCTACATGACCAGCGGCAACATCGCCGTCTTCGATCACGATGCGCTGCGGCACCTCGATTACGTGATGAAGTTTCTCGAACTCTTCAGTCTGCAGTCCCCCGCGAGTTGCCTGCTGGAGCAGCGGATTCGGCAGTCGGTCAGCGGCAAGCGCTCGGGCGACATCGACATCGACGAAGTGCTGGCGATGAAGGGGCTGATTCGTCGCACCGAGGCGATCGCGGCTGCCCAGACCGCCGGCGTTCCCGAGACTCGGTGCCACTTCCTCGATCTTCCGTTCTACAAGACGGGCCAGGTCGAGAAGAAGCCGATCGGCCCCGACGATGCCGCCATCATCGCTGGCCTGCTGAGGGAACGGAAGCCGGCTCAGATTTATGTCGCGGGTGACTTGTCCGATCCACATGGAACGCACCGCATGTGCGCCCAGGCGATTATCGAGGCTCTCCAATCGGTCAAGAACGACGGCGTCGACCCCGAGGTGTGGCTCTATCGCGGAGCCTGGCAGGAGTACGAGCCTCACGAAATCGAACGGGTTGTTCCCTTGAGTCCGGAAGTAATGCTCAAGAAGAAACAGGCGATCTTCAAGCACGAAAGTCAGAAGGATGCCGCCCTGTTCCCGGGTCATGACGAACGCGAGTTCTGGGTCCGCGCGGAAGATCGCACACGCAACACCGCCCGCATCTACAACGAAATGGGACTTGCCGAACATTACGCGTTGGAAGCGTTCAAGCGATTCGACGGCGTGTTGTCGTAGCCGAGTGGCACACGTCATTCTTTCGCTCTCCCGACCGATATAAAGCCGTCTTCACTCGGTCGGCAATCGCTCGTTATGATGCGTGCCAGTTGCATGGTTCCCTGCGAAGAATGAACTCGATATGAGCGTCAAGAAAACGTCCGCGCCACTGGAGCACTGTCTGCTTCTGCACTCGCTGGCTCCCGCGGAACTCGAAGTCGTCGTCAACAGGCTCTGCTTCGAGGACTTCGAGGCAGGAACCGAGGTGCTCTCCGAAGGTCTGATCTATCATGGGTTGTGGATTCTGCTCGACGGTCGCTGCGAGGTGGTGCGCGGCATCGGAACCCCTCGGTCGAACCAGTTGGCGGTCCTCGAACCCGGAGCTGTGTTTGGAGAAATGTCGTTCCTGACTGACCAGCCGCATTCGGCGACGGTGCGTGCGCTCGGTCCGATCAAGACGGCCCGCATTACCAGGGAGAGCTTCGTCGAACTCGAAGCGACAATGCCCGGCGCGGCCCAGCGGATCATCACCTGCGTGGCGCGCGTTATGGCCGATCGGTTGAGGAAGATGGACGAGTGGATCTGCCAGCTTGTCAAGCAGGAGAAGCACAACTCCCATCAGGGTGAGTGGCTGGACTTCCGCTCGAAGCTGTACGCTGAATGGCAGATGTAGTCGGCAACCGTCGCGACCCGCGTGGCGTCGGACGATCGACGGCCCTAACCATACAACAGCCGACGCAACTCATTCTCGATAGACGAGAGGTAGGCCTCGGTCTTCTGAGTGAGAGCCCGAGCATAGTCATCACTCGTCGTGACCTGCTTCGCGTATTCTCGGACGGTCATGTCGGTCGATTCTTCTTCGTGGTCGTGACCCTGCCTGCAGGCCCGTCGCAATTGATGCGCCTTGGGGATCAGGCTGTGCTCCAGATGGTCGATCAGACTCCGCGTGGCGTTTTCCGCCTCGATGAGTTTCTCTCTGAGCGTGAGATGTTCGATCGCTTCCGACATCAATGCATCCACTATTGAAGTGCGTATAGATCGGTGTACCGCACCGTGCCGCGGGAAGTCAAGCGGATTCTCTTCAATACAGTGCGTACCAACTTGGCAGTTACTATGCTGAGGCTGGCAGTCTGCATTCTATCGAGGAGGATGAGATGATCGGCATACGAGAGATTCCCCTGCTCTTTGTCTTGGTCCTTGCCCCATGCAGCCTCCTGCGTGCCGACGATGATGGCTTGGCCCACCTGCAATTCATGGTGGCCGACGACGCGGGTCAGTTGGTCCCCTGCCGCATCCACGTTTACGATTCCGCGGGAGAGCCGGTCTTGGCGAGTGGTCAGCCTGCGTGGCGGGATCATTTCGTGTGCGCCGGCGAGGTTGCCCTCGAACTTGCTCACGGCACGTATCGATACGAAATCGAACGAGGCCCGGAGCATCAGCGGTTGTCGGGTACGGTGGAGCTAAAGGAAGATCAAACCGTTCACGTCACACTCAGCAGAATCGCCGACATGCCTGCGCGCGGTTGGTATGCGGGCGACCTGCACATTCATCGCCGGCCGGAAGAGTCTCCGCTACTGCTTCTGGCGGAGGATCTGCATGTCGGCCAAGTCATCACCTGGTGGAATCAGCACAATCTACTCGCCGACAATCTGCCCGACGACCCGCTGCGATATATTGATCGACAACACTGCTTTCACATACTGGCCGGTGAAGACGAGCGCGGCGGCGGGGCATTGCTCTATTTCAACATGGCCAAGCCGATCGACATCACACAGGCCGAGCGTGAGTTCCCGTCTTCCATGACTTACCTGAATGAAGCCAGGTCAGAATTCCCCGACTGCTGGGTCGATATCGAAAAGCCGTTCTGGTGGGACGTCCCGTTGTGGTTGGCGTCAGGGCAGGTCGACTCGATCGGCATCGCGAACAATCACATGTGCCGATCGCAGATGTACGAGGACGAAGCTTGGGGCCGGGCCCGCGATGTCGATCGATGGCCGCCTCCGTTGGGCAATGGTTACTGGACTCAGGAGATCTATTATCACGCGCTGAACTGCGGACTGCACGTGCCTCCTTCCGCCGGCAGTGCCAGCGGAGTCTTGCCGAACCCGGTCGGCTACAACCGGGTCTATGTCCACACGGGGGACGCGGAACGACTCGACTACGAAGCGTGGTGGGACCGTTTTCGTGGCGGCCAATGCTTTGTGACCAACGGACCGTTGTTGCTCGTGACTGCAAATGGCGAACTGCCAGGTTATGTGTTTGCGGAGGGAGACGAACGAGCGATCACGCTGCAGATCACATTGATCGCGGAGGATCATTGCCCCGAAATCGAGATCATTCAAAATGGAGAAGTGATTCACACAATTCCTTGCGAGGACGTTCTTGAACAGCAGCACACTGCCACGATTCCACTCAAATCATCGGGTTGGTTTCTCGTGCGGGCAATTGCCGACAACGCACAGACGTTTCGCTTTGCCTCGACCGGGCCGTTCTATGTGGATGGATCTGAAGGCGAACGCATTTCCCGAGGCTCAGCGCAATTCTTTATCGATGGGATTCAGCAACGCCGCGAGGCGATCGTAGGTGCGGTGACCAATGCCGCTGAGCGTGATAACGTGCTCCAGTATGTCGATCGCGCTCACGACTTCTGGATCAATCTGCGAGAACAAGCGACGACCGACTGAGTATCGACAACGCCTGACTGCTCTCCCTGCACGTGGGATCGCGACAAGATCACTCCTTGGTGGTGTCTCTCAACGGCAGACATTGCCCTTGACGTCTACTACGAAACCAGTAGACTCAAATCTACGGTTTATACAGTAGACTGAGGCCATCGGATCTGGATCCTCTTTGATGTCGCGTCCCAAGCACGAACACCCGACTCCGGGGGAGCTCGAAGCCCTCAAGATCCTCTGGGAGCATGGCCCATCGAGTCCCAGAGACGTGATGGAACTCCTCAATGAGGACGGCAAGGACCGTGCCTACACCTCGGTCGCCAGCCTGCTCAACGTGATGCTCGACAAACAACTCGTCTCGCGCAAGTCGCGGGGCCGCGCCTTCATCTATGCCGCCAAGGTCAAGCGGGAGAGTACGTTGCGGGAGCTGGTCGAGGACCTTGTCGGCCGGGCCTTCGAAGGGTCGGCGGCGGCGCTCGTGGCTCACCTGCTCAATGCCCGCAAGGTGTCTCGGCAGGAACTCGACGAGATTCGCAGAACAATCAAGAAGCTCGAACAGTGATGTGCTGCCCAACCATCGACTCATGTGAGATTGCTGCCACCTTAAGGGAATGACCATGCTCCTCTCCCCTCCTCTGCTCGATCGACTGGTGCTCACGCTGGCGCACTTTCTCTGGCAAGGCGGCTTTCTCGCGATCTTGGCATGGTTGCTCATCGACGGCTTGGGAATGTGCTCGGTCCACAAGCGATACGCAGCCGCCTTTGCGCTGTTAACGGCGTGTCTCGTGCTGCCTTGCGTGACATTCGTGATCGTTGAACCGGTTGAGCATTCCATCTTTTCGTCAGAGACTGGCCCGATGATTGATGCTGCCGTGGCCGACTCCCGTCTCGCCGTGATGCCATTGCCTGCTGAGAGTTCCGATCGACTGCCCGTGATCATTCCTGGACCCTCGATCGAACAAGCGGAGTTTGGCTCCAAGGATCCAGGTTTCAATGATGTCGTCGAATCCGAGTCACAGGCGGTATTCACGGTTCCATCAGACGAAGTCGTCGCCGCGCCATCGGCAGTCGTGACCACGCCATCGCTGACGTGGTTGCAGCGTTATGGCAACTGGGTTGTTCTCGCATGGGTCGTCGGCGTCGTGGCGTTAACGCTGCGGCTCGTCCTGGCCACGGCGTCGGCGACTGTTCTGCGCTGGCGCGGGCGACCTGTGGATGTCGCATGGCGGCAGGAAATCGAACGACTCGCAACGCTGATGCAGCTCAAACGCCCGCCGACGGCTCGGATTTCGAAGCTGGTCAAACAAGTCTGCGTCGTGGGACTCTATCGGCCCGTCATCCTCTTTCCGGCGACATGGGTCAGCGGCGTTCCGAGTGATGTATTGGAAGCCGTCATCGCACACGAACTCGCTCACATTCGTCGGCATGATGTGTGGGTGATTCATCTGCAGCGTGTCGTCGAAACGCTGCTGTTCTTTCATCCGGCGGTGTGGTGGATGTCACGCCAGGTCAGCCGACATCGGGAGTTGTGTTGCGATGCCGACGCGGCCGCAGTGTTGGGGTCGCCTGTTCGGTACTCGACGGCGTTGGAATACGTCGCGCTCAGAGAGTATTCGGGGAGTCAATCACTGTTCATGGCCACTTTGGGAGGCAGGAAGATGGAACTTCTGGAACGCATTCAAACGGTGTTGGGAGCGGAGCCGATTCGACCGCAGCGCTGGCGGGGATCGCTGGCGGCCTGTCTTGTGATCGCGGCGATTCTCGCTGTCGTCATTTCGTCGGCAGTGCCAGGATTGGCAACGTCTGAGGCTGATGATGATCCCGCGGTCGGTGTCAGAGGCCGATGAACTTGAAGAACAAGCGATCGACGAGCTTCCGCCTGCACTCGTTCCAAGCCTCGAAGATCCGGCAGTCGATCCTGGCGAGGGTGCTGATCTGGTGGAGGAAACCGACGTGGAAACCGAGTCATTCAACCCCTCGGAAACGTCAGGGGTTATCGAGCGTCTGCGGGCTGCCGGGATCACGTTTGAGCATGTCTGCGACGGGTCCGAGCGCTATCGCATTGCGGCAGGCCTCACGGATGCTGACGAATACGAAGGAATCGCACGCGACTTTCGGCATCTTCAGGTCGGTGGGCTGATGCACGAAGTGCTTCTGGCCGAGCAACTGGAACTGTCGCTCGATGATTTTGAAATGGGCACTTGGCATCAACGGCGCCTCCAGGCCGATTTGGGCTATCTGCCGGATGAGCTCGATGTGATTGGCGTACTCCCCATCCACCCGCAACTGCGGAGGCTCGTGTTGCATAACGGTGCGTTCGAGTTCATCACACCGCAGTCGGTATGCACTCCCGAGGAACTTGTCGCGATCGAAGCCGAATGCGTCACGCTGCCGATCGAGAGCAGTTTTCACTACGACCAACAGCTCAACGGCGTCACCTGGCGGGTACATGGTTTTCGCGAGAGGCCTTGGTTGATCGTCGTGGAGGACATCAGCCCGCGTGCGACTGTCGCGGCCGTAGATGATCCTGCTCCCAGTTCCGTTGCACCGTCTCTATTGACAGCCGACGAAAGTGCCGCGATCGAACGCCTGCGTGCGGCGGGTTGCGACATCACGCTGACGGACGGCATTCGGACTGCAGTTGTGTTACCTGACGAGTTGGATGTGAACATGGTGGAGGATCTCATCCGGCTGAGAGATCGTGTGGAATCCGTCACGCTTCGGGGCGTCTCGATTTCCGAGAACGACATGTTCACTCGCGCCTTGCCAGCACTACAAACACTGAAGATCCTCGATGGACAGTTACTATTTCGCAGAAGTGAAACCGAACTGACAACAGTTCAAGCGGCCCGGATCCTCGTCGAAATTGATCATGAGTTCGAAGGTGGGGTCAAAAGCGTGTCGGCGGAGGATGGACGCTTTGTGATCGAAAGGGAATCAGGCGAATTGCTGGCACTACAGTTCAGCCTGATGCGCTATGACGTTCTGACACAAGCCTTGCAACTCGAGGGAGGAGTTCGGGGAATCGGACGGAATGGGACATCACTCTCGGTCGATTCGATGGTGATCGACCTCTCCGTCATTTCGGGCCAAGCTGAGGCATCGGAGACCACGAATCTAGGCGATCCGGCTGAGCAAGTTGTCAAGACCTACTCGGTGGCCCACTTCCTGACACCGATACCAGACTCTGACGGTGAAGCCACTCAAGAGTCGATCGACACGCTGATTCGATTGATCCGCACACAGGTGCCGGCCGAGTCGTGGGTCGATATCGACGGACCTCGCATTGAGTATTTCGGACCGAACCCCACCGCGTACTACACACCCACGTTGTCGCTGGTCATCACTCAGGACCGGGCGACTCACGAACGAATCCGGCAGTTCCTGGAAGACCTTGAGCTGCTGCTCGGAGGAGTTGAATCGCAGGTCGACAACGCTGATACGGACTTGTTTCATACCTGGAATGATCATCCCGTCATCTCACCTCGGGAAGCGACGGATGAGATCGCGTCCCAGGCTTTCTCTCATCCGATCGGACCGGGAGAGTTGGCGATTACTCGTGCACTCAACGAAACGACATCGATCATTTCGGACGGTTATGGGCTGCATGATGTCATGCGCATGTTTGCGAACCAGCACGAGATCAACATCGTTGTCGATCACGTCGCTCTAAATGAATTGGGAGTGACATCCGACACCCCCGTCGAACTCGAACTCGACGGCATCTCGCTTCGCAGCGCGCTCAAGATCATTCTCGACCCGCTCGATCTCGGGTTTCAGATCGATGATGAAGTGCTGATGATCACCAGCCAGCAGAAGCTGGAAGGGGAATTGAGCGTGCGGACGTATGCCGTGGGAGACATTCTGGATGATGGGCCACCGAGCGCCAGAACTGATGAGGACGCCGTTCGCCTACAACGTCTCGTCGATGTCGTGGCAAGCTGCAATCCAGACACTTGGTCAGAACGAGGGGGTGCGGGCTCAATCTTGCCCTATTCGGCAACGTCATCGCTCGTCATTCGGCAGACAGCTGCGGGGCATCGCGAAGTGATTCAATTACTCGATGCGCTGCGAGGACGCGACGAGCCGGCGATCATGTCGATTCGCCCCGGAGAGAGTTGTCGATTGGATAATGCGGCTCGAATCACGGTGGTGAGTGGCCATGCGTTGAACGTCGCCGAGGTGATTGCCATCTCGCCGACGGAACTGGAGATCACCGGCGTGGTGAACGGTCGCACTTCGATGGTCCTGACTTATGAGTTCGGCGAATCCAAGCGGTTCGATATCGTCGTCAGCGATGGCGAGGAAGGAGCGGCAGAGTTATTGAACGCCGAGGAACAGATTGAACAGGCCCTCCGCCAGCGCATTGCTTTGATGTTCGAGGAGGTTCCGCTGGCCGACGCCTTGCGCACAGTGAGCGAGCAACTGGGGATCAACATCGTCCTTGAGGAGCCGGGATTGAATGAGGTCGGCCTGACGACACGTGAGCCAGTGAGCCTGTCGCTGGGGAATATCTCCGGGCGAAAGGCTCTGGAGTTGATGCTCGATCCGTTGCAATTGGGGTTCGTCATTCAGGACGAAGTTCTGCTGGTGACGAGTCGGTCGCGGCTGGATGGGCGATATGATTTGGTCGCCTACGACGTGAGCGGTCTCGTTGATGCCTCGAGTGAATCAGCGGAGCATGACCTGGAGGAACTGGCGAAGATCCTGCGAACGACCGTGGCTCCCGATTCGTGGGACGGCGTCGGCGGTCAGGGATCAATTGCCGTCGTTCCCTGGCAGTCGATGCTGGTAGTGCGGCAAAGTCCCGCGAGACAAGAAGCGGTGGCGGCGGTGCTGGCATCGCTCAGGCAGGCTCCTCGTGCTCAACACTCGCCAGCGAGTCAAGAACCCAAGAGATATGAGAGACGCCGACACGTCGCTGATGGACCGGCGGATTTCGCCGGTGACGGTCTCTGTGTGGGAATTCTCATTGTGGCGCAACCGTGTGTCGCCTCAGAATGGAGGCTGCTTTCTGATGCGATCCTCCCTGCGGAAAGGAATCCGCCATGCGGTCTCTCCTCGCCCTGTTGTTCTCGATCACTGTTGCATTGTTCGCTTCCGGCTGTTTTTTCGGTCCGCACTGGTCCGGGCCGCTGGTCACCGACCACGGAGATTATTCGCCCAGTCGGCGCGAAACGACGCGCTGGGAGCCGACACCAACCGAAGTCGGCGTCAGGTCACAAGTTGGCCGAGCGACGCTGCAAGGTCCGCCTTCGCCAGTGAGTCAGACCTCAGGGACGACGAACGATCCCTGGGCACGAAGCTCGTCGGGGAACACGACTCAGAGTGCCTATCTGCCATCAGCGACGAACTGTTACCCCAGATGATGCCGTCGAAGAATCAACCCCCTACGTCCTGGACGTTCGGGGTTTTCTCATGCGCACTTCGAGCTCCAGCGACCGGCAAATACAGCAGCAGTTGAGGGTGGTTGGGGAGTGTCGTCGTTGCAATCGCTGCGATCGCGACAGTCGGTATAACCGACAAAGTCTGCAAGACCGGTATTTCCCTCAACTCCGGCATGCTCGCAGGCCGAATTATCCGAATAACTGCCATCATCGGCATAACCGGTACGGTCGGATCCGCCCTGCGTGAATCCGACTGCATCGTGTGGACGGAAGTTCCCTCCGCAACCCTGGTGACGGCGAATTGGAATCTGGCACAAGGATGGCCACCTGCTCTCCCGTCCCTCGGGGGTGTTGGTGCACATTCTCGAGTTGTTCCGCAGAATGCTGG
Source organism: uncultured Planctomycetaceae bacterium (assembly GCA_942492405.1). Lineage (GTDB taxonomy): Bacteria > Planctomycetota > Planctomycetia > Planctomycetales > Planctomycetaceae > JANNSB01. Next base: position 223,801 of record CALOES010000037.1, read on the forward strand.
AGCGATCGATGACGAACAGATGGATGACTTGGCTGGCCAATCTGGCAACCCATTGCGCCGTCGTGGCAATGGCGTTATGGGGCGGCACGGCCTTGGCACAAGGTAATGCACCGGGTGGGGGGGCAGACTTCTCCGGTTCCCTGCAGGAGGGATCCGCGAGTCTGGCCGACCATTGGGTGGAGCCAGGGTCTGCGTCGACACGAGTCACGCAGTCGCAGTTTGTCGACGACATCGACTACTACCTGGAAGAGATGCAGGGACCGCCCCCCGCGTTCTACGACGCCAATATTCCGAACGACTACGGCGTCGGATATGCCGCGACGCAGGATCTCAATGAGGTCTTCTATCGCGTCGGTCGTGTGAACCGCGCGTTTAATCAAGAGTCGACGAGTATCAACGCCTTCATCCCGATGGCGGTTGATTACGACAATAACCTCTGGTTCATCAATCCGCGGGCGACGATCACCGACGATTCAAGCGGTGGTGCCAGCGTCACGATCGGAAAGAGGTTCTACGTCCCCGAAGAAGACCGCGTGTACGGTGCCTCCCTCTCGTGGGACTACGACGCCGGCCATGTCGGCAACTTCAATCAGTTCGGCGGCTCCTTCGAGGCAATCGGTCGCTATCTGCAATGGCGATTCAACTTCTCGCTTCCCGTGGGACAGCAGAAGCACACGTACAATCCCGTGATGGGCAACCCGTTCTTCCTCGACGATAACATCGCTTTCGTCGAAACCCGCAGCGTCGAACGCGCCTATGAGCAATACGACCTCGAAGCCGCGATGCCGATGCCCTATCTGGGTCGTCACGGCGTGACGTTCGGCATCGGTCCCTACTTCCTGAACGGCAACGGCCAGCAGGACAGTTGGGGCGTGAGCACCCGTGCCGAAATGCAGGTGACCGAGGATGTGTGGGCCAACGTCCAGGTGACGAGCGACGACATCTTCGGAGCAAAGGCCTTCCTCAACTTCGAATTCACGCTTCCCAACGGAATGCCGCGTCAAGTGGCCAGTCAGCTTCCCGTTCGCGACTGGATGACTCAGTCTGTACGCCGTAACTACCGCGTCGTGACCGAGACCGAACTGGAAACTCGCGACATGCTGTTCCTCAATCCCAAGGACGGCTTGCCGATCGAAGTCGCGCACGTCGACCCGAACTTGATGGCGGCAGGCACCGGAGACGTCCTGACGCCCTATATGTCGGTCGCCGAATACATGGCCGTTCCGATGGGGACGCGAGCCGACGACGACATTATCTTCGTTCGCCGACGTGCGGATGGAACCGACACCAATCTGAACACGACCATCACATTGCTCGATTGCCAGCGGCTGCTCGGCGATGGCACTGTGCATACGTTTGACTCGACGCTGGGCACGTTTCCGCTGCCTGGATTCACTCCGGGACCGGCTCCGCTGCTGACCAATTCCGACCCAGGTGTTATTCTCGGAACGCCCGTCGTGACGCTCGCCCACGGCAACGAAGTCTCGGGCTTCACCATCGACGCCACCGACAGTGCCGACGGAATCTTCGGCATGTCGATCGACGGATTCAACATCAATCGCAACACGTTCATGAATGTCGTGAACGGTGTCGTTATCACCAGCGATACGACGCCAGCGACGGGGTTGCCGCTCGAAGATTACGGCATCGTTTCGATGAATACCTTTACGGGTGATGGCTTCGGATCGATCGACGGAGTGAGGATCACTCACACCGCCGGCACCATTGACCTGCTGATCGCCGATAACACAGTGACCGGCTTCGCGGGTGAAGACGCCAACGGCGACGGGATGCTCGAGCCGAGCGAAGATACGATTATCGTCAACGGCATGCTGGATCCAGGTGAAGACACCAACTTTAACGGCATTCTCGACCTCGGCGAAGACGCCGATGGCGACGGCTTGCTCGACCAGGGCCGCGGCATCGTGGTCATCAACACGGGCGGGACGATCAACGCCGACGACCCGACGAGCATGATGACTCCGACTGGTATCGTGCGGAACACCGTGACGGCCAGCGGCACCGGCATCCAATTGATCGGAACCGCAGGCAGCGACACCAACCTCGTAATCGACGCGAACACGATTACGGGCAGCACGAACGGCACGACCGACATGGCGGGTAACTTCCTTGCGGCAGGCCTCGACGTGCGAGCAGCCGGCGCGGGAACCACGGTCGACATCGACTCAGTAACGGGCAACGTCGTGACCGGCGGAGCGGGTGATGGTGCCAGCTTCGTATCGACCGGCACCGCCGCACTCACGTTCGCCGACCCGACAATGATGGGAGTTCCAGTTGTCACTGCCAACACCTTCGACACGAACGCCGGCCATGGTGCGACGTTCGAGGCCGACGGTCCCGGCAGCACGACCGCGATCGAGAGCGTCGTGGGTAACACATTCAACACCAACGGCCAAGACGGTGCGAACTTCGAAGCCCGCGCGGGCGGCACGGTGACACTCGATCTGTTCCAAGGCAACACCGCCAATGGTAACACCGAAGACGGCGTCTCGGTCGTATCGACCGGCACCGGCAGCACCGCCACCTTTGCCATCGGCGGACTCATGCCGGGCGAAGGCAATACGACGACCGGCAACGGCGACGATGGTATCAGCGTGACCGCCGACGACATGGGCATGGCAACCGGCTCGATTCTCGGCAACGTTTCGACCGGCAACCGCAACGGCCTCAATGTTGTGGCCACCGACGGCGGAGTGATTGATCTCAACGACTCGGTAATGGGTTACGAGATCATGGGTAACGACTTCTCGGGCAACACCGAGGTCGGTCTGATCCTGGCCGCTCTCGACGGCGATGTCGATGCCCTGGTGCAACTCAACACGATCACCGGCAACGGCAGCTTCGGTATCAGCTTGATGAATGACACGATGGTCGGTCCCAGCACGCTGAACGCCATCATCGGCGGCAGTGTTCCGGCCGACATGATGAATACGATCACCGGCAACGGCGACGCGGGCATCGCGGGCCAGTTCCTCGGCATGCCGGTCGGTTCGTCGACCACGCTGCTCATTCAGAACAACATCATCTCGGGTAACATCAACGGCGGAAACGTCGACTTCGACGGCGAAGGCATTCATCTGCGGGCCGGTGAACTCGCCGAACTCGTGGCCGACGTACTCGACAACACCATTGCCGGCAATGCCGGAGCCGGTGCCAAGCTGTTCGCTAATGGTGGGGCACTGGTCGGACCCGGCGGCATGACGGGCTTCAACCTCGACCGCAACACCATCACCGGCAACGGTGCCGGGAACACGGGCGGCGGCGTGAACATTATGCGTGACGGCAATGCTATCATTATTGCGGACCTGACCGACAACGTGGTCACCGGCAACATTGGTAGCGGCCTCGACGTGATGACGACTGGTGGTAACTCCGGCACGTCAGACACAAGGGTTACCGCGACCACGAACATGTTCTCGATGAACACTTTCCACGGTGTGAACTTCGCCACAGACGGCGTCTCCGCGACGTTCGCCAACCTGGTCTGCAACACGATCGACGCCAACGGGATTAATGGGATCACTGTTTCGACCGACGCAGGCTCGTTCTTTGGGACTCCGTTCGTCACCCCGTCGATCTTCGATGGCAACATCATTACGGGTCATATTGCTGGAGCGGGTATCCAGTTGAACCAACTGGCGGGAAGTTCGCTGCTGGTCGACATCGTCGGCGACTCGAAACCCGCGGTTATCAGCGGCAACGTGGATGGAATCCAAATCAACGCGACTGGAGCGGGAGACCTGATCGTCAATGTGGGTAATCCGGCCAACCCCTTCCCCGACGTGATCATTGCCGAGAATACCGACAACGGCATCGAATTCAACGCGGGTGGCAGCGGGACGGCTGACTTGATCATCGACAATGTCGCGTTGTCTGGTAACCGTCTCACGGGCGGTCCGAGCAACAACGGCCTCGACGTCAACTACACCGGTTCGTCCATGTCAACCGTCACTGTGCGGGATTCGGTCATCACCAACTTCGGAGCGGACGGTATCAACGTCCTGTACGATCGCAACAACGACATGTTTGGCTCGCTGACCATGCTCGTCCAGGACAGCGAAGTCGGGCAGGACATGTTCAACTTCAACGGCGACGACGGCTGGGAAATCCTCGTGATGGACGGTGGAGCCAGCTTCACGTCTGACGGCTCGACCTTCGTGAGCAACGCTGTCGACGGCATTCGCTTCCGTACGATCGCCGAGACGCTGTTCAACGGTGCGACACTCAACGTGGTTTCGGACGTCGACACGAACGCCAATGCAATCCCGGACTCCGTGTCCGCCTTGAACCCGGGCCTGCTGGCATTCCCAGGCTATGTGGTCCCCTGGGCTGACAGCACCGTCAGTGAATTCTCGACTTCTTTGACCGTGATTGGCGGCAGTGTGGCCAGCTTCAACGGACGCAACGGCGTGCGACTCGAAGTCGGTTCCTCGACGACGCAGAACGTCAGCCTCCAGGGAAGCGACTTCTCGGGCAACACGGTCTCCGACATCGACATCGCACCGTTCGCTTCGGGTAACCCGACAGCAGCATCGGTCGACAACGCCGAAGGCATGCTCGATACCGTGGTCCTCGACCCGATGGCTAACCTGAACTTCCTCTTCGGCAACCTGGCTCCGAATACGGGTAACCGCGTGACACAAATCACGACGAATCCGGCCTCGGCCTTTACGAATGCCGACGTCTTCAAGGGAGCCAACCGACCCGTCATGGGCGACTTCAGGGTTACCGTGCCTGATCCGTTTGCTCCGCCAGTACCAAACATGTTCACTAACTTCGGTGCACCAATCAACGAAGTCCTGTTCTTCCCGGCACCGTGGATTGTGACCGCACCGTAACGAAAGTCGCGATGCGAATTGAGAAGTCAGAATCAGGCGGTTGCCAGGCCGCCTGAACTCAGGGGGGACGAACGCCGTCCGGTTCACACCGGACGGCGTTTCGTTTTTTGTAAGCGACGAGCAAAGAGCTTGGAGCAGGGAGTGAAGGAAAGGAACTTACCATGACGTCTCAGTCTGCTCTAAGATCTGTGCTCCCTGCTATGGTTGGTATACGTCGGCCAAGTGATCTGGTAGTCCTCCGACTGATTCCCCCACGCATGCCAACCCTCGCGAATGCCGCGGGCGAAGAGTTCGAGATAGGGACCGGGACTGCACGACTCGATGAGTTCGTACTGCTCGTCCGGCTTGCGTGAGTGTTCGCGCTTGCGAGTTCGCATGACGTTCACCTGCCTGCGGCCCGGCGCGAGTGTTCGCATCTTGCCTCGGATACCGAAGAGAATCAGTTCGGTCGTGTTGCGAAAGTAGAATCCAACGCCGCGACCATCGGGCCCGCCGTCGCGGCGGACCTTCATCCAGACGAGATTCGTCTTGTACTGAAACCCCCACGCCTGCATGACGGCCATCCCCTCTGCCAACAGCGCGTTCGGCACCCACAAGTACAGATGGGCCTTGTCGGCGAGCGCACACGAGACCGGCAGCGACTTGATCTCTTCCAAATTGAGCGTGCCGTAGCGGCTTAGCCGGCGATGCTCCGGGGCGACTTTCCCCGTGCGGTTGGAAAACTGCCAGGGGGGATCGGCCAGCACGGTCTGGCAGCCGAGGCCAGTACACGCTCGGCGAAAGTCATCCGCGACAGAGAGTTCGGTCATCCCAGACATGGGAGCAAGTTACCGAGATCAGCGGCCGACTGCTATCGCGGCGGAATTTCTCGAATCGACCGGAGGAGGTCCATGAGGCATCTTCATGCGCACTGTGCTTCGAACACTTCTTGATCGAGTTTCTTCTTGTGCGGGCAGCCGCAGGTTTGCCACCAGTCGGCGGCCATCTCGCGGGTCCAAGTGCCGGCGTCGTGGCAGGCGAGGAGCGCTTCGCGGAATTCATCCGCCGTCTGATAGCGGTCGGCCGGATCCTTTTCGAGAGACTTGAGGATCACCTGCTCCAGGTCGGCAGGCAGATCGGGATTGAATTCCGAAGGACGCTTCGGCTGCTCGTGAGCGTGCGACATCAGCACTTTAATTGGCCGATCACTTTGGAACGGGACACGGCCCGTCACGAGGAAGTAGGCAACGACGCCCATGGAATAGATGTCGCTACGGCCATCGGGCTCGTCTCCTTTCGACTGCTCGGGCGACATGTAGGCGGGTGAACCCGCCAGCGAACCGACCTGTGTGACGCTGGCATCCCCCAAGTCGGCGATCGGCTTGGCGAGACCAAAATCGAGGAGCTTGGCCACGTCGTAGACGCCACCGCGATGGGCCGCGAAAATGTTCGCCGGCTTGATATCGCGATGGATAATCCCTTCGGCGTGTGCTTCGTGCAGAGCCTCGCAGGCTTGGGACAACAAATAGATCACGCGTCCGGCGGAAAGCGGTCCATGCATCTCGACGAGCTGATCGAGATTCATGCCGGGGAGGTACTCCATCACATAGTAGAAGAGTCCCTCATTCGTGCTGCCGTAGTCGTAGATCTCGATCGTGTTCCAGTGTGTGAGTCGCGCGGTGGCCTTCACTTCGCGCTCAAACCGCGCGAGCGATTGCGGGTCGCCGGCGTTCTCGGGGCGAATGATCTTGATGGCGCAAGGCCGCTTCAATAGCAGATGCTCGGCGAGATAGACTTCTCCCATGCCTCCCTTGCCCAACGGCTGCTTGAGCCGATAGCGGCCGATTTGTCTTGCCTCGAATGCCTTGGTCCGCAGACTGCGGATCGTATGCACTCCCCAAACGGCAGTGGCGGCGCTCAGAAGCAAGATGAGCAGCGACTGCGAGATGACGAGATAGAAGTCTGGGTTCTCGCGGACCAGTTCGCGAAAATCCGGAGAGGTCAATCGCACTGCTAGCTGAGAGCCGATCGCTAGCGCGACAATCAAGCCGACAACGACAGCAGCACGCCTCCAACTGTTGGGAATGAAGAGCGCATACGTGAAGATTAGCAGCATCCAGCAAGGGACGACGCTCACGACATACCCCTTGGCTGCCGATTCCGAGAGCATCACGTAAGTCATCACCACGAAAAACGTAGCCGGTGCACCGAATACAATGAGTTCAATCGCACGCAGGTGACTGAGCATCACATGGCATCGCTGGCAAATCCTTAGCCCGATCACGCCGACCACGGCTGTCACGGCGGCATGATGCCAGAAGACGATCTGTCGCGGGAGCGTGTTGACCTGTTCCCACCAGACGATCGACTTGATGAGGAACAGCGAGAATCCCGCGAAGAGGAGTAAGGAAGCCATCTTGAGCCGATCGCGCAAGAGATCGTTGATCTCGTGCGAGAACCCATGCCCACTCGACTCGACCAGTTCCATGTTCAGGCCGAATTGCTTCGCGCCGCCGGGAGTGGTCTCCGGGGAGTTGACGACCACGGTCTGGTCGAATTCAGGAGGTGTAGCTACGGGGGGCATTGTGGCGTGGCATTCGATCGTGGCCCGACATCCAATGGCCTCATTCTAGACACGTCTACCAATGTCGTCGACGAGTCGATTGGCGAAGTGCCGAGAATGAACGTCTGGGGCCGGGATTTCGCCTCATTCGTCGTTGTTGCCACGATCGAGAAAGTGCAGCAATGCCCGTCCGGTGGCTCGAATTCCCATGCGCAGCGACAGGTCGCGGAGTGGGGAGGTATCGAGGTGGGGGTCATCCACAGTCCCTGTCATGCCGAGCGAGACGGTTTCGCCGCGAAGAGCCGCGCCGATCAATGGTCGGTCCTCGACCCATTCATTCTGGATCGGAAGAGAGAACGTCAGGTCGATTGTTTCATCAAATCCGACCGATCCGCCGGTTCGCATTTCGACGTCGCCCGCACTCAGGATGAGTTTGTCGTGATGCACTCGCTCGCCCTGGATCGAAAGAACGACGTCTTGAGAGGGCATTGTCAGTAGTGTCGACTCGTTCGTCTCGGCGACCCCCATGCGGACAATCTGCTCGAACTGACGGGCCAGCGACATGATCGTCCGCGCTCTGGGGCCAGGGGCCACGCGTGCTTCGTGAATCGTGAGCGTCCCTTCGAAGTTGGACTGCTGCCAGCGGTTCAACGGGATCTCCCCCCCTTGCGTGCTCAGCGACATGCTCCCCTGCACCGAAGTGGCCGACGCCAGCAAGGGAGACAAATAACGCAGCCATTCGCGGGCGATCTCTTCATCGACTTCAGCAATCTCGAACAATGCCCCCGGCTCGAATCGCAGAACAACGCCCTCTTCACGGAAGAGCACGTCGGGCAAACTGGCGACGCGGCCGCCGTTGAAGGGCACATGGACCGGATCGAGCGTCAATGCTTCGCCGTTCCAGCCAAGCACGAGTTGGCCTTCGTTTGATGTCAGTCCCCAGGCGACGGCGGTCGTCCAACCCAACCCGACGGTAGCCGCGAGATCCGGCGGTGCGGGAACATCTTCACTGGGTGGGTGGAGTGAACCGGTCAACGAGACTTCGTTGACCGCGATCCCTTCAAGCACGAGGTTATCGGTGACATCGGGCGGAAGCAGATCGATCCAGGGTGCCGGATCTCCCTCGGCGGTGCCGGCAAGTTGGATGATGCACTCGCTCGAGAACTTCTGCACTTCGCCCGACAAGTGGAATGTGAGCCAGCGCGATACGATGTCGAGCTGCCCGATCTCGAGCAGGTCGTCCGAACGTGAATAGAGGAAATACGATGACACCCTGCCAAGTTCGCCATCGAGCGTCACCGGTTCGTTGAAGAAACCGTTCTCCTGCAACGGAGTGATCGTGAGTGCTTCGGAACTCGTCGACAACGCGATCGTTCCTCCGAGTGTCTCTTCCGAGATTTCCTGCCAACTGCCGGAAACGGTGACGAGTGTCGCGCCGTCGACATCCAATCTCTCCGACAGGCCGGGGATCAACGCGAGCAACGCGTTGGCCACAACCTCGTCGGCCGTCACGGAGAACTCGCCCGGACCGAGTACGAAACCGCCGGCGTAGGTACTGTTCCAGTTCGCATCAACTTTGAGTCGCGAAGGAACATTGGCCGTCGCCAGGGTCGCGACCGTCGGCGTCGCCCAGCCTTCGGTCGCGAGTGTGAATCGGTAATCGGGGCCATCGCTCATATGGAGTTGAACCGCGAGGTCGGCACACGACAGCACGACGCTTTCGCTTTCATCGCGCAAGATCTCGACATTAGCGTCGGTGATGTGAACTTCGACGGCCTGTGGAGTTCGCGACGAGCGTTCCTTCAGCCGCGCCAGGGTCGGGTCGAGATTCGTTCCTGTCTCGGAAACTCGCAAGAGCATTTGCGGATGCTCGATATCGATGTGCCCTGGATTATTGCCGAGCACCGCGATGTTCCAGAGTGTGCTGTCGGTCGTGATGTGCTCGACCATCAACATCGGTCGGCCCAGATCATCAGGGACTTCGACACCCGCCAGCATGATCGGTTCCCACCAGGCGAACGTCGCGCTGCGGACCGTCACACCATTCGGCAATTCGGGATAGACCTTGGCGACCACCCAGTTGCGCAGGCTGGTCGCTGCAACGATCTGCGGCAAGAAGATAAAGCCAATGAGCAGCGCAACCAAAACCATCCATCGCCAACGACGTCGTTTGCGTGCAGGAGGATTGGCCTCTGCCTTGGATTGGGCGTTCGGGGCGGCGGCAGTCGTCTCCGATGCCTTGAGTGCCTCGTCCGCAGGAGGAGTTTGTGCGGAGCGTACGTCCATGCCGATCAATCAGTTAGTAGTTCACCAGGCCGTCACGCTGCAGTAACATGCAGGAAGTCGCAACGTCGCATTCAAACACTTCGGCGTATTCTATGCTCTTGCGATGCGGTCCGACGAGTCGAAACCGCAGCCCAAACGTCAATTGTCCCCTATCCGCATGGATCAGACTGAACTGGTTTCCGCGATTCATAAGTCTCCTGCCCGCATGGTGTTGGCGTTGACGGGTGGGGGAAGCGGACTGATCAGCCAGTTGCTCACGACGCCAGGGGCTTCGAATACGGTGCTGGAGTGCGTCGTACCCTACGCGGCCGAGTCGCTCCACGATTGGCTTGGGATCGTCCCCGACAGCAACTGCAGCGAAGTGACCGCGTTGCAGATGGCGGCCCAAGCTCAGCGTCGCGCGGTCGCATTATCTGATCGCTCGGCTGCGTCAAGTGGCCGCACCGTGAATCGCGATGCCATCCTTGGCGTCGGCATCACCGCCGCTCTCGCCACGAACCGCGATCGCAAGGGTGATGAGCGGGCGTTCCTCGCGATTCACTCGTTCGGCTTCACACGATTGACGGCGTTTCAATTCGAGAAGGGCCTGCGGTCGCGATCTGAAGAAGAAGCGTGTCTGGCCGATCTATGTCTGCAGGAACTCGCAATGGCGTGCGGAGTCGAGACTCACGGCGAATCGATTCAACAAAACGTACAGAGTTTCACATCCGTAACACAGCCACCTGCCGTCGCGGTTCGCCACGTGATTGAGGCCTCCATTCCCTGGGCGATGCGCACAGCCGATAAGGAATGGGTGACGGAATTCGCGTCGCGACCGACGGGTCTACTGTCTGGGTCATTCCATCCGTTGCATGCGGCCCATCTGCAGTTGGCAGACCTCGCTGCCGAGATACTCGACGGGCCAGTGGCGTTTGAACTTCCCTTGACCAATGCCGATAAGCCTCCCGTCGACTACTGCTCGTTGGAGAAACGGCTCGCGGAATTCGACGGTCGACCGCTCATCGTAACGTCGGCCCCGACGTTCCTGGAGAAGTCGGCGCTTTTCGAGGGGACGACGTTCGTCGTGGGAGCCGACACTGCCCAACGCATCTGCGAACCACGGTTCTACAATCATTCCGCCGAGGAGATGTCTCGCGCCTTGTCGACGATCAACGAGCGCGGATGCTCGTTCCTCGTCGCCGCCCGTCGCATCAACGGCCAGGTGTTGACGATCGAGCAACTGCCGATCCCCAAGGCTCATCAATCGTTGTTTCGACCCATTCCGACTGAGAAGTTTCTTTTGGATCTTTCGTCCACGGAAATCCGAAAGGAATCACCTCATCGATCGCGATAAGGTTTGATGATCAACGACTGAATTCCTCCGCCGTACATTCCGCAGTCGTTATCACATTACTGTGCCTCTGGCATTCGGCGATTTGTAATGGCATTCCCTCTGCCATTTCTGTAATTTGATGTGTGATCCCTTGCTCTTCACAATGATTCACCGATGCAAATGTTTCACCCACTCAATCGACGACGCCTCCTGCGGCGATCGGCTTGTGGATTCGGTTCCCTGGCTCTGGCAAGTCTCTGTGCCGATGGTCGTGTGCAGGCCGCCGCCAACCCACTCGTTCAACGTCAGCCGTTGTTCGCACCGCGTGCGAAGCGCGTGATTTTCGTTTTCATGCAGGGTGGGCCGAGTCATGTCGACACGTTCGACTACAAGCCGACTCTCGAAGAGCATCACGGCGAAGCCCTCGCCTTCCGCGATGCCCGCCGCGAAGCCAAGACCGGCATGACGGGCGAAGAAACGGTGATGAAGTCGCTCTGGCAGTTTCGCCAATATGGTGAAAGCGGCCATTGGGTGTCGGATCTCTTCCCCGAGATCGGCAGGCATGTCGATGACCTCTGCTTCATCCACAGTATGCACACCAACGGCGTGGCGCATGGGCCGAGCACGTTGTTTCTGCATACGGGGGCGACCAACGTCATTCGTCCGTCCGTCGGATCGTGGATCACTTACGGACTCGGGACCGAGAACCAGAACTTGCCGGGCTTCATCACGATTTGTCCCTCATCTGCGAATGGCGGTCCGCGTAACTTTTCGAATGCCTTCTTGCCGACGCACTACCAGGGGACGGCCATCGGTCGCGCGGGGATCTCGACCACCGAGGCGAGAATCAATCACCTCACGAATCCGAGTTCACCGATCGAGTCGCAACGCCGGCAGTTTGAATTGCTGCAGGGAATCAATCAGGAGCAACTTGAATTCGCGGGTGGCGACGACGAACTCGAAGCCGTCATCAGTTCGTACGAACTTGCATGGCAGATGCAGATGCACGCCCCCGAGATTCTCGATCTGTCGGAAGAAACCGAAGCGACGCAACATTTGTACGGCATCGATCAAGAACACACCGCCGACTTTGGTCGACAATGTCTGATGGCCCGTCGACTGGCCGAGGCCGGCGTACGGTTCATTCAAGTCAACTACGCCGACAACGGCAGCAATCCCCGTTGGGACCAGCACAGCAATATCGAGCAGCACGAGACGCACGCACGCGCCACCGACAAGCCCGTTGCGGGATTGATTGCCGACCTCAAGTCGCGGGGCCTGCTCGACGACACGCTCGTCTGGTGGGGGGGAGAATTCGGCCGCAACCCCTTCTCGCAGGGAACCGATGGCCGCGATCACAATCCCAAGGGGTTCACTCATTTTCTCGCCGGCGGAGGCGTTCGCTCCGGATACGCTCACGGGGCAACCGACGAGTTCGGCCACGAGGCGATTGTCGACAAGGTTCACATGCACGACCTGCATGCTACGATCCTGCATCTATTGGGACTCGACCATGAGCGTCTGACCTACGAATACGCGGGACGCAACTTCCGTTTGACCGATGTCGAAGGCCGGGTTGTCACCGAACTCTTCTCTTGATTGAAAGTCGGCATCCGTGGATCCCTCGCGCGCCGCTGCTGAATCGCCCCCGACAATCGGTTGGAGGGAATGGCTATCGCTCCCCGAACTCAAAGTCAAACGCATCAAGGCCAAGATCGATACGGGGGCGAGATCGTCATCGGTGCATGCCTTCGAGATTGAACCTTTCACGCGGGACGAATCCGACTGGGTTCGCTTTTCGATCCATCCCCTCCAGCGGAATGACAAGAACATCGTGATCGCCGAAGCACCAGTTCTCGATCAACGATCGGTGCGCAGTTCGTCGGGACATGTCACTCTGCGGTACGTCATCTCGACGACAGTCTTGTGGAACCAGCAGTCGTGGCCGATCGAACTTACGTTGGCCGACCGCGACTCGATGGGATTCCGCATGCTGCTCGGACGAGAGGCCTTTCGTCGTCGATTCCTCGTGGACTCGGCGCGGTCGTATGTTGGTGGACGACTCAAACGCACCTGATCGGCGTCCCATAGATCATTCGCCCCCATTGATTCGTACCCGTATCGTTCACCATGCAGCCAGAGGTTCAGCCGACGATCGATCCATCCCATGTGTCGGCCCCTGCCCGCTTGAACGGCTCGCTCTCCCTGAGGCGAGAGGTTGTCTTCGTCAGCGTGCTGACTCTCGTGGCCGCCGGTCTGCGGCTGGCCCACTGGGATCAGGTGGCCATCGAGCACTTCGATGAAGGTGTCTATGCAGCGAATTTCTACGCCGGGCATCTCGACGACCAGTTTCCCAACCGACACCTCTATGCTCCGCCGCTGCTTCCAGTGCTGATCGAATACAGCATCGTGCTCGGCGGCGGCCTGCACGCGGCTATGTGGGTGAATCTGGCAGCCGGCATTCTGCTTGTCCCCGCGTTGTGGTGGGTGGGACGCGGCTGGTTCGGACCCGTCGCCGGTGTGACGGCCGCCACACTGTGTACATTCAGCGACATCCATCTGCTCTACAGCCGCACGGCGCTCACCGATCCCTTGCTGACGTTTTTCGTTGTGCTGGCTGTCTACATGATCTGGAGCGCGATCTGCCAGGGAGGCGCCCTGACGCTCGCCATCGCCTCGTTGCTGGTCGCGGGTGCCTGGTGGACGAAATACAACGGCTGGCTCCCGCTTGCCATCGCGACCGTCGGCTTTGTCGGCTGGTTGATCTGGGGCGTGCATCCCAAGTCGTTTGAGGACGATGTCCCCGCCTCGCGCGGCGAGCGCCGCCACGGCGCGACGGCAGCACTCAGTCGCCGCGAGCTCATCAAGGTTCTGGGGCCGCGTTGGTTGATCGTCGTGATTCTGTCGATCGCAGGTTGGGCTCCGTTCGTGTACCTGTTGCAGGCCCAGGGAGGTTATGCCGCTGTCGCAGCCAATCACGCGCGCTACGTGGGCGGAATCGCCAACTGGGGGTCATCATTCGTTTCGCAGGCGAGAAACGTGTTGTTGTTGGAAGGACCGTTGACCGCGATCGGCGTGATTGTCGGTGCGGCGTTCTGCGTCTACAGCGGCGAGCGGACGGTCAACCGTGGAGCCATCTTACAATTCTTAGCTGTCACGCTGCTCGCGCTGGCGATGACGGTTTGGCTCGGATCATCATCCGTACTGTTGTTGATGGGAGGCTGGGGCGCATGGAGACTGTTCACCACTCGGGGTGTCAATCGCGATAAGGTTGCTCAGTCAATTGATCCACAGCAGTCCTCGGAATCGAATCTTGCTGGCTGGATGTTGTCGGCGTGGTTCATCGGGCTATTGCTGACGACGCCGTTGTATCACCCGTATTCGCGGCTCACGCTCCCTTGGCTGGCATCCGCGTGGTTGATGGCGGGGATGTCGGCTTCGATCGTCGTGCGACAGATGCGCAGTCGATCAACGGAGATTGCCCCATCGCCCTCTCACGAGGCCTGGTACTGGCCGGCCATCACTGTCGCCTTCGCGATTCTCGTCTGGCAAGGCCCACAGTTGATGGCTCGCGGAGTGAGCGGCTGGCACGACCGGACGGCAATGGAGCGTGTCGCTCCACTGATCATCGAAACGGCGATGCAAGCGGAACCCACGTTCGCCGACAACGACCCCGATGAAACCGACTGCGTCGTCTACGTCCTCGGGGAGCCGGCAATGTTCGTGCAACTGAGTGCCATCGCCGTCGATGCCGAACTGAACTTTATCGCTCAGCCCGCAAGCAGCCTGGTGGTGACGCAGTTGAGCAGCGATCCAGGTTTCGACGTCTACCTGCTCGTCGGTCCCCACGTTCTGGCCGACGAAAGCCCACTGGCCGCCATCCCCAATATCACCCTGATCGACACCTGGAACGCTCCTCCCAGCGACCTCGTCTGGCTCGACGAGTTCCCCGGACTATCGACCACCGAGCGAGACTCCAACGACCCCCGCTGGCAAGTGCGGCTGTATCGCGTCAACCCGGAGTAGCCGGGAGCCTCAAATTCCCAAACTCCTACCGGGCACTTCCGCAGCAGTCTTGGTGTTCCGGTTCTGCCGACTGTGCCGATGGTCGGGATTGCGAGCTGGTGCCACATTCGTCCACCAATTCGCTGAAGTTATCGGGATCGTGATAGATCCGACGCGGGACACGATTCCATAACCTTTCGTGTTCCTCCCACGCCACCACTTGAGGTGCAAACCAAGGGTATGACAACCTTTCGCTGAACATCGCCGTAGTCGAAAGTCCATCCGTCACTTCGCCCACCGAGACAGCGTTTCCGCGGTGTCCGACAAGTCCGTTCCAATAGCCGCGACCATACCCATCATTCATGGCATACGACAGATGGCCGTTCCACACCTCTCCCGTGGCGTGCTCTCGATCGGTGGGACAGGCATAGAACTCAATGACTTGCTGGCCCGGTTGCGATTCGAGATAGGGAGAATGGGGGGGGGATGAATGGCGGCGGGGGCCGGGTGCGGAGGGGTGAGGGGGAAGGGAGGGAGGGGGAAGGGGGAGTGTAGTGGGGGGCTGAGCGCGGGGGGTTTTGGGGGGGGGAGGGAGGGGGGGGGGGTGGGGGGGGCGGGCGGGGGGGGGGGGGGGGCAAACGGTCGTGTCATACTGAAAGCGTCCACATGCCTCTACTCAGACGTCATGCATCCGACTGTCAGCGTCGTTATCCCGGCGTACAACGCGGCTCGCTGTATTCGCACTGCTCTGGAGAGCGTGTTGAATCAGACCATTACGCCCCTGGAAATCCTGGTTGTCGATGATGGATCGACCGACGAGACAGCCGAGGTTGTCAGGTCAATGGGGGGCATTGTACGAATACTCACTCAAAAGAATGGTGGTCCCGGTGCCGCGCGGAATCTTGGAATTCGCGAATCGCGGGGAGAGTGGATCGCCCTTTTGGATGCCGACGATGCCTGGCTGCCGCACCGACTCGAACGGCAACTTGATCACCTGGCCGACGATGTCATTCTGGTCTGCTCACAAAATCTCCACGAACCGACGGAGACACGCGATTTTCACAGGCTCTCGTTTGAATCGTTGTGGAGCCGAAACGATATCGGCACTTCTACCGTATTGGCACGACGTTCGGCCATGCTCGACGTGGGAGGCTTCGACACTGAGCGATGCCTGATCGGCGTCGAAGACTACAACCTCTGGCTGAAGATGGCGGCATCCGGCGGAGAGATGATTCGTCTGACGGAAAAGCTGGTGCGGTACACGCCGGCCCCCAACAATCTCTCATCGCAACTGGGACGGATCGTCGTCGCGGAAGCCTACAGTGCCCAGAGCATTCACGAACTCGGACTCGTGACGGAGCAGATGTTCGAACGCAAACTGGCGGAGATCTATGCCGAGTATGGTTCTTCGCACTTTCATGTGCGCGAACTGTTGGAGGCCCGCCGCTGCTTCTGGCAGTCGTTGTCGCACAGCATCACATTGCCCGTACTACTGCAATGGATGGCCGCCCATGTTCCGCGTCCGGTCCTCGACGTGCGGCGCTGGTATCGGTCCCGGTTTCGGCGCTCGATCGGCCAAGTCAGTCACTGATCCTTCCGTGAAACACTCCCATACGATCTCTCCAAATCACAAGCCCTCCTCATTGCTGATGCCGGCTGGCATTTTGATGCCGCAACGCAGGTAACACACATGATACATGGCCATCCTCTGGTCTCCGTCATTCTTCCGACGTTCAATCGCGCCGCGTTGTTGGGCGAAGCTGTCGAAAGCGCACTCACTCAGACCTATTCGCATCTGGAAGTGATTGTCGTCGATGATGGTTCGACCGACAAAACGGCAGACTTGCTCGCGGAACTGGCAGCGAACGACGCGCGCGTCCGGCCGGTGACGCAGACGAACGGCGGCGTCTCATCAGCTCGTAATCATGCACTCTCGCTGGCTGACGGAGACTACATCGCGTATCTCGACTCCGACGATATCTGGCTTCCCTGGAAAGTTGAATCACAACTGAACGTGCTCCAGGCCTGCCCCGAAGTTGGGATGGTCTGGACCGACATGGATGCCATCGGCCCGTCGGGCGACATCGTGCATCGCAAGTTTCTCAGGGAGATGTACTCAGCCTACAATGGCCTCGGCGAGGATCCACTCTTTCCACAGAGTCGTCGTCTGGCCGATTGCTGGGAGACGTCTCCAGAGGATCTGAAGGACGCGACGGTTGATGTCGGCACCATTTACTCTCAGATGTTCTTCGGCAACCTCGTCCATACGCCGACGGTGATGCTGACCCGCGAACGGGCGTTGCAGACGGGGCCGTTTGACGAAGCGATGCGCCGCGGTGGCGAAGATTACAAATACCATCTGGCGACATGCCGGCTGGGGCCGGTCGCGTTCATCGACATGGCGTCGATTCTTTACCGCACCGGCGGCGAAGACCGCATCACGCATCCGCTCAATCAGGTAAACTACGCCCGGTCCTACCTGCAGACGATCGACGAAGAGTTCGAGCTGCATCGCGACGCCGTGAAACTCAATGACAGTCAGATCCGACAGGTCTATGCCGAAGCCCACTGCTGGCTGTCGGAAGCTCTGTTCGAGTCTGGTGACCGCATTCACTCTCGGGTGCATGCCCTGCAAGTGCTGAAATCGACGAATCGATCACTTCGAGCCTGGAAGTTGCTGCTCAAGACCGCCCTCCCGGCATCAGTCGTCGGGTCGGTCCGTGGGATCAAAAGCCGACTGCGATCCCGATCCATTGACAGTGTCCGAGCGGTTCCCGCGGCAACGATCGCCGAACATTCGTCGGTTAACGTGCCAGCCGTTCGCTGACGCACTCGGGACAGGAAAGCCGGCACGACGGCCACGCTTCCGTGACTCGACTTTCCCCAATCTCGCTCACGAACTAGGATCACTCTTACGAACGACGTGTTCGAAGCGGGGTGCGCTGACGATGGATCAATTGGGGGGATTTGGCATGCTGACCTTCGCTCGGGTCACGTTAGGACTTGTCTGCGGGTTCGCGGCTGTGGCGATTCAGTCGGGTTGCGGTGATGGCAACGTGACGGGGTTCTCAGCCGAGACCGTTGCGGCTGCCGCTGACGATGCCCCCACGGCACAAGCGGAGCAGGAAGCTGACCATCCCGCGAATCGACTGGCGTCCGAGGCGAGTCCGTATCTCAAGCTGCATGCCCACAATCCGGTCGATTGGTATCCCTGGGGACCGGAAGCACTGCAGAGAGCGTTCGACGAGAACAAACCGATCTTTCTCTCGGTTGGCTACAGCAGTTGCTTCTGGTGCCACGTGATGGAGCGCGAGGTCTTCGAGAACGCCGAGATCGCCGAGTACATGAATGAGCATTTCGTGTGCATCAAGGTCGACCGCGAAGAACGCCCCGACCTCGATGACATCTACATGCTCGCGCTCCAGGTTTATCTGCAGGCGGTCGGATCGCGTGAAGGTGGCGGCTGGCCATTGTCGATCTTCCTGACGCCGGAAGGATACCCGATTGCTGGCGGCACTTATTTCCCACCCGAAGACCGGCAAGGTCGCACAGGTTTCCCGACCGTGCTGAACACGATCCACGAGATCTGGAGCACACGAGAAGAACAGGTCCGTGGGTCGTCTGAGATTCTCGCGGCCGAGGTGCGAAGGTTGTCACGCCCGCCTCTCACACTGGAACCGGTCCCACTGCATCCCGATCTGGTGGCCGCAACGACCGCCGCCGTCATGGAACAATACGATCCCGAATATGGTGGCCTCGACTTTTCGCCAGAGCGGCCTACGTCGCCGAAATTCCCCGTGCCGTCTCGATTGAATTTGTTGCAGTCGCGCTTGCGGTCGGCTCCGAACGAAGAGATCGCCGCCGCGCTCGATCATTCGTTGCAGGCGATGGCCGATGGAGGCATCTACGATCATCTCGGCGGAGGCTTTCATCGTTACAGCACCGATCGCCGCTGGCTGGTTCCTCACTTCGAGAAGATGCTCTACGACAATGGTCAGTTGATCGCTGTTTACGCCGACGCCTACGCCCGCACCAACTACGCCCGTTATCGTGAAGTCGCGGAAGAATCGGTGGGCTTCGTGATGCGAGAATTGCGGCACGACGAGGGAGCGTTTTTCTCCGCACTCGATGCCGAGACCGACGGTATCGAAGGGGCGCACTATGTCTGGGATCGCGATGAGATCGCGCAGTTACTTGGCCCTCAAGACGCCGCACTGTTCGCCGTCGCCTATGGCCTCGAAGCCGACCAGGCGTTCGAGCACGGGTTAATTCTGCATCGCGCACAGTCGTTGACCGAGTCGGCTCAGCAGTTGGGACTGCCACTGGCGACATTGAATCAGCGACTTCAAGATGGACGTCAAGTGTTGTTGCAGACTCGTCAGCGCCGACCCGCGTTACTCAAGGACGACAAGATCATCGTATCGTGGAACGCATTGATGATTTCCGCGCTGGCTCGATCGGCTCCGTTGCTGGGGCGTCCCGAGTACCTCGAACATGCGGAAGAAGCGGCATTGTTTATTCTCGCCCGCATGCGGGATGACAGCGGACGACTGCTTCACACGTATTGTGAGGAGCGCGCGTATCTGCTGGCCTATCTCGACGACTATGCGTGTCTCATCCAGTCGTTGCTCGATTTGCATCAGTCGACAGGCAACGAGCAATGGCTGACGGCCGCCCGCCATCTGATGGACGACCAGATTGACCTCTTCTGGGACACGACAAGTAGCGGCTTCTTCTTCGCGGGGAGCGATCAGGAACAGTTGCTGACTCGCACCAAAGAAGCCTACGACTCGGTAATGCCTTCGGGGAACAGCGTGTCGGCTCTCAACCTCGTGCGACTGGCTCAACTAACGGGGGAAGACTCGTATCGAGAACTCGCGCGGGACACGCTCCGAACCTTTACTCCGCAACTGGCGAGGACGCCGGGATCGATGCCCGTGATGGCCGTCGCTCTTTCGGAGTACGTCAACGCGTTCGGCGCCGAAGCGGCCACGACCATCGCAGGGAACACGTTCAATGATCCCCCGCCGGCGACCACTACCAGTGATGATGCGGAAACCGAAGTCGAGTTAATGCCTCTCGCGACCAGCATGGCCGACGTGACGGCCATTCGGCCTCAGTACATTTCCACCGCGGTCTATCTCGATCGTGATCTGTTGGTTCCCGGCGAAGCGTGCCGAGTGGCAGTGGTGATCGACGTGGTGGAGAGCTGGCACATCAACGCGAATCCTCCGCACCCGGAATTCGTGATACCGACAGCCCTCACGCTGCCGGAAGGTTCGACGTTCACCCTGTCGGAAGTGGCCTATCCCGAAGGCGAGGGGTTGATGATCGAAGGCTTCGACGAGCCGGTGCTCGTTTACGAAGGTCAGGTCGTGTTGCGGGGAACGATCACTCCGAGTGCCGACCTGGCGACCGGTGAGACCGACCTGACGCTGCAATTGCGCTATCAGGCATGTGACGACACGGTCTGTACCAGTCCGATGCGCCTCGCCCTGGTCGGCAAAGTTATGATTGGCGACGGCTCGACATCTCCGATGGCGATTAACCAGCCGATCTTTGCCGAGGAGACAGCGGGCGAAGACTCGTCAGATGAGTAGCGTCTTGAATCGACTTCGAGACTTTGCGTAACAGTTGCAAGCAGATTTCGCACTCGAATTCAGCGAATTTGAATCGAATCGCTCGAATGCAGACATCGGCGCGTAACGCTTGCGCTCGCTCTCCGCATAAGCAGGTATGCAAGGGGCGAACCTGCCCTGCTTCAAAAACGCTTAACCCTGAGGAGAGTTACGATGAAGACCCTTTACGCCTGCCTGATGGCTTTGACCCTTTCGGCTTTCGCATCTTCCACTTTCGCAGATGTCGATTGGGACGATGTTCAACGTGACGCCGAACAGGCCCATGAATACGCGAACGAACTGGCGGCTATGACCTTCCAGCTCGATGCCGACTACCCAGACCGTGCCGCGCTGAACAACAAGGCAACCACCGCCCGAGTGCGAGCACAAGCTTGTCTGCAAGTTGTCAACGGCTATCTCGCCGGAGCGACCGACGAAGACAACGCCATTCAACTCATCATCGGTGGTGCCGAGATCGGTAAAGACGCCGCTGAGGATGTTGAAGACCGTGCCGACCGAATCGAGTCCGACTACAACGGCGATATCGAAGACATCGCCGAAGAACTGGAAGAACTGGCCGACGACCTCAAGGGCAAGTTCCGCAGCATGATCAACGAACTCGACTAGTTCCGTTTCCTCCGTTGATATAAAACAACAACAGGCTTCGAAGCCGACTCAGCTTCGAGGCCTGTTTGTCGTTCATGGCTCAACGACTTCGAGTTCCATGAACTCGACCCAGTTGCCGTCGGTGCCGGCCATGCCGATGAGCGTTCGTCCATCGGCGTTCAGACGGAGACGCAAATCTCCCTCGCGTGATTGTCCGAATAGAACGCTCCCTCCTTCTCCGCTGCCGGTCTTGGTCAGTTTGAGGGCAAAAGCATTCACGTCGGCGTCAGTGCCCACTTGCAAGGTTCCGTCAAACCGCATGCGGTCCGTTGGCTTGTCAATCACGGTGAGCATCACCGACACATTCCCCAAATCATCCGGCTCGCCGAGAAAGTCGAGACGAATACCGGTGCTGATATCGACACTAATATTTCGCAGCACTCCTTCGTAGCTCAATTGGCTTTGACAAGCTGCTTGCCATGTTTCCGCGAAGCTGCTCCGATCGAGTGGCAGCGGGGCCGAATCGTCCAGTCGAGTGAACGTGATCTGTTCCCCTTCGTCGGTTCGCATCAGCAGTCTCTCTCCATCGGGAGAGAGCCGAATCGCATGCGACAACTCGTACCACGTGCCGAACAAACCATGTTGACGGCCTGGAATCTGCGTCGGCGAGTTGAGGGCGATATCCATGGTGCAGGCGAAGCCGTCGACGACTTCATCGGCAACGTTGACGGCTCCCTCGTAGATCGTGAAGAGATGTGGGTCTTCAACACTCTCGAACAGGAGACGTACGTAACCCATGTCATCGCGAACTTCAGCCAGCGTGAGATTGACGCGGGTCGGCGGTTCATCGCGCAGCCGCATCACACCCGACCAGATCGTGCCCGCCGACATCGCCGCCAGCCACTGGTCGGCGAAGGGCGCGAAGTTTTCGATGTCGTCCGCTTTTGAAAGTTGCAATTGCGCGCTTCCTGCGGTCCCGACAAGCCCGCCATCATCGGTGAGGCCGAGGTGAATCTCGGGGGAGAGATACGGAGTCCGAAAGATTTCCCACTCCTCATCAGATCCCATCGCCTGTGCTTGACGAACCAAACGGATTGGCTGACCGGCAATCAGCATGCCGGGTGACCAGTCGATCGTCCCGAGGAACGGCGACATCGCGAATCCGGAATCGATCGATTCGAGAATAGCTCGCACATGCTGGCCGTCATCACGCGACTCCGTAAACGTCAATCGCACACGACGCGATGCCTGGCTCGGTTCCTGCAACGTTCCTTCCCAGACCTGCCCGGGACGCGTGTATTGCTCGATCTGAATGCGCAGTTCGGCCATTGTCGGCAGGTCGAGCGGTTGCGGGAGTTGCTCCATCACGACCGGCTCCGGAAGGTTCACCCAGGTCAGCGAACCGTTTGAAGATGTCAGCACGATCTCGCGCAGGTTGTCGCTGGGGAAACTCGCATCACCTGAAACGCGACTGAGTGGGAGCGACCACGCGGGGCTTTCGCCCGGCCCAAACAATGCCGCGCCATTCTGGATCAATCTCATGGTCCCCTGCCACAGGCTTTTCCGCGTGGCATCGCTGGGATCAGTAAGCAACATCAGTGCCGACGACGCATCCTGATCGTCAGTCAAGAACGTCGCCAGCACGGGGCGAGTCGCGCCGGTCGGAGTCGGCAACCGGCACTCCCATGTCTGATCGGGCTGAATCGCCGCCTGCAACTCTTCGCGCTGCCGTTGCAGTTTGAGTTCGTCGTCTTGTCGCGTGTTCGTCGCCTGCTGACCATCCGCCATCTGCGGATCGGCGTTGTCGGTCGCATCGGCTCCGTCATTGGTCATGCCATTCGCAGCACCTCCTCCTGGGTTGGTGTTCTGTGCAGTGTCAGAACTCGATCCCGTCCCCATGAAGGCGAGGTAGACGCCGAGCACAATCACCAAGACCAGCAGCACGGCCGAGCCGAACATGTGTAACGTCTTCTGGTTGCGGAACCAGTCCTTGAATCCCGGTTTCTCGGGAGGACGAATCGAGACGGGTCTTCCTTGCAACCAGCAATCCAGGTCGTCAGCGAACGCATTCAAATCGGGATAGCGGTGGGCTGGATTCTTCGCGAGCGCCTTCAGACAGACAGCTTCGAGGTCTGGAGGCGCTTGAGGGTTAAGTTCCCGTGGAGACTGAGGCGGGTCCTTCACGACCTTCTGCAGAATCTGTTGAATGTTGCCTCGAAACGGCACGCGACCCGTCAGAACTTCATAGAGCATCACTCCCACGCTGTACTGGTCGCTTGCCGGTCCCACGGCCGCCCGCTTGCCGGCGGCCTGTTCGGGAGCCATGTAGGCCGGCGTGCCGAGCACACTGCCATCAGCCGTCAGAGACGAGTTGTCATCAACCCGCCGAGCGAGACCGAAGTCCGACACGTAGACTTGTTTCGTATCGCTGACGAGCAGATTGCTGGGCTTTACATCGCGATGGATGACGCCTTCGGCATGGGCATACGCCAGCGCGCGTGCGGCATCCCTCAACCAGGCGACGAGCTGCTTGAGTGAAGTCTGCTTCTGCTTGAAGATTTGTGCCATGTCACCTCCGTTGATGTACTCGCAGGCGATGTAGAGCGAATCGTCGACGATATCGCTGTCGTAGATCGTGATGATCCCCGGATGCTTGAGCTTCGCTGCCGACCGCGCTTCGGCCAGAAATCGGCGATTGGAATCGGCAGGCTGCGCGGAATGCGGCACCTTGAGCGCGACGTCGCGCCCCAGTCTTGAATCGTGCGCGAGATAGACGGCTCCAAAACTGCCGGCTCCCAACTGCTGTTTGAGTTCGAACCGACCCAGCTTTCCGGGAACCTGCAATCGCCCGCGACTGGCCCCAGGGACAGGAGGCAACGGTGGAAGATGCGGCGTCTTGGGCTTCTTCGCGGACTCCCCTGCCCCGCCCACTTGTTGCGTATCTCGTGAATCGACCGTTCCCGCGGCACCGCCCCCCGAGCGAGTTTCCCATTCGGAAAACACGGTTTCGATAATTGCCTGATGCTGTGGGAAACGTTGCAAATAGTCGTTCGTCACAAGTGTCTGACCGCTCTTCGCTCGCCAGTCGAGTTCCAACGAGAGCAGTTCCTTGAGCAGACGCCCTACGTGTGACGGCTCGACTCTCCGCAGCAACGGCTCGATGCGCGGCCTGCGCCCCGCGTTGAGTTCCTGCTCGAATTCGTCAGCAATGGAATCGATGACTTTAAGAACTTTCAGTTCTTCGGGATCAGGAGCTGTGGGCATCAGCTTCACTCCTCACACAGACAGGGCTGAGACGATCGAATTGATTTCACGACCGCTTGAGGGTGATGGACCATTCCCCCAAGACCAACGAGGCAATTCCGGTTAGCTAGTAGACAATGACCTTCTTGCGCGACTCGCAGTAGATCAACGTGAACGACACCGAAGCAAAGACAATCAGAAAGGCCACGTAGGTCAGCACGATGGCCGAGATCGAAACCATTCTCAACAGGTTGTCGATCGACGTGAGATTGAATTGCAGCATACTCTCGGCGTTTGTCGTTAAGACGACTGCTCCCGCGAGGCTGCTCCCCACGATCAACAGACTGAAGATCGCAAAGGGGGCGATTGATCCCAGGGCACTGAAGTATCGCCCATACAAGGCGAGGCCGTTCTTGGTCACCAGCTTTCGCAGGATGCCGAACGCCTGAAGCGCCGTACAGTCTTCGACACCAACGACGATCGGCATGAGATACAGATTGAAGAACAGCGACAACACGAACAACACGAACAGAAACGCGGGGATGACCAACAGGGCGCCAATGTAGGCACCCACCGCCGGCGCATTCGAGATCGCCCAGATCAGCACAGCGATAATGCCCGCGCAGACCACTGTTGCCAGACAGACCGCACCGATTCCAAACAATATCGTCACCCACCGGCGGGCGAAGAAGTTCCAGCCCTCGGCCGTCGGCGGCGTCTCGCCGTGCTCCAGTCGTTGCGAGACCATGAAGCTGATGCCCGGCACCACTCCCACCGCATACGTAATGATCGCGACGACCGATAGCGGGATCGCTGCCCACCAGAGTCCGAACCTCAGCAACAGCAGTGAAATGAGATTCACCACGACGAGTGCGCCCGCCCATTGCAGCGAAAAATTGATGAGTCGCGGATCCATCGCGAAGTCGGCAATCGTGCCGAACCCAAAACTGACCTCATTCGCTGACGACGCAGCGGCCTGAGGCTGAAATGACACAGGAGCTTCGGGGAACGGCATCGCGGGGTCGTCTTCCTCTTCCTCGGCATCATCCCATTGAGGTGTGGACCATGCCGGCTCATCTTCGGGGATCTCTGCCGCTGCAGTTTCCGCAACACCGGGGTGAGGATCGTCAAAACCGGGCTCGGGCTCGAATGGCGGAAGTTGAAACTTGGGAGGCTCGAACGGACGTGGTTGTTCCTGGATCGGTGCCGATCCGGGTACCGAGATGCCTTGGCCGCATTGTGGGCATTTGACGCGCTTACCGGCCAGTTTGTCCTTGGCTTTAAACTCGCTCAGACATTTCGGGCACTTCAGCGGGATACTCATGGGATCGGTTCCAGGGTGAGACTTGAAATCGGTGAATTTCAGCGACCTACCAGGGTAGATGCCAGGAAGGCTTCACGAAGTGACAACGATCTCAAGTTTTCTTACGGTCATGTGGGGCAATCAGGGTAGGGAGAGCTAGAATAGGTAGCGAATCGACGGTACGCAAACAACGATTGATGTGTGCGCATTGTCAGAATGAATTGATTGTTGCAATGAATCCCTTCCGTTGATACGCCCCTGATCGCGACCTCTCCATTGAGCCATGCCCTCGCCCGATCGCATCGCGGAAGCGACCGAACCCGCCTCGCTGAGTCGGCTGATCGAACACTGGCCGCAGGCCGAGTCGGCCGCGCTGGAGCGGATTCACCACGACTACTTTCGCAGGCTTGCCGCTCTTTCACGCCGAGTGCTGGGCCGGTTGCCGGGAGCACGCACGGAGGCCGAAGACGTTGTGCAAAGCGCCCTGGGAAGCCTGTGTCGGTTCATGCGCCGGCAGGACGACACGTCGACGAAAGACCGCGACGACATCTGGAGGCTGTTGTGTCACATCGTCGCCCGCAAGTCGCTACGGCGTGTGCAACGACAGACGCGTGGTTTGCGCGGTGGCCGAGTTCGCCCGGCCACTGACTTTGCCGACGCTGATGAGCAGACTCCCTTCCACCGTCTCCCGGACAGCCTCTCAGCCGATGAGTTCGACAAACTGCTCGTGGAAACGCTGGAACACCTCGACCCGCAATTGCAAAAGATCGCACTGCTGGCCGTCGAAGGCTACACACAAGTCGAGATCGCCAAACACCTCGGCTGTTCGAAACGCACCATCATTCGCAAGATGGAGATCATTCGGCAGAGCGTGTTGCAGGAGACTGAGTAGGCACGCATCGCATCGAATTCAGTCCAACATCAATCGCTTGAAACGATCACCCCTTGGAGTAACAGACCATGTCCAGTCTTCAGCAACTGACGCTTCAATTGTTCGCTGTGACTTTTCTGGCAATCGTCCCTGGATTCGCCAAGCACACGTTTGCCCAAATGCCGCAACAGGACGAGCGTCACGTCTATAAGACTGTGGACGACGTGTCGCTCGAACTGCACGTCTTTCGCCCGGAGCTGCAGGCTGCAGACCCGCCCGCACCGGCCATTGTCTTCTTCTTTGGCGGAGGCTGGCGCAATGGCTCGCCCCAGCAGTTCTATCCTCACTGTGAGCATCTCGCCGAACTCGGCATGGTTGCGATGGCGGCCGACTATCGTGTCGAAAGCCGCAATCAGACGACTCCGTTTGATTGTGTCGCTGATGGCAAGTCGGCCATCCGCTGGGTTCGATTGCATGCGGCAGAGTTGGGCATCGATCCCGATCGAATCGCGGCTGGAGGAGGTTCAGCCGGCGGACACGTTGCCGCGGCAGTCGCCACGGTTGAAGGCCTGGACACCGAAGGCGAAGAGACGTCGGTCAACTGCGTCCCCAATGCCCTGGTGCTGTTCAATCCTGTCTATGACAATGGCCCCGATGGATACGGCTACGAGCGAGTCGGCGAACGCTATCCAGAAATCTCCCCGCTGCACAACATTCGCGAAGGGTGTCCACCGGCAATTGTCTTCCTGGGAACCGAAGACACCTTGATTCCGGTCGCCACCGCCGAAGAGTTTCAACGCCGTATGGAGGCCGTCGGCAGCCGTAGCGAACTACGGCTCTATGAGGGTCAGCCGCATGGCTTCTTCAACGCCAGTCGCGATGAGGGTCGCTATTATCGCGAAACGGTCAGCGAGATGGACGCGTTTCTGACATCGCTGGGGTTCTTGAAATGATGGCGGCGAGCGAGCACGCTTCCGTTGGCCTCAACCCGTTCCCTGCTTCTGGTCGTACATCTCCAGTTCACGCTGAAAGACGGCCAGAGTGGCGTGCAGCGTTTCGGGTTGAATCTTCCATTGCGGCTCGTCTTCGGTGTATTTACTGCAGTGATCGACGAGCAGCCGATACAGGAATTTGAAGAGATGCCTCGGAGCGCGGAGTCGATCGAATGTCGAGATGAGTTCGTTGCGCGTAATGCGCTGATCGAAAAAGTCCTGCAACCCCGGCGGTGACGAGGCGAGTTTCGCGCAAGCCTTCACGCGATCGTTGGCAACATCGTACAGTCCTTGGCCTGTCCAGTTGAGTGACCTGACGAGGTTCTGTTTGTCGAGGCGTGAGCGTTCGTAGAACTCTTTCTCCTGCGAGCTCAGGAATCCCGCCACTGCCGATGGCAGCAAGAGCTTGAAGGCAATCCCGGGGTGCTTGAGGAACTTGTTGTCGAACATTGGCCAGAGTAGATCGCGAATCCGCTCGGCATTGCCGTTCACAAGGTGTGGCTCGTCAACACGGTCCATCAGCACGACGATGCTGGAGAAGCCCAGCGTTTTGAGGACGGCCTGCAGCTTGCGAATCAGTTCGTAGCGATCATCACCTCGAGCGCGCGTCGGCAACGGTTGCCCGAGCAGGTCGGAACGTGTCATTCCCGAGAGTGTCCGTCGCAAGGGGCCGATTTGATGTTCGATGACGCGTACCTGTCGACAGATTCTCCATGACCACCAGGTGAGTCGCAGTTGATGCCACGCGAACGGCAACCAGCCACCGACAATGATGAGCCAAAACCACCATTCGAGAAGCTTGGCCCAACCTCCAATCGAAATGGTGAGGACCAGTGCGAGAATCGTAACGAGCGAACCCAGACCGACGTCCCACCAAGTGATCCAGTTGGAGTATCTCAACTTTCTGCGGAGTGCGGTCCAGCGTTCGTTCGCATTGTAATCGCGGTTGTGGTCATACAAACTCGCAAGCAGCAGCACATCTCGCTTCTCGTGAGGTGTCAACGCTTGCAGCTTTGCTTGATCGATCGAGAACGGAGCTGACGAACCGGTCGGTTGGTCCCCACGAATCGCGTTGGCGAGCTTGGTGGTCGCCAGGGTGAGCAGCGCATCCATGTGATCCCAAAGCCGCCAATGCTGCAGGGCCTTTTCGGGCCGTCGCTTGCGTCCCGACAGTCGTTCGCGGAACGCATCGAGGAACGGATTGAAGTCGTCATAAACGACGACATACGCCTGCTGATCGGGATGCTCGGTATTGTACTTCTGCAGGGCGCTGACCATCTGCAGCCGGAGTGCGGTCTTGCCACTCCCCTGCTCTCCGAAGACGATCGAAGTCGCGGGTGCCTCCGGGCTGCCGTAGATCTTGTCCCAGGCGGAGTGCCGGGTGCCGTCGAGGCAATGCTGTTGAAACACCTGGTCGGACTGCGCATCCTCTTGCGAGAACGGGTTTTCCGTCACTCCATAGCGGTCCAGAAACTGGTGGACCTTCATCGTCTGGGCTTTCTGGGAAAGTAGGGCAGGCTGTGTAAAGACTCACGAGAGAGTGTAGCCTGCCCGCAGACCGAAGGCACGGGGTGGTCTGCAGATTTGAAGCAGCTGGCGTAGACGCCGATCTAGATCTTCCCGACCTTCATCGGAGCGAGATGCACGTGGGGTGGGTTGAGCCACGGATCCTGCATGATCTCTTTCTCTTTCGCGGGAACAACTTTGGGGCGTTTCAGCCACCCCAGAACGTAGTTGGGCCGCAGGCAAAACAGTGCGGGCAACAGCACGACGTCGCCGATCATCGCGACCATCAGAGTGACGGCCATCAGTCCGCCGAACCTGACAGTTGGTGCGAAACTGCTCAGCATCAGGGGTAGCATTCCCAACCCGGCGACCAGAGCGGCCTGCATAATGGGGGCACCCGTGCGGAAGAGGGCATACCGTGTCGCCTTCACCGTGTCGCGATTATCGCGGAAGTGCCCCTGATAGCTCACCAGAAAGTGCAGTGTCCCGTCGACAGCGATGCCGAGCGCGATGCTGGCCGTCATCATCATGCCGATGTCGACGAAGCAGCCCGACCAGCCGAGCAGACCGAAGACGATCAGGATCGGGGCCACGTTGGGCACCATGGCGATGACGGCGGTCAATGGAGCCCGCAAGGCGATTATCATGACCAGCAGGATGACGCCAAGGGCCGACGTCAGCGATTGCCAGAAGCTGACAAAGATTTCCATCTGGGCCTGCTGAATCACCGAAGCAATGCCCGTCAACAAAATCGGCTGATCAGCAAAGTCGTGCTGCAAGCGGCCGAACAGTTCGGCCTCGGCCCGCGCCGTCTCACCCTTGATGCGGGCGGAGATTCTCCAGAACCGTTCTCCAGTCGCCATGTAGTCAAGGCGATTCTCGTTCCCCAGTGCCCGACTGAAGAAGCGAGCCGACTCAAACGCCCCTTCCGGAAGTCGATCTGGGAAGAAACTCGCCAGCGACATCGTATGCTGCACTTCAGGGTAGGCCGCGACCTGCGTCTCGATCACCCGCACGCGATCGAGCTTCTGCATGAAGTTGAGAGGCTCGGTGCCGAAATCGACGATGACTTCGATCGAATCGACTGGCGTCAGACGTTCCTCAACTTCGAGCAGATCCCGCAGGACGACGTTGTTTCGCGGCAGGAAGTCGAGTGGATCAATGTGCGACTTGAGTTGTGCGAATCCGAAGGCACAGAAGACAATCAAGGCGATCGAGACAGTCGCGATCTTGATGGGATGCCCGATGACACTCTGGCCCCAATGCATTAAACGCGACGTTTCCGAGGCCTCCTGCAGCTCTTTCTGCGGGAAGAGCACCAGCAGCGCCGGCGTGATTGTCAGTGCGGTCGACAGTGCGACGAATGCTCCGATCGCGCCGGCCAACCCGAATTCCTGCACCGGGCCGATATCACTCAATCGCAACGAGATTAGCCCGATCATCGTTGTCAACGTGGCGAACGAGCAAGGTTTCAACGCTCCCAGAATCGTGCGGCGGATTGGGTTCTCGGTTCCCGCCGAAGCGCGGAAGTAATGCACAACGTGAATCGCGTTCGACATGGTGAAGACCATCACCATCACCGGCAGCGCGGTGAGGACGAAACTCATCTCGCCCCCCATCCACTTGAGGACAGCCTGCGAGACTTCAATCGCGAACACGGCCTGCACGACGATGCCGGTGGTCAGTCTCCATTCGCGGAAAACGCCCCACAGAATGAAGACGCAGAAGAAGAGTGCGAGGCCGAAGAAGAAGCGGTTGGCGGCCACGCCTCCCAGTCGGTCGAGTTCGGTCACGACGACCGGTGCTCCGGTCAGAAGAACATCACCCGAGTCGATCTGGCAGTAGTCCAGCACGTCGTGAACAGCATGCACGGCCTGAGCGCGGTTGGCGATTCCTTCGTCGGAAAGAAACGCTGCCAGCCCCACCAGGCCTCCATCTTCAGCCAGAGTCAATCCGGTGATCTGAGATTCGGCGCGGTCAGCAGACACGCCGAGCGCGGTCATTTCATCACGCAGTCTCGTCGGCGACCAGCAGACGCGAAACTCAGGACGCTCTTGAATGCGGCCCGCGATCGATTCAACCAGTGGATCGCTCGCGTCGAGTTCCAGCCCGATGAGGATCATCTCCTCGCCGCCGAAACTCTCCTTGAAGAAGTCGTACTCGCGACGGACCTGCGAGTCCTTCGGGAGCCAGGTTTCGACATTGTTGTTCGAGGGAAGCGATTCCCCTTCGAGTGCCAGAAGTGGCAGCAGCAATAAACACGTCCCGACGACAATCAGCGCGTTTCGTCGTTGAACGGGCTTGGAGATCACAATCTGATGTCCGACTGCTGAATGACGAACGAATGAAAACGAGTAGTCGTCACAATGATTCAACACCGCCGCGGGGCCGACTGGCCCGGCAGGTTGAACAAAGACGACTCCCCGAACGGCTGAGAATGAATAGCCGGAGCGAAGGTGGACCGGCGAACGCGAATTCCTACTCAATTGCTATCGATCCAATCCGTTGTCGATGGACAGTGGAACTTGTACCGGTCGAGTCGCAGCGTGAAGGATATCTCTCGGCATTCACTAGCAACGGGACGAACGCACTGGATTACGTACACGCGCTCATTGAGAAAACCGGCAAGGCTTGACAGTCTTGGCGGCTGTCAAAGTCTGCGGTTGATAGGGATGAGAAGGGTCGTGCCGACGATGTTGCCCTCAAACGAAAGCTGGATGCAGGGCCGATTAGGAGAATTGGCGTGGGATTTGCGATTGTGATTCGCATGCGCTGAAAGCCCTCAAATCGCGGGGTCGCAACGGTTTGTTTCCTACCTTTACGCGAATTCTTCACTTATTCTGCCACAGATGAATCGCCCACTTGGCACGCCTGAAACCGCTTCGGCCATCCCTCGACGCTCTCGCTGGGCTTGGAGTGTCTTCGCCGTTGCGCTTGTACTCTTGCCATTGATCGGCATGGGCTTGGGGCATGTGCGGTTGTCGAACGACACCGAGTCGTGGCTCCCCTTGGATGATCCGCATGGTCAAATTCTGCGGTGGCATCAAGAGGCGTTCAATACGAACGATGCCGTTCTGGTGACATGGGAAGGGAGCACGCTGAACGATCCACGGGTCGAGGCGTTCGCCTCCCGTTTACGTGGTGATACCGGCGAGGCAGCTTTCGGAATTGGGAATGCGACCGCTCCACACGATGCCCTTTCGAGCATGGTCGAGTTGGACGTCCCTCAAGTGGACGCCCTCCGCAGATTGCGAGGCACATTCATCGGAAGCGGCTTCCTGAAGATCGAGTTGACCGCGCACGGTCGGCAAAATCGCTCTGAAGTCGAGCAACTCTTCATTGATGCCGGCGATGAGCTGGACATTGATATTGAAATCTATCCAGCCGTGATCGAGCCGACGGAGTGGCTATCCGACGATGCCGAATCTGAAACAGGACCGGACTCGGAAGTCGACGTCGTACTGGTCCGACCATTCGACGCGATACCCGTGCACGATCTGCAATTGCGATGGAAACAGATCGCCGCGAACTCCTCCGAGTCGGTGCAACTTCAAGAGTCGATCGGCGGCTTGACGCTCGATGGCGAACCGATTGTCGAGGAGTCATTCTTTGCCTTCGGATCCCCAGTTGCAGTGAGCGTGTCGTTCAGTGAAGAAGGTCTGGATCAACTTCCCCGTTCGATGGAGGCCTTGTATGCCATTGCCGATGAGGTCGGCATCGAACGCGACGCGCTCCATCTTGGCGGCAGCGTGGTGGTGAGCCAGCGATTGAGCCACGAGTCGGCGCGTGCGTTGTGGAATCCCGATCATCCGGCATGGGTGTTCTACAAACGCAGTCCCGTGCTGTTGTCGGGTCTCGTGGGGATCGTCATCGCGTTCCTGGTGCTAAGGAGCATTAAGCTGGCGGCGATCGTGATGCTCGTCTCGGTCTATAGTGCCGCGGCGATGCTGGCCATTGTCGCCGCAACCGGGACGCCGCTGAATCTCGTGCTCGTCGTGATGCCGAACCTGTTGATGGTGCTCACGTTGTCGGGGGCGATCCATGTTGCCAACTACTGGTGCCATGCGGTGGCCGACGGCGTCGAGCGTCCGGTGGCGCATGCGATTCGCACGGCATGGAAACCGTGCGTCCTGGCGAGCATGACGACGGCCATCGGTCTGTTGTCGCTGCTCACGAGTCAATTGAGTCCGGTGCGCGAATTCGGCTGGTTCTCGGCCTGGGGTTGTCTGCTGTCGCTGGTCATGGTGCTCGGCGTGCTGCCGGCCGTGTTGACACTGCTGCCTCCGAAAGGGGCCGTTGCCATGACGACATCCACCAGCCGTTGGGAGGCGTTTGGCCGGATGATCGATCGCCGGCATCGCTGGATCACTGCTTCGAGCCTCGTGCTGCTTGTTGGCGGCGCGTGGGGACTGAAGTGGTTTCACACCGAAACCAAAGGGATTCGCTACTTCCCGGAAGAATCTCGCGTCGTCCAGGACTATCGCTACCTCGAAGAGTCGCTGTCGGGCATCGTGAACCTCGACGTCGACATTCACTTCGATGGCGCACGAGAAGGGAACACAGCAGCCGAGCCGACCTTCGATCGTAGAAATGTCTTCGATCGCATGCAGATTGTACAAAGAGTCGAGGAAGTGCTGGCCGAGCATGCGGCGATTACGGGCACGTTGTCGGTGGTCGACTTTCAGATCATACCCGAACCGCCGGGACAAGGGGCTTCTCCCCGGCAGAACATGTTACATGCGCGCAGAGCGCAGCGAACCGAGAACGAACTGTTCCACGAACCACGTGAGGGAGCCAGCCAGTTCGCGCAACTTGTGGATGAACCTCTGACGTTGACGCTCGAGAACCGCGGCCTCGACTGGCGAACCGGAGAAGAAGTCTGGCGGATTCGAGCCCAAAGCAGCGTGATGTCGGATATGAACTACGCCGCGCTGCTTGAAGAGATCGACGAACGCATCGCGGAGACATTGGCGGAGGAAGAAGGCGTCGACTACGCCGTGACCGGCTTGGTGCCGCTGATGTTGCGGACTCAGCAGGAAGTTCTCAATTCGTTGATCGACAGCTTCGGATTGGCCTTCATTCTGATTGCGATCGTAATGTCGATCGTCCTGCGGAATCCGCTGGCCGGGCTGATCACGATGTTCCCCAATTTCCTGCCGGTGATCGTCATCTTTGGATTGATCTCGTGGGCGGGGATCAGCGTCGACATGGGGACGATGATCACGGCTTCGGTCGCGCTTGGGATCGCCGTCGACGGGACGCTGCACTTGTTGACCTGGTTCCAGGAAGGAATTCGCCAGGGACTCGATCGCCGTACCGCCGTCAGCCGGGCTCTGGGGCACTGTGGCCCGGCGATGTGGCAGACGAGCGTCTCGATCTCGCTGGGACTGCTGATGCTTTGGGGGGCGGACTTGCTCCTCATCAGTCGCTTTGGCTGGCTGATGTCGGCACTGATCGTGATGGCCCTGGTCGCCGACGTGATCATCACACCCGCGCTGTTGTGCGGCGTGTTGGGGAAACTCCTGGAGTTCTCGAATCGCAGCCGTGTCGTTCCGCCGTTGCCGTCGTTGACAATCTCTTCAGACTCGCAGCCTGCACATGGTGATTCACCTTCTCCGACGACGCCAGAGTCTGTCCCGTCACCTGCGGACGTCGAATCGCGGCGTGAGTGAAGAACTGCACGCTTACCGTTGTCGCGATTTGCGAATGAGACCGGGACGCACGTCGGCATCAAGTGGCAAGAAGTCGGATCGGTGAAACCGTTCCCAGCCGACTGCGGCCATGGCGGCATTGTCGGTGCAGTACGACTTCGGCGAGACGATCACTTCGACGCCATCTGCCTTTGACAATTCCTCCAGGCGCGATCGCAGTACACCGTTGGCGGCGACACCTCCTCCGACCAAGAGTCGGCGGTGACCAGTGTGTTGGAGTGCGTGTCGCGACTTTTCAATCAGCACATCGACAATCGCCTGCTGGAAACTCGCGGCGAGATCGGCAACACGACTGATGGTCAATGGCGGAGGAGCAGTCGTTGCGCCAGGCTGTCCCTTGGCTTCATACAAGAGCGCCGTCTTCAGGCCACTAAAACTGAATTCCAGCCGATCGCGGTCCTTGATGAATGAACGTGGAAACTTGAACGCATCGGCACGCCCGGAAGTCGCAGCGGCCTCGATCGACGGCCCGCCAGGATAGGTCAGTCCCAAGACAGAGGCCGCCTTGTCGAATGCCTCCCCGGCCGCATCGTCGATCGTCGATCCGAGAAGTTCCATCTCCGCCGGCGACCGGCAGTCGTACAAATTCGTATGTCCGCCACTGACGACCAGTCCGACCGCGGGAAAGGCCGACTTGCCCGGATCAAGACTCATCTGACAGGCAAACAGATGTGCTTCGATGTGATCGACTCCCACCAGCGGCAGACCCAGCGACCAGGCCAAAGTCTTGGCGGCGGTCAGCCCTACGAGCAATGAACCGACCAGTCCCGGACCGGTGACGGCGGCAACGACCGAAAGATCTTGCAATGTGCAGCTTGCCTTCGCGAGAGCTTCGTCGATGACGGGCAGAATGCTTTCCAAGTGGGCGCGCGACGCGATCTCAGGGACGACTCCGGCGAATCGAGCATGTAGCGCTGCTTGCGAGGCGACGACGTTTGAACGGACGCGATATTCTTCGTCAATCACGGCTGCGGCCGTCTCGTCACAGGACGATTCGATCGCAAGCATCAGCCGTGGTAGTGACGAAGTTTCTCCCATGCCATGCGCAACATGTCGGCGGACTCCAACTTCGCCGGCCTGCGGTCCTCAAGTGACTCTGGGAATGGGGCGAGGAATGATCAACACTTCGGGTGCCAGAGATTCGATGATCGCATCGAGCCTGGGATCATGCAGGCTGCTTCGCGCGGTCTCGTCCTCCGAGGCAGGCTCGTCCGTTGATTCTTCCGCCGTATCGTCGGCAGGCGCGGCATCGTCATCCGTTGCCGGTGTATCTCCGGCATCAGACTCGCTTGTTTCGTTCTCTTCCGCGGGTGGAGTTTCGGGGCCATCGAGGCTGGTTACGACGTAATCGAGGGCAGCATTGAACTGAGTGTCTTCAAACATCCGATCGGGGGCCGTGCTGCCAAGAACGTCTCGCGCTTGTCGGTCGTCGTTGTAAGAAAGCAACTCATCGAAGCTGAAGCGAAGGTTGTAGCCGTCGTCGGGCATCACGCCCCATTGGTCATTTTCGTTCATGCCGGGATCGCGGTGAATGTTCTCGCCGCTGGGCCGATGGTAGCCGGCCGTCGTGAGCTTCAACTGGCTGTCGCCTCCTTCGAGTTCGATGACATTCTGCACGCTGGCCTTGCCCCAACTGCGTTCTCCGACAATGATCGCGCGGTCGTGATCCTGCAGGCAGGCACTGACGATCTCGCTGGCCGAAGCACTAAAGCGGTTAATGAGCACCGCCATCGGGAAGTCGCGGAACGTGCCAAATCGCTTTGCGCTCCATGTGCGATCTTCGACGTTGCGTCCCTGGGTGCTGACGATCACGCCCTCTTCGACGAACATGTCGCAGATTTCGATCGCTGCATCGAGCAAGCCGCCTGGATTGCCGCGAAGGTCGAGCACCAGGCCGCGCATGCCCTGGGCACGCAACGAATTCAAGGCCGACCGCATCTCGGCCGTCGAACGTCTGGTGAAGTGCGTCAAGCGGATGTAGCCGATCTTGCGCTCTTCATCGAGCATAAAGTCCCAGGTGCCGTCTTCGTTGCGGGCATCTCCCAGAACGGTATCGAGTTGAATGATCTCTCGCGTGAGCGCGATATCTTCCACCTGTTCCGACCCGACACGGCGAACCGACACAGTCACCGTGACGCCGGGTTCTCCCTTGAGGATCGAAATCGCCGTTTCGATCTCCTCTCCAATCGTGAAATCGGAGACGGCGCGCCCCTCGACCGAGAGGATGCGATCACCGGGCCTCAGTCCGGCGCGGTAGGCGGGTGAGCCGGGCAAGGGGCTCATGATCTCGATGTTTCGCTCGACCGGGTCGAACTGCACCTGAATGCCGACGCCGCCGAACTCCTGTTCGATCGCCTCGGTGAACTGATCCAGTTCATCGGGACTGATGTAGTCGGAGTAGGGGTCTAGTCGGGCGATCATGCCGCGAATCGCGGCTTCCATCAGATCGCGGCGGTCGATCTCGTTGACATAATTACGATCGATCTGCTCGAAGGTGTCGACAAACACCTGCATCAGTTCGTAATACTCTTCGTCCTCGGTGAGCTGAGGGGCAGCTTCGGCTTGATCGTCGGCAACGACCGTCGTCCCCCACCCCGCGAACGCGAGACATGCTCCGAAAACGATCCCCGCGAAATAGCGACGCAACATCGACTTCCTCCAGAATTCTGCGACTGAGCGATCAACCCGATACGCGGCCTGCCCGGGTGAACACACACCGGGCAACCGTCTTGGGACCAATCTCTCCAGATTCTAGGCGTCGTCGCGGATTTCAGGAAGGCCGAGAGTCGAACGTGCGAGATCCTGGGGCGTCAAGCCGCGATCTGATTGTGATGGCCGGCATCCTCGGTGGGAATGCGGTCGTCAACTTCGGTGGCTAGTCCCAACACTCGCAGCAGGCGAATGGCCTGCCACGTCGGATCGAATTCCCACCAGCGATGGCCGGCGGGAGCAACGTGCGGGTGGGCGTGGTGATTGTTATGCCAGCCTTCACCGTAGCTCAAGACGGCGACCCACCACAAGTTGCGGGACTGGTCGGTCGTTTCGTAGTTGCGGTAGCCCCACAGGTGCGTTGCGGAATTGACAAACCAGGTGCTGTGATAGGCGAGCACCATTCGCAGACACAATCCCCAGATCACGCAGGGCCAGCCTCCCAGAAAATAGAGAGCGATGCCGACGCCGACCGGCCAGACGATATAGGTCTTCTCGAAGAAGTTGAGTGCCTTGTCGTTCATGAGATCGGGGATGAAGCGTGCGTAGAGCTTTTCACGGGTATTCGGATTGATGCTGTGAAACATCCATTCCATATGCGACCACCACTTGCCATCCAAGGGGGAGTGCGGGTCGCCCCCCTTGTCGGAGCGTGCGTGGTGCAGGCGATGGACGGCCGCCCAGGTGAGCGGCTTGCCTTCGCCGGAGATCACTCCAAAAAACGTGGCCAACCAGTGAGCCGGTCCAGCCAGTTTCAGCGAACGATGCGACAGACAACGGTGATACATCAGGCAGATGCCGATGCTGCAAGTCAACCAGTGCAGTAGCAACGTGACGCCGAGCGCCTGCCAGGTAAAGAACCAGGGAGCAAGGAGCGCCCCGATATGCATACCAACGATCCAGGCGAAGACGATCCAATCGATCTTCGGGCTGCCCCCGGGGGAGTAGGCGTCATAGATTTCCTGGCGGTCGTCATTCTTGGCGACGTCGGCTTTGCTCGAATCTGGAAGGTGTGAGCCACTGGGATGGAAGGCATCGACGTCCTGCACCGAATCTTTCATGCCGCGTGCTTCGACCGAGATCGGTTTCGTCCGCGGTTGGATTCCGGCGGTTTCAGGCAAGGCAACTCCGGAGGAGGACGCGCTGGTGTGAGGCATGGTATTGAAGGATTAGAGATTGATGGCTGGGTAGGTCGCCTTCGGGAGTCTCCCGACAGGACTTCGGCGACGTGGAACTCTAGCACAGAGTTCGGCAGATCCCGGTCAGGGTGGATTCAAAGTTCGGTCAAACTTGTGTCACGGTCACAGGCGTGTCACAGGACGAACAGATCGTTCCGTAAAGCAGCGGAATACGGCGAAAGACGGGCGACATTCGCCATCGCGATGCACGTCGCATCGCCCCGAAATTGCCTATTCTTCCGCATAGACATGCAGGATTTGCCGCGACTGCTGCGCCAGTAACTGCCGCAGTTCAACAGGTTCCAGCACTTCGGCATGGGTGCCGAAACCGAGCAGCCAGTTCGCGATTTCGTTGAGACCATCCACCGACACTTCGAAGTTCAAGCTACCATCGGGATTGAAGGTTGTTTTCTGAGTGCGATGCCAAGTGACTTCGGAGACATCGCGGGCGACGTCCGTGGAGAAACGAATCTTGATTTCCGCCTTGTGCTCCTTGTCTCGCTCCAACAGCCAGGCGTTTCCAAAATGATTGGCGATGGAGAACCTGTCTGGAATGTCGAACGTGCTCTCCTTCAATTGCAGGTCGAGAATCCGAGCGACCTGGAATGTTCTCGACGTGCGGTGCCTTGATGAGTAGGCCACCAGATGCCAGCAACGCTTGATGAACACGAGTCGGTAGGGATTCAGGACAGCGCGAAACTGTTTGCCCTCCGAAGGACTGTCGTAGCGCACACGCACTTGTCGCTGTTCGACAATCGCCTGCTGTAGCGTGTTGAGGAACGATGTCGTGCGGTCCAGTCCCCCTTGGCGGGGATGCGTCAGCAGTTGGTCGGCCTCATGCATGTCGCCGATGTAATTCTGCACATCGGCGGGAAGACGATTGAATAACTTGATGGTCGCGCTGGTGATGGCGTCGTTCGCGGATTGCTTGCGCTTGCCTCGGCCATTGCTCCCGGTCTTTTTGCGTGTGAGAGTCAGCTTCAGCAACCCCAGGATTTCCTCCAAGGTCAATTCGGCGGGAGGGAGATAGGTTCCCCCGGGAAGCCAGAATCCCTGACGCTTCTCATCGTACAACACATTGAATCCCGCGTCGGTGAGCGCACGCAGCAGTTCGGTCACCTCATCCTTTTCGAGATGAGTTTCGTCGGCAATGCCCTGTGTCGACAAGGCCTCCCCCGACTGCAGACAATTCAGCACGGAAAGCAGAGAGTCAATGCAATCGGATTGTTGTGACATGAGTTGAGATCCTACCCGCTGAAGATGAATACAAATGATAACGAATCTATCGGAATAATGTCATCTCGACGAATGAACAGTGCCGGTGGCGTCCGCAATTTTTTTTCGGCGCAGGAATACTGAATTGTCGACTCTATGAAGAACGGGGAATGGAGCCCGAGGACGAATTGAACCCGCGGAAACGAATTCCGTTTCGAGGGGAATGCGGAGGTAACAACCCGCCACGCAAGATGTTGGACCAAATACGTGGTAATTCATCGGCAATCACTTGTCAATCTGATAGATAAATTGATATCCCAAATGATCCCTGTCGCAGTCCGCCGAAAAGGGGGTTGCGTGCTCTCGTCGGCGTTCGCACCCTCGCGGGCGGCACGCAGGCCGTTCCCCCATCAACCAACGCGCTGAACTCGATTTCTTAAGGAGACACGCACCATGAATACACTCGAAAAACTCGGAAAGTGGGTCTTTGCCGTCGTCGGAGGGATCGGACTGGGGGCCGCTGCTGTCGCCCTCTCGCAACCGGGTGACGTCGCGTTTGACGATGTTCCCGCGGCACCATCGCCGCAAGACTTGTCGATGGCTTTTCGATATGTCGCCGAACATTCGTTACCGGCTATCGTCGCCATCGACACGGTTGGTTCGTCGGATGGGGAATCTCCCAGGTCGCCACACGACGAAGATTTCTTCC
This sequence comes from uncultured Planctomycetaceae bacterium, assembly GCA_942492405.1. Lineage (GTDB taxonomy): Bacteria > Planctomycetota > Planctomycetia > Planctomycetales > Planctomycetaceae > JANNSB01. Next base: position 264,466 of record CALOES010000037.1, read on the forward strand.
GTCGGTTCTTCGAAGAAAATCCTGGCCTGGCCCCCGAGTCGCCTGAAGACTTCGACAATTTTCCTCCACAGGAAGGAACAGGGTCAGGCTTCATCATCGACCCCTCGGGAATCATCATGACCAACGGTCATGTCGTTGAGGGTGCGGAGGACATCGTCGTCCGGTTGTACGACGGTCGCGAATTCGAAGCGGTCTCCTGGGCCTACGACTTGAGGGCCGATGTCGCCATCGTTCGCATCGAAGCCGATGGACCACTTCCGGTGATCGCTCTCGGCGATAGCAGCGAGATGTTCATCGGAGACTGGGTGCTTGCCATGGGGAATCCTTTCGACGTGGGGACCACAGTCACCGCAGGCATTATCTCGGCGACGGGACGTGGACCGGGCATCAATGAACGTGAGGACTATCTGCAAACCGACGCCGCCATCAATCCCGGCAATAGTGGTGGTCCATTGGTCAGCCTGACGGGCGAAGTCATCGGCGTGAATACAGCGATCTCCACGCAGAGCGGTGGCTATGACGGCGTCGGCTTCTCGATCCCCATCAACATGGCCCGCTGGGCTGCCGAGCAATTGATCGAACATGGCCATGTGCGACGTTCGTATTTGGGTGTGGGTCTGCAGGAATTGGATGGCAGCCTACGCGAGGATTTTGGTGTGCCATTGGGGCAAGGGGCGCTCGTGGGGCAAGTCTTTCCCAATACCCCAGCCGACGCGGCAAATCTGCTGCCCGGGGATGTGGTCGTTCGTGTGGACGACGTTGTAGTGAACAGCCGGGGGCATCTCCAAGAGATCGTTGAACGGGTCGAACCGGGGACGACGGTTACATGCGGTGTCATCCGTGACGGCAACGCGATCGCAGTCGAAGTCACGCTGGAAGAAATGCCCAGCGACTTCACCCCGGCATTGCAGCGTGGACAACGTCCGGGCACAGAGTCCGAACCGGAACCAGAACCGGAACCAGAAGTCGAACGGATCTACGAGGAGTATGGCTTCGAGATTTCCGATATCGATGCCGACATTTCGGAGCAGTTCACGCTGCCCGACGATGTCGAAGGTGTCGTGGTGACGTCGGTCGATGCTTCGAGTCCGGCTGGCGAAGCAGGACTGCAACCGGGCGACGTGATCAGCCGTGTCGGTCAGACGGAAATCAGTTCCGTCGACGAATTTACCGAGGCGGTTTCCGGTTCGCGCGCGGGTCGCGGCCTGTTGCTACATGTGCAGAGTGGAGAGAACTCGCGGTTCATGACTCTCAAACCTTTGCCTGCGGAATAGGCGGAACGCGGCATGGAGATTCGCGAGTGGGCCTGGCGCATCCTGGCGTCAGGCTCCCTGGATGACAAACTGCAACCAGTGCGTGAGCCGTTCACCGATCACGCACCGGGGGAGGCGTTGCGCGTCCAGCAGCCCGCACGTTCGGAGAGTCTGCGGTTTGCTCCGCGTCGAACGGCACCCGTCATGCCCGCGCTGGGAGCGTTCGGCGATTCGGCGAAGCGGGCGATCGCCCATCACATCATGGCCAATCATGAGTTACAGGCCCTGGAAGTGATGGCGTGGACGCTGCTCATGTTTCCCGAAGCCCCTGCTGAGTTTCGGCTGGGTATGACCTGGGTCATGGCGGATGAGCAAAAGCACACGCGAATGCATGTCGAACGCGCGCGCACTCTGGGGCTCGAATTCGGCGACCTTCCCGTGAACTGCTACATCTGGAAGAAGGCGATGGAGTTCGCCAATGTCCTTGATTACCTCGCCGGACTCCCCTTGGTCTTTGAAGGTCGTAATTTGGACCACTCGCTGGAGTTCGCGACAGCCTTCGCGGAAGCGGGGGATGAACGGAGTGCCACGCTCATGCGCACGGTCCATCGCGACGAAATCGAGCACGTGCGATTCGGAATCGAATGGCTCCGGCGCCTAAAGCCTGAAGGCTGGAGCGATTGGCAGACGTTCACCGAGCATCTCCACTACCCACTCCGGGCGGACAAGGCCGTCGGGGATGTTTATCAGCGCGACGCCCGGCTGGCCGCCGGCTTGTCGGAAGAGTTCGTCCATAATCTCGATAAACTCGTCGACCCGAAATGACCGTCTCCCGGTTGTGACATGTGATTGCTGCCAGTTACCGCTGGAACGAGGTCACGGCGTATGGGATGATGCGAGGTTGGAGCGATTAAATCCTCTGAAACGCGACGAAATTGCCTCGGAACGCATCGGCAGACCCTGCCGGGAATGTCGTGGCAGACCTTGGCGGTCGGTCAGTCTGGAGAAACCTTGCCGGTTGCCGGTCCTGTGCGACCTGCGGCCTGCGGATGTGCCCAGACTTGGACTCAAGGAGAGGTTGGGGATTTATCGATGGTATCGATGCGGCGGATTCCCAGGGAGTCCAGCGCGCGAGATTCGGACGATGGACAACCTGCGACTCCTGTTGTGAACGGCGGAGCTTTGAATGCAATCTCGATTGAGCCTCACAATCCTGTTGATCGTTGGACTGCTGTCCGGGAATTTGACCGGCCTGGCATGGGCACAGCCCATCGACGAAGAACCGTCGGCACTGGCGGTCGAGCCGACGACCCCCGATGAGTTCGTCGATGCCGTGCTGCTGTTGATGCGGCTGGGGCGGCCTGAACTCGCCAAGGGATACCTCGACCAGTTGCTGCAGATGGACCTGGATGATGCCACGCTGCTGGCACTTCGCGACGAACACGGTACCGCCACGTTCCTGCAACTCGCCCGCGTCGAGGCGTTGCGACCTTCGTCTTCCGACCTGTTGACCAAGATCAACACCGCCGCCATCAACCACATCAACGATCCTGCGACGTTACAGGATGTGATTCGCCGACTGACGGGCACTTCCCGTGAGCGAGAGCAAGCGGTCACCGAACTCAAGTTTCTCGGACCTCAAGCGGTCCCGGTCATTCTCAAACGCATTCAGAATCCGCAGGCCGGCGACGATCGAAATCAATTGGCCTTTGCACTCACAATGCTTGGCCCCTCGGTTGCTCAGCCGTTGCTCGCAGCTCTCAAGACAGATGATGAAGAACTGCAGGGAATGATACTTTCCATTCTGGGGCGGGTCGGCAGCGTTCGCGACATCCCCTTCCTGTGGACTTACGCATTTACAGAGTCGCGTCCTGAATCGATTCAGGCGCTGGCACGCGAGTCGATCGCGCGCATCCAGTACGGTGATCCACTGGCAGCCCAGCGCATCAACGACTTCGGCGTCGCGGAACAGTTGCATCAACTCGTCATCGAACATCTCCATGGTGAAGTGATCTGGGAGACCGATGACGACGGCATGACAACGTTATGGAACTACGATGCCGCCAGCGATGCGCCGGAGATGCACGTCGTGACTCCCGAATCGGCCTCAAACTTCGTTGCCGAGTGGCTGGCGCGCGACGCCTTCGAGATCGATCCTGCCAGTTTCGACACACAAGTCCTACTGACCGCCGCGCTGTTGGAGCACGAAGTCTATCTTTCAGGCTGGCAACAGCCGATCCCACAAGGAGTCGGAACCGCGCACAATCTCGCGCTGCGAGGCGGAAGCGAACTTTGCCAGCAAGTGGCTGCGCTCGCTCTCGAAGAGAGACTGACTGGCGCCGCCGTCTCGTCCATCATGGCTCTCGGCCAGAATGGGACAACCGATCTGCTCTACGGCACGGGCGATTGGACCTCGGTGCTTGTCGACGCTTTGAATGACTCGGAACCGCGCGTTCAGTTCGCCGCCGCCGAATCGGTAATGCTGCTGCAGCCAACGGAACCGTTTCCCTACGCGAACCGCGTCGTCGAAATCTTCGCCAGAGCGTTGACTTCGAGTGCCCAGAATTCCTCGGTCATCATCGATCCCAATCAGGAACGTGGCGGACGGATGCTGGGACAGCTCAACGAAATCGGGCTGAGCGGTCGGCTGACCGCGACCGGACGCGAAGGCTTTGAACAAGTGGCCGAGCGCGGCGATATCGCACTGGCCATCGTACACCTCAATTCCATCCGCTGGGAACTGACACAAACGGTCTCGAACCTGCGCGCCGACGCCCGCACGGCTGCGGTGCCGATCGCCATCTACGGCCCGGTCGGACTTGAGGACCGTGCGGAAGTGTTGTCGATCCGGCATCCCAATGTGTTTTATTTGCATGAATCACACGACTCGGTCGACTTGAGGCATCAGTTGCTGCCCGTACTCGCGCAGCTCTCCCCTCCCCCGCTGACTCCTGAGCAACTCAACGAACGTAAACAGTCCGCGGCTTACTGGCTGAGGCAGATCGCCCTTACGGGCCGAGAGGACATCTATTCTCTAAGCATCGCGGAGTCCGCGCTGGCTGAAGCCTTGAACGACGCTTCAGTCGTCACCAACGCGATTGTCGCCTATGGCGCGATTGGCCGTCCGGATGTGCAATCTCGGTTGATGGAGTACGCCACCGCTCCCGGGCTGGATGCAACTCAGCGGCAGCGCGCCGCCTTGTATCTCTCGTTTCATCTGAAGCGGTTCGGGTTGCTCCTCTCTCCATCTGAGTTGCAGCAGCTTCAAGATGGGTTCGATGCCGAAGCCGATCCGGGTGTCAAGTCGCTGTTGTCGGCGGCGATTGGTGCGATACCGCGAGAGGCCGGCGTGGTCGCTCCGCTGCTTCAGCAGTTTCCGTCAACGTCGACACCTGGTCCGTAACAGCGCCAATTCAATCGGGACAGTTCATCGGTCACATCGGTCAAGGAAGGCCGGCATGTACGAAGACTATTGGAATCTGACGCACGCTCCCTTCGAGAACGATGCGAATCCGCAATTCTTCTTTGCGGGACGCAGTCATCAGGGCGCGCTGCTCAAGCTGCAATACCTGGCCGAAGGTGGCAAAGGCATCGGCGTGCTCGCCGGCGACTCCGGCAGCGGCAAGTCGTTTCTCACGCATGTCCTGGCTCACGGTCTTGAAGCATCGCGATTTGATGTCATCCGGCTGTCGTTTCCCTTTCTGGATGAATCCGAAATGCTCGCCTGGTGGGGCCGGCATCTGGGAGCGCAGTGCGTCAGCCGTGAACGAGACGTCTTGCTGGACGGCATCCTCGCAAAGCTGCGTGAGTTCGCGGACCAAGCACGGCATCCCGTACTCGTACTCGACGAAGCTCATCTGCTGACGGAAGATCAATTGCAGAGCCTGCAGATTTTGTTCGGCCTCTCGCAGGAGTCGAACTGCAAGCTGAGCCTCATCCTCGTCGGTCGAAATGACCTCCTGATTCGCGTCAATCATCTGCGGAGTCTGACCGACCGCATCACAGTGCGGGCGGGACTGCATCCCTTGACGGCGGAAGAGACCCGACTGTACGTGCTCCATCGCCTGCAGACGGCAGGAGTGACATCGTGCATGTTTGATGACGATGCCCTGCAAGCCTTCTTCGAGCATTCGCAAGGACTGCCGCGTAAGATCAATCAGCTCTGCGACCTCGCCTTGCTGGTCGGCTATGCCGACGGCCTGCGTCGCCTGTGCCCAGTCGACGTGCGAGCGGCCGCCGAGGAACTGGCGGTCGTGTCGGTCGATTGAGAAGTCGTAATGAGCCGCGCACGCAGTAAGCGGAAAAGCCGATCAAAGTGAATTCCGCTTACTACGTGCGCGGCTCATCAGGCCGAATTTGAAGAAGTGGGTGAACCCTCCGCCGTTTGCCGGCGTTGACGAGGTTGCACGCCGACACGCGTAGCCTCACCATACCTCGCGTGCGCCAATTCTTGGGGATATCGTGTTTGCCAGCCCACAATGCCCACGCGATTGACGTACTCAATCATGGGAAACATCTCGATCGACACCTTTGCCTGCTGAACAGACTTCATGATCCGAGTCGTCAACGTCACGCAGCATTACAGCATCAAGCCGGTGCTCAAGAACGTCAATCTTGAGATCGGCGAAAGCACGCGTGTGGCCGTCATCGGTCCCAACGGCATGGGGAAGACGACATTGCTGAGCGTCATCGCCGGCGTTCTCCAACCGCAGAAGGGTTACGTCGAGATCGACGGGATGAAACGCCGCGAGACGCTCGAAACCGAATTGGAGATTCGTCGTCGCGCGGTCTACTTGCCGGACCAGTGCTGGCTGCCGAAGAATCATACCGGTCGCGAATTCCTGATCCGCGTCGGCAAACTCTACGACATTGATAGCCAGCGATTGATCGACCACGCCGACCGACTGCTCAAACTCTTTAACCTGAGCGACCTCGCCGAGGCCCCGATCCGCACCTACTCGGCCGGCCAGCAGAAAAAGGTCTCGCTTTGCTCGGCCCTCATCACCGATGCCCCCATTTTGCTGTTGGACGAACCCTTTTCCGGCGGTCTCGATCCCGCCGGCATCCTGGCGATGAAGTACCTGCTGCAACGGCTGGTCATCAATCAACGCCGCACGGTGGTGATGACGACGCCCGTTCCCGAACTCGTGCAGGAGATTGCCGACCGACTCGTCGTCGTACGAGACGGCACCATCGTCGCCGACGGCTCATTGCATGACTTGAAGCGTGAGGCAGGCACGGGATCACTCGAAGACGTGCTGGAGCGCGTGATCTTCCCGGACACGCTGGAGAACATCGAAGCCTATTTCGAAGCGGAAGCGAGGGACGACCGATGAGGCGCATCCGCCCGATCCGCAACACTCGCGACTGGTTTCGAGTGGTGCTGCCGCATCCCGCGTGGTCGATCTCGCCAGTGCTGCTGTACGCACTGATTGAGATCGTCAATCTGCTTGCGAATCCCCGTCGCGCCCAATTCGAGTGTCGCGGGGCGGCAATCTTTACGGCCTTTGCCGTCGTCTACGGCTTCTATCGTGTCTTCTACTTTCACCCCCTCTATCGGCCAGAATATCGCCGCTGGCTGATGTCCGTCCCGTGGTCGGTGGCACACCGGCTGCCGATGGGGCCTGTCCATCTGGTACTGCAGGACGTGCTCGTCGTGGGAGCGATGACGGCCATCACTGTGTTGCGGATACCCGATTTCTCTCCCATCGTGATTCCGACTTGTTTCTTTTTCGCGTATACGATCGGCTCGATCGTGTCGCTCGGAATGCTGGAGCACTGGACCTCGGCCGTCTTGATCTTTGCCTTGGGCTCGTTGGTGCGCTTCACGCAGCAGCCCTGGATGGCTCTCGCGTGGCTCGGAGCGATTTTCTTCGTCACTTTGATCGGCTACCGGCAGACGATGATCGACCCCGCGAACTGGGACGACACCTGGTGGGGCAAGCAAGGACTCTCCGACAACAACGGCCGACCCGACCAGACACTGCAGGAACGCACTCGCAACAACGTGCTTGGCTGGCCTTGGGACTTTGCTTCACTCAAGCGGAATGAAACTCCCATGCCGTTCGTTGCGGGATTGGTGCTCAGCATCTTGATCGCGTGGTGGGTTCACGCGATTCTGTATCACTTGCAGAAGCAAGTCTTCGGGAACGTGCTGGGACTGTACTGGATCATGCTGATGCCCACGGGCATCGTGGCCGTGGTGCGCATCGGGATCTATTGCTGGGGACAACTCCCTCCAATCTCGCTTGTCGGCCGACTGATCACGTTTCGCTGGATCATCCCGGGCTACGACAAGGTCTTCATTGCCCCGCTCACCGTGCTGCTGCTCGGCTGGTACGGCCCCTACGTGCTGTTTCACTGGGGAGTCGAGCCCCAGTACGGCATCCCGCTATTGGCGTTCATGATCTTCCTGGTCGCGCTCACGATGCCCCCAAGTCTCGATGAATGGAGATTCACCGGCAACCACCGCATCGCCAACATGGTCCCCGCGCAACCTACGGAGTTCGTGCGGACACGGTAATACAGCAATCTGTACGAAACGTGAACTACTTCACTCATGCCCGCCCCTTTCTTGATGGCGACCCGTATTTCATCGCCGGGACTGCCGTGCCCGACTGGATGGCGGTGGCCGACAGAACGGTGCGAGTGCGGGCGAAACTGGCCGAGCCCGTCGCTGCGACGCACGACGACCCGCGAGTAACGGCCGTCGCATCGGGGGCGTTGCAGCATCTCAATGATGATGGCTGGTTTCACGCGACACGGGGATTCGCCGAAGTGACCGGCGAACTGACACGTCTGTTCCGCGAAGCGCTCGGGCCGGACGATCCCATGAACTGTGCCTTCCTCGGACACATCGTCACCGAACTGCTGCTCGACTGGGTTTTGATCGAACGACGCCCCGGTCAGTTGCGACGCTACTACGAACTGCTGAGCGAAGTCGATCCCGAGATCGTGCAATCGGCCGTCAACCTGATCGCCCGCGGCAGCACCGAGCGACTGGCGCGATTCATCGGGCTGTTCATCAACGAACGCTTCCTGGACGACTACGCCGACGATGCGAAATTGTTATGGCGACTCAACATGGTGATGAATCGCGTGAAGCTGTCGCAACTACCAGAGTCGCTCATCGACGTGTTGGCTGAGGCTCGCAAGTTCGTGCGGAACCGGGCCGCCGAGCTGCTGCCACGGGAGCATTATGCGATGGATGTTTAGATGCTTAATCTGTGGCATCTGACAATGGAGCTCAAACTCACTCCACCAGCACCAGAATCCCCTTCGCTTCGGCTCCCTCTTGAGTGGTGAGCCACAGGGTTTCCGCGTCCTTGTCCCACCCCACAACGACGCCGGGGAAGGGGTTGATGAGGTACTTGAGCCATTCGTGGCAAGTCTTCTCGCCCTGCTCCACATTGATCCGCATGTTACGAGTGTAACCCTCGCTTTGCAGTGCATCTGCATCAAGGTGAATTCGCAGATTGAACTCGGCACCCACATCGTTGAAAGCTTCCGAGAGGGGAGTCCCATTCCAGTTGAACGCCACCGGCGCGTCCAGAAACGCATTCATCGCCACATCGTCGTCATCACTCCCCAGAAACTCTTGCAGGAACAGTGCCACCGTGGCGTACATGTATTCGCGATTGTCCTGCTTCGCGAAGCCGTGACCTTCGTTGTCGGCGTACACCGTCCAGACGGGGACATCATTCTGCCTGACGATCGGCGCGATCTGCTCGGCTTCGGAGAAGGGAACTCGCGGATCGTTCACGCCGTGGATGACCATCAACGGCGACGTGATGCGGTGCGCGTTGTGCAGCGGGTCAATCCGCGCAAAGACTTCGAGCATCCTCGGATCGCGTTCATCGCCGTACTCGGCCCTTCGCAGGTCGCGGCGGTACTCAGCGGTGTTCTCCAGGAAGGTCTTGAAACTTGCGATGCCGACGACATCGACACCGGCCCGCAACCTGTCGCTGAAGTGGACCATCGAACCGAGCACCATGTATCCGCCATAGGAACCGCCGAAGACCGCCACCCGTGAGGAATCGAGGTCGGGTTGTCGTGCGATCCACTCCAACAGAAAGCCGATATCCTGGACGCTGTCTTCCCTCCGCTCGGCATTGTCGAGTTGTAGATACGACTTTCCGTACCCTGCCGACCCACGCACGTTGGGACGAATCACGGCGAAGCCGAATTCCTGCATCAGAAACTGATCGAACCCCGAGAAGTAAGGTCGGTATTGTGCCTCGGGACCGCCGTGAATGTTGATGACCACAGGTGCCGGCGCATCGGCGTTGGCCGTTTCCGGCTTGAAGAGATAGGCGGGGATCACGCGGCCATCGAAACTCGGAAAGGCGATGCGTTCGGGAGTGACGAACTGCGAGGCATCGAGCCCTCCCACTTCGCTGAACGTCCAGCGCGTGACATCGCCGCTCGCGAGTTCGATGGAGTAGGCATCAGCCGGGGCGTCGGGGCGCGAGATCGTGCAACCCAACTGAGTCCCATCCGGCGAGAACTCCATCTCTTCGACAATGCCCAGCGGAGTCTCGATAGCGACGACGGCATCCCCATCGTAGAGATAGAGACTGCTGGCACCGTCTTCGTTGACGGTGAAAGCGACGTTGCCGGTCACTTCGTCAACGACGATGCCATCGACATCCCAGCCGATCTCTTCCGACAACCAGGTGTACTCGAACGTTTCGAGATTGACGGCAGCCAGTTCAAGGAATTCGCCACGGGCATCGATGCTGACGAATGCTGTCCTTCCATCTCGCGAAAAGCGCAGAACTCCGAATGCAACTTTCGTGGCCGTAGTTCCCTCTGGAGGGGGAATCATGGTCCATTCCAACGCATCCATATCAAAGACGGCCGGGTAGGTTTCGTTGATCGAGACATACATGTTCATCAACACGTGCTTGCCGTCGAGCGATAAGTCCTCGGGAACCCAGAACTCTCCATCCACCTGCATCAGTTCCTCGTACTCGCCGGATGAGTCTGTCGGCATGCGATAGAGGTCGAAGTCACGCCCATTGCGACGATTACTGGTCAGCAGCATCCAACTACCATCCTCATGCACAGGACCGAGACTGTTGCGGGACTCGCCATCGGTCATCAACGTGCCGCGACCAGTCGCCAGGTCGTGGCGATAGATTTGATAGTTCTCGTTGCCGCCGAGACTCATCGAGATCAACAGCGACTCGGCATTCTCAGGGATGAAACCGCCGGAGGCAGGCTCATCGTAAAACGTGATCTGCTCTCTGCGCCCACCCGGCTCATACACGCGATGCAATTGAGCCGTGTTGCCGAACCGCGTCTGCACGACGATGCCATTTCCATCCGGCGCCCACCCCTGAAACGTCGCCGACCGCACGTTGTCGTACTGCCTCAACCTCTCCGCCAACTCCGGCGGCACGGCAGGCACGTTCTCGGTCGCAATCGCGGGCGGACGGAGGGGGTCGTCATCGGCCCGTAGTTGATTTAACAGGAATGCTGCAGCCATGGCGGCGATGCAGAAACAGTGGATGGTCCGAGGAGGTGTCATCGTGATCAATTGGAATTCCTGTTGCGATAAAGAATGCGGCTCAATGCGTCAGTTCTTCAAGGACTCTTACATTTTTGACTTGGTTGGATTGGCAGGCGACATCGTGCGGAGTACGGCCGGCGGAGTCAACGGCGGTCGGATCGGCGCCATGTTCGAGCAGCAGTTCAACCATCTCCTCGGAATCGCAGGCGGCGGCGACATGCAGTGGAGTGCGGCCGAGATCGTCGGCCGCATTCACATCCGCGCCGTGATCGAGCAGCACCTGAACAGTCTGCAGTTGATTCTGCTGCGCCGCGAGATGGAGTGGTGTGAGGTTTTGCCAACTGATTGTCGCGCCGACCAGCGTGGGATCAGCTCCCAGCAGTTCCAGCACCAGCTCGTGTTGGCCCGAGATGGCGGCGGAGTGGATGTTCGTTACTTCAACGGTATCGGAAAGGAGCAGATGAATGATCGAACTGTCCTGCGCCACATCCAGCGGAGTTCGATCGATTGCATCGCGAATATGTCGATCCGCTCCGCATTCCAGAAGAGTCTGCGCGACGTAGTAAACACCATCCTCGGAAGCCACATGCAGCGGAGTTTGACCGTTTGCGGCCTGTGCGTCGACATCGGCACCCTCGTCAATCAACCGAGACGCCCGAAACGCGTTGCGGTCTTGGGCGGCGAGGTGCAGCAAAGTCCAACCTATTCGGTCGCGCAACAACTGCAATCGCTCCCGACCGTCTTCATCGGCATCTTCCCAGCGAGCGTCGACATATTTCTGAATCTCGGCATCAGCACCGCGTCCAGTGAAATAGGCCGAGCATGTCAGAGCCAGGTACTCATCACTTGTCGAATGCATGACATTCCGAACGGCGCTATCGATGTCCTCGGTAGGAAAGAGTGCCAAGGACTCGATCAAGCGACCCTGAACGTGATCAGCGATGGGAGTTGCTTTCGGACGGGCCGACGAGTCGACATCCTCCGGGTATCCGTAAAGCTCGACAAGGCACTCTCGAACAGGGAAATGCACCGGAGCAGGGGCGTCTGAGGGATAGCGTTCAAGATCATCAAAGAGTTGGTTTCGAATCGCGTCGCCCATCACATTGCCGTGTCGGACGATAGCCGCATCGAACACTTCTCGTCGCTCGTTCGCGTCGTCTGCCGTATACAGTTGATTGTTCAGGATTTCATGCAACTCGTAGACGTTGTATCGGGGGCGGGACAATTGCTCGATTGCCAGAGGTTCCAACAGTTCCGGGTAGTAGTAGCCGATGCGCAGGCACGCTCCGAGGAGTCGGCCCTCATAATCTGGTTGAAGAAAGTCGCGAATCAGCGACGCTCGATGTCCATCGGGAGTGAGCCCTTCCCATTCATTACGGATGGCTTCTAGCAGTTGTTCCGAGTGCGTCGGCGAATTCACCATGACCAGCATCGTCGGCTGATATCGCACGGCGTTGAAGTGGCGGTTGACGATCTGTCCCAGGGCGACGAAGCAAAGATCTCCGACGGTGACCGTGTGAATTCGCGGGCCGCTATCGGCTCTCGGTTGAAGTCCAAAGAGTTCGACGACCAGTTCGGGTCGCTCACAGGTTCGAGCATTGACATCGTATTCATCGGCAAATCGCAGCATGCCCCGCGGAGGCGAAATCCCCGTCAGCCGGTCATCGTCAAGATGTGCAATCAGAGAGGGGATGGCTTCTGCGCCTCGTGAAACGATTTCTCGCATCGTATCTGACGCTTGCGGCGCGGGCGGGCCAAGCATGCCCATATAAAAAGCCGATTCGCCCAACGGCAGAAACGCACCGCCGAATTGCGTACTCGAGTAGCCCATCCCCTCGTCAGTGAGTTCCGTAAGCGTGTCGATCAACAATTCGATGTCGGCCCGCGAATCGAAGCCGTCATCGCCACAGGCGCGTGGATTGGTGCCGAGCACTGGAATCACGATCGTGATGAGTAATGCAGTTGCTAACGCACGCATCGGCGACTCCTTCAATGCCAAATCTCAACGCCTCATTGATCAATCCGAACGGATGCCTCATCACTCCGGCGCAATCCGGGCCAGCAAACTTGCTACGAAATCGAGCACGCCTTGAGAGTCGACATCCGTAATCACATCCATGTTCGCGCGCCAGCGGGCTTCGTATCTGCGGTCGAAGATCGTGGCTCCGCGGGTGATTTCTCCTTGCAGTTCGACATCCATCGAATAGGTCTCGCGAGAGAACCAGCGCGACTCGCGGATCGACGCCAGGGCTACCACATCATCGAGTGTGATCCCTTCGTGTCCCAGATACTGCCGATGGGAACGCAACGCGAATGGAATCGTCTGCTCCAGAAACCTCCCCATGCGAGCCAGCCGATTGAACTTGAGGCGGTCGTATTGCTCGAACGACAGCACCACTTTTCTACTGGCATCGAGAGGCACCATCGTGCGCGTCACCGGGCTTCCCAGCACCTTGCGGGCGACTTCGGGGCCGGCATGCATGTTGAACTCGGCTGCAGCCGTGATGTCGCCCCCGACGGCCACGCACCCGCCCAGGCAGACAATCTCTTTGACCTGCTCCAGAAAGTGGGGATACATCTCTTGCGCGCGGGCGATGTTGGTGAGGGGTCCGAGCGTCAGGATCGTCACATCATGCGGGTGGGCCTTCACCGTTTCGACCAGCACCTTGGCCGAGTCGTGATGCTGATGCAGTTCCGCATCAGGGATCGGCAACTCACCCAGGCCGGTCATGCCGTTGAGCTGCTCACTCATGGGGCCGAGCATGTTGTCGGGGAGCGGGGCGGCAGGGTCTTCGGAGAATCCCAACCTCGGCCATCGCGGCGGATCGAGATGAGCGAGAATCGCCAGAATGTTGCGAGTCGCCTGGACCCCCGAAACACGCCCGCCAACAGCCGTCAGACAAAGCACCTCGAAACCCGGATCATAGACCGCCAGCGCGATCGCGAGCGCATCGCCAATCCCCGGGTCGGCATCAATCGCGAGTTTGCGAGTCAGTGACACGTCGAGTTCAGGAGGATGTCTGGTTCAGGAAATCGCGAGATCGAATGAGGCCTCCAGGATACGCGACCCACGGCGACATTTCGAGAGGGGATTCGTCCAACGAGTTGGTTGGCTCGCTTTGTGTAGAAACACGAGAGTTTTTAGTTCACACCCCGTAGAACTCCCGATACCACTTCACAAACCGCTCAATCCCCGTTTCGATCGGTGTGGCGGGTTTGAAGCCGACATCGCGGATGAGGTCGTCGACATCGGCGTAGGTCGCGGGGACATCGCCGGGTTGCATGGGGAGCATGTTCTTCTCGGCTGTCTTGCCCAGACACTTTTCGAGAGTGCCGATCAGGTGCATCAACTCGACGGGCTGATTGTTGCCAATGTTGTAGATGCGGTAGGGAGCCGCGCTGGTGCCGGGGTCGGGGGTGGCACCGGTCCACTCGGGATTGGGTGAAGCCACTTTGTCGGAGACTCTCACCACTCCTTCGACGATGTCGTCCACATAGGTGAAGTCCCGCCGCATCTTGCCGTTGTTGAAGACATCGATCGGCCGGCCTTCGAGGATCGCCTTCGTGAACAAGAACAACGCCATGTCAGGCCGGCCCCACGGTCCGTAGACCGTGAAAAACCGCAGTCCCGTCGTCGGTAAACCGTAGAGATGGCTGTAGGTGTGGGCCATCAGCTCGTTCGCCTTCTTCGATGCGGCATACAGACTGAGCGGATGATCGACATTGTGATGCACCGAGAAGGGCATCGTCGTGTTGGCCCCATAGACCGAACTCGATGAGGCATACGTGAGATGCTGCACGCCATGATGCCTGCAACCTTCTAGAATGTTCGTGAAGCCGACGAGATTGCTGCTGACATACGCCTGCGGATTCTCCAGCGAGTAACGCACACCCGCCTGGGCGGCGAGATGGATCACCTTCTCGAACGGCTCGTTCTTAAACAGCGACATCATGCCGGCAGCGTCCGCCAGATCGAGTTTCTCAAATCGAAATCGATCGTGTTTCGCGAGGAGTTTCAGCCGGGCTTCCTTGAGCGTCGGATCGTAGTAGTCGTTGACGATGTCGAGTCCGACGACTTCGTCGCCACGATCAAGCAGGTACTTGCTCGTATGAAATCCAATAAAGCCAGCGGCTCCGGTGACAAGCGTGCGTGTCAAGGTGGCTCCCTCCCGTAGGTCCTGCCTGCCGGGCAGGACCTGTCGCAGTTTGATGCCCTCATGCCGATTCAGGTCCCGTCCGGCAGACGGGACCTACTGGAACTGCGTCCGTCGATAATACTCGACCGTCTTGGCCAAGCCAGCCTTCAGGTCGACCTTGGGTTCCCATTTGAGGAGCGACTTCGCCTTGCTGATGTTGGGACAGCGCTGGCGGGGGTCGTCCTTGGGGAGGTCGACGTAACTCAATTCCGACTTCGATCCGGTCGCTGCGAGAACAGCTTGGGCCAGTTCGATCATCGTGTTCTCGACCGGATTGCCGATGTTGACGGGCCCGACATCGCTATCCTGGTTCATCATCCGCATCAGACCTTCGACGAGGTCATCGACATAGCAGAAGCTGCGAGTCTGCTGGCCTTGTCCGTAGATAGTGAGCGGCTCACCTCGCAGAGCCTGCATGATGAAGTTCGACACGACCCGGCCATCATTGGGATCCATGCGGGGTCCGTAGGTGTTGAAGATCCGCACGATGCGCACTTCGAGGTTGTGTGCGTGGTGATAGTTCATGCAGAGCGACTCGGCCACGCGCTTCCCTTCGTCGTAGCAGCTTCGCGGACCGATAGGGTTCACGTTCCCCCAATAATCCTCGGTCTGCGGATGGACATCGGGATCGCCATAGACCTCGGAGGTGGAGGTATGCAGCAGCCTCGCCCGGCAACGCTTGGCCAGCCCCAGCATGTTGACCATGCCGACGGTCGACGTCTTGATCGTCTTGATCGGGTTGTACTGATACGCCACCGGCGACGCGGGGCATGCCAGGTTGTAGACCTGATCGCACTCGACATAGAGCGGATGAACAATGTCGTGCCGAATGAGTTCGAACCGCGGATCACCAATGAGGTGTCGAATGTTCTCGCGTCGACCCGAGAAGAAGTTGTCGACGCAGATGACATCGTGTCCCTGTTCGAGCAATCGCTCGCACAGATGGCTCCCCAGAAAGCCTGCTCCGCCGGTTACCAGAATCGTTTGCATGAGTTTAGTCGCCTTTCGCTCCGCGAAAGTTGCGGAGGTGTCAATCACTACCTTTGATCTCAAGTCCGGTCACAAGGAAACAACACTTTCTTCCGACGCTACTTTCGCGGAGCGAAAGGCGACATTCAACCCGCCTGTTCCGCAAACCAGGCCACGGTTTCTTGAATGCCCTGCTTGAGTTCGACGGTCGGCTTCCAGCCCAACACTCGCGACGCCTTGCCGTAGTCGATCAGGCTCGATCGCAAGTCGCCGGCCCGCGCGGGTCCGTTGGCGGGACTCGGTGCATCGCCACGCAAAGCCTGACACTGCTGTCGGATCTGACCGGCAAGTTCATTCACGTCCGTCGGCTGGCTCGTGCCGATGTTGAAAGGCTCAAACTTCGCGGGCATCTCTTTCGTCAACGCGAGCAGGTTCGCCTGCGCGACATCGGGGCCATAGACATAGTCGCGAATGTATTTGCCATCTCCATTGATCGTCGCCTGCTCGCCACGCAACAACTTCTGACAGAAGATCGCCACGACACCCGCTTCGCCATGCGGATTCTGACGGGGCCCATAGACATTGGCATATCGCAACGCGACCGATTGCATGCCAAATTCGCGAGCATAGAACTGCAGGTAGCGTTCCCCGACCCATTTGCTGATGCCATACGGGGAGATCGGGTCGGCTGGATACGATTCATCCACCGCGCGATCGACATCGCCGTACAACACTCCGCCGGACGATGCAAAGACGAATCGCTCGACATTGTTCTCGAGCGAGAGTCCGAGAATGTTGAGGAGACCCATCACATTGACGCCGGCATCGTAGGCGGGTTCGCGGACCGACCGGCTGACCGACATCTGTGCCGCCTGATGTGAGATCGCTTCGGGGCGGACCGACTTGAACACGCCCCGTAATTGTTCCAGATCGCGAATGTCGACATGGAACAATGGGACATCGGCAGGGAGATTCGCCCTGCTGCCCGTCGACAGGTCGTCGATCACAAAGGCTTCATGCCCAGCTGCAAGTATGCGATCGACAATATGGCTGCCGATAAAACCCGCGCCGCCGGTAACGAGAATACGCATTTGTTAACTGATAAGTGGGTGATTGGTGGTGGAAGTGGCCGGCATTCCCCCGGCGACTCGCCGGAGGCTAAGAGGATTACTCTGCAACAATGCCCAGTCGCATCAGTTTGCCGAGACATTCATCGCGTTCGCGGCTGCGGGTGAGGTCGGTCCAGGTGGGATCCTGTGAGGCGAGGAAGGTCTCGTTGCTGAAGGGGGGCGACTGGCCGGTTTCCATCATCCGCCGAATGACACCCTGGTCAAGACGGGTGAGGAACAATCCTTCCAAACGATAATCGACGAATGCTTCCCAGACGGTGGGAAACAGCGGCTGAATGATTTTTTCACCAATCGTGGTCGCATAATCGCGAATTTCCTGCTGCGCATGATGGTCCATCCGCAGGGCGAGAAAATGCAACAGATTGTGCAAATCGACTTTCCAGTAAGCTTCGGTATAAGTGGCCAACGGCAAGTCTTTGCGGGCCTGTTCGCGGGCGACGCCGGCTTCCAGACGTTGTTCGTACAACTCTCTGGCTCGTGACTGAAACTCGGCCTCCGAAGCAGTCAGGGCAGTGCCGACATCCGCCGGCAGAAAACCACTACTCCCCTGCCGATTGACGGACGACTGCGTCCGCCATTCTCCGGTGGGTGTCGTTTGAGCCGAGTCGATCGCCTCGGAATAACGCGTACTGTACTCGTTGACGTTGGCCGTGCGATGACGAATCCACTGTCGCCAGCAGTCCATCGGCACCCGGACGAGAAGTTTGATCTCGGCCATCTCGAACGGAGTGGTGTGCCGATGCCGCAGCAGATAGCGGATGAGCGTGCGATCGTCGGAGACCTTCTTCGTCCCCGCCCCATAGCTCACGCGGGCGGCCTGCACGACGGCACTGTCGTCCCCCATGCAATCGACGAGGCAGACAAAACCGTCGTCGAGGACTGGGAACTTTTCCCAACGAAGCTTCTCCATCAACTCCAGATTCTGCGTCACGCGGTTCCTCCTGAGTATCGGCGTCCTCAATCAAGACGCGCTCCGTATGAATTCAAGGCTCGGTCGGTTTGGCAGCGGGATTTGGCTTGGGGTCGCCGATCCGCGGCTCGGTGCCATTCAAGAGCCTGCGGATGTTCTGCCGATGGCTCCACAGGATCAGGCTTGGCACCAGCAGACTGTACACGGTGAGGCTCGCCTGTCCCATCGAAAAGGCCTCTCTTCCCTGCAGGCAGAATTGGCACACCGCGAGGGCCACCGTTCCCAGAATTGACCCCAGCGACACATAGCGGGTCGTTTTCAGGATGACGAGAAACGTCGTCAGCCCGGCCACCATGCCCCACGGAATGAGGACGGCGGTCACCCCCAGGGCGGTCGCGACCCCCTTGCCGCCGCGAAACCGCACCCAGAACGAGAAGACATGCCCCAGAATCGCCGCCACTCCGCAGAGGACCGAAGCATGCACAAAGTTGGGATCATCAACTCCGAGTAGCAGCGTCGGGAGTCCCCAAGTAGGCAATCCTCCTTTGAAAGCATCCAGAAACAGCACCAGAAAGCCCCATTTACGGCCCAAAACGCGTCCGACGTTGGTGGCCCCGATGTTCTTGCTGCCATGCTGACGAGGGTCGATTCCCCGGCATCCCAGCGAGATCCACAGCCCTGTCGGGGTGGCTCCGCAGACATATCCCCCCAGCACACAGAGGGCAATCGCAGAAACGGGAGCTAAGGCGAGCATAGGAAAGAGGAAACAGATGATTGGGAACGGGATTGATGACGTCGTGACTGAATCGAACGGGGAATCCTCAATCCCAGTTGACCAAAGACTCTCACGTTATTGACGGATCTCCCTGTGTCTCTTCATAATCGACGCCGCATTGGCTGGCAATCATCCTCGTGAGTGCGAGTGATCTGTTGAGATTTTGGAGGTTTCGGGCCGATCAACTCGTATTCGGATTCTCGCCGCGACATCGGCATCGCGGTGCCTCTGGTGGTTCGTCTCCAGATTCGCGGCAGGCACGTATGGGCATTGCGATCGGGTGACCGTGGAATTGCGGTCGCGTCGGTTGTTTCTGAGGTGGTTAAGTTCCGATGGGCGGAAATTCGGTAGAGATGCTGAAACAGTCGCTCGGCGTCTCGTCGCCGTTGCGGTTCTCCGTTCGCGCGCCGGACTCCAAACAGCCGGAATACCTCGAGATCGACAGCCCCTTCGCCATCCTTGGACGATCGACTGATTGCCATATTTCGATCCCTCAGAAGACGGTCTCCTATCGGCATGTTTATTTCCAGGTGATTCACGGGCGCGTCCTCTGCCTCGATCTCTTTAGCGCCAACGGAACCAAATGGGACGGTCCGGAATCCAACGGCTGGTTGTCTCCCGAGCATCGGCTCGAAATCGGCAATCATCATGTCCAGTTGTTCGATGATGGCTGGGTGTTCGATGCCTCGGTGCCGTCGCCCTTGGAATTTCGACCGAGGAAAGACTCTCCCCGGCCCGAGTTTGGCTTGCTCCCACTTGTCCATCTGGAACTCGTCGGAGGAGCCAGCCAGCAATGGCCGATCAATCGCGTCGTCACGCTGATCGGGCGCGATGAGCGTTGCCGCATCAAGTGTGTGGACGACCAGATTTCCAAGGTGCATTGCAGCCTGTTGCTCTTGCCATCGGGATTGTGGGCGGTCGATTTGCTGGGACGGAACGGGATTCAGGTCGATGGTGAGACATGTTCGTGCCAGTTTCTCGGTCACGAGTCGGTTCTGAGTGTCGGCCCCTATCGGTTGCGAGCGCATTACGAAGTTCCGCCGCCTTCGAACATTCCGCTGGAATCTCCCTCGGGGATTCTTCCAGTGGTTTCCGCTGTCTCCGCCGAGGAGCAACAGCGGGCGGCATTTCTGGTGAAGACGAATCGCATCTTTCGCACCGAACTCTACGGCGACGCCATTATCGTTTCGCCGATGGGCGACTTTCGCGACTTCTTCTATCAGGACATCCAGATCGAAACCAATAAAGTCACGCAGTTGCTGACGGCCTTCCCCTATCGTCACGTCATTATTGATTTCAGCCAGGTGCCGATCGTCGGTTCGATCATCCTCGACGCCTGTATTACCTTCTGCCGAAGCGCGAAAGGGAAAGCGGCCTTGTGCTCGGCAACAGCGGATATGTGGGGCATCATCGCGCAGATGAACCTGCACAGCATCTGGCCCTGTTTCGGCTCTCGCACCGAGGCGTTGCAAGCTGTCTTTACGTGATCGTCCACGCTCCGCACCAGATTGCCGATGAAGGTCGTTCACATCATCACCCGCCTCATTGTCGGAGGCGCGCAGGAGAACACGCTCCACACCGCCGAGGATCAGCACGCGCTCTTTGGCGACGATGTGACGCTCATCACCGGTCCGGGACTCGGTCCCGAGGGAAGCCTTGAAGATCGGGCGCACGCGGGAGGCTACCGCGTCGTCATCGTTCCCGAATTGACGCGGGCCATCAGACCCTGGACCGACTGGAAGGCCTACCGACAGCTCATCCATCTGCTTGAGGAACTCAAGCCCGACATTGTGCATACGCACTCGTCGAAAGCCGGCATCCTCGGACGCATGGCCGCCGCGAAACTCAAGCTCCCGGTCGTCCATACGATTCACGGCGCTTCATTCCATTATGGACAGAGCGCGCTCGCCCAGCGGGCCTATATCGCCGCTGAGAAGAAAGTGGCGGGCTGCACCGCGAAGTACATCAGCGTGGCCGACGCCATGACGCGCGAGTACGTGGCGGCCGGCATCGCGCCCGCAGACCGTTTCACAACCATCTACAGCGGCTTCGATGTCGAGCCGTTTCTTACGCCGTCGCGTCCGGTCGACGTCATCCGAGGTGAACTCGGCATTCGCCCCGAAGAGATTGTCGTCGGGAAGATCGGCAGATTGTTTCATCTGAAGGGACACGAGTTTCTGATTCAGGCCGCGCCGCGAATCGTCGCTGCCGTGCCGAAGGTTCGTTTTCTCCTGGTCGGCGATGGCCTCTTGAGAAGCAGCATCGAAGCCGAGTTGGACCGACTCCGGATTCGCGATCGATTCACGTTCACCGGACTGGTGAAGCCCGAGCAGATTCCCGAGCTGATCCACACGATGGACATCGTCGTTCACACCAGCCAATGGGAAGGTCTCGCCCGCGTGCTGCCCCAAGGATTGATCGCCGCTAAGCCCATCGTGACCTACGACGTCGGCGGAGCCGCCGAGATCGTCATCCCCAACGAGACCGGCTACCTCCTCCCCCGCGACAGCATCGACCCGCTGGCCGACGCCGTCATCGCACTCGCCAGCGCCCCCGACCAGCGTCACCGCCTCGGCCAAACAGGCCGCGAGCGATTCACCCAACAGTTCCGGCATGAGTATATGTCGGAGAGGATTGGAGAGGTGTATCGGGGAGTCGTGGCCGTAGGGAGTAGCCAATAGGGAGTGCATCGACATCGGCGTTCGCTGGGCTTCCGTTTGACGGTTCGCACTTGCCGTCCGTCGTCGTGCGACAGCCGCGCGGCCAAGTCGAGCCCGATAAACGAGTTCTCGATTTCCTGTCTCGCCAACGAGCAGCGTGACTTTGCGTGTGGGATTCAGCGGTCCCCGCATCCAGACAATCGGTCGGAATTCCCAATTAGACATCCGAATGAGTAGCGCGTTCCCATTGGCGTCATCCCGGCTCTCGACATGTTCATTCCATCTCATGGTTGATCTCCTGCCAATTTGGGGGGGTCAAGAGTACAAGAGTACGAGTAGAGACACGCACTTGGTGATACTCTTGCGATACCCTTGACCAACCCATCCATACTCTTGGATACACTCTTGAATTCCGGTCGCCGCCCCGCGCGGACAACGATTCGTTCGTGTACACGTTCCGTCTACCCTAGGCCTTAATCCAGCGTAGTTTGATGGGACTTGATGAGGAAGAGGCAGAAACCTGCGGCGTTTTCCGGTGTTTCCTGAAGGGTGCGTGGGGAAGCCGCGAGAACGCAGGGAGGTATTCGAGTGAAGCGTGATAGCAAGAGGCGACGGGCTTTGGAGGCGCGGAAGCGTCGGGTGAACCAGCGCATTGATAAGACCCAGTGGAGCGGACAATCGCCGATGCTCGATCCGCCGACCATTCAGTACGAACTGGCCGAGCGGACGCAGGCGATCGCCAGCGGCGGGCTGGGAGTCATGCAGCAGTTGGTGCGGAAACTGGGAGTGGCCGAGAGCATCAACCGCTGCTGTCCGATCTTCAAGTTTCACTTCCCCTACAGCGAAGCGGACCACGTGCTCAACATCGCCTACAACCTGCTGGCGGGAGGCACGTGTCTGGAACATCTGGAATTGCGGCGCAGCGATGAAGCCTATCTCGACGCCCTGGGCGCGCAGCGGATCCCTGACCCGACCACGGCGGGGGACTTCTGCCGGCGGCTGGGTTCCTGGGACGTGTTCGCGCTCTCGGAAGCCTTGCACGAACCGCGGCTGAAGGTCTGGCGCGAGCAACCCGACGACTTCTTCGATCGGGCCGTCATCGAAGCGGACGGCACGATGGTCGAAACCTGCGGCGAGAAGAAAGAGGGGATCGGCATGAATCACAAAGGCCAGTGGGGCTATCACCCCTTGGTGCTGACACTGGCCGCCACGCGCGAGGTGCTGTACGTGGTCAACCGGCCGGGGAACCGGCCTTCGCACGAAAACGCGGCGGTCTACTTCGACCGCTCGATCGACCTGTGTCGCCGCGCGGGTTTTCGCACGATCCGCCTGCGGGGGGACACCGACTTCTCGCAGACGACGCACCTCGACCGCTGGCATGCGGACGAGGTCGAATTCGTGTTCGGCATGGATGCGATGCCCAACCTGGTGGCGCTGGCCGAAGACCTGCCCGATTCCGCGTGGAAAGAACTTCAGCGCCCCCAGGGCCGCGTGAACAAGTCCGGCAAGACGCGGGCCCGTCGGCCCAACTACAAAGAGCAGTTCGTCGTTCAGAAGGCCTACAAGAACAAGCGGCTGGAACAGGAGTTCGTGGCCGAGTTCGACTACCGGCCGACCGCCTGCGAGCACACCTATCG
Source organism: uncultured Planctomycetaceae bacterium (assembly GCA_942492405.1). GTDB lineage: Bacteria > Planctomycetota > Planctomycetia > Planctomycetales > Planctomycetaceae > JANNSB01. Next base: position 287,510 of record CALOES010000037.1, read on the forward strand.
CCTGGTGGTGCTCCGCAAACAGGTGAGCGTCTCGCAGGGACAACAGAAACTGTTCGACGACTCGCCGTACTTCTTCTATATCACCAATCTCACACACACAGGCGCTTCCCCTGGGCAGGTGGTGAGCGAATCGAACCAGCGCTGCGATCAGGAGAACATCCTGGCTCAACTCAAGTCGATGGGCGCACTGGCGGCGCCGCTGTCCGATCTGACGAGCAATGGCGCTTACATGGTGATGGCCGCCCTGGCCTGGAACCTCAAGTGCTGGCTGGGACTGTCGATCACGGAGACGGGCGGCCCGGACGCACGCGAGAAGCGCCGCTCCGAGAAGCGCCGCATCGTGCGGATGGACTTCAGCACGTTCCGGCAGACGCTGATCGACATACCGGCGCAGATCCTCACGTGCGGTCGCCGGTTGATCTATCGCCTGCTGAGTTGGAAACCGGCCTTGGAAACTCTCTTCCGGATCCACGACTGCGTCGCACTCCCGCTACGCCATTAGCGATCGCCATCTCGAAGCCGAAGTCCGGACGCTTCGGTACCGCATCAACGCCTCACCCAGGAAAGCCCGCCCCCATGAAAGACATCCCACTCGCTCGACCACCCGGCAACCCCCTGCCGACCTCCCCCTATGCGCCCACACAATCTAAACATTACTACAATCGGGCTACGCTTGTTTAAGGACTAGGGCGCGCGGTTGCGCCAGGCGCAACTGGTGGGCTTGCTGCCATTCCAGTAGTGCAGCGTCTATCGCTGAATGTCATGTAGCGCGGGCTTCCCAGCCCGCACAGGCGCGGAAATGTTGCCTGACATTGAGCGATAGACGGACCACTACACTTACTGGGAATCCCGCGCTACATGACATTCAGCGATAGACCCACCCCTACACTTGCTTGAGTTCCATATCGCATCCCTCCGAAATGGCTGGCAAGCACGGGGATCATTTCGTGGTGGACGTCCAGCGACGCCCGGCTGGGGCCATGCGAGTCACACAACATTGCAATCCAAGCACCGCGCCCCAGCCACACCGCCGAACCGCGATTCCCAGCGCTCGCGGCGTCTCGGTTTGGTCATTGCCATCAATCCATTCTGAGCACATTAGACTGATCCTTACGCCAATTCGCCCGGATTCGAACCAAGGTCGATCGGGTGTTTGGGACTCCCACCGAGCCACCACATCAGTCGCTGCCAGAGTGAGAGTTGGGACACCCAATGGCGCACCTTCTGCCGCAAGGCTTGGACTTGTGGCAATTCGGGATCACCGATCTCGCTGAGCGTGCTGACGCCACCCGCGATGTTGCCGTCGAGCATGAGGGCCGTCGCGAAGTTGGTCTTGAAGACGACCGGCACCTCGGGCCGCAACGAGATGCCTCCGGGCGACAGGCAGATCTCGCGATAGACGCGAACAGCCAGTGCGGGCTGGCCCATGCGCATCAGGCAGACGCCGCGAGCGTTCTTAAGAATCGGATCGCTGGTGGCAGGCTTCAACAGGTTGAAGGCGTCCTCGGCACGGCCCGCATCAAGCATCGACTGAACTTTGTTGACGAGCGACGATTCCCGATCAGCGGTAGCCGAGGAAGCAGGACTGGCGGTCGCGGTTGCGACAGTAGATTGACGACGAAACGACATGATGTTTTTCCTTCAGAAATGAGCACGAATTGACAAGCAAGACCACCACGTCGCGACGGATGGCGAAGCAAACAGGTCAACGGATGCAAACGGCGCAGCGAGCGCGCAGGCGCCGCGGAAGACAACAAGCTACCGGCAATAGCTCCGGCACCTGGAAGAGCTTCTAAATCCGCAGGTGCAGATGAGGCGCCGCGTGAGAGGCCTGGCAAGACGACGTCTCGAATGCGAGACAGTATTGCGTCTCAAAGAGTTCGGCTGCGTGCCACTGGGGCGCGCCGTCAAGCGTCAGACAGCGGGCGAGCAGTGGTTCCGCCGGTTCGAGGCGAATGAAGCGCGAGCCGACGCCGGCTGACATTTCGATCGAGGCCGGCGCAGGAGCGGCGGCGTCTTCCATCAGCGACGAACGGCGATCCAAATCGCAATCGAATCGAGAGGAATCGACGAAATAAAGCCAGATGTCGCCCCCCAGCAAGGGAGTGATCAGCAAAATGGCGACGAGTCGTTTGAATTCGATCCGCATCGAGGCTGGGCCACGAAACGAACACAAAGAGGGTTTCAGCAAGTGAATTCTATGGCGCACTCGATTTCCCCGCAATCGCGGGTTCCGGCTCGGGATTCAGTTTCTCGGCAGCGGTCGTCGCCAATTCGAGGAACCGCGAAATCTTGGCCGGCATCATCACGCCGCCCGACATGATGACCTTGATCGCTTCTTCCACCGGCCAGTCAAGTTCATGAACGTCGGCCGTCCGCACGACAAAGACGAAGCCTGTTGTCGGGTTCGGCACCGTCGGCACGAAGACCGAATAGAGTTTCTCTCCCGTGTCTGGCGAGGCGGTTTCGTTGGTTACGAAGCCGAACGTGAGCATTCCCTTGTGCGGGTAGGGAACCAGCACCACCTTGCGAAACGCCTGGCCTCCTTCACTCGTGAAGGTCTCGACCACCTGCTTCGACGCCTGATAGACGATGCCGATAAGGGGCATGCGGTGGACGACTCGCTCGCCGAGCACGACGAGCCGTTTGAACAAAACGTGCGTCGTGATTGTCCCCAGGGCATAGAGGATGAGCACCGTGAGAATGACGGCCGCGATGCTGATGACGATGCGAATGCTCAGCGGAAAGGCGTCGATTCCTTGAGCGGCGATAACCTCGGGAGTAAGTTTCCAGCGCTCCAGCACCTGCTCGCCGTACCCGGTCAGCCAGGCCTCGACGAGCCAGAGGGAAGCATCCCGCATGAGACGAAAGACGAACAACGCCAAAGCGGTCGTGATCCAGATCGGAATGACGAGAGCCAACCCCGCCATGATCCGCGAACGCACGCGACTGGGCCTTGGCTTGGGAAGAACGGACTCCGATTCTGTTTCCATGGACTGTCGCGATTACGGTCGCCTCACTTAAATACCAATGAATCGAAAGGGCGATCGTACCATCGGCGAATCACGATCGACAGTCGAGACATTATCGCCGGGTGCCACTTCTATGAAAGTCCGCTGTGCGTCAATTGAGTGGATGGTGTTGAGTCTCTCGTGCCCCCTGACCCCTGACTCACGCCAACCCTTGCCTTCTCCTCAACAACCACTCGGCCAATAGCAGTGTGATGATCACCGCCAGCACCGGGCCGCGGTGCCAGAGGGGGGTGCTCCAGGTTTCCATCTTCGGCGATGTTCGCGTCGGGAGCGACTCCGCGAATGATGCCAGTGAATACGACTCGACCACTTCGCCTCCGGTGCGACTGGCAAGTTCCTCCAGCCACTGTCGGCGGATATTCAGTTCCTCGAATTCGTCCGCCAGTGGATTATGCGTCCAGCCGACCTCGGCCTCGCCGAACGTTTCGCCTTCCGAATCGGTCCCGGTTGCATGGACCCGATACGCACCACTCGCGTGAGGAACGTACGTCACTTCGAAACGTCCTGGTTCATCGAGTGACGCCTCGGCGGGAATCGTCAACCTCTCACCATCGGGCGTCTGAATCTCGACCGCCACCGTCGCTTCCGGTTGCGGCTCGAAATCCTCGGAGAGCGCTTCGACGACGACGTTTAACGCCGTTCCCTGTTGAGAAGCGACGGGGTCGATCCGCACTTCGAGCCGGCGCGGCACGTCGGCCACGAGCCAGCGAACCATCTGCCGCCACAACGTCGGCAATTCATCCGGAACGGTCGGTCCTCGACTGAGCGACCAGCGCCAGAAGTCGCCGATCGTAATGACTCCCACGCGGCCATCTCCGTAAGGTTGAACAACCAGCGCGGGGAGACGCTCTCCTTGCGAATTGATGATCTCCGCCAGCACCCGGGCCGCCGGCTTCGGTCGCCCGACCGTGCTGACTGTTCCCACCGCGGGAAGTTCGTTCAGGCGTGCTTCTTCGTCTTCCTGAGTCTCCAGCAACCTGACCGCCGGTTCGAGCCAACCTTCGCGAGTCAGTTCCCATTTCCAGGTTCCCGACGCGAGGGGACTGAAGGGCATCCCATGCGCGCCCGCCGCTGCCGAACCGCTGGCACCGTGTGTGGCCGTCAACCAGACTGGCAGACCCGAAGCGAGGGGCGTGTCGTCCCATTCCCCCTGACGCAGTGTTTCGGGACCGCCGAGCATCAGCAGTCCGCCGCCCCGCTCGGCCACAAAGTCGCTGAGGAGATCGAGCTGATCGCGTGTGAAGAATTCGGCCTCGATGTCGTCGAGAATGATGGCGTCGAAACTAAACAGTTCCGGACGCGTCGTCGGAAACCCCTGCTGCAGTTCGGTCTCGTCCTCGGTTCCCAATCGGACGATCACGGGCTGGTCGTAGACTTCGTCGCCGGCTCCTTCGTCGGCACCGAAGCCCTGAAAGAGCGGGTTCGTCGAATCGCCACCGGCTCCACGAAAATCAAAACGCCCTTCGCGGCGGGCGATTCTCAAGAGCCCGACCATCGCGACCTGTTGATCCTCCTGCACCGCCCTTCGCAGAAACTTGAACTCCCAGTTCGGCCGGCCTGATACGTAGAGAACGCGAAATGGCTCCAGGGGCCTGTTCAGACAGAGCAGTCGTGAATTGTTCTCCCACGTGGCTTCGCTGGTCGCGGTGCCGAAGTCACTCCATTCACCCGCAAGCATCGCCTGAATGGTGTAGAACCTTGCTCCGCGCGTGTTTCTCCGAACTGCGGGAGTCTCGGTTTCGGCCGGGAGCCCCAACGGATCAGGACGGAACTCGAATCGAACCGCCGCGATGCCGCTGGGGTTGGATGTGATGGTCCGCGACTCGATGACGTTTCCCGTTTCATCCAGCAGACGGGTTTGAATCTCGGTTTCTCCGACGAGCGATGCGAGTTCGACGTCGATGGAGACAGGCGCATCTTCGAAAGGCGTCTCACTGACGGAGACCCGCCGGATCGAAACGTCGCTCCCCGCGACCTGCTCCCATTCCGACGGAATGACGGGATAGATCGGTGGCCCGCCGGTGAATGCCTTCTCATCGTCACCCGATGCTGATGAGCCAGAGCGAGCCGCATCGCCGCCGTAGTCGGTCGACACGCCGTCGGTGATCAACAGGATGCCGGCAACGGGATGATCCGAGTACCGCTGGGCGAGCGCCTCTAATGAAGATTCGAGCGTCGACGCATCGGCGTCGAATTCCAGTTGCGAATAGGCGGCGACTGATTGCAGTCCCTCTCCCAATGTGAATCTGCGGACGTCGAACTCGCGAGTGAGCGTCACCTGCCAATCGGCTTCCTCATCTTCCACCAGTTCAGCCACGGCGGCGGAGCGCGGGCTGCCACTGTCATCCGCGATCGTCAGCGATCGGCTGTTGTCGACGACGACGAGAAAGAGATTTTCATGCGGCCTGGCGCGTTGCTGCGTCCATAAGGGCTCGATGAGACAGGCTGCGAGCAATGCCAACGCCAGCAGCTTGGGGAGCGATGCCAGCCGACCACGGTCTCCCTGGAACACGATCCTCCACGCCAACACGGCCAATGCCGCGATGGCGATGGCAATCGCGATCGGTTGCCAGCTTGGGCTGCCGATCTGCAGTGTGGCGATCAGGCCATGGCATCCAACGCCCATGCGAAGACTCCCTTGGCGACGTGCATGCGGTTTTCAGCCTGGGGAAAGACCAGGCTCTGGGGACCATCAATCACATCATCCGTGACTTCGAGACCACGCCGGGCAGGCAGGCAATGCAGGAACCAGGCCTGCGGACCCGCCAACGCCATCAGTGTGTCATTCACCTGATAATCCTGAAATACCTGCTGACGCTGGTCCTTCTCGGCTTCCTGCCCCATGCTGGCCCAGACATCGGTATAGACGCAGTCGGTCCCCTTGACCGCAGCGTGCGGATCATCGGACTGATCAATCTTGCAGTTGGGGCACATCGCTCGAATCCGCTTCAGCAAATCGTCTTTCAGTTGATATCCCTGCGGTGCGGCAACAGTGAATTGAACCCCGAGCATCGCGCATCCGACCGCTAAAGAAGCCGCGACGTTGTTGCCATCGCCGACATACGTCATTCGTTTGCCCGCGAGTGAACCGACCTGCTCCTGCAGTGTGAACAGATCGGTGAGAGCCTGACAGGGATGATAGGCGTCCGAAAGCCCATTGATGACGGGCCTCCCGGAGACATCGGCGAAGACCTCGATCATCTGTTGCGAGAACGTTCTCAATACGATGATGTCGGCATAACCTCCGACGACGCGAGCGACATCTTCGAGCTTCTCGCGTCCGTTAAGGCCCGCTTCTTTATTCGCAAGGAAGATGCTGCCGCCGCCGAGCTGCATCATGGCGGCATCGAAGCTGAGCCGGGTGCGCAGCGAAGGCTTTTCATACAACTGCACCAGCACCTTACCAGCGAGCAACGGACGGCGAGTTCCCTGCGCCAGTTCGTCTTTCAGCTGTTGTGTGTACTTCAGAATCGTTTCGACGTCGGTGACCGACGCATCCAATAGCGATGTGAGATGTCTCATGTTGGTTTGCTCCTCTCGAAAACTGGAGAGGTCTGAAATGAGCGAAGGCGTCGTCCAATAACGACGCCAACGCGGTAGGGCTTGAATTCGGGAGTTGAGATCTGGTCGGTTGCTATTCCTCGTTGGCCATTTCGGTGAGAACTTCGGTTAGTGTTTCCAGCCCCAATTCGATCTGTTCGTCAGTAATGTTTAATGCCGGGAGCAAACGGACGACGGTATCATGCGTCGCGTTGATCAGCAACCCTCGCTCCATGCATTTGGCCACCGCCGGAGTCGAGGGGATCGTCAGTTCGACGCCGATCATCATCCCGCAAACTCGCACTTCCTCGATGATGGGGAGTTCCGACTTGAGTGATGTGAAATAGTCGTGAAATCGCTGAGCGTTCGTGCGGACCTGTTCCAACAGCCCCTCGGCTTCGATGGTTTCGAACGTCGCCAGGCCGGCGGCCATCGCCAACGAGTTGCCTCCGAACGTGCTGGCATGCATGCCGGGCTTCAAACTGGGTGAGACATGGTCGGCCGCGATGATCGCCCCGCAGGCAACGCCGCCGGCCAGTCCCTTGGCGAGCGTCATCACATCGGGTTGCACTCCGAAGGTCTGATAGGCGAACCATTCGCCGGTGCGTCCTGTGCCGGTTTGGACTTCATCAAAGATCAGCAGCAGATCGCGTTCATCGGCCAGGTCACGCAAGCCTTGCAGGAAGCCCGGTGCAGGGACGTTCACACCTCCTTCACCTTGCACAGGCTCGATAATGATCGCACACGTCTGATCGTCCACCAGCTCACGCACCGCCTGCAGATCGTTGTGCGGAGCATATTGAAACCCCGGCAGAATCGGACCGATCCCCGCGTGATACTTCGGTTGAGCCGTCGCCGAGACAGCCGCATACGTTCGACCATGAAAGCTGTTCTCGAACGTGATGATCTTGTAGCGCCCTTCCTTCGCGTGCAACCGGGCAAGCTTGATCGCCCCTTCGTTCGCCTCGGCTCCACTGTTGCAGAAGAAGGCCTTGCCGAAGCTGCGTGAGCAGATCGCCTCGGCGAACCGCCCCTGGGCTTCCATGTACCAGGTGTTCGGCACATGAATCAGTTGCTCGACCTGTTCTTGAATCGCCCGCACCACGCGCGGCGGGCAGTAACCCAGTATGTTGCAACCCCAGCCGGGAAAGAGGTCGAGATACTGCTTCCCCTCGGCATCCCAGACGTACGACCCCTCGCCGCGCACGAGGCACACGGGGTATCGCTTGTAATTCGGGATGACATATTGATCGAACAAAGCGATCGTCTCGGCACTGGAAAGTGTTTGCTGCATGGATGTGTGTGTGTCGTGTCGTGTCGTGTCGTCGTTGTGAAAGTTGTGTGATGAGTGAATTCAACAAACTATCGCACAATCTCGGTGCCGATGCCCTTGTCGAAATAGACTTCAAGCAAAATGGCATGCGGGATGCGCCCATCGATGATGTGTACCTTGCGACAGCCGGCCTTGAGTGCCGCCAGCGCCGCCTCGACCTTGGGCACCATGCCCGACTCGATGATGCCCGTGGCAATCAAGTCATCGACCTCAGTCACCGACAAATGCGAGATGAGGGTCTTTGTATCGTTGCGGTCTCGCATGATGCCCGGAACATCACTCAAGAAGACCAGCTTCTCGGCCGGCAGCAGTCTCGCCACGTCCGCGGCGGCAGTGTCGGCGTTCACGTTGAGCAGGCCGCCTTCACGATCGAGTGCCAGAGAGGGAATCACGGGGATGGCTCCGCTGCGGCAGATGGTGGTGAGGGTATCGCGGTTGATCGAAGAAACGTGACCGACACGCCCCAGATCGACAGGTTCGCCGTCTTCGCCCGACAATGTGATTCTCTCACCAAGTAATACGTTCTGAGCCTTCGGATGCATCCCCACTGCTCGACCACCGAGGCTGAGAATCTCATCCACCAGTGAATCGCAGTTCTCCGTAAGCGTGTCGGCGACGATGCCCATCGTCGCATCGTCGGTGTACCGGCGACCCTGGATGAAGCGCGGCTCGATCCCCGACTCCGCCATCGCCTTGCTGATCGACTTACCACCCCCGTGGACAATGATGGGCCGCATGCCGACGGCTTCCATAAAGACGATGTCGAGCAGGAACTGTCTCACCGCGACGGGATCCTCGAACGTGCTCCCGCCGACCTTGACCACGACATACCGGTCACGGAATTGGCGTATCCAGCCGAGTGCCTCAACGAGCACGCTCGCTTTACGAATGGCATCATCCAATGCAGGAAACCTCGCAGGTGTAATTGATTGCGGGCGACGTAAGTCCCCCCGATTCTCTCTAAAACGCTGGTCCGATCACAACACTGCGATCTGCGGCCCATTCTCTCTTACAAGACCTCTTCCACTTCGGTGTACACGAACGTCACTCCGCCGGTGGCGTAGTTAGGGACGTCAGCGACAGCCGCCTGCCCTTCGGGAGTCGCGAGGATGGCGTCGAGTTCTTCTCGCGACTCGGCATAAAGGTCGGCCACGTAGTAATAGTCGGAAGGCTGACCGTCGGGGGTGCCCGTCACCTTGCCGATGGTCCACTTCTTCAGCCCCTGCATGCGTTTGGCAAGCGGGATGTGAATCTGCTCGTAATAGCGATCGAACGCCTCGGGATCTTCAGGATGTCCATAGAGGACGAGCAAGCGAATCATGATCGGGCGAATGAGGAATGACCAATAGCTGATGGCCGATCGCCACGAGCCGAGAAAAAGGAGTCCTGTCGATTGCGTTGTTCACTCCGGCCATCAGCGTTCAGGCCAGTGGCCGGTTCGCCAAACTCACGCTCCGCGAATCACGACGGCGCTGGCTTGGCCGCTTCGGCAGAAGTTGAGTTTGACGAACAGCTTGTTGTCGATGGGTGTCGTTTCGTGAACGATGTTGAGATTGCAGGCTGGATCAGGTTGCTCGCAACCGATGGTTGGAGGAATCATGCCGTGCTTGAGAGCCAGCACCGAACCGGCCGTTTCCAGCATGCCGGCACTGGCCCCGGCGTTACCGAGCGCGCCCTTGAGCGACGTGACGGGAATCGTACTCCCACGTTCTCCGAAAACTTCGTGGATCGCCTGTGCCTCGAGCAAGTCCGCTTTCGGACTCCCCAAGCCATGCGCGTTGATGTGGCCAATGTCTCCTGGTGAAACCCCCGCTGCACTCATCGCCCCTTGCATCGCATTAATCGCGGCCTGCTTCAGATCAATCTCACCCGATCGACTACAGACGCTGGTGCTGCGCCCGCCGAGGACATGGCCCAGAATCGTTGCTCCACGGGCCGCCGCATGCGTCTCGTTCTCGAAGACCATGGTACACGCGCCTTCGGCAATGACTTGACCGTTTCGGCGAACATCGAAGGGGCGGCAACTGTGCGTCGGATCCGCAGCATCGTAACCCAATTCGTCCCACAGATTCATATGCACCGACTTGATCTCGTGCAGGCGAGTACCGGTGGTACCGGTCAACATGGCGTCGGCCCAATTGCGACGCATCACCGAGAGCGATTCCGTCATCACGCTGCACGACGTGGTGTCATCCATCGTGAGCGAGTTGTTCGGGCCGCGTGCGTCAAATGTGATTCCGATGTGGCATGCGGGCATGTTGGGAAGAATCTGCAACAGCCAGAGCGGTTCCATTTTTCCCAGTCCCGACGAACCCCATTTGGGAATCGAGAACTCGCCAGTCTCTTCCAACGACGCCTTAACACCATCGGAGAGCTTGGTCGGCAAACTGAGCATCATGTTCGCCCCGTAAGCGACGCCGATGCGGTTGCGGTCCATGTTCTCCAGATTCAGGCCTGCCTCTTCGACCGCCAGATTGGCCGAGGCGACACCCAACTGGATTTCGTGACACATGAGCTTGATGCTCTTGCGCTGCGGCTTGAGGTAAACCTTCTTGGCCGACTCTTCGGTAAAGTCGCGGACCTCACCCACAAATTCGCCCGGGGCGGCTGTACAATGGAACCGCTGTGCCTTGTCGATACCGCTTTTACCGGCGGCCAAGTTGTCCCAGAACGTCTGGCTCCCGATCCCTAACGGGCTGAGAATGCCGACGCCGGTAATGACGATCGAAGGAGTTTCAGCCGACATATCGTGATTGCGTGTTTGAAGCCGTCAATTGCCAGTCAGAAGGGTCTCCCGCAACATCAGAGAGGAGAGGAGTTTCTGACGGATAATCCCTTTCTGTGACGTTCTGGAATGCGATTCGCCAGGCGACCCCACCCTAAGTCTGAAGCCTCCACGCATTTCCAGCAAGGCATCGTAGCGGATGGCAGTACCCCAGGCGAGAGGCTGGCCGATTCGATCCGAAATCGACAATGCTCCCCCAGCTCCAAGTTTCTCAGTTTGCTGCCATAAACAACAGTCGATATGATGATCAAGTGAAAGAGTCCCTCCATCCAATTGAGACCGCTCCACTCTCCACCAGGACGGAATCGAGCATCCCCCTACCGTCACCCTTGCCTGACCACGATGTCCGAGCGCCGACGATACTGCTCCGAATTCTCTCGCCTGCTGCACTCCAGTCGGCGCGGATTCCTCAAAGCCGGCGTCATCGGTGGCATGGGTCTGTCGCTCGCCGAAGTGCTGAAGGCCTCGGAAAGCTCGACGACTGGTCGCACCAATAACGTCATCCTCCTGTGGATGCGCGGCGGGCCGAGCCACATCGACATGTGGGATCCCAAGCCCGAGGCTCCTGCCGAGTATCGGGGAGAATTTGGCACTATTTCCACTTCAGTTTCGGGCATTCAGCTCACTGACATGCTGCCGCAATGTGCGTCGATCATGCACAAGTGGTCGATCGTTCGCAGCCTCTATCATGCTGATGCGGGTCACTCGGCTGCCGACCAGATCTGTTTTACGGGATACGACTCAGGGCCTTCTCCCGATCAGAATGTGCATCCGAGTTGCGGCTCGATCGTGGCCGAGCAGTTGGGACATCTCTCGCCCGAACTCCCTGCTTATGTGATGGTCCCGCGCATGGTCCCCGGCACCGAAGCCGCTTACCTGGGACCGAGCTACCGCCCCTTCGAAACACTGGCCGACCCCGCCAATGTCGGGACATTCCAGGTCCCCAACTTCGAACTGGCGGGCGGACTGACAATGAACCGCCTTTCCGATCGCACGGCTCTCAATCGACAGTTCGATCGCCTGCGCGGCGACCTCGACCGTCAACAAATGATGGGGGCGATGGATCAATTCCAGTCGCAGGCAATGGGCATTCTGACATCGGATAAGGCACGAGACGCCTTCAATCTTGATGCCGAACCTCAGGAACTGCGGGAGCGATACGGCTTCATGCCGACGTTCGATCCCGGTGCCTCCGATCGCTGTGGAGCGCCGAACTGGGCTCAGCGTATGATTCTCGCCCGCCGATTGGTGGAAGCCGGCGTAAGACTGGTGACGGTCGACCTCCGCTGGTGGGACACGCACGTGCTGGGGTTTGATTCACTTCGTCGGGGCTTTTTGCCAAGATTCGATCAGGCATATTCCGCCCTCATCGAAGACCTCGACAATCGGGGCCTGCTCGAGTCGACTCTGGTGCTGGCCTGGGGTGAGTTCGGCCGCACGCCGCGAGTGAATGCCCAGGCGGGCCGCGACCATTATCCCAATGTCTTCAGTGCCGCTTTGGCCGGCGGACCAGTCCAAGGAGGCCGAGTCGTCGGCTCCTCCGACTCGAAAGGTGCCTTCCCGCTGGAGAACCCGAGGACTCCGCAGGACGTGCTGCTGACGATGTATCGCCACCTCGGGGTCGATGTCGAAAAACACTACATCGACAACTCCGGCCGCCCAATCCCCGTGCTGCCCAGCGGAGAATACCTGAGCGAACTGGTGTAGCTTCGCCTCGATCGGCCTCAGGAATCTGGCCTTTTTGATCCGTGTTGACCCGCTCAATCGGCGTCATCCGCAGTACTCTCCACTCTGGAGCAGCGAACCTCTGCCTGGCGGAACTTGTCATTCTCGTTAATAGACTCGATTTGACACGGTCGATAACGACCCGATAAGGTGTGTCCCGCTCGGCCCCATCGTCTAGAGGTCTAGGACATCGGATTTTCAGTCCGAGAACAGGGGTTCAAATCCCCTTGGGGTCATACGGCTCGGAGAACGCAAGTTTTCCGAGCCGTTTGCGTTTGAGCCCGACCTAGCGGTTGCTCAGGGCAACGACGCCTCCCACGACGACCAGTGCACCCAAAATCGCGAAGAGAATCTTCACCCAACTGTAGGGTCGCTCGCCTTGCACTTCACCGGTCCCTGCGTTGATGAACACCCGATAGCTCTTGTCATGGAAGCGATAAACCAGCAGCCACAACGGCAACAGCAGATGCTTGAACGTGATCGCATCGAACCGCGAGTTGATTGAATGGACCCGTTGTTCGTCCCCTCCGATGCGGTGCCTGGTCTCGCTGTGAATCGCCGACTCCATGATCTTCTTCGCCAGCGCGAAGCCCTCTTCGAGTTCCACTTCGTAGGTTCGAGCGAAATGGCCCGCCAGCACTTGCTGCGTGAACGGGATGCACTTCTCGTGTGGCCAAGGCTCCAATGCCCGAATGTACTTCTCCGGCATGCCTCGCAAGGCACAGATCAACACATCGTCAAAGAACTTCTGAAAGCGTCCCGAGGCTGAACTCCAGCGAGTCCGCCTTTCTTGACGCCTGTCCTTACCCGAACCGACGGTCACATAGTAATGGTCGCCGCGTTGGCCGCTATAAACATTGAAAGTGAGTGAATCGTACGTCCAATAGGGGAGATAGACCCCTTCGAACTTTCCGTCGGCCCCGCGCTTCTTGAACTCATTCGGTGCGAACCAGCGGGAGGCCACCCACTCCTTGAGTTTCGTCGCCGCCGTGTCGTGATCGACTAAGAACGGCAATACCCCATCGACCGGCACGCGCCAGGTCGCGGTATGCACGTGCTCGCGTTGAATCGGTGAGCCGCAATACGGGCATTCGCTGCTCGTCAATGTTCCCGCGAAGACGACGTTCGCCCCGCACGAACTGCAACGCACTTCCGAATGCTCCGGCTGAGCGTCGAGTTTCTTCTCGCGAACTTCCTTCAGCCGTTCGAGCATGGCATGGAAGTCCTGCTCGGCAATCACCGCATCGTCGGCAATCTCGATCTGCTTCTCGTGCCCGCAGAAAGGACACTTGAGAGCCTGTTGCCCGATATTGAAGACCAGGTCGGCCCCACATGATTCGCAGGGGAAGATCTTCGCTTTGCCCGAATCGACACTCTCGCCCGTCGCGTCGCGGTCGCCATACGGACCGTCGACCGGCGTGGACACGTTCTGTTCGTTATCGGGAAGAAGGCCTTCGTCGTCCATTCCGGCTCCTGAAAGTCGCGGTCATTGCAACATCCCGCACAGGATGAAGGCGCACGGACCGGGATTCAAGTCAGGCGGAAACGCAGGACGGGCAACGTCGGATTTTGCAATCACTGCGGGGCAGCTTCGGCGGCTGCGGCCGCTTGCACTGCAGCCTGTTCGGCAATCTGTTCGGTGAAGAAGGCGTCCATGGCGTCGGCGTCGATCAGTTCTTCAACACGGCTGCTGCCGACTGTCATGCACGACTGCGGGCCGCTGAATCCGACCGCCTCACCGTCGACCTGCAGGACTCGCGAGATGAGCGTTCCCGAGGCGATGTCAAGCATCAGCAAGCCAGTCGGCGAGCGTTGCAGCAGTTGACCTTCCTGGAATGGGTCGCGAATCGGTGAGAGCGAAACCGTACGGAGTTCGATGCATGCTCGGCCATTCTCGATCGACTTCAGCGTATAAATGCGCTGCATGCGAATCTCGCGCTGCAGCCGGCTCATCGTGTCGATCTGCACATTGACGGTGAATTCCTCTTCCCAAGTGTCGCCGATTTGCACTTCGTGCTCTGGAAGCAATGCCAGCACGTTGTTCTGAACTTCGTTTGAAATGTTGATGTCGTCGATTCCGGAGATCAACGGTTGCACATCGAGCACTTCTCCCTGCGGCGACACGGTCACATCGACCCAAGGCCGTCCGACCGTGGCTGCCACGCCGACGAATTCTTCGGGGGGAGCCTCGCTGGAGGCACTGTCGAAGACCACGACGTCTCCGAGTTGATTGGCACGCATGTATGCGCGATCGATCATCAATCGCAGCACGGCACTGCCGTTGTCGTAGACATCGACGACACGAAAGTGCTTGACGGAAGCCGACGAGTGAGTCACCTCGTGTTGATTCACATCGTACTGCACGACGATGTGCGAGCCATTGACGACGCTGTAATAGAGCGTCTGTCCCGGCTGGTACTTGTACTGCAGCAGCACGCCCGTTTGAGCATCGTCGGCAACGACATTCAGCGAAGCAGCCAGAAGTGTGGCCGCGGTGAGGGTGGGAATCAACAACGACGATGTGCGGATTCGCATGGCTTCCATTCCTTGCGAGAAGTGACAGCGGGTGAGTCCATTACGGCAGAGGCGAGGCAACACCTCGATCCCCTCTCGCGACGCATCCTACCCAAATCGCCAAAGCGAGTGGAGACCAGTTTTTTTGGGCTGAAACCCGAGTGAAGCAGAGAATAAGTCATTTCGTCAAGTTTGGGATTCTCGTTGAGATCGAAGCTAATGAGAATGCCCGAGGCTTCGCCGGGGGGGGGGGGGGGGGGGGGGGGGCGGGGGGGGGGCGCGGGGGGGGGGGGGGGGGGGGGGGGGGGGGGGGGGGGGGGGGGGGGGGGGGGGGTCGGGGGGGGGCCGGGGGCGGGGGGGGGGGGGGGGGGGGGGGGGGCCGGGGGGGGCCCCGCGGGGGGGGGGGGGGGCGCGGGGGGGGGGGGGGGGGGGGGGGGGGGGGGCGGGGGGGGGCGGGGGGGGGGGGGGGGGGGGGGGGGGGGGGGGCGGTGGGGGGGGGGGGGGGGGGGGGGGGGGGGGGGGCGGGGGGGGGGGGGGGGGGGGGGGGGGACCCCGCGAGAGGGTATCGGCATGACGTTTTGCTGGCCGGATCGAGATCGACCCGGCCAGTGCGGAGGCAGCAAGCAGGGACGGCGAAGGGGCGGCCACCATGGAACCAAGCATGCACGGTGGCTCACGGTGGGGCGATTACGGACGCGGGCGAATGACTGGGCCGGGGTTTGTCGGTGGGTAGCCAGTCGTGGCGGGCGGCGTCGTGGGTGAGGTTGTCTGGGGCTGGTAGCCCGACTGTGATGGGAATGTGCCCTGCGGGTTGTAGGAGGGCGGAGTCGCTGCTCCTTGTTGCGGGCCGGGTTCTTGCTGAAAGCCCGGTTGCTGTGACTGCGGATTCATGCTCGGCACGCTGTCCCAGGGGCTGGGGGCGAGTTGATTTCCCGTGGGATAGTACGGGCTCTGTGGCGGCTGTTGTCCTTGCGCTGGGAATTGTTGTTGCGCTGACGGGAACTGCTGGCCGCCGGGCGGATTCAAGGGAGACGCCAGTGATGCCGGTTGGCCGATGACGGGACTCGTCGCTTGATTCGACGAAGAGCCAGTCGGCGAGTTCATCATCAACTGGGAGCCGGTTACGACGGAGACGTTTGGATTGATCTCCGACGTCGGGGCGATCATGTAGTGCATCGGCCCCTGCCCTTGCGTCTGTTGCAGCGTCTGCTGAGTCTGCGCATCGTGGTCGGCCCGAGCCTGGTCGTAGACTGCAAGCGGATTCGTCGGGAGAGCCGTCGAACCGGTTACGGCCGTCGATTGCCAGGGTGAGGGAGGCATGCCGCTGGTGGCGGGGTCTTGTGTTTGCGTCATGACGCTGGGCATCGTCTGACCCATCGAGTTCGGACCAGTGCGAAGCTCCTGGGCCTGCGACTGCATCGCGCCATCGGGCTGATAGTGGAATGACTGATTGAAATCCATTAGCCGGTCGGTCGGAAGTTGTCGCTCCGGCTCGGGGTACATGGCTCCGTTCATCATGCTTCCCGTGCCGGGCGAGACCTGCGGCGTGAGTGGCGTGGCGATCGGGAACATCGGGCCACCGCCGACGCCCAGGCCCATGATGGCAGCCGATCGAGCGGCAGCATCGAAGGCATTCACGTTGCCGATCGTTCCCGGCTGCGACTGACTCTGCAGCGGCGGTGGAGTGGCCAGGCCGCCCGTCGGAGTGACGCCTTGCGTCATCATGTTTCCTGGAGCAGACTGGCCTGTTTCGAAATGCGCGTGTTCAGGATTTCCAGGCTGATTCGGGCCAAAGGCCGGCTGCACCGTTCCTGGTGTCTGAGCATTGCCTCCCACCTGTTGCAGTGATCCCGCGCCCGACGGCGTTTGTCTCGCCAACTGCGGATTCAATCCTTGTGTACCAGTAAGATTGCGATGAATCGGAGCGGGTTGAAACTGGCCCGTGCTGCTGGTTGAGGGCGTTTGCGTCAACATACCGGGGTTGCCGGGCGGGATTTGAGTCTGCTGCGAAACAGGATTCGCGGGGAATCCGGTGGTCTGCGATGGTTGCGTGGTGCCGTACTGTGGCAAGGACGTTCCCGACGGCGGGTATTGCGTGCTTCCCTGTTGGGGCGTCATCTGACTCGGCGAACTCTGCGAACCGTCAGGACCGACGACCAGCGTTCGACTGTTGTCGGGGAGTGTCGAGCGGTCGATTTGACCCATCTGGGCTCTCAAGCGTTCCCCTTCGGGATCGTAAGGGTATCCCTGCATGGCGGCTTGTTGACGCTCATAGTCTTCCCTCATTTGCCGCTGCTGCTGAGCTTGGGCACGTTGCAGTTCGCCCAATCGGCCTGCCTCTTCGAGTTGCTGCATCAGTTCAATCGTCTGAGGCGATGCATCGAGAGGAGGAGTCCGCTCGCCCAATTGGGGTTGAGCAGATCCCCCCGGCGTCACCGCAGGAGGAGTCGAGACTGTCTGGCCCGGAGGCATGCCCCATTGCAGCATAGCGGCGCGTACCTCATCAGGCGTCAGCACCTGACTGAGCATGCGCTCCGACTGAGCCCAGCTCCCTTGCTGCGCATACAGGATACCGAGGTTGTTGACGACGTTCGGCAATGTCGGGTCGAGTTCGTGCGAGCGCTCCAGATAGCGCTGGGCCTCGGCCAGACGGTTCTGCAGCAAGTAGCTGTAGCCGAGATCGCCGATAATGGCGGCGTCGGTCGGCAAGGCTTCGAGCGCGGCAAGGTAGTGAGGTTCGGCCTTGGCGTATTCGCGATTGAGGTCGTGAATGATTGCCAGCCGATGATGGGCCGACGCATTCGCGGGATCCTGCTGCAGTATCTGCTCGAACAACGGGATAGCGGCCGCGTAATTCTTCTCGTCGAACCGTTGATTCGCCTCTCGCGACAGCTCTTCGACCGACGGAGTTTTGTCGGCAAACGGGCCCAGCAACCGGTCCGGATGGAATCCCGGCTGATCTTGCCGGGTATCCGATGCCGTGGGGCGCGCAAAGGGGTTCGAGAACTGGCACCCCGCAAGCGGGCCGGCAGCAATCAACATGAACAACAGGCGTTTCATGACTGAAGTCCTTCTCAGTCAACGCACCGGACGGTGACGGTCGTATTGGGTGGTCGACTCGGCGCCCGCCCGAGAAAGGCACGGCGGGCAGCCCCCCGCGCCGAAACAATCGCAATCATCAAATGGGTCGCTGTCCCCACGTGAATTGGGCAGCAACAATCGGCGCAATTCGCCCGCAATGTGGAAACGGAACGTGTCAACAAGGGAATGGGAAGATGAAGTGTCGTTGATCAGGAACCTGATCTGCAGGGAGGGCTACGAGTGTTCGTGTGGGAATGAGAACGCCCTAGCCGGAATGGGGCGAGGATATTAGGTCGAATGGAATTTCGTGTCGAGACGAATCTGAAAAGTGATTTGTGCTCCGGGATTACGGTTTCCAACGACCGTACTTACTGCCACATGTGCCGGAAGTCTTGTCATATCAGCGTGATGCAGCGTTCGTAGTCGTAAGGCTCGCCGAAATCAGACAAACACCCTCGGTTCTGGCGGAGGACAACTACTCAGGACGAGTGTCGCCTGGCCCGATATTATGCAACCTAACTCCCATAATCAGCGCAGCGGCTGATCGTTGCTCGGCGTAGGATTCTGTCATGATTTCCCAATTCACAATTCAGAACTACAAGGCGCTTCGCGATGTCACGCTCGACTTGACGCCGATGCACTTGCTGATTGGTCCGAACGATTCAGGGAAGACGAGCATCCTGGAGGCGATCGCGGCACTATGTCGGAGCGTGGATCGAACCTTGCCTCAGGCATTTGCCGGATCGTGGACTGGAGACAGTCTGATTTGGCATGGTGCTGCTGATTCGACAATCGAACTGACAGCAACTTTCGCAGATACAGAATTCGATAAATACCGGTTGGCTTGTCGTTTCTCAAAATCAAACCGCGAAGTGAAAGTAGAAGTTGAGCAAGTGTTGCATGAAGGGCGACTGGCGTTGAGTCTTCCCTACGCGGGGGACTGGAGTGGAGTCAACCATGTTGTCGAACGCACGGCAAATGGTCCCGAAGACGCTAAGCTCGCTGCAATCGCTGTATCGAAGGAATTGAAGGGAGTGCAACTCTACCATTGGGTTCCACGTCATTTGGCTCTTCCTGTAGCTCCCGATGCAAAGCGCGGATTTCGCATGGAACCCTCTGGCTTCGGCCTTGCACTCTGTTTGGATGGAATTCTGGGCTACGACCGTGATCGTTTCATTGCTCTCGAAAACCGGTTCAAGGAGATTTTTCCACAAGTTAAGTCAATCAAGCTCATTCAGGAACCAGCGTACAAGGCACCAGTCGACGACCCCAAACAAGTCCTCATGTTGCAGAATTCCGATGGCAAGGGGATTCATTTCCAGTTCCAGGAAGACACCAAGTTAGTCTCAGCCGCCAATGTATCAGATGGCGTTCTTTTGGTGCTGGCCTACCTCGCAGTGTTGTATTCCCCGGAGCCGCCAAGGGTTCTGCTTGTCGAAGAGCCGGAGAACGGAATTCATCCAGCCAGGCTCAGAGAGGTTTTGACGATACTGCGCGACCTTGTGGAAGGGCAGGACCACACGCAAGTCATCTTGACGACCCATTCGCCATATGTTGTCGATTTCTTCAAGCCGGAGGAAGTAACGCTCTGTCACAAGGGCGACGATGGAGCCGTAAAAGTTCGTCGGTTGTCGGAGAGCAAGCCGGTACGCGAACAGATGGACGTCTTCACTCTCGGTGAAATCTGGACTGGTTCGGGAGACGACAATCTGATGGAGCGGGCGGTTGTTGCAGACGAGGTGAAATCCATTCCATGAAGGCGCTCCTAGTTTCCGAAGGTAGACACGAGTTATCGACCAGTGACGCGGAGACCAGTGCGTTACAGGAGCTTATGCGGCGTCTCGCTCCTCGTATCGAGTCATATGATCGTCGCAAGGTCAGCGATCGTCGCGTTCGAATTCATACGACCAAGGGGAAGTTCCCCAATTATGGGAGAAGACTCGAAGCCTGGCTACGGTATGCACAACTACAAGGCTACGATGCACTGATTGTCGTAGTGGATCGGGACGGGGACGCCGATCGATCCGCAGGCGTGGCTTACGCGCAGGAGTCGACGTCGTTCACCATCCACCGAGCGATCGGCTTGGCAGTCGAGTCTTTCGATGCCTGGATGCTGGCCGACGAACAAGCGATTTCGCGTGTATTTGCAACTACTGTCCAGCGACAACCCGATCCCGAGTCGATCACCGCTCCCAAAGGACACTTCAACTACTTGATGCGGTCGCACAACTGGGAATCTGGTCAATCGGAACCTACGTTTCGATTTGCCGAAACTTGACATCGCCTCCATGTTTACTCGGAGCTCGCTGGATCGTAACTGTTGTTACATCACGTTGATACGGCGGCCGCAGTTACCAATGCCGTCAAAAGTGACACCGTCGTCACCCGTGGCTGAGGGCGTCGGCGACGTCGGTGCGGTAGGCGGTCATGGCGGGGAGGACGCCGACCAGACAGGCCATCGCGATCATCGCCGGGATGACGTACAGCTCGATTCTTTCGAATTGTAATGGATTCAGAACCAGCCCGCTGCGTTCGCCGACGATGGGGGCTCCGATGTAGACCACCGCGTGTCCCAACAGCATCCCCAGGATTCCGCCGATCACACATAAGAGCACTGACTCGGTGAGGATGACCCCCAGCACCGCACTCCGGCTGGCTCCGAGCGCCCGCATGATGCCGATCTCGCGCTTGCGCTCCGACATCGAGTTGTAGATGCTCACGAAGATGCCGATGCCTGAGACGATGATGATGAGAAATGTCAAAACCAGCATTGCCATGCGGATGTTGCCGAACAGCGATTCCATCAGATTGCGGACTTCTTGATGGGGATTGACGGCCAGCGCTCCGATCCCTTCCTTCATCTCGGCGATGATCTGCATCGAATAGATTGCACGTTGAGTTTCACCCGTGAACTTGTCGTCGGAAGCGCGGGTTCGCACGAGAAGTGCAGTCACCTCTTTCTGCAGATCGCTCATCGCGTGGTGATGGTGGTGATGCCCGTCCCCTTCTTCCATCTGTGCGTGAGCGGCCGCGTCGGCGGCAATTGCCGCCAGATCGTCGGCATAGCGTTCGCGTATTTGTGCCTCGGTTTCGCCAAACCACTTCATCTCGCGAGCGATTGCCTCTTCGATCGGCTTCTCGTGCCCACTGACCGCGAGAAATCCGTCGAGATGAATATAGACGGTGCGATCATTCGGCGTCCCCGTCGGTTCGAGCACACCACGAACGGTGAAGAGCTCATCATGCACATGGCTGACCGTGGGGTCGGTGCCGCCGTGAATCATCTGGAACGTGGAACCCGCGCTCCAGCCGTTCACGCGTGCGACTTGCGATCCGATGACGGCATCAAAACTGCCGCGAAGAAACGTTTCCCCTTCGGGACCAATCTGGAACGGCTGGCCGGGAGCATAATCGTACTTGAAATATTGCGGCGTCGTCCCCACCACGGGAAACGAACCCTCTTGCGTGTAGTCTCCGAAGGCGATCGGGACACAGGCTTCGAGACGTGGGTCGTCTTTGAATTCCTGGTAGAACCTCCAGGGGACGTTTTCGATCGGTGGTCGAATTCGGTAGATCGAGCTGAGAACCAGATCGATGCCGCTCCCCTTGGGACCGACGACGAGTTGATACGTCCCCGCTCCCTGGCTGAACATCGTGTTGACCATGGAGTAGATCAAGATGACGGCAATCATCATCGCGACCCCAAGGGCAACACTGAGCATCGTGAGCGAAGACGTCAGGAGCCGATAGCGAATCCCCTTGGCGCTGATTCCGACGATGGAAAGGAATGACGCAAACATGGATCAGGCGCTCTCCTTGGCTGTCTGAGTGCGGCTGGCGAGATTGAACTCGCTGAGATTCTCGATGCGCTCGAATTTCGCGGCGACCTCCCGAGAATGCGTCACCAGCAGCAGCGAAACGTTTTCGCGTTTACAGCCCTCGCAAATGAGCCGCAGAATGTTCTCCTGATTGGCGATGTCGACGCTGGCGGTTGGTTCGTCCGCCAGGAGAAGCTTCGGGCGGTTGGCGAGTGCGCGGGCGACGGCAACACGCTGCTGTTCTCCGACCGAGAGTTGGCCGGGGCGATGATTCAGCCGGCTTCCCAGTCCCATGTGCTGCAGAAGTTCCTTCGCATGGGCGCGATCGGAACGTCCCGAGAACGCCATCCCCAGCATGACATTTTCCAACGCGGTGAATCCCGGCAGCAGATTGAATGTCTGGAAGACGATCCCCACGAACTGCGCGCGAAAGCGGTCGCGTGCCGCCTCGGAAAGCCGCGAGACGTCGTAGCCCGCGACCTCGATCGATCCCGAATCGGCCGTCGTGATGCCGGCGATAACATTCAGCAACGTCGTCTTACCGCATCCGCTCTGACCAAGCAGCGCCACTTGCTCGCCCTGAGCCAATACAAAGCTCTTGACGTCCAGGATTGGCAGCCGTCCCCCTCCTGGTTCGCGATACGATTTAACGACGTTCTGCAGCTTTAACGACATAGATTCCCACGTTCCAGTGCCTGTCGAGTCTGTCAATAGAATCCGGGCATCGGACTCTTCTTACAGGCCGCTCCCTTGCCATCCGAGGAACTGAGAAGTGAACTCGTCTCTTGGGCCGGCATATCGAGGATCTTCCCAGAGTTCCTTGAGTGGATAATCTTCCGGCAATGCCTCTCCCCGCTTATTGACGATAATGTCCTGCCAGATAATGACGGACTTGAGCGCATCTTCCAGCACATCGGCATCGCTCGTTTCGATGAGTTCGGGGAACTCGGTCAGGACTTCTTGAAACGCGGCCATCGCAGCTTCAAGTTTAACCTGGGCGGCGGCGAAATCCTGCGGCGGCTCAATGAAGAGTCGTTTCCCTTCGAAGTAATTCTCTCGGGCGGCCGCCATCTGTGCATTTTGCTCGATGTTGCAGCGCAACCGCCAGTAGAGATACGAGGACGTTTTCCTGGCCAGATTCTGGGCATCCCGAATCTCGGTGATCGGATCCATGTTCAAGCTGGTTACCAACTCAACGAA
This sequence comes from uncultured Planctomycetaceae bacterium, assembly GCA_942492405.1. Lineage (GTDB taxonomy): Bacteria > Planctomycetota > Planctomycetia > Planctomycetales > Planctomycetaceae > JANNSB01. The sequence goes on from CALOES010000037.1 coordinate 310,538, forward strand.
TGCCTCCTCGCTGGGAAATTGCTCGGATAACATCAGGGCATACGCAGCATCGTCGGCCGGTTCGAGCCGAACATGATAGAGGACCGGCGGAATGGGAATGCGCAAGAGTTCCTGGCCGAAGACCGTGGTCCATTCTCCGTATGCCATCGCCCAGGCGCGGCGTGCTTCCACCCAGTCGGGATCGCCCGTCAACGGATCTCCCATCGACTGCAGCGCGCCCGCATAACTGATGACAGACCGCTGTGGATAGGCCAGGAAGAGTTCCTCCGCCATCTTGTGCTGTTCGTAGATCCTCCTTCCGTTCTCATCGGTCACGAGGGCGAGTCGGTTCGCGTCCTGATACCAGTCGCGAGCGACCAGATAGTTGTCCCTCCCTTGAGGATTGATCGCCGGGTCGGGGCCACCATCAAACAACTCGTCCATCGGGTCGACGAGAAAGAACCTGCGGAACTGCACCTTCTCATCCGATGTCCCGATTTTGTTGCCGATGTAGTAACCCGTGTCGTGGAAGAGTTCGGGCACATGACGGTTGCGTTCGGTCCCTTCCTGGATGAACTTGATCCCTTCCTTGACCCAGAAGAAGCGGTCCGCGACGCGATCACATTCCGCGGAAACATTGTACGCCAGATTCCAAGACTGATACTCCCACACCTTCTTGAAGTGGGGCTGCAACAGGATGATCGAATTCACTCGCTGCTGAAGTTCGCTCCAGTTCTTCGTGTCCTTCAGGTGGTCGGCTTCCATCCACAACAGATTGGCGGCGACGCCTCGCATTCCAAGCAGCACTAGGTTGAGCGTCGAACTCGCCGGATCGACGTCTCCCAGCGTGGCTTCGCCGAGTTCGTACGTTACGCGCATCTGCGGCAGCCTTCCCTCGCCGGGACGGGCCATGTAAATGATGATAATCCCAAGCACGAAAAGCGTGCCCAGGTAAACCATCTTGCGTTGTTTCGAAGTCAAATGGTTCATTTCGCCTCCAATTCGCGGAACCGCAAGCTGAGATAACCGATGAGATAACAGGGAAGAATGAAGGAAACTGTCACTGCCAGCGCTGCGAGCACCGACGCGTCAAAAGGAATGTCGAAACCGTTCGCCAGGAATTCACGGGTATCGAAATAATTGAAGTTCGGGAAGATGTTTCGCGTGAGACCAACGGTGTGCATGATCCCGCGGTCGGCACTCACGATGAAATCGGTCCCCGCGTTTTCCGGCAGTGCGGTCTGCTGATTCATTTGATAAACGAGCCGATAAGCCGACTCGAGCGGACCGCCTCCGAGGATCTTGTCCTTCACGTAAAACTGATCGAGCAAGTCGTCCATGATGCCCCGAAGCCCTTGCCCAAGGATAACCAGGCCGAGGACGAGGATCGTGGCCACTGGTCCCTTGAGGAAGCAACTGGCCGTCGTCCCCATCACGACAATCAGTATCACCATCAGGGCCGAGTTGAGCACGCTCTTCATGTAGCTGACCGCGAAACTTCGGTCGGGTGTGCGGATGAACAAGTCGTGCCGTGCCATCCCAATGTGCTGCTGGCTGTCGACGCAATACGAGCGCACAATCAGCTTGCCGTCGTGAATCAGATCGTCGATCAGGTTGAGCGATTGTGGGGCGAACTGCCCTCCTGCGACCGAGAGATCGCCTGACGTCACGTAAAACGCTCCCGGCTCTCCCTCACGCGGAGGAATGCCGTCGACGGGGATCGTGATCACGGCCTCTTCGGAGCCTGTCGCGAACTCTTGAATCTGGAAATCCCGTGTGCTGACCCGCACGGTCAGATCCGTTTCGGGATTGATCAGGTAAATCCGAAACTGCACCGGCGTCTCAATATCACCTTTGAAAGTTCGAAACGCCTCCCACTTGTATTCCAATCGCAAGAAACCGGCGTCTTTGATGGCATCGACGTCGATGTTGTCAAACGTGTAGATGCCGCACGACTTGGTACCGCCGCTGACGAAGGAGCGGTATGTCCAGATGTCTCCGACGTTCTTTCCTTGCTCTGTCGGGACGCCAGTATCGTCGAGATATTGGAGTGTGCCGTAGTGCGGCACGCGCCCGATCAACTGATCGCGGGCCGTCGGCGGAACGCTGCGGACAATCCAGATGTAGCCGACGACGCTCATCGCCATCAGCATTGCGAGGCTGACCACGCAGTATCCGGCCATTCGGCCGAGCAGGACTTCACTTCTGCGGACGGGCTTCGTCACAACCGTGTGCAACGAGCGGTCCTTGATATCCGCCGGCAATCCCCAGCACGACAGCAGCAGCGCCACGGGGATGATCATCCAGTTCAGGGCCATCAACACGGTGCTGACATAGGGCTTGGCCGAGGCGAGTTGCGTGTCGCCTCCCAGAAACCAGTTCGCGAACATGAACACGATCGCGAAAACGACGAACACCAGCAGCGCTTTGCGCCGGATCGATTCCTTAATGGTGACCAGCGTGATGGCCCCGACGCGCCGAGGCGAGATGAAGACCAGATCGATCACCACCTCGCGAAAACGACTTGCAAAGAACCTCCAGAATCCGGCACCATGCTGAATTAGCGAAACCAGCAGGCCGATGGCAATAATTGCCCCTAAGATCGCCAGCAGCGTCCCCGCCCAATGGGCCAGGCCGTTGACGAGGTCGAATGGAATGACTTCTCGAAACATGAATGACACCTGCGAACGAAAGCCAGTGTGGTTTCCTGCGTGAATCGTCGGCCGCCGGCTCATGAGAGCGGCCGCGATACGGGGGCTGATGCCCCTGCCACCGCCGAATCAAGACGCCTGCGATGCCCCTGGGGGGGTGTCGGCGGTAACGACTCGGCGACCCGGCCGGTCCCGGCTTTCTTTGACTGTCCTCAGGAAGAGATCCTCCAGTGTGGCGGTCGGATGCGAGACATCCTTGCAGGTAGCGCCGTGCCGCTTGATGACATCCCGCACTTCGGCGATCGCCGCGTCGCTGAGTGACGATGAGAGAATCCGTGTTTCGTCCTGCGTCTCGAGCAGTTCGTGCACGCCGCCAAGTACCTTCAATTCGCCAGCGTAGAGGATCGCGATACGGTCGCAGACATCCTGCACGTCCGCCAGCAAGTGACTGCACATCACCACCGTCTTTCCCTGACTTTTTAGTTTCTTGATCAGTTCCTTCATCTCGTTGCTGCCGATCGGATCGAGACCGCTCGTCGGTTCGTCGAGCAACACCAGCTCCGGATCGTTGATGAGCGCTTGTGCCAGCCCGATGCGCCGCGTCATTCCCTTGGAATACTCTTTGAGCTGCCTCCGCCGGGCATGATCCAGCCCCACGAGAGTGATCAGTTCATCGCGCCGCTGTCGCCGTTGCGCCTTCGAGATGTTGAACAGCCTTCCGTAGAAGTCGAGCGTCTCGTCGGCATTGAGAAAGCGATACAGATACGACTCTTCGGGGAGGTAGCCGATCTTCTCGTTCTTCTCGACGTCGTGCGCGGGCCGCCCCAAGACCGAGATGTCTCCCGAAGTTGGAAACAGCAGTCCCAGCAGCATTTTGAGCGTCGTCGTCTTGCCGGAACCATTCGGACCCAGCAGACCGAACACTTCACCCCGTTTGACGTCCAGCGTTAGCGAGTTGACGGCCTGGACCTTCTTGCGTCCCCAGAAATCCCGATAAACCTTCGAGAGGTTCCGGATCTCAATCACATTGTCTGCACTCATTGGGTCACGTCTCCAAAGCGATGTACTACAACAAAAAGAAATGAAAATAAGACTGCCGGCGGATGAAAATTGAATGAAGGATATCGCTGTAACCGCCGCAATGAACTCCACAGTATCAGAAACGCTCGCCGGGCGCACTCTTCAACCGACCAGATCCTCGAATCGCCGGTCAGAACGCCCTAAGTCCTTCAGAATAGGGTCATGGCTGGCCAGCCGCAATTCTGTCGATCGACCCATACCCCTGATTCTCACCGAATGACAGCCAGGAAACGGACGGCTCGTTACTCCCTATCCACGTTCGGATCATTCACCCCCCCAATTCGCCCGTGTTACCCACGCAACCGCCACAATCCGACACGTCGCATCGGCAGCCTGACCGGTGATGTGAAGTTCGCGCCCCTGGTGAAGACTCAAGCCCATCGCGTGCTACTGTTGCGAGGGGCTTGTCCCCAGAAAGGGTCCAATGTCAGCAGAACTCGACATCGCCGCCGGTGAAGCCGATCAGATCGCCGCAATGCGCGCTGAACTTGACCAGCGAAACGCCACGATTGAACAGTTGGCCGAACAACTCGAAGACGCCGCCAATCGGCTCGACTGGATCAGCCGCAGTGGAGCCGACCCGAGTGCGAAGCCTTCCGAGGCTGGGCCGCAGTCCACCATGTCCAGCCAAGCCCCGTTCCATGGCGAGACGACGCAGCGACTCGAACAATTCCTCGAGCAATGGGAAGAGACGGCTCTTGCCAACTCGCTCGAGCGCATTGACCGCAGGCTCTCCCACGTCTTCGAACTCCTGAAATCAACGGAGTCAGACTCCCCACCGCCAAGCCGCAACGCGACGACCGCACATCCCGAGCCTGCCGCCGACATCCCTTCGGGATCCTTGCTGACGGCCTTTCTGATGTCGCAGTCGCAGTCCGATGAGGGAAGCGGTCAGCCGGAACAGCAGGTAGAACAAATTGAGGCAGACGCCTCGCACGAGCGGGATTCCTCCGCGGCGTCCGGTAAGCTTGCAAACGAAATCGGCCCGCCGCTACCTGATTTCAAAGTTCCATCGGCCATCGAAGTCGAGACGGCGTCGATCGAGGAATTACGCGACGCGGTGATCGCACGCGATGAGTGCATTCAGCAATTGATTGTGCGTTCGCGAGTCGCCGAAGCTCACCGGACGACTGCGCCCGACTGGAAGTCGCTCGAGAACGCTCCCGACGAACTGCGTCAGCGGCTGATGCAACTCGAGGATGATCTGCGGCAACGGATCAAGCAGGAAGAACTGAGCAGTTCGATCGAGCGCGCCAAGCTCTCACGCGATCGCGCGCACTTGGATCAGGTTCGCAGAGAAATCGAGTCACAGATCCAGCAACTCGGTCAAACGCAGAATTCCGACGACGACGAGTCCGCTAACAATTCGAGCGGCAAACGCTGGGGCAAACTGTTCGGTCGCTAGACGTACGCTCGTTTTGTCCACACCGCTCAATCAGGCAGCTTCTGCGTGAAGGAGCGTCGAAAGTTGCGGAATATGTTGAGAATATTGGGCCTCAATGCGCCGGCAACCCCCAGGAACGACATGATCGATCGTGGAGTCGTTCCCGGTGTCACGCAGATGTAGCGATTCACAAATCGGGGCCGGAAGCGGGTCTTGAAATAGTTCTGCCCCCGCGTGTTGAACAGGAAGTTCAAACGCTCGTACCACATCGAAAGTGAGAAGCGGACGAGGAAACTCGATGACGGGTTGGGATTCTCGGTCGCTCCCTTTCCAGGCACCAGGCACAATGAAACCAGTCGCACCCCTTCCTGCTGCAACTGATCGATCACGCTCCGAAACAGGAACGGGATCGTGCCGCGTACGGCGTCGTTGCGTTTTCGATAGGTCTCGAAGCCCCAGGCTTGCCCATTGAGCATCGGGCTGCAGGCAAGAAAGCCTTCGATGCGTCCCGTGTCGGGCGCTCGAGCGACGAACAGTCTCCGTCGAAACAACAGAAACGGGTCGAACTCCCCTTCCAACAACCGCAGTGGCTTCGAATAAGTCCGCGTGTTGAGATCCTCGTGCAGGATTTCGACGAGTTCCTCCGCCAGGTCGTGGCGGGCCTGCTCATCGACCACTTCTTCCACTTTGAGTCCTGCCCGCAAGCAGAGATTCGTTTGCCGCCGCACCCACTCGAAGTTCTTGCCCTTCCAGGTAATGTCTCCAAGGTCAAGCAGCGGTTCCTCGCCAAACTTGGAAACCTCGTACCCGGCGTCGAGGAACAGCGGGACATCTTCTTCCGCCACCGAGTAGACCGCGACCGTCTTCCTGTTCGCCACGGAAACGCGATGCAGCCACTGCACGCAGTCGCGCTTCAGTTCTTCCGGCACCATCATGCCTCCTGGCATGTGCCAGTAGCGCCGGTGAGGCAGAACGCTGAGAATTCCCTGACCGCAAGGAGTGGTGAGAATGGAGCCGTCGGAGATGACGATGTCGTACGACTCCGGTGCCGTTCCGTAGGAAAAGGCAAGCTGCTCCATCCGCGCGCGCTCCTCCGGCTGCATTTCACTGCGGCGTTTCAGCGTTACGTTCTCAGCAATCCACTCGGACGCTGGAACGTCGTGGGCGATCGAACCATCCAAAGGACGAGTTGCCTCCGCGAGACTTGTGGACATGGACTGTTGTTCCCGCTTTCTCATGAACCGAGAACTCGAAACCGGTTATCTCCAGAGAAGATGCAGCTTTCGAATTCGCGGTAAAGGCTCAGGTGAATCAGCCCACGTAAAGATCAATTGGGAATCGGCAGGCATTGGTGCCCAACCCCATTGTAAGAAAGTTGATGCCGGATAGTCGCCTGATCGAAGTTTCAGTGCCAGAATCGCCCCCGCCTCCCGCAATCGAACGAGAACGGCATTGAGCAGCACGCGGCGAGCTCGTGCGGACAATTCCCCGACAACCACGAGATCCAGAATGCCGACGGGTTCGACGGTTCGGCCCTCGATGGGCAAGACGTGGTAAGCCACGAAGCCTTTCACGCTCCCCTGCTCTTCCGCGACGAGCCCTTGCGAAAACCCCTGCAATCCGAGCATGCGTCCGAGTCGGTCGGCGTCCCAGATCAGACGGCAGTCGCAATTCCGAGTTTGACGGTCCACAAGATCGAGGCAAAGAGGCACATCGCCCGGCACTGCGTCTCGGATTACGACATTGCCGTGTTTTCGCTCGCGTGGCATCCGAAGGAATGGCGCGCTGACTCGAGCCAGTACCCCTTCCATCCGCTTGACGTTCCACGCGGCGGCGCGGCGGGCATTCAGCAGGTAGACCCAGAATCCGACTTTGCGAGACATGGTCGATTCGCGATTCGCGGTCGTCTTCCAGAACTTCAATCCCAACGACTTATTCGACCCAAAATACCCGTAGCCGACCTTGAATCGGCAACCCGTCTCTCGCAACACGGCACTCGAACCTTCATTCAGTAACCGCGCCACGCCTTGGCCGCGATATTCGCTGGAGACGCTGAGCCAACTGGCTTGTGCCGCCGACATGACTTTTCCAGCGAGTTCGAACTGCATCGGGAAGTGGATTACGACTCCCGCAGGCCGGTCGCCGTCGTAGGCACACACAATTCGGCGTTCGCTGCCCGGCTCGTCCAGCCGCAATTGCCAGCGAAAGTAGTCGCCGCTCCAATGTGGCACCGGCACCGTTCCCTGGTAGGTCGAGCGCCATGCCGAGATGACGAATTCGGAGAGAGCGGCGGGATCCCCCTCGAACGTTCGAACATCGAACGTCGTATTCCGGCTGGCAGTTCGGAGGTGAGTGGGACTCGTCAACACGACACTATTCTGATTTGCTTGTAGCCGCCGAACCGCTCGACAGATTGAAGCAACGAGGGGAGGGCGCAGACCACCTTGCGGTACTGGTGGACACTAAACCCGTAACCGGACCTGGACATCGGCCGTTCACATACAACACATCCCGCACAGTATGTGCCGTCGCGCGCATTCGCGGATGCAAGTGGGAGGTGTGGAATATCACCCCGAACTGAGCAGAGTTCCGCGGGGCGCATCGCCAGTTCAGAGTAATCGCCAGAGCCATCGAGACCAGGTTGGCGATGAACCAGAATGGCGAACTTCATGACGGGCCTGTTTCATTCAGGACGTCCACCACGGTATCGTGCCGACTCTTCACTCGCAAGGGAAACAGTTGTTTTCCACGTATTGCACAGCGAGTTGCCCGTCATTCGAATACCGAATCTGACGATTGCGAAACTGAGGAGGTTCACGTCGACCGCGAAGGGGACGCAACAGGCGTCGCCGACGGTGCCGAGCGTGTTCCCGTCCGACCTGCGCGAAACTCGGCGGGTTTTTGTTTCAGTGAAGAGTGACGGAGTGCTATCATCGAGATCTCAGCGTGCCCGCGGAGGCCAAGCTTTGTCTCTGCTGATCACGACACCCCCTCAACTCGTCCTCAACTCCTCGGACATGCGATGGAGAGTTCCGCGCCGAATGCCCGAACGGGAGAGTCTGAGGGGCCGGGCAATTCATCCGCGTCGCCACGCAGCGATACTTCTCTCGACGTGCGCGGGACGTTCGAAGTCCTCACCGCAGCCGTCGACGGCTTTATCGAAGCGTGGGAAGCTGGAGACGATCCCCCCGAAATCAGCACGTTTCTCCCCCTATCCGCCCGGACACGAGTCGCGGTGCTGGCGGAGTTGATCAAAGTCGACCTGGAGTATCGCTGGCTGAAGGCGGACCTGCCGAAGCGGCTGTACGAGTACTGCGACGAGTTTCCGGAACTGGGGGCGACGGGGCCCCCTGCCGACCTCATCTATGAAGAGTTCCACGTCCGCCGACGGAGCGGACTGAACATCAATCCTTCCGAATACCTCGAAGAGTATCCCGATCGGGTCAAGTCGATCCAGCCATTGCTGGGATTGGCGGAAGAGTATCAAAGCACGATGCTCGGCAGCGGCGTGCGTGCGGCGGCCCTGGCCGACATCGAAGTCGGCGATGTACTGGACGATTTCGAACTGCTGCTCAACCTGGGCAAGGGGGCCTTCGCGAAAGTCTTCCTCGCCAGACAGCAGTCGATGCAGCGACTCGTGGCGGTGAAGGTCTCGGAAGACAAAGGGCTCGAACCTCAGACGCTGTCGCAACTCGATCACAATTATATCGTTCGCGTGTACGACGTCCGCAGCCTGCCTGATTTGGGTTTGCGGCTGCTTTACATGCAGTACCTTCCCGGAGGTACGCTCGAAGCCGTCTGCAAACAAGTGAGAGATGTCCCCGAATCGCAGCGCACTGGAGCCTTGCTGCTGGAGGTTGTAGATGATTCGCTCGAAAAGAAGGGAGACATTCGCCCGACCGATTCAACACTTCGAGATGAACTGAGTGCAATGCCCTGGCCCGACGTCGTGGCCTGGCTGGGATCGCGTCTTGCTCAGGCACTGCATTACTCGAACGAGAAGAAAGTGCAGCATCGCGATGTGAAGCCCGCGAACGTGCTCCTCAGTGCCGAAGGTGTCCCCAAGCTGGCCGACTTCAACATCAGCTTTGGTGAAAGCGTGCAGGGAGCCACCGCTGCCGCCTACTTTGGAGGGAGCCTCGCCTACATGTCTCCCGAGCAATTGGAGGCGTGCCATCCCGACATGCCGCGGCAACCCGACGATCTCGACGGCCGCAGCGACCTCTACTCGCTCGGTGTGCTGCTGTACGAACTGCTCGTCGGTCAGCGCCCGTTCCCGGATGATGTCGTGCCCGGTTGCTGGAGCGAATCGCTCGAACTCATGGCCAACCGCCGCCAGAACGAATGGCAACAGGCGGTCGAACAACTTCCGGCCACGACACCAACGAGTTTGAAACGCGTGCTGGGGAAGGCCCTCAACCCCAATCGTGAAGAGCGCTGGAAGGACGGCGTCGAATTCTCGAAGCAACTGGAACTCTGCCTCAATCACCGTGCCCGGGACTTGGTTGATCCCGGACCCGATTCGTGGCGCAACCGCATCCGACCCTGGGCGATGTGGATTCTGATCGCGACTGTGCTGACGCCGAACATCGTGTCTGCCGTTGCGAACCACAATTACAATTTTGATCGTATCATCAAACACCTTGAGGCCTCGGGGGGCGTGGGAGCCGTCCGGACGTTCAAGACCGTTCAAGCCTGGATCAACGGCATCGCGTTCCCCCTCGGGACAGTCCTGCTGACAATCCCTGCCTGGTTCGTTGTGAGCCACATCCCCGGCTGGAGGCAGCGACCAGAGGGACGGGGACCACCTGCCGACGAATGGGACGCCGAACAACTTCGAGCGCGTACAGGGTCACTGCGATTGGGACTGTCGTGCGCGTTGATTTGTCTGTCTCTCTGGGTGATCGCCGGCATCGCGTATCCCGTGAGCATCAGGCTGGCCGGCGTCGAACTCTCCATGTCAGGATCGATTCACTTCTTCTATTCACTCACGATCTGCGGATTGATGGCGACCGTCTATCCGTTTTTCGGCGTCACCTATGTCTGCATCAGCAGTATTTTTCCTGCGTATCTGCAGCAGCGATTGTCGGCACCTGGCGATTCGAAAGAACTCGACCGATTGAAGGTCTGTTGCGATGGCCTCCACTTTCTCGCGGTCGCCATTCCGTTGCTCGCCATCGCCGGTCTCTCGACCACAACATCCGAAGAGCGTGTGACGGTCCTCGTGCTGGCTGTCGGCGGCCTGATCGCCTATGGACTCGCCTGGCTCGCGTACCGCCAGATTATGGCAGATGTCGCCGCGCTGCGAGGAGCGATTGAATAGACGTTGGACCAAACGTCATTCCAGGCTGGGTGGTATCTCGCTCGCGTGAAACATCGCTTCAATTTGATCAAGTGTGCGTCGCAATGCTTCCGTATCACCTTCGTCCAGAAACAACTTCGCATCCTTGAGCCATTCGATCATGCCAGTGCGGCCTTCTGGCAACAATGTCCGGAATTGGTGCCAGTTGTAAAGATGGTACATCAAGTGCCACGTCTCACCCCCATCAAACCCCTGCTTCGGCTCACGCAGGAAACGCTCCACCGCCGCCAACCACTCCAGCGCTGCAGGCACGCCGTCGACTGCGACGTGGAACGTCGCGGTGTCGATCATCTCCGAAGGGGCTTCGGGATATGCGTCTTGAAGTGCGGATCGTAACTGATCATCCAGTCCGGAGCGTTCAACTAGCGCCCGGACCAGTTCCCACGTTTCTGGCTTAAGGGACAATTCTCGCTCCTCCGCAGTTGCATGTACTGAAGTTATTCATCAATTCGCAACGAGCGATTGTCGAGAATTCAGTCGCGCAAAAACAAGCATCCCGGATGCTCGGAGCATCCGGGATGCTGTTTGATTTCTCAAGCCTGAGGCCCAGGGCCTCGCTTCACGCGGCGTAATCCGAGATGCGGTTTTGTGGAACGTACATTTCCACGACTTGCTCCTCGGGCTGCATGCGGAATTGCAGGATGTAGGCGTCTTCCTCGGTGTCGTCGTAGTGGTGCCGCAGAACGCTCACCGCGCGAAAGCCCTGCGTTTTGAAGAAGAGCTGGGCGTCGAGGTTGCGCTCGCGAACTTCGAGAGCGATCTCCTCGCGGCGTTGTTGCGAGAGTTTATCGATCAGGCGCAGCACCATCTGGTTTCCAACACCGTGACGGCGGGCATCACCCGCAACGGCGAAGTTGAGAATGTGCAGCTTCGACTTATGCAACTCATAGATCATGAAGCCCACGATCCGATGATCGTGTTCGGCCACCATGCCGATGCAGTTGCGTTGCCTCAGACAACAGAGGAAGTCCTCTTCGGTCCAGGGGAATTCGAAGCTCGCCTTTTCGATCTCCAGCACCTCGGGCATGTCCCGACGAATGAGCCAGCGAATCTGAACGTCCAGTCGAGTTTGCGCGGGAGTCGGCGTACTCATGTCGGCCTCCATGTCCAACAAGATATGTCGATGCAAGATTATTCTTGATGTGTCGTCGGGCAATCCCTGGGGATCACCTGGCTGCTGTCAACCATCATGACTGCTCAGCGGCAACGGCGAAGACTATCACAGCCCACGCAACAGGTGAAGGTGGATTTCCAGACTCCCGCATCTTATGCCTGAAGTTCCATTTTTCCCCTGCTGGAAGCCGCTCCGCCAGCCCAGATGATCGTCGCCTTTCGCGCCGCCAAAGCGGCTTTGGCATGGTGCAGTCGTCTGATTTCGCACGACTTGGTTTCCAGTCAATGCCGACCGCCTGGTGTTTGCAAATGCCGTTTACTCCAGCAACGGCTCCAGTGCCGCGCGAAACGCTTCCGCTTGGCGATAGAAACCGAGGTCCGTCGGATGTGAACTGTCGACCGTCCCCTCGTTGTCGGTCCCCAAAAGATGCTCCCCTTCGAGGTAATACAGATGCTCGTTTCCGTCCGCAATCAGGCGTTCGTAGGCCGCCCGCAATGCGACCCGGCTGCTGTCGTTGCGCTCGCGTTTGCCGGCGTTGAACAGCGCATCGCTGTACGTGCGGTCCTCGACCAGCAGAATCGGTGTTTCGGGATGAGCCTCCCTCAGGATCTGCACCATCGGCTCTGTACGGGCCGCCACTTCGTCGGCTCCGATGTTCGGCAGGCAGTCGATCACGAATACCGCCGCATCGATTTCAGCCATGAATTCAGTCACCTCGGCTTCCATCCGCCCGTTGCCGGAGAAACCCAGATTGATGACAGGCCGATCGAACCACCGACCGAGAATTGAAGTATGAACCATCCCCGGCCGCGACGCGCATCCCCCCTGAGTGATCGACGTCCCATAAAACACGATCGGCTTCGCAACCTCGTCGGAGTACGCCGGAGCCGTGTACAGCGAGTTCTCCGCAGGGATGCCGATGGCCACTTCGCTCACTCCATTGTAGAGCGGCAGGTAAAGCAGGTATTCCCGCCGACCCGGAATGATTCCTTCACACAGCGTGACGGTATTCTCTTGCGCAGTCGGTCGACCGACCGACAGCCACCGCCACTGGCCATCGTCGTCTCGCGCGTAGAGATCGAGACCGCTCACGCCAGTGGCCGGCATATGTACCATCTCCAATTGGCTGGAAATCAAGTTCCACCTCGCCTGGATCTTCGTCGCATCGGTCACGAAACGCACGCAGAGACCGGTCGAGTCGCGACTCAGTCCCCAGACCGCGTCTCGCACGACTCCCTGGGCCCGCGCCGGCAAACGATCGAACGGCGAGGCCAGTTCGTCTTCCTCCCAGCCCTGCCCCTCGACGCCAATCACTCGGACGTCGAACCACAACGTGCCGTCCACCTGCGTGGCCAGATCGGACGAGAGAGGTTGCTCGTCCCCCCGAACCGTTGCCGACAGCAGCCCGACAACCAGCACCGCTCCGCAAAGCGACGCACCACCAGCAGGAATGTAACGCAAACCAAGCGATCGCATGATGCTCCTCCCCTCAACAAGAGAATGTGAACCGCATCTTTTCGAAACCGACCTGCGAGTTCAACCATTAGCGCATTCACGGCAACGACAGTCGATCACTCTTGTTCACATCCCGCCGGCAGAATGGCAGAGAGGGAGGCCATTTCTTACAGAGTAGCGGTCGCGCAGTCGATGCTCTCGATCGCCACGTCGCACAATTGTTCGACCAATTCACCAGGCATCGCGGGAGCGGGCATCAGGACGACGACATCTCCCAACGGTCTGATGACGACGCCCCGCTGGCGAGCCGCGAGCGTGACTTGATGCCCCATCCTGCGCGTCGCGTCGAATGGCTTGAGGCTCTTGCGATCCTCGACCAGCTCGATGCCGACCATGATTCCCTTCTGCCGCACCTCGGCCACATGCGGATGATGGGCCAGTGGTGCAAGTCGGCGACGGATGAACTCGGCATTCTCCTTGACGCGCGCCAGCACGTGGTTCGTCTCGAACAACTCGCACGAAGCGAGGGCTGCCGCACAACCGAGCGCGTTGCCGGTGAAGGTGTGTCCGTGGAAGAACGTGCGGGCCTCATGCGGTTCACCCAGAAAGGCGTCGTGAATCTCACTCGTGGTGAGCGTCGCCGCCAGCGGGAGATAGCCCCCCGTCAGCCCCTTCGCGAGACACATGATGTCGGGAGTCACCTCTTCCTGCTCGCAGGCGAAGAGGGTGCCGGTCTTGCCGAAGCCGACGGCGACCTCGTCGCAGATCAGAAGCAGTCCCAAACGACGCGTGACCTCTCGCAGATGCTGCAAGTAGCCCGGAGGATGGACGAGTATTCCCGCCGCCCCCTGCACCAGCGGCTCGACGACGACGGCCGCGATTTGGTGCTGATGTTCGACCAGCACGCGCTCGGCCTCGTCGAAGCAGAACTGCAGATGGGTTTCTCGCGTTTGACCGTCGGGAACACGGAGAGTCACGGGTGAGGGCAACTGCCGAGTGGGAAACAGGAGCTTGCCATAGGCGGCATGAAACACGTCCATCCCACCCAGACTGACTGAACCGATCGTATCGCCGTGGTAGGCATTGCTGAGCGTGATGAAGAGGTCGCGTCCTTCGCCTCCGCCGGGTTTCTGACGTTGATACTGATAGACCATCTTGAGGGCCACCTCGACGGCGGTCGCGCCGCTGTCGGAGAAGAAGACGTATTCGAGGCCCTGTGGTGTCAGTTCCACCAACTTGCGTGCGAGACGGGTCGACGTTTCACTTGTCAGACCCAGCAGCGTGGAGTGGGCAACCTTGCCGAGTTGCGAGCGGATCGCGTCATCGATCGCCGGCACGCGATGCCCATGGACGTTGCACCACAGCGACGCATTGCCATCGAGGTAGCGCTTGCCTTCGACATCGATCAGATGAAAGCCCTCCGCCGACGCGACGATCGGCGCGTCTTCCTCCCGCCAGGCCTCCATCGGCGTGAAGGGATGCCATAGGTGGTCCTGGTCCCATTGGCGCAGAGGGAGATTTGCGGCGGAGGACTGGGAGTTGGTGCTCATTAGAGTCGCCTTTCACTGCGCGATCACCACGTGCGAACGTGAATCATCGCGCCAGGCAAAGTACATCTCCACACGCCGTGGTCCCGACGCTGCTTTCGCGGAGCGAAAGGCGACGATCAGCCGCCGAAGTCGTCGAAGGCGATGTTTTCGGGTTCGACGCCGAGGTCGTCGAGCATCTTGAGGACGGCCTGCAACATGAGGGGCGGGCCGCAGATGTAGTACTCGATGTCTTCGGGCGAAGGATGCTTCTTCAAATATTCGTCCTGCAGCACCTGATGGATGAAGCCTTTGTAACCGGTCCAGTTGTCTTCCGGCAAAGGTTCCGAAAGCGCGATATTGAGTTTGAAGTTGGGATGCTTCTTTTCCAGTTCGTGAAACTCTTCCAGATAGAAGAGTTCGCGGGAAGAGCGGCCGCCGTACCAGTAGCTGATCTTGCGATCGCTGTGGCGACCCTTCAGCAGCTCGAAGATATGCGACCTGAGCGGGGCCATGCCTGCACCGCCGCCGATGTAGACCATTTCGTTCTTCGTATCCTTGATGAAGAACTCTCCATAAGGACCGGAGATGGTCACCTTGTCGCCCGGCTTCAAGTTGAAGATATACGACGACACCTTGCCCGGCGGAGTCCCCTCAGGAGCGCGTGGCGGCGGAGTAGCGATACGCACATTGAGCATGATGATCCCATGCTCACCCGGCCAGTTGGCCATCGAGTAAGCGCGATAGACCGGCTCCTGGACGACCGACTTGAAACGCCAGATGTTGTACTTGTCCCAATCCTCGTGGAAGCGTTCTTCGACCTTGAAGTCTTTGTACTCGACTGTGTGAGGTGGCACATCGATCTGAATGTAACCACCCGCCTTGAAGTCGACTTCCTCGCCGGCAGGAAGTTCGAGGACGAGTTCCTTGATGAACGTCGCCACATTGCGATTCGACTTCACCGTGCAGAGCCACTTTTTGGTCTCGAAGACCTCGGGCGGCACTTCGATCTTCATGTCCTGCTTGACGGCCACCTGGCAGGAGAGGCGATATCCTTCGCGGGCCGCACGCTTGTTGATGTGCCCTTTCTCCGTGGGGAGGATGTCTCCGCCACCTTCATGCACAACCACCTTGCACTGCGCGCAGGTGCCGCCACCGCCGCAGGCCGAGGAGACAAAGACCTTGTTGTCGGCCAATACGCCGAGCAATTTGCCGCCGGCGGGAACGTTAATGGTCTGCTGGTCGTTGACGACGATCGTGACATTGCCGGCGGCCACCAGAAACTTCTTGGCCGACAGGATCAGTCCGACCAAGGCCAGGACGATCACCGTGAAGAAGACAACAGGTAGCAGAATGTTGAGCATCGCAGTGGTTAACGTAATGGGCGTGCTGTGAATTGAGACGCGATTGCTATTGAGACCTACAGGTTGACGCCGCTGAATGCCATGAACGCCATCGCCATCAGTCCCGCGGTAATGAACGTAATTCCCAGCCCCCTCAGGCCGGCGGGAACATCGCTGTATTTCATCTTCTCACGAATGCCTGCCAGGCAGACGATGGCCAATGCCCAGCCCGCGCCGCTAGCGAAGCCGTAAGTCACGCTTTCGGCGAAGGCCATGTCAGCTTCGATCATCAGCAACGTGCCTCCGAGGATTGCACAATTGACAGTGATGAGTGGCAGGAAGATGCCGAGTGTGTTGTAGAGAGCGGGAAAGTAGCGATCGAGAGCCATCTCCAGAATCTGCACCATGGCCGCGATCGTGCCGATGTAGGAAATGAGCCCCAGGAACTCAAGGTTCATCTCTGCCAAGCTGGAAACTCCCGTCCACCGAAGGGCACCTTCCTTGAGGAGATTCTGATAGATGAGGTTGTTCGCCGGAATGGTGATCGCCTGAATCACGATGACCGCGACCCCCAGACCCAATGCCGTCTTCACGTTCTTCGAGACGGCCAGGAACGTGCACATCCCCAGGAACAGCGCCAGAGCCAGGTTCTGGCTGAAGATCGCCTGGAAAACGATGCTGAGATGATGTTCGAACATTCTTGTCACCTGCTGACTGCTGTCGCGACCGTGCGCGACGGGAGTTTATTCTTTCTCGACTTGAGCGGGCTTCCAGGTCCGCAGTGCCCAGATGAACAATCCGATCAAGATGAGGGCGCTGGGGGGATTGAGCATCAGCCCGTTGGGAACGTACCAGCCTCCCTCTCGGGCCAACGGCAGCATTTCGTAACCGAGCAACTTGCCGGTCCCGAAGAGTTCGCGAACGACGCCCAGGAAGACGAGAATCAAACTGTAACCGAGACCATTGCCGACGCCGTCCCAGAAGCTGTGCCAGGCGTTGTTCTTCATGGCGAAGCCCTCGGCCCGGCCCATCACGATGCAGTTGGTGATGATGAGCCCGACGAACACCGACAACTGGTCGGCAATGTCGGGGAGAAAGGCCTTCAGAAACTGGTCGACGATAATCACCAGCGACGAGATGACCGTCATCTGCACGATAATGCGGATGCTCGAGGGGATATACGACCGCATGGCCGCGATCACGGCACTGGAGCAGGCCGTGACGATCGTCACGCTGGCGGCCATCACGAGGGACTTGTCGAGCCGAGTCGTTACCGCCAATGCCGAGCAAATCCCCAGGATCTGCAGGGCAATGGGGTTGTTCTCGAAGATCGGATCGAGCAAGACCTTTTTAGTTTTTGGAGCAGCCATGGGCTTGTCGGTTGTGAATCGCGATCAGTGTCTACAGTTCGATTTCGCCGGCGCGGACGCGATCGAGGAAGGGTCCGAAACCATCCGGTCCCATCCAGTAAAGAATCATATTCTCGACGCCATTGGAGGTGATGGTCGCACCCGAGAGGCCATCGATCTCGTTGTTCTCGTCGGCTTCACCGGGTTTCGTGACGTTAAGAATGGGTTCGCCTTCGTCATTCACGACGACCGTATTCGGCCACTGGGCCTGCCATTTTGGATTGTCGACCTCGCCACCCAGACCAGGCGTTTCGGCATGCTCGTAGAACGTGATGCCGCGAACTTCGAGAGTCTCCGCGTCGAGTGCCAGAAAGCCGTATAACGTCGACCACAGCCCTCGGCCGTTAATCGGCAGGATGAATTGATCGACCTCGCCGGCTTCGTCCTTGACGACATAGACCGCGGCGATCGGGGCACGGTAACGAATTCCTCCCAGGTCGATCGCATCGGGGATGGACACCTGCAGGTTCGGGTCGCCCACCGCCTTGCGTTCGTCGTAATTCTCGTCGACGGTGTTGTTGATCGCGCCGTCTTCGTCGGCGGTCTCTTCGTTACGGCTCGGCAGATTGACGTAGATTCGCTCGACCGGCTTGAAGAGTTCGTCGATGTTGCCCCCGTCTTCCCAGAGGCCGGCAGCGACCAGAATGTTGCGCCGCATCTTGTTGATGGCGTTGGCCTGTTGCAGCGGGCGCAACTGGATCGCCGCCGTCGACACGAGAAGCGAGCAGACGACGCAGAGGATCGTGGAGACGATTAACGTCCCTTTAACGGTGTTAGGCTGCACTGCGAGCGAGCCTCCTGGAGATATTGGCTTGCACAACGAAGTAGTCGATCACCGGGGCGAACACGTTCCCCAGCAGGATCGCCAGCATGATGCCCTCGGGATAACCGGGATTCATCACACGCACAAAGGTCGTCAGCACGCCGATCAACGCGCCGTAAATCCATTTACCCGTTTCGGTCATCGATGCCGAGACCGGGTCGGTCGCCATGAAGACCAGTCCGAATGCCAGGCCACCGCTGACGAGGTGCCACATCGGCGTCATCTGGAACATCGGGTTGCCGGAGGAACCCATCAAATTGAACATCCAGGCCGACCCGAGTGCCCCGAGCAGCACGGCGAGCATAATGCGCCACGACCCGACTCCCGTCACCACGAGAATGGCAGCGCCGAGCAGACAGCAGAGGGTCGATGTTTCGCCCATCGAGCCGGGAATCGTCCCCAAAAATGCCTGACTCCAAGTAATATCGAGACCGTCGGTAATCGCTTTGAGGCCGGTGTCGACGTTGGCGGTCGCGAGGGCACCGAGCGGCGTTGCCGCGGTGAAGCCATCGATCGATTCCGAAGCGACCCAGACTTTGTCTCCGGACATGGCGGCCGGGTATGCAAAGTAGAGGAAGGCACGCGCCGTCAACGCGGGGTTCAAGAAGTTCTTGCCGGTTCCGCCAAAGACTTCCTTTCCAATGACCACGCCGAAACTGATGCCGAGAGCGACCTGCCACCAGGGAATGGCCGGCGGCAGTGTGAGAGGGAACAGCATGCCGGTAACGAGGAAGCCTTCGTTCACTTCGTGCTTGCGTATGGTGGCAAAGAGGACTTCCCAGAAGCCGCCGAAAATCTGTGTCACGAGGTAGACGGGAATGAAGTAGAGAGCCCCGTGAATCAGACAGGCGAAGATGCTGCCGGGGTTGTAGCCAACACCGAGAGATTCCAGGACCACACCCCGCCAGCCTTCGCTGTGAGGCGCGTCCATGACGTCTGCTTCGACCAGAGTTTCGAGAGCAAGATTGGCCTGCAGCCCGGTGTTGTACATCGCCATCACGATGCAGGGGAGGAGGGCGACGACCACGGTGATCATCATCCGCTTCAGGTCCATCGCATCGCGAATGTGCGTCGGACCCTTCGTCACATCCGGTGGTGTGTAGAGAAAGGTGTCGAGCGCCTCGTAGAGAGGATACAGCTTGTGCAGCTTCCCCCCTTCGGCGAATTGGGGATGTATCGAGTCGAGAAACCTTCGCAATGGCTGCATGGTCTATGACGCTGTAGGCAGTCGATCAAGGGATGAGAGCCGATGGGCACGAGGGCGAACGCCGCCGACTCGATCATCCTTCCTTTTCAATCAGGTTCAGATTCTTCCGCAGTAACGGTCCGTAGTTGTATTTCCCCGGACAGACGAACGTACACAACGCCAGATCTTCTTCGTCGAGCTCCAGCGCTCCCAAGGCTTGCGCCTGATCGGTGTCGCCGATGATCAACGATCGGAGCAGAAATGTCGGCAGGATGTCGAGCGGCATCACCTGTTCGTACATGCCGATCGGCACCATCGCCCGCGAACTGCCATTGCGATTAGTCGTGAAACTGAAGCGGCGACCGTCGGCGGCAAACCCGGCGGCATAAACCCGCTTGACCGAGAACTTGTCGAAGCCCGGCTTCTGCCAGCCGAGAAACTCGCGATCACGACCTTCGAGGATGACGCTTACCTGCAGATGATACCGACCCAGATGCGCGGCCTTCGGCTCGAGAGCCCGTCCCGAGAGGACCGACCCCGAGATGATGCGGTTCTCACCCGGCTTGAGTTGCCCCTGGCAAATGTCTTCGAGCGATGCCCCCCAACGTGTCTTGATCAGCCGGGGATTCTCGACCTGGGGACCGGCGAGCGAAATGACGCGATCGGCTGAGAGTCGATTCGTCAGGCCCAGTTCGCCGATGGCGATCACGTCCTGATAGTTGATATACCAGACCGACTTGCCAGGACCGACGGGATCGAGGAGATGGATATGCGTCCCCGGGAGGCCGGCGGGATGGGGGCCATCAAACTCGGCATGCGTGATGCCCGGAAGCTTCGATCCCGGCAAATTGACGCCTGCCGCCGTGCAAAGGTACAGAGCCCCCTTGGTGAGATGCTTGAGAAGCATGAGTCCGCGCTCGAATTGCGGAGCCCGCTCGTCGATCACCTTGGCCGAATCGGGGGCAAGGGGGCTGGTGTCGATCGCTTGAACGAATAACGAATGTGGGTGCGCCTCGGGACTGGGCACCTTGCTGTAAGGCCGCGTCCGCAGAGCGGGCCAGAGTCCCGTCGATACGAGGAGGTCGACAACTTCCTGTCGCGTCAATTCGTTGGGATTGCGTCCCGAGATGTCGGGCATGGAGACCGATTCGTCTCCATCCACCTCGATCACGAGCGATTGAAATGACCGTTTCGCCCCACGGTTGATGGCCTGCACCTTGCCGCTGGCGGGAGCGGTGTAGAGTACGCCCGGTGTCTTTTTGTCTTCGAAGACCGGTTGCCCCAGCAGGACGCGATCCCCCTCCTGGACCAGCATCGTGGGCTTCATGCCGATGTAGTCGCCGGCGACCAGCGCCAGGGTACGGGACACCGGAGCCGACTCAATCTGCTGGACGGGAGTCCCGGAGATCGGCAAATCAAGACCGCGGCGAATCGTTTTGAGAGCCATACCCCTGAATTTCCGGTGTGGAGCCAGTCCCTCCGCGCGATCGACCACTCCAGACCCATATGCCGAATGCGATTGTCGGCGGTTCGGCGCGTATCTTAGCGGTTCGACAAGTGTTGAAAAGAGACGGTTGCGGAGGTGGGGCCGTCGTCTCAATCCTGCGAAAAGGGAGCACGGACTGGCGGATTCAATGCCTTCCAGGTTCCCGGCGACCTGGCGACTTCCGCAACATCATTGGTCGCCGATTGCTTCGTCGATCGCCTTGACCAGTTGGTCGAGTCGAAACGGCTTATACAGGGCCGATTTCATCCCCAACTGTCGAGCTTTGACCAGCGAATGCGTGGCGTCGTAGCCAAAGCCGGTCATCAGAATGATGGGCAAATCGGGCTTAACGTCGCGCAGGCGGCGAAAGCACTCCGCCCCGTTCATATCAGGCAGTTTCACATCGGCCAGAACGACGTCGTAAGCGAATCGCCGGGCCATCAGCACGGCTTCTTCGCCATTGTGGGCGGTTTCGACGATACAGCCCTGTCGTTCGAGCAGTTCGTGAGCCGCCTGGCGCACCGTCGGATCACCGTCGGCCACGAGTAACCGTTTGCTCAGGAGCTTCGAGTTGATCTTTCCCAGCGTCGGAGACTGTCTCGATTCGGGCGAGAGAGCCTGTCCCACGGTCTGAATCACTTCCCGAATCTGCCGGGTATGATGCACGATCCGTTGTAGCCGCTCCGCCATCGGAGGGTCGTGTCCGATATACTTTTCCAGAATCCAGGCGGCGTCGTTCAAGATCTCGTCGACCGGCGAGGAGACATCCCGCAACATACGCGTGCTGCTGCGTTCGGCCGTCGTCTCGTGCTCGGCTTCGAGCAAGTTGAGCGTATTGAGAGCGATCGACACTTCCCGCGCGAACAACGCGAGAAACTTGAGATCCTGCTCTGCAAAGGCTCTCGGGCGGGGACTCTCGACATTGAACGTCCCGAGAACTTCATCGTGCAGAATGAGAGGCACGGTGAGCGAACTGCGAGCGTTGAGCGCGCCGGGAAGATAAAGCGGGTCGGTCGCGGTGTCTTCGCAGAGATAGCTGCGACCAGTATACGCCACGAAGCCCGTCACCCCTTGTCCTTGTTCGCGGGCGTAGAGTTCGCGAGTTTCCGCCAGTGCCTGCATACCGACCGAAAGCAGAATCTTGAGAAAGCCCGTTTCGGGTTCCACGAGCCGAATCTCCACCGTGTCGTATTCGAGCACATCTTGCGTGTAATGCAGCACGCGCGACTTGAGCAAATCGATTCGCTCGTCCTGCGACATCTCGCGAACGTCCTGCGGCTGCAGGTCGCCCAATTCGACACCCGCCTGATAGATCGCGTCGAGCTTGTTCTTTTCGATCACTTCGCTGGTAACGTCGCGGGCCACGACAACCAGAAACACAGCCGTCTCGGATTCGTTACGAACGCCGACGACATCCAACTGAATGTACCGTTTTTCGCGGACACGGATGACGGACCTCGCGATCTCGTCGAGTCCCAACGCCGTATGCAGGGGGCAAAAATCGGGACCGATAATGTCGACGCCAGGAATCGATTCGAGGAACTTTTCCCCGATGATCGTGCCATCGAGAGCGCACAGATCGTTCAGCACTTTGTTATGCCACAGCACTCGCGTGTCGTCCGACAGGACGGCCACCCCGGCGGGGAGATGCTCAAGCAGACGGGCCGACTCAAAAAACGAGTCCTGAGAGAGCGATTCGACGAAACAGACTGTGGCTCGCTGGTCCTGCCGCAAGTGCGCCAACGCTTCCGCGATATGGGTCGCCTCGTCGACCTGCAGCACAGCCCGCAGTTTTTCCGCCAACGGCTTGGTATTACCAGGCTCGCCAACCAGAAGCAGCCTGGGGTCTTCACTCAACGGCATCAAGGTATTCCTGGCAACTCTCCCGGCTGATGGAGCCTGCAATCCCAGCCGTCACTTCGACAATCATATCCGTCAGTTCGTGCGAATCACCTTCGCACGCCGCGCGCCTTCAGTCAAGTCCGGACGCGTTGAACGTGATGAGGCCGCAGGAGTTTTGTCACGGCAGTGTCAACAACAACCAGTGCAATCCGACTCGATCGACGCCGACGGCCCATACAGTCCCAAAGACGATCGGAAGCAGGCCCAGTATACAGACGACTTGCCTCCGCAACGTCTCAACATGATCCGTCAGTTCCAATAGTTTCCGGGTGACTTCTTCTTCAAAGATTCTGGCGTCCCCCAGACTCCAGTCCGTGACAAACTGAGTATCAAACCACCAGACGAACACGAGCATCGCGCCACCGACACTCACGACCGCCGCCACGAACCCCAGAATGACTGCCCGCCTGATGCTCTGTTGTTGCCCAGATTTTCGCTCCTCCAGACGCAACTCAATGTCCAACAAGCGCATTGCCAACCGCTCGTCCACCGTGTTCTGATACTCATCATCAGGCATGCGCATGTTTTCCCTGAGAGGAGAATCCCTGCCCATGGTAGACTCGTGCGACGCGCGAAGTATTCCGCAATTCACAATGAGGGCGATCGATTCATCGGGCGCTTACCACCGAGCGAATCTCGTCGCACTCGAAGCAAGCGCCCGAGATCACTCCGTTTCCCCGGGCGTCGGAGCCCAGGGGAGGACGGGAAGCGAATGCACGGTCGGTGCCTCTCCTTGCTGCAGCGATTCAATACGGGTGCAGGCGGCGTTTACGAGAGACGCCGAATCATGCACTGTCAGCGTCAGCGATGTGCGGTAATGCGAGCCGGCAGGCAGTCGGACAACTCTCCCCTGGTCGCGCTCGAAGCTCTTGAAGTTCGGCAGGTTGATCCCCGGCTCGAGCCCGGTAACATAACCATCTTCCTTGGCCTGCGTACACTTCCAGAGCGTGAAGTACGGAAGCTGCCCCGCGTGGTAGGCCAGGCTGACGCCAAGATCGCCGGCGGCGTTGTGCAGCAGTACTTCGGTCTGGTGATGTTCGTCACTCCGCAAATGAAAGTAATAGGCCTGTTCGGCAAAGCCGGAGACGGGGCCATGATAGGTGTCGAAGTGATGGATTCCCTCAGCCGCCCGCAGGTCGCGAGGAGCGAGTTCTCCAACGGGTGCGACGAACTTTGCCCCTTCGCCGAGAAATGGCGCGCCGATATTCGTGTGATACAGAAGTTCCAGCTCCGACTCCGTCGAGGCCAAGTTTTGAATCTCGTCTTCGATGGTGAAGCCACGCGTTCCCAGGACCGTCGAGACTCGCGACTTGAGC
This sequence comes from uncultured Planctomycetaceae bacterium, assembly GCA_942492405.1. Taxonomy (GTDB): domain Bacteria; phylum Planctomycetota; class Planctomycetia; order Planctomycetales; family Planctomycetaceae; genus JANNSB01. Next base: position 334,554 of record CALOES010000037.1, read on the forward strand.
CGTAGTTGCGGACCGAACATCGTGCATTCGTCGACGGTACCTTCGACGCCGATCTTCCCCGGGCCGGCATCGTCCCAGAAAACGGCCACGCGATGAGCCGGCAGATTGGCAATGCGGCCATGCAGAGTGAGGTCCGACTCGATCGGGCTCTTCGCGCCCGGGTCGATGCCGGGAGGCCCATTGAACGCCAGTCCACATCGACAGATCAGTTCCCCAAAGCCGTCGAGCCAGCCGAGACCGTTCCGCGACGAAAGCGAGACGTGGGAAGGATGAACCGGTACCTTGACGGGACTGTTCCATCCCACGCGCAAATCGCCGAGCCACGCATCCCAGATTCCCATGCCGCGGGTCGGAAGGACCGACACCGTGAGCGGGCCATTGCAGATGTCGACGGCCGTCACTCCGTCGGAAAGCCCCCCGTCGAGCCAGCGGCGGACGATCGACCATGCGGGATCCAGCGTCGCGCCGAGGCCCGTGACGTCAGCATCCGCCAGGATGTCGCGCGACTCGGCCTGTTGCTCGGACGGAGGAACCTGAATTTCGAACTGCTGCTTCATGGCGCAAAGAAGCGTTAGCGAGATAAGTGGCAGACCATCTTTGAAAGACGGAGATTACCCGCCGTTTGCCTTCGTGAGAACCGTCCCTTCACTTGGGACGCGTGCTGCCAAAGCTGGGCAAATCGAGATCCTGCGAGAGAAGTTCGCGCGCCTGTAACTTGGCGCGCTTCGGTCCCAAGGCAATGTTGGGAGCGACTTCGGCATCCTGCGGCTGACTGGAGATCAGTCGGCCGAGTTCTTCTGCCGTCGCGGATTCGAGGTTGAGAACGTCTTCGGATGAATCAGCCATGGCCATCCCCTTTTCAATCAAGCGTGAGACCTCCACTATGCGCTTCCATGACTCGAAAGTCGAGCGCGATCCGACTGCACATGGAAAAGAGGCCGTTTCGCCGAACACCTGCGCGCACTGACGCAGAGAAGAACCCATGCTTGGTTACGACATCGATCGCAATTGATCACAACCGATGGCGGCCGACAGACAACACGACCGCATGTAAATCTGGCTCACTGCACATCAATCGCGTTGCAAATCTCACAGTCCGGGACTTCGTGCAGCGCGGCTTGGGTGGCCAACTGCTTGGCGTAGTACGACCGCGCAACACCAGAAAGAACGACCGTATCTCCTTCAACTTCCACTCGAAGTTGCTCGATCTGGCTGCCCGCACGCGAGCGCACGATCCGCTCGATTTGACTGGCGAGTTCGTCTGAGGTGAAATGAGCGATCAAAGCATGCATCCTGTTCCCTCCTTGTACTGGGGATCTCTTCTTCCCCGGGGCGTGTTGCTCATGGCACGTAACTCCCTGGTGCGAATTTGACTTTATCGGGGGAGATTCGAGGCGTCAAATCTCTTTTCACAAATAACCTGCAAAATACGTGCCAAGTTGAAATTTGCGTCATTTTGCGAAGAGGCTTCGGCAACCTGTACAAATCGAGCGCACCCCTGACCACGTGGCGCGCGGAATCGGTCACTCAGCCTTCGCCGGTTGCGATTCGCGGGGCTCCTTGAGAGGGGGCGGCGGCGATTCCTTCGCCGGAGGAACGTCGGCTGTCGGGACGGGCTTTGGTGCAGGGGCCGTCACATGTGGCTTCGCCACCCCTTTGTCCCCCGAGTCGATGCCAAACTTGAGGAAGGACCAGCGCCGGCTCTTCAACTTGAGCACCACCATCGAGAAGGGGGCAAGCTGGTAAGTCGTTCCCCCCATCAACCGCAGTGTCTCGGGTTGGGAGACGGCAGAATCCAACTCCAACTGCCAGATCGAATCGTAGGCGTCCTTCGGAAGGACAAACGAAATCGGACGGCGACGGGCGTTCAAGAGCAGCAGCATCGTCTTTCCAACGATCTGCCGACCGCGATCATCAACCTCGTCGGTCATGTGACCTTCGAGACGCACGCCGAGACAGCGGGCGGCTGTCGAGTGCCAGTCGGCATCTCCCATGTCCTGGCCATCGGGGGTGAGCCAGTGAATGTCTTTCTGATCCTTACCGCGAATGGCCCTTCCCTGGAAGAATTGCCGACGCTGAAAGACCGGATTGTCCCGCCACACACGCACCGCCTTGCAGGCGAAGGCCAGCAAATCCTTCTGGTCGGCATCAAGATTCCAGTCGAGCCAACTGATTTCGTTGTCCTGACAGTAAGCGTTGTTGTTGCCGCCTTGAGTCGCTCCGAACTCGTCCCCCGCGCGAATCATCGGCACCCCCTGAGAGAACATCAGGGTCGAGAGCATGTTCTTGATCTGCTGAATCCGCAATTTGCGAACCGCTGCGTCGGATGTTTCTCCCTCGGCTCCGCAGTTCCAGCTCAGATTGTGATCGTCCCCATCGTTGTTGCCATGCCCGTTGGCCTCGTTGTGCTTGTAGTTGTAGGAGACGAGATCCCGCATGGCGAAGCCGTCGTGCGAGGTGACGAAGTTGATGCTCGCATACGGACGACGGCCGTTGTGCTCGTACAGATCGCTCGAACCACACAGGCGGGTGCCGAACTCAGAGACGGCATCACCATCCCCCTTCCAAAACCTGCGGACCGTGTCGCGGTACTTGCCGTTCCATTCGGTCCAGCCAACAGGGAAGTTGCCGACCTGATAACCCCCTTCGCCCAAGTCCCAAGGCTCGGCGATCAACTTCACCTGAGACAGGACGGGATCCTGATGAATAATATCAAAGAACGCTCCCAGCTTGTCGACGGCATGGAGTTCGCGAGCCAACGCGGATGCAAGATCGAAGCGGAAGCCGTCGACGTGCATCTCCGTCACCCAGTAACGGAGGCTGTCCATGATGAGCTTGAGCACGCGCGGCGACACCATGTTCAGCGTGTTGCCGCAACCGGTGAAGTCCATGTAATACCGCTTCTGGTGCGGCACCAGACGGTAGTAATGCATGTTGTCGAGACCACGCAGCGACAGCGTCGGCCCCATGTGGTTCCCCTCCCCCGTGTGGTTGTAGACGACGTCAAGAATCACCTCGAGACCGTGCGCGTGCAGCGTCTTGACCATCTTCTTGAACTCACGCACTGTTCCCTTCGGTGACTTGTCGGCCGCATACCGCACGTCGGGCGCGAAGAACGAGAGCGTGTTATAACCCCAATAGTTCTTGAGGCCGCGCTCCACGAGATGGCGATCATCGACATGGTGATGCACCGGCATCAGTTCCAGAGCCGTCACGCCGAGCTTCTTGAAGTGATCGATGGCGGGCTTGGTCGCCAGTCCGGCATAGGTGCCGCGTAAATGAGGAGGCACATCGGGATGCCGCATCGTGAACCCCTTCACGTGCAGCTCATAAATCACGGTCTGATGCCACGGCGTATTGGGACGACGATCTCGCCCCCAGCGGAAGGAGCTATCGAGCACCGCTGCCAACGGGGCGCAATGGGCGTTGTCGCGATCATCAAACGAAAGATCAGCCGCCGGGTCGCCGATGCGATAGCCGAACATGCTGTCGTCCCACGAAAGCATTCTGCCGATTGCCTGGGCGTAAGGATCGAGCAACACCTTGTGAGGGTTGAAGCGGTGCCCATGATGAGGCTCATGCGGGCCATCGACACGAAAGCCATAGAGTTGGCCAGGGCGCGCATCGGGCAGATAGCAATGCCAGACGAAGTCGGTTCGTTGCCGAATCGGGATGCAGACCGACTCGCAACGGTCGTGGGGGGCGTCAAACAGGCACAATTCCACTCGGGAGGCATGCTCCGAGAAGACGGCGAAATTCACACCATGACCATCCCAGGTCGATCCCAGCGGATAAGGATTGCCGGGCCAAACTCTCATGTTTGTCCTTACTGATTCATCCAATCGACAAACGGCGCAAGTGGGGATTCTACGCGAGATCGCCTGGGGCAGGAAGACGCGAGACTCATTTCTCAAATGGCGGACTTCATCTCATCCATGAATTTATGAAGAATGTCATCGATTGACTCAAACGGCGGATTCGCCTGAAGGTGGTCAGCGATGCCGGAAATGATTTTTGATTCCGGCCGTGAATCTTTCATCTCGGAATCACGGTGTGCCCATTCTCGTCCTGGATGAAGAGTATCCCAGGGCGACCGCAAGTTGGCTCGTGTCTTCGGATCGTCTCCATGTTTCCCCAGTCCAAAACAGACGTTTGTTTCGTTGTTCCAGATCGGCTTGAAGAGTTCGATCAGGTAGTCCTCCGCCGCCGTTTGATAACCAGTTTGCACGACGAGCGCGCGATACTCGAAATCCTTGACCTTGAGCGTCGACTGAGCTTTCCCGATGTTCTTTCGGTGTTCACTCAGACGTTTCGCCAGACGGTCCCCTTGTTCAATCACCGTCTTGCTCGCGGGATCCGCAGGGTCTGCCTTTCCTACGTAAATTGGATGCTCCTTTCTGGCGATTCCGCCGTATGCATGAAAATCGCCGCTATAGAAAAGGGCGTAGACACCAGAGCCATAGAACGATTCCAGCGACTCGAGCGGCTTTCGCGGCTGAGCGACCAAGGCCAGCGCGGCGATCCTGCCTGCAATGTTCGGATTGGAAGGCTCGAACACGAAACCAGGATGTTTGATCGGATCGAGTTCGGCGATCAGTCGGCGGATTTGATCGTAAGCATCAGATAGCGTATTTCGAAGTACCTTTGCTCTCCTTGCGGAGAGACTCGGCGCGTCCTCTCGAAGCATCTGTTCCGAGAGACTCTTGAGTTGAACGGCCAACTCTTCCAACTTTTCTTGAGGCTTCGCCATTTCTACCGATGCCCCGTCGCTGCGGTAAGTGTTTCGGCGACTGATCTCGCAACGATCTCCGCAAGATGTACAGGAACCGCGTTCCCGAGTTGACGCATTGCTTCGGTCCAAGCGCCTTTCAGCTGATAGTCGTCGGGAAAAGTCTGTAGCCGCGCCGCTTCGCGGACCGTGAAATATCTCACCGTGCCATCGGGCCGTGCCAGCATGTTCTCTCCCCCCGGGACTCCGTGGTCACCTGCCTTGAGTGTCTTGGCTGGCTCGTCGAGTGGACTACCGGTATGACCCGCATAGACCCGTGCTCCAGGATTGATCGTGTGATTCGCCAATCGATTCGATGACCGAGATTCCGGATCGGGTAAATCGCTAATCGCATCGCGAACGGTCTGCCACGGCAATTCTGCGAATTCGAGGACACTTCGTCTTCGTAGACGCTCAACGCGTGATGCAAAGCGAGCGGGGACGCCCGGCCGCTTTCGCGCTGGAATCGCATGATGCTCCCAGTAATCGCCGGTCACCCATTTTGATCGCAAGAGTGCGTTCTCGGAATGTGTTGGCTCTGGAAAACACCATTCCATTCCAAGATCGGCTCGAAATCCGACAAGAAAGACTCTTTCTCGACGCTGCGGCACGCCATAGTCCGCTGCGTTCAAAACTCGAAAGACGACGTTGTATTCCGCTCGGTCTTGCCGTGAAGTGTGGCGCCGCTCCAACCGGACTCGGTGCTCTTTCCAGTCCTCCAGGCGACGCCGATTAATGCTCGGATACGTAAGCTGCAAGAGAATGTATTCAAAGTAGTCGGAAAAGCTCTCGCGCAGGAGTCCCTTCACGTTCTCGAAGATAAACGCCTTTGGCTTCAACTCTCTAACGGCACGAACGGCTTCGGGAAACATGTCCCTGTCGTCTCGATAACCGCGATGTTTACCGCCGACGGAGAAGGGCTGACAAGGCGGTCCTCCCGAGACGACGACCACGTCGGAGAACTCCTCATAACTGAATTCACGAACGTCGCACTCGAACAGTGGCCACTGATCGAAACGGTTGGCGTGATGTAACTGATTGAAGCGAAACGTCTCACACGCGTCGCGATCCCATTCGATCACGGCTGAGTGCCGAAATCCCGCGTTGGCCATTCCAATCGCCATTCCACCCGCACCGGCGAATAGTTCAACGCTACGCATCGAGAAACCTCGTGATTCTCTCTTTGAGTCGATCCGTGTTGCGAATCTGGCATTCCCAGATCGTCAATACCTTCCAACCTCTTCTTGTCAGCGTCCGTCGATTGCGTTGGTCTCGTTCCCGATTTCCTTCGAGCTTTGCCAGCCAAAAACTCTTCCTGGATTTCGGTAATCTCGCGAGCGGGCAACGTCGATGCCGATGCCAAAAACACCCGTTAACAAATATTACTTTCCGGAGATTCCGAAACACCAGGTCTGGTCGACCGGGAAGCTCACGAGCATGAAGTCGATATCGATAACCCAATGAAAACACGAGTTTGCGAACGATTAACTCGGGTTGCGTGTCCTTGCCGCGAACCCTCGACATTCGTTCCGATCGCTCGCTGGGAGACATCGTGTCCACGCCACATCCTTCCTTAATGGACTTTTGTCTACTTGTTGTCCATGTCAAACGGTATTCACTCGGTAGTGGTTTCGCAATGCAAAAGCTGCCGCTCCTTACACCGTCCACCGCCAGATTTGATCCCAGGCCGTCATCCAGTCCGCACCGGAGCTGATGACCTTCAGAGGCTCGACGATTTCAACGCCGTGCTTGCCTTTGAACGCATCGGTCTTCTCGACCGTTTCGATCTCGATCGAGATCTTTGACGGTTTCGCGGGAACGTAGGGCTTAAGGCGACTCAGGTTCTGGAGCGACTCGAATGCCCCCTGCTCGATCATCTGTCGCGCCCTCACTGGAGGTATCTGTCGAGCCGAGTACCGCGACAGCCCCTTCTTCACTGCCACATAGGTCGGTGCATCGCCGAGAATCTCACGGCTCTCGCGAAGGACGGCTTCATCGCCGGTGACGAGCGCCACCGGACATCCGTAGTGGCCGCAGATCGCGGCATTCACGCCCGTCTCGCCGACCAGGTCGTCGTTGAACCACAGGTTTCGCCAAGTGACGGTTGATATCGTGTGACACAGCACACCATCGGGCGTTCCCGCGCGGGCGTGCATCCCCACGAGCAGCACGGCGTCGCAGCCTTTCTCCAGCAGCTCGGTGTACCGACCCCACGGATGATGGGCCACCCATTCGCAATCGGGATGAATGAGTTCGGGGATAAACGAATTGAACATCCACCCCTTACCCGCTCCGTGACAGTCGACGGCCACGATCTCCGTCGCCCCCGCCCGTTTCGCACCGCGCACCGCCGCATTGATCTCCTCGGTGTACAGCCGACGCCCCTCCTCATACATGGGTGCACCACCATTCACCTGATCCCAGACGACGATGCCACTAACACCCTCCATATCGGACATGATGAGAACGCGCATGGTTTGGTTCCTGCTTGAGATGAATGGAATTCAATGATGTAGCATATGTAACAACTGGACTTGAACCCATCAGGGCAGAAACTGGCCGGACAACCCGGGTGTCAACGATGCTCAGGCAAGACACCCGCCACGAGAGCGCGAACTCTCGTATTGTCGAGGAGTTCGAGAGAGACATACACCAGCGTGGTGTCGCGACGCCAGACTGCCGCCCGCTCGGCATCAGGGAGTCGCTGGCTAATGTCGATTGACGTGCTTGCAGCGCAACCATCAACAACCTTCGACGGCGGCGGCCAGTCAATTGATGCCGCGAAAAAGTCGCTCTTGTTACTTTCAAGAGCTGGATTCTGCCACGTGGGCTCGCCCCATGTTTGAGTGATCTGCATCACAAGCCGTTCGAAGTCGCTGCCGAGTTGATCCCAGAGTTCATCATCGAAGCACGAGGCGGTCGCCAGCATCCGTCGACTGGCGGTCTCGGCCAACGCGAACCCCCGCGCGCGTGCCGACTCTTCCGTCCAGGGATGCCCTTGGACGATCTGTTCCAATTCGGCTTGCCAGTGGTTCATCTCCGCCATGCGTTGCTCATCAACAGTCATTCGACGGTAGCGCATGCAAGGTAACGGACCATCCCGGATGCTTCGAGCATCCGGGATGGTGGCTCGATCGTTACTCAGCAAAACTTGCCAGCCGTGCCGCTACCTCACCCATTGCAAGTGACCCCATTCAGAGAATGGGCCGAGGGGGAGTCTGCGAGAACTGGAACCGTCGGCGGCGATGAACAGGATCTCGCAAGCCGTCTTGTTGGATGCCAGATCTGTCACGGTTCGCAGCCAGGCGATTTCGGTTCCATCGGGAGACCATTGTGGGAATCCAATCGGACGAATGACCGTGGTCTCCGAGACTTCGTTCAGCTTGAAGACTTCGTGGCCATTCTCTCCGTTCGCATCCGCGATGGCGAGATACTCGAGCGGCCGACCGACATGCCGGCGAAGGTAAAAAGCAATCTGGTCTCCTTCGGGAGAAACAGCGGGCCAGATGCAATCGTGTTCGGGGTCGGTGAAGATCGTCTGCTCGTGTGAATCACGATCCCACAAGAAGAGTTGTCGTAGCGGGTATTCACCGCGAACCGGATCGGCGTAGCTGCGATCGGGATTCATCGCGATCACAATCAAGCTCGTTCCATCGTGAGTGAATGCCTGCACGGCGCTGGTGTCATCCAGTTCCAGAATCTCGACCTCACCAGTTGTCGCATTGATCAACTGATTCTCGTAACGGCCTTCGGTGCCAAGGTAAGCCAGCACCAATTCCCCTTGGGGATCCCATGCACAGATCCCGCCATTGCTCTCGGCAAGTCGGCGAGGCTCCTCGTTCGGCTCCTTGATCCACTCACTGTAAGTCCGCACGTCTCCATCTGTTGCGTCCTGCGCACTGAAGACAAATGTGTCGGCATTGGGCGCGACTTTTCCCAATCCCACCATCGGCCGGTCGAACATCAGATCGATACGACGGTCGGTCCCATCGGGAAGAATGCTGACGACGCGAGATTGCGACGTCGCTTCATCAACGCACCCAAAGAAGACGAGCCGACCGCTGAGTGGGCCGGCAGCCGGTTCATCGGCATGGATGAAGTTTTTCGAATTCCATGGACACCCGACGAGGACCAGGAGTACGGAAACTCTCAGGCCCAGAATTCGTTGAGATTTACGCATTCGAGTGACCATTGCGATAAATAATTCAGGAAATGGAGCGGTGACAGCGTCTTCTGTATACGATGGTCACCAAGCAATCGTTGACGCAATCTCACCGAATCTGGGAAGACGAAGGCACACTGTTGAATGGGTAAACTCGTTTCCCCCGGCGACTCGCCGGGGGCTAAATGGGTTGTACTGGAATCCGCTCCATTCGGTAGAATGCCTCCACCAACCTCACTCAATCGGCGGAACTGCGAAACCTTCCGGGGGTTAGACTGGGTATAACGGTTGAGTTCCCAAACCCGTTCAGGCCTGGGGCCGATGAATCTTTACACGATGCAAACCTCTATGCAATCAATTGTTACCGCACTTGCCTGTCTGAGCGTCACCATTGCTTGCATGACATCGCCTCCCGCAATGGCGGCTGTCCCTGTGGGTGCCTCGATCGAGAGTTTTTCGCTGAGCGACTACCGGGGACGGGAGTATTCGCTCGAGGAATTCGCTGAGGCGGATGTGGTGATCGTGGCGTTTCTGGGGACCGAATGTCCGCTGGTGAAGCTCTACGGGCCGCGCCTCCAACAGATCGCGGATGAGTATGCCGACCGCGGCGTCGTGGTGATCGGCATCAATGCGAATGTGCATGATTCCGTCACCGAGATCGGTTCTTTCTGCCGTCGCCATGAGATCGAGTTCCCCATGCTGAAGGATGTGGGAAATGTCGTGGCCGATCAGTTTCAAGCCGAGCGGACTCCGCAGATCTTCGTCCTCGACAGCGAGCGCAACGTGCGCTACCACGGACGTGTTGATGACCAATACGTCGTCGGACTCGTAAGGGATCGTGCCGACCGCGAAGACTTGCGAATCGCCATCGACGAACTGCTCGCCGGCGACGAAGTGAGTGTCCCCGTCACGACGCCCCTCGGTTGCATTATCGGCCGCGTGCGCGAGACTGATGCGAATCCAACGGTGACATACTCACGCGATGTCGCTCCATTGCTTCATCGCCGATGTGTCGAGTGTCACCGCGAGGGAGAGATCGCCCCCTTCACGCTCACCAACTATCACGAAGTGGCGGGCTGGGGCGAGATGATTGCCGAGGTCGTCGAAGACCAGCGGATGCCGCCTTGGCATGCGAATCCCGAGCATGGCCACTTCTCGAACGACCGCAGTCTGACCGCCGAAGAAAAGGAACTCATTCTGACTTGGGTGGCTGAAGGTTGTCCGGAAGGCAACCCTGCCGACATGCCGCCGTTGCCGGAGTTCACCGAAGGTTGGCAGTTGCCGAGCGATCCCGACGAAGTTTTTGCGATGGCCGACACGCCGTTCCAGGTTCCTGCACAAGGGGGGCCGGAAGGGGTCGAGTACCAGCATTTCACGATCGATCCCGGCTTTACCGAAGACAAATGGGTCGTGGCTGCCGAAGTTCAACCGGGGAACCGGGCGGTGGTACATCACATTATCGTTTATGTGCAGCCACCCGACTCGGACCGCAGGAACGACATCTTCTTCACCGCGTACGTTCCCGGAGCGCGCTGGCGTCCTCTGCCGGAAGGGGCGGCGAAACTCATTCCCGCAGGCTCGCGGTTTACGTTTCAGGTTCATTACACACCGATCGGCACCCCGCAGGAAGACGTGTGTCGCGTGGGCTTCATCTACTGTGATGAATCGGAGGTCGAGTACGAGATTCACACCACCGAAGTGGCCAACGGCCGTTTCGTGCTGGAACCATTCAAGAAGGATCAGGAAGTGACGGCCGAGAGCGCAGCGTATGGCGGCGACCTGACACTGATGTCGATGGCTCCGCACATGCATGTGCGGGGTCAGAGTTTTCGTTATGAGGCCCAATACCCCGATGGAACGACCGAAGTGCTGCTCGACATACCGCATTACGACTTCAACTGGCAGTCGGCCTATCAACTGGCGGAACCCAAAGTGATGCCCGCAGGCACGCGAATGTTCTGCACCGCCCTCTTCGACAACTCCGAGAGCAACCTCGCCAATCCCGACCCGTCGTCCGAAGTACGCTGGGGAGATCAGACGTGGGATGAGATGATGATCGGCTACTTCGACGTTCTCACGCCGCATGTTCGCGGCGAAACGGCATCGGCGGACCCCGGTGGCCAGCTCGCAGTGGCGGCGGATGCGATCATCAACGAACTCGACAGCAACGAAGACGGCCTGATCTCACCCGACGAGGCGGCCCCCCGTCCGATCGTCGCGAACGCCTTCGACCGCATCGACGGCAACTCCGATGGCCAGCTCGATCGCGATGAAGTGATCCGCGCGCTCCGTCGCCTTCGAGAACGCTCGGAATAAACAGGGGCCAACCGGCTCTGACGCAGAGCTGAGCGACCTGCGATTTGTTTAATACTTCGCGCACCGGGCTTCGGTTCCGCGCAATCGATAATGCCAGTGTCATCGGCAGGTCTGGTTCTGCCGATCGTAGTGGCGTTGTCAGCGCTGGCATGACCGGTTTAACCACGTTTTCGTCGATGCGTTCGATTTTGCACAAGTCGAATTGAACCACGTGAGGCAAGGTTGCTGTTGAGGCTTCGATCACAGGCGTTGGGATCTTTCATCGCATTGTGTCAATCGGAGACATCTCATTATCCAAGTAGGACAGCGGTCGAGCGATCATCCTCGACTCCTGTTCCTGCGGTTCTTCAACTCATCCCGCCGGGGCCAGAGAGGTGGCAGTGGTGAACGCAACGACTTTCATACCGCCGACCGACCAAGACGTCGCACTCGTGGGGCGACAGCCGATCTGTACGGCCGACTGTTCCCTGCATGCGTACGAACTGCTGTTTCGATCCGCGGGACACACGTCCGAGTTCACAGACGGCAACGAGGCGACATCGACTGTGCTGCTCAACACGTTTGCCGAGATCGGACTCGACCGCGTCGTGGGAACGCACAAGGCCTTTGTGAACCTGACCCGCGAGTTTCTAATCGGCGAGCATTCCCTGCCCGCAAGACCCGATCGACTCGTGCTGGAAGTTCTTGAAGACATTAATATCGACGATGAACTGATTGCCGGTATCCGCAAGTTGAAACGGCAGGGATTCACGATCGCGCTCGACGACGTCGTTTATCGACCGCATCTCGAACCGCTGCTCGCGCTTGCGGACATCGTGAAGGTCGACCTGCGCATGATTTCGTCAATCGACGAACTCAAGGAACATTGCCGGCAATTCCGGCGCTGGCCCGTCACGCTGTTGGCCGAGAAGGTCGAGACGTTCGACGAATTCGAGGCATGCAAGTCACTCGACTTCGAGCTGTTTCAGGGCTACTACCTGCAGAAGCCCACCATCCTGCAGCGCGTCAAATCGAAGACCAACAAGCTGATCGTGCTGCAACTGCTGGCGGAGATTTGCGCTCGGCAGTTCTCGTTTGCAAAGATCGCGGAGATCGTCAAGCAGGACGCCGGACTCGTTTGCCGCTTCTTGCGATACGTCAACTCGGCCTTTAATGGACTGCAGTCGATCCGCTCGGTCGATCATGCGCTGGTGATGATGGGTTCGAAGGGTATCCGTGCACTGACGGCGATGCTGCACGCTTCGGGCCTCTCGGAATTGCCCCCACATTGCGTGGCCTCGACATTGTTGCGCGGCCAGATGTGCCGCATGGTCGCGGAATCGGTCCTGCCCGAGGATTCCGATTCATTGTGCACACTCGGTGTGCTGTCGACTCTCGAAGTCATTCTGGGTGAACCCTTGACGACGTTTGATCGACGAGTTGCCAATCACTCCCACAATGCGGTCGGCGCTGCTCGATTACGAAGGTCCGATGGGGAAGATTCTCAAAGCCGTGATTGCGTATGACAACGGCGATTGGGAAAACGCCCAGATCGACGACGTGCCCAAGTTGATCTTGCGGGACGCATTCCTCGCGTCACTCGAACGCACCGACGAGATCGTCGCCTCGCTCATCGCGTCGAAGAAATAACCAGGAGGCCCGCGTGACCGTGGTCAACGAGAACTCCATCGTCGAAACGCCTCCACAGGACGTTGCCCTCGTGGGCCGGCAGCCGATCTGCTCCGCGGATGGCTCGCTCAGGGCCTATAAACTGCTGTTTCGAAACTCCGAGCACACGGCGGAGTTTACCGACGACAACCGGGCGACTTCGACCGTGCTGCTCAACACGTTCGTTGAGATTGGCCTCGACCGCGTCGTCGGAAACCACCAGGCGTTCGTCAAGCTGACCCGCGAGTTCTTGACGGGTGAGCATCCTCTCCCCTCGCGACCCGACTTGCTGGTTGTCGACATCCTTAACAACATCGAGATCGACGCGGAGATCATCCAAGGAGTACAGAAACTCAAACGTAAGGGTTTCGGCATCGCCGTCGACGATGTGGTCTTCCGTCCGGAATTGGAGCCTCTGCTCCCCCTGGCCGATTTCCTGCAGGTCGATCTGCGGACAGTCGACATCGATCACCTCAAGGATCATTGCCGCAGTTTCAGACGCTTGACCGTTCGGCTGCTGGCGCAAAAGATCGAAACGGCTGAGGAATTCGAAGCCTGCAAAGCGCTGCAGTTTGAACTCTACCAGGGTTTCTACATCTCGAAGCCACATGTCCTGCAACGAGTGAAGTCCAAAACAAACAAGGCGGTCGTACTGCAGCTCTTAAGCCAGATGTGTGCCGCTCAGTTCTCTTTCACGAAACTGGCCGAGATCGTCAAGCAGGATGCCGGGCTCTGCTGCCGCTTTCTGAGGTACGTGAACTCGGCCTTTCATGGGCTGCAGTCGATCCGCTCGATCGACCACGCCTTGATCATGATGGGTGCCCGAGGCATCCGCGGGATGACGGCATTGCTGGAACTCACCGGCATGTCGGATATGCCGGAACATTGCGTTGTCTCCGCCGTGCTCCGTGGCCAGATGTGCCGAAACCTCGCGGAGAAGTTGCTCCCCAGCGAAGCCGAGTCGCTGACGACGCTCGGCATTCTCTCGACGTTGGACGTACTTCTCACCGAGCCGCTGGAAGTGCTGCTCGATGACCTCCCGATCACTCCGCAAATGCGGGCGGCCCTTCTCACGAACGCCGGCCTCTCGGGACAAATCCTCAAGGCCGTCGTTGCGTACGACACCGGCGACTGGCCAAAAGCTTGCCTCGCAGGAGTCTCAAAGACCGACCTTCGCGATGCCTATCTGTCCGCCCTCGAACGGGCCGACGGAGTCGTCAGCCAGTTGATGGCGAAGCCGACTTGACGGTTTCTGCGTGACATCGAGTCCATGCCGAATTGTCGATCTATCGGCTCGAAGCGATGTCGACTGAATACACATCGGTGTAAACAAATCCATCTCGCTCGATGGTCTTGCCGACTTCAATCTTGCCCGAGTGCGAGAACATCGGTCCCGCATGGCAGAACGTGTGAAACTCACCATTCTCGCCGCAGGGATCGGCTGTGGTCGGCAGATCTCTCAATAACTCGTCGTCGAACTGACGGCCCGCGAACGTTGGTGAGAGTTGCTTGGGATCGACGCACGTCAGCACTCCCTGCAGGCCGGCGTTCAGCATTTGCTCGGCAAGTGACCGTGTCCCTTCTCGGCCGCACCAGATTGGAAACATCGGCTCGATGCCGGTCCCTTGAAGCTGGCGGATGCGGTAGTCGCGAATTTCTTCGAGGTACAGGTCGCCGAACGCAACATGCGTCACACCCTCATCAACCGCCCGATCGGTGACGGTCCGCATGCGTGCTTCGTAGTCGGCATTGCTGCACGGCCAGGGGAGCATCACCGGCCACAACGGAAGCCCAACGGCCGACGCCTGCCACTCGACGAGATCTCGACGGACGCCATGCATCGCCACGCGATTGACGGCTTCATTGAACGTCGTCAGCAAGCCGACCAACTCCACTTCCCCGCGCTGCTTTAACACATGCAGCATCCAGGCACAGTCCTTACCGGAACTCCAGGAGACGAGAATACGCATGTGAGGAGTTGAGTATGAACGGTTCAGAAGGTCGGGTGTCAAAGGTCAGGATGACAGAGTGCCACATCACTTACAGCACAGCAAGGGGCGCGTTCTCCAAACACCGGAGTAGTGTCGTTCCATCCTTGCTGAACTTTCAACGGAAACGACCTACACTCCCACCTGACTCCTGACTCCTGACTCCTGACTCCTGACTCCTGACTCCCATGCGCGTTGGCCTGTTCATTCCCTGCTACATCGATCAGCTCTATCCCGACGTGGGGATTGCCACTCTCGAACTGCTCGAACGTTTCGGGTGCGAGGTCGACTTTCCCGCGGGCCAGACCTGTTGCGGCCAGCCGATGGCCAACACCGGTTGCTGGGACGATGCCCGTCCGTTGGCGGAGACGTTCCTCAAACTCTTTGGCGGTTACGAAGCGGTCGTGTGTCCCTCGGGAAGCTGCACCGCGATGGTCACGCATCATTACGATGTGCTTCTGGAAGGTCAGGCCGGCTACGAGGAACTCAAGCACAAGACGTATGAGCTCTGTCAGTTTCTCGTCGATGTGTTGAAGGTCGACGCCCTGCCTGGAGTGAAGTTCCCTTACAAGGTCGGGTTGCACAACAGTTGCCACGGCCTGAGAGAGTTGCGACTGGGGCGATCGTCGGAGCTCATGGTACCCGACTTCAGCAAGGCTCGCGATCTATTGAACCTGGTCGAAGGTCTCGAACTTGTCACACTGCAGCGGCCTGATGAGTGTTGCGGCTTCGGCGGGACGTTTGCCGTCAGCGAAGAAGCGGTCTCCTGCATGATGGGGGACGACCGCATCGCTGACCACGAGCAGGCAGGTGCTGAAGTGATGACCGCCGGCGACATGTCGTGCCTGATGCACCTGCAAGGCCTGATCACTCGCCAGCAGAAGCCGCTCAAGGTCATGCACATCGCACAGATTCTAGCGGGCCGGCAACCATAAGTTCCCCCACTTAGCCCCCGGCGAGTCGCCGGGGGAATCGACGCGACATTCTCAATCATCGAGCGAATGTCGCAAAAACGCGCGTGATACGGTCGCATTGCTTTCGCCCGTGGATGGAAGACTCTGTGGTCAGTCGTCGCCCCCATTTTCGCGAACCATGTACCCAATACACAGCCTTGCCTTCGTCGCCCTTTGCGCACTTCTGCCAGCCGATGGTCCTGCCGCGTCCGAAGCCCCCTGGCAGATTGAACGCGATGGGCCGCGGGTCACCGTGCGTATTCCCGGCGACAACGGCGTCGTGACGTGGAGCGAAATCACGGCGGCTCTCGTCGAAGTGGCCGATTACGATGGTGATGTACTCAACGATGCCATTTCGTATGGCGAACTCGATCTCGAATCCCGCAGAACGCGCACCTGGCTGCGGGCGCTGAATCTCATTCTCCCTTCAGGCATCAACCTTCATCCCGAGCGAGCGGGAGAGACCTGGCAACTTCGTATCGATGTTGACCTCGATGCTCTCGACGACAGCACGCGCAACGCACGACGCAGCATGCGCGACTGGGTGTCAGACCACTTCGATGGTTCGGAAACGATCGAATACGGATTGAAGTGGCACGAACTCGCTGCAGCGAACCCTCAGCAATCGAAAATCGTTATTCTGATCCATGGTTACACATCGACATCGGTTGCTCTGGGTCCGTTGGCCGACACACTTGCGGAGCAGGGCTACGTCTGCGGGTTTCTGGAGTACCCCAATGATGGCCCCATCGTCGATGCGGGCGAGTTCCTCAGTCTCACACTTGCAGAGGATGAAACGCTGACGGCCATGCTCGCAGAGGACGACTCCCGCAGCATCACGATCATCACGCATTCGATGGGTGGACTTGTGGCTCGCTGGATGCTCGAACACTCCGAGCTCCGTCACCCCGCAGTCGATCAGCTCATCATGGTCGCACCTCCCTCTCAGGGTTCGAACATTGCCTACCTCCCTGGTGCTCTCGACGTGTTCGAACATTGGCTCGTGTTGGGGCAGGTCGATTTCGAATCGTTCATCGAACGCTCGTTTGCCGATGGTCTCGAAGAAGCTCACAACGACTTGCGACCAACTTCACGGCTACTAAGAGAACTGAATGCCTGCCCGCGCTGCGAAGCTGTCGACTACACCATCCTCCTCGGCAACGCGGGGCTGGTCGATGAAGCCGGATTCGTATTGGTACAGGCGGCATGGGAGGAGCTTTGCGAAAGGAGCGAAGCCGCCCAGTTCGCCTCGCCGCGCATCGAAATGATCCTCAACGACCCCCAGGAACTGATGAAGGGCGAAGGGGATGGACTGGTGGCCGTCTCCCGTGGCCGACTGGATGGAGTCGAAGATGTGACCGTCCTCCCCTTCCATCACGGCACCCTCGCCCGCGGCTTCGACACCCCCGGCAGACAAGAATTGTTCCAGACAATCGCCGATCGCCTGGCAAAGTAAGTGCAAGGTCGAGTAATTAAGAGTCTGGAGAAATGAATCCCGAGGGGCCGATTTCCCGGGAAAAACGTCGAATTTCGACTTCTGGATTCAATTGCGTTGCCGTGGGAGTTCGACTATTCTGCTGAGCTAACTTTTTGGGAGCCAAAGTGATGCAGAATTTGATCGAACTCGCCGAACAATCCAGCCTGCGAGAGAATCAACTCCAATTCGAGATTGGAGATACGGTCGACGTCCATACCCGGATCCAGGAAGGCGACAAGGAGCGGATTCAGATCTTCTCCGGCGTCGTCATTGCCCGCCGAGGGTCTGGGACGCGGGAATCGTTCGCCGTCCGTCGGATCGTAGCCGGCGAAGGGGTCGAACGAACGTTTCCCGTTCATTCGCCGAAGGTTGCGGATGTGATCGTTAAGCGATCGGCACGCGTCCGCCGCGCGAAGCTGTACTACCTGCGAGACCGCGTCGGCAAGGCGACAAGGCTTCGAGAACGAGCCATGCGTAAGGACGACAAGACGTCCTGAGGGATCGCGTCCGTCCCTGATGCGAGACGGCAATGCACGTACGCTGGATGACGCGCTGGTTCGGCAACCGTGGCGAGCGCGCTGCGGTACGTCATCTCAAGTCCGCCGGTTGGTCGATCCTCGCGGAGCAGGTTGTGACGCGATTCGGCGAGATCGACATCATCGGGCAAGATCGCGACACGATCGTGTTCGTCGAAGTCAAGACGCGCCGGTCAGAGGCTCACGGCCGCCCCGAAGAAGCAGTCGATGCCGGCAAGCAACAGCGCATCGCGCGCTCCGCGCTGTCGTGGCTCAAACGCAAGGGCTGGCTCGAACGCCGCATTCGCTTCGACATCGTGTCGATCGTCTGGCAACCGGGACAAGCCCCTGTCATCACACACTATCCGCACGCATTCGAACCTGCGGGGTTCGGACAGATGTATGGGTAGTGACAGCCTGCGATTCTAACGCGTGCCAGTGGGCGTCGTTCGTTGACACTCCTGGTCGGCGTCGGAGCGGGAACCAACTCTCAGCACTTCGACATCGACGACCAGTGATTCACCGGCGAGCGGATGATTGGCATCGAGCGTCACGCTCTCTTCCGCCAACTTCTGCACCCAGACATCGAGAATCGTGCCGTCGATCGAGAACGAGAGTTGATCTCCGATCGCGGTCTTTTCCGGCACAAGTGTTCGCGGGACGGTCTGAATCAGGTCGCCGCATCGCCGGCCAAAAGCCTGCTCCGAGGGAATGCTTATGCGTTTTTCATCTCCGGCACGCATACCGAGTACACCGCGACTGAGTCCAGCGTGCACTTCGTCACTGCCGACGGTGAACCTGAGCGGTTCGCGTCGGTGGGAACTCTCGATCACTCCCCCTTCGAGGGAGTTCGTCGTGTAATGAATCTCGATACAATCGCCGTTTTCAATGGGCTTCATGGCGAACTCGCTGCTCAACTCGGGTTGGGGGCAATCACATGATTTCGTCCAGAACGTGCGAACTGCGTTTCTGAAGATTCAAAATCCGGTTCTGCACCGTTTCGGCTTCGGTGTTCCGATCACACATCTTCAGCAGCGAGGCATAGTTCGCCAGCAGTTCCAGCACCGCCGGATGGTTTTCGCCATACTCGTGTTCGAGAATGTCGAGCGCCCGCTGCACCAGCGCTTCGGCCTCGGAGTATCGCCGCAGGTGAAAGTAGACGCCGGCCAGATTATCGTAATGAGCCACCAGATCGGGGTGCTTGCGACCTTTGTCCCGTTCGATGATCTCGATGCATTCCTGAATGAGCGGAACGGCCGATTCGTAGTCTTCCCGCAAATAACGCACTCCCGCCAGCCGACTGAGAAGCATCACTCGCGAATGTGATGATGAAGCCTCCGGGGACGGAAGGTCGAGACGTTCCTGCAAGAGGATCTCCGCTTCCGTCAGCCGACTTCGCGCAACCGCAACATCGGCTTTGCTGGTGATGGCGTCGCCATACCAGGCGCGGGCGGCATCGCCATTTTTTTTGAACACGGCCAGGGCCTCGTCGATCAGGATTTCTGCATGGTCGAGTTCCTTGAGGCCAATCAATGCGGTCGCCAGTCTCAGTCGTGATTGCGCCGTTTCCAGATGCTCGTGACCCAACCATCGCTGACGGGAACTCAGCGCGTCTTCCAGATGCGGCCTGGCCTCTTTGAACGCCTTACGGGCTAGCAGACTTTCACCGAGAGCGTGAAGAACGTCGGTGACGACAAGTTCCGATCCTCGGTGTGTCTGAAACACCGCGAGCGACTTCATCAACAGGGAATGCGACTCGTCGTGGCGTCCTTCACAGGTCTGTTGTTCCGCCAGACCTATCAGCGCGCTGCCGTAGAAGCGGTGCCGAGGTCCAACCGTCTTCAGCAGGTTCTGCTCTCCCTTTCGCAGATGAAGTTCCGCCCGGGCGCGCTTTGCCAACTGCAACTCCGCGCGACCCAGTTGCACCATGATACATGCCGACCGCTGGTGACTGTCTCCGTAGACTTCCTCGCAGATCGCCAGTGCACGCTGTAGGAAAGGCAACGACGCTTCGGCGTTCCCCTGCCTGAACAATGCTTCGCCAATCGCTTCGCACGTCGCGGCCACGTGCGGATGCCTGGGAGCCAGGATGGTTTCACGAATACCGAGGGCCTCGTGCAACAGTGACAGCGAATCTTCGTATCGCCGTTGCTGCAGTCGCAGGCAACCGAGATTGTTCAGGCTTTGCGCGACAGCCGGATGATCCTGGCTCCAGATTTCGCGGCGCAACCTTAAGGCATCGTCAAAGTGTTCCGCGGCCTCGTCGAATCGAGCCTGCGAGAGACAGACCGAGCCGAGATTATTCAATGTGTTCGCGACGGCCATTGAATTCATGGGCTGACGCTTCCGTCGCACTTGGAGATCGCGCGTGTAGAGATCCTCCGCACGCTCGAAGTCCCCTTCGGCACAGTACAAGGCCGCGAGATTGTTGCGAGTTCTCGCGATTCTGTGATCGGACTTGCGGAGGGCCGATTCCTGGATCGCCAGAGCGCGCTCCAGCAGTTGTCGGGCGGAATTGTACTTCCCTTGAACAAACATCGACTCGGCATAGTCGTTGAGTACCTGAGCCACTTCCGGATGCTCGGGACCATAGACGTCTTCATGGATGGCGATCGCCTTGTGGAACAACGGTTCCGCGCCGCGAAATTCCCCGCGATGTGCCATGGCCACCGCCAGTCGACTTGCGGTTTCTCCGGTCAGCCGATGGCAACTTCCCAGGCTGTGCCTGCGAACAGCATGCGTTTGGCGATAGAGGGCTTCTGCTTCGGCAAACCGACCGTCGGCCAGCAGCAAGTCGGCCAGCATCAACTGAGGCACAGCGACATCGAGCGGTCCCATCCCGTCGCAGGCGCTGCGATGCTGCATGTCGTCACGAAGAGCCTGCTCAGCATCACTCGATCTACTGAGAGCAAAATATGTACGAGCGAGTAGGATGCGTACTCGATAGTTCAGCGCGGAATCTTGCGGCAGCGACCGCCCGACGACCACGGCTTGACGCAGTTGCGGTTCTGCGGCAGCCGCCCGGCCCGCCTGGAGCTGAAAGGCTCCCCTCAGCATGAGAAACCTCACCTGTTCCTCTGCAGAAGTTTTTCGAGTGCGAACATATTCCGCCGCCGCCACCAGGCGTGTCGCGGCGCGCTGCAGCCGGCACTCGTTGAGGTCGGTCTCGACAATTGCCAGCGAGACACGCAGTCCTGCGGCAGACTCCGCTGCCTTCGACGCATGCAACAGTTGATAGCACGATCGAAAGTCCTTGCGCGCCTGTAGAAACCGCTGTTGCCGCAGTCGAATGTTCCCTCGTCGCTCGAACCATTCCGCAGATTCCTGTGATGCCGACGGACCCGTCTCGGTCAACGAACAATCGAGCAGTGTGTCGAGGATCGAGGCAGCCGTGTCGCAGGCTCCGACGCGATCGAGTGGATCAACGGCCAGTTGCAGGAAGTTGCGTGTTGCACTGTCTGTGCGATTCAATCGCAGCGCGGCATCAATCAGTGGCCAGACAACCTGCAGCCGACCGATCGCATCGCATGTCCAGAGTTTCGAACTCGAAATCTCCCCAAGTCGGGCGCATCCCCAGTTCAACAGAGAGCGAACGGTGGATTCGCGAACGTCCTCGGGAAAAGCCGCCCAGAGTTCGCGGCGGAGAGACTCCGAACGAATCCCCGTCTCCCCTCCACTGCGTGAGACCAACCCGTATTTCTCAAGGAGACTCAGTTCTTGTTCGGTCTGGTCAAACCCAGAAGAGCCATTTCCCACCTCACACATCTGGGCGACTGGCAGGCAACACAGTTTCGAAAGCGTGTCGACGACTGGTGGATCACTCGTTTGCAATTGAGTCAGGACGACGGCAATAGCAATGCCGAAGGGGGAATGCGATTCGGGTTGCAGTGCACGCAGTCGCTCTTGAACGGCAGCCAATGTTGACGCCAACGATGTCTGAGAACACCGAGCGCTCAGGGCGACCAGTTGAATCGCCGCCGGATGAAACGCCAAGTACTCGCACAAGACGCCAGCGGCCTCCAGTTCCGAATGCTGAGTCGGGACACCTTCGCAATGATGAATCAGCCAGCGGATCGCATCCGCGGGTGAGAGCCCCTTCAGGCAGATCGGGTCGGGAACCGTACGGACTCGCAACGACGGCTCGCTCGCAGTGATCAACAGACGGCACTTACCTCCATCTCGGTGCAGTTCGTCCCATTCGTCCACCAGAGGTTGAATGCGGTCGTCGTCAGCGACGCTGTCCAACCAAATCAGCAGCCCCTCGCTCTCGGTGTGCATCCAATGGCGAATGCCAAGCATCGGTGCATCCGGGCGAGACACCGATCTCTCGGGAAGCTTAAGGTCCGCACAGGCGCGCGTCAGGTCGGAGTGCCAATGGAACTCGTTATCCGCGCGCAATCGAATCACTCGCCGATAACCTTCGGAGTGCGCCACAATCAGTTGAGCAGCCAAAGTCGATGTTCCGCTGCCGGTTCCGACTGATTCATCGGGAACGAGCAGCACGGCTCCCTGTTCGGCAAGCACATGCGCGACACGTGCCGACTCCACAGGGCGGGCGACGATCGTTTCGCCATCGGTTGTCGATGAAAGGAATTCAGGCACTGGGGCAATTCTCAATAAAGGTCGTCATGTCGCGATCACTCGCGGCCGTCTGCAAAAAAGTGCGTTCTCCAGCCGGGCGAATCAGAAGTTAATGAAGGCGAAAGACCATTCGCCGAGAGTTGCGACTCCTGCGAACGCCGGCGTTCGACGGCTGTTCGCAATCGCTGCATTTCGGAGGCGCTTCCGCTGAGTTCGGTATTGTGCATCAAATGTTGACGCAGGCGTTTCAGTCGTGCGTCGAAGCCGACACGGTCGTGCTGGCTGAAGAGTTCCTCTCGTGCGGCGTCTTCGATCATCCTCTCGGTCGCTTCAAGGTCGGTGAGCAGCTCTTCGCGCGACTGGCGGAGTTGCCGATCGCGAAGAGCCAGCAATGTGGCCCGCTCGGCGTTCGTCCAGACATCGAGACTGGCGATGCGCTGTGTCGCATCGTGGTGCTGATGGCCGGCTTGCAACTGAAACGCCGTCGCCCAGTCGGGCTGCGGGCTACTGAGATACTGCAGCAGTTCGTGCTCAACACATTCCGGGTCCGCGGCCGGCTCCCATTGGGAATCGAGTGGTAGGCTGGGGATCTTCAATAGTTCGCCATGCAGCAGGTGCCTGGGATCGGGTTCTTTGATCGACGCCGACCCGTCTGGCAAAACGACGTCTTTGACCTGCTGCAGAGCGAGCATCAGGCACGCGAGCCCGATGCGGATTTCCAGCGATTGATGACACTCCGCGATGAATTCCAGCTCCTCGAAGACCGGCTCCTGACGCTCGTCCAGTTCCTTTCGCAACTCATCCAGATCCTGCGAGACGAATTCTTCCTGAGGCACGCTCGACAAGGCCAACCAGCGTTCTCCAAACGTGAGGACTTCGCGTAATGCCTCCTGAACATCGCGCAGTGGACCCGATGCTCGGCCAGCCGGACGCGTTTCGGGAATGCGATGCGCCAATTGCTCCAGTTCGGACCGCATCGAGACATGGTTGCCAGCAATGTTGTCTTCAATCAGTCTCAAGATCGGTTGCGCGGCCAGGAACATCTGTTGCCACTGCTGCCAGTTGATCGCCTCCTGGGGATGCCGCGACATGCCTCCCGACTTCAAGCTCCAGTGTGCCCGCTGATAAAGGGGCGCAACGACGATGTATCGGCAATGATGCTCGGCCACACGGTTCCGCCACTGTGCCACCTCTTCCTGCAATTGGGCGATCTGTGACTGTCGCGACACCTGATCGCATGTCACGAGTTCCATCGGCGCGATGCCGCCGATGCGCTCGCCATAGGTCGCGATGCGGGAGCAGTAGTTGTACAGGCGAATCGACTCGGTTTGCATCTCGAACGATCTGAGCAGGCTTCCCGCCTGAGTCGCGGGTGCGACGAGCGTCGGCCGCAATGCCGCAGCGCGAACGAAGTAACCGAGCGCCGTGCTCCAATTGCGATCGTGGCATTCGAGCATTCGCGGTGAGTAACGTTCGAAGTCCTCCTGAAGCTGCCCGGCCAGTCGGCCGTTGGGAAACTGCACCGCCAACCCCAGAGCCCAGGCGCGGATGAGCCACGACGGAAGAAACGAACTCGCTGCCGACTCTTGCTGCTCCAGGCATTTCGCCAGTTGAAATGCCAACCCCGATCGTCCTTCGTACACCAGATATAGAATGAGATCCGCGATGAGGGCCGTGCGTTCTCCCCCATCGGCTTGCAGCGCCTGTCGGGCCAGTTCCGCGACCGGCCCCTCGGGATCGACGAAGATGGACTCTTTCAGGATTGACGAATCGAGAGCTTCCGACTCTTCAATCGGGTCGTCGTCGCCGAACACGAGTTCCTGAGCACTTGTTGATGTTGATTCACTGAAGTCGTTGACGACACTCACTTGGTCTCGCGGCGGTTGAGATCCCTGCCGTCGCGGTGCCTCGGGCAGGTCGTCGTCGAAGATCGATGACCTGTCGGTAGAAGCGGGCTGCGGGTCATCCCGTTGTGCTGAGGGTTGCGACTCGTCGGCTGCGTCTCCGTTCTTGGAGTCGCCATCGACGTCCACCACCAATGCCTCGTTAGCGTCAGCAGGCGACGCGTCGCCTTCATCGACGGCTTCCTGGCGGGCCGCTTCGAGTGCCGCCGCGGCGGCGGCCCGCATTTCAAGAGTTCGATCTTGAGCCGTCTTCGAGTCGAAATCGCATTCATCGATCAAGTCGTCCAACACGCACGGCTCCGAATCAGCCCGACCGTTGGAACCAGCGCGAGAACTCGCCGGCAATCCTTCGATGTTCGTGATCCGTAACTTGCCGCGAGCGGCGGCGGAGCTCATCGACTTGCCCCATGTTTCCTGAATCCGTGCGTGACAGCGATCCCACACATCGTCGGTCAATGTGTCGCCGTATTGCACGAGCTGCACGAGTGCATGCCACGGATGGTCCTCTTCGACGATCTCCTGCAACCGAGCCTTGTTCTCTTCCGTAGACTCCGTCAGTCCGCGAAGCTGCTCCGCGGCAGCCTGCAGCTCCGCGAGTGGCTCGAACTCGCCATCAACGTGGCGTAATCCGACGATTGCCAGAAGAACGCGATCCGCATCACGGCGACATTGTGCCCATTCATGCTGATCAACCAGTTCTCGCAGCGAGTCAAGTGTCAATTCGTCGTCGCTCTCCCCTTCATCGATGCCCGAGCGAATTCCCAGAAACTCGTGGCGAAGCTGCAAAAGTTGGTCGAGTAGTTCGTCCGATGGCGGTACTCCCGTCGTCGCGAATGCGTCGGCCACTTCGATCAGCCGTCGGCCAAGGGCATCGCAACGGGGGCGAAGCGACTCAAACCGCGTTCGAAAATCCATCGCATCGGCTGGCATCGACAACTCTCAATTGTGGTTGCGCTTCAAGTGGACCGAGAAGATCAATCTGCCGCGATCGAGTGGATGCTGTCTCCCTCGATGAGATCCGCGCCTCCATTGCGTGACCCAATGTCGCTTACAGCACTGCGCCGCTTGACCCGAGGCCGCATGCGGTCGTCTCCGAGTTCTTCGCTGGTTGCCTCATCCAAGGCGTCGATCAGCACCTCAAACACTTCTCGCTGCACTTCCTCGGATTCGAAGGCATTCACGACGGCGGCCATCGATGGCAGATTCGTCAGCAGTTTCTTGTAGCGTGCGTTGCTCATGTCTCAGGTCTCTCATCAGGGTGGAATGCTGTGCCGTCGTCAGCCATGTCGCGAACCGACAATCGGCCTCGGGCGATCGCGACGGCCAGTCGCGGATGGAATTCCGTCCGGATCATGTCAAGTGTGTTCTCCCACTCGTCGTCGCTAAAACTCTCGGGAGCAGTCACCAGACTGAGCAGTCGCAGTGCGGGATGCTTGCCCGCTTCGATCAACTCAATCAGTTCGCTCGACTCTGCCTGTCTTGTCGCAATGTGGGACTGAACGTCTCGGACCTGACCGTGATAGGCCTCCAGTTCCAGTAAGCCGTTGGACGACTTGATCAACAGACAACGCTCGAGAACGGCAATCGCACTGTCGCGACGATGGGCTGCGGTGATTTCACCATGAATTTCGGCCAGTGGTCGATCGGCCTCCAGTTCGGCCGCCGCGGCCAGCGACTGATACTGGTTGCGATAGTCGCACAAGTCGTCAACGAGGCCATTCAAAGGAAGGACTCCCTCCTCCAGCAGCAACCGAGCCGCCGTGCGCAGACGCTCGGCCAGCAGAGGATGCCGAGACGACATCTCATTGCAATGCTCTAGAAGTGGTGACTCGACCGCATGCATAAAGCCGTTCTCCGTGCTGTCGCGCAACAAGACCATTCAGGCCGGCGTCCGCGGTCGACCGAGGACTGCGGACGTTTGACGCGCATTTCCCCGCCGACGATCTAGGTCGTCTTCACGGGGTTGGCAGGCGACACCGAGGGAATCGCGGGACCGACGGCAGGCGTCAAACGATTCGAAATTGCAGGCTTGTTCTCGTTCGACGGCTTGTCGATCGTGCCGCCGACTTTGCAGCGGCCGTTGAACGTCGATCCCGATTCGACGTTCAGGCTCTTGGTGATGATGTCGCCATCGATCACGCAGGTCGACTTGATCCCCAGCAGCCCCTTCGATTCGACGGTGCCGGTGATGCGTCCCGCCACGACGGCTTCCGCGGCGAGGATGTTTCCTTCGACGATGGCTGCCTTGCCGAGTACGAGCTTGGCGGTCGTCTTGATGTCTCCCTTCACGGTTCCCTCCAAGTGGAGGTCTTCGTGCGAGACAATGTTCCCCTCGATCACCGTTCCCGGGGAGATGTAGTTCGCTCGTGACTCTTCATCGCTCTTGACCGGCTGGGGCGGAGCCTTTTCGACCGGTTTCGCATTCTGCAGAGTGACCTCTTGGACCGGTTCGACATCCCGCTTCGCTTTTCCACCAAACATATTCATACTCCCCTGATGACGTTTCAATACAGACTGAGACTTAAGAACGACGTACCCGATCGATCACGTCGCCATCCCGCAACGTGATGCTCTCAGGCTACTGAGCAAACGGTGTTCTCTCGCAAGACCAGACGACGACCCACATCTCCCAACTGGCGAAGTTCGGGTAGCTGTGTCGGCTATGCCGGTTATGACGACACAGTGGACAACTCGACTTCTTCGGCGGTGATCGCATCGTCGCCACTCGCGGCCACGATCTCGTTGTCGATGCGCGTCAGCCAGATCTGTTGCAATTGCAGCGACCCATCGGTGAGGAGCACTTGTCGCATGCCCGTCAGCGTGTCGCTCGACTTGTCCCAGCGCACCAGTATGGCAGCCAGATGAAAGCCCTGCGTGACGCGCGACACTTCATACAGCACCAGACGTCGGCCCGAGACGACCCCTTCAAACCAGCGGCGGCGGCCGTCGGCTTCTTCGCCGACTGCCACGAGGCGACTACCGGCTTGTTGGAAGCGCAGCAAACAAAGATCAGGCCCGTCTTCCGCGATCGGCACCGAGGAATCGACCTGCCATAGCGACCGATGCAATTGCATCGCATGCGACAGCTCATCGAGTCGCGCATGACGAAACCCAATGCCGATCGATCTCCCACGAAGATACGACAACCAGCACGCACCAACCGCCAGAGCCAATGCCGAGAGACATCCGATGAAATACGCCGTCGATGTCGAGGCCAGCAATGAAAGAGAGACGCTCATGTTGACGCAATGCAGCACGACGATGCCTTTTGGCATCATGGACGAGTGAATTGAGGACTCTTCCAATAAGCTGCAACTCCGGTGCCGCACCTTCGCCCGTTGAAGCAACATCTCTCCCTCTCCCCCGCAAGCGGCTTTCTATGCGACTCAGCTTTCCAGCGGGGGAGAGGGCCTGGAGTGAGCCGTTGAGTGCGCCCCTCACCCTACTCTCTCAACGATCGCGTCGAGTGCCCCATTCGCTTCCATCTTGCTTCCCAAGACCACACACTGGCTACCAGCTTCGTTCCACACTCGACCGCAACAGAGAGACATCATGCCGCTCATGAAACCGCTTGCACTGCTGCTCGCTTCGGGACTAATGACATCACATGCGGCGATCGCCGCCGACCCCGATCCGATTCTGCTCTGGCCCATCGGCGCGCCCGAAGCGATGGGAGAAGAAGAACAGGACCAACCGAAGATCGTCGTGCATGTTCCCAACGATGTGCCGCAGACGTCGGCGGCTGTTGTCATCTGTCCCGGAGGCGGATACGGCATCCTCGCGACCGACCACGAAGGGCATCAGGTCGCCCGCTGGTTCAATCGCATCGGCGTGACCGCCATCGTGCTGCGATATCGGCACTCGCCGTATCGCCATCCTATTCCGTTGATGGATGTGCAACGGGCCATTCGCTACGTCCGCAGTCATGCCGACGAAATCGGCATCTCACCGAATCGCATCGGCGTGATGGGCTTCTCCGCCGGTGGTCATCTCGCCTCGACGGCTTCAACGCACTTCGACGCCGGCAACGCGAATGCGGACGATCCGATCGATCAGGTGAGCTGCCGACCCGACTTTACGATCCTGGGCTATCCCGTCGTGTCGCTTACGGCTCCATTCGCACATGGCGGCTCGCGCCGCAATCTGCTCGGTGATACTGACACCGATGAACTCGCGATGTCGCTCTCGAACGAGACGCAGGTCACGAGCGAAACGCCCCCGGCGTTTCTCTTTCACACCGGCGAAGACACCGGCGTCCCTCCGCAGAATTCCGTCAGTTACTACCTCGCTCTGCATGAGCATGGCGTGCCGGCCGAGCTGCACATCTATCAGAACGGCCCCCACGGGGCGGGACTCGGCGACGGCGATCCGGTGCTCGCCACCTGGCGCGACCGATTGGCCGACTGGTTGAAGACCAACGGCTTTCTTGTCGAAGTCGAACGCGTGGCCGCCAACGGCACGGTGACGTTTCAAGGTCAGCCGCTGCGCTGGGGGACGATTACGTTTCATCCCGAGGATGATGAGAATCTGCCGGTCGCGTGGGCCATGGTCTCGAACGGCAACTTCTCCGTCCCCGCCCACCGCGGTCTGCCGCTAGGGAGAAGTCGAGTCGTCATTCGCGACTGGGGGAGCGTGGAGCCCAGAGCCACAATTGACGATGTCGAACTGCTCACGGGCGACGTCGACCAAACCTCCCTGTCGGTGATGGCCTACTCCGACGTGGAGAGCGTGTTTAGTTTTGAGTTGGAGTGACACCGTTTGACTTCGGATTGTCGACCCGGGTTCAAATAGCACCTTCCTATTCGACTTTCATGTGGATGGTCCTCGCATTCAACCGGAGGATTTCACTTCCTTCTGGTTCTTTTCCAGAACTGGCAATGGTGATGGAAGAACGTCTGAACTCCAAATTGGCAGTCGTCGGTCAACGGAAGCGGTTCGAACGCCCTTTCCTTGATCAGAGACTTCAAGACTGACTTGAACAAACGGAAGTACGGTGCATCCAGGGCCTCGCAGGTGGCACCCCACGCGGTTTTGACGACCGGTTTCTTGGCACCATACTCCACGCTGACTCGGTTGTTGACAGAATACGCCGCACTCCAATGGGCGAAGTCACATCGAGCCATCTGGCGCAGCGAAACGTCGGCTCCACAGTCCGGCTGTTCAGGGTCAAAGGCACAGCTTTCAAACCCACATTCTACAAAACCCTGGTAGCCGGAACCGTGTAGTGCCACAGCAGTGATGTTTGCCGGTTCATGGGCGATGCAGTTGGTGACTGCATTATGGATCATCTGCCGGATTGCTGGTTCATCCGCCAGAATATTCAATGTGACTTCGTTTCGAACTTTGTCCGGACGTATGAACGGCGTGCGATGAGCAACCGCGTGTTTTCTCAACAGGTCGGCGGCCTCAACGCGACCATGTTCCTCGGCGACTTCCGTAGCCGTGCGGCCCTTGATGTCTTCACGACCAGGATCGGCTCCATGCTGAAGCAAATACTCGATGGCCTTTAAGTGCCCCTTTTCGGCGGCGATGTGTAGCGGGATGCCGTAAGCCCGCGGACTGCCGTTGATATCGAAACCTCTTGAAATAACGCCCCGCAGACTTCTCAGATTGCCGGCACGACAGGCGGCGAAGACAGGATCCGGTTGCAAGCCGAACGCGTTCCATTCCAGGGCCATTAACAAGTCAATTAGCTCGTCACTGGCGTTGTGGGAACTGGCGTACATGTCGAGCGGCGTCACACCATCGCCGCGTTCCCAACGTCCTATCTTCGGGTTTTGAGCAATGAGTTCGCGCACTTTATCAACATCTCCAACCTTGATCGCCGACCAGAAGTCTTCGATCGTATCTGCGGTCGTCCAATGGAAATTCCAGTTCATGGTTCAGTCAAGCTTGCGAATGGCGAAGTGCGGCCTCCGAGACTGTCGTCTCAGCGTCATCCATCTTATATGACGTCCAACCCCGTTGGCATCCCGGTGTTTCATTGATGTCAGAAAGGCTGGACCTGGTGTTCCCTTCCAGTCGACAAGTCGTTTTCGTTCACCGCCGCTGGCATCGGCACGATTGTTGGAAGGGCAGAAGCCGACCGAGCGGGCAGAGTTGTCGGGTCCAACTTTCTTCATGTCGTGTAGTTGTCGATATCCGATCGGCCCCACTAATGTACTGTTGAATTGAGAAGATGAGGCAGTCGGCAAGTGGCCGTGGAATTGTGTATGGACCAATTGGTCATTTTTCTCGGCAATTGAACCTCAGAAACCTCAAGTGACCAATGACACCGTCAACCATCGACCAACCGGCGCCTGCGGCTGGGCGTTAAATGAACGAGGCGACCTACAACCATGAGCATCTATCTCGGCATTGATATCGGCACCAGTGGCACGAAGACGCTGGCGGTGAAAGTGGACGGCACGATTCTCGCCTCGGCGACGGAGGAGTATCCCCTCTCGACGCCCAAGCCGGGGTGGTCGGAGCAGGATCCCCGGCATTGGTGGCAGGCGACTGTCGACGGCGTACGAAAGGTCTTGAAGGCGGGGAACATCAACCCGGCCGACGTCAAAGGGATCGGCCTCAGCGGGCAGATGCATGGCAGCGTCTTTCTCGATGCCAAGCACGAAGTCATCCGCCCTGCCCTGCTCTGGAACGATCAGCGGACGGCCAGGGAATGCAGCGAGATCGAAGAGAAGGCCGGCGGACGCAAAGCACTCATCCAACTCGTTGCCAATCCCGCCCTCACCGGATTCACGGCTCCTAAGATTCTGTGGTTGAGGAACAACGAGCCGAAGAATTTTGAACGCACCGTCAAAGTGCTCCTTCCCAAGGACTACATCCGTCTGCGGTTGACGGGCGAGTTCGCCACCGAAGTGAGCGATGCCTCGGGCACCCTGTTGCTCGATGTGCAAAACCGCAAGTGGTCGTCGGCTCTGCTCGGAAAGCTCGACCTCGATGCTTCGCTGCTGCCGACCGTCTATGAGTCGGAAGAAGTGAGTGGCAAGCTGACGGTTGATGTCGCGACGCAGTTGGGACTCCCTGCGGGCGTGCCTGTGGTCGGCGGAGGCGGCGATCAGGCCGCATCGGCGATCGGCAACGGCATCGTGAAGAAAGGGGTCGTGTCGGCCACGATGGGAACGAGCGGCGTTGTCTTCGCTCACAGTGACGAGATGCAGGTCGATCCCGACGGGAGGGCTCACACGTTCTGCCACGCCGTCCGCGGAAAGTGGCATGTGATGGGCTGCGTGTTGTCGGCTGGCGGAAGCTTGCAGTGGTATCGCAATCAGATCAGTCAATCGGAAGTGGCAGCCGCCGGGCCGATGGGTGTCGATCCCTATGAACTGATTACAGCTCAAGCGGCGCAGGCACCGGTGGGAAGCGAGGGGCTTGTCTTCCTGCCGTACCTGACAGGCGAACGAACGCCACATGCCGACCCCGATGCGAAGGGGGCGTGGGTCGGTTTGAGTCTGCGTCATACACGGGCGCATCTGGCTCGATCGGTGATCGAAGGGGCGACGTTCGCGATGCGCGACAGCTTCGAGATTATCAAAGGAATGAACATCCCCGTGGAAGAGATTCGGCTCTCCGGCGGCGGCGCACGCAGCGCGTTCTGGCGGCAAATGCAGGCCGACATCTACGGACAGGCCGTCTCGACGATCAACGCCTCCGAAGGCCCGGCGTACGGCGTGGCGTTGCTGGCGATGGCGGGGACCGGCGCTTATCGAGACGTGGTCGAGGCCTGCAAGACGATCACCGTCGTCGAGACGACTCCGACGAATGCGGTCGCGAGCAAGACATATGACGAACTCTTCCTCGTCTATCAGCAGCTCTACCACTCACTGAAGCCCCACTTTGGGACGCTGTCGCGATTGGCGGAGAGGGAGTAGGTGCCGCGGCTGTATCAGACGTGGAGGCCGGGCATGTCGAGATCAACCGGTCCCATCGATCGCGGCAGCGGAATGATTCGAGTTTGGCGGTCACTGTTCACAACTCCGCGACTTCGCAGCTCCGAGTCAGGGGACAGACTCGGCTACGATGCATGATGAACCGACTACCAAACAAACAACGCCCTGAAAGCCAGTGGGCTTTCAGGGCGTTGTGAATTTCAGTTGCGTTCCACCACAACTACCGGGGTACGGCTGGTGGTTGGAAGCGGCTGTCGTTCGTGGCCGAAGTGCTGGGGTTCGACGGAACGGCGGGAATGCCGGGCGCCCCTTCGGTCCCGGTCGGGGCCGGCGGCTGGTTCCAGTTGGCGACGTTCCAGAACGGATACGAATCGACAACAGCCACCCCGAGATCCTGCAGGACCACGAGGTAGTTCTCCGCGGTGACATTCTCGTTGGGAATCACGCGTTGCAGCACGAAGCGGCGGGTCGCCGGAATGTAGGCGAAGAACTTGCCGTTCCCGAGTGTGTCGTTGATGGCCAACAGCCTGAGGAGCGCTTCACGCGGGACTTCGGCAGCGGTCTTGGGAAGTTCGTCGAGCCAGGCCATCATCCAGATCGAGTTGCCATCCTGACTGAGGACGGACGACATCGACAGTTCCCATTGCTGGTCGTCGCCCAGATCGGCCACGAACGTAAAGTCGTAGCGTTGTTGTTGGGTCGTGACGGGAAGTCCGACACTCGTCAGCAACTGACCGAGTTGATCGTGGGAGAGTCGTCCCGGAACAGCCACAGGCTGCTGGGCGGAGACGACCTTCGAAAGAGAGAGGCAACCGAGCATTGCCCCACCAGCCAACCAGCTTCTGCGTCCGAGCTTCATGGTAACACTCCTTTGTTCGATCGATCGGCGAAATCGCCGCCCCACCAGTCCCTGGCGGGTCATCCCTGTTGCGACGCGAGGTATTCCAGACAGTATCGCGACCACGTCTCGAACTGATCGAGTTGACGGACCAATTCTGCCGGATGCGCGAATCCTGTGTTTATGATCGACTCTTCACGGGGTTGGACTTTGGGCTGATCGAGGTCAAAAACATGAACAATCCCCAGATGGACCTGGCCCACTTCGGTCTCGTCATCGTTGATCATCCCCAGACAAGTCTCCGTAAAGTCTGATTCCAGAATCACTTCCTCCTGAATCTCACGCTTCATGCCAACTTCGTACATGCTGTCGGCACCTTCGGCATCTTCTGCTGAGATGTGACCCCCGACGCCGACCGACCGTTTGCCGTGCAGGCGCCCCTCACCTTGTCCGGTTCCCCGCTGATAATGGAAGACCTGCCCATTGCAGCGAAAGATGCAGTAGGGGATGAGCTGCTTGTAGCTGGGATCCCGCTCCATTTCGTCACGGGGACGATACGACGTATAGCTGGGGTCGAGCAACACCTTGAGATAGGGATCGACCTTGGGGCTAAATCCCTGAAAGTGGCCCAACTCGTGAAACAACAGCGTGGGTACAACCAGCACATGTTCCATCGTCGTCTCTTGCGTGCTCATGGCATCCTGCGGGCTGAGGAAAGCGTGAAGTGAGCCGCAAGTATGAAAGGACGTGCCGCGAGAATCAACTGCTTCGCTTGGCTGATAGCTGATAGCCTATCGCACCAGCCTCTCACAACACCGAATGATCCGCTGCACTAAGGTTCGGCGTCTGGTAGGGGCGGTATTCGTCCATTTCGATCCGGCCCCCCTTGTGCAGGTGGTAAGTGATGCCGCGCCAGCTCACACGATCGGTGCGCATGCTGCCAATGATCTGGAAGATGCGCCAGTGAACCATAATCAGCGCGGGGAACCAGATCGCGATAATCGAAGGCGTCACCCATCGGGGGTCGTCTCCTCGAGCCCGGATGGCATGCCGAGCGGCATTCTCGATAATGAACGACCGCAGGCCGACCGTGATCCAAAAGAACGGCAGGCTCGCTGCGGCGATCCAACAGTAGACCGGCTTCAGGCCCATCGCAAAGGCCGTGATTGCCAGCGCGGGAACGACCGTATGAAACGACACGAGCATGCATCCGATAAATCCGACGACTTTCCGCGTTTCGGCACTGCTGTAGCGCGCAACGGCCATCTGCCGTGAGACCCAGGCGATAAAGGCCGACGACGTGATGTCTTCGCGATTGACCATCAGGAGTGTGGGGACGAACACGAAGCGTTTGCGATGATGCTCGAGCAGCCGATGCAGCGTGACGTCGACCGACATGGCGGTCTGCCATTCCCGCGCCAAATTGATGTCGTTAATCGTCTTGCGCGTCATCGCCATGGTGCCGGCCCAGGGGATGCGTCGGCCCCACATCGCGACCATGAATGCCAGATTCCAGAAGTAACGCAACATCGCTCCGAAGCTGGCGCGCGGCGGCAGAAACCAGCGGTTCCCTCCCGCGACGTCGGCTTCACCACGGACAAGTGGGCCGGTCAGGTCGCGCAGCCAGCCCCGATGCGGGTCGGCGTCGCCGTCGATGAATGCCAGAATCTCGTAACGTGGATCAATCTCATTCACGGCCTGAATCAGCGAACTGCATTTGAGACTGCAGGTCTTTCCTGGCGAGCGCAGCAGCGTGATTTCGATGCGTTCCCCTCCAGGCCGCGACTGCATTCGGTGCACATCGGCGAGCACCGGATCGGTCTCGTGATCCACGACGACATGAATGATGAAGTCGGGATAGTCCTGTTGAATCAACCGCTCGAGAGTGTCGAACAACCCGGGATCGGGACCGCGCAGCGCGAGGATGATGGCGGCCGGAGGGAGTTCGCTGTCGGGAACGGGCGTTTGATGCGCG
Source organism: uncultured Planctomycetaceae bacterium (assembly GCA_942492405.1). Lineage (GTDB taxonomy): Bacteria > Planctomycetota > Planctomycetia > Planctomycetales > Planctomycetaceae > JANNSB01. The sequence goes on from CALOES010000037.1 coordinate 369,570, forward strand.
CGAATCCACTTAAGCACGTAGCCGCGAAACCAGAAGAGCACGATGGTCGTCAGGATCAGATCGACGACAATCACGCCCGCCATAAAGGCGATCAACCCGCGAATCAGCGCCTCCATGGCTGTTACCCTGTGCTAGTTCCCCGTCAAAGTCGACGATACGCGGGGCGCTCTGGCTACCATTCCAGAACCGCCCATCGTTGGGCCAGATGCGTCGACTTGTGAGACATAGCAATGCCGGCCGCCGGGATCAATACGAAATCCCCCTGCGAGATCGGATCGGACTGGTGTTCCGCGAGGATCTGATTCATGTGTGACAAGACTGTCGGCACAGCAGACGAAATGCTGTTCGCGTAGTAGGCCAGGTGATTCAAGAACTCCAGACAGGGAAATTCGTCGCGGAGTACGTCGATCATCGCCCGCAACATCTTGCCGCTCGGCTGATGCGAAGCGACGATCACGCGGCGATCGTACTGCTGCACGGTCTCGAAAGCGTTGCGACACGCTTCGATCATGAATTCGGCCCCGTGCTCGAACACGTTCTGACCGTTCATGCGCATCACGCAGCGGTATTCGGGCTCACCGAGAAAGTTTCGAAACTCACCGGTGTCGGTCCAGAAGAGTTTCTTCGGATTGACATCGGGACGGAAATGCACCTTGCGCAGGGCCGCGTGCAGTGTACGAATGCGATGTCCTTGATCGCGGGTAAGCACGCTGCCGGTCGCGCCAGCGGAAACGATTCCGCAAAATGAACGGTCGGAGGCGTCGTGCCAAAGCTCGGGAGTCTCGATGGTCAGCAAGGGAATCGGGCCGTCGCATTCCAGCCGATCCATGTGCTGCATCCCCAGGCGCATCAGTTCGAGGAATCCGACACACCCGAAATTGATGAAGAAGAACTTCGAGGCATCGACTCCCAGCTCGCGGCTGAGAAAGCTGACAAGCTGCACGACCGAATCGCCGTTGGTATGTGTATGGCTGATGCCGATGGCCGGGCAATCCCGCCAGGCAAACCCATGTTGAGCGCGGAGAGTTTCCGCGATCGCCATGGCGACATCCTCGACATGGACATAGGGACGGCAGATTCGTCGCTCGATGACGCCCGTCATTCGCTCCACAACCGCAGGGCTGGCAAAGCCTTCCCCGCCGGAGGTGCGCGACAGCATCGTCACCTGTTCGTTGTTGACTATCTGAAACAGGTCGTCACGATCTGAGATCTCGACGACGTCGGACAGCGCATAGTTTGGCATCGATTGACCACACAAAAGCAAGACCCAACCCCGTTTGACCCAACCGGGAGATTGTAGAGAATAAACCCGTTCTCTCAATCAGCGAACAACCCCAGAGCGGGGGGACACCCTTATATCGGACGGCCGCCCGATGAATGTCATCCCGTTTCCTGGGAAGCCCGCATTAGCCGGTCGTTCCCAAAATCGCTCCGTCGTACTCCTCAACACACCACTTGTTTTCCTAGATTAAGGCAGCCCAGTGGCGATTGTCAAAGAAGTTCGCCTCTAACGGTCGTATCAATTCTCGGAACCTATCTATGGCAAACGACATAAGGCGATATTCCGATTTTCTGCAATCGCTCGGAACCCGGGATGTCCCACACACCGGCGAAGGCTTTTTCGCCCATTTGGTCGCCGTCTACCGAGACTTGAAGAAATGGGGCTGTGACGAGGCCGTCTGCCTTTCCGGCCTGTTCCACTCCATCTACGGCACCGAAAAGTTCCGCCTGTTCGGACTCCCCGTCGACCGCCGGGACGAGGTCATCGCCCTCATCGGCGAACATGCCGAGCGCGTGGCGTACATCAACTGCGTGATGGACCGCGGCACGTTCGACACACTCGTTCGCGAAGGAGGCGCACTTCGCGTCCGCAACCGCGACACCGAAGAGTGGATCGACATGACTGAGCGCGAGTTCCTCGACCTCAAAACGATGCACCTCTGTGATTGGCTCGAACAAGTCCCGCGCTCCCAGGAATGGGACTACCGCCGCGAAACCTACCACACCATCGCCCACCAACTCGGCGGCGTGCCGCTGGAGGCATACGAGCGTGTGTATGCGGAAGCGCCGGCGGCATGAGTTATGAATGACAAGAACACCGTTGATGACGAAGGCCCGATCGCCCCGGAGCCGAAGTACGTGACCTATGGATGTGTCGTCGCGGCTTTATCCGTCATCGCATGGCTTGTGTACTTCGTGTCGATTTCCGATGAGGTCATCGAAGCATTCCGACAGTTCTAGAGAGCGTGCCTCCGTGATGCTCTGATTTGGTGTCACTTTGCCGATCGTCCATAAACTGTTGGCAGATCATTAGAGCGACTTCTTTGCGTCGCCCGGTGGAAACACGCCTTCTTCAATGAGCGATTCACGGTGAGAAACTCGATGGAGCACATTGATGGCAAGTACAGCAATCGTGGCACGGCCGATATTCGTCTTTGCAACGAGTAACGCCCCTTTCCATTCAAAGTGCTGACTCCATTGATCCAGTCTCGGGTCATACAGCCGTGTCAGCTCGCCGGTCGCGGGATCGACTCCTGCAATGTTCGGGCCTTTGTGGTTGTTGCAGTGAAAACAGGCCAACGCCAGGTTCTTGCTCAACGTCAAGCCGCCGTGCTTCTGTGCAATGATGTGATCGATTTCGTGAGTCGCTTCCGCATACTCCTGCGGCATCTGGCAGTATTCGCAGCGAGACTCCGCACGTTGAATCACCTGCTTGCGGAGTTTGCGATCCATCGCCTACTCGTCCGAACGCGTTGCCAAAGAGAGTCGAGCCTTCGACTTGATCAGCCCCAGGAAGCTCGCCACGCGTTCGTAGGCTTCAATGGTCTCGGTTTCTTCGGGTTCAAGCGTCCCTTCGCGAGCCTTGGCAGCCAAGTCCGACATGAGTCGCTGATCCTGGTCGGAGAATCTCCACTTCAGCAACTCGGCAGCAACGGCGCGGTCCATCATCGGCTGGTCGGGAGCGATCACTCGAGCCAGGATCGTTGATTCAACGCTGTCGATCGTGGAGGCCATACCTCAATGATATCCCGAGCTGGATCGAATTGCATCTGATTTTCCAGCACGCCGTCACATGCGGTCCGCTTCGCGCGAATGCCTGCACTGCTTAGAGTCATGGCACGACTGAAACAGAAAACACTTCGAGAACTCCCAATGCGCATCGAACGAGTCGAAGTCATCCCCCTGACTGGTGCCACTGTCGACGGCGGCTGGCCGCAGGGGCATGAGCCGCAGGAGAATCTGCATACGCTGATCGAGATCACCACCGACTCCGGCCTCACCGGCGTTGGAAGCTGCTTCACGTCGGGCACTCTCGTGCAAGGCGCGGTCGATCTCCTCTCGCCTCTCTTATTGAACGAGTCGGCTGTCGAACCGGAGAGAGTGACCGAAAACTTACGACGTTCCTCCTTCTGGCAAGGTCGCGGCGGGTCGGTCGAACATGCCATCAGCGGCATCGATATCGCGTTGTGGGACATTATGGGTAAAGCATGCGGGCAACCGGTCTCGCGATTACTGGGCGGCAACTATCGCGACCGCATCAAGCCGTATGGCTCGATGCTGTTTGATGAACCCGATGTGCTGCGCGACAGACTCGCAGCCACCGTGGCTCGTGGGTTCAAAGCGATCAAGCTCGGCTGGCGTCCCTTCGGTCGGCGCAGTCGCCAGTTTGACGAACTGTTGATCCAGACCGCCCGTGATACCGTCGGCCACGATGTCGAGTTGATGGTCGATGCCGGCGGCAGCGAACAGTTCTGGCCGCACGGTCTCAACTGGGCCCGCGAAACCGCGAAGATGCTCGCTGCCTATGACATTGTCTGGTTTGAAGAACCATTGCCCCCCGACGACATCGAAGGCTACATCGAACTCACCAAGCAATCGCCGGTGCCCATCGCTTCTTGTGAAGTGCTGACACGCCGTGAGTCGTTTCTTCCGTGGATCGAACGACGGGCGGTCGACATCATTCAGCCCGACTGCACGAAGAACGGCGGGCTGAGTGAGTCCCGCCGACTCGCCTGGGCGGCGTTCGACCACAACGTGCAACTCGTCTCGCACGGCTGGAACACCGCGATTGGTCTCGCCGCCGATCTGCAACTGGCGGCAGCGATACCTGTCGCGCGCTACGTCGAATACCTCACCCCATGCGCCTACCTCGATGACCTGACAACCGAACCCTTCGTCCTCGACGACGAAGGCTACCTGCAAATCCCGCAGACGCCGGGACTGGGCATCACACTCGATCACGAGAAGCTGAAGAAGTATCGCGGCTGAAGGTGCGAGCGATGCGTAGAAGCGGTGACATAACGCGTTCGGAAGCGCGACGCTCCTGCGGAGCCGGCGCGAAAGTGGACGCGGGCTCCCGTTGGTCGACCCCGCCAACCAATCACTTTGATCTGGCTGAACGCCTCAGCCGAATTCACTGGTCCGGGCCATACGAGTCGAACGGCCAATGGACTAGCTGATCGCAGTAATCTGTCTTGACCCAGGATTCGCGTAAGTATCGTGCATACTTGTCTGCAAAGTCAGATATGTCGACCGCATATTCCTCGATGCGACGTTCGCCAAACTTCCACCAACCAACCTTGCCGCTGGGATGCACGATTACCGAATCGCCGTTGCGTGCGGCATACAGAAACAACGAATTCTCCCATTCGTTGAATCCTTCAACGTTCTCTGCCTGCCATGGTTCATTGAGCAGTCTTAGGCCTCCGCGTTCATCCATCGAGAATTCATCATGATCGCCCATGAAATCTCCAGCGTTCGGAGGGAAGTCTTCGCGCAGCCCTCCCAATGTGACGGCGAGACGCAGGAGCAGCTCGTCATGAAACCCATGCTCGTGCAGTCTCGATCGCAAATTGTTTACGTCTGAAGATTCGGGGATCAGAAAAAGAGTTCGCTCTCTTTGATCGGTAGCCCGCTTTGAGCAAAGCAGCCAAGCCGCGTTTCTGTGTACTACCAGTGATACCGGCTCGTATTCCAGATACCAACGAAGCACAGGCGCCAGAGGTCCATTCAACTCCGATTCCCACCTGGCCTCAAGCAGCGCGTGCCGATTCGCTTCGTCGAGTCCGATGAATCTACGTAGCCAAGGCCCCACTGTGTCCTGATGCTCTTTTGGCATCCCGCTCGCGGGCAATGGGTACTCGTACGAGGGTGGAATGTCATGGTAGTCGTCGAACCAGGGATCTCGATGGATGATGACGTCGGCCATGTTGGGATCTGTCCTGTCTGATACTCACGATAACGCGGGTGCCCCGGCCGTTTGATGGCTGGGTGCCGCAGGCACAGCACGCAGCATCGTACGCGTCTGTTTCGTGACAAGCGAACCTAACCAGATTGCGGCCACATGTTGACGCTTCTGGTCGCTCCGCGCCCCAGCCAATGAACGGCCGGACACCCCGCGACTTTCAGTGCACCCGTTGGTAGAGGGTGCGTTACCCCCCTCTCCCCCGCTGGGAAGCGGTGACTGCAGATACATGTTCTACGTGGGGGAGAGGGACGGGGTGAGGGGTTCGCACTGCGCCTCTTCACGTTCGGCGTCGCGCGTTTTCCCCTCATCCGGCCTACGGCCACCTTCTCCCCCGCATCTACGCCGTATCCGCAAACTGAGTCGATCGCGGGGGAGAAGGGATCTTGGGAGACGACCCGCGATCGTCGCTGGCAATGTTGCGTTTCGTCAACATGGTTGAGAATCGCAACATGGAACGTAAGTCCTTGGCTTACGAGCTCTCTCCGTCAACGCGGCGACCCGCTGACAGATCGTGTTGATTTGAGTCAACATTGTGCGATTGAGCCGATATTCTCAGGCGTGAACAGCGTCAAGAATTCTTGACATGTCGCAACTGCTGACGTTCATGCGACATGCGCTGCCGTCACGCGCGTCGTGTCAAGATTCTTGAACACCTTCTCGCGCCGTTTGGCACTCGCTCTGCATTAAGGCTCTGGCACAGAAGTCACTCACCCCACAACACTCGAAAGGCCACGACCATGACTTGCTTCAACCAACTGCTCAACGACGAAAATGGTTTCATCGTCTCTGCCGAACTCGTGCTGGTCTCGACGATCGTCGTGCTCGGCATGATCGTCGGACTCGCCGAACTCTCACTGAACATCAACAACGAACTCGAAGACGTCGGGTCGGCCTTCAGCTCGGTCAACCAGGGCTTTCAGACTTGCGGCATCAACGGACACAAAGGCTCCACTCGCGGCAGCGATTTCCGCGATCAACGCGACTACTGTGCCGAACAAGACAACGTGTGGTAAATCATCGATCGGGACTCTCTCACGATTCCACACTCTCTCGCAAAGCCTTGCCGCTTGGCTTGCCCCAGGACGCCGACGAAAGTCGGCGTCCTGTTTTGTTGCGCCTATGACGCCGCGAATGCCAAAACTCCAGTGCCGACGATGCCGTGATGCGGCCCCGATCGCACGGCATTTAAGTTCACCCGCATGTGTAGGCAGGACGCGAATTCGATCAAGTTGCCTTCTTGTTCACGAGTCGAATCACGGCGATGAGTACAACGGCTCCCACCGTGGCGGTGACAAGACTGCCAAGCAGTCCGGCGGATGTGAGGCCCAAGAGTCCAAAGAGAAAGCCGCCCAGAACGGCACCAATCACGCCGACAATCAGATCGCCTACAACGCCGAACCCGCCCCCCTTCATGATCTGGCCGGCCAACCAACCCGCAGCGATACCGATGAGAATGAAATACACGAAATCCATGGTACTACTCACAAAGCCCACATTGTGAATTGGATGTAACAGCACTGGCGAGTCTATCGGAAGCCATCGAGTTTGTCTGCCAACGTCGAGCGCTATGTCAGAAGAGTCTATGGCACGGCCTACTTGCGATCTCATCGCAATTGATATTCAGCGACCATCTTGTAGATGGCAATCCCGCACGTGGGAGAGCAGGGTGCTTTGAAAATCGGGGACAGCATTCACGAACGGGTAGAGAACTGGATCACCTCTTACGACACATCCCCAAGTGCTGTATCATCCAGTGATCGCTGTCGAGCATGAGTCGGATTGCTGGACTCGCCGACAAACCGATAAGGAGAACGTCAATGGGCATGCTGATTGCAATTCATGCTCCCGACGGGCAAGCCACAATCAACATCGAGGGAGATGCGGAATTTGGGACTTCGACGGTCGACCCCTCGTGTTTCCCTGCTTCCAAAGTGCTAGCGTGGAACAAAACGCAGATTTCGATCGACCGTACCCATGGCGATGCAGGAAATCCCGGTGGACATCTCGCCATTCATTCCGTGCTGCGATCGGCCCCGTTGTCGAGCTTTATATTGAAGCTCTCGTGCACCGCGGGTGCCAGCATGTGGTTTCGACTGGACGGGGAAACCCGAAAATACACCTGCCCCGCAAACTCGTATCGTGCGTATCCATTCTTCGGACTGGTGGGCGGTGCGGTGACCGACAATCGCGATGAACTCAAGGAAGTATTTCCCCTGATAAGTGATTCATCGCCGGAAGGTTAAGCGTGCCTCAGTTTATATTACATTCAAGATAGAGAAGGTAGATCATCTGCTGTCAGTGCGCGCCGTGCCGAATGTCGCACGCGCAACACGACGACCGTTTCACCATCGATCGTAAAGACAATGCGATGAGTCGGTCGCCTGCCGACGCCGAAATGCAATTCGCGAAGTCCCAACGGATGCAAATCCGTTTCTGGAGCGAAGGGGCAACACTTGGGCATATTCCGCAGCGTGTCAATCGCAACAACGATCCGACGATACCAATGCAACGCTTCATCGGTGGAACGATGATCCCGCCACCACTCAAACGCTTCCTGGATGTCCTGATCGGCCGGTTCGGTGATGACGAGTTTGAGCATTCATCACTCGACGGGCAGGCCGTTGCGACTGCGAAACTCGCGGTCAAAATCTTCAAACGGACGAACGCGACCGGACTGCATGGCCTCCAGGCCCGCACGAATGGCGACTCGCTCGGCATCGCGGTCCAATAGCGTGGCGACGTACTCTTCAACGCTCGCGAATCCCGCGGAGACGGCTTGCGACTGAATGTCATCCGGCACTTCGATCTGCATCTTGACCTCCATCAACAATCGTAACAACGCCTTGCCGCCGATGTCAAAAACGGCGCTCACGTTTCCTGGAGGGCGCCTCACCCCGCGCCCAACCGGCCGAACTGGCGGTCGAGTTCGTTTCGCGACAGTGTGAGGGCTGTCGGGCGGCCGTGGGGGCAGTGATGGCTGTCGTCCACGAGGTGCCGTTGCACCAGCAGGCTCTCGATCTCTTCGGGGGCGAGTCGTTGCCCGGCTTTGATGGCGCTCTTGCAGGCCATCATGTGGAGCATGTGGTCGATCAGGTCGCGACGCGTTACTTGTTTCGATGTCGAATCGAGCAGTTCCAGCACGCCTGCCAGGACTTCTTCGGGCTTGGCACGGCTCATCATCTTGGGGAAGGCAGTGAGGGCGATTGATCCCGAGCCGAAGTCATCGATCTGGATCCCCAACCCCGCGAGATCGTCCGCATGATCGAGCAGTTGTGAGGCTTCCTTCTGCGAGAACTCGACAACCGTTGGAATGAGCAGCCTTTGCACTTCGAGCGAGCGATTGAGCACTTTCTCTCGCAGGCGTTCGTACATGATCCGCTCGTGCAGGGCATGCTGATCGATGACTTGCAGTCCATCGGGAGAGGCGACGACGAGATAACAGTCGTGAATCTGCATCGCCCGCAGTTCCGCCCCTTCGCCGCACGGATGGTTGGCTCCTAGTTGTGTGAGTGAATGCACGATGCCCGGCATCGCCTGCGACAGGTCGGTCGGAGTCGGAGTGGTCGGCGTAGCATCGTCCTCATTATCACCGCTGCCGCGCACTTCAACATCCGCGTTGCTGGTGACACCCGATTCCTGATCCCCGACCCCTGCCCCCTGACCCAGGGAAGCATCCGGGATGATCGATCCCTCAGTCCCCAACTGCTGACTCTTGACTCCTGATTCCTGATCCCTGTCCGGCTGCCACGACGAAAGCTGTTCCTTCGCCCAATTGGCGAGCTCCTGCTGCACTTGCTTCTGACGTTCGGGGTCGACCGGTTGCAATTGTCCGCCGTGCATTGCGGCCCGACTGAGGTCGAGTTGCGAGTCGAGGTTCATCCCGAGGAACTTGTTTCGCAGCGTCGAGAGGATCAATCGATAGAGCGACTGCGGATCGCGAAACCGCACTTCGATCTTCGTGGGATGGACATTCACATCGACCAGATCGGGCGTGAGCTCGATGAACAGAAACGAAACCGGATACCGCCCCACCATAATGAGGCCGCGAAACGCTTCACCCAGGGCATGCTGCAACGAGCGGTCTTGAATGAACCGGCCGTTGAGAAACAAGTATTGCCCCTTGCGTGTCGGCTTGGTCAGTGTCGGCGCGCCGACCGCTCCCCACAGACGCGCTTCACCATGCGAACCTTCGACCCAGATGAGTTGCTGCGCGAGTTCGCTACCGAACAGCAGTTCGATGCGGTCCGCCAGACGATCGACGGATGGCAGATCGTGAATGACCTTGCCGTTGTGCCGCAGCGTCATCGCCAGTCGCGGATTGGCCAGAGCCACACGCGTGAAGTGCTCGGCCACGTAACTGAACTCGGTCGAAGCCGACTTGAGGAACTTGCGTCGGACCGGCGTCCCGGCGAACAAGTCGCGAATCTCGATCGATGTTCCTTCGGGGCAGCCACAGGGACGAATCGGTTCGGCATCTCCGAGATTCACTTCGAGTTCGGAGCCTGCCGTCTGTCCCGGTTGACGCGACCGAATCCGCAGTCGCGCCACCTCGGCGATCGACGCCAATGCCTCGCCGCGAAAGCCCATCGTCCTCACCGCGAACAAGTCTTCGGCTTCAGCGATCTTGCTGGTGGCGTGACTGGTGATCGCCAACGGCAGGTCGTCGGCATGCATTCCTTCGCCATCATCGACGACGCGAATCAAGTCGGCTCCGCCGTTCTCGACATCGATTTCGATGCGCGTGGCGAGAGCATCGATGCTGTTCTCAAGCAGCTCCTTGACGGCACTGGCGGGACGCTCGATCACCTCGCCGGCCGCGATCTTGTTGACCACGCGTGCCGAGAGGCGCCTGATGCGTTGTCCTGCTTCCGTGCCGAGAGTCATTAATATCTGTCCGCGAAGGTGCGAGTTGCCAATGTTTCCAAAGGCATATCGTTTCGGGTTCGCCTTCCCGATGCAAGTTTGCCGCAGCCGGCGTGATTGTCGGCTCGCGCGGCGATTCGCGGTTCTAAAAACCGGGTGTCAGGCCACTCACTTGCCGGCAGAGGTCCGACAGCTTCGCGGTGAGGGCGAGATTCTGCAGTTGATAGTCGAGGTAATCATCATCTCCCACGGGGAGGTCGTTCTGGCAGAAACGCTCGACTTCCTGGAAAATGTTTTCGGCAGCCCCGGGATAGGCCTGCGCCATCGCATCGGCCCTTGAAATAGCGGTCAGTCGCACCGACAATCCCATGCGACGCGTGTATGCCAGGTGCAAATCGCTCTTGTCGACGGGGGCAGAGAGACCGCAGAACTTGTCAGCCTCCGACTGCATGATGGCGACGGCTGTTTCCGTGGCACCGTTTCCGAGCCGCTCGGCATTTGTGCGAGCCGATGCGCACAGCACCGCCCATTGCTTGTCGACAAACGAAGTCTCCATCGTTGATCCTCCCGGTTGGACTTCGCAAACACTTCCATTCCGGTGCGACCCACGAGGGCCTGACTCATTGATAGTCCCTCGATGCGCGCAGGTCAACCTTTAGCATGAGGTACAGAGCGCCTTGTGGCCGATATCGACGATGCTCGGCTCACATTATCCGCGAGTTCTGCCGGCCGCGACCTCGATGAGCCTGGGGCGCCATTTCGTCGCGAACGAACTGCGCGTTGGTGAAGGAACGGCTGCGAAGCCGACGCAGGAAAAATGGCCCTGCTCAGTGGTCGATCTCCAGCACTCAGCGCGCCGATTCAGCGACTACAGGGGAGACGGAATAACATCCGTCAGGCCCCAGGGCGCATGCGAGAGTAGGCGGAGAGGACTTCGAACAGGTCTTCGCTCACCTGAACTTCGTCGTCTTCAAAGTCGTCGATCCAGCGTCGGCGGGTGCGGAGGGCATCGAGCATGACCGCCGCCAGTTCCCCGAAAGACATCGAGATCGTCTGCGTCGGTTCGGAGTAGGTCGAACCGGATTCGTCGCCAACAAATAGTCTCAATCGAGGTCGCATGGGGGAATCCTTCCCGGTGATCTGGTCTCAGATGGCTCCCAACGATCGGCTTCCATCCGAGTGCTGACTACTCCATCGGCAGTATCAGCCGCCGAAGTTGATCGAAAGTCGTAGAATCTCCGTTACAATCAATACGCGAGAAACTGTCGTGGCTGGATTTACCGGTTAGGTTCAGTTCGTCACCATTTGACTGGGGAATCGAGTCGGAAATCTTGCCGGCGTCGCGATTGCGGGAAGTCGTCTCCGCGACGCGAACTTTCCGCAGCCGGTTGCGGAGTGACGTAGTCGGTTCTGTTCGCTCTTCAATTGTGCAGTGAGTGGCCGGCCAGAATCGACGGTCGTTTACTGTTGCATCCTTCAATCAACACCCGGCGCACTTTCGCGGAGCGAAAGGCGACGAAGACCCATCCAACATGTACGATCAGCAAGCATTGAAAGATCTTGTTCGCGAACGTTCGCTCAAGTTTGGCGATTTTACGCTGGCCTCCGGTAAGCGCGCCACCTACTACCTCGATGGGAAACAGGTCACTCTGTCGGCCTCGGGACTGCGAATGATCAGCGAAGGTTTATTTCAATTGATCGAACCTCTCGACTGTCAGGCTGTCGGAGGGATGTCGATCGGTGCCGATCCGCTGGTGGCTGGAGTACTTGTGATCGCAGCCGAGCATGGCCGTCAGCTCGACGGTTTTCTCGTCCGCAAGGAGGCCAAAGGACATGGCACGAACAAGTTCATCGAAGGCCCGGTACAACCGGGAGCAAACGTCGTGCTTGTGGAAGATGTCGTCACCACCGGCGGCAGCTCGATATTGGCGGCCGAGCGTGCGGAGGCCTTCGGACTGAAAGTGACGCATATCTTCGCGATCATCGATCGCATGGAAGGTGGTCGCGAAAATTTCGAGGCGAAGGGTTACAAATTCGAGAGTTTGCTCAAGATTACCGACTTCGGGATCGAGCCTCCCACCAAGTAGCGGAAATCGTAGAACTTCCGACCTCGGCACACTCTCAAGCCTCGCGACAGCAGACCGAAAGTACGCATGACACCCGAGTTAGCTCAATCACGATTCTTGAAGGCAGCCCGGCGCGAGCCGGTTGACACGACGCCCGTCTGGATCATGCGGCAGGCCGGGCGCTACCTCCCCGAATACATGGATGTTCGCAGCAAGGTGACGTTTATCGAGCTTTGCAAGCGTCCAGACCTTGCGGCGGAAGTTACCCTGACGGCGCAGCGCGTCCTGGGAGTCGATGCCGCCATTCTGTTCGCCGACCTGCTTCCGATACTCGAGCCGATGGGGTTCGATCTGGAGTATCTGGCGGGCGAAGGTCCGGTGATTCACAACCCTTTGAACGACTCGAACGTCGATCGCGTCAAGGTTCTCGAATCGATGGAATCGCTGCAGTTCGTCCCCGATACGGTGAAGATCGTGCGACGTGAGTTGCCGAAAGACATTCCACTGCTCGGTTTTGCCGGTGCCCCGTTCACCTTGGCGTCGTATGCCATCGAAGGGTCGGGTTCGCGGAACTACATCGGCACCAAGTCATTGATGTACAAAGACCCGGCTGCCTGGCATGAGTTGCTCTCGCGACTGACCGACAGTTTGATTCTCTATCTCACCAGCCAGATCGAAGCAGGTTGCCAGGCCGTGCAACTCTTTGACAGTTGGGCCGGCTGCCTGTCGCCGAGTGACTATCGCCAGTACGTGCTGCCTCACAGCCAACGATTGATTGCCAGCATGCCGAGCGACACGCCGGTGATTCATTTCCTCACGGGCAATCCCGCGTTGCTGCCGTTACAAGCGGAAGCCGGTGGTCAGGTGCAGGGCCTCGACTGGCGGGTCGAATTGGCCGATGGCTGGCAAACGGTCGGCCACGATCGCGCGGTGCAGGGGAATCTCGATCCGATCGCGCTGTATGCCGATCTCGACACTCTCAAACAAAAAGCGAAGCATGTGTTGAGCCAAGCTCAAGGGAGACCGGGACATATTTTCAATCTCGGCCACGGGGTGACGCCCGACGTGCCGCATGAGCATGTGAAGGCGCTCGTGCGGATGGTGCATGACATGGGCGCCTAGTCGCCTTTCGCTCCGCGAAAGAGCGGGAATTGCAGTTAAGACACTCGATCTGAAGATCGGTGAAATCCGCATTCTACCCACCCGATCCATTGACGAAACGCGATGTTTGTTGCATCCGACGCGACTTTCGCAGAGCGAAAGGCGACGAACGCAGGGCGCATCTGGCATCCCGTCGCGCGAACGGGTATTCTCGTCACCCATTCGACAAGAAGGGAGACGCTGAAGGTTTTCCGTATACAATGGAGTGGGATAACGGCGCGACGCGTATTGCTCCGATTGGAATCTGTGAGCCGACCTGATGGATGACCGCCAAGGAATTGATCGCAACGGGGAGGCCAATGCCCCCATCGACGCCCTGCGGGAAGTTCTTGGATATCTGAACTTTTCGGGAGGCCGCCGGGATGCCCGTTTTCTCTCGCGGCTGAATCAGCTCTGGCCCAATCTGGATCCACAGGCCCCAGCGGTTGCCTTGCACGCGAAGCTCAGCGAGACGCTCCAACAGGTCAAAGGTTCGACCACGGCCTTCGAGAACGTCTCCCAGGCCGCTGCCGTCATCGACCTGACGTTGTTGCACTGCCTGCCGGCCTATCGGGCGCATCACGCCGAGCTATTGTTTCATTTATCGGAACTCGACTTCGAGGTTCCTTTTCTCATCGCCTGCATGTTCGAGGCGGTGCTCTCGCAAGGGGAACCCTGGGACGAAACCGAGCGCATTGTCGCCGGGGCGATCGATCAATTGAACGACTTTGTCGGCTACCGTCCCGTGGCTGTTCTGGAGAACGGTCGCAAGATGGAGATCTATTCTCACGAGCGGTTCCGCGCGGTCCCGATCTATGTGGCCGACGCCGGCGTCGCGCATGGGCGCTATCACGATCTGTTGACGCGGACGATCGAGTTTCTGCGCGAGACTCCCGAGGCGGTGCTGGAGGACTCTTACTTTTCCCTCTCCCGGATGGAAGAACTTTGCGTCGACGTTCGGGCGCACGATCATCTGCATCCCGTCAACAAGCGCACAAACTATCTGTTTGGCGAGTGGGATCCCCATCAGATCGACACCAAGGGCTATTACCGTCGATTCATCATTCGCAAGACGCTGCTCGATGCGCTCTGTGACTGGGTCGAAGACGAATCGAGCGGCGTGCCTCTCGAGGAGCGGTTGTTCGATTCCTCCGCCGCGCTCTGCGGCACGATGTTGATGGCCTCGTCCATCAGCGGCTCGGGTCCAGGGACACACGACTCGACGGTTTCGTTGACTTCGCTATTGCCGATCGTCGCGCGTCGCAGAGATGCCTTCTATCAAGATTTGATGAGGCGACTTACCGGCGCGCGGGCGCGGCGGCTTGAGCAGGAGCAGCAGCGCACTCAGCAGCCGTTCGGACACATCCGTCAGCATCTCAACATGAGTCTGGCGGGTCTCGGGGCGCATCAGATTCAACATCGCGCGCTCGCTCATCTCTATGGACGCATGGGCCGGTCGGAGGCTTCGCGCCGCGAGGCGATGGAGATCCCCGCCTGCTCCATCCGCATCGAGTGCGAAATTCTCTGCGAGATCGCCCTCGCGGGCCGACTGCTCGATGAAGGCCGCCTACCCGAAGCAGCAGAGCGTGTGTTCGCCCTTCCCGCTCTGATTCAAAACGGCATCGAATGCGGCGGGCTGGCCGACCCGTGGAACATCCTGGGGTTTCAGGGCAACTTCCCGTTGTTCCATAGTCGTGAAGATGCGATTCCCGACACGAGGCTCGAAACGCTCGTCGAGTTGATGGCGGAGACCTTTTCCAGCTTCGCGCGCGTCATGGCTGAGTCAGCCGCCACCGGAAATGCCGAACTGGCGGGGCTGTCGTCGCAAAAGTTCGGCGAACTGGCCGAATGGTGGGACAAGTTCGGCAGCGAAGTGGTCACCGACTTGCCGCACGTTTCGGGAGGTGAGAACTGGGAATCGTCGATGCATGTCTCACGCGCGTTGAACGATTGGCGCGCGGCGGGTGAAGCCGCCGGCGACCTGTCGTTCTGGCGTCAGCATGCCGACCGCTTCCATTCCGCCCGGTCATACGCCCTCGTGATCGACGCCCTGCTCGGGAAACGGGATTATGTCTCATCTCTCGGATTAATCTGTCAATGGTTGCAGGCCGTCGAAGATGTCGGCGTCGAGGCGGGGCGCCACTCGATTTATGAGATGCTGTTGCGTTGGGCGACACTCGTTGTCGAATCGGAACAGATCGATCTCGCGCTTCCCGAACGTATATCACAACTGGTGAGATTCCTCGAACTGCTCGAAGCCAATGCAGGCGAGTTCTGGTCGGTACCCGAACTCGACGCGATGGCGCGTGCCGGTCTTGATGACGGGAAAGACCCTCTCTGGGAATACGACGACGAACCCGACGACGATGACAACCTCTTTGGTGCCGCATACGAAGGGATGGTCTTTCGCGACTCCGCCGAAGATGGCAACTGGGGAGACACTCTCGACGACGATACTCCCTACGGTGGCGAAAGTGAATTCGAGGAGATCAGTCGTCGCATCGAAACACGACTGAAGTTTCTCAATGCGGTCGGTCAGGTCTGGCAGACCTCATCGGCCATCCTGTCGAAAGGGATGGGGGCTGACCCCGATCCGCAGTTCCCCGATGTGCGCGCGACCATTCAGCAATGGCAGACGCAAGCACATCGTTGGGAAACCGAACTGTGGAACCTGATGACGTCGGTCAACGGCTTTAAGGTTCCTGAACCGTCGGGCGATCAGGATGCCAACGTCGAGTTCGACATTCAGTTCCAGGTCAAACAATACCTGCTGCAGCAGATCGTCTCGGCACTCCTCAGCATGCGGAATGCGATGCGCATGTTGCAGGGGGCTCTTCCCCCCGATGCCGAAACTCCGCTGGCGGGGACCGAGCAGGAACTCTCACGTCTCTATGCCGACATTCTGCGACGCGACGCCGACGCCAGCCGCGAGCGATTGCCGAAGGTCATTCAGGCCTTGCAAGAACATCCCCTGCTCTACGTCCCGCTGGAGTATGGCGGCGAACCCGAACAGTTGCTGCGTGCCCAGGCGATGCAGTCGGTGTTGCGGTTTCTGCTCCGCGAGCTCCCCAAGCTGGGGATGCTCAAGGAGACTTGGCATGTGTTGAAGGCCGCGTTCCAGATGGAACGCAAATGGCGTCCCGACCGGCCGGCGGTGACCGAATTCGATCGGCTCTTCGAGATCGCGCTCCGCAGCAGCGTGCGTGTCGTGCTCGAGTCGGCTCGCGAGTGGCCCGTAAATTCGGCCGAGGTCATCGTCGAGGCGCTCGACGACATGCTGACACATTACGAGGAATTGTGGACAAACCATTCCGACACGATGCGGCTCTCGACGGTCGATGGCCTCAAGGGGGACAGCCAGTGGCGCGAGATTCGTGAGTTCATCGAGACCTACGGACAAGACCTGTTCCACGCGACGCAGTTGCAGCTTGGCAACGTTCGCACGATTCTGCATCGGGGCGTCGGCTGGTATCTCAACTACCTCACACAAGAAGCCGACCCGCTGCATCCGATCAAACTCGTCGAGGATCTGCAGGAAGGCAAAGTCGAGCGCGACGACGCCATCTGGTGTCTTGAAACGATCTATTCGATCGTCGTCGACAAGTTCGACCGCTTCCTCGAATACAACACGACGACGACGCAGTCGGACTACGGCGAGAAGTTCTTCTGCCTGCTCGATTTCCTGAATGTCGAAACGCAGTACGATCGCGAAGCCTGGTTGATGACTCCACAAATCGTCGCCCACGAAATGCTCTGCCGGCTCGGATGGTCAGATGTCGCCTTCGTCTGGGAAGACGGCTTTCGCGACGGCACCGCGTCGATCGCGGCCGAACATCTGCAGGCTCTCGAACGCCTCGAGCGGTTGCACGGCATGAAGCTGCCGACGATCTCCGATCATTTGCGTCAGCGGTTCGTCAAGCCGATGCTCGTCAGCCGCATGCTGAGCCGCATCAAGCCCGCACTCGAAGAAGTTCACGAGTCGGGTGAAGGGAGCGTGTTTCATACGCTGCATCACGAGATCAGCGTCTATCTCGAAGACTCCTGGGGATCGGGGATCGATATCCCCACCTGGATTCGCCAGTTGCAGCACGAAGTCGATGTCACACTGCATCCCGATCTCGGCGGCCGACCCGGTCCCGAGGCCGATCTGCATCTGCCGACGACAAAGCTCGCGAAGACCGACTTCCAACAGCAGGTGCGCGCGTGGCAAATCCCGCCCGGCGAAACACAGAAGTCGCGTCCTCGCGGCAACAAACGCCCCAAAGGCCGCCGCCGCCCCCCCAAAGGGGGCAGCCGCAAACGCCGCAAGGATGATTGAGACCAGCCTCTCGCCCACACTGCTGAACCCGGCATTCAGGCGGCTTGTCCTGCACACATGAAACCGTTCCCGGAACAGCATGAGTTGATTGGCTTGTTTGAGTCAGAGCCAACTCTCACAGATGCCGGCATCCCTTGGGCGTACAATCTCCTGCGGTTCACTCGGACGATTGGCACTAGCAGCATTGAGTGCGTTATTGAGCCGGGCTACGAGGTGTTACATTTTCGCTGGGTCCAGAGCGGCATTGAAGTCGTGAACTTGGATTTACGCAGCGTATCCGGTTTGACTATTGAGTGCGGAAGCGGTCGCGAAACATTGGTTGCGCACTATCGAGAGGGCCTGGGCGTCAAGCCAGTCCGCATCCAGATTTCTCCGACAGTTCACATTTCATGGGGCACAACGCAGGACTTGATTTAAATCGACACGGATCGCTGGTTGCAAGCTCTCATCTATTCGCTGCCACCCGGCGCGAACCTCGCCGAACAACCGCTCGGCTGTCGGCTCCTGCTGGTGGGAGCCACCCCGCCGAAGAGTCTCGTCGTCACACACACAGCATCGTACTTCAGCTCCCCCTCAGGACTGGCATAATCGGAAAAGTCGGCACAACCGGTAGCACATCTTAACTCACTCAGTCAGCGTCATCCGTCGCCCTTCCACCGTAGGGCAATTGACAGTTCCTCCCTTGGCTCAATCGCGACAGCCTCAACACCTGCCAGCGGCGGCCAACTCTCCTCTCGTCTAGGGCCGAGACGGTCGAATTGAAAAGCAGCAGCGTTCGGCCGGCGCCCGGCACGTCTCCGACCAACGGGTGGGTCGTGACGACGGGTGTCGCTTATTCACCTTGGCTTGCGATCGATCGAGGCATGGGTCAACGTATTGGTTTCGAACGGGTTCGATTGACCTTGCCTGCGGAATTGCATGTCCTTCAGCACGCTGCCTCTTAGTTATTGCACGAACGTTCATCCGGGACAGACGGTCGACGAAGTTGTCGACGGTCTGGTGCAGTACACCGCACCGATGCAACACAAGCTAGGGCGACCGGTGGCGGCCGGTCTCTGGCTCGCCCGCAGCGTGATTGATGGACTGGAAGCCGACCCGCGCGGGCTTGAGAAACTGCAAGGCACCCTCACGGAACAGAATCTGGTCTGCTACACGCTGAACACATTCCCCTATGGGAACTTTCACAGCGAGCGCGTGAAGGAGCAGGTCTACGTTCCCGATTGGACCTCCGACGATCGGCTGCATTACACGCAAGCGTGTGCCCGCGTGCTGGCTGACCTGATGCCCGAGGGCGTCGAAGGGAGCCTGTCGACGGTGCCGCTTGGCTTCAAGAATCTCGTCTCCTCCACGAATGATGTCGCGGTCGTCGTGAAGTTCCAGTCCCAGTGCATCGCCCAACTGCTGAAGCTCGCCACGTTCCTTGATGAACTGCATGACGAGACCGGCAAAGTCATCCGACTGGCGATCGAGCCCGAGCCATTGTGCATTCTGGAAACGACACTCGAAACGGTCGCATTCTTTCACGAACTGTTCAATAAGGCGGATGCCGCCGGCTTGAAGCAGATCGCCCAACGGCATCTGGGCGTCTGTTACGATGTGTGCCATCAGTCGGTCGAGTTCGAGGACGTGCAGGCATCGATCAACTCGCTGGCTGCCTCGGGAGTGCGCATCAATAAAGTCCATATCACCTGTGCCTTGCAGCTTCCGCGGCCAATGGAGTCATCAGCCGCCCGCGAAGCGTTGGCGACATTCGTGGAGCCAAGGTATCTGCATCAGACAATCGCCCGTTCGTCGAAGGGAAAGGTGCTCAGGCACCTCGATCTCGACCGCGTTTTCTGCGAATCACCTCCCAAAGAGTTTGCTGAGGCCGACTGCTGGCGGATTCACTTTCATGTCCCCGTGAACGCGGAACGTGTGGGCCCTTTGGAGACGACACGGGCCGATTTGCGACTGGCTCTGGATGCCGTCCGCAAACTGGAGTACGCTCCACACTTGGAAGTGGAAACATACACATGGGGCGTGTTACCCGGCGAAGCAAAGCCCGACCTCGTCTCGGGACTGACAGCCGAAATGACGGCGACACAGGCACTCCTCAGTGAATTGACCGCCGACACATCATCTCCCTCGTCTCTCAACCCTTAACTCTCGTCCCTCACGATGGCGAACAAGTTTGTCGTTCGTTACGGCACGACGCGCTACCTGGGAGAGTTCACCTCTCGGGGGGATCGAGAGTTCGCGCGCTCGTCGCAAGTAATCGTCCGCACCAATCGTGGGACGGAATGGGGCGAGGTGCTCAGCGAAGCCAACGAACGCACCCGGGCCTATCTCGGCAAGGAAGACCCCATTGGTAAGATTCTCCGCGAAGCGTCTCCCGAAGACGTGAAGACTCGCGAGGAGATCTGGCTGAAGGAGCATGACGAGTTCGAAGGCTGCAAGGACGAAATCACTCGCATCCCGCTGCCGATGCAACTCGTTGATGTCGAACATCTGTTCGGAGGTGAGCGTGTCATCTTCTATTACCTCTCCGAGAACCGTGTCGACTTTCGCGACCTGGTGAAGGTGCTGGCCAAAAAGTTTCATGCCCGCATCGAGATGCGGCAGATCGGCGTCCGCGACGAAGCCAAGCTGCTCGCCGACTATGGCGACTGCGGCAAGCCCGTCTGCTGCAACACGCACCTGGCCGAAACACCCCCCGTGTCGATGAAGATGGCCAAGCTGCAGAAGGCCACGCTCGACCCCAACAAAATCTCCGGCCGCTGCGGCCGACTGAAGTGCTGCCTGCGTTACGAGTACGACACCTACGCCGAATACCAGCGCGAGCTGCCAGCAGTGGGAAAGACAGTCGTCACCAAGCAAGGCCAAGGCCGCGTCCTCGCCCAGGAAATCCTCGCACGCAAGATCCTCGTCAGCTACGAAGACAACCGCCGCGTGCTGATTGATGCACAAGACGTGCTGACAGTCGTCGGCTCGTCGGCGTGATGTGCGGCACCAGCTTCACTTGAAGTGCTTGCCCGGGAATCCGAATGTGGACGGCAGTCGCGAGCTCATTGACGCATGTTCCCTGATGCAGATCCTGATAGTCACGATTGTGCTGATTCGCGTCGCTGAAACGAGCGGCACCTTTGCGCAACCGGACGAGTTCACCTGGAAGCAGGGTCAGGTGATCGGGCGTAACGTTTAAGATCTCGGGGCGGCCGTGATCGATTCACCTTTCGAGTCCGACGATGGCCGCTCCCGTGCATCGCATTGTTCCGCCATCGTGCCGGGGTCGCTAGCGAGAGAAGCTTCGTCCGGCCATCGACAATTGATCGACGCAATCAGCGTGCGGATGTCATGCCCGGCCCGCTCGGACATTTCCTTGCGGACGCGTCGAACTTCGTTGTAGCTATCCATTGATCGTATCCTCATTCAGTAATGCAAGCGGCGTGACCAACGCCGGATTTCCTAATCCAAGTATATCATTGACGCGTCGGATATGGCCAAATTTGTTCGCGTTGGCGATGTGGCGGCAGTTCCAAGTCACCAAAAAGTCGCAACGGTGGAATGATGCCGCCGCAAGGTGTAAGGCGTCACCACCGGGGTCATTGGGCATGACATGATGCAAAATGTACGAATCAACCACTTCTGCAATGGCGTCGTTTAATGCCAGCAATGAAAAGCGAGAAGCAAGTGCGAGCATGTCCGTCTTGTTGGGAAATTCACCAGCGTCGAGTTCGGACTTGACCGCGAGGCTTGTCACGAGTTCATCGGTGCCAGCAAGCGCGCTGTCGAGCCACCGCCGAGACCAATTCTCGCGGGCTACCATTTCGGGCTCGGTTCGCGCGTTGAAATAGAAGCTGATGACGGTTGTCTCAATATAGATTCTAGCCATCGCGGACCTTCTCAAAATCTCAATTACAGCACGTCACCGCTTTGCGGTAAAGTTTTATTACGCTTCGGCGCTTCGGCGGCGCAGTATGGACTGGTCATTTTTGATTTGTCAAACTGCCAAAGGAGTTGCGACGGAGCGTCGGGTGCCTGGGGTCAGGTCTAACGACTGCCACCCGTCGTGGGCGGATCCCTCGGAACGGGAACATCTCGAATCTCACGAGCCGCGAACATGGCGACAGCACAATGGACGACGAACCCGAATGCGACTTCGACAGCTTTGAGGGCGACGGGATGCCGCCGATGAGATCTTACGAGGATGTCATCCACGAGATGTACGAACTCGCCAAGCAACCGGGTTTTAATGAAGACGACGTGACCGAGATTCCTGAACACGTCGTCGAGCAATTCAAAACGGAATTCGCGAAGATTCGCAGCACGCTTGGCAAAACGGTCCCGGAAATCTTCGCGAAGGTGGACACAGTTGGTTGGGAGGAGATCAACTGTGCTCTCCAATACTTCTACAGTTGGAAGTGGTGGAACAAGATACCGCTGACCTTCACGGAAGAAATGGTCGCGGGAGCGCTGGGGCTCGAGGCAGATGTCAACAATGGCGGATTCCATCAGTATTTCTTCAATTCTTCCGGCGATCAGTGGCGGCATGTACTGCAGATTCTGATCGAAGGTGGAGACGCGGATGGCGAGCACCGCTTTCGCAGTGTCCTGAGCATCTTCCCGAACAGCGAACCCTCGCCCAATCGCAGGGACCGCTTGCTGCAACTGGAACGAATTGAAAAAAGAGACAAGCAAGGAATGTGGGACCACTTCGATAGGTGGAGCGACGACTTCTACGAGAACCCATATCCAAGCGATACAGTCGTTTGGGCAGCGATTAATCCCAGGATGCATGACATTGTGCCAGTTTGGATGGAATAGAGCGTCAAGATTCAATCATGCCCGAACTAAGCACCTCCAAATCCGTCCTGCTCACCGACCTGGCGCTGTGTGTCAATCACTATCGCCTTTTCACGCCCGGCATCTATGTCTGTCTGCATGTGCCGGTCGAGTTGGATGACGAGACGCGGATCGTTCCGGGGTTGATTTCGATGGTCAATCATGGTCGGCTCAGGCAGTGCGAGCCGGTGGAGCGGGGGTTCAAGGGGCCGCCCAACTTCGTGCTCGATGTTTTCGCGGCCGACGAGATGGCGGAGTACGAAACGCGCAAGGCCCTCTTCGAGCGGTTCGGCGTCGTCGAGTATGTGGCCGTCGAAGATGCCGACTCGCCGAAGCTGTATTGGAACCGTCACAACGGCGAGCGGTTCGAGACGGCTGTCGCCGATCGTAACGGGATCATCAAGAGCAAGGCTTTGCCAGGATTGTGGGTGTCGCCGCAAGCATTGGCCTGTCGTGACTGGTGGACGATCCTGATGCACATCGATCGCGGCGTCACCCGCCTCGGCCACCACGAGTTCCAGGAAACGATCTGGCACAAAGACATCCGCGGCGAGGAGAAACCGATCCCCTACGACGCGGGGTGATGCGAATCGGAGATCCGCCGACTTGAGATTGTGGCATCATCCCGGTGTTGTCTCCTGCGCCCCCTTTCGTCGCCTCCCCAGCACCCAGCGCATGGCGTAGCGCGAAACGATGGGCATCAGACCGATCAGGGCGAAGGCGATGATGAATTGTGGGCGGACAACCAAACCTTGCACCGGATCGCTCAGGCCCTTCAGCGTCGAGCCCAGATAGATAAAGACCATCGACTTCGGCAGCATGCCGAGCTGGCTGACCCAGGTAAAGGTCCAGACGCGAATTCGTGTCAGCCCCATCGCGAGGTTCACGACCATAAAGGGGAACGGAACCATTCGCAGCGTCAACAGATAGAACGCCCCGTCCCGGTTGAGGGCCGTCTCAAACAGTTTTGCCCGCACCGCGAACCGCTGCTCAACCAGATCACGAAACAGGTAGCGGCTCATCAGAAACGAGACGACGGCTCCCGACGTAGCCGCGAAACTCACGAGCGCGACCGCCTCGGGAAACGTGAAGAGCCAGCCCATCACGATCGTGAGCAACGACGTTCCCGGTAGCGACGAGGCGGCGATTAGAAAGAAGATCACGAACCCGCCGGCCAATGCGACCAGATGATGATGGCCGACCCAGTCGCGCAGTTCGCGTTCGTGACTGGCAAACGTCTCGAACGAAAGTCGATCCCGATAGGCAAAGAAGAATCCAAGCACGACCAGCATCGCGATGAGCAGCAGCCATCGCGTCCACCCAAATCGCGCTGTCGGCTTTCGCAGTGTCGGGCCGGTCAAGTGTTTGTGCCTGAAGTGATGGTCAATTCAAACGCGGAAAGGCCGATCGGGAGCCGCGCTACCGCTCGCCCTTCCGGCATCATAACATTCCATGTCACATTCATCGGAGGTTCAACATGCGTATTGCCATCGGCGGGATTTGTCACGAGACGAGTACGTTTGCGAACACGCGCACGCGTGTTGCCGACTTCGAGTCGGGGTTCGGGCTGTTTCGCGGGGCCGACATCGTCGAGCGATTTCGCGGAGCGAACACCTGCACGGGGGGCTTCATTGAAGGAGCCGACAAGCAAGGGTTCGAGCTCGTGCCGCTCTTGTGGGGCTTTGCGTATCCCAGCGGGCTGATCCTCGCGGAGGATTACGCGGCCCTCAAACAGGAGTTCCTCGATCGCCTCAAGCACGCGGGGCCGATCGATGGCGTGCTGCTTGATCAGCATGGAGCGATGGTGGTTGAAGGGATTGCGGATGCCGATGGCGATTTCATCGCCGCAGTTCGCGAAGCTGTCGGACCCGATTGTCCCGTGATCGTTACGTTCGATCTGCATGGCAATCACACGCTGGAACGCTGCCAGGCGGCGACGGCCGTCATCGGGTTCGACACCTATCCGCATATCGACATGGCCGAGCGCGGCGTGGAAGCGGCCAATCTGATCGTCGCCACACTACGCGGCGAAGTGCGACCTGTGACAGCCTTCCAAGCGATACCGCTGTTCTGGAGTGCGGCGTGCCAGATCACCGCACATCCGCCGATGGACGATGTACTGAAACAAGTACACGCCATCGAACAGCGACCGGGAATACTGTCGGTCACGATCTCGACCGGCTTCCCCTGGGCCGACATCGAGAACATGGGACCGAGTGTGATTGTGATCGCCGATGGCGATACCGCACTCGCCGAGCAGACAGCGAACGAACTTGTCGACTGGATCTGGGAACGTCGTGATCGCTGGCATCGCGAACCACTCTCGATGGCCGAAGCCCTGCAGCAAGGTGAAGCAATCGGCAAGTACCCTATCATCCTCGCCGACCAGGCCGACAACACGGGAGGCGGAGCCGGCGGAGACTCAACCGAGATACTGCAAACGTTTCTCGACCGTCGGATGCAGGATGTGCTCCTCCTGTACATCGTCGACAACGAAGTGGCTCAGCAAGCACATGCCGTCGGCGTCGGCGGCACACTCGATGTCGAAGTCGGCGGCAAATCGCATCCGACGCAGGGCCCGCCGGTGCGCATGCAGGCGACGGTGCGGGGCGTCTCCGATGGGGCGTTCAGGTACGATGGCCCGATGTTCGCTGGCCTCACCGGTAACATGGGTTGCTCGGCATGGCTCGAACAAGATGGTGTACACGTTGTTGTCGTTTCCGCAGGCGAACAGCCGCTTGGTCCCGCGTTCGCCAAGTCGCTCGGCATCGACTGCACGGCAATGAAAGTGATCGCCGTTAAGTCCGCTGTCCATTTCCGCGCCAGTTTCGAGCCGATCGCGGGAAGCATCTTCAACATCGATACGAAGGCCGTGCACACACACGACTTCAATGCCCTCAATTACAAACACCGTCGCCGACCGATGTATCCGGTGGATGGGCGGTGAGAACACGGGGTCCCGATGGTGGGAAACTGTGGGGATCACTTCCTGACGACGATCTCGAGTGTTGAGATGGGGTCCTCTTTCTCACATCCCTGAATCGACGTCGTCACAGGTGAGTGCCATGCCCAACGACCCGCAGCCTTCTGGTCGGATCATCATCTTCGGCGGCACGGGGTTCATTGGTCTCAATCTCGCGCGTTCGCTGGCGGAGTCTGGCTGCGAAGTGGTCCTCGCGGCGCGGCATCCGCCCCAGGAACAGGGACCGTGGACGTTCGCCGGGTGGGATGCGCGCACCGTGGGGGAATGGGCCGGCCATCTGGATGGTGCAGCCGGCATCGTGAATCTCGCAGGGCGCACGGTCGACTGCATCAAGACGGCGGACCATTGCGACGAGATTCTGCGCTCGCGGGTCGAGTCGACGCTGGCGATCGGCAAGGCTCTCAAAAAGATCAGACAGCCGCCATCGGTGTGGGTGCAGATGTCGACGGCTCACATTTACGGCGACCCGCCCAAACTCATGTGTGATGAAGACTCCGAGTTCGGCTATGGTCTCGCTCCTTTCGTGGCGAAGGCGTGGGAAGAGGCGTACGCACGCTCGGTGCTGCCATCGATGCGACAAGTGATCCTGCGGACGAGCTTCGTACTTGGTCGCAAGAGTGGCGCGCTCCGGCGCCTCGCCCCGTTGGCCCGCTGGGGACTCGGCGGCACCGTGGGACATGGTCGGCAGGGACTGAGCTGGATTCACGAACTCGACATGACGCGGCTGATCGTGCGCGGCATCGCTGATGAGTCGATGCAGGGGGTTTACATCATCACGGCTCCGAATCCGGTGTCGAACAAGGTCTTCATGCGAGAACTCCGCCGAGCATGCGGGATGCCGATCGGCCTGCCGGCGGCAACCTGGATGGTCCGGCTCGCCGCCACGCTTCTGCTTCGCACCGACCCCGACCTCGCCCTGCAAGGCCGCTACTGCGTGTCGCGGCGACTGGAGGAGGAAGGTTTCGAATTTCGCTTCACCGATATTGGTGAAGCCTTTCGGGATCTGTATCGCCGGTAGACTGTGCCGATGGACATCGCTTGTGAAATGGCGCGTTCAACGGTGTTGAATCGGTGTACAGTTTGGATATTGCACCAGTCACAATGGGTGCGGGAGAATTGAAGAGTGTCCCCTTTTATTGGTGCCGTATCCTAAGGCAATTATTGTTTGCGTGATGTCTACTCATTCCACTGGCCGAAATGCGAAAAAGATCGCCCTCTCGTGTGCAGTCGTTGTCGCGTTGTGGTCCGTGGCGATGCTGTTCTCGACTCGCGGAGGCTTGACGTACTTCTCGCCCGATACACTCGAATCGCGCTACCAGTCCGAGCGACTGGTCCCACTCCTTCAAATTCCAATCTATCGTTCTGGGTTCGGCTACTACCGCAAGGACATCGTGAACTATCTCATCGAGCACGATTACTGGCAGCCGAACGACGTCGAGCATCCTCGTTGGATTCCTGCATCCCATTGGAACGATGCCTGGAGGGATGGCTACTCGGCATTGGGTCGCGAACTGGGGAGAAGCGAGTATTGGATCAACTGGTCGGATTCGCATCCGGAGTTGGCCTCGATCGTCTGGCCGCTTGTACTGCGGGCACTTCGTGAACTTCCAGAATCGAGTCAAGACGTCGTCGCCGCGGTGTTGCTCTACTCTGCCAGTGTTTCTGAGAACGTTGACCAGCTTATTGACCATCTCGAATCGAGCGGGGAAGTGCCTCAGGAGTGGATTGATACACTCAAGCCGGGAGCGTGACGTATGGAACGCTTCACTCCACATCAGCCGGCGCCTGCGGCTGGGCGTTAAACAAGCATCTACGCTCGATTCGCCGCTCCCTGCTCACCTCCGATTCAATCGCGCGCTTTCAGTACGCTGACGAGGTCGAGTTCGTCGATCTTTCGCCTGACGATCAGGCCCGAGACGAGGGAGGCGATCAGCGTGACGAGGGCGGCGAAGGCCATGTTTGCGGGGCTGACGATGAGGGGGATGCGGTACATCTCGGAGTTGAAGCCCATCACCATCAGCATGCAAAACGTGTAGCCGATCGCGTAACCCATCGGGATGGCAACAATGGCGAGGATCGCCAATTCTCCCAGCAGGATCATCGAGACTTCGCCGCGCGTGAAGCCGATCACGCGTAGCGTCGCCAGCTCGCGCGACCGTTCGGCCAGTGAGATGCGAGCCGTGTTGTAGACCATGCCGAACGCGATCACGCAGGCGAAGACAATGTTGAACGACTGCATCGTGAGCTGGTTTTCCGCGATCGTTTTCTGGAAACCCTCGACGGCGGCGGTTCGCACCGTGACGCCCGCCACGCGTGGCGTCTCCTTCAGCAGATCGTACAACTGCTGTTCGCGCGCGGGGTCGACCATCAGGAAGGCACCACTGGCAACGTCGGGTTCATGCAGCAGGCGGTGCAGCGCCGACTTGTCCATGTAGGCCGTCGTTCCGGCGTACTCCTTGACGAAACCGGCGACGGGGACTTCGTAAACGCCCCGCTCTCCATCGAGAACTTCGATCGTGATCGTGTCGCCCGGTTCAACTTCGAGCACGCGACCGAGCATGTCGGACAAGATGACCCCATCAGGAGGCAGCCGGGCGGGAACTTCGTTCGCATTCAGCAGACGACAGAGATCCCGTTCGGGACCAAGGCCCATGATGTTCGTTCGCCGCACGATGTGTCCCGATCGCAGCTTCACCGGGACGCCGCGATACGTTTCGACATTCATCACTCCCGGCATGTGAGCCAGGTCGAATTGAGCGGACGAGTTCGTCGGCTCGATGAACACGACATTCACATCATGCCGCTGCGCAATGAAGAACTGAAATTCGATGAGATACGAAATCGCATCGACACCGAAGTTGCCGAGGATCATGACGGAAACCGAACAGGCGATGCCGAGCGACGACATGAGCGACTTGATCGGCTTGCGTTCCAGCTCCCTCAGAATCATACGGGCCGACTGTGGGAACAGCTTCTCCAGACCGACACGTTCGATGATCGTGCGGCCAAACGTCGGCGGCGGCTCGGGCCTCATCGCCTCGGCTGGTGGTAAGATCACGGCCTTACGAACGGCATGTAGCGTCCCCACGATGACGGCCAGCATCGTTACTCCGCAACCCCAGAGGGCGACCTGCCAGTCGAATGAATAGTGAAACGTCGGGAATCGGTAGAACTGCGCATAGATCGTCGAGATCCCAGTGGCGAGCCAAGTACCGAGTCCGGTGCCGATCACGCAGCCGACCGACGACACGAGGATGGCGAGCTTCATGTAGTGCAGCCCGACCTCCCACTTCGAGTATCCAAAGGCCTTGAGGGCCGCGATCTGTTCTCTCTGCAAGTTGATCTGTCGCGACAAGACCATGTGCAACAAGAAAGCCGCCACGCCGAGGAAGATCGAAGGAGCCACGAGTGCCATCGCCCGAAGCTGTTTGATCTCGTCTGAGAGGAAACGGTACGAGGTCTGGTCCTCACGTCCGTAGGCTCCGACACCGCCGTAGGGCTCGAGGAGATGATCGATGTTTTCGATAACGATGGCTTCCGAGCCTCCGTGCAACAGAGTCGCGGTGACGCTGTTAAAGGCTCCCTCCAGATCGAATGCCGCCGCCAGCGCGCTTTCGGACATCCAGAAGACTCCGAAGCGACGGTCATCGGGCACGATCGACCCGGGACGCATGCCGAAGATGTATTCAGGAGAGAGACCGATGCCGACGATGCGAATATGTTCCTGCGTTCCATTGAGAACAGCCGACACCGTGTCGCCGACCGTCAGATGATTGGCATCGGCGAAGGCTTCGCTGACGACGGCTTCATCACCGCGTCCCGGCTCGACCATGCGGCCCCTTCTCAGGTGCAGCAGGTTGAGAATCTGCGGACCGCGATCAGGAATGGAAATCAAGCGACCGACGGCAGGTTCATCGAGTCCTTCGACATCGAGAGTCACATCCTTCGAGATGCGAGTTTCCACCGACGAGATGCCGGGAACTTCGCGAAGTCGTTCACCCAAGGTGTTCGGGGCGCGGGTGCAGTCTGCAAAGATTTGGCCGAAGCGGGCGCGGTCGTTGTAGGTCTGTTGAGTCGCCTTGAGGAACTGCAACGTGCTGACGGCCATCACAAACACAGCCACGCCGCTGGCAATGACGAGCGAAATCGCGACCGCCTGCCCTTTCATGTGGAGCAGATCGCGAAACAGTTTGCGATCCAGGGCAGTCATGGGTGGGTTGAGGGACTAGAGATGAGGGTTGAGTGATGAGAAGAATCCCCGCATGCTGACTCCTGGCACCTGCCTTCGGCCTCCCTTTCTCCAGCCTTCCCCGTCACTCTGACTGTCACGACCGGAATTTTCGCTGCGGGGTTCTCGGATGCTGGCCTCAGGGCCCCTTGCAGGATAGGCGGGATTGCGTTGACTATGATACCTTGGAGGGAGACACTGCCTTCCATCCTTCGTCGTTCTGGCGCAGACCGAGTGTCCCATGTCCACTCAGGCTTTGGTACCGTTTGAACCCGTCTCCTCGGGCGAAATCCGCACGATCGATTTCGACCGGGTCGAGGAGGTCGACCGTCGACACAACCTGCTGAAAGAGTACGTGCGGCTCAAGGAACTCGACGGACTCCTGCTGCGAGATGCCGCGAATTTCGCCTGGATCACCTGTGGCGGCGACAATACACACCAAGGGAACGAAGGGCCACGGGCGACGGCGTTCATTAATGGCGAAGCGCGGGTACTGCTGTGCGACTCCGTCGATTCGGGCATGATGTTCGACCGCGAACTCCCCGGACTGGGTTTCCAGCTCAAAGAACGCCCCTGGCATCAGTGCCGCGAAAAGCTCTGCCAGGATCTTTCCCGCGGCCGGCACACAGGCTCTGATACGCACGGCCTGGGTAATACCTACGTCGGCGAGGAGCTGGTTGATTTTCGAACGAGACTCTCGACGCGAGATCATCAATCACTGCGCAAGCTGGGGCGCCTTGTCTCCCACGCCGTCGAAGCAACGGCACGAAATCTGCCTCAACATATGTCGGAAGCCGAAGTGGCGGGGCATCTCGCCCATCGGCTGCTCAAGTACCAGGTCGAACCGGTGCGGATGCAGGTGATGGCCGACGGCCAGGGTCATCGTTACCGCCGCTGGGGGTATAGCAGCGACACCATTGAACGCTACTGCGTGTTGTCGGTGACGGGGCGATATCGCGGTCTGCACGCGACGGCCACGCGAACGGTCTGTTTCGACGAACCACCGCAAAACCTGCGGCAGTCGCACACCGTTGCGACATTGGTTCAGGCGACGGGAATGGCGTTCTCTCAACCCGGCTGGGTGATGTCGGAAGTCTGGAAGCGAGTCGCCCGCATCTATGAAAAGTACGGCGCGGCCGAGGAGTGGCACCAGGCGGAACAAGGCGAAGTGACGGGGTACCGCTTCCGCGAGTCGTGCATCACTCCCGATTCGTCATTCATGCTTGAGGAAGGGATGGCGCTGTCGTGGCGTCCCTCGGTGAGAGCCTCGTTGACGGGGGACACGATCCTCGTGCGGGCCGGCGGCAACGAAGTGCTGACTCCCATGGAGCAATGGCCACGCTTGTCTGTCGAGATCAAGGGACAGCCTGTCGAACATCCCGACATTCTTGTGCGCTGAGGCCCCTTATCGGCTGCGACGCTGCACCGCGTCGAGCATCTCTTGTGCATTGCGAAAATGCGGATCGCATTCCAGAGCCTCGCGCAACGCGGCGACAGCATCGGAGTACTCCTCCTCCTCAACATGGAGGCAACCCTTCAAGAACCAAACCTCCGCGACTTCGGGAAACTGTTCCAGAGCAAGATCGACTTCCTGTTCTGCATCGTCGAACTGTTTGAGCGAAATGAGTGCCGTGATCAAACCACGGCGTGCATCAAGGTAGTCGGCCTTGTAACCGAGTCCCTGCCGAAACCAGTCGACGGCCGCCGCCGGATTGCCACGGCGAATCTCGATGATGCCCAGATTGTAGAACGCTTCGACGCGACGTTCAGGATTGAGTTCGATCGCGCGCAGCGAGTGATACTCCGCGGCGTCCAGATCGCCGGCGCCCAGCAGCACATATCCTCGCTGCGACTGCGCGACGTCGTTGTCGGGATTGATCGCGAGGGCGTGCTCCGTGAGTTCAAACGTGTTTTTCCACGTGGCCGTCTGCCGGTAGCCTTGAACCATCAACAGGATAACGACGGCACCGCAGATGCATGCGAGCACGCGTCGCGTTCGCTGCCGAGCCATCCAAATGTCGGGGATGCTCCAAGCCAGCAGGATGAAGATGCCGATCAACGGGACATAGGTGTAACGGTCGGCTCGCGCCTGTCCGCCGACCTGAATGATCCCGATCATCGGCAGCAGTGTTCCCAAGAACCAAAGCCAGCCGACAAGCAATGCGGGGTTTCGGCGGCGCCGCATCAGGCAGATACCGCTCACAGCGACGAGCACGATCGCGGCGAGGGCGACCGCCGTCCAGGAAATCGCCTCTTTCGGATGTGGATAGTAAAACGCCAGGTCCAGCGGCCAGATCGTCTGCCTGAGATACATTCCGTAACTCAGCACCGCATTCCCGACGCGAATGGGGAGCGAGATCTTTTCGGTCGACACCACCGCCCCGCTGTGGGCCTGGGCATAGACGACGGCAAACGAAAAAACGAACGACAACAGAAACAACGACCACTTCTCTTGAAAGACTTCGATCCACGTCGCGGTCGCCAGCTCTGACGATTTGAAATCAACTTCGGCTCTCTGCAACGAAAGACGCCTCAGCGGCCAGATGTCGAGCAGAATGAGAACGCACGGAAGAGTCACCATTGTCTGCTTGGCCAGCAGGCTGAGCAACATGAATAACAGCAGCAGTCCCCAGCTTGAAAGTCGTTTACACTGGACCCAGCTCACATAGGCCCAGATGGCCGCCAGGGCGAACAGCGTACTGAGCATGTCTTTGCGTTCGGAGATCCAGGCCACCGATTCGACATGCAGCGGGTGAATCCCGAACAGTGCGCCCACGAGAAACGATCGCCAGCGGTCACCCGTCATCCGTGACAGCAACTCAAACAACAAGAGCGTGTTGATCAGATGCAGCAGCGTGTTCGTGAAATGGAATTCCCCCGCTCCCAGACCGAGGAAGGTCACATCAGCCATGTACGACAACCACGTGAGCGGATGGTAGTTGGCCTTCGTAAGCGTCGTAAATGACCAGCCGATGTTTTTGAGCGTCAACCCGTCGTGGATTCGGTCGCGGTCTCGAACATAGTCGACATCGTCGAATCCGACGTAGTCGAACGTCAGCGTCTGGCCAAACACGATCAGCACGATCATGGCCAGAAGGAGGTGGCCCATCCAGGCGGGCATCCTTGGCGATTCTGGTGTTGTGCGAGCAGAGGTCGCATTCATGGGAAGTTGGTGGTGCTCTGCCGCGCCGCGTACTGCGCTTCAATCAGCGTTTGGCCTTGGCCATCGCCCGCTGCAGTGCCTGGCCCATGTCACCGGGACTGGCAGCCACTTCGACGCCGGCAGCCTCGAGGGCGGCGATCTTTTCATCCGCGGTCCCTTTGCCCCCCGAGATGATTGCCCCGGCATGGCCCATCCGTTTTCCGGGGGGAGCCGTCTTGCCGGCGATGAACGCCGCCACGGGCTTCTTGACATGCTCCTTGATGTACTCGGCCGCTTTGATCTCGGCATCGCCACCGATCTCGCCGATCATCAGGATCGAATCGGTACCGGGATCGGCTTCGAACAACTGCAGCAGATCGATAAACGTCGTCCCGATAATCGGATCGCCGCCAATGCCCACCGCGGTCGACTGGCCGAGCCCGAGATTGCTCGTCTGCCAGACGGCTTCGTAGGTCAGCGTGCCGCTCTTGCTGATGAGGCCCACCGCGCCCGGCGTGTGGATATACCCCGGCATGATGCCGATCTTGGCAATTCCCGGTGTGATGACGCCCGGACAGTTCGGGCCAATCAGCCGCGACTTGGGATACCCTTCCAGAAACTTCTTCACCCTGACCATGTCGAGCACCGGCACGCCCTCGGTAATCGCCACGATGAGTTCGATTCCCTCATCCGCCGCTTCCATGATGGCGTCCCCCGTCGCGAAGGGAGGGACAAAGACCATGGTGGTATTGGCTCCGGTCTGGGCGATCGCCTCGCGCACCGAATTGAAGACCGGAAAGCCATCGACCTCGGTCCCACCCTTGCCGGGCGTCACGCCGCCAACCAGTGTCGGCACGCCGGGCCGGCATTCCTCAGCATACTCGCGGCACTTCTGTGAGTGGAACAACCCCACCTTGCCGGTGATGCCCTGCGTGATGATGCGAGTTTCGGAGTGGACGAGAATAGACATGAGGCAGTGATCAGGTGTGAGGATTCAGGAGTCAGGCGTCGAGGATCAGGTGGCAGAATTGGGAATTCGCAAGGATCAGGGTTCTTGACTCCTGACCCCTGATTCCTGACCTCTATTTCCCATACAGCGTCTTGCCAGCAGAATGGAGGTCATCGCAGGCTTGTCCCAGGCGGGCGGCTACCGACTTCTCGGCTTCCTTCAGGTAGCTGCGAGGATCGTACTTCTTCTTGTCGCCCACTTCGCCGTCGACCTTCAACACTCCCAGATAGTTCTTGAGCATGTGGTCGGCGATGGGCCGCGTGAAGGCGTACTGCGTATCGGTATCGATATTCATCTTCACGACGCCGTACTGCAGCGTCTCTTCCAATTCGTGCCGAGGCGTACCGGAACCGCCGTGGAAGACGAGGTCGAACTCCGCCTGCTTTCCGTGCTTGGCCATGACGGCTTCCTGCCCCTTTTTGAGAATATCGGGTCGCAACCGGACGGCTCCCGGCTTGTAATGCCCATGCACGTTGCCGAACGTCGCGGCAAACATGTATCGGCCGAGTCCTTTGAGCGCCTCGTAGACTTCCAGCATATCCTCGGGAGTCGTGTAGAGTTTCGAATCGGGAACATGCTCCATCCCCGCGCCGGCTGCTCCGTCTTCTTCGCCGCCAACAACTCCCGCTTCGACTTCGAGGATGATGTCGTTCTCGGCGCAGAGCTTCATCAGATCCTGCGAAAGTGCCATGTTCTCACTGAGAGGCAGATTCGAGGCATCGAGCATGTGGGATTGAAACAGGTTCCCCTGCCCTGCCTTGCGACGGGCCGCTGTGGCGGCGATCAGCGGTTTGAGAAACTTGTCGACCTCGGTTGGCGGACAATGGTCGGTGTGCAGGGCGATATAGATGTCGTAACGTTCCGCCAGCCGATGGGCCGCTTCGGCCAGCACGATACAGCCGAGCACGTTGTCGCCGACGTTAATGCCCGAGGCGAATTTTCCTCCGCCGGTCGACATTTGAACGATGCCGTCGGATTTCGCATCCGCAAAGCCTTTGAGAGCCGCGTTCAGCGTCACGAGCGACGAGATATTGACCGCCGGATAGGCGTAGTCGTTCTTCTGAGCGGCATCGAGCATCGCCGCGTATTGTTGGGGTGTCGCAACCGGCATCTTGAAATCTCCTGATTCAACGTCGAGGGCCGACAATGAGTGCACTTCGCCACCGGGCGAGCCAGCCGACTCGATCGAGTCGGAACATACCGGACAGGCACCACCACGTCGAGGGTTGCAGACAGGGGGAATTACCAGGCAGTCTGATAGATTCGCAGGATGTCGTCGGCCGTTGTGGGGCGGGGGGTGAGACGAATCAGACGTTCGATGCCGGCTGCCTTGTTGGCAAAATCGCTGAGTTGATCCTGCTGGACTCCGAGTTCCCGCAACTGATGAGGAATGCCGACCGCGTGTCGCAGTCGCTCGACTTCGTGGATCGCTGCTTCGGCCGCCTCGTCCGGCGTCATCCCGAGGGTATCGACACCAAGAGATACCGCGATCTGGGCGAGTTCTCGAGTGCGAGCCGGGAGGATGTGCCGCATCACATAAGGAAGGAGCAAACCATTCCCTGCCCCGTGTGAGCAATGAACCGCACCACCGACGGGGTACTCCATCGCGTGGACCAGCGCCACGCCGCTGTTGGAAAACGCCATCCCCGCCCACATGGCGGCCAGCGACATGGCACTGCGGGCCTCGAGGTTTCGTGGTTCATGAACCGCAGTGATCAAGTGCGAACCGATGAGCCGAATCGCCTGCTCGGCCAATGCATCTCCCAACGGATGCTTGCCCGTATACGGCATCGGCGTGCCGACTTGGCGGCCCAGAGCCTGGTGATCAGTCGCCGTAAAGGCCTCGATGGCATGTGTCAGCGCGTCGATTCCACTGTCGGCAGAGGCTTGTTGGGGACAGCTCAGTGTCAAATTCGGATCGACGATGGCAATCGAAGGACGGAGATAAGGGCTCAGCGTACTGACCTTCATCTGATTGTCCGTATCGGTCAACACGGACGAATGCGAGACCTCGCTGCCTGTGCCTGCGGTTGTCGGCATGCAGACCAAAGGGAGCAAAGGACCGGGGACGTTGTCGAAACCGAAATAGTCCTCAGGCCGCCCGCCGTGGGTAACAAGCACGGCCGTCATCTTCGCCAGGTCCATGTTGCTGCCGCCGCCAACACCGATGATGACATCGGGCTTCGTCTCGACGGCGACTTCATGCGTCTTCCGGGCGAGATCGATTGAGGGTTCTGGCTTGCCGCCGTCAAAGACCTCGACCGCATGGCCGGCGGCATCGAGACTGGCGACGACATTGTCAACAATGCCCGCAGCGACAAGGTGGGTATCGGTGACAATCAACGTTCGGCGAGACGCGCCGAAGCGGGAGATCGCAGGCCCGACTTCCTTGACGGCTTCGGGGCCGAAAAGAATGCGACCGGCGGTTGAGAATTCCCAGACAGACATGCCGGCGCTCGTGGTCGAGTTCGATTGTGATCAAGCGCAATGGGGGCGCGTCAGGCTCCCGGTCTAATCGGGGCCGCGAACTTGATCTTCTCAATCCCACGTCCGCCGCGTCCGCCGCGACAGGCCGACACGGCGCTCATGGTATACTGATAGTTGAGGTTGTAATCAGCGTCGATCTCGACTTCGAGGTCGTCGGTATACCCTCCTGCCGAACGGGCATGCTCGGTGATCTTCGAGCCGAGGGCGTCGAAGACCGCTTGCGGGCGGGTCGCATCGAACGTCCAGACGTTGCTGCCGAGGACGATCTGCTCCAACTGGCCGTCGGGCCGCGCTCGCAGTTGCACGTTCAAAGCCTGATACGCCGGCGGAGGCGAACTGGGATCGACAGCTCCGATCGGCATGTTGATGTTGAAGTCCCCTTCTTCGGTCACGATTTTCAGCGTGAAGATGAAGAAGATGAGCAACTGAAAGACGATGTCGATCATCGGCGCCATCGGAATGTCGATCTTGCCGGAATTGTCACCGCGATTGCGAAACTTCATGGGATTGCCGCTACGTGAAAACCATATGTGAATTGTCTGTCATCGATCGCCGCCTAACTCCCAATGCGCTCGGAGACTTCGGTGGGGGTCAGTTCCGTCTGCTCGGCGGAGAGGACAAAACGATGAAAGCCCGCTTCCTGGGCGAGTTTGATCAGTTCCTGCACCAGCCCCGTCGGCGTGGCCGCATCGGCGCGAATCACAATGTAGGTGTCTTGAGCCGCTTCCTCGCCGTCGCGATCCTTTCGTAATCGAAACTCGCGCTGTAGCAACGGCAGGGTTTCGAGCACGCGCACACTTTCGGCCGCATTCCAGAACACCCAGGGAACGGGATCGACGATTTGGTTGTTCTCGCGAATGAAACCGACGTTGATGACCAGTTCGTATTCCCGAGAGATTTCGGGAGGCTTCGCCAACTGGTCGACCGGCAGCAAGACGCGTTCGTCTGCCTGCGTCTGCTCGAAGTTCGAGACAATCATGAAGAACGCGATCAACTGAAACGTCATGTCGATCATGGGAGTCATGTCGACTTCAACGACGCTCGTCTTCGATTTCTTGAAACGCATGATGATCGTCTTTGACAGTTTCAATCGGTCGATCGCAGATCACTCAGCCGGCTTCGCGGGAGCTCCGACAGGCGCGGCTCCTCCCGGAGTCTTCCCTTTGCCAAGCGTCGAGAATCGGCTCATCAGCCCTTCGCTCACCATGCCGACCTCGAGGACGAACCGGGCAACACGGTTTCGCAGCAGCCCGTAAAAGACCATGGCCGGAATCGCCACGAAGAGCCCTTCGAGCGTGGTGAACAAGGCGGTCGACACACCTTTCGCCAACTGAGCCGGTTCCGGCGTTCCCCCGGCGATGGCAATCACGCGGAAGGAGGAAATCATACCCCACACCGTCCCCATCAACCCGATCATCGGGGCAATGGCACCGATCAGTGCCAGGTAGCTCAACCGGTGCTCGAGCGTCATGTTCTCTTCTTCGCCGACCTCCTGCATCCCCTCGATGGCCTCTTCGTAGCCCCGGTTGAGTTTCCCCAATCCGTTGGCGAGGACGCGTGCCAGAAAGGAGTCATCCGCCTTAGCGGTCTCGTAAGCCCCCTGATAGTCCTTGGCGGCCAGTTTCTGTTCGAAGGCCTCGATGAACTCTGGCGGCATCATGTTATCGCGGCGGACCTGCAGGACATTCATCACCACGAGGGCCACCATCAGGAACGAGATCAACAAGAGGCCAAGTCCCCAAAGTCCCGAGGCTTCGATCGTCCATTCCAACAGGCTTTGCTCATTTTTCCCTGCGGCAGCCCCATCCCCTGCACCAGCATCGGCAGCAACAGTCGCCGCGCCGCCGTTTTCGACCGGCTGACCCTCGTCGTCGGCCATGGACAAGACCGGCGCGAACACGAGTGCGCCCAGCACCATCAAACACATCCACGTCATTCGACGCATTCGAGGAGAAAGCGATCGCAGCATGATGACTCCAGAAGTCGGCTCAAAATTGAATTCGTGGCGGTTTTACCGCAGATTTGAGGCCCATCAGCCCAGTCGGGAAGGGTCTGAGGCGATGAGCACGCCATTCTAGGAATCCGCGCCAGCCTCTGCCACTGATCGGACTTACGAAAAGTCTGGTGATTTTCAACACGAAATCCTTGATGCATGGATTGACACCAATCATCCCCCTCTCTAACCTTTATTGAGATTGAGTCTCAGGTGCGAACGCCTGAGGAAACTCCCCACTCTCGATGGACTAGTCGTGGAAGCTTCCACCTCACCATTGAACAACGATCTTGTGTTGTGTCGCTGCCTTCGCGGTGACCCACTCACAAGT
Source organism: uncultured Planctomycetaceae bacterium (assembly GCA_942492405.1). Lineage (GTDB taxonomy): Bacteria > Planctomycetota > Planctomycetia > Planctomycetales > Planctomycetaceae > JANNSB01. The sequence continues at coordinate 408,199 of CALOES010000037.1, forward strand.
CGTCGACTGTATCGCGGTCACCAGTGCCGAGACGGTGCGTCAGGTCACCGAATGCACGGGTGCGGGTCGCGGTTGCCTCTCGTGTCATCGACGTATTCGCGATCTTATTGAGCAGCGCACCTTGCAGCCTAGCCGCACTCCGCTGGCCGAAAACTTGCGGTAACTTGCCGCAGTAGTGATGATCCCTTGTGTCCCTGGGGCATCCCTTTCGCCAGTTAACTTCTCGGCCCATGATCGAGTTCGCATGCCTCAACTGCGGCGCGCGCGTCTCCACCGACGACGATGACGCCGGCGATCAGATCGAGTGCCCCGGTTGCACAATCATGCTCCGCGTTCCGACCCCGATCGGCGGTCGCCTGACGGAGAAACGACTGGCGACAACTTCGAACCCTGTCGCGGCCTTCACTCTATCTTGCCAAGAATGCTCGGCCACATTTCGAGCGAAGGCGGAGTTGGCTGGACGCCGAGTGAAGTGTCCGTCATGCGGCACCGCAGTCCGTGTTACCGATCCCAATGCTCCCAAAAAAACTACAGGAAAGAGACCGTCCGGCAGTTTAGAGAATCAAAAGAAAGATGGTGGATTGGTTCCTTGGTATGAATCCTCCACTACGGGTTCAGTGGGAGAGTCCAACGTCGGCGAGCATCGCCAGTCCAAAACGAAAGGAGCGCATGCATTTGAACCCGCCTGGAAACATGTGAAGTCCGGACTGGAGTTGATGTATTACGGCGGGATGGCGGTGATGGGCGTCGACATGCTGCAAGTCGCATGCTTGATCGGAGTGTTGGCGGCCTTCTTGCCACCGCCGCTGGTAGGACTCGTCGTTGTCCCAGTTTTCGGTACTGTGTTGTTTCGTCTCAAGCACGAGTATCCACAGTACTTTCTATTTGCTTTGCCCTGTGCCGTCATTGCTGGGTTGCTCTTATTGTTGACTTGGACGTCCCCCCAAGCTGCAGGTGGAGTGCTCCTGTTCGGAGCCGGGCTGTCCCTGCTGGTCATCGCCGTGGCGGTTTGTTTGGCATTCTTTGGCATTGTGCAATGCCTGCTTATCCCTGACATGTCAATGAAGGCATTGGTCGCAGCGATTTTGCTGCTGATCGGAGGTGCTGCAACCGCGTTGGGTCTGCTGGCAATGTCCCTTATCACGTCGGGGAATGATGCAAACCGTGGCGAACTCTTGATCGGCCAAGTCACTCTCCTGATCGCAGTCTTACTCTTAGGTGCAGCCAGCTTCTTGTTTCTGACTCTATTAATCTCCATCGCCCGACGATTTCATGACCAGCCGACTCAAGACTACAACACGGGACTGTTGATTCTGCACACTCTTCTTGTTGGCGCCGCAATCACAATTGTGATTCTTGCTCGCACAGGAACACTTACTCCAACGTGGACACTGGCGACAGGAGGCGGGTTGTGCCTCTTGTCACTCATCCGAGATATCCGAGTGATCGAAGCCATTGCCGCGACCAATGCCGTGATTTCGAGCGCCAAGAGTTGATCGGCTTCTGTAACTTCGTTTCGTGAAACACGTAGCTCCAGCTCGCCGAGAACTTGCAGTAGTCTTGCTGAGTGGTGATGATTCCCGAAGCCATCGGGCGTCCCCTCCGTCAGCTACTTTCTCCGGCAATGATTGAATTCAGTTGTCTGAATTGCGGAGTGCGCGTCGCCGCCAGCGACGATGATGCCGGCGATCAGGTCGAGTGCCCCGGTTGCACCATCATGCTCCGCGTTCCGACCCCGATCGGCGGTCGCCTGACGGAGAAACGCCTCGCCCCTGCTCCATCGACCCATGCCCCTTCCCTGGCACCTGCCGAACCCCAAGTCGTCGAAGGCACGACGAAAGGGATCGCCGACGAAACTCCGTCGCGGACGCATCGTCCCGCACATCCCCCCGAAGAGCCCAGCCGAGGCTTTCGCATTGAGTACGACCTGATCGGCGTTTACGGACGCGATCAGATGCCTCAGCTGGAAGAGAGCCTCGGCACGATCTGCGATGCCGCTCAACAACACCTCGAAGGCTTTCCTCAATGGTTTCAATCGGGAGGTTTGTTGATCGAAGTCCATCGTTACGAAGTGCTGGTCGGCTTGATTGACCTGCGGCTGCAACTGCGCGGGAATCTTAATGGCGAACCGGTGAGTGATTCGATTCGCACGCACGACTCTCCCGGCGGCAACGCCCGCTCGGTTCTGATGCGCGGCCTGCTCGGTATCGCGATTGCCAACATCACGAACGCGATCCGCAGGGTCGTCTCGCCACATTCCGGGACCACACGTACGTACCGCAGAGCCGAACGCTACGCGATCCAGGATCTCACCCGTTGCCTCGACAAAACCGTCAACCGCCCCCGCTCCTTCTGGGACCGGTTTTGAGTGCCGACATCGCGGGCGAGAGCACCCGATCTCGCTCCCTCTCCCCCGCAATCATCCTGCATTGAGAATAACGCCCAACGCGGGGGCAAGGGATCAGAATTGCATCCCTTCTGCGGGAGTCGGGCTTGTTTGATACAGGACGCCGATTCCGCCAGAATCTGTTGCGACGTAGTGCCTCCCTTGGCATCGAATTCAATGCAATACTGTCGCGCGTCGCGGCTCATCATTTGAGGATCACGCATGCTCACACGACGTCAAGCGATTCAGGCCGGTGGGGTTGCCGGCTTCGGACTCCTGCTCGGGAACAACGTACACGCCTTCTCCAGCGCGCCGGGCTTCGAAGTCGAAGAGGTTCGCACGATCAGTTGGCAGCCGGAGGTCTATCATGGGTGGCCGACGCTCACGCGATTGCAGTCGGGTCGGCTGATGGTCGTCTGGTCGGGAGGACGCGAGGAACATGTCTGCCCGTTCGGCCGCGTGGAGTGCATCACTTCCGATGACGATGGCGTCACCTGGACGTGGCCGCGTGTGTTGCTGGATGGAGACATCGACGACCGCGACGCGGGCGTGCTCGAAACGGCTCAAGGGTCGCTGCTGGTCACGTCGTTTTCGTCACTGGCGTATGAGCCAACACTCACACGTTGGGAACAGGATCCCAACGCCGACGCCGAGCGCGTAGCCCACTGGCAGGCGGCGCGCGATCGATTGACGGCCGAGCAACGTCAACAGGAACTCGGCACCTGGATGTTGCGTTCGACCGACGGCGGTCTGACGTGGTCAACGCGGTACGACTCGCTCGTCAACAGTCCACATGGACCGATCCAACTGACGGACGGTCGCATTCTCTATGCCGGCAAACAACTCTGGCTCGACAACCCTCGCGTCGGAGTCGCCTGCTCACACGACGACGGCGTCACTTGGGAATGGCTCGCCGAGATCCCACCGCGCGACGGCGACGATCCCAAGAATTACCACGAACTGCATGCGATCGAAACCGATGAGGGTCGCATCATCGCGCAGATTCGCAATCACAATACTGCCAATGCGGGCGAGACGCTGCAAAGTGAATCGATCGACGGAGGTCTCACCTGGTCGCAACCCGTTTCGATCGGCGTCTGGGGATTGCCATCGCATTTGTTGCGTCTGTCGGATGGTCGACTGCTGATGACGTACGGCCACCGCCGGGCTCCGCTGGGGAATCAGGCCCGCCTCAGCGAGGACCACGGCCGGACTTGGTCGGAGCCGATGGTCATTTACGGTGATGGGGCCACCGGGGACTTGGGGTATCCGTCAACGGTACAATTGGGCGACGGCTCGCTGCTTTCCGTGTGGTACGAAGTGGCACCCGGAGAGGCGAAAGCATCGCTGCGACAGGCAAAATGGAGGCTGACAGGCTGAAGCGTCTGTGCGTGAGATCAGCGAATCTTGATCTCCCCCCGATGGCCGATTCTCGCTAAAATCTGGGAGTGATTGTGAGCCGACTCACCGTTGGCTCCGCCCCTCCCCCCGGAAGATGTTCCGGGTATCAATTGGATTCATTAGAGGCCTCGGCTGGAGTGGTCATGAAGAAGGAACGTTTGGTCGCATGTCTAGCGGCCTGGGTACTGCTGCTCACGGCGCAAACGGCGTCGGCTCAGTTCGATTTGAATATCTTTGGCGAGCCAGAACGGGTTGGCACTCAGTCTGCGGGGGCCACCGCCACGGTCACGACGCGTCTCGAACCGGTCGCGGGTACCGACGAAGTCGTGTTGTCGATCACAGTCGACACGTCGGATGATGCCTGGACTTACGCGATCAACAACCAATTTGTGGGACGGACGAAGGTCGAAATCGCATCGATCGTCGGTCTGACGCCCCTTGATGAATTATTCACCCCCGATCACGCGCCGAAACATGAGTTCGACCAGTCGTTTATGACAGAGGTCGACAAATTCCCCGGCGGCGTGACGTGGACGCGGCGGTATCGACTCGATCCCGCGTCTGATGCTCCACCCATGGTCGTGGGCGAGATCGATTTCAAACTTTGCAACGCCGAAGCTTGCCAGCCGAAAAAAGAGGCATTCACGGCGACCTTGGCAGATGCAGCAGACATTCACGTAGCAACGACTCCCGGAGTCGATGAGGTGCCCGAGGCACCTGAGGTTGACTTGTCGCTCGGCTACATGGTCGTGCCGACGCGAAGTGTGCGACCTGGAGAGCGTGCTCCCGACCCGGTGCAGTTGCAGTTTCAATTGACCGAAGAGTCCAACGGCGAATGGCTTCTCACCGTCATCATGCAAATGGACGAAGGCTGGCGGACCTATGCCCTCGAGCCGACTGAAGACCAGAACGAAGTTCCCACGACGATTGAGTTCAAGGAGTTGTCGGGACTCGAACCGATCGACCGCCTTGTCACGGTTACGCCATCGGTCGTGCATCGCAGTGTGACAGGGACAACGTCGAACGCCCACGAAGGGCAGGCGGCCTGGACACAGCGATTCCGTCGCGTCGGCGACGATCCCGTCGGACTCGTTGGGGCGATCAAGTATCAACTCTGCAAAGATGTCTGCCTGGCACCGTTGCCATTCAGTTTCTCACTCGGTGCCCTGCAAACAGCGGATGATGTCGCCGATGCGACGGCAGCGATGCTGACAGTGTCGAACGACTCGCGACTCGCGATCGACGTCCCGGAACCCCAGGTCGCCGGCAACATCGCGATTCAACTGATTCTCGCCTTTCTCGGCGGTTTGATTCTCAATGTCATGCCCTGCGTGCTGCCGGTCATCGCGATCAAGATTCTCAGCTTCGTGCAGCAGGCCGGTGAGAGTCGTGCGAAAGTCATGGGACTTAATCTCGCCTATACCGCCGGCGTGCTGTCGGTGTTTCTGACACTGGCTACGCTCGCCATGACGATCTCGCTGGGCTGGGGAACGCAGTTTCAAAACGCCATTTTCACCATGAGCATGGCCGCCGTCGTGTTTGTGATGGCCCTCAGTTTGCTGGGTGTCTTTGAGATCCCGATCCCCGGCTTCGCGGGAGGTGGCGAACAGCGCGAAGGGCTGCCTGGAGCGTACTTGACCGGCATCATCGCGACGTTGCTCGGTGTGCCATGTACCGGCCCCTTGATGGCACTCGTGTTTACCTGGGCATTGAGGCAGCCGCCTGCAGTCACGTATGCGGTCTTCACATCAATGGGTCTGGGAATGGCGTCGCCCTACTTTGTGGCAGGCTTCTTCCCCGGAGTCGTCAACCTGCTCCCCAAGCCCGGCATGTGGATGGAACGCTTCAAGCAGTTCCTTGGCTTCATTTTGATGGGGACGGTGATCTGGCTCGTCTACGTGTTGCCGGATGCAAGCCGCATCACGTTTATGGTCTTTCTGCTCGGCCTGTCGATGGCGTTCTGGATGATCGGCTGCATGTACAACGTCGCCAGCCCGGCAGGGACAAAATGGCGTGTACGACTCAGCGCGCTCGCCTGCATCGGCATCTTCTCCGGAGCCGCCTGGTTCCTGCAGCACGGGTTTGGTTCCCATTTGCCTTGGGAACCCTTCACCGAGCGCCGCATGACGGAACTTGTCGAGGAAGGCCGCCCCGTGCTGATTGACTTTACGGCAAACTGGTGCCAGATCTGTAAGACGAACGAGTTTGTGGCTCTCAATCGGTCGGAGACTTTGGAGTTCGTCAACGATCACAACGTCGCCACGCTGGTGGCCGATTACACTCAGGAGAACCCCGAGATCAAGCATTGGCTCTCCAGGTTCAATCAGGAAAGCGTGCCGTTGACGGTCATCATTCCGCCACGCCGAGGGACTGAGCAGGTCAGCCCGATCCTCATCTCCGGCCCGTACTCACAAGCCATGCTGCTCGAAAAACTCGAACAAGCTGTCCTTGGCGGGACACACACTGCCAACGCCGAGACCGGCGGCAACG